>NZ_BORW01000017.1 GCF_018333375.1 Paenibacillus cookii
GGCGTTCACGGAAGCAAAATCCAAACGGGATCAGTCTGCCGTTGTATGTCAACTCCAGCAATGGATTGCGAGTTTGCCCAATTATATCAAGGCTTTGTTCGGAAAATTAAGCTGCGAAAGTTGAGTTACGAATAAATTGCGCATCTATTAAGTTAAGTGCGTCGACTGCCAACCAATAATTTACTTTACTAAAGCGACGATCGAGGCGTATAATCCGTTCAGACATCAGAGAGAGCAGGGGGAATGAATGATGAACAACGGATTGATCAACGCGATCATCGCGTATATCATGTGGGGGGTTCTCCCTCTTTATTGGAAATTGTTTGACCATGTGCCGGCAGGCGAAATTCTGTCACACCGGGTTGTCTGGTCGTTCGTCTTCATGGGTATTCTCGTCGCCGTCCAGCGCCGCTGGGGCGACATGAAGCGGATTGCGGCTAGCCGCTCGCTCCTGCTAGCGCTCACCGCCAGCGGGCTGTTGATCGCCGCTAATTGGCTCATCTTCATCTGGGCAGTCAACAACGGCCATGTCGTCGAGACTAGTCTCGGCTATTATTTGAACCCGCTGCTGAACGTCCTGCTAGCGGTCTTCTTCCTTCGCGAGAAGCCAAACCGCGGCCAATGGCTCGCGATTGCCATCGCAGGCGCCGCGGTGCTCATCATCGCCATCGACTACGGGCGGTTCCCGTGGGTCGCGATCTCGCTGGCCGCGTCGTTTGGCTTGTACGGCCTCGCGAAGAAAAAGATCGTGCAAGACGCTTCCGTAGGCTTGTTGTCGGAGACGGCTGTCGTTTTGCCCGTCGCGCTCGGCTACTGGATCTATTTGGCCGCCGCGGGAAAGGCGACGGCATGGACGCTGCCTGCGTCCATGTTCGTCGAACTGCTTCTTTCCGGCGTGGTAACGGCGCTGCCGCTGCTCTTTTTTGCGCGGGCGGCCGCCCGGATGACGCTGTCCGCGCTCGGCTTCGTACAATACATCGGGCCGACGATCATGTTGCTGCTGAGCGTATTCGTGTTCAAGGAATCGGTTTCGCCGGTTCTGCTCATCGGCTTCGCGCTCATCTGGACGGCGCTCGTTGTATATGGTGCGGCATCGGTTCGCGGCACGAAAATCGCAAAGGCGGCTGACGGCAAAGGCGTCCCGGTTCCGTCAAACCGCAATATGCGATCAAGCCGTTAATGAAATGACGGAATTGTTCGGAGAGTAACTTTCCCGTGAGAAGCCAGTTGCCCTGTTGGGCAGCTGGCTTTCATATGGTTCGTCCGGATGGCTAAAGATCAGAAAGGTTAGCTGAACGGAATCCGACGGTCCCCAGCCCAATGACTAACGGATAGTTCTCTCGTAAAAGCATCGAGATGTAGTTCAATACCGGGGGATGGATGCTGCGCAGCTTGTTTCAAACAGCAATTGGCACAGCATGATGAAAATTGACATTGGATGCCTGAATTATGGTACATTAATACCAAGTTCGAAAGATCGGGAGTTGGACAAGTTGCTCTATAAATTCGGTTTTTCCCAGTATGAAAGCAAAGTTTATGAAACGTTGGCGCAGTCGGTGCAGCCGATGGACGCGACGATGATCGTCAAATATTCGGGCGTGCCCAAGGCAAAAATCTACGAGGTCATTTCCCGGATGGTAGAGAAGGGGATGGTGCTCGAGTCGATTTCCGAAAAGAAAAAGCTGTATACGGCGCTGCCGATTCCGCTTGTCGTCGAAAAACTGACGGCCGAGTTTCAGGCGGATATCCAGGAGCTTGAGCGGCAAAAGCCGAAAAAAGAGATCGTGGACGACCGCGTCTGGAGTTTGAAGGCCGACGCCTCGATCCACGCCCAGATCAAGCAAATGCTGCTGGAAGCGAAAAGTTCGATCCGCTATTCGTCGTGGAAGGACGATTTCCAAACGGTTTTGCCGATCCTCGAGGAAAAAGAGCGCGAAGGCGTTGCCGTCGAGGCGCTATCGGTCGGGGAAGTCCAAAGCGGGCTGAAAAAACTGGCCGTGATGGAGCCGAACGAGCAGCATGTGACGCTGGAACGATTCAGGCTGCTGATCGTGGACGACGCGGAAGCGATTTTTGCGGGCATGGAAGACGGCTCCTGGCAGGCGATCAAAACAAGATCGCAGCCGTTTGTGCGCGTCTTTACGGATTATTTCCACCATGACGTGCTGCTGACCCAAATTACGACCAAATATCATGATGTTTTGATGAACGACAAGGAAATCATGGCCCAGCTCCTGCAGCTGCGGTACTGATCCGCGTCGGACGCTGACAGACGATCCCCTCAAGCGGGCGGAGCTTATGCTCTGCCCGCTTTTTTATGCGATCCGCCGGAAGACGAGTCAAAAACGGCTCATGAATCGCCGGATGCGACTTCTTGGGCAGCTGAGCCTGGAAGGAAAAAAATGTGCTTGCTCACGAATTTGATATAAGTTACTATTACGGTAGTAACCAAAGAGCGACAACCAGAGAGAAGGGAGCAACACCGGCATATGAATTTTAAAATTTACATTTTGGCGATAGCCTGTTTCGTGACCGGCATGGTCGAGCTGATCGTCGGCGGCATTTTGGATTTGATCTCCAGGGATCTTCACATTTCCCTAAGCGCCGCCGGGCAGCTCATTACGCTGTATTCGATCGTGTTTGCGATTTCCGGCCCGCTGCTGCTGACGGCAACGGCACGCATGGAGCGGAAGCGGTTGTACCAATGCGCGCTCCTCGTCTTTATTGCCGGGAACGTCCTGTCGATGGTCAGCCCTAATTTTGCGACGATGGTCGTCGCGCGGATTTTGTCGGCGGCCAGCAGCGCGCTGATTACCGTATTGTCGATCACGATGGCTTCAAGAATGGCCAGCGAGGAATTTAAGGCCAGAGCCATCGGCGTCATTTTTATGGGCGTGAGCGGTTCGCTGGTGCTGGGGGTGCCGCTGGGCATGATGCTTGGAAACGCGTTCGGCTGGCGCGCGCCTTTCGTGATGATCACGGTGTTGTCCGTCGTTTCGCTTGTCGCGATTCAGCTTTTGATCCCGAAAACGGAGCCGGAGCCGGCCATTCCGCTGCGCCGTCAGCTGGCTTCCCTGAAGAACGGAAAAATCATTTTCGGGCAGCTGATCTCGGTCTTGATGCTGACCGGACATTTGACGCTTTACGCGTATTTGACGCCGTTTTTGCAGGAGACGCTGCATTTGAGCCCGTCGGTGCTCAGCTTGTTTTATCTCCTGTTCGGCATTGCGGCCGTGCTCGGCGGCGGATTCGGAGGCTGGGTGACGGATAAGTTCGGGGCGGAAAAAAGCATTTTGGCGATCGTAAGCGTATTTGCGGTCATTATGTTCCTGATGCCGCTTTCGACCGTTTCGATGTATGTATGCCTGATCGTCATGCTGGTGTGGAGCGCGCTCAGCTGGTCGATCTCTCCGTCGATGCAAAGCTACCTGATCAAGTCGGCGCCGGAATCGTCCAACATTCAGCAAAGCTTGAACAGCTCGGCGACGCATGTCGGGATCGCCGTCGGTTCCGCGGTCGGCGGGATCGTGATCGAAAGCTCCTCGGTCTATTACAATGCTTGGGTCGGGGTGATTTTCGTCATCCTGGCGCTTGCAAGCGCCGTGGCGTCGATCAAGTGGAAGTCCGCCCGGACGGCAGCCGCCGATGCGGCGGCGACGGCACGGACGCTGCACTAACCATGGATGGGAGGGAATGCCGTTCCCGGCAGTTCGGCGGGGCGGCGGAATGATGAGCGGATCCTATCTTTTGGAATCGGCCAAATCCATGGCTTTGACGCTGCAGCTGATGCAGGGAACTCCCGGGATGGATGGCGGTGCGGCCATGGGCCAGGATCGCCCGGCAGCGGTGTGCGAGCAGCGCGCCGAAACGGCCGCCGCCGGGGCATCGGCAGAAAAGGGCGCCCAAACTCCGGTTTGGCCTGCGGATCAAGCCCGGGGGGAGATCAGCCGGCAATCGCTGCTGGATTTTTACGATCAATTGGCCTTGCTGCGGAGCGATCCGCTGATCAACGGACTTTTGGTCAACGGGGAATTTAAGCTGGCCGCTCCGGAAGATGCCCATGTGTTCGCCTATGAGCGCAGCCTTTCGGGCAGGCGTTTTCTGATCGTATCGAACTGGAGCAAGGAGCCGCTTGATTTTGCGCTCGGCCGCGATTTCGTCGAGGGCAAAGTGCGGGTGACCGTTTATCCGGAAATCGTTTTGACGGAAAAGATGAGGCTGCGGCCATACGAGGCGTTTGCGGTGCTGGTATAGCCCGATATTCATGCAAGGTTATAAATGATGCGAGGCGAACGATTCCGGTTACGGGCGTTCTTTCGATCGCTGCTCTAAGAAAAGGCTTGGCTTATCCGCCAACCTATCAGAGAAACCCTGTCCTTCTTACGGAGGAACAGGGTTTCTTTTTGCGATCTTTGACGTCCATCGCCGCTTTCGTCGTTTTGATGGGCGGTTATTTGATATTATGCATAATTCCACGGTAAAGAAAATCTGCCAAATCCTCATTGCTGTATTGATGAAAGTAATTTTTGAACCGGGCATCGAATTTGTAGGTATGGGCAATGCAAGCCAGCAACTCTGCATCGCACGGCATGAATTGCATTAACATGTTTTTCCACTCCCCGATCCATCGCTGCACTTCATCGGAGGAAGGATCCTGATGGATGCAAGACGCAATTTGCCTGAAAATTTCCTCCATGGAGGAAAAAAGCTTTTCTCTTTCATCTGGACATATTTGTTCCAACGTTGCATTATACGATTTGTACGCCTCGGTTTCGCCGTAAACCCATCTTGCCTCATTCGCGTATTGTTCTTTCAAGGGCAAAGCGGAGGTCGTGTTGAAGATCTGCAAATGACTAATATCATTACCCGATACATATTCTTCGAGAGCTGCCATGATGGTTTCCAGTCTTTGTTTTTTCGATAATAAGGTTTGTCTTTGTTTTTTCAATGTTTGTTGCTGTTCCTGCTTGGGCAACTTTAAAAAGTCCGCAATGTCTTTCAGGGAAAAATCCAATTCCTTTAAAAACAAAATGGTTTGAAGTTTTTCCAAACTGCTTCGGTCGTATAGGCGATACCCTTTTTCCGTCAGATGCGTCGGTTTGAATAAATCAATTCTATCGTAATAATGCAGGGTCCGGCTGGTAATGCCCGTAATCTGGACAATATCATTAACCGTTAATAATGGTTTCTTCATCCCAAAATCCTTTTGCTTCGTCAAGTATTTGATCAGCAGGCGTTAGGGTGGCCTCAAAGATCGTTTTTCCTGTTTTTCTTAAATAATATTGGATCAAATAATATCCGCAAGCGTAACCGGCGCTATAAGGCATATGGACCGGTGTAAAGTTTTGAAGTTTCGCGATCTCGTCGCCGTAAAGATACGGAGCGATTTGATCAAACCCGGTTACGTTCAATTTCTCTCTAATCACAGGCTTGATGTGCCTGTTCAGCGTGTCTGCGTTTGTTTTCGTTACCCAAGGGCCGAGCCATTCTTCGCCAAACATGAGCGTGGCATAGTTTTCAGCCAATCCTTCGCTGACAATGAGTTCGCCCAAATGAACGGTATGATCCCACCGAATAAATTGATAACGCACGTTATGGTTGCATTCATGCGCCAGCGCAACCTTCATCCGGGGAATCGTGTACCCATTCGGCAAGAGCGTGCCCCAGATAAACCCGGGAATGCCCCCGAAGCCGCTGTATCCTTCGTTTATAGTTAAGGAACGGTTTTCAGGATTCCCGAGTTGAACGGTAAACAGATAATCGGTTACGGGGAGGTTTATTCCATGCTCTACAAATAGAGACAAGCTTTTCTTCACAGCCTCCTCACACTCTTGCCAAAAGGATTCGGACGAAATCAGCCCGATCTCTTCCGAAAGCAGAGGGGTAATCTGATCAGGGGACCGATGCATCATGCTATTAAACGCAATCACATCAAACCCATGCGGCTCTTCAGCTTTAAAAGGGATCTGTTGAATTTGCCATTGCTTCATAAAGGGGGCCATCATTTCGTTTCGGAACAATTCAAGTTTTTCTTCGGGCGAAGCCTGGGCAACTTTTTGGTAAATCCGATCTGAACGCAGTGTTTTTATATTCATAACTCTCACTCCAAGTCGTTTAATAGTGAGAATTATGCGCTATGACCTAACGTCATAGTCAAGTACCTTGGATCAAATTCTGAACGGATTTGTTTTTTAACAGTTACGGTCAAGCTTTTTGCAGCCGGCTTATTCCTTTGACTGCTGCAAAATGCCGCTCATGTTGACCTGCTCGATCATATGCCCGATGTTGCCTTCGCCTGCGTACAAGGTCATGTCGAAAAAGTTTTGGCCAAGATCGCTCCAATACAGCTCGTTTTCGTCGCCCACGGCATCGACGTCGCGTTTCAGCCTGCCGGCATACACCTCGACGTAACAGTGCTCAAATAATACGTAAAATCCATGACGTGATGAAGCGTCACGTCTTCCGGGGAGATCCCGGTTTCCTCCATAAGCTCCCGGTAAGCGGCATCCATGCCGCGCTCGCCGGGTTCGATTTTCCCGCCCACCAGATTGCTTAAGCCTTTGTACGGATCTTTCAGGCGTTTGCACATCAGCAGCCGGTCCATGTCTTTGCTGTAGATCATGACGACATTGTATCCTTGCATGTTCGATTCTCCTTATACAGAACTGCATATTTGATCATGACGATAGCATAAAAGAGGGGGGGGCGGACAATGCAAAAGGCGTGCCTGTCGGGAAAACCCGGGCAGCACGCCTTGTTTCGTTTTATCTTGCCATCCAGCCGCCGTCCACGCAGAGGACATGGCCGTTGACGTAATCGGATGCGGAAGAGGCGAGGAAAATCGCCGCGCCCTGGATATCCTCCGGCGTTCCCCAACGTCCGGCGGGGATCCGTTCGGTGATGGATTTTTTGCGTTGTTCGTCGGCCAAAATTTGCGCCGTATTATCCGTGATCATGTATCCCGGCGCGATGCCGTTGACCTGTACGCCGCTGGCGGCCCATTCGTTGGCAAGCGCTTTGGTCAAACCTGCGACGCCGTGTTTGCTTGCCGTATATCCCGGCACGTTGATGCCGCCTTGATAGGAGAGCATCGAGCAAATGTTGATGATTTTGCCGCTGCCGCGTTCGATCATATGCCTGCCGGCTATTTGCGACAGCAGGAACACGGAGTTCAGGTTCAGGTCGATGACGTCGAACCAGTCTTTTTCGCTGTGGTCTTTGGCAGGGGTCCGGCGGATGGTCCCCGCGTTGTTGACGAGTATGTCGATGCTGCCCGTCAGCTGCAAAGCTTCGTCGAACACGGCCTGCAGCCCCGAGGCATCGCTCAGGTCGGCCTTGACGGCAGAAGCTTTGCGTCCCAAAGCCGCGGCCTTTTCGACGGCCGCTTCGGATGAACCGCGGGCCACGCACACGACGTTCGCGCCGGCTTCGGCGAGCCCGATGGCGATGCCCTGACCCAGGCCGCCGGAGGTGCCGGTGACCAGCGCCGTTTTGCCTTCCAAACTAAACAGATTCATGCTTTCATCCGCTCCTTGACTGTGACTTTATCCTTCACCGGTCTCCCGCAAGTTCGATCGGAAGGCCGGCTTTGCGGTACTCCGCAAGCACCGCTTCCGGCAAACCGTCGTCCGTGATGAGACCGTGGAGTTCCTCAAGCCGGGCAAAGGTCCGGAGCGCCGTCTGCCCGAATTTATGATGATCCGCCACCGCGATCCTTTCGCGGGCGGTGTCGATGAGCGCCCGTTTGAATGCGAGCAGTTCTCCGGTATAGACCGACAGCCCGTGCTCCAGATGGATGCCGGTCGCCGAAATAAACGCTTTTTGGATGTTAAGCTCTTTGACGTACGCCACGGCTTCGGGGCCGGTCAAGATGTTGCGCACCCGGTAACCGCCCGGAACCACGAGATTGATTTTGTCTTTTTTGGAAAGCTCGCTGATGATATAGACGTCGTTCGTAATGACCGTATACGGCTGGTTGGGCAGCAGGCGCGCGATTTCCAGCGTGGTGCTGCCGCCGTCGAGGGCGACGATGTCGCCGGGCACGATGCGGTTCAGCGCCGCTTGGGCGATGTTTTTTTTCATCTCCAGGTTTTTGGAAATCGGCTCTTTGGAGGGCAATATGCCGAATTGGTCCGCCTGGGCCAAAACGGCGCCGCCGTGAACGCGGCGAATGAGCCCCTGCTCCTCCAGCTTGGTCAGGTCTTCGCGGATGGTTTTGCCCGTGACCTTCAATATGTCGCTAAGCTCCGCCACCGTAACTTCTTGATTTGTCAGCAGCGCTTCCATAATCTTCTCGTGCCGCAGGATCGGGTTCATGTACAAGCCTCATTTCGAATCAGGGTTAAACTTGAATGCATTTACGTACTATTGTAATTCCTTCATGTCCACCGGGTCCATATCGGTATAAATTTTGTTGTCGCCGGCCATGCCCCAAATAAACGTATAATTGCTTGTGCCCACGCCGCTGTGGATCGACCAGCTCGGAGAAATGACGGCTTGCTCGTTCCGCATGACGATGTGGCGCGTTTCGCTCGGCTCGCCCATCAAATGGAACACGACGGCATCGTCCGGCAGGTCGAAATACATGTATGCTTCCATCCGGCGCGGATGCACGTGCGCAGGCATCGTATTCCACATGTTGCCCGTTTTGAGCAGCGTCATGCCCATGACGAGCTGCGAACTTTGGATGCCGTTCTGATGGATAAAGCGGTAGATGGTGCGTTCGTTGGAATTTTCGATCGAGCCGAGATCGGCCGATTCGGCATCGGCGAGCGTTGCCTTTTGGGTCGGGTACGCTTGATGGGCAGGCGCCGAATTCAGGTAAAACTTGGCCGGAGCGGCAGCGCTTTCGCTTTTGAAAACGACTTCCTTGTTGCCCATGCCGACGAACAGGCATTCCTTGTGGTCCAGCTCGTAAGACTCGCCTTCGACGATGACCGTGCCTTTGCCGCCGACGTTGATGATGCCGATTTCGCGGCGCTCCAGGAAGTAACCTACGCCGAGCTCTTTCAAATCCACGTCCAGACGCACCGATTCGTTCACCGGAAACGCGCCGCCGATGATCATGCGGTCTTCATGCGTGAGGACAAGCTCCAGACGGTCCGGGGTGAACAGCACCGGAATGTGGAATTCTTCGCGCAAACGCGCCGTATCGAACTGTTTTACTTCCCGCGGATGCGATGCATATCTTCTTTCCAAAAGAAACACTCCCTTTTCGTTCATTTATGTTCATATCGTTCACATACGTTCACTTTAGCTCTTTTTGCCGTTCTTGGCAACCACTTTTTGCCGCCGGACCAGGCAGGAACTTTCGAAGGCAAACATGCGGCATGCAAAAAATATTTTGCAAATAATGTCCTTGGTGGATGTACAAAACTTAAAAAAGGTGCTACATTGAATATACATAATCACTTGTATATAAAGGGTTTTTAACAATATTAATGTCCTCTGATTGCGGACACATGTATATTTAGGAGGGATTCGCATGCCGAGTCATTCGCTGGACCGGTTTTTAACGGAAAACATCGAGGATTTAAAAAGCAAAGGCTTGTACAACGTCATTGACCCGCTTCAAGGACCCAACGGACCGACCATCCTGATCGGAGGGAAAACGCTGATCAACCTGTCCTCCAACAACTATTTGGGGCTCGCTACGGACGAACGATTGGTAAACGCTTCCATAGAAGCCGCAAAAACCTACGGCGCAGGCGCGGGGGCGGTCCGGACGATCAACGGCACGTTGGATCTTCATCTGGAGCTGGAACGCAAGCTGGCCGAATTCAAACATACGGAAGCGGTCATCGCCTACCAGTCCGGCTTCAATTGCAACATGGCGGCCATATCCGCGGTCATGGACAAAAACGACGCGATCCTCTCGGATGAGCTGAACCATGCCTCCATCATCGACGGCTGCCGTTTGTCGAAGGCGAAAATCATCCGGTTCAAGCACTCGGACATGGAAGACCTGAGAGCGCAGGCGAAAGCCGCCAAGGAATCCGGTTTGTACAACAAAATCATGGTGATCACCGACGGCGTGTTTTCCATGGACGGCGACATCGCGAAGCTGCCCGAAATCGTGCAAATCGCCGAAGAGTTCGATCTGATCACGTACGTGGACGATGCCCACGGATCCGGCGTGCTGGGCGGGGGAGCCGGGACGGTGAAGCATTTCGGCTTGTCGGACCGGATCGATTTCCAAATCGGCACCCTTTCCAAAGCGATCGGCGTCGTCGGCGGTTACGTGGCCGGCTCGAAAAAGCTGATCGAATGGCTGAAGCTGAGAAGCCGCCCGTTCCTGTTTTCGACAGCTTTGCCGCCAGCGCCCGTGGCCGCCTGCATCGCTTCGGTCGACATTTTGATGAACGACAAGACGCTGATCGAGAAGCTGTGGGACAACGGGAATTACTTGAAAGACGGGCTGAAAAGAATCGGCTTCGACATCGGAAACAGCGAGACGCCCATTACGCCGTGCATTATCGGGGACGAAGTCAAAACCCAGGCATTCAGCAAACGTTTGTATGAGGAAGGCGTATACGCCAAAGCGATCGTGTTCCCGACGGTGCCGAAAGGAACCGGACGGATCCGCAACATGCCGACGGCTGCCCACAGCAAGGAAATGCTGGATCAGGTTCTTGCCGTCTACGAGCGCGTAGGCAAAGAGCTGGGGATTATTTAAGCGGGATCGATTGCGGGATGCTGCAAGTCCGGTTGCCGGGAAGCCAACAGGGGAGGAATAACGATGAAAAAAATATTGGTGACGGGAGCGCTCGGCCAGATCGGGTCCGAACTGGTCGCGAAACTGAGACAACTGTACGGCGCCGATCAGGTCGTTGCGACCGATATCCGAATGTCCGGACATGAGGTGACGCGATCCGGCCCTTTCGAAACGCTGGACGTAACCGACGGAAAAGCGATGTTCGAGCTCGCCAAGCGCCATCGGGTGGACACGGTCATTCATTTGGCGGCGCTCCTCTCCGCAACGGCGGAGGAAAAACCGCTGCTCGCCTGGAACCTGAACATGGGCGGGCTGGTCAACGCGCTGGAAACGGCAAGGGAGCTCGGCTGCCAGTTTTTCACGCCAAGCTCCATCGGGGCCTTCGGCCCGTCGACGCCGAAAAGCCATACGCCGCAGGACACGATCCAGCGCCCGACGACGATGTACGGCGTGAACAAGGTATCGGGGGAGCTGCTCTGCGACTACTATTTTCATAAATACGGACTCGACACGAGGGGGCTGCGGTTTCCCGGGCTCATCTCTTACGTGACCCCTCCCGGCGGAGGCACGACCGATTACGCGGTCGAGATTTATTACGCTGCCGTGAGCAAAGGGCGTTATGCATCGTTTATCGACAAAGGCACCTTCATGGACATGATGTACATGCCGGACGCGCTTGATGCGATCGTGCAGCTGATGGAAGCGGACGGTTCGAAGCTCAAGCACCGCAACGCCTTTAACGTGACGGCGATGAGCGTCGACCCGGAAGCGATCGCCGCTTCGATCCGCAAGGTGCTGCCTTCCTTCGTGCTGGAATACGACGTCGATCCGAAAAGACAGGCCATCGCCGAGAGCTGGCCGGACTGCATCGATGCTTCCGCCGCCGCGGAAGAATGGGGCTTCAAGGCGCGATACGACCTGGATGCGATGACGACGGATATGCTGAGCCAGCTCGGCTCCAAAGAGCGGATGGCCCGGAACGCCTGAATATTTTAACCTTCAGCAGCTGAAGCGAGCTGCCTGCCTTGCCCGATCGGGGGCAAACGCAGGCAGCCGTTTTTTTTGCGGGCAAAAGCGGAATTCGCGAGGCATGCCCGAAGTGGTCATCCGGTCCATGGATCGACTATAATATGAAGCAAGCCCCGGTTTGACCGGAGGTCCATTTTCAGGGAGAAGGAGTTGCATAATCATGATCCAATTTCCGAGGCCTGACGTAGAGCAGTTTTTTCAAACCTATCTCATTCGTTCCTTCGGCATAAGCAAAGATGAAAAGCGGCTGGTTTTCAGCAGCACGCTGAACGGCAAATTCAATTTGTGGGCGATGGATTTAAACGGGGATACGCAGTACCCGTATCCGCTCACGTACAACGATCAGATGTGCAATTTCGTGAAGCCGGACCCGCAGGGCAGACATCTGCTTACGGCCTTCGACCGGGACGGGAACGAAAACTACCAGCTGCACGCCCTTCGCTGGAACGGCGGCGAGCCGCTCCCGCTGTTCGAAAACGCATCGCCGGACGAAAAACATGAATTCGTGCATCTGTCCGAAGACGGCAACCGCGTTTATTACACGACCTCCAAAGACAATCCGAATTTCCTTAACTCCCGTGTTTACGATCTGGAATCGAAGCAGGACAGGCTGCTGCTGGAAGGCAAAGACACGGTGACCATGATCAGCGCCGTCAGTCCGGACGAAAAGACCTTTGCCTACACCAAAATGTACGCCAATACCCACTACGTAAGTTATCTTTTGCTCGAAAACGGCCAAGAGGTCTGCCTTACTCCGTCTCCGGAGCGGCCCCATATGTCGGGCAACGTGCAGTTTCTGGATAACGACAACGTCGTGTTCGCGACGGATTACGATTCGGATTTTACATACATGGCGCATTTCAGCATCAAGGAGGGGGCTTTCAAACGGCTGTGCGGGATCGACCGGGAATCGATCGGCGCCCTTCGCTTGCATAAGGAAACGCAAACCGTCTATATCGTGACGGAAAAAGGCGTCGAAGACCGCCTCTACGCATACGCCTTGGACAGCGGGAAACTGACGCCGATCCCGCTTCCGGTCGATATTCTCGAGCAGATGTTTGTCGCGGCTTCGGGCAACCTGTATATCCTGGGACGAGGCGCGGTGAAGCCGTTGAACATTTACCGCTACGACGGAAGCGGGTGGACGATGCTCACCAAAAACGTGCTGACCGGGCTGACGGAGGAAGATCTTGTCGCGCCGGAAGTGGTGACCTATGCATCCTTTGACGGCATGGAGATCGAAGCGCTCCTGTTCCGGGCCAAAGCGGAAGCCGCCAACGGCTGCACCGTCTTTTGGCCGCACGGCGGGCCGCAGGCGGCGGAACGCAAGCAATTCCGCGCGATGTTCCAATATATCCTGGCCGGGGGATACAACATTTTTTGCCCGAATTTCCGCGGCAGCACCGGTTACGGGAGCTCGTTTACGAAGCTGGTGGAGCAGGATTGGGGCGAAGGGCCGCGGAAGGATTGCCTGGCCGGAATGGATTGGCTGTTCGAGCAGGGCATTTCGAGCCCGGATCGCCTGTTCGTGGTCGGGGGCAGCTACGGCGGCTACATGACGCTGCTGCTGGCCGGGCGGAATCCGGAATATTTCAAGGCGGCCATCGACATTTTCGGCGTCAGCAACCTGTTTTCGTTTTACGGTTCGGTGCCGGACCATTGGAAACCGGTCATGGAGCAGTGGCTTGGCGATCCGGAGCGCGACCGCGAACGTTTCGTCAAGGATTCGCCGATTACGTATCTCGACCAAATGGTCAACCCGATGCTCATCATCCAAGGCGCAAACGATCCGCGCGTGGTCAAGGCCGAATCGGACCAAATCGTGGAGGCGCTGCGGGCGAAAGGGCGCGACGTCGAATATATCGTCTTTGAGGATGAAGGCCATGGCATAACGAAAAAGGCGAACGAAAAAGTCGCTTATGCGCGGATGGTCGAGTTTTTGGACCGCTGCCAAGCGGCCGTTCTTAAGCCGTAAACGGGAGTCTCCCGTTTTAAAGTTCCTACGTAACGCAGATTCCATCGATCAGAGGCGGGGAGCGGCTGCAGCCGGCAAGTTGGGCTGGGGCCGCCCTTATATAAACCGGAGAAAGAACATAGGAAGATGAACGCTTATGCTTTGGCTTACATACTGGATGTATCATATTAGGTATATAGTTTGCATATACAAACCTTAATTTGATATAATCAATCGAGGCATTAGTATGTGAATAAAAGGACAGACTGGAAGTGAGTGGGATGCAGTCAAGCCAAAAACCGCTATACATGATCATCATGGAAGACTTGAAGGAAAAGATCCTCACCGGTCATTACAAAGAAGAAGAGCAGCTTCCGACCGAAGTGGAGCTGGCCGAGCAGTCCGGCGTCAGCCGGATCACGTCCAAACGAGCCCTGATCGAGCTGGAACGCGAAGGCCTGATCTACCGCAAGCGCGGCAGCGGGAGCTACGTCAAGAAGCAGGAGCCGAAACACGCGTTCGAAGGCGGCGCTGCGTCCACGGCCGCTCCGATCATTTCCATGGTTTTGCCCTACATGGCGACAAGCGAGCTTGATTTCATTAAAGGCGCAACGGATTACCTGGATTCGAAAGGTTATTATTTGAGCATCCACAACAGTAACTGGAGCAGCGAACGCGAGCGCGAATTTCTGCTCCGGATTCCGAAAAACGGCTCGGCGGGCATCATCCTGTATCCGATGAGCACAAGCAGCAACATCGATTTGCTGAACATGCTGTATTGGAACGACTATCCGCTCGTGATGATCGATCAGTACGCCGACAGCCTGCCGGTGACGAGCGTCGTCTCGGACAACGTCAAAGGCGGCTACATGACCGCAAAACATCTGCTAGAGCTGGGGCATGAACGAATCGCGTTCATATCCAGCATCAGCATCGATTTCCGCAGCACGGTCCGCGACCGGTACCAAGGCTACTGCAAAGCGCTGCGGGATCACGGGCTGCCGATCGATCCCGAACTTGTGATCACCGACTTTTACCGCGAAGCCGACAAGGACGCGAATGCCTTCTACCCGAAACTCGTCGCCAAGGCGATGGAGCTCGGGGTGACGGCGATTCAGGCCGAACATGACCATTTGGCGGTCGAGCTGCTGCGCAGCGCCATCGGGCTAGGCATTGACGTGCCGGGGCAGCTGTCCATCGCCGGATTCGATAACCATATGATTTCGAGCCTGGTCGAAGTGCCGCTGACCACCGTCGCCCAGGACTACAGCGAAATCGGCCGCAAAGCGGCCGAGCTGATCGCCTCGCGGATCGAAGACCGGGGCAGGCCCGGCGAGCGGGCGCTCGTGCCGGTGCGGCTGATCGAAAGGGCGTCCACCTCCGCGATCGCAACCCGTGTTTCCGAACAGCAACAAACCTGAACTTCGCGGCGGAATTTTTGCCAATACCGTCTTAACCAGCGGGCCCCGGAACGATTTCCGGGGTCCGTTTTTTTGGGGGCGATATCGGGTTCATGACGTTCCCGTTTGTCATTCTCCGATCCTAGTTTTTATTGGCCTATTCGGCTTTGAGTATAATTAATATTATAAAAATAGAATATAAGATATATTCACTATTTACAAAATCTAGGTACCCGATTATAATAACTCGTGTAAGCGGTATAAAAGATATATCTAATATGATATATGACGCAGTTCGTTCTGACTTCCAAGGCTTCAGAATCGCTTTGCATATCGCTTATTTTTTTGTGCAATTCATGTAAGCGCATTCTTTTTGCGGGTTCCGCAAGCGTGCAAAGGGGTGATCCGGTTTTATTGCTTTGAAGTTTCATCGGTCTTTTCTGTATTGGCGATTCAACAATTCTAATCCGAAACGGAAAAAATGGGGGATGAACGCGTGAAGAAGATGAAAGGACTTTCCATGCTGCTTGCAGTGCTGCTGTTCGTATTCGTGATTGCAGGATGCTCGGGCGGCGGCAACAGTGCAAGCGGTTCCAACGAGAGCAATAAAGCCGCGCAGCAGGAGCCTGCGCAGGAGACGGCCAAAGAGCCCGACAAAGACCAGCCGGCCGCGGCGGAAGAGCAAAAAATCGATCTTGGCGGGGACACGATCAAAATCGGCGTATGGTACGACGATGCCGATCCAAGATTGCTGAAGGAAAAAAGCCCTGCGGATGAAGAGCAAATCAAGCTCATCGAAGAAGTGGAAAAGAAATACAACACCAAAATCGAATTCGTCAAATTCGGCGACTACAACAAATACGTCGAAAACTTCACCACGACCTCCCTTTCGGGCGAGCCTTTTGCCGACATCGTGCTGCTGGAGCTGTTCTGGGCTTTCCCGACGCTCGCCAACAAGGATTTCATCCAACCGATCGACGACAAGCTGGATTTGAACGATCCGAAGTACATCGACTGGATGAAAAAAGGCGGCAGCTATAAAGGCAAGCAGTACGGCATGACCGATTCCTCTCCTTCGCCGTACGGCCTGTTTTACAACAAAACGCTCGTGAAAAAACTCGGTCTCGAAGATCCGTACGAACTCCAGCAAAAAGGCGAATGGACATGGGAAAAGTTCCGCGACTTCGCCAAGAAAGCGACGAAAGACACAAACGGCGACGGCAAAACGGATATTTTCGGCATCGCCGGCGCTTACGGCAAAACGAATTATTTCACGGAGCAAATGGTGTACTCCAACAAAGGCTCCGTCGATAAGGATGCCGAAGGCAACATCAAATTCTCCCTGAACAGCGAAAACGCGATCGAAGCGCTTCAATTCGTCGCCGACCTGTACAACAAGGACAAATCCATCATGCAACCCGTTCCGGAAGACGCAAGCAAGGAATTCGTCGCCGGCAAAGGCGTCATGTACGGCGGCTTCAGCTGGGAGCTTGGCGGGCTTCTCGACAACATGAAAAACCAGGAGCTTGGATACGTCTTTTTCCCGAAAGGGCCAAAATCGGATAAATACGTTTCTTATACGCCGTTCGGCAACATGTTCATGGTCGCGAAGTATTCCAAGCATGCCGACGTGGCCGCAAAAATCATGGATGAAATCAGCCTGCACGATGCGGGCAGAAAGCTTGCGCAGCAATCTTGGGAAAGCTCCTACCCGAACAAGGAATCGCTGGATACGCGCAAACAAATGGCGGACAGCATCGATTACATTTCCTACTACGCCATTCCGGACGGCGGAACGCTGTTCGAAAGCGTCGTCAAAGATATCACCGCAGGCAAAATCTCTCCTTCTACCGCCGTCGACAAGGTGAAACCGCAGTTCGAAGCCAACATCAACAAGCTGCTTCAGGACAGCAAATAACCGCGCGGCAGATAACAGCTCTATAACGCATGCCTCTGTTTCCTTTGGATGAAGAAAATGGGGGCATTGCTCAAGAGAAAGGGGGAGCCCATGCACAGACCGATAATGAAGGCAGCATCCGTCCTGCTTGCCGCAGCGATCTCCGCAAGCATGATCGCCGCCGCGCAAGGGCCGCTTTCCCGCGATGTTTCGGCTTCGGCCGCGCAAACGCCGGAAAGGCTGGACTTGAGCGGCATCAAGCCATCCGTGAAAGCGGGCGGATACGAAGCATATTTGTCCAAGCATCAACATGAGGAGCCTTCCGCCGAAGACGTCGTCATTGAAGCAGATGCATTCAGCAAGGCCGAAGGCATGCAGGTGTCCGTCCTGCAGGACTATGAAGGCGAACCGGGCAAGTCCATCCGTACGGCGGATGCCGGCACCGTAACTTGGCAGTTCGATGTGAAGCAGGCGGGGCTCTACAACATACGCCTGAAAATGTTCACGGAGCCGGGCAAAGACTCCGATATCGAGCGGGAGCTGGCCATCGACGGAGCCGTGCCGTTTTCGGAAGCCAAAAGCCTGGTGTTCAACCGGGTTTGGAAAAACGAAAAACAGGAATTCGACCGGGATGCATCCGGCAACGACCTGACGCCGGGGCAAGTCGAAGAGCATGTATGGCAGGAAATCACTTTAAAGGATAGCGCCGGCTCTTATGAAGAACCGTTTATGTTTTATTTTTCCGCAGGCAAGCACAGCTTGTCGCTGACTTCGATCAAAGAACCGATGGTGATCCGTCAAATGACGCTTTTGGCGCCTGCCGGCGCGAAGACGTACGATGAGGTCGCGTCCGAATACGAGCGGCAAGGGATTCAGCCGGCATCGGGCGTTTTCATGAAAGTGCAGGCGGAAAAGGCGGCGTACAAATCTTCGCCGAGCCTGCTTCCGTACAACGACAGGTCCAATCCGGCCGTGGAGCCGTTCCATGTTTCGAAGCTGCGCAACAACGCCATGGGAGGTTACGGCTGGCGGCTGCCGGGGCAATGGATGGAATGGGAAATCGACGTGCCGCAGGACGGATTGTACCAGATCGCGATTAAACATCGGCAAAACTATCTGCGGGGCCTTTCCGTGCTTCGTTCGATTTACATAGACAGCCGGCTGCCGTTCAAGGAGATGCAAAACGTCGCTTTCCCGTACGGCAGCGCCTGGCAAACGAAAGTGGTCGGCCCCGGCGGGGGCGAACCCTATCTGTTCCATCTGACGCAAGGAAAACACCGGATCCGGATGGAGGTGACCCTCGGGGACATCGCTCCGATCCTGCGTTCCGTGGAATCGAACATTTTGGGACTCAACGCGATGTACCGGAAAATCATCAGCTACACCGGCACCGTTCCCGATACGTTCCGCGATTACAACCTGGAGCAGCGCATTCCGGAGATGACGAAAGTATTCCGCGAATCCAGCGAGCAGCTCGAGGCAATCGCCAAAGCCATCGAAGGGCCGTCCGGGCAAAGCGACGAGCGGACCTCGATCATCCACACGGTCGCTTACCAGCTGAAAGACATGGCCGATAAACCGGAAACCGTGCCGTCCCGCGTCGAAACGTTCAAAACGAACGTCGGGGCGCTCAGCTCCTGGATGCTGACGGTCAACGAGCAGCCGCTCGCGCTCGATTACCTGATCGTAAGCTCGCCGGGAAGCAAGCTGCCGGAGGCCCAGGCCGGGGCCTGGAAGAAGCTTGTCACGGGAGTCGACGCTTTTTTTGCTTCGTTTTACGAAGATTATGACGACATTTCAAGCGATGCCGACGGCAAAAACAGCGTTTCCGTATGGGTGACCTCGGCCCGGGACCAGGCACAGGTCATCAAACGCCTCGTCGAGGATCAATTCACGCCGCAGACGGGGATTCAGGTGAACCTGAAGCTGGTGGCGTCGGACGTGATCCTTCCTTCGACCGTCGCGGGCAAAGGGCCGGACATCGCCCTGCAGATCGGGAACGATCTTCCCGTCAACTATGCCAGCCGCAGCGCGCTGCAGGATTTGTCGGCTTTTCCGGACTTCGGCGAAATCAAGGACAGATTTCATGCGAGCGCTCTCGTTCCGTACGAATATAACGGTTCCTATTACGCGCTGCCGGAGCAGCAAACGTTCCCGATGCTTTTTTACCGCAAGGACATTATCGAGGACGAGCTGCATTTGAAGGTGCCGCAGACGTGGGACGACGTATACGAAATGCTGCCCGTGCTGCAAAAGCATAACCTGCAGTTCGGACTGCCGCAGAAGCCGCTCGATTCCTTCGGCAACGAGGTGTCGAACGCCAATATCGCCACGATGGCGCCGAACCCCGCTTTTGCGATGTTCCTGTTCCAGAACCAGGGGCGGTTTTACAAGGACGGCGGCATGGCCGTCGACCTCGATTCCGAGACGGGAATCCAGGAGTTCAAGCAATGGACGGATTTTTACGTCAATTATAAACTTCCGATTTCGGTCGATTTCGCTAACCGGTTCCGCACCGGGGAAATGCCGATCGGGATCGTGGACTACACGATGTACAACAAGCTGAGCGTGTTTGCGCCGGAAATCAAAGGGCTGTGGTCCTTCGCGCCGGTGCCGGGAACGCCCGGGACGGACGGCAAGCTCCACCGCGAGGTCGGCAGCAGCGGGTCGGCGACGGTCATGTTCAAAGGGGCCCGCAATAAGGACGCCGCCTGGCAATTCATGAAATGGTGGACCAGCAAAGAAACGCAGATCGCCTACGGACGCCAAATGGAAATCCGCATGGGGGCTTCGGCCCGTTATCCGACGGCGAACAAGGAAGCCCTGGCCCAGCTCCCGTGGCCGACGCAGGATTTGCGCAAGCTGCAGGATCAGATGCAGTGGGTCAAAGGCATTCCGGAAGTGCCCGGCGGTTATTTGACCGGCCGCAACATCGACAATGCGTTCCGCCGCGTCGTCGTGCAGGGCGAGGATCCGCGCGAGACGATGGATAACTACGTCAGGGCGATGAACGAGGAAATTACGCTCAAACGCAAGGAATTTAATCTCCCTACCCAAGAAACGAGGGACCTTCCATGAAACAGCAAATCGCCAAACGTCCCGTCATGGCGGGAGCGAACGCGCCGGGACGCGGCAAGCCGGGGCGCATGCTCCGGAGCAAGGCCGTCCGGGTATGGACGGAAATGAAAAAAAACAAGCACGCTTATGTGCTGATGGCGCCTTATTTCCTTATTTTTTGCACGTTCACCGTCATTCCGGTGCTGCTGTCCTTCGCTTTAAGCTTCACGAACTTTAATTTGCTGGAGCAGCCCCGGTGGATCGGCTGGCAAAATTACGCGAGATTGTTCGTCCAGGACGACATCTTCCTGATCGCCTTGAAAAACACGCTGCTGTTCGCGGCGATTACCGGACCGATCAGCTACATGGCCTGCTTCATTTTCGCCTGGCTCATCAACGAGCTGCCGCCAAAGCTGCGGGCGGTGCTTACGCTGGTGTTGTACGCTCCTTCCATCTCGGGCAATACCTATTTGATCTGGACGCTGCTGTTTGCGGGCGATTCCTACGGGTATGCCAACTCGTTTTTGATGAAATGGGGTTTCATCATGGAGCCGATCCAGTGGCTGCAGGATACGCGGTACGTGCTGACGATCCTCATTCTGGTTCAGCTCTGGCTCAGTTTGGGGACGTCCTTCCTGGCGTTTATCGCCGGACTGCAAAACGTCGACCGGACGATGTACGAAGCAGGCAGCATCGACGGGATCCGCAACCGCTGGCAGGAGCTGTGGTTCATCACCCTTCCGGCGATGCGCCCGCAGCTGATGTTCGGCGCGGTCATTCAGATCGCTTCGGCGTTTTCGGTCGCGGAAATATCGATCTATCTGCTCGGCTTTCCGAGCGTGGACTATGCCGCGCATACGATCGTCACCCATTTGGTCGACTACGGCACGATCCGGTTCGAAATGGGGTACGCTTCGGCCATCGCGACCGTGTTGTTCACGATCATGCTGACCGTGAATCTCGTAACCCAGAAGCTTCTAGGAAAAGTGGGTGAGTAAAGCGTGAAATTGGTTTTGAAAATGCCGAAACGATTGAACAGGTCCTGGGGCGTCGACATTTTGCTGTTTTTGCTGCTGGGAGGCGTGGCGTGTTTTATGGCGCTTCCGCTCGTCTTTACGATCAGCAACGCGTTTAAGCCGATCGACGAAATTTTTACGTTTCCGCCCAAGCTGTTCGTGCGCAATCCGACCTTCAAAAACTTTACGGACCTGGTAGGGATCTTCAGCGACTCCTGGGTGCCGTTTTCCAGGTACGTATTCAACACGTTTTTTATCGCGATCGCGGGTACGGTCGGCCATGTCATTTTGGCTTCGGCGGCGGCGTATCCGCTGGCGAAAATCCGTTTCCCGGGCAGAAAGCTGCTTTTCAGCATCGTGGTGCTGTCGTTGATGTTTACCGCCTACGTCACCCAGGTGCCGAACTACATGATCATTTCGTACCTCGGCATGATCAATACGTATTGGGCGATATTGCTTCCGGCTTTCGGGATGACGCTCGGGCTGTATTTAATGAGGCAATTCATGGAGCAGATTCCGGACGCGCTGCTTGAAGCGGGGAAGATCGACGGAGCGAGCGAATACCGGATTTACTGGCAAATCGTCATGCCGATCGTGCGGCCCGCATGGCTGACGCTCATCATTTTTTCGCTGCAAAGCCTGTGGACCAACGGCTCCGTCACGAGCCACAAATTTATTTACAGCGAGCAGCTGAAGACGGTGGATTACGTGTTCGGGCAAATCGCAAGCGGCGGCCTGGTCCGGACGGGACCGGTCGCGGCCGTGACGCTGCTGATGATGCTCGTGCCGATTACGGTGTTTATCGTCACCCAGAGCAGCATCATTCAAACGATGTCCACGTCGGGCTTGAAGGAATAACGGAGGGGGCTAACAGATGAAGAGATGGTTCGCTGCATTCATGATCGCGCTGCTCTTGGCCTCCGGCACCGAGGCGGCCCCGGCGTCGGCCAACGATGCTTACAACTACTCGTATTGGGGAACGCCGGTCCCGGCCCCCGATCCTTACGCCTTGGAGCGGGTGATATACGGAAACGAATGGAGCGCGGGCCCGTTGTCCGCGCCCCAGGATCTGTACGCCGGTCCCGGAGGCAAGCTGTACATCGCCGATACCGGCAACAATCGGATCGTCATTTTGGATCGGGATTTGCAGCTTGCGGGAGTCATTGGCGAATTCGCGCATGAGGGCAAAAAAGACGGCTTGAACCAGCCGCAAGGCGTTTTTGTCGACCCGGACGGGAACGTTTACGTTGCCGATACGGATAACCGCCGCATCGTCGAGTTTGACGCAAGCGGTAAAGCGAAAAGAATCATAGGGGAACCGAAGTCGACGCTTCTCCGGCAGGGGTTCCAGTATACGCCGACCAAGCTTGCCGTGGATCAGGCCGGGCGGCTGTACGTGATCAGCCAAGGCAGCTACGAAGGCATCATGGAATTCGAGTCGGACGGCACGTTTAGCGGCTTTATCGGCACCAATCGCGTCAAATTCAGCCCGGTGGATTTGTTCTGGAAACGGATATCCACGAAAGCGCAGCGCGAGCAGATGCAGCAGTTTATCCCGATCGAATTCAACAACTTGGACGTGGACGAGAACGGATTCATCTATACCTCGACCTCCGAGGAAAATTCCGACCAGCCGCTCAAGCGGCTGAATCCCTCCGGCACGGACATTTTGCGCAGCAAAGGATATTTTCCGCCGAAAGGGGACGTCGGCAACCTCGAAGGGGGAAGCGTCACCGGCAGTTCGATTTTCGTCGACGTGACGCCGGACCGGGCCGGGATGTACAGCGCGCTGGATGCGAAGCGGGGCCGAGTGTTCACCTACGACAAGGACGGCAACCTGCTGTATGAATTCGGCGGCCTCGGCAGCCAGCAAAGCAATTTCCGGACGCCGGTGGCGATCGATCTGCTCGGCGACCGGATGGCCGTGCTCGATAAGGACAACAACCGGTTGTCGGTATTTGCTCCGACCACCTACGGCAGCCTGATCCGCAGCGCGGTCGTGGCCTTGAGCGAAGGGCGGACGGATGCGTCCACCGCGGCCTGGAGACGGGTGCTCCAGCTCAACGCGAATTTCGACGTCGCTTATATCGGCATCGGCAAATCGCTGCTGAAGCAGGGCGACAACCGCGAAGCCATGAGCTACTTCAAGCTCGGCAACAGCCGCGAGTATTATTCCGAAGCTTTCAAGCGTTACCGCAAGGAGGTCGTGTTCGAGCATTTCGGCACGATCGTGCTGGTCATCGCAGCGGCGATCGCCGTCGTAGCCGCGGCCGTCAAGCTGGCCGGGCGCAAGGCCAAGGGGCAGTTCTATCGGGAATTCGGCATTATCCGGAACCCCTTCTACACGCTGCTTCATCCGTTTAACGGGTTCTGGGAAATGAAATACGAACGGAAGGGAAGGCTCAGCGTGGCGTTCGCCATCGTGGCGCTGCTTGTCGTGGCGATGATCGTCAAACGCCAGCTCGGCGGCTTTGTCATTAACTTTAACGATCCGGATCAATTGAGCACGCTGAACGAACTCAAATTCATCCTGCTTCCGTTCCTCCTTTGGTGCATCGCCAACTGGTCGCTGACGACGCTGATGGACGGGGAAGGAAAATTTACCGAAATCATGACCGCGACGGCGTATTCCCTGCTGCCGCTGGTGCTCATCTATTTTCCTCAGGTGCTGTACAGCAACGTCATTACGGCGGATGAGAGCTCGTTTTATTATTTGCTGGATACGATCGCGATGATCTGGTTCATTTGGCTGCTGTTTACGGGAACGATGACCGTGCACCAATATTCGGCAGGGAAAACGGTCGTCACGATGCTGCTGACCCTGGTCATGATGGGGATCATCATTTTCCTCGGCGTGCTTTTCTTCAGCATGCTTCAGCAAATGATCAATTTCGCAAGCTCCATCTATAGGGAAATTACATTCAGGCTGTAGGAGGGATGAAACGTGGGCATTCGCAAAAAACAAGCGGCAGGCTTCCTGTGCGTTTTGCTCCTGACGGCGGCGGTTTGGGGCGCCGCGGACAGCGTGCCGCCGCGCAAAGAGGCGGAAGCTTCCGGAGCTCCGACCTCCGAAACGGCGGCTGCGAAATCCGCAGCGCCGCAAACGGATCCGGCCGGTCACAGCGCCATGCCGGCGCTCGCGCGCCATGCGCAGGCCGCTCCAAACACGCCGCAAGAGCTTGCAGCGCTGGAAACGATGGAGGTTGCGGCGGAAAATGAGCGGCTGAAGCTGTTCGTCAACCGGGAGACGGCGGAAATCGCCGTGCAGGAGAAGGACAACGGATACGTATGGTTTTCCAATCCGCCCGGGCGAAACGAAGACCCGAAAGCGTCTCCGCTGTACAAATCCGAGCTGTCCGCACAGGTGCTGCTTACGTATTACAACGACAAAGGCCAGGTCAATGCCTTCAACAGCTTTGACGACAGCGTGGCCAAACAGCAGTTCAAGCTGACGCAGGTCGAAAACGGAATCCGGGTGGACTACCGGATCGGGAACGTGAAGCAGTCCTTCCCGAACATTCCGAAGGTGATCGGCAAAGAGCGTTTCGAGCAGGACATCCTCGCCAACATCCAGGATCCGGACCAGCGGGACGACATCAAATACAAATTCCGCTTCGACGAAAAAAAGCAGGTATACGAAGTGCGGAAGCTGCAGGATTACGTAGCCGAGGAAGTGTCCGCCGTATTGGAGGCGGCAGGCTATACGGCGGAGGATGCCGCTGCCGACAACCAGGCCAACGGAGCGGGCGGCGAGGCGGCATCCGAAGAGCCGGAATTTGCCGTCCCGGTCGTTTATGCGCTTGACGGGGACAGCCTGGTCGTATCGGTTCCGGCAAAGGAGCTGAAGGCCAACAAGTCGTTTCCGATCGCCTCGCTTCAGCTGTTGAAATTTTTCGGCGCGGCGGATACCGGAAAACAAGGATATATTTTTGTGCCCGACGGCTCCGGCGCACTCATCCATCTTAACAATCAAAAGCTTCATGCCGAAGGGTATGACCTGCCGATCTACGGGAATGACGGGGCATTCGACGTGAAGGAGAAAATTCAGACGAACGAGGCGTCCCGCCTGCCGGTGTTCGGATTAAAGCAAAACGACCATGCGCTCGTCGGCATCATCGAGGACGGGGAAGCGGGAGCCAGCGTTGCGGCCGACATCAGCGGGCGCAACGATTCCTACAATACGGTCGGCGCCAAATTCCAGGTCACGGCGATGGACTATTACACGCTGTCGTCCGGCACGAAAACGAGCGCGGTGCCGATGTTCCAAACGGGCAAATATGAGGGGAACCTGCAAGTCCGGTATGCGTTTTTGTCCGGCGATGACGCCGATTATACAGGGATGGCCGCGGCTTACCGCACATACTTGGAAGGCAAATACGGCTTGAAGCCGCTGCAGGCTTCGTCCGGCAGCCCGTTCGTGCTCGAGCTTGAAGGCGCGTTCCGCAAACAGAAATCGATGCTCGGCATTCCTTACCGGTCGACCGAAACGTTAACGACCTTTGAGGAAGCGCAAACGATCGTCGGCGAGCTGAAGGCTGCCGGGGTCCAGAACATCGACCTGCGGTTCGTGGGCTGGTTCAACGGCGGCATTCGCCATGGTTCGCCGGACGACGTTGAGGTGACCGGGGCTTTGGGCGGCAAAAAGGGATTGCTGAAGCTCTCGGACTATATGAAGCAAAACGGATTCCGGTTTTACCCGGACGCCGCGTTCGTGGAAAAATACAAAGGCGGTAAAGGCGCGGCTACGCTCCTCGACCGCAGCAAAGCGGAGGTATTCGCTTATAATCCGGTGACGCATGCGAAGGATACGAGCAAATTTTCGCACTATCTTCTGTCGCCGCATCGGCTGCCCAAGCAGGCGGACGGATTTTTGGCCGATTATGCCAAGCTGGGCGTTCCCGGGCTGTCGCTGCGGGATTTGGGCCGCGAGGTCCATTCCGATTTCGACCCTGCGCATCCCGTGAGCAGGCAGGATTCGCTCAAAGCATCGGTGCAAGCCATGGAGCTTCTCAAAAATAAGACGGGCTCGCTGATGGTTGAAGGCGGCAACGCCTACAGCCTGCCGTATGCCGACGTGATCGTCGATGCGCCGGAGCGCAGCAGCAGGCTTAACATTACCGACGAAGAGATTCCTTTTTTCCAGATCGCGCTCCACGGCTATTTCGATATTGCCGGAGCCCCATACAACATGGGCGGGCTGCAAAATCCGCGCCTGTCCATGCTGAAGTCGCTGGAAACCGGCTCGGCCGTCTATTACCAATGGTTCGCAAGCGACGCGTCCAAGGTAAAGGATACGGACTATAACCACTTGTACGCGCTGAACTACAAGGATTGGATCGGCGAGGCGGCGGAATTGTACAAGGAGTCGAACCGGGTGCTTGCGAAAGTGCGGAATCAGGTCATTACGGCCCACGTCCGCCTGGCTCCGGGCGTCGTCAGAACGACGTACGCAAACGGCCTAACCGTAACCATCAATTACAATCGGGCGGCGGTGGCCGTGGACGGCCTGCAGCTTCAGCCGCAGAGCTATCACGTAGGCGGTGAATAACATGTTCAGAAAATCGTTAACCTTGTCCCAGAAAAAGCAGCTGTACGGCCTGCTGTTCGTCACGCCGCTTATTTTGGGGCTCGTCATCCTGTTCCTGCTGCCGCTGATCCAGTCCTTCCGGTTCAGCCTCAGCACCATTCGGCTCGTTGAAGGCGGCTTTGCCGTCGATTACAAAGGATGGTCCAACTACGGCAGCCTGTTTACGACCAACCCGGATTATCCGCGCAAACTGACCGAATCGGTCGTCAACATGGTCGTCAACGTGCCGATCATCATCATTTTCAGCCTGTTCGCCGCGGTGCTGCTCAACCAGAAGTTCCGGGGGAGGGCGCTTGCGCGCGCGATATTTTTCCTGCCGGTCATTTTGGCGTCCGCGGCGATCGCCAACCTGGATATCAGCAGCTTTGTCGGGGGTTCGACCCTGTCCGGAAGCAGCGGCGAAAGCGGAGGCGGGATGCTGCAAAGCTTCGAGCTCAAAAAAATGCTGACCGAATCCGGGCTTGCGCCGGTGTTCGTCGATTACATTACGGGCGCGGTGGACCGCATATACGAAATCATCAGCTCGTCCGGGGTGCAAATCCTGATTTTTCTTGCCGGGCTGCAGTCGATTTCGCCGGCCTTGTACGAGGCGTCGCGGATCGAAGGGGCGACGGGCTACGAAATTTTCTGGAAGGTGACGTTTCCGATGATGACGCCGCTCATCCTGACGAACACGGTGTATTCGATCATCGATTCTTTCAGCCGGAATTCGATCAATTCCCTCATTTCCGAAACGGCGTTCAAATCGTTCGAATTTGGCCAAAGCGCGGCGATGTCCTGGGTGTATTTCGCGGTCGTGACGGCGATCCTGGGCATTTCGACGGCCATCATTTCCCGAAAGGTATTCTACTATGACTGATAGGAGGAGAAGGCCATGAAATCGCCCGCCGCATACGCGGATATCATCCAGTACCGATTCAATCCCCTGGAAAAATCCAAGCTTTGGCTGTGGAAAGCCGTGCGCACCGTCATGATCGTCGGCTTTTGCTTCATTATTTTGTTTCCGCTGTTTTTGCGGCTCTCGGTAGCCTTTCGCAGCAAAGCCGACATTTACGATCCGACCGTGCTTTGGATTCCGCGGCATTTTACGCTCGACAACATCAAAATCGCGATGGAGGCGACCCAATATTTCCCGGCCCTCCTGAACACGTTCCTCATATCGGCCGGAACGACGATCGTCCAGCTGGCTTCGTGCGCGCTTGCGGCGTATGCCTTTGCAAGGCTGAAGTTCCGGGGCAGCGGCCTGCTGTTCGGCCTCGTCATTTTCACGATCGTGGTGCCGCCGCAAACCATCATGATTCCGCTGTACCTGACGTACCGCTATTTCGATTTGTTCGGTTTGATCAAGCTGTTTACGGGCAAATCCAGCCTGAACCTGATCGATACCTTCTGGCCGTTCCTGATTTCCTCCGCAACCGCGATGGGGCTGAAAAACGGCTTGTACATTTACATTTTCCGCCAGTTTTTCCGCGGGATTCCGAAAGAAATCGAGGAGTCGGCCTTCGTCGACGGCGCGGGCGTGCTGAGAACCTTTTACCGGATCATGCTGCCGAACGCCGTGCCGGCCATCATTACCGTCGTTTTGTTTTCGTTCGTCTGGCAGTGGAATGACAGCTATTACGTGTCGCTTTTCCTGAGCAAGGTCAAAGTGCTTTCCACGCAGCTGATGGACATGGGGTCGGCGCTTGGCAAGGAGCCGGATCTGGTCTACCAGTCGATGCTCCTGAACACGGGCGTGCTGCTCCTGACCGCGCCGCTGATCATTTTATACCTGTTCGTGCAGCGGTATTTCGTGGAAAGCGTGGAACGGACGGGCATCGTCGGTTAAACCGGCACATACGATCGCCTGTTTCATGCATGCGGCCTGCGCATCGTTTGATCGAGGAGCGTTGGCGGACCCGTCATGCGTCATAAGAAAAAATCTTAGAATGGAGAGCGGAATATTGGCACAATCAAAGACGGTACATATCGTTTCGCACACGCATTGGGACAGGGAATGGTATCTGCCTTATGAAAAACATCATGTGCGCCTGGTCAAGCTGATGGACGAGCTGCTGGCTATCCTGGAAAAGGATCCGGATTTCAAAAGCTTTCATCTCGACGGGCAAACGATCATGCTGGACGATTATGTGCAGATCCGCCCGGAAAAGCGGGAGCTTCTCGAGAAATACGTACGCGAAGGCCGCATCCATATCGGCCCGTGGTATGTTTTGCAGGACGAGTTTCTGACCAGCAGCGAAGCCAACGTGCGTAATCTGCTATACGGTCACCGGGATGCGGCCCGTTACGGCGCGATAAGCAAAACCGGGTATTTCCCCGACTCCTTCGGCAATATGGGGCAGGCGCCGCAACTGCTGCGCCAGGCCGGCATCGGGAACGCCTTTTTCGGACGGGGGGTCAAGCCGACGGGGTTCAACAACGAAGTCAGCGAGGCGGCGGCGTACGAATCGCCGTATTCGGAAATGATCTGGGAAGCTCCCGACGGTTCGCGCGTCCTTGGCATTTTGTTCGCCAATTGGTACAGCAACGGGAACGAAATGCCCGTGGAACCCGGGGAAGCGGTGGCCTATTGGGAACAAAAGCTGCAGGATGCGGAAAAGTACGCTTCAACGCCGCATCTGCTGATGATGAACGGATGCGACCACCAGCCGGTGCAGCAGACGGCCGCCGCGGCGATCCAAACGGCGCAAGCCCTGTTTCCGGAACAACGTTTCGTCCATTCCAACTTGGCGGATTACGCCAAGGCCGTATCCGAAAACGTGCCGGAGCATCTGTCGGTCGTCCGCGGCGAACTTCGCAGCCAGCATACGGACGGCTGGTCCACCTTGGTCAACACCGCGTCGTCGAGAATATACCTGAAGCAAATGAACAACCAGGGACAAACGCTGCTGGAAAAAACGGCCGAACCGCTCGCCGTTTTCGCCCATTTGACGGGGAAAGCGCCGTATCCGCATCATCTGTTCGAATATGCCTGGAAAACGCTGATGCAAAACCATCCCCATGACAGCATTTGCGGCTGCAGCGTGGACGAGGTGCATGACGAGATGGTGGCCCGGTTCGCCAAAAGCAGGCACGTGGCCGAAGCGATCGTCAGCGACAGCCTGGACGCGCTTGCGGATGAGATCGATACGAGCCGGTTCGGCCGGTTCCTTCGGGAAGGGGAAACCGCACATCCGCTGGCGGTATGGAATACGACCGGCTGGAAACGTTCCGGCGTGGCGACGGCGGAGCTTGAGATCGAGCGGATCTATTTCCGGAGCGGCATCGGTTTTGCCGAAATGAAAAAAACGCTGAAGACGCTGCCGATCGGCCGGTTGCGCATGATCGATCCGGACGGGGAAGAGGTGCCGTTTTCCTATGAGGACCTCGGCATCGCGTTCGGCTACGACCTGCCCGATGACCGCTTCCGCCAGCCTTATTTCGCAAGGAAAATCCGGGTACGCTTCGAAGCGGGGCGCGTGCCGGGGATCGGGCATAAAACGTTTGCCGTCGTCCGCGGAAAGCAAGGAGGCGCGGGCATCGCAGGCCGAACCGCCGCCGGTCTCGCACCTGCCAATGCTCCGGCGGGAAACGATGCGCCCCGTCCATCGCTGGTGACCGGACCTAACCGCATGGAAAACGAATATTTGGCGGTGACGATCGAACACGACGGTTCACTGACCGTCATGGACAAGGCAACCGGCCGGATGCTGCGGGACCTGTGCATCTATGAGGACACCGGCGATATCGGCAACGAATATATGTACAAGCAGCCTGACGGCGATCTGCCGATCACGACGAAGGGCCTGGCCGCCGACGTCACGTTGGCCGAAGACGATCCGTACCGGGCTTCCTTCGATATTGCGCATACGCTTCGCATTCCCGTTTCCGCGGACGACACGCTCGGGGAGGAGCAGCGGGAGCTGGTTTGGTTCACGGGACGAAGGGCAGGCCGTTCTTCCGTCATGACGGATTTGCGCATCTACACCCGGATCACGCTCGAACGCGAAGGCCAAGGCATCCTTGTCGAGTCCGCGTTCGACAATCAAGCGGAAGACCATCGGCTTCGGATGCTGTTCAAACCGGGCATCGTCGCCCAGACGCACAAGGCGGATTCGATCTTCGAAGCGGCGGAAAGAAGCAACGTCCCGGCCGCGGAATGGAAAAAACCGAGCAACTGTCATCATCAACAGGCCTTCGTATCGATCCGGGACGAACGGCAGGGCCTCCTGATCGCCAACCAGGGGCTGCCGGAATACGAAATCATGCAGGAGGAATCGACGGCGGGAATTGCCGTCACGCTGCTGCGGGCGGTGGGGGAAATGGGAGACTGGGGCCATTTTCCGACGCCGGGGGCGCAGTGCAAAGGAAAACATACGGCGCGCCTGATGATCGTCCCTTTTTCGCCGGATGAATTAGGTCAGGGAAAAGGAGGTTTGGACGAGGAGGGCGCCATGGTTCTGGCGCATCAATTCCAGGTGCCGTGGCTGGCGCAGCAAACGGGGATGCATGGGGGCCGCCTTCCGGCCGTTCATTCTTATCTGTCCTGGGAAGGGAAGGGGCTTCTGTTCTCGGCGCTGAAAATGTCCCCGGAGGATGCCGTTGTGGCTCGGTGGTTCAATACCGAAAAAGACCCGCGGCTTCTGCGCATCGAACCTTCTTTTGCCGTTCAAGAGGCAAGGGAAAGCAACATTATGGAGGAGCCGCTGGAACGGGTGGATCTCGCGGAGATCGCGGCAGGGCCCGCGGAAATCAAAACGGTTTTGCTTCGGCCCAAGACATAAATGCTTGCAGCCGCTGCAGGGACGCCCCGCGTCTTCTGCGGCGGTTTTTTGTTTCGGTTCGGGGAGGCGCATCCGGCTTGCGGAGTCCAGGCTGCCAAGGCGGAAACGGTTGCTGAGGTGCCCGATTTCTCCCGTTTATCGGGAACCCGGACGCGGGACAGTTTCCGTTGACGGTTTTCGACGGTGGCGGTTAGTATAGGTTATGACTTGGGGAACAGCCCCGGGCCGAGGAGATCTTACGCGGGGGGAATTCGATGTTGATCCGTACTTTAGGTTCCCGAATCAAAAGCAAGTCCTTCGTTTTGCGGCGCTTGTCGATCAAAAACCGGCTGCTGGCCGCCTTTGTCATTACCTCGCTTTTGCCGGTCGTTATCGTCAGCGTTTATTCCAACATGAAATACCAGGCTTCGGTAACGAACAAAATCAGCGCATACTCCATGCAGATCCTGGACGAGCTTTCCCAAAACGCCACGCGCGAGCTCGAGCAATATGAAACGTTAAGCGAAAACATCATCATCAACCCTTCCATCCAGGACGGCCTGCGGCGTTTCGATACGATGACCGACTACGAAAAAAACCAGCTGAAAGTCCGGATCGGAAACGAGATGGGGCAGCAAATTTTCCAGCTCGGCAACATCAGCAACGTCATGATTTTGAACAGCAGCAGCGAGACGTTTTTCGATCTCGGCTTCGAGCTGTATCCGTCGGCTTCCATTCAAGCCATGCTGGAGCAAACAAGCCACTCCATTGGAAACGCTTACTGGACGTATCTTCGTTCCAGCCGGGGGACCAATACCATCGCGCTTAGCCGGATCATTTATTCGGAGGACGCGCTGAACAAGCAGCTCGGATACGTCATCATTTTTATCGACGAAAAAGTGTTTTCGCGCAACATTTATAAATTCGTCAATTTGGGGACGGGCAGCAGCATTTATATTACGGACGCCAGCGGCATGGTGATTTCGTCGCTATCGGAAGACATCCCCAAAGGAAGCCGCTTTGCGCCCGATGAAATCCATGCGGTCATCGACCGGCAGTTTCACCGGGAGGGGAGGCTGGCGACGTTTCATGCCAACGTCGATAAACACGAGTATCTCGTCGGCAGCGCCTATATCCGCTCGGCCAACTGGTTTTTCGTGGGCATGATCCCGCAAAAATTCATCGTGTCGGAGCTGTCGGAAATGCAGCGGAACCTGGTCTTTATTTGTCTTTTGATCGTGCTGTTGTCCGGCATGATTTCGATGTGGATTTATTTTACGATCCATAGTCCGATGCGCTCGCTGCTCATGTACGCCAAGCAAATCCGGATGGGGAGGCTTGTAGCCAAAGCCGAGGCGCGTTCCAAGTACCCGGACGAGATGGATATGTTGACCGAAACGATCGACGGGATGGTGGAGCAGCTGAAGCGGCTGATCGCCCAGGTGCAGACCGAGCAGCAGGCCAAACGCGACGCGGAACTGAAAATGCTGCAGGCGCAAATCAATCCGCATTTTTTGTTCAATACGTTAAACTCCCTGAAATGGTCCGCGATGCTTGGGGGAAACGAATCGGTCACGAGCGGCATCGAGTCGCTTTCGGAACTGCTCCGCAGCACGATCATGGTCAAGGACGAATTCATTCCGCTGCGGACCGAAATCGAAAATCTGCGCCATTACGCCAACATCCAGCGCATACGTTACGGAGATTCTTTCGTGCTGCATACCGACGTGGACGAGGAGCTTTCCGAGACGCTGGTGCCCAAATTCATTTTGCAGCCGATCGTGGAAAACTCCATTCTGCACGGCGTGGGAGACGATGAAAAGCGGGTGGGCATCACGGTCAAAGCCACCTGCCGCAATCATGTGCTGGCCATTCGGATTACCGATGACGGCAAAGGGTTCGACATGAGCGCGGTGAAGCCGAAACAGGCTTCGCGCTCGAAGCTGTCGGGCCTCGGGATCGCGAACGTTCATGAGCGGATCAGGCTGCATTTCGGCGCGAATTTTGGGCTTGCAACGACCAGCACGGTCGGGGAAGGGACCGAGACGGTCATTACGATTCCAATCTATCGAAGCGAGGGGGAAGGGGAGCATCATGTATAAAGTGCTTATCGTCGATGACGAAATGATCGTCCGTCATGCGGTGAAAACGCTGATCCGCTGGGAAGGCAGCCGTTTTGCGTATTCGGGGTCGGCGTCCAGCGGGGCGTCCGCGCTGAAGATGGTGCGCGAGCAGCATCCGGATATCGTCATCACCGACATTAAAATGCCCGAGATGGACGGGATCGAGCTGATTAAACACCTTGTGGCCTCCGGCTTTGACGGAGAGATCCTGGTGCTGAGCAACTTCAACGATTTCGAGCTGGTGCGCGAAGCGCTGAAATGCGGCGCCCATGACTATATGTTGAAGCTGACGCTCAAAAGCGAAAATTTCATGCAAACCTTAAACGAAATCGCCAGCAAGCTGGACGAAAAAAAACGCCAGCCGGGCGTTGCTCTTACGGTGGAGCGGAAGGACCAAACAAACCGGATTCACGATCTGCTTCTCGCCCTGCGCGATTCCGTCGACGCGGCCCAGCTTCCCGGCCTGAGCCCGGAAGTCGCATCGGAACTGCTGCCGCCGGGTCACGGCGTGACCCTGTTCGCCATTCAAGTGGATACGGCAGGGGAAAAAAGGGACGAAACCTCGCTGACGCGTGCTCTCAGCCAGCTGTGGAGCGACGTCTACCCGGGGAGCAGCTGGCAATGTACCGTGGCGGAGGAGGAACGCAGGTTCCTGCTCGCCGCGGCTTATCCTGCGGATACACAAACGGTAGAGCCGGCCGAGATGGCAGGAAGGATCGCCAGCCTGGCCGCCATGTACTACAGCCTGAACGTCGATATCGTTTACGGGAAACCGGCATTCGGCCTGGAAGAGCTGATCGATGAAATGAGGCGCTGCCGCAAAGCCAGGACGTTGTTGTTTTACCAAGAAGCCGGGCGGGTGTGCTTGCCCAGCGATACCGAAGCCGCCGAATATGATCCTGCGTACGAACGGATGGAATCGGAGTGGACGGAGGACATCCGCACGGGCCGGCCGGAGTTTGCCGCCGAATGGGAGCATCGGGCGCTGCGGCTCATCAGGGAAGGCGCCGCGCGCAGGCTGCTGCCGCGGGTCGTCAAACGGACGGTATGCGAGGGAATGTGGACCTTAAGCCGCAAGTTAGGGCTTGAGCAGCGGCGGGAGTTCGACCATTCGCTTTGGCTGGAACGGATTACCGGAGCGGGTAGCGACACGGAGCTGCTTATGCTCGTCTCGGAGCTGGCGCAGGACGTGCTTGCCCTTGCAGGGAGCGACGCGAAGCTTCGGGCGATTCGGCCGGAGATCCGAAAGGCGCTCGGCTACTTGGAAGAGCATTACGCCCAAGCGGTTTCGATCCGGGACGTGGCGTCCCATGTCAATTTGTCGGAAACGTATTTATTCCAGATTTTCAAAACGGAAACCGGAAAAAGCATCATGACTTACCTGAATGAGCTGCGCATGGCCAAAGCGTATGAGCTGCTGTCCTCGGGCCAGCTGCTGGTCAAGTAGGCTGCGGCCGAGGTCGGCATTCATGATCCGTTTTATTTCAACCGTTTGTTCAAAAAGCATTTCGGCATCGCGCCAAAACACGTCAAACCGAAAGAAAATCCAGCTTTAAGATAAAAGTTATGCCAAAATGCACCATTTTACGTTGCCATCCTAAAATCGTACAGGTACGGCGCGAGCGGTTTCAACATGAGCATAAAATCGTCCATGTCATTCATTCCGTGCTCCATTTGGCGCCGTTTGAGGCAGAGGTATAATGACAACAAGGAAAAAGGAGGTCATGGAATGAAATGGAATAAGTTTCTCACCGTTGTAAGCGCTTGCGCATTGTCCGTATCCCTCATTGCAGGCTGCGGTAACGGCGGCAGCAGCGGTGCTTCCGGAGCGAATGAAGGCGGCAAGGACGCGGCGGGATCGGGCGGCGACGGTTCCAAGCAAGTCGCCAACGGCGAGCTGAACGTCGCTGTTTTCCAAGGCGGCTACGGCCGCGAATATTGGGATCAGGTCATCGAAGCGTTCATGAAAGATCATCCCGGCACGAAAATCAATCTGACGGCCAGTCCGAAAATCGCCGAGCTCGTGCGTCCGAAAATCGTAGCGGGTAATCCGCCGGATCTGCTGTACATCGCGGGGGGAGACAACATCCCGCTGCTTGACGGACTGATCAAGGACAAGGCGCTGCTGGATTTGATGGATATTTTTAATGAAAACGACGGCAGCGGTCCGCTGAAGGATAAAATTCTTCCGGGCGTGTTGGAGTCGCGCGCGATGTCCCCGTACGGCGACGGAAAAATCTATCTGGCGCCGTTCAACTTCGGCGTGCTGGGCCTATGGTACAACAAGACGCTGTTTGACGAAAAGGGATTCCAGCCGCCGAAAACCTGGGATGAGCTGTTTGCCATGAATGCGGCGGCCAAGGAGAACGGCAGGGCGCTGTTTACGTATCAAGGGATCTATCCGGGTTATCTGGAAGAAGTCATCGTTCCGGCCATTTACGACCTTGGCGGGCAGAAGGCGCTCGACCAATTTTTCAATTACGACCCCGAGTTTTGGAAAAGCGACGTGTTCAAGCAGGTATGGGGCAACATCCTCAAGTTCGCAAACGAAGATAACGGCTTGATGAAAGGCACGGTCGCGCTGAACCATACGCAGGCGCAAACGGCGTTTATGCAGGGCAAAGCGATGTTTATCCCGAACGGAACGTGGTTCGAGGATGAAATGAAGGATGCGCCGCGCGAAAGCGGCTTCCAGTTCGGCTTCCTCGGCATCCCGTCCTTTAGCGGCGGCAGCGTTAAAGCGCAAAGCAATATCGAACAAATCGTCATTCCGGCGAAAGCCAAAAATCCGGAGCTTGCCTCCGAATTCCTGAAATACATCTACTCAGACGAGAGCATTAAGCTGAATGCCGAAAAATCCAAGGCGGTCATGGCGGTCAAAGATGCGGCCGATTTGGCGAAGCCGTATATTTCGGAATCGACGTACAATGTTTACAAAGCCGTGGACAACGGCATGGAACTGGTCAACGGAACGTTTCAAACGGTAGCGAAAGGCAGCAAGTACAATCCGAAGGACGACGTATACAAAGCGATTTCTTCCCTGGTCAACAAACAGATGACGCTCGAGGAATATGGACAGAAGATGTACGACATGTATACGGAGGTCAGCAAGGAATTAAAACAAGCCCAGTAGTTCCCGCGCCCCCATGGGAAGCTAACGTGAAAGCAGACAAAAACAGGCCGTCGCGACCCGTTAGGACGCAAATGCCGATTCGGGTTGCGGCCGGCTTAAAGAACCCAAGTGGAAGGACGTGAGGGAATGACGCTGAAAACGAGGCGGCTTCTGTTTATGGCCGTATGCCTTGTTCCGGGGTTGGCCATGTTTATGCTGTTCAAACTGTACCCGACGATCCAAGTGTTTTACAAATCTTTTTACCTATGGACGGGAATCGGGGATAAGCCCAAATTCATCGGCTTCAAAAACTTCGTGGACATGTTCCGCGACGATGCGTTTCTGCTGTCTCTCCGCAACACCGGGTTTCTGATGGTCATCGTTCCCGTATTCACCCTGCTGATTGCCCTGGTCAACGCCTCGATCTTGACGCGGACAAAGCTGAAGGAGCGCGGGCTTTACCGTACGCTGTTCTTTTTCCCGAGCATTTTGTCTTTTGTCGTCATCGCGATTCTCTGGTCTTTCATTTACCATCCGACGCTCGGCTTTTTGAATTCGGGACTGGAACTGACAGGACTCGGGCAATACGCGATGCCGTGGCTCGGCGATTCCCGCACCGTATTGTGGGCGCTGGCCGTAACGATGATCTGGCAGGCCGCCGGATATTACATGGTCATTTACATGGCGGGCATCGACGGCATATCGCCCGATTTGTACGAGGCGGCGAGCATCGACGGCGCAACGCCCATGAAGCAATTCATTCATATCACGATTCCGATGCTGTGGGAAATCATCCGGATCACCATCATTTTCAGCATCAACGGCGTTTTGTCGATCAGCTTCGTCATCGTGACGATCATGACGGCGGGCGGGCCGGACCGGCATTCGGAAGTGGTCATGACTTACTTGTACCAGCAGGCGTTTACGAACTCCAATTTCGGTTACGCGATGGCCATCGGCGTTTTCGTTTTCGCATTTTCCGTGCTCCTGTCGCTGATCAGCAACAAACTTACGGAAAGGGGTTCCTACTGATATGGCACAAATTCAGACAAGCGCGGCGTTTCCTTCCCCAAGGGAACGTCGGCCGGCGAAAGCGGCTGTCATCGTCCGCAACGGGCTCCTCCGGATCTTGCTCATCCTTCAGGCGCTGGCGGTCGCGTATCCGCTGCTGTGGAACGTGATGGCTTCCTTCAAAACAAACGAAGAAGTGATGGAAAGCCCGTGGACTTTGCCGAAATCGCTGCAGTGGGACAACTACGTCCGGGCTTTCACGACCGCCAAAATCGGCGATTACATGCTGAATTCGGTGCTGGTTGTCGTCTTGTCCATGATCATGCTGATCCTGATGGCGGTGCCGACCGCTTACGTGCTCGGGCGGATGCGTTTCCGCGGGCAAAAACTCATTTCGAACCTGTATATGGCGGGGTTGTTCATCGGAGGAGTGTATATCATCGTGCCGCTGTTCATCCTAATGAACGACCTGCATATGCTCGACAACCGGTTTTGGCTCAGCGCCGTGTATGCGACGGGCACCCTTTCCTTTTCGATTTATTTGCTTACCGGCTTCATGAAATCGATCCCGTCCGATTTTGAAGAGGCCGCGATGATCGACGGCTGCGGATATTTTTCCACGTTGTTCCGGATCATTATGCCCATGGTGCGTCCCGGCATCATTACGATGGTCGTATTCAGCTTTTTCGACTTTTGGAACGAATACGTGCTTGCCATGACGCTCGTGACGAGCGACGCCAAAAAAACCATTCCGATCGGCCTCAGCAATCTGATGCAAATCCAGCAGTTTGCCACGGATTGGGGCTCCTTGTTCGCGGGACTCGTCATCGTTCTGGTTCCCACGGTCGTCATTTATACGCTGCTGCAGAAGAAGCTGACCGAAGGCCTGATGCTCGGCGGGGTCAAGGGCTGATTTTTGCGGAAAAATTGTCAAAATAGTTCTCCCAATTGCCCTCATTCTGGCTTATAATAAGCCGGATAGGGCTATTGGCAGGAAAGGCCAAAAAAAGGCACCGAGAGGGAGAGATCGAACGTAATGGCAGAATTCAAGGTTCAAGGAAACGATTTTGTTTATGAAGGGGAACCCCTTCGCATTTTTTCCGGTTCCATCCATTATTTCCGCGTGGTACCTGAATATTGGCGCGACCGGCTGCTGAAGCTGAAAGCCTGCGGTTTTAACACGGTCGAAACGTACGTGGCGTGGAACATCCACGAACCGGAAGAAGGAAAGTTCGTGTTTGACGGATTGGCGGACATCGAAGCGTTCGTCCGGTTAGCCGGCGAATTGGGGCTTCATGTCATCGTGCGTCCAAGCCCGTACATATGCGCCGAATGGGAATTCGGCGGACTTCCTGCCTGGCTGCTGGCCGATTCCTCGATGCGGCTTCGCTGCTTCGACCGTGCGTTCCTGGACAAGGTCGACCGTTATTTCGACGAGCTGCTGCCAAGATTGAAACCGCTTCAATGCACGAACGGCGGCCCGATCATCGCCATGCAGATCGAAAACGAATACGGCAGCTACGGCAATGACAAGCAATATTTGAATTACTTGAAAGAAGGCATGATCAGCCGCGGCATCGACGTGCTGCTGTTCACCTCCGACGGCCCGGAAAACCATATGCTTCAAGGCGGCATGGTGGAAGGCGTGCTGGAGACGGTCAACTTCGGTTCCAGAGCAAAGGAGGCGTTCGCGAAGCTGCGCGAATACCAGCCGGAAGGCCCGCTGATGTGCATGGAGTTTTGGAACGGCTGGTTCGACCATTGGACGGAGGAGCATCACACCCGCCCGGCCGAAGACGTGGCGAAAGCGCTCGAAGAGATGCTGGAGGAAGGCGCATCGGTGAACTTTTACATGTTCCATGGCGGCACCAATTTCGGGTTTTACAACGGGGCCAACCACGGACAGCAGTTCGAGCCGACGGTCACGAGCTACGATTACGATACGCTGCTGAGCGAGTGGGGGGATCCGACGCCGAAGTTTTATGCCGTACGCGAGGTGCTTTCCCGTTACACGGACCTGCCGGAGCTGGAATTGCCTGAGCCGATCCGCAAAAAGGCGTACGGCACCGTGCAGATGACGGAACAGGCCGGACTGTTCGGCCAGCTGGATCAGTTGTCGCAGCCGATCCGCAGGGCGTGTCCGGAGCCGATGGAGAAGGTAGGCCAAAATTACGGCTTTATCCTTTATTCCACGCGGATCAGCGGTCCGCGGCACGGCTTTGAGCTGGTGCTGCAGGACGTGCGCGACCGGGCGCTCATTTTTGCGAACGGCGAGTACGTCGGCACGGTGGAACGCTGGAATCCGGCAGGCATCCCGCTCGAAATCCCGGCCGAAGGACTGCAGCTTGACGTGCTCGTGGAAAACATGGGCCGCGTCAACTACGGCCCGCTGATGAGGGATCCGAAGGGCATCACGGAAGGCATCCGCCTCGGCAACCAGTTCCTGTACGACTGGACGATCCGTCCGCTGCCGCTTAGCGACTTGTCAGCGTTGTCTTTTGCGCCGCTGAAGGAAGAAGGAGCTTCCGTTAAGGGCGGAGCGCCGGCCTTTTACAAGGGAACGTTCGAGGTCGACGACAAGGCGGATACCTTTATCCGTTTGGACGGATGGACGAAAGGCGTCGTCTATATTAACGGCTTCAATCTCGGACGATACTGGGAAGCGGGACCGCAGAAAGCATTGTACATTCCGGCGCCGCTGCTGAAGACCGGCAGCAACGAGCTTGTCGTCTTCGAGCTTCACGGAACAAGCAATCCGGAAGTCAGCTTGGTGGACGTGCCGGATCTCGGATAGTAAACAGGGACTGTCCCGATCCTGGGGCAGTCCCTGTTTTATAATATCAGAAAGTATTAACTACAGAGCGATTGCATCCTGATATTGCAAGAAAAACTTCAACTAAACGCGGTCTGTCTACTGAGAAAGTACATCGATAGACGTTTTTCTTATTCTTCCTCTCCGTCCGCGTACCACGGATTCAAATGCACCATGACGTCCCCGACGTGTTTCATCCGCTTCATGATGCTTTGCTTCACCTCGCGGCTCACGTCATGTCCTTCCTTCACGGTCAATTGATTCGGGACGCTGACCTTCACGTCCACGATAATCGCATTGCCGAGCTCCCGGGCGCGGATGCTGTCCACCCGTTTGACGTTCGGAACCGAATAAATGATCGAGGTCAGCTGTTCCAGCTGCTCGTTCGTGACGTTTTTGTCCATCAAAATGTCGATGGCTTCGCGTCCCATTTTATAGCCGAGCCGGATGACGAGATAAGAGACGATAATGCCCGCGGCGGAGTCGCCGTATTCCGTATACGCGATATGGTATTTGTCGCCGATCAGCGCAATGCCGATCCCGATCACGGCCGCTGCCGAAGCGTAGACGTCGGCAATATGGTCATAGGCGGTCGCGATCAGGCTGCGGCTGTTTTCCGCTTTTCCGATCCGGATGCAGTACATGTACAGTGCCTGCTTCCACGCCAAGGAAACAAAAGCGGCCACAAGCGATATCCAGCTGGCTGCGGCGGGGGGCGAAAAAAAGGATTCGACGGACTTGTAAACCATCAGCAGCGCCGCCATGATCAAAATGATGGACACCAGTCCGGAAGCGATCGCTTCGGCTTTGCCGTGGCCATAAGGATGGTCTTCATCGGCCGGTTTCCTGGCGACGAGGGCGGAAGTCAAGGCGGCAACGGTTGCCACGACGTCCCCGGCGTTGTGAATCCCGTCCGCGACGAGAACTTTACTATTAAATACAAGACCCGTGACGATTTTGAGCGCCGTCAGCACCACGTTACTGATCAAGCTGATCCAAACGGCAACAATGGTTTTATTGGCCACCTGCTCTACTCCTTAAGGCAAATTAAAAATCGTTCGACCTCTTACAATATGTACCATTCATAGCGGAGAGCTTCAAGTTAAAAGTATTCTGCATATGAATAAATGTTATTCATTCCGGAAGGAACGGGCTGCCTTTTTTTGGCTTGAACAGGAAAAAACTCTCCCGACGCGCACATTTCCCGCATAGGGGGATGTGCTTTTGCGCTTGGAGAGCTTTTTGGATCATTTTTGAATGGGGACGCTTGTGCTACTGGCGATGTTTGTTTACGCAATCGGAATTTTGAACGATTTTTTGATGATGGGGTACAGCCACTTCACGCCGCTTGGCGTCAGCGAATCGGCGACCAGATGCGACAGGTATCCGGCGGTGGCCACCAGCATGATGCCCTCCACCTGAAGCTGCTTCTCTAAGCCCGAACCTATGTATGCCCATAGTCCCAGCGCCCAGACCGTGTGCGTTAATCCCCGGTGCTTCAGCCAAGGGGCGACCGCCACGAACAACCCGAATCCGAGAAGCCACGTCATCTGATGGGACAGGCCGATATACGCAAGCGCGCAGCCGATCACGCTGACAAGGATGTTGCGCATGAGTCCGTCTTTAATAATCAGTCCGAGCAAAAACAAGCTAAGCGCCGCGAGCGAATATTCCACGACAAACAGATGTTTCGCGAAATAAAGCCAGATAAGCATGACGATCAGAAGCAGGCCTGACCAGTACAGCATCTCCCGCAGCCACTTGGAAAACTGCCCGATCTTTGAACTGAGCATGCTGGGCCCGTCCAGATCGGGGCTGAGCGCCGACAAGGCGGAAACCGCGATATAAAGCGCGGCATGCTGCAGCGTAAATGGATAGTGTGCAGCCGCAGCCGCTCCGATGGCGACGCCGATCGCCATATGCGTTGAACCTTTCATGATGCCTCCTCTGACTGACCACGTGGATATAGGCAAACATATGTTTGCTATCCTATTATACATGCCGGGAGCGAGGCGCGCAAAGGTTCTTTTGATAAAAAAGGAAGTCTTATAGAACAGCTAGTTGTGGATCAATATGTATGTATTCTGTATCCAAGCCTAACCAATGCCAATGTATCCGCTTTAAATTTGTTGCAGGCCGTGCATTGCGGAGGTTTCATTCTTTCGAATCGGCGGGTTCCGTTCCGGCCGAATCCTTGGGCGACGCCCCCCTTCCCAAAAGGTAATCAATTGAAACCTGAAACAGATCAGCCAGCCGGTCCAACGTTTCATAGTCCGGCTTTCTCCGGTTTTTCTCATAATGAGACAGCGCCGCTCTGCTGATGCCGATCGAGGCAGATAACTGCTCTTGAGTCCAACCTTTCTGCTCCCGCAACTCTGCGATCCGGTGACCGTTTTTCATTCGTTCCCACCCTCCGTACATGATTCCAAGGCAATCAACTCATGCTTGGTGTGATACAAAACTGTATTTTGAAAATAACGATGCCATCAATGAGCCATTCCCAATTGAAGACGAAGAACCTGACAATCCAGACAATGGCTATCAAGTTTGAGCAGTAAACAAAGTCTTCCGGTTAGCCTTTGATCGTATCAAGGATCATGCTTGTCAGTTGATGTACCGTTTGCCCGTGCAATGGGCGTCGAAGCTGATAAAAGTCTGTCACGCCTGCCAGGCGTGCCGTCGTTTCAAAGTGCCATGACGTTAAACCGCTGTTTGGAAGGAAAAAGTTCCGATATGTATGGCGATGCAGAAGCGGCAAGCGCTCAAGCTTTCCAACCGGCCGGATCTCGGCGTGGCTGCATTCAGTCTTCATCAATTCGAAAATACCTGCTAGTGGAAATGCGCTTGCTGAAAAGCGGGAATCTACCGGAATGGCGAATTTCGTTTCGCGCTCGAACAATGGGCGATACCTGTCCGAACGCATGCCGAAAGCATCAAGACTCTCCTGCCAAAGCTTCTGTTGCGGGTAGGAGGGGGTGACGTATGGAATGTTTCGATGATCCAGTGTAACCGCGATAACATCATCGGTCAATAAATGAAACCCTCTATGCAGAAAAGCGGAAGCCAACGTCGATTTGCCGTGACCGGAATGACCGACGAAAGCATAAGCTTTATTATCGATGACAATGGCACTGCCATGTAAGGGAAGGACCCTTCTTTGCAGAAGAACGGCTCCCATGCATGTACCCAGAACGTATAATCTGATTTTATCTTCATCCGCATTTTGTTCGGGGGAAATGGTGATGGACGTTCCTCCATCTACGGCAAATATGGCCACATCAGGGACCCAAAACATGATCCGATCTTCGGTAACCGATACTTTTTTTGGTAGCTCAGAAAGTCTAATGCGGTTGTTTGATAAATCGGCATAACGAATAAATATGTCAGCGGTACAAGTAGCGGACCCTAATTTTTTTAATTCGGGCAAGGGAATATCACTCTGAATAGAGTACCCGAATGCGGTATATATGTCGTGCTTTGCCGTTATCAACAATGCGCTCACTCCATCGTCTAGAATGATGAGAGGGGGTAACCCTTTACCCGTTAAGGCGCTATGAGTTTCCCCCTTTAATTTAAGAACGTTTGCTTTATGTACTAGCTATGATGTACAGTTTCGTCTGGATCTGGTTGTACTCCGTCCGGGAGTGCTTCGCCGGGACCTGCCATCGTCATGTTCACATCAAGGATTTCTAAAGCGGGTGCTTGCCATTCTTTCTTCATGGTTTATCACCTCCTTTCAAAAGTTATTTTGTAGAAAACGATACAGGATTAAGCTCCGCATCAATAACTTGATGGAAGGGCCGTAGGCCTGATTGGGGCTAATGCCTTGGCGTGCTTCCTCCAAAGCACTTTCCAGGACAGGCATGTTTATGATTTGCTGCATTCGCGAATCGCTTCTTAAGCGGCCGAGTTCGCCAACAAAAGCAGGCCAATCCTTTGACATTCTATGGATCGAATCGGCGGCCTGAATGCCCCTTGTTCGCTGATTAAGCCGAATGGAGTCCGGAAGCCAACCTTTGGTTGAACGCCGGATTAAAGCCCGATCCATGCCATCCTGAACGAATTCTTCCATCGGGACGGACAGGCAAAAACGAATAACCCGCAGGTCGTTGGTAGGATCATGGCCATATACGGAGTAACGAAGGGAGAGCTTGCATCCGGTCGTTCCGGTCGTGCTCCACATATTTACGCGTTCAAAATGTTGTTTTCTCGCCTCAAGCGGATCCGATGGGAGGTCCGACGTTGAGCCGATCCTTGTAAATTTGTCATCTTTGAGTTTTTCGTCAATGCCTGTTTGCTTTGCAAAATCCAAATTGATTAATGTCGGAATCTCATTTGAAGAACGGAAAGGTCTCAAATGATTCATCATTGGGAATGCCTTTCGGCATACGGCGGAATAAAGGCGTTTGCGTCCGATTCCGGCATTTTTGCTGTACATATTGACCTCGCGCTTCAATCGAAGCCAGCTAATGTTCCTCATTAGTTTGGCGTAGTATTCGATTGCAGGCCCCCAAGAAATGCTATAGTTCCCTCTTGAACCTTGAAGCAGAACCCCTATCCCTTGCTGTTTCGCTTCTTCGTAAATGCCTCTTAACCAAAAAGTGTTGTCGAAAAATTTATATGGGGTTTCCAACATGTCGAGCCAATCATCAATTTCCGAAAAGGGACTTCTTCCTTTAAAGTCCAGATAATGATCATGAATATTGCCTACGAATTGTACAGTCTGTTGAATGAGCGGCCTTTCATCGGCCAATCGATGCTTGGGTGTCCAATCCGAAAATCCTTCTTCGGGCACATAACTGAACGTATGAAGTTTACGTTGTTCCTTTGCCAGCGCTCGGGCAGCGAAGCTGACAACGGACCCGGAGTCCAACCCTCCGCTTAGATGGGCGCCGATATTTTGACGGGTACGCCGTAGCCTAGCTGTTACCGCCTTGTTGTAGACTTCCTGAAACGCTTCCACATATTCCTGGGAAGAAGCAAGCCTTAAAGGGGCAACATCTGCCAGGCTGTTGTATCTGCAAATGGTCACTTGATTATTCTTGATGGTCAGGGTATGCGATGGGGGCAGTTGTTCTATACCTTTATAAACGGTGGTTGAAAGATCAGGCGGTTCGAAGACACCGCTTATGGCAAGAAATTCGGCCAGCCATCGATCGTTTAGCTCTTTATTTATGTAAGGTATCGATAATAAAGGTGCAATTACTGTACAAAACGATAGCTGATGGTTGTCACGGTGAAAATAGAGTGTTCGCGATCCCGAGAAGTCTCTTGCTCCGAAAAGCTTTTTCTTTCTCTCGTCCCAAACAACAAAAGCAAAATCTCCTACCAGCCGCTGGACCATTGGTTCGCCCCATTTTTCATAAGCCCGCAGTAAGATCTCGCTGTCCGTGAGATTTCCCCTTAAGGAATGGGGGATTTCCAACTGTACCATCAATTCATCGCGGTTATCGATGATGGCATCTGCAGTAATGGCAAGGCCGCGTTTCGAATCGTAGTAAGGCAACGTTTCCTGAGAGGACTGGCCGGTCAACCATTGTGCATGACAGCCCAGCATCACATGGTCCTTTTGCCAAACCGCGGTTTGATCGGCCGGATAATGTTCCAATGCATCCATCATAAGGTGGCAATGTTCAGGTTGCACAGGATGTTGGTTAAATCGGTAGATGCCGGCGATTGCGCTCATTGAATTTTCCTCCATTGGTTAACGCCTAGCGACATGCGCTGGTAAAGTCATCTACTTTCGGATATATCATACAACATGTTACATTATGTATCAATATTTTATTGTGATTTATTTTTATTTCTTAATCGACCTTGCATCTTTCCGAGCAACATGCAAAATTTTGCAACCTAGAAAGGCGAGATAAACACCAGTTGTATCGATCAGGGCATCGTAAATCCGGCCTCCCCGAAAAAAATACAGCTGAAGAATTTCCGTCATGACAGCGTAAAGGATCGAGAGAAAAAATGCCGGTCTGTATTTGCCGAAATTGGAGCCGATGACCGCGAGGATAAAGAAGCCTGCGAGATGGCCTGCTTTTCGTTGAACCCAATCCGCACTCGACCAGTGAAAATCAAATTTCATTAGTTCAAGCCAATCCGGGGAGGGGTTAAACCTAAAATCAACGATATGATGGTGGATGAGCATATGGAAATTAAGCGAGCAAGTAAAGATTAAAAGGATTAACGCCCATACGACGGTCAAAACAATGCGCATAGTTACTCCCTTGTCGAAATGTAATCTTGAGGATACATATCGTATCGTTTGAACAGAAAGTATCACAACTGCAGTCTTATTTCAAGGCATTTCATTTTTTATGAACGTTGGGAATTTGTACTGAACCATTTATGGAATGGATGATTACTATAGGAGTAAGGAGGAGATCATATGACGGGTCCGTATACGAATTTCATGAAAATGAAAAAGTGGTCGGGAAATGAAACGATCGCACCCCAAGATCTAAGCTCTAATTTTGAAAAGCTCGATGATGATTTGGCAAACCGCGGTATCAATGTTAAATGGTTTGGGGCTGTCGGAGACGGGGTTACGGATGATACGGCGGCTTTCCAGGCTGCGATGGCAGCCTGTGCGAAGCGATATAAACTATTTATGCCTGCTGGCGATTACCGGATCAGACAAACGATCGAGAACAATAGCCGGGGGATGTACGGTGTCGCGCCTTTTGTGGATAGCAAGCATCAAGGCACCCGTCTCATTTGGGACCCGATCGACAAAACAACGGACTTGCTCCCCTGTATACGAATCCAAGACGGAGGGATTAAAGCCGTATTCGAGGACTTCTCCGTTCATGGCGTTGTAGATTACAACTCTAAGCAACTTGGAACTTGGGTAGATAAGGCATTATTCGAACAAAACTTGTATGAAGCTTTTGGAGTAGGGGCAGCGGCTATTGAGATAGCCGGTTCTTCTAATCCGATATTCAGGAACATCGCTACATCGAAAGTGAAGGTCGGACAATTGTTGAATAATATGAATGGGCATATATCTTCATACGATTGCATGTGGAATGGGTTCATCGGTGTCTATTGCCGAAATAATTCAGGAGATTATTTTTTTCAAGGCGGGACGATTACGGGAGCATTTACGGGGGTCCTGTTGGGTACCAAGTTGGCTGCGGGTCATCGCGGGGGATTCAGTGCGCTTATTCATAGGACGCATCTTGGTTTTTCGCCGTATGCCATTTACCAGACCATTGACGGCGGACTGGAGGATTATAACAAAGCTCCTACGGTGCTAGGGTTAAGCGGAATATATATGAATGCCCAATTTGAACAATGCGGGGAAGCGGCAATAAAATTGCTTCCTAAATCGACCACCTCTAATATAAGAATATTTGGTTTCGGATTTACGTGGTCGGTAACAAGTTATTCAAATACTTCATCGGGCTGGGAATATGCGCTGCCGGATGATCTGAAACCGCCAAGCGAAAAACAGCAGTATGCAGCTTGGTTCGGAACGGTTTCAACGCCAGCAACATTCACGGATGACCTCGGTAAATTGAAGAAATCCACTGCGCCGGGGGCCGTTGGATCAGCCTATATCGATACATTAACTGGAGACAGGGAATCCGACCTCTCCGGATTGTCGATTGCCGATACCGTTATTCGGAGAAAGGTGACGCCTTTATACAAATCCGTTGACTTGCAGGCTCGCATGCAAGAAAGAGAGCATCGGGCGCTTATGCCGGTTTCGGCTCCAAATTTGCTTAGAAATCCGGAAGTGCTGTCGAATTGGACGGTGGCAAACGGATCAATCAGTTTAGTCACGACCGATCAAGTACCAATACCCATTTCAAACGAAATGAAACAAGTTATTGGCAACAATCCCGCAATACTAAAAGTAACGCCTGACGGAACCGAATATCCGAGCCTCAGGATTAAATTCAATGCACAAACATTACCATTCCACGGCGATGCCAATCGTAATTTGGCCATGCAATATTTTATACTTGAAACCGAGTATACAAACGCCAGCGACTATATGTCGATCGGGCGGATTGCTGCCCAGAATGGGGAGTACATTTTTAATGATGCTGCCGCTTGGAGGGACAAAGGCTGGAAACATCTTCGAGGGAGAGAAATGGCAAGCAAGACAGGCTTGTTGTATGAATTCAGCATCGGATTCATCCCGAAAAAAGGCGAAACCTATATTGCTGGCGTGATGGTGACATGGGACCATATCGGTTCATATTCCCCATACCCCCATCACTATGTAGCAGGGCCATTGGAAATTGGCGGACAAGGGCTTATACTGACCGATTCCGTGACGAACAGTAGGTATCAACTTACCATCCGTAACGGCAATTTGCAGATTACTCCGGTATGATAAGCGTTTTCAAAAAATCAAGTATGGCTCACGCAAAGTTGGTTTTTGTTGATTCATTCAACATGACCAACTTTTTTATTTCAAAAAAATGAAAATCCATTCTTGACATGATACATATTGTATCTTAGAGTATGGGTTGTAAATATACATATTGTATCAATCGGATTTTTTAAGCAACAATAATTGACTCACAAACTAAGCGTTTTTTATTTCAAACAGTATGAAACGGAGGGATGCAAGAGTATGGAACTGAAACAATACTTTAAGATCATTCAAAAAAAATGGTGGTTAATCGCGATCATCGTAGTCATTGCAATCACCGCCGCATGCGTAAAAAGTTTTTACTTTACCACGCCGATCTATGCCGCCAACGCCAAGTTGATCGTAAACCAGAAGGGATCGGCGGATGGCATTCTCAACACGGGGACGATACAAACAAGCATTTTCCTCATTAATTCTTATAAAGAAATTATCAAGTCATCGGCAGTCATGGATAAAGTGGTGGAGAAATTTCCTGACTTAGGGGCTACTGCTGGAGAAATCGCCGCAGGAATCTCTGTCACGTCTGCTAACAATTCACAGGTCATGAACCTGGTATACAAAGATATGTCTTACGCTAAAGCAGCCGCCATAGTAAATGCCGTCTCCAAGGTGTTCAAAGATCAAATTCCCCACATCATGAATGTCGACAACATTACCATTTTAAGTATGGCAGAAACGAAAGCGACTCCCGCTCCGATCAATCTCAACCCGATGATGAACATTCTGATTAGTCTTATCGTCTCCCTCATTTTAGGGATCGGGCTGGTATTTTTACTGAATTATCTTGACGATACATTGCGAACGGAAGCCGAAATCGTTGAGATTTTGAATGTACCTGTTCTTACTGCAATCGGTGAAATAACCAAGGGAGATCTGAAGGCGTCTCGCAAGGTGGCATCCGTGCAAAATTCAAAAGTAGGTGAGGGTAAGTATGCGGCGCTCAATCAATGATAGAAGTTTAATCGTATCCGCGAATCCTATGTCCCCCATATCAGAAGTATATCGTTTGCTTCGAACAAAAATCCATTACTTGTCCAAAGATCATGAATCAAGTGTCGTCATGGTTACTTCCTCGCAGGCGGGAGAAGGAAAAACCACGACGATCTGTAATTTGGCGGTTACCTATGCTCTTGAAGGCAAAAGGGTGCTGCTTATTGATGCCGATTTACGCAAACCATCGCTTCATCGAATTTTTTCTTTATCGAATGACCACGGTTTGAGCACGCTTTTAACGGGAAACGCGAACATGGAGGACGCGATCCAAGAAACGATGGTGGCCTGTTTGTCGTTGCTTCCTTCCGGACCGGTTCCTGCCAACCCTTCGGAGCTCATTGCTTCGGCAACACTGCAGGAGTTACTCGAAAGTGTAAAGCAGGAATATGACATGATTCTTGTTGACACTCCGCCTGTGCTCACTGCAACTGATCCGGTTATCACTAGCACGCTGTGCGATGGCGTTGTCATGGTGGTCGCTGTGGGAAGGGTTAAGAAGGATCATCTCAAGAAAGCCAAGGAACAATTAGACCATGTCAACGCCCGCATGTTGGGCATTGTTCTTAATCGAATCAACCGAGATGACCAGCAGTTATTTTACATGAAACATTATGGAGCGAAAGGCTAGTCGTTGTTCACGTGAAACGAAGGTAATGTCTACTGCACCTTTATCACTGTAGACACTCGGTCACGCTGTGGGTCTGATAAGACCTTAGACATGATTGTCAGGGGTGTGATGTGAGGGGGGGTTGAATGCCCTATTTGCTTCATTTATTTGTATTAAGAATAAACAAAGATGGGTAGAGGATGAAGATGAGAAAAGTTAAAAAAGCGATTATTCCTGCAGCAGGACTTGGCACGCGGTTTTTGCCAGCCACCAAAGCGATGCCAAAGGAAATGCTTCCGATCGTTGATAAACCCACGATCCAATATATTGTGGAAGAAGCCGTAGCATCCGGGATCGAGGATATCATCATCGTGACCGGCAAAGGCAAACGTTCCATTGAAGACCACTTCGACCATGCGTTTGAACTGGAAAATAATTTGTTCAGCAAAGGCAAGTTCGACCTGCTAGATGAGGTGCGTCGTTCTTCTAACGTAGACATTCACTACATTCGCCAAAAGGAACCAAGGGGGCTTGGTCATGCCGTTTGGTGCGCCAGAAATTTTATTGGCGACGAGCCTTTCGCCGTACTGTTAGGGGATGACATTGTGCAATCCGAAACGCCGTGCATCAGGCAACTTGCAGATCAGTTTGAGCAGGTGCAAAAATCGGTGATCGGAGTACAAACCGTTCCTTATGACCAAACGCAGCGTTACGGCATCGTGTCCGTTCTAGGCAAACTCGGCCATTTATATGAGGTTAACTACGTGGTAGAAAAACCTACGGAAGGTCAAGCCCCGTCCAATCTGGCGATCATGGGCAGATACATATTGACTCCGGAAATATTCGGTTATCTGGAATGTCAGGAAGAGGGATCCGGCGGAGAAATTCAGCTGACTGACGCGATTCAAAAATTGAACGAGGCCCAAGGAGTGTACGCTTTTGAATTCCAAGGCACCCGGTATGACGTGGGTGAGAAGCTAGGATTCATTATGACAACGCTCGATTTTGCGCTTCGAAACGAGGATTTGCGAAAACCGTTATTACAAGGCATGGAAAAGATTATGGAACGGGAACATCTCGGCAAAATAAATCGCTAATGAGGTGAACTTAAAGTGCCTCCTACGTTGCAACAAAATGAAATGGAAGTTGTATTTGACGGTGAAACCGCCGATTTGAAATATTCCTTTGAAAAACGGCGGTCCCGAGTTTTGTATATTTCAGCGAAGCGAACAATGGATTTTATCGGGGCTATCCTTGGCCTCGTATTACTATCTCCTCTATTTTTAATCATCGCCATAATGATCAAGCTGGAGGATCCTCGGGGGTCTGTCTTTTATTGTCAGATACGGATCGGAAAAAACGAAAAACCGTTCAAAATGTATAAATTTCGCTCGATGGTTTCCAACGCAGAGGAGCTTCTGGAAAAGCTGCTTGTCCAAAATGAAGTTAAGGGCGCCATGTTCAAGATGAAAGAGGATCCGCGGATTACAAAGGTCGGAAAATTCATCCGCAAAACAAGCATCGACGAGCTTCCGCAGCTATGGAACGTGATCCGCGGCGAAATGTCTCTTGTGGGACCAAGGCCCCCATTGCCTAGGGAAGTTGAGTTATACAGTAATTACGATAAACTCCGCTTGAAAGTAAGCCCAGGCTGCACGGGGTTATGGCAGGTTAGCGGCCGGAGCAATCTGAGTTTTGACGAAATGATTGAATTGGATTTGGAATATATCGAAAGTAGAGGGCTCTGGTTGGATGTGAAATTAATACTGCGCACAATCAAAATCATGATATTTCCCAATTCGGCCTATTAATGGAGCGTGTAAATCATGAAATTATCCATAAGTGTGGTCATTCCTACCTATAACAGAGTGGACGCACTGGTGAAATGTATTGAGGGAATACGTTGTCAAACCCGGTTGCCGGATGAAATCGTCATCGTCGTTAGAAGTTCAGACCGTACTACGCAGCAGTTCCTATCCTCCATTGAAGCGGGCAATCTAAACGTTGCTTTAGTCGATCAGGGTGGAATGATAGCGGCGCTGAACACAGGAATTTCAAAAAGCAAAGGTTCGATCATTGCTCTTACGGATGACGATACCGTCCCGCATCCGGATTGGCTGCTGAACATGGAACGACATTACATAGAAAGGCCTGATGTTGGCGGGGTTGGCGGAAGGGATATTGTTTTTCATGATGGGAAACCGGTTCCGCCTCAAAAACGTCAGGTAGGAATGATAAGACCATACGGCCGTATTATCGGCAATCACCATATTGGTATGGGCAATGTTCGCGAAGTAGATGTTCTCAAAGGAGCCAACATGAGCTTCAGAAGAGAGGCTATCCGTGGACTGGCCTTCGACGAAAACCTGAAAGGGACAGGGGCGCAGGTTCATAACGAGCTGGATTTCAGCCAGGCCGTCAAAAAGAAGGGATGGAAACTTCTTTACGATCCAAGTGTGCTGGTAGATCATTATCCGGCAGTGAGATTCGATGAAGATCAACGAAACGGGTTCAATGAAACAGCCTTTTTTAATGCCGCCCATAATGAAACCTACGCGATGCTTAAGCACCGGGGGCTCCTCGACAGAATCATATATCTGGTTTGGGTTGTGACGGTAGGAAGTAAGGCGTCGCCCGGCGTGGTCCAGGGCTTAAGGATGCTTCCGCGTCAAAAGGGCACGGCTTTGAAAAAAGTAGTGCTGGCATTTAAAGGCAGATGGGGTGGCTGGAAAACATGGAGAGGATCTTTGGAATAAGTACTGGGAGGATAACGTTCCCCCGTATGACGCTTTTTGCGGTAAAGATAACAGGTCTTATCACAATGGGAGCAGCTATCGGTTATGCCAGTTCTATTGTTTCGCTGCATATGAAACTGTTAGAAATGACATTTCTGCTCCTTGGCTTGTTGCTGGGTCTGCATATTTATAGTAAAAGTCCCCATAATCTTATCCCCTATACACTCTTCATTTGGACGGTCAGCCCGGAGGCACGGCGTTTGCTGGACTGGACATTTCAAACCTACAGCGATACTTCGATTATCATGCTGACACCTCAATGCGTTAGCTTAATTTTGCTTATTCCTACCCTAAAACATATTAAACGGATTAATTCCCGAGTAAGCCTGGTATTGAAAATTACTGGAGCTGCAATCTTGTACGGTTTTTTTCTCGGGCTTTTGAAGTACGGGCTATCTTCAGTGTATGAATTGCTAAACATAATCGTCCCATTTTTGGCGTTAGTCTATGTTCAGGTCAACAAATTCGACAGTACCGTTTGGGATAGGTGGTTGCGAAGCTTTACCTGTCTCGCTGTCCTGGTCGGAGCCTACGGGATATATCAATACTTGGTTCTTCCGCCATGGGATCATTTTTGGATGGTTAATGCAGATATGAATTCGGTTGGACTTCCCGAGCCCCAAGAATTCAGGTTGTTTTCCCTTTTGAATTCACCGGGTCCGGCCGGGATGTTCCTTGGATTCGCTTTATCGATCATGATCGTACAGAAGAAATGGAGAGCATTCGGACTTTTAGGCACGATGATCGTAGCGTTTGCGCTATTACTGACATTGGTCCGGGTAGGCTGGATTAGCAGCATCATCATGATTGTCGCGTACTTTGCCCGTTCTCATTTAAAGAGTAAAGTTCAACTGTTAATTCTTGCTGTGTTTCTGGCCCTGGCTTATGTATTTGTTCTCCCGGCATTGCCTGGCGCAAGCGAGGTGTCTTCTCGGATCAGTACGTTCGAATCATTAGAGGAAGACCATTCGTTTAATGAACGGCTGTTGTTTGCCAAATATATTATTTCGGATGTCGTATCCCACCCCATCGGAAGAGGAATAGGCAGTTCAGGATTGGGGGTTAAACTGACTCAAAGCGCTGATACGTTAAAGGTTTTTGATAATGGATATTTGAACCTGTTTTATTTATTCGGCTTACCGTTGGGGCTTGGCGTAATCCTAATGTTGATCTATATTTTCTTCCTTTTATTTAAAATCAGTAATACGGACAAAATGTATGCCCCTATTTCATTTGCAGCCATCAGCGCTACCTTATTTCTACTGTTGGGGAGCAATGTGCTTAGCGGGTTGACAGGGTACATTCTAATGCTTGTGATTTCGTTTGCTTTTTCGCATACGTCAATAAAGCGGAGGGACATGTAACATGCAGATCGTTTTTATAGGGGACTCCATTACCGAGGGGTTGGGTGTGATAAGGTCTAATACAAATTATGCGAATTTGTTGCAAGCCCAACTTAAATCCTTGATGGCCCAGCCTGTTGATATCGTAAACTTCGGTTCTAGTGCCATGCAGGTAAACGAGTCCAGAGAAAAGTACGAGCAACGCATCTTGGAAATGCAGCCTGACATCATCGTATTTGCCCATGGAATTACCGAAGCGATTGTTCGTGTGCAGAAGAAGTATTTAAAATGGATGCCTATGCGCTGGAGAAGACCAGGCTGGATGGATCCAAGGCCGTATTATTCGACTCGAAGATGGCGGAGGTGCCTGGAGAAGGTTGAATCGGGAGTGCGCTGGCGTGTGAAGGTTGCCCTAATCAAAATGTTTGGAGGCAAACCATGGATGAGTTTGGAGGAATTCAGGCGGCACACGACGGAGTTTTTACGGAAAGTATTGGACGCTAGCCCGAAGACCAGCATCATTTTGCTTGCTCCGAGCGATATTGAGGAGAAATACTTCCCGGGATCGTCAGAATCAATACGGATATACCGCCGAGTGTTTCATGATATTTGCAACAATGCCCAATCGGAGAACCGAATATTTTTATGTGATGCCTCTCAATTCTTGCATAAATGGAATGACTATTTGGAAGATCGTTTTCACCCTAACGAATTGGGGCATGGCAAAATAGCGAAGGCACTGTTGAATACCCTATTGGAGCACTCTTTGGGAAGTCGCATTGTAAAGGAAGAGATTGTCCGATGAGAATTTGTTTTGTTACACATAAGGTATTAAAGGGAGACGGACAAGGTCGGGTTAACTATGAAGTTATTGTCAAGGCGCTGAAAGAAGGCCATCAAGTCATCGTCATCTCTTCGGAACTGTCCGAAGATTTGCAGAACCATTCATCCGTGGAATGGATAAAAATCCAAATTCCTAAACTGCCGACCGTGCTTCTGAGGTACCAATTGTTTGCCATTGTCTCTGCCTTTTCAATCTGGCTGCGCAAAAATAGTATAGATCTCATTGTTGCTAACGGGTTTATAACTTATGCCCGTTCCGACATTAATTGTGTGCACTTTGTCCATAGCGCCTGGGTGAAATCAAGTTATCATCCGATTAGGCAGCAGAAGGATATCAGGACTATGTACCAGTTTGTATATAATCGATTGAATTCGATGCTTGAGCGATTTGCGTTAAAACGCTCACGGTACATCATTGCTGTTTCAGAACAGGTTAAACAGGAGCTTGTACTTGATGCCAAGATGACGGAACATCGGATTTCGGTTATTCATAATGGGGTTGATATTGGCGAATTTTACCCAAGGCAGATGAATCGGAACGATTACGGTCTGGATGAGGATACGATTTATGCGCTTTTTGCCGGTGATTTGAATTCGGGAACCAAAAACTTGGATAATGTTCTTCATGCAGTGCATGACGTTGAGGGGGTCCACTTGCTTGTACTCGGGAACGCAGAGCGGAGTCGGTACCCGAAAATAGCAGAACAGTTGGGTATCGGACACCGGGTGCACTTTCTCGGTTACAGAAAAGACGTTGCGGATATTATGTCCTTAGCGGATTTATTTATTTTCCCTTCCAGATATGAGTCTTTTTCGCTCGTGATCTTGGAGGCCATGGCTTCGGGCTTGCCCGTCATCATGAGCAACCGCTGCGGAGTAGCCGAACTGATATCTGATGGAGCTGCAGTCATAATAGATGACCCTGAAGATAGGGAAGGCTTGGTTAGGGTGCTTAAGGAACTCGTTACTGACCCGGAACGACTGAATGCTATGGCATTGCAGGCACGGGACATAGCGGTGAAAAACCATTGGGGAGTAATGGCGGACAAGTATATGAACATATTTAACCAAATAGTCAATCCATTGTCAGTGGTTAATAAGGTCCGAAGGGAAGCACTGAAATGACAATATTACAGTTGATAAAACCAAGGAAGATCCGGGGAAGCATAGGGAACGTACTCCAAATTTTTGCCTCCAATATATTCATGCTCGGGATTAATGTACTGAACGGTATCATGATCGCAAGGTTTTTAGGCCCCGAAGGACGTGGCGAACAAGCAGCTATCATTATGTGGCCGCAATTTCTGGCTTACTGTTTAACTTTAGGTATTCCTTCGGCATTGGTTTATTACATGAAGAAAAAGGAAGAGGATCAGGGGACCCACTATATTACAGCTTTTTATATGAGCGTTATTCTCGGAATCATCGCGATGGTAATCGGGGCTGCATTGATTCCTCTTTGGATGAAAGGGTATTCCCAAGACGTTACTGAATTTGCAGTTTGGGCATTGGTAATGACGCCTGTAGCTATGGTCGGTACGGTGAACACGGCCGCGTTACAAGCAAGAGAAGAATTCATGCTTTACAGTGTGTCCAGATATTTCCCATTGGTTGGCACCATGATCTTGCTCAGTGGCCTGATTATCACGGGACATTTCACACCTTTTTTCTCGTCGGCGGCCTATCTTTTTCCCGTGCTTCCGGTCGCCATATGGATCACATGGAGACTCGTCTCGCAATACAAAGTGAGGCAGAGGAACAAGCTGAAGTCAAGCCGAAAACTGTTGAATTATGGGATCCGTTCCTATGGAACGGATATCGCGGGTACCTTCTCCGGATATATTGACCAAATACTGGTGGTTGGTCTTCTTTCTCCGGCAAGTCTGGGTTTGTACGTGGTTTCGTTGAATCTATCCAAAATTGTAAATATGATTCAAAACTCGATAACATCGGTTCTTTTCCCCAAGGCTTCAGGACTCGGGCAATCCGAAGCCATTCATTTAACATTTAAAGTCTATCGTATCAGTACCTTGGTGACAATTTTCGTGGGTTTCGGTGTGTTCGTGGTTGCACCGTATTTATTGATTCTATTGTACGGAAAGTCATTTGGAGGTGCCATTCCGGTATTTCGTTTACTGATCTTTCAGACGGCGATTGCTAGCTTGTCCTGGGTCCTTTCACAAGGCTTCATGTCCACGGGTAAGCCCGGAACCGTTACGATCATCCGTATATTGTCCCTTGGACTTAACGTTGCACTTATGAGGGTGCTGATTCCGATGTTGGAAATCAAGGGTGCAGCCATTTCACTGTTAATAACAAGCGTTATTGAGTTTTTGGCCATACTTTCGATTTATCGGTTCAAGTATTCCATGAAGCTAAAAGACTTCATCGTCTCAAAAAGCGATATTTTATGGTTATTCCGGCAAGTTCGGGGCCGGGGTAAAATGAACGAAGTAAATTCATGAAAATCCTAGGTTTTTTCTGAACAGGTTCAATAAATTCAAAAGTGTATAGGGTGACGATAATATGGAGATTTCGGTTGTTATTCCTACCAGAAACAGACCTAGTAAATTACAAAAGTGTCTTGAAGCATTGGAGAAAGCACGGGAATTTATTAACTTCACCGTATTTGTATGCGATTCGAGTACGGATGACGAAACGTATCAAAAGGTTGTTGATGTATGCGGTTCTTTTGATTTTGTTAAGGTATTCAGGCATGAAGGAAAGAACGTTGCCGCTGCCAGAAATACTTGTGCGAAAGTTGCCACGGGCGACGTCATCGTGAATGTCGATGATGATATTTATGTTGAACCTCAATCGATCCTTAAGCTTTATAATAAATACATTTCTGAGCGGGGATGGAGAGTCGTGGCCGGGAGCGTTGCTTGGAGCAATGATTGGAGCACACCCGTGATCATGAGACCGATAGGGTACGCTCGAAAAATTAAACCCGGCGAAAAACCGAGTTTCATTATCGGTGCTTTCTTTATATATTCAAAGGATTTGGCTAACTCACTCCCATGGAACGAAAGGGTTCGTACCTCGGATGACAGATTTATGGGGGCGTTGTGGCGTAGTAAAGGGATTCAGATGTTATTCGAACCAGATGCCAGAGCATTCCATGATCATCAGCATACAAGTTACGAGGCGGAACATTACGAATCACATATTTATGTGAATATGTTTGACGCCATCATTTCCAATTTTAATTTTTCGAGGATACTGAGCTATCAGGTTTTAGGGTTTTTGGCGGGAGTTAAGCAATATAGAAGGAATCTGGGTGATATGGGCAAGTTTGTTAGATCATGGTTCAAAGGAAACTATAAATTCATCAAAGATTTGAAATATCTCTACGGCTATAAGAAATTAGAGCTTGAAAATAATGTTCACTACTAGAATATTTTTTTGACGGGGAGACAAGAGCGATGGCTATGAATGTGCTTTCGACCGGCATGGGCTGGATTGATCATCAGCATGGCGGGTTGAACCGCTATTTCGCGGATTATACCAAGGCTATGAAAGAATACGGCCATACCGAACTGGGATTCGTAGTGGCCCCGCAAAGAGCGGAAATGCCCTCGGACCGGAACATCAGCAACGCAACGAAAGAACTTCGCATGAACCACTTCCTTCCCCGCATGAAGTCGGTCCAGAAGCATACGATCCAGGCAATCCGAAGCTTTCGTCCGGATGTGTTTAATCCACATTTTGCTTTTTATACGACGATGGTCACAAGAAACCATATACCTTCCCATATCCCGATCGTCACCCATTTTCATGGACCATGGGCCATGGAGTCCCGGGTCGAAGAGAAGGACGGCACAGGCCTTATTCAAGGGATGAAGTATTGGGTTAAAAAACAGGTGGAATTGTTGACCTACCGTCGTTCGGACAGCTTCATCGTACTCAGCGAATATTTCCGGGACATTTTAAAGAACAATTACGGAGTGGATGATCGAAAAATCCACATTATACCGGGGGCCGTCGATCATCATTTGTTCCGGCCTCATCCGGATCGGGAGAAGTTGCGCTCACAATTGGGCATCCTTCCGGACCAGCCCGTATTGTTCTGCATTCGCAGGCTTGTTCGCCGAATGGGGATCGACCGGCTTATACACGCCATGGTCGCCGTTATTCGCGAACACCCGAATGTCCGTCTGTATATTGGGGGAGACGGCCCGATGCGGAATGAGTTCGAGGCGCTTATTGTTCAGCTGGGGCTTGCCTCCAACGTCCATTTGCTCGGACGGATTACCAACGAGGAACTTGTATCGTATTACCAGGCGGCCGATGCGAGTATCGTTCCGACGTTGACACTTGAGGGATTCGGCCTGATTACCGTAGAGTCGCTTGCTTGTGGAACGCCTGTTCTCGGAACTCCTTATGGGGGAACGAAGGAAATTCTTCATCGTATATCGGATGACTTGATGTTCGAGGACGGAACCTCAGAGGCGATGAGCCGAAAAATCATCGATCTGCTTAATCGGAATATGTACCTTCCTTCCCGAGAAGCTTGCCGGGAAGAGGTCCTGCGCCGGTATACATGGAACCGCGTAGCTGAAGCTGTAACCGAGGTGTTCAACGAGGAAATTAATAAGAGAAGGATGTTTCGGAAATGAAGATTGCTTTTTATAACCATACGAGCACGATTAGCGGCGCAGAAATCAGCTTGCTCCTAACCGCCAAGCACCTTACAAGAGTGCAGCCGATCATATTCGCTCCAGAGGGAGAGCTTCTGGAGAAGGCCCGGGATCAAGGGCTGGAGGTTGTACCCCTCCCAAGCTACCGTGCAAGGTTAACCCGCAATCCGTTTTTAATGACAATATATGTTTTCGGTATGCTTATAGCCGGTTGGCGTCTGGCACTTCTCATGAGGAAAAGCGGGGTGGACATGATTCATGCCAACTCTATACGCGCTGGCATTATGGCCGGGCTGTTCCGTTGGTATCATAGGAAGCCGGTCGTATGGCACGTCAGGGATATGCCACCCAAAGGAATCATTGGCAGAGTGATCCGGAGGTTCGCGGGCAGCACGGCCAGTGCGCTTATTGGAATCTCCGAACCAGTCATTCAAGCGTTGAACCACCCGGCAGTAGCCGGAAACTGTCATCTTGTACATAATGGAGTCGAGCTCAGGCCATACCGAGCCGAAGAGCGGCAGAGCATTCGCCAGCGAATTCGAAGGGAGCTGGGGTTGCCGCAGGAATCGGAGGTCATGGTCATCATCGGCCAGATTGCGCCTTGGAAGAGACAGGAAGACGCCGTTGAGGCGTTCTCCCGCCTATTCCGGGAAGGGCGGCAAGCCTATTTGCTAATCGTCGGTGAAGCGAAGTTTCGACAGGAAAATGAAGAGTATCTTATTAGTTTGAAGCAAAAAGTCAAAACCTTGCGCCTGGAAGACAAGGTCATATTCACCGGGTTTAGGGAGGATGTTTTGGAGATCTGCTGCGCAGCGGATCTCCTTTTATTATGTTCGGACCATGAACCCTTTGGCCGCGTCATTATCGAAGCGATGTCGCAAGGAACGCCGGTGGTGGCCACCCGGGGAGGAGGCGTTCCGGAGATTATTCAAGATGGCGTGAGCGGGTTGATGTACGAAATCGGGAATGTCGAGGAGCTTCAAGATCGGATCCGCGACATCCTTGATAACGAGACTTTGCGGCTGGCTCTTCGCCGGAACGGACCGGAGAGGGTCAAGGAGAAGTTTTCCATTGCGCACACGTCCCAAAAAATCGAGCTTATTTATGACCAGCTGCTGGCAGCTTCAAACCACGAATATTTGGACCGGCCGCGTACGGGGGAGATGTTGGAATGAATGATTTAAAGGTTGCAATCGTCCATGACTACCTGAATCAAATGGGAGGCGCCGAACGGGTCGTGGCCGTCTTTCACAAGATGTTTCCGCAGGCGCCGATTTATACGACGATTGCGGATGGCGATAAGCTGCTTCCGGAACTGGCGGATGCCGTCATCAAGGTCACCTGGATGCAGCGGATTCCATGGGTGTTATCCAAATTCAAGCTGTTTTTCTGGTTATATCCGTTTGCGGTCCGCTCCATGAACGTGAAGGGATACGACCTGATCCTCAGCTCCAGCAGCGCGTATGCAAAAGGGGTGCGAAAGGGCAGGGCAAGCGTCCATGTCTGCTATTGCCACACGCCCATGCGATTTGCGTGGAATTTTGAGTCGTATATGGAGGGAGTCGAGGTCCCCCCTTCCGTCAAACGGATCGCAAAATGGCTTACGCACCCGCTGCGGATCTGGGACCGGCACAATTCCAAAAAGGTGGATCGGATCATCGCGAATTCAACGATCGTCAAGGAGCGGATCGGCCAATGTTACGGCGTCCATTCGCCCGTTATTTTTCCTCCGGTGGATATCAGCCGATTCAACATTGCTGAGCAGCCGCCTGAAGATTACTTTCTTGTCGTTTCGCGGCTGGTGTCTTATAAAAAAATCGATCTGGCGGTTGAAGCCTGCACGCTGCTCGGACAGAGACTGCTGGTCGTGGGGGACGGACCGGACCGGCAAAGGCTCGAAAAAATCGCGGGGGCGACGGTCACGTTTCTGGGAAGGCGGAGCGATGAAGAAGTCGTCCAATATATGCAGCGCTGCAAAGCGCTGATTTTTCCCGGCATTGAGGATTTTGGCATTACGCCGCTTGAGGCGAATGCGTGCGGCAGACCGATCATCGCTTTTTGCGGGGGCGGTGCCCTGGATACGGTCGTGCCGGAAAAAACGGGACTCTTTTTTAAGGAACAGCGGATCGGTGCATTGATGGAAGCCATTGAGCGGTTCCATCGATATGATTGGGATCCCGCCTATATTCGGGCGCATGCCGAGCAATTCGGCGAGCATGTGTTTATGGCGCGGCTCCGGTCCAGCATTGAGGAGCTTGTCCTGGAAAAGACGAGTCGCGAAATGACTATGGAAGCAAAAAGGAGCTACTGATGATGCATATCATTTTGTTGTCCGGCGGAAGCGGAAATCGATTGTGGCCTTTATCGAACGATACCCGGTCCAAGCAGTTTCTGAAAATTTTGGAATGCGCGTCTGGCCAGCGGGAGTCGATGGTGCAGCGCGTCTGGGGCCAACTGGGACAAAAGAATCTCCGGGAGCGTTCCGTTTTGGCGACCGGGAGGAGCCAGGTGGAACTGATCCAGAGCCAGCTTGGACCCGAGGTGGAGTTGATTGTTGAGCCGGAGCGCAGGGATACGTTTCCGGCAATCGCTTTGGCTGCCGGTTATTTATACTCCGTCAAAGGCGCCGCACTCAGCGATGTCGTGATCGTCCTTCCGGTGGATCTTTTTGTGGAGGACCTGTTCTTCGATAAAGTGAAAGAGCTGGAGTCGCTAATGGTACATACGAAGGCCGAGCTGGGCTTGATGGGCGTTTCGCCGGACCATCCATCATCTAAATTCGGTTATATCGTGCCCCAATCGCCCATAACCGAAGCGCATGGAACGGAGTTCTTCCGGGTCAGCCATTTCGTCGAAAAACCCGACGGACCGGCGGCCCTTCGCTTGATGGAACAATCGGCCATATGGAATTGCGGCGTATTTGCTTTCCGGCTGGAATACATGATCGAACATCTGATCCAGCGTTCCCTTCCCATTCAATATGACGAATTGTTAAACCAGTACAGCCGGATGGAAAAAATCAGCTTTGATTATGCCGTCGTGGAGCAGGCAACAAATATTGTCGCCATGCCTTACCGCGGGATCTGGAAGGATCTCGGCACCTGGGACGCGCTGACGGAAGAGGTCCGTACGCCTTTGATCGGGAAAGGAACGTTGACCGAAGATTCGACCCGTACGCATGTCATTAACGAGCTGGACATTCCGATCACGGTCATTGGAGCTCCCAACTTAATCGTGGCGGCAAGTCCCGACGGCATTCTCGTATCCGAAAAAAACGCCAGTATGCGCATCAAAGACGTGATGAAGTTCGGCGAGCAGCGTCCCATGTATGAGGAGCGCCGCTGGGGCCGCTACCGGGTGCTGGACTATATCAAGTATCCCAACGGGAATGAAGTATTGACGAAGCGGATATGCATACTGCAAGGGAAAAATTTGAGTTATCAATATCATTTGCATCGCAGCGAGGTGTGGACCGTCGTGTCCGGCGTCGGGGAAATGGTGCTGGACGGCAATGTGCGGAGCATTGGAAAAGGGGACGTCATCGTCATCCCTGCGGGTGCGAAACACAGCCTGCGCGCCATTACGGATATTGAAATGATAGAGGTGCAGACCGGCAGCGAATTGGTCGAGGAGGACGTCGTGAGACTGGCGATGAAATGGGAGGAAATCGAAGTCAATGTGTTGAGCTGACAGCGGAAATTACGAAACGGCGAAACAGCGAATTCTATTATAGAAGGAATGAAGCGAAAATGAAAATTGCGGTCATAGGAACAGGTTACGTTGGATTGGTTTCGGGCGTATGTTTCTCCGAGCTTGGGAACGAGGTGGTTTGCGTCGATAAGATTGCGGCTAAAATCGAACGCTTGAACGGTGGCGAAGTGCCGATCTACGAACCTGGACTCCAGTCCATGATAGCTTCCAATAAAGAAGCGGGCAGGCTTCGTTTCGCGACGGACCTGAACGCTTCCGTGAAATGGTCGGATATCGTCATCATCGCGGTGGGAACGCCGTCCCTGCCGAACGGGCAGGCCAATTTGGGGTATGTCGAGGAAGCGGCCCGGGAGATCGGAAACGCCATGAACGGTTATAAAATCATCGTCACCAAAAGCACCGTTCCGGTGGGCACGAACGAAAAAATCGCCAACATCATCGCGAACCATACGGAAAAACCTTTTGACGTTGCATCCGTTCCCGAGTTTCTGCGCGAGGGAACCGCGATCCAAGATACGCTGCATCCGGATCGTATCGTGATTGGCACGGACAGCCCAAAAGCGAGGGAGCGGCTCGTCGAACTGCATAAAAGCTTGACGCCCGATATCATCGTAACCGATATCCGCAGCGCGGAAATGATTAAATATGCCTCGAATGCGTTTCTTGCAACCAAAATTTCTTTTATCAACGAAATCGCGAATATATGCGAAAAGGTCGGAGCCGATGTGACGAAAGTAGCCTCCGGAATGGGCTACGACAAGCGCATAGGCTCTTCTTTTTTAAAAGCGGGCATCGGTTACGGCGGTTCTTGTTTCCCGAAAGACACCCAGGCCCTTGTCCAGATCGCGGGCCAAATGGATTATGATTTCAAGCTTCTGAAGTCCGTGATCGAAGTGAACCGGGATCAGCGCCTGAACGTCGTTCGCAAGCTGGAGTCCTTGCTGGACGGACTGGCGGGTACGACGATCGGAGTTTGGGGACTTGCGTTTAAACCCGATACGGATGACGTCCGCGAGTCCCCGGCATTGGAAATCATCGCCGCGCTTGAGCGGCGCGGAGCACAGGTGAAAGCGTATGATCCAATCGCCGGGGACAATTTCAGGGAAATTTACGGTTCGAACACCGTGATCTACTGCGACAACGCGAAGGAAGCGGCTTGGCAATCGGATGCGCTTTGCATTTTGACGGAATGGCAGGAATTTCTACAGATTCCGTTAACGGATATCGAAGGCTGGCTGAAGCTGCCGTATTTGATTGATGGCAGAAACATTTATGACGAAGGGCAAGTGGCAAATACGAATCTTGTTTATTATTCCGTGGGCCGGCCCGGCATGAATCGGGGCGCGAAGGAACAGGCGCCGGTCTTATAAATGGAACCTATTCGATTGGAGATAGCGGGGGAGGAATCTTTGAGAGCAGAAGCCATGGAGTTGGACCTCAGCGGTTTGCCGGAAGAATTGATTTTTTTATTGAGCTTGTTGGGGAGAACATCCCCGGATCAGCATCTGATTCGGGAGCTGGGAGCGGTGCTGGACTGGGATCGGTTCATGAAGCTTGCGATGCACCATCGGGTATATCCCCTGGCATATATCAAATTAAAAGAAGCGTATGCCGCCTCGGTTCCTCCGGGCGTCATGGAATCCTTGCATCGCCAGTACCAAAGCAATACCGTCAAAATGCTCCATCTCAGCAGGGAAATGAGCCGCGTCTACGAACGTTTGGACGAAGCAGGGGTACGGACGCTTTTGTTGAAGGGGCCGGCGCTCGCCTTCCAGCTGTACGGAGATTTGGCCCATCGGACATCCAAAGACCTGGATATTCTGGTGTCGCCGGATGAAGTGGAACGGGCGGAGGACGTACTGCTGCAGCTAGGTTATGAACTGATGGATTACCGCGCCTTGGGCAATTGGAAAAAAAAGTCCCATCATCTTTCGTACGAACACAAGGAGCACCGGACGCAAGTGGAAGTGCACTGGAGATTGAATCCTCACTTCAGCAAATCGTACTCGTTCGAAAAACTATGGGAGCGCAAGCGCGCCGTGGCCCTGGCGAACCAAACCTTCCACTGCCTGGGAAACGAAGATCAGCTTCACTACCTGACGGACCATGGGGCAAGGCACGGCTGGTTCCGGTTGCGGTGGTTAATGGATATCGAACGTTTGCTGCCTCAAATCAGCGGAACCCGGCTCAGGGACGTTCTGAAACAGCATGGCGGCAAACATCACGTTGGGCAGGCGCTGATCTTATCGTCCCAGTTGCTGTCGGCGGAGATTCCCGGTGAACTGGAGGAGCTGGCAAGGGATGCGAAAGCGCGCCGGCTTGCCGACCAAGCCCTTTTTTACGTTTCGCGCATCGTCCAATTAAACCCCGTACCCGAAAAAAGCGTTGCCTGGCATTATTACCGTTACCTTTTTTCGTTAATGTCAACCCGACAAAAGATCGCCTATCTCCTTAACAAAACGCTCCCCAGTTCGCGGGATGCATTATTGCTGCCGCTGCCGAAGCCGCTTTATTTTCTATATTACCCCCTTCGGCCGTTGCTATGGTTCTGGAGGCGGTTCAGGCAACAGTCCGCATAATACCGTCTGGCGGTTGTATACAAAACAACCTGTTTTTGCTATAATGATACAAAATGTATCATCCAAATGCAGTGCGCAAAATCCAATTAGAGGAGGCTCGCTTTATGGGCGTCGACGTGATTTCATCAGATGTGTTGGTCAAACAATCCGAAGGTTTTTTGGTCAGTGAAATGGATGGCGAAAAGGTGATGCTGAGCATCGAAAACGGAAAATATTATAATTTGGGGCAGACCGGAAGCCGGATCTGGGAGCTCATTGCTTCCCCCGTAACCATTTCCGGGATCGTGGATCAATTAGTGGAAGAGTTTGAAATCGGGCGGGAGGCCTGTGAGCAGCAAGTATTTGCTTTTCTGAGGCAGCTTGCGGCGGAGAAACTGATACAGGTGTGCTTTAAGCGATGAGCTTCTATCAAAAAGTGCATCGTTTTATGAATGATCCCGTGCAAGTCAAGGGGATGTATGCCGAAGCTTACGTTTACCTGGCGTGGGGGAGGATTCTTAAGCTGCTCCCCTTCCACAAAGTGGCCCCGACCTTGGGGGAGAAAATGAAAGAGACCCCCCATACCCATAGTACGGACCAGGAACTGCAGCTGTTGCGAACGGTGTCCAGAGCAGTCCATGCCATGAGCAGGCTCACATGGTGGGAAAGCCAATGTCTCGTCAAGGCGATTGCCGCGATGAAGATGTTGGAGAGAAGAGGGATTCCAAGCACGCTCTACTTGGGCAGCGCCAGAAACAACGAAGGACAGATGGTCGCCCATGCATGGCTGCGAAGCGGTTCGTACATCGTAACCGGGAAAGAAGGCCATGAAAAATACACGGTCGTAGGAATATTCGGGAACGGGATGGGCGCTGAAGGTTACAGGGACGTGAAGTGAAGCGCCGCCCGGAATCCGCATAAGGAGCTTTGCATAATGAAAGAGCTGTTTTATTATGTTCGCAAAATGCATCATTTCGCGGGCTTTAAACTATACCTGAACATGTCCATGGTGTTGCTCATCAGTTTGCTGGACGGCTTCGGCATCTATTTGATCGTGCCCCTTCTGAGCATCATCGGGGTATTTCCCATGGATACGTCAAGCATACCGCTCCTGTCCGCTATGATTAACATCATCGAGTCATGGTCGCTTGATTTGAATTTGCCGATCATACTTGCTTTATACATCGTGATCGTAGGGGGGCAGGCATGGCTTCAACGGAGCCAAGCCTTGCTGAACTCAAGGATATTGCAAAGCTTTATCCGTACGCTCCGCATGGAAACGTACCGTGGCCTGCTGCAAGCCAAATGGGAGTTTTATCTCCGGAAACGGAAATCCGAATTCAACCATGTCATGTCCAATGAGCTGGGCCGGGTAAACTTAGGCACATCTTTATTCCTGCAGGCGGTTTCTTCTTTTTTATTCACCCTTCTTCAAATCGCCATTGCCCTGTGGCTCGCCCCTGTTTTAACCATAGCCGTACTGATCAGCGGCGGTCTGCTGGCCTTGTTTTCACGTAAATTCATCAAGAAATCCAAACGGATCGGGGAACAGACAACGGAGCTCTCCAAATATTATTTTTCAGGCATCAGCGAGCATTTTAACGGTATCAAGGATATCAAAAGCAACAGGCTCGAGCAGTCCCACATCCACTGGTTCAACAAACTGACCGAACATATGGAACGGAATTTTATCCAGTTTGGCCGGGTGAATTCGTTGTCGCAATTCATCTACCGCGTCTCCTCTGTCGTACTCATTGCCGGCTTCGTTTATCTGGCGCTCGAAATGATGCATACCCCGGCACAACAATTGGTAGTGGTCGTGCTGATTTTCTCGAGGCTGTGGCCGAGATTTATCGGCATGCAATCGAACATGGAGCAGCTCGTTTCTTGTCTTCCGGCTTTCCACACGATGCGTCAACTGCAAAAGGAATACGAGGCCGACCAGGAGCTTAGCAAAACGGCGTTCGAAGATGAGCCGGAGGATTTCCGGTTTGTGGACGGGATCGAGTGTTTGGACGTGGATTACCGCTACGACCCCCATGCTTCCCAGTACGCTTTGCGCAACGTTAACGTACATATTCCCGCGAACCGCATGACGGCCATCGTAGGCAAATCCGGTTCTGGCAAAAGCACGCTTATCGATATGCTCATGGGTTTGATCCAGCCTGAATCAGGACAGGTGCTTATCGACGGCGTATCCCTTCGGGACGAGCGGAAGCTTCTGTCTTTGCGCAGCGCCATCGGTTATGTACCGCAGGATCCTTTTCTGTTCAATGAGAGCATCCGGTACAATTTGAAGCTGGTCGATCCGGAGGCCAGCGATGAACAGCTGTGGAGCGCTTTGAAATTCGCCGCCTCCGACGAATTTGTGCGCCAACTTCCCCAAGGACTGGATACGGTCATCGGCGATAGGGGCATCCGGTTATCGGGAGGGGAACGGCAGCGAATCGTATTGGCAAGGGCGATCTTGAAGCGCCCCGCGATCCTCGTCCTGGATGAGGCGACAAGCGCGCTGGACAGCGAAAACGAACGATTAATTCAGCAGGCTCTGGAAGAATTGAAAGGGAGCGTGACCATTATCGTCATCGCCCACCGTCTTTCCACCATTCGCAATGCCGACCACGTGATCGTCATGGATCGCGGCCGGGTCATTCAACAAGGCGGATACACGCAGCTGTCGCAAGAGAACAAAGGCGCCTTTAAGCTCTTGCTTAACTATCAGGCCGGATCCCAGATGTAGAATCCTTTTATCATACCTGTGAAAAAAAACAAAAGCAGGAGGCTGCGGACGTTGTACGTCCGCGCATCCTGCTTCTCCCCGTAAAAATCGTTAATACACCCGGTGGATGATATCCTCGAAATCGGGTTCCTCCATATGAATGTCCGCAATTTCTCCCCAGCCGCCGACCATCCGCAAAATGTCCATCGCCTTGGCCTGTTGCCGGTTCGCTTCGATCAGCACCTCGCTGCTGCTCGCTTCGATGATTCGGAATTCGCCCTCCGCGCCGTCCAGGCGGAGTTGCAGCGGCATCCTCGCGCCTTCCTGCGCCGGCAGACGGTAGGAGCCGCGGAAGACGATCCGGATGACGGTCGGGAGCCCGATTTTGTCCCGCAAATGCTCGATGGTTCCCTCGTAGCTGAGTTCCCCGTGATTGATGACCATGACCCGCCGGCAGAGCTGTTCGATGTCGTCCATGTCGTGGGTCGTCAGCAGAATCGTTTTTCCGAATTCACCGTTCAGCGTTTTCAAAAATTCGCGAATGCTCCGTTTGGCGGTTACGTCGAGGCCGATCGTCGGCTCGTCCAGGAACAAAACGTCCGGATCGTGCAGCAGCGAGGCAGCAATATCGGCGCGCATCCGCTGCCCGAGCGACAGCTTGCGGACCGGCGTCTCCCAAAACTCCTTCAGGTCCAGCAGTTCGCCGAGCTCGGCCAGGCGCCGCTCTTTTTCGGCAGGGGCGACCCTATACATATGGGCCAAAATGTCGTAGGAATCCTTGACGGGCAAATCCCACCACAGCTGGCTGCGCTGCCCGAACACGACGCCGAGCTTTTGGGCCACCCGGCGCCTGTGCTTATGGGGATCGACCCCGTTGATTTTGACTTCGCCCGCAGAGGGGTGAAGAATGCCCGTCAACATTTTGATCGTCGTCGATTTGCCGGCTCCGTTCGGGCCGATGTAACCGACGAAGTCCCCTTTTTGGATCGTAAAGCTGATATCCTTCACCGCTTCCTTGAGGCGGTATTCCCTCGTAAACAACGTGCGGATGCCGGCGAAACGGCCTTCCTTGACGACCGGCGTCCGGAACTGCTTATGAAGCCCGCATACTTCAATCATTGCTCCCATGATCAGAACTCCTTTTCCTTAGCTTCCCGTGCTTTGATAACGCGAAAGCCCGAATTTCCAAAATGTAAGCGCAAGTCCCAGTACGCAGGCGGCAAGCAGCGCGACGGCCAAAATAAGCCAAGGGCCGTATTCTCCCCGCAAAATGAACAGGGAGGGGACATAATTGACAAAACCGACGGGAATGGCGACAAGCAGGAAGGAGCGGAGCCACGACGGGTACAACACCAGCGGGTAACGGGCCGCCGTTTGCGAAGCGTCTTCCGTCAGCGTCTGCAGCTCGTTGATCCGCGTCATCCAAAAACCGACCGCGGCGGTCGCCAGACCGATCGCGAACAGGATCACGGCACCGGTGATGATCGCAAGAAGGGTATACGGCACGGCCGTCCATGTGATCTGCCCCGCTGACATCAACCCGTGCAGCGACCAATACAACACGGCGCTTCCTTGGAGCAATTCGGCGGGCATCAGCCGGACGTTTTGGCTCATCAAAGCAAGCAGGACCGGCATCGGCCGGGTCAGCAGCTGGTCAAGCTCGCCGGTCGTCAAATACCTTTCCAGGTGGTGCACGTCGCTGGCAAAGGTGCGATACAGCGTTTTGGACAACGTCATGACGGCAAACAGGTAACCGACTTCATGGAGCGACCATCCCTTGACGGCCCCGAATTTGTTCAAAATGATGGCGATCATCAGAAATTCCGCGATTTGGATGAGGGAGGCGAGGAGGGTGCCGAGCACGAAGTTCATCCTGTACTGCATCCGGCTTTGGATGCTCGAACGGATTAATACGGCATAAAGGTCGAACCAATGCTTCATCGTCATCCTCCCTGCACCTCGACTTTCCGCCTGACCGCAGCGGTGACGAGCAGACAAAGCAGCGTGAGGAGCATGCACCAAGCAACTGAACCGAGCAGGATACCCGGTTGTTCATAACCCATGTAGATGCGCGTCGGAACGTACAACAGATACGGATAAGGCGACAACCAGCCGACCGTCTGCAGCCAAGACGGCAGCCATTCGACCGGAATCAGAAACCCGGCGAGCAAATTGATGAGCGCATGGTTGACCCAGTACAACCAGCTTGATTCGGTGGTCCACAGCGACGTCGCCCCGATCATGTAGTTGATGCAGATCGACATATAACCCGCAGCCGCAAGGGCGACGGCCGCAAACAGGAGCGTGTCCGGCCGGGTAGGCAGGGACAGCTTGAACGCGAGCATATACAGCAGATAGATCGGGACGGATTTATAGACGAACTGATACGCGATCTGTCCCCATTCCCTGCACATGCACATGACAAACAAATGGACAGGCCGCATTAAATCGAGGGAGATTTGGCCTGTCCTGACCGCTTGCGGTATGCCGAGCCCGTTGCTCACGAAGCCGGACACCCACAGCGATGCCTGATTAAAAGCAATGTAGCCGACCATGCCGTGCACGCCGTATTCGCCAAGCGGGTGGTCCTGTCCGATCCCGATCCAGATGCAGGCGTACAGATAGCCGAAGAGAGCGCTTGCGACATTGTGCAGCATGTGCGCCCCGCGGTAGTGCAAATTGCGGGCGTACGCTTTTGAAGCCAAAGTGAAATAGAGCATTGAACACCTCCGATAAGTTTTGTGGCGACGAAAACCGTCAACTTCAGTCAAGGCGTAACGAGTGAGAAGGACTCCATCATACCAAAATCTGGTGGACGGCGCAATCACCATTTTCGAAAGGCGTTCAATTGCTTTGCAAGGCGGTTATGACACGGAGGCGAGCTGCGTTTTTGCGTTTTGCAGGATGCCGCCGATTTGATTTTCCAGCGATAGAATCCTCTGCTTCCGTTCCTGGATTTGGCGGAGCTGGGAGACAAGGGTGTTCAGCGCGTTATACACTTGTTTGCCGTTCCCGCCTTTAACGGCTTGGGTTACGTTTCTCCACAGCGGGCTTACGTTTTTGTTCAGGCTGCTGGCCGTGCTTTTTTCGGCTTTGATCCGGATGCGGAGCGGGTCGGCCTGCGCCATGATGCCGCGGATTTTCTTCTGTGCGGCGGTTCGTTTCGTTTTGGCCGCGCTGAGCGCCTGCTCCTTGTTTTTGATGTCCGCTTTGGCGATTTGGACCGCGACTTTCATCGTGTCGGCCTGGGCTTTCAGCGCGGAGGACAGCTGCTTGTTTTTGAGCTTGTTTGCGGTTTTGACCTGCTGGTTGATCGAGGTGTACATCGAAAACAAAGGTTTGTATTTGTCCTTTGCTTGTTTGGCCGCGGCTTCCAGTTTGGCGATTTTGTCCGCGTCGATCATTTTGACCTGCTTGGTCAGGCCGGACTTGGTTTCTTCGTTTTTGTAATGCTGGGCGTTGATGTTAAGGTCGCTTTGGCGCAGCTGTTCCTGCACATCGGTAAACGTGCGGTACAGCGAAGAAAGCTGGCTGCGAAGGACGCCGTCCGAGGCCGTGGCGCGGTCCACCGCCTGCTGCTGGGTTGGGGACCACTGCATGGAGGCCGCCGCTTCGGCCATCCGGGAGTCGTATAAAGACAAGGCGATCAACAGGGACAGAAAAACAGCGGCGATTTTTTTGACGGGATTCATGGACATTCTCCTTTGCGATAAAAATGGGATGAGCGGCAAAGGGACTAAAAGAGGCCAAAAGACGCAAAAAGCACCCGCAAAAAAAGGCAGGGAGCCTTTCCTTACGAGTGCTTCACGTAAGCCGATCATCGAATAAAATCGATATTACTATAAAACAGATTCCTAAATATGTCAACAACAAAACATACGTGCGCAAATTTTATTCTGCTCAGACTAAAAAAGTACACAAACAAAAATAAAACAACATTTATATTTTTGTTTATGTTGACTTGGCGGATTCCCGGGAGTACGATGAAGGTGAAAAATACAGATCAGATCAAAGGAGAGGCTTACCGTGAGCACGACAATCATTGCATCGGACCGGCATCATGTTTCAAATACCGCGATCCCTGCGGTCCGCGAAATGGCAGAGATGGCTTACCATATGTGGACGCTCGGTTGGGACGAACGGAACGGCGGGAATATCAGCCGCATATTGGAAGAAGAAGAGGTTGCCTCTTACCTCCGCCTTGGCGAAGTCGGGCGGACGATCGCTTTATCGTTTCCGGTTCCCGAGCTTGCAGGCAAAATATTCCTCGTGACCGGCTCCGGCAAATATTTCAGGAACATCGTTTCCGATCCGGCGGGGAGCCTCGGCATCATCCGCGTAACGGCAGACGGGGAACGCGCCGAAGTATTGTGGGGATTCGAAGGGAATGCTTCGCCGACAAGCGAACTGGCCGCGCATTTTATGAGCCATATCGAACGTTTGCGGGCGGACCCCGAACACCGGGTCGTCATGCATTCCCATGCCACGCATGTCATTACGATGACCTTTGTTCACGACTTGGATGAGAAAAAATTCACAAAAACGCTTTGGCAAATGTGCACCGAATGCATCGTCGTGTTCCCGGAAGGAGTGGGCGTATTGCCGTGGATGGTTCCGGGAGGAGCGGATATCGGGCGGAAAACCGCAGATAAAATGAAAAAGACAAAAGCGGTGGTGTGGCCGCATCACGGCATTTTCGGCAGCGGATCAACGATGGATGAAGCCTTCGGGTTGATCGAAACGGTGGAAAAGGCGGCGCAGGTGTACATGCTGACGGCAGCCCACGGAATCAAACAGTCGATAACCGACCGGGAGCTGTCCGAGCTGGCCGCGAAGTTCGGCGTGATCCCAGCGGCCGGAATTCTCGGGGCATAGAACGGTTTTGAACCGATGCAACCCATGATGCGCCGTCAGAACAAGGCTGCTCAAGTCCGGGGAGCTTTGTTTGCGATGTTCGCGAGGGAGCTTTCGTTCATGAGCCGCGACCTTACAATATATCGCTTTCGGCAAGGGATTTCCACGTGAATTTCCACAAATATTTTTGTGATCATAAGGCCGGTTGCCCTTATTGACTCGTGACCCTTTGCGAGTAGAATGATGATCAAGACAAGAAAAAGAAGGCATCCGCCCCATATTTGAAATCCGGAACCAACATACGGGAGCTCCGAAGGAGAGTACATCATGATTTCATTAAGAACGAGACGGCAGTACGCGCGCAAAAAATCGATTCAGCGCAAAAACCTGAGAATTGCCACGATGGAAGGCGTGCCCGCGGTGATGTTCCAGACGCTGCTCGGGGGACAATTCCTGACGGGATATCTGCTGTATCTCGGAGCCGACTCCAGTCAGCTGGGCTTCGTGCTGGCGATCACGACGTTCGTCAATATTGCCCAGCTGTTCGCCGCATTTTTGATCCAGCGGCTGCACAGCCGCAAGTGGACGCTTGTCCTGTTCGTGGCCATACACCGGATTTTGTGGGGCAGCACGGGACTGATCCCGTTTTTGTTTCCCAAACCGCTATGGGTCACCGCCTTTATCATTTTGTATACGCTTGCTTTTACGTTTAACACCGTCGGGGGGATTTTGTGGAACTCGCTGATCAGCGATATCGTTCCCGCCCGTGTCCGCGGGCGGTATTTCGGGATCCGCAACACGATGCTGAACGCTTTGGGGACGCTGGTCATGTACGGCGGGGGGATGCTTCTGGACCATGAACCCGGAGGCACGGGCTACCTCATCCTGTACGTGGTCGTCTGGATTTGCATCGCCGCCAACATTGCGATGTTTTTCTTTTATCCCGATATGCCTTTCGAGCATTCTTCGGAGCGCCGCTTCGTTCCGATGCTGAAAAAGCCGCTGAAGGACGGCGCGTTCATGAAGTCGACCCTTTTTTTGGGAAGCTTTCTGTTTTTGCAAAACCTGGTCGTGCCGCTGTATTCCTTCGTCATGCTCCAGCTGCTCCATGTCAACCATCAAACGCTGTCGCTGCTTAACGTGGCCCAGACCGTGTTCATGATGGGAAGCTTTTACGTTTGGGGCAGCCTGAACACCCGCTACAGCAACAGGCGCCTCCTCTTTTGGACGCTGCCGGTCATCGCCCTTTCGTGTTTGATGTGGGGGTTGTTGTCCGCGCTGCCGATGCTGCCGGTCCTGTTTGCCGCCCATATCGTCTTTGGCATCGGGGTCGGGGGCTTTAACCAGCTGGCCTTCAATTTCATGATCGGCGACACGCCGAAAAGCGAACGTCCGATGTACATGGCGATGTACGCGGCGATTACGGGAGTGGCCGCTTTTTTCGGCCCTCTACTCGGCGGCAACGCCTCCGAGGCGATCCGGCATTGGCCGGATTGGACGCGGGTGTACGGCATGCAGCTGATCGTGGGGCTGTCGATGCTTGCCGTGATATTCACCTTCGGGAGAAAAATATTGGGCAGAAGCTAACCGTCATCCGCCGATTTCGTTCGCGGGGACAAGAAGCCATCCTTTCCGGCAGGAACGGGTGGCTTTTTGGCATTTCATGCCATGTGCTCCTGCCGACATTGACGGCACGGCCTATAAAAAGGGTATATTTATAGGTATGAGGGTTTTGCAAAATCCTGATGGAAAAAGCGCAAGTTTCGAAGCACGGCGGACCTTGCATCTCAAACAACTCTGTTAAAAGCAGCCGGTCTTCTTTGAAATGCATCGATAGACGTTTTAAGTTCCGGGTGCGGCAGAAGCATTTTTCGATCCATATCAGCCTTCGCAGGAAAGGGGAGACTTACGGATGTATATCCAGAACATGTATATTAATGGCGAGTGGATAAGCTGCCGGGAGGAGCTGGAGGTTCGGAACCCGGCGACGCTCGAAGTGATCGGCTCGATTCCGAGAGGCGGCGCGGACGCGGCGCGCCAAGCGGCGGACGCGGCTTATGCGGCGCTGGCCTCCTGGTCCGCCTTGACGGCGAACGAACGGGCCGGATTGCTGATGAAATGGCATGCGCTGATCGAAGCGCACACGCAGGAGCTGGCCCAAATCATGACGGCCGAGCAGGGCAAGCCGCTCAAGGAAGCGGCCGGAGAAATCGGGTACGCGAACAGCTTCGTTTCCTGGTACGCCGAAGAAGGCAAACGGGTATACGGGCAGACGATCCCGGCTTCTTCCCCGAACAAAAGAATATGGGTGCACAAGCAGCCGGTAGGCGTCATCGCGGCAATTACCCCGTGGAATTTCCCGGCGTCGATGATCACGCGCAAGGTCGCTCCGGCGCTGGCCGCCGGATGCACGGTCGTGCTCAAACCGTCGGAGGAAACGCCGTTTACGGCCTTGAGGCTGGCCCAGTTGGCCGAACGGGCGGGCATTCCCGCGGGCGTATTCAATGTCGTGACCGGGGATGCGGCTCCGATCGCCGAAGCATGGCAACAGGACGAACGGGTCCGCAAAATTTCGTTCACGGGATCGACGGCGATCGGGAAAATGCTGATGCGCGGCGCGGCCGGCACGGTCAAAAAAATATCGCTCGAGCTGGGCGGCCACGCACCGTTTATCGTGACGGCGCAGGCCGATCTGGATCAAGCGGTCGAGGGGCTGATCGCCTCCAAATTCCGCAACGGCGGACAAACCTGCGTATGCACGAACCGGGTTTACGCGGAGGAATCGATCGCCGACGAATTCGCGAAAAGGGCGGCGCAGCGCGCATCCCGGCTTAAGGTCGGAAACGGCATGGAGGAAGGCGTGGACATCGGTCCGCTGATCAATGCCAAAGCCGTCGAAAAGGTGAAGCGCCAGATCGAAGACGCCAAAGCCAAAGGCGGGACGATTCTGACGGGCGGGGACGCGCCGGAGGGCGCCAAGGGTTATTTCATGAACCCCACGGTCGTGATGAACGCCACCGACGAGATGGAATGCATGAACGAGGAGACGTTCGGCCCGCTCGCGCCGATTACGACCTTCCGCACGCTGGAGGAGGCGGTCGAACGCGCCAACCGCAGTCCGTACGGGCTTGCGGCATACGTATTCACGGGAAACATCAAAGAAGCGCTGTATGCCGCGGAAGCGCTGGAATACGGCATCGTCGGGGTCAACGACCCGCTTCCGTCCACGGCGCAAGCCCCGTTCGGGGGCTTCAAGCAGAGCGGGCTGGGACGCGAGGGCGGCCATTTCGGCATCGAGGAATATTTGGAGATCAAATATATTTCTTTGGGACTATAACCGGCAGCATGTTTTTTCGAAAAACGGGCGGCTTCATGGATTCTACACATTTATGGCCTATACTGGACTCTGGACTCGCGATAAAATCCGGCTGCCGAAACTCCGCGAACGGCTCGCGGGTGCAGCCGGGGGAATGCCTAGAGGGAGCGAACGATGGCAATGAAAAGATGGAACCGGATCGACGTCAAGCTTGGCGCCGTCATGCTTGGCATGTTCGTCGCCGTGCTGCTGCTGTTGGGCGTCGTGATGGGCGGATTGTTTACCAAGTTCACGACGAAACAAAGCCATCACGAAGCGGAAGAGCTTGCGGCTCACGTCGTGCACATGCTGCAAAAGCAATCGTATGCCGCCAACGATCTGATCGGCACGATGGCCGAATTTTCGAACGTGGACATTTTTTTGCTGCGGGCGGACGGCACGTTTTCCAAGCGGGATGCCGAGTTGATTCGGCAGAGGCAATACCCGGACGGGATTTGGGACCGCCCGAATTTGCTGGCTTCCCGTCAGGTGGAAACGGAATTTTCCGCGGACGGCAAATGGCTGCTGCTGCACGGCAAACCGATGACGGACGAAAACGGCAGGTTCATCGGAGGCGTGTATGTCATCAGCTCGCTGGAGGCGATGAAGCATTCGATCCGCTCGATCCGGACGATGATCGCCCTGACGGGAGCGGGCGCGTTCCTCGTCACGCTGGGCCTTGTGTTCATGCTGTCCAGGAAGCTGTCGCGTCCCCTGCTGCAGATCGAAAGGGCGGCGCGGCGAATTGCCAGGGGAGAACTTGAAACCCGGCTGCCGGTCACGAGGAAAGACGAGATCGGGTCGCTGATCGGGGCCATCAACGATTTGGCCGGAGAACTCCAGCGGTACAGGGATACGAGAAACGAGTTTTTTGCGAACATCTCCCATGAGCTGCGGACCCCGATTACGTACCTTGAGGGGTATGCCGACGTGCTTTCGAAGGGACTCGTTCATGGCGAAGAGGAACAGAGAAAAACGCTCGACATCATCGCCCAAGAAGCGCGCCGCCTGATGGTCCTGATCCGCGAGCTGTTCGATCTGGCGAAAATGGAGGAAGGCCGGATCGATCTTTGTCCCGAATGGGTGGAGGTCAACGGCTTGTTGGACAAAAGCGCGCTGAAGGTAAAGCTTCGGGCGGAAAGCAAGGGCATCGGCATTCATGTCCGCCATCCCCGGAAGGAGCAATATGTCTGGGCCGACGGCAACCGCATGGAGCAAATATTGATCAATCTGCTGGATAATGCCGTCTCCTTTACGACGAAAGGCGAGATTGTGTTGAGCGCCGCAAGCGAGGGGAACCGGATCAGGATCGAAGTCAGCGATACCGGACCCGGTATTCCCGCGGAGGAGCTGCCCTACATTTTCGAGCGTTTTTACAGGGTCGAAAAGTCGCGTTCCCGGCAGCACGGCGGGAGCGGCCTCGGCCTTTCCATCGTGAAAAAACTGGCGGAGCTTCAGGGAGGAACGGTCGAGGTTCGCAGCACGCCTGGAACGGGAACCTCGTTCATCCTCACGTTTCCGGCCGGAGACGCCGCTGAAGGGAAAGGAAACGGAAATGGGAAAAGACCGGGTTTTGATCGTTGATGACGAATGGAACATGCGCAATCTCCTGCGCATTTATTTGGAGCAGGCGGGGTTCGGCGTCAGGGAAGCGGCAAGCGGGAGCGAAGCGCTGGACCTGCTGCGGGCCGGCGCATTCGATGCCGTCGTGCTGGACGTCATGATGCCCGACATGGACGGGTGGCAGGTATGCGAGGAGCTGCGGGGATTTTCCATGGCGCCGGTGCTGATGCTGAGCGCGCGTTCCGATACGAAGGACATCGTGAAGGGGATGAAAATCGGCGCGGACGATTATTTGCCGAAGCCGTTTCAGCCGGAAGAACTGACGGAACGGCTTCGCGCCTTGATCCGCAGATCGAGGCAAGCCCGGCTTCAGGCCGGTCATGTCCGAAAGCTGGACATGCCGGGGTTGACCATCTATCCGGAAGGCCGGGAGGTGCTCGTTGAGCATACGCCGCTGGATTTGACGCAAAAGGAATTCGACATATTGCTGCTGCTGGCGGAAAACGAACATCGCGTCTACTCGCGGGACATGCTGATCGAAAACATCTGGGGCAACGATTATGCAGGGGATTACCGGGTTGTGGACACCCATGTCAAAAACATCCGCGAAAAGGTTCAACGCGCCGGACTTTCCTATACGCCGATCCAGACGGTGTGGGGAGTCGGATACCGGTGGCATAGAGGCTGACGTCGCCAAAATCCCGAAATGCTTATCCTGAACGCAAAAAAAGGATACGCCGCCTGGCGTATCCTTTTTGATGTACCGATTATTTGCTTTCTTCTTTGCTGGAAGCTTCCGCTTTTTCCAGGGTGTTCGTAATTTTCGCTTTTGCCTTGATGTCGGCGAGCCAAGTCGGAGCTTTTTGCATGAGCTGCTGGAAGATCAGCTGCTCTTTGATGTCCGCTTTTTTCTCGTCGAGCGTTGCCGCATGGGCTGCTTTATAACCTGTTCTCTTGATGATATGGTACCCGAAATCGGTCTTGACGACGCCGCTCAGTTCGCCGTCCTTCAGCTTAAACGCCGTATCTTCGAACTCCTTGGCCATTTTGCCGCGAGGGAAGTACCCGAGATCGCCGCCTTGATCCTTGGAGCCCGGATCCGTCGATTTTTCCTTGGCCAGCTTCGCGAAATCCGCGCCGTTTTTCAGCTGCTTCAGGATGTCTTCGGCTTCTTCCTTGGTGGCTACGAGGATATGGGATGCTTTGACTTCTTCAGGCGTGTCGTAGGAAGCCTTGTTTTCTTCGAAATATTTTTTCGTGTCTTCGTCGGTGACTTTGACTTCCGGCTCCAGCAGCTTGCGCAGCTTGGCCTGCATTTCCATTTGATCGTTGAAGTCTTCTTCGGACATGCCGCTTTGCATCAACGCCGATTGGAACGTTTCTTCGTCGCCGTATTGTTTTTTGATGAACTCTTTTTCTTTATCGATATCGGCTTGAGCAACCTTGAGGCCTTTTTTGGAAAGCTCCTGGTTCAGAAGCGTTTCCGAGATCAGGTTGTCCAGCGTTTGCGTGCCGCCGACTTTGACCAATGCGCCGTAAAGCTTGTCTTTCGTAATTTTTTCGCCGTTGACCGTTGCGACCGCTTCGCTGCTGCCGCCTTTGGCGAACGGTGGTTTGATCAGCACGACGACCAGCACGATCGCCAGCACCAAGGAAACGACCATCCACAATTTGTTGCCCGAGGCAGGAGCCGGCGTCGGCGGTATGGAACCCGCTTTAGGCGTTTTGGCTGCGTGGGCGGAGGCCGGAGCGTCCTTGTCTGTCTTTGCCGGAGCCGGCTTTTCCGCGGCAGGCTTATCCGATGACAGCGCGTCCTGCCCTTGGTTTACCCCCGATTGCTCTTCAGGTGTGAGGTTTTCTTCATTCAATGTGTCTTTTTCTTTTTCCGACATTAAATCTAACTCCTCCTTTGATATAACAATAACACTTATGCGTATCACTTTACCAGATTCGGGAGCATTTATCCTTAAGAAGAAATAAATTGTGAACAAAAAATTTTAATGAGGTTTTAAGAAACGGCAAAAAAACATGGCCGTTGTTCCGCCATAAGCAGCAAAAACAGCCATGTTTGCCATCCGATTTATTTTTCCCGTTCGATGGACACCGCGTGGGCGATGCACGGGATCGATTCGTTCTGCTGATAAGACAGCGGGGACAGAAGGGCCCCGGTAGCGACGACCAAAATCCGGTTCAGTTCGCCGCGGCGCATCCGGTTCAGCAAATGGCCGTAAGTGACGACCGCCGAGCAGGCGCAGCCGCTCGCCCCGGCTTGCACGTTTTGGGTTTTGTAATCGTAGATCATCATGCCGCAGTCCGAGTACGTCGTTTGCTCCATCGGGATGTTATGTTTTTTGAACAAATCGCAGGCGATTTCATATCCGACCTTCGACAGGTCCCCGGTCACAATAAGGTCGTAATAACCGGGTTCGATCTGAAGATCGCGGAAATGGGCTTCGATCGTGTCGACCGCGGCAGGCGCCATGGCGGCTCCCATGTTAAACGGATCCGTCATGCCCATGTCGACGACGCGTCCGATCGTAGCCGACGTGACGTACGGCCCGTTCCCTTCCCGCCCTAGCACGGCGGCGCCGGCCCCGGTAACGGTAAATTGGGCCGTCGGCGGTTTTTGCGACCCGTATTCGGTCGGATACCTGAACTGCTTTTCGACGCTTGCGTTATGGCTGCAGGTGGCGGCAAGCGTATGTTTCGCCCCGCCGGAGTTGACGACGTAAGCGGCGAGCGCCAGGCTTTCCATCGACGTGGAGCAGGCGCCGAACAGCCCGAAATACGGAATCGCCAGCGTTCGGGCGGCAAAGCTGCTCGAAATGATCTGGTTCATCAGGTCGCCGCCGAAATGGAACTGGATTTGCCCTTCGGTCAATCCGGCATGCTGGATCGCCATTTTGGCCGCTTCCTCAAGGAAGGCCTTTTCGGCTTTCTCCCAGCTGTCCTGCCCGAGATACAGCTCGCTGTGGACGATATCGAAGTCCTCGGCGAGCGGGCCTTGTCCTTCAAAGGGCCCGACGGACGTCGCGGCGGAAAGGATGGAAGGTTTATTGTCAAAAACCCAGCTTTGATGGCCTTTCAGCATGTTCGGTTCAACCTCCTACGATGTTGGGATCAAAGATGATGTGGGCGATGCCGACGGCAAATGCCGCTACCGTGCCGAACACGATCACGGGTCCGGCGACCTTGAAAATGCTCCCGCCCATGCCGAGCACGATTCCGTCCCGGCGGTATTCGATGGCGGCCGAGGCCATCGCGTTGGCAAAGCCGGTCACCGGCACGGCCGTGCCCGCCCCGGCCCATTGGGCGATTTTATCGTATACTCCGAGGCTTGTCAGAATGACCGAGATCAGAACCAGCACGCCGGTGGTCGGGCTGCCGGCCTCCTTGATGCTGAAACCGCCGAAATGAACGAACAGCTGCTGGATGATTTGTCCCAAAAGGCAGATGAGGCCGCCAACCAGGAAAGCTCTGCATAATTTAATGAAAGCAAATTTGCTCGGCTCGCGTTTTTTGGCCAGGGCTTGATATTCCTGCATGACAGGGGTGAGCTTTTTTTTCTTTTTGCTGACCATTATTTTGTCCTCCTAACGCGTTAATAACGGCTTGACGTCGGAGATGACCTGTTCAAGCTGGTTTGAGCATTGCTCATACAGCGTTTTGGCCTCCGCCCGGTCCGTGGACAATCCGAACATTTCAAGATCCGCCTGGCATTTTTTCAGATTCGCGTACAGCGATGCTTTTTGCTGCGGCTGGGGAACTTTGACCTGATCGTCGAACAAATCGACGTACAGCTGGCCGTAGGCATCCACTTGTCCGATAAACACGTTGTCGAGCGAAACCCCGAGTTTTTCAAGCTCCGTATGAAGCCAGCTCCGGTTGAGCCCCCGCGTCGCCAGGGGTTCGTCCATCACCTTGCCGTCGAGGATGACGGTTTGCGGCTCGGATTCGGGCCCGACCTTAATGCCCAGATGCGTCGGCGTAAGCGGCTGGTTTTCCTTTTTGAGGAGAACGTTGATTTCGCCGTTGGGTTCCATGAGAGCAAACTCGACTTCTGCCGCTTTGAAGGCATTTTTGGTCCGGAGTAGCTGCATCAGCTCCTCATTGGACAGCCGCTCTTTTTTGAGATTGTCCTCCATGATTTTGCCGTCCTTGATCAGGATCGTGCTCGTGCTGTCGATGAAATCCCGCGCCTTTTTGCTCTTGAGCTGCAAAAATTCGATGCCTAACGATACGAGCACCCACACGGTCAATGAGATGACTCCCAAATACCAGGCTTCCTTGACGTTAAGCGAGATTGCCGCCGCCAGATCCCCGATCGTAATCCCCGTAATGTATTCGAAGAAGGAGAGCTGGGAAATCTGCCTCTTGCCAAGCAGCTTGGTTAAACCAAACAATACGATGATCGATGCCAGGGTGCGGACAATGACCTCGACCCATTCCGGCATAACATAACCCCCATTTCAGTCTGAATAACCAAATTATTTGCATCGTTCCTTCATTTTATGAATTTTTTCAATCCATGCAGGTTAGATTATGATTCGTACTTTTGCATTCGAAGGAGGTGTGACCGAGATGACAGTAGCTTCCCAGGTTAAAACGACTCTCGCTTCTCTGAAGAGCGCTCAAGCAAGCCTCGAGACGTTTGCGCTCAGCACGCAAAACCAAGAGGCCAAAAACCTGTTCACCGCTGCCGCGCAGCAAACCCAGCAAATCGTGCAGCAGGTGGAGAGCAGAGTTCAGCAGCTTGAAAACGAAGAACCGCAATACAAAGGATTCTAATCCTTTCCATCCGAAGGGTCTTGTTACATACCGGACTCGACCCCGAAACGAAGCAGCGGCCGACGGCCGCTGCTTCGTTGCATTTTAGGGACGCTTACGCGTGACAAAAGCATATGGTTTGTGGATAATAATGAAGGGCTGCAAGAAGCCTGATCCAAAAGACGGGAGGAAATTCGAAATATGACATTAAGGCGCGAACGGCTGCGAAAGTTGATTACCGCCGCGTTTATTTTTGCCGTATTGTTTTTGATCGTGGCCGTTTTGATTGAGACCGGTCACATCGCATGGTTCGACGATGCCGTCATCTCGGCCGTGCAGGGGTTGGAGAACGACGGACTGACGCGCGTCATGAAATGGTTTACCTTTTTAGGGTCCTCGCTGATGGCGGTCATCCTTTCCGTCTTGGCATTCTTTTTCCTGATGGTCGTCCTGAAGCACCGGCGCGAGCTGCTGATGTTTTTGACGGCGGTAGGCGGTTCCGAGCTATGGAACCTGCTTCTGAAGTATGCCATTCAGCGGGACAGGCCCAATACGCACCGGTTGATCGAGATTACGGGCTACAGTTTTCCGAGCGGCCATTCGATGGGAGCCTTTTCGCTGTACGGCGCGTTTGCTTTTTTGGTGTGGAGGCACATCCCTTTTCTTGCTGGAAGAATCGCCATGATCGCGGCCGGGGTTGCGTTAACGCTCCTGATCGGCATCAGCCGGATCTATTTGGGGGTTCATTACCCGAGCGACGTGCTTGGAGGATATTTGGCGAGCGCCGCATGGCTGATGGTTTCGATTCTGTTGTTCGAAAAATATTGGAGGCATTCAGGAAACTTGCATGGAAAGCCGGGCCTCGCGTAATATGGAAGCATAGAGAACTTTGCAAGCCAAACATGGAGAGAAACTTTAAAGATAAAAGGAGAATGATTGCAAAGCAATGACGTCGATGAAAGAAGTGCTGCAGCTTCCTGCCGTAAAAAGAGGCGTGGTGCTCATCCTGCTCATCCTGTTCATGTACCTGTTCAGAAGCATGATGAACCTGATCCTGATCACCTTCATTCTTACATACCTCGTGAACCGGGTGCATTCTTCCGTGACCCGGCGTTACACGAACCGGATGGGGATCAGCAAAAAAAATCGCGCTCATCCTGATCTACGTGCTGTTTGTGGCCGCATTGTCGATCGGGGCTTACATGTATGCGCCCAAGCTGATCGCGGAGCTCAACGGCCTGATCAACCAGGTCATTTATTTTTACAGCAATCCGTTGGTGCTGACGAACAATGAAGTCATGAATTATATTTTGGATTATATCCACAAAATCGATATTGCGGCCTACATCAAACAGGGGTTTGACATCGTATCCAGCACCATCTCCAACGTCGGAAAGTTCAGCTTGAATTTGGCGCTTGCCATCATCATGAGCTTGTTTTTCATGCTGGAAAAGGAGAAAGTGACAAGTTTCACGGGAAAATTCAGAACAAGCAAATTATCCTATGTATACGACGAGCTGGCCTACTTCGGAAAAAAATTCACGGATTCGTTCGGCAAAGTGATCGAGGTCCAATTTTTGATATCGGTCATCAACGCGGTCTTTTCGACGTTGTTCTTATGGATCATGGGCTTTTCGAATTTGTTTGCGCTCGGGATTATGATCTTCCTGCTCGGACTCATTCCGGTCATGGGCGTGATCGTTTCGCTTATTCCGCTCTGCGCCATCGCCTTCAGCATCGGAGGGCTCCCGAAGGTCATTTACGTCTTGCTGATGGTGGCCGTTCTGCACGCGTTCGAAGCTTACGTCATGAACCCGAAGTTCATGTCCGACAAGACGCATCTTCCGATTTTTTACACGTTTGCGGTGCTGATCGTTTCCGAGCATTTCTTCGGGGTGTGGGGTCTGATCCTCGGCGTGCCGGTGTTCATGTTCCTGCTGGATCTGCTGGATGTGCCGATCAACAACCACCTCAGGGAACCGCGAAAAACCCGGCAGAAGACGGACGCGAAAAAAAGGGGATAGCAAAACAAAAAATCCTAACGAAGTCCGTTAGGATTTTATTGTGCCGCAAAAAAGTCAAATCGCGGAGTGGGCGGCCGGCAACCGGCGTTCCTGGCTCGGATGGTACTGATGCTGCGTGAAGCGTTTCAGCATGCCCGGAAGCTTTTTCTTCAGCTGCTCCGCCTGCTGGCTCGTCATTTTGCCGTCTTTTACCGCCTTATCGATTTTGGCGCTTTGCACGGCCGCGAGCTTCTGCACGAACACTTCGGCATCCCAGTTCTTTTTCTCTTTGGCGATTTGCTGGAGCGTTTTGCCCTGCTTCCATTCCTTTTTCAAATCGGTTTCGGTCATATCCAGCAGGGTGGCTGCGTCCTTGAACAAGACGAATTTGCGGCCGTGATGCCCGTGGCGTCTGTGATGCTCCCCATCGCGTTTTTCGGTTTCCGTCCCGGGTTTCACCTCGGAGGGCGTTGTCTGCGCCTGCTCCGCCGCCGCTGTATGCCCGAAGGACAAAGCCCCTCCGGCCAAAATGCAGGAAAGGGCTCCTGCCAATATCGTTTTTCTGAACGGGTTCATCTTGTCACCTCTTTGATGTTATGGTCATTCTTTCATAAGACTCTACTTATTATGGGCCTTTTTGGAAAAAACATACTTTCTTTTTTGGCGGCAAGGACCGAGGAAGCGGGCTGCATCAGAACCAAAAACATCGGGTAACATTTCGTATAGAGGAAAAATGAAACAGGGACCGGTTTTTTATCGTATAAATCATTCAAATTGCGGATTCAAAATGAGGAGGAGATGAAGCCGTGACATTCGGAGCGCGAATGTTAAAGACGGGAATCGCCGTCACGCTCGCATTATACATCAGCATGTGGCTGCATTTATCCTCGCCGGTCATCGCGGCTGTAGCAGCCATTTTTGCGATGCAGCCGTCCATTTACCGTTCCTGGCGTTATTTTTTGGACCAACTCCAGACCAATACGCTGGGCGCTGTGTTGGCTCTTATTGCGGGGCTGGTGTTTTCGAACGAACCGATCGCGGTCGGACTGGTATGCATTATCGTCATCATGATTTGTTTGAAGCTTAAAATGGGGGATACGATCGGATTGACCCTCGTCACGGTCATCGTCGTCATGGAAGCGTCCGGCCAGTGGCAATTTGCTCTGACGCGTTTTTCCCTTAGTTTGATCGGGATCGTGTCGGCGTTTTTGATCAACATCCTGCTGTTCCCGCCGAAGCCGAAAGTGCAGTTTACCGCCCAGATCCAAACGACCTTCGACCAGATGTCGCTTCTGATGCGCACGGCGATTTCCGACGAGATCAAGGAAAACATTTTCCGCGACAAAAAGCGGGCGCTCGAAGATTCCATCAAATCGTTGACGGATAAATACAAGCTGCTCGAAGAAGAGCAGAAGAAGATGAAACGGGCTTCGTTCAGCCAAAACCGCCATCTGGTGGTATACAAGCAAATGCTGAATGCGCTGCGGAAAGGGCGGGAAGTGCTTGATGCGGTGGAGGAGCATTATTTCCAATCGGAACGTTCGGAAGAAACCGACGTTATGTTCGATACGCAGCTTGAAAAGCTGATCAAGCTGCACGAGCATGTGCTGCTCAAGTTCGAGGATAATTTGAAGCCCAACAGCGTGGAAACATGCCAATTGCTGCAGGAGAGCGAGGAATTCGTGAAAGATGTGCTCCGGTATTCCGCGGAACAGCCGGAAAGCCGGCTGCGCCTGTCGATCGTCGCTTCGACCATGTACGATTACGGCTACCAGCTGGAACGGCTGAACCGGCTTGTAGAGCATTACCACAAATCGGATGACGATGAGGCGCTGTGGTTGTCCTGGCTCAAAAAATAAGCGGCGTTTGCCGTAAGAATCGTTCGCAGTAAGAAAAAGAGGCTGTCAAAGGAGAAGGGATTCTCCAAGACAAGCCTCTTTTTAAATGAAGCCGTTTATTGGGATTGAAGCGGAAGCCGGACGATAAACTCGGTCTGCTGCGGATTGCTGAGCGCCAGAATGGTTCCTTCGTGGAGTTCGACAATGCTTTTGACGATGGCGAGCCCGAGACCCGCGCCCCCCGTATCCAGCGAACGGGATTTTTCCACGCGGTAAAACCGGTCGAAAATGTACGGCAGCTCCATGGAGGGAATCGGGGGACCGAAATTAATGACCTTTACGACGGCGTGGTTATTTTCTTTCGATGCATGAATTTCGATTTTTTTGCCATCTTTGCCGTAGCGGATCGCGTTCGTAATGAGGTTCTCGAAAGCCTGCATCAGTTTGTCTCCATCTCCGAGGACAAGCAGCTTCTCCTGCGGAGGATGCCATTCGATTTCCATCTTGTGGTTTCGGACCTGCAATGCGAATTCGGCCGTCAGCTGGCCGACCAGCTGCACGAGATCGATGGAAGTCCGGTTTAGTGCGATTTGGCCGAAACCCATGCGGGTATAATCGAACAGGTCGCTCACGAGCCGGTTCATGCGCTTGGATTTTTCGTAGGCGATATTGACGTAATACCGGAGCTCGACCTCGTCCTTATATTTATCCTCTTCAATAAGCCGCAAATAACCGATGATGGAAGTCAGCGGCGTCCGCAAATCATGGGATACGTTGGTGATCAGCTCGTTTTTCGCCTGCGTCGCCATCCGCTCCTCCGCCAGGGACAGCTGAAGCTGCTCGGCCATCGCGTTGATCTGGTCCGCAAGCATGCCGATTTCGTCGCTCGAGCGCACCGGAATCCGCTCATCCAAATGGCCCTCGGCCATTTTTTTCACCCCGCGGATAATCCGGGTCAATTTTCGCGTCGTTCCCCAGCTCAGCAGCATGACGTAAAAAATGAAAAGGAAGATAACGACAACCGATTGCCACAGCGAAAAACCGACGTAGCGATTCACGCTGATAATCCGGAGCACAAGCGGGTACAGCTGGGGCCTATACCGATGGTATATTATATCCAGAACCTGAACCATTACATAAAGCGTGGCAAACGTCAAACCAAGGCTGAAAAAGAACAGCAGGATGATCTTCCACTGTAGTTTATTAAAGAAACTATGCATCGATTTTATAACCTACTCCCCACACGGTTTGAATCAGCTTGTAGCCGAGCTCCTTCTCCAGCTTGTCCCGCAAATTGCTGATATGAACCATGACCGTATTGTTGGATACATAATATTTTTCCTTCCAGACCCGCTGGAAAATTTCCTCCGCGCTGAACACCCGCCCCGGATGCGACGCAAGCAGGCTCAAAATGTCGAACTCCCTTCCGGTCAGCTGGATGTCGTTGCCGTCGGCGATGACGCGGTGAGTGCTGCGGTTGATTTCGACGTCCTGGATGCGCAGGACCGCGTCATCCTGGCTGCGCGTGTCCGTGTTGTATTGAAAGGTGCGGCGCAGGAGGGTTTTGACCCGAACGGTCAATTCCAGCGGATTAAAGGGCTTGATCATATAATCGTCGGCCCCGGTCATGAGGCCGAGAATTTTGTCCATGTCCTCCGTTTTGGCGCTGAGCATCAGGATCGGGATGACGGAGGCGGTGTCCCGTACCTGCCGGCAAACCTCCAGCCCGTTCATTTTCGGCATCATGACGTCGAGGATGACGAGATCGAACGCCTCGTTCGGATCGTTCAGCAGTTTCAGCGCTTCCTCGCCGTCATGGGCGCAGCGGATGTTAAACCCTTCGTTCTTCAAATAAATAGAGATCAAATTCGCGATTTCCTTGTCGTCGTCCACGACCAATATATTTCTCATTCCATGATCCTCCAAGTCAACAATTCACGGATTATTCTGCTGATGCAAACCATCTCCCGACCACGGGAATGCCGCCGCCTTCAAAGGCATAGTTGAACATTTTGGCGGCGTCCTCAAACCGTTTTCCGGCATCGGGCGCTCCCATGACGACGGCGACGAACCGCTTTCCGTCCCGTTCGGCCGTTCCCGTAAAGCAGTAGCCGGCCCTTTGGGTATAGCCCGTTTTAAAGCCGTCGTTGCCGCCGTAAGCAAAAGCCTCGCCCGGAAGCATGGCGTTGGTCGTATGCAGCGTCATGCGTTTCTCGGGAATGTGCAGCTCCGTTTTGGCGGTAACGTCCAAAATCTCCGGATAAGTCCGGATCAGGTAACGCGTCAGGATGGCCAAATCCTTGGCCGTCATCATCGTTTCCCGTTCCGAAGCCGCCGATTTGAACGGGCGCAAATCCTGCGAAGATAACCCGGTCGCATTGCCGAACACGGTTTGCCGCGATAATCCGATGTCCCGGGCCGTTTCGTTCATGAGTTTCACGAATTCCTGCTCGCTTCCGCTGATATGCTCCGCGAGGGCAATGGCGGCGTCGTTGGCGGAATGGATGGCCATCGCCTCGAACATCGTCCGTAGCGAGAGCGATTCCCCGGGCTTAAGCCCGACCTCCGCCCCGGTTACGTTGGCGGCATACCGGCTGGCCGTGACGGTTTCGTTCCAGGAATGGCGCCCTTCCTTGACGTTTTTCAGCACCAGCAGTTCCGTCATCATTTTCGACATGCTAGCAGGCGGCAGCGCCGCCGATGCGTTATGTTCATAATATACCTTTCCGGTCTTTACATCCATAAGCACGGACGCGGAAGCGTCGATTTTGAACGTCGGAAACCGGAGGGATGACGCCGAAGCGGCCAGCGCCGCCAAAAACAGCAGCGACAGCGCAAGCACGTGTTTTCTCTTTTTTTTCTTACGGATAACCTTCATTTCACTCTACCCCGCTTAACTATGTATTTCACAAATTTATTATTTCCATCTTATCCGCGACAGTTTAAGCTCCGGCTAAGAAAATCTTAAGATTTTTAAAGAATTGATTTTTGCTTCCGGACGGATGTATGATGATGAGAATTGGTCGTTACGTTGGATTGAGGTTTGGTTAAAGAGAAATGGAGGGTTTACATTGAAAAAGACAGCATGGGGAAGACGCCCTTTCGCGGAATGCGTGCCGGAGCTGGTGGCCGCCGCCCGCGGCGATCTGGAAGCGACTTTGGTCATTCAAAACATCCGTTTGGTGAACGTCGTATCGGGCGAGATCCTTCCGGGCATGTCGATCGCGGCAAGAGGCGCCCGCATCGTATACGTAGGCCGGGACGTGAGCCACACGATCGGCGAAGAAACGAAGGTCATCGACGGCGGAGGCAGATATGCGGCGCCGGGTTTGCTCGACGGCCACTGCCATATCGAAAGCACGCAAATGACGGCGACGGAGTTTGCCCGGGCGGTGCTGCCGCTTGGCACGACCGGAGGTTTTTTCGATGCCCATGAAATTTCCAACGTGCTGGGACTGGACGGGCTCCGGTTTATGCTGGAGGAAGCGAGATCCACTCCGCTTGCGGCGTATATGCAGGTCGCGTCCTGCGTTCCTTCGACGCATCCGGGCCTCGAAACGACGGGGGCTTTCATCGGGCCGGAAGAGGTTGCCGAAGCGCTGGGCTGGGGAGACGACATGATCGGCCTCGGCGAAGTGATGAATTTCCCGGGCGTCGTGTACGGCGACGATAAGATGATCGGGGAGATCCAGGCGACGCTGGCCGCGGGGAAATTCGCCGACGGGCATTTCACATGGAAATCGGACGATTGGCGTCTGCCGGTATACGCGGCCAGCGGGGTGAACGGCGACCACGAATGCGTGACCGCCGAAGACGTCATCGAACGCGTCCGGCTCGGCATGTACGCCAAAATGCGCCAAGGGTCGGCTTGGCATGACGTGGCCGCAACGATCAAAGCGCATACCGAAGGCGGTTTGGACACGCGGCGGATGATCCTGGTTACCGATGATCGCAGCTCCGAGTCGCTGATGAACGAAGGTCACATGAACTTCGTCGTCCGGCATGCGATATCGCAGGGCGTCAAACCCGTGACGGCTTTCCAAATGGCCACGATCAACACGGCCGAAAGATTCGGTTTGTCACGGGACATCGGGGCGATCATTCCGGGAGCCTATGCCGACATCATCCTGCTGGACGGGAATTTGGCGGACGTCAACGTGACGATGACGATTGCCGCGGGGCAGGTCGTGGCGGAGAACGGCCGGATGACCGCGGATTGGGAACGCTATAAGCTTCCCGCGACGGCATATCATACCGTCAAGCTGAACCGGACGCTGACGGCGGACGATTTTGCCATTGCGGCGCCTGTCGCCGACGGAATAGCCGTGGCCCGGGCGATTGAAGTCGTCGAAAACCATGTGGACACCCTGGAACGGCATGTAGAGGTGAACGTGAAAAACGGAAAGGCGCTGCCCGACCCGAAAGACGACCTGTGCAAGATGGCGGTGTTTGAACGCCATGGCAAAGGCGGCGGACACGCGCTGGGCATCGTAAAAGGGATCGGGTTCGTGAAGCCGGCAGCGATTGCGATGACGGTCGCCCATGACAGCCATAACTTGACGGTCATCGGCAATGACGACGAGTTGATGGCGCGCGCAGGCAACCGGGTCGCAGAAATGCAGGGCGGCGTGGTCATGTGGACCGAAGAAGGCGTAACGGAGTTTCCGCTAACGGTAGGAGGCATTATGTCGGACAAGCCGTTCGAAACGGTAGCCCGCGAGTCCGAGGCGATCAGCCAAGCGCTCCTTCAGGCGGGTTGCCCGCTGAACAATGCGTTTATGACCTTGTCTTTGCTGGCGCTGGTGGTCATCCCGGAAATTCGCTTGTCGGATAAAGGCTTGGTACGAATTTCGGCGGAAGGCATCGACATCGTGCCTTTGTTCCTGTAACCGCGAATCGGAGTTGAATCGATTCCGGCCATTCAAAAAGGGGAGCCCATCGGCTCCCCTTAAACGTTTGATTTTCATGATGGTTCTTGATAAAATAGAACATACGGCCCTACAAATGGAGAGATATGCACAGAGATTGCTTTTTCATTTTAACATATGGGAAAGATATTGTCAAATATATAAAGGGGATGAAGACAGGCATGGACTTGAACGATCAGGATTGGCAGGACGAACAGCGGCGGGTCGATTCGGTTACCCGGAAAATCGCCGTCCGCAAAGAAGCGCTTGAGGCCGACGTAGGCGTCGTCCGGGGCGATGTCGTCGAGCTGCGCAAGGATTTCTGGGACGAAGTCCGGGTCAATTTCAGCAGTTCCGACGATCTGGGAGAAACGTCCACCAGCTTGCGTCAGCAATCCCAAGTGTTGTCCGAGCGCGAACGGGCGCACCTGCAGGCTTCGGAAACGCTGAAGAAACTGAGGCTGCTCGTCAAATCGCCGTATTTCGGACGGATCGATTTTAAGGAAGAAGGACAAACGGGAACGGAAAAAATCTATCTCGGCATCGCCTCGTTCCTTGACGACGATCAGGAAACGTTCCTCGTGTACGACTGGCGCGCCCCGGTATCGAGCCTCTATTACGACTGGGCGCCCGGCCCGGCTTCCTACGAGACGCCAAGCGGCGAAATCAGCGGCCGAATGGAGCTTAAACGCCAGTTCGTCATCCGCGACGGACGCATCAAGGTCATGTTCGACACCGGCGTCACCATCGGAGACGAGCTGCTGCAGCAGGTGCTCAGCCATTCTTCCGACAACCAGATGAAAAGCATCGTGGCAACGATCCAGAAGGAGCAAAACGCGGTGATCCGCAACGACAAAAGCCGGATGCTTATCGTTCAGGGTGCCGCCGGAAGCGGAAAGACCTCGGCCGCGCTCCAAAGGGTCGCCTATTTATTGTATAAATATCGGGAATCGCTAAAGTCGGACCAGGTGATCCTGTTTTCCCCGAACCCGATGTTCAACAGCTACGTTTCGACCGTGCTGCCCGAACTTGGGGAGGAAAACATGCTGCAGACCACCTTCCAGGCTTATCTGGAGCACCGGCTCGGCCGGGATTTCGACCTGGAGGACGTCTTTTCGCAGATGGAGACGATTTTGAAGGCCGAGGAAGGTCCGTGGCTGAAGGTCAAACGCGCGTCGATCGCGTACAAATCGTCTACGGCGTTCCTCGATACGATGCAGAGATACAAGGACCGCTTGGAGCAAAGCGGAATGAAATTCAAGCCGGTCCGGTTCAAAGGCCGCCTGATCGTTTCCGAGCAGGCGATGCAGGAGAAATTTTACGGCTTCGACCCGGGGATCCGTCTTGCCAACCGCGTGGAACTGCTCAAGGATTGGCTGCTGAAGGAGCTTGCGCAGTTCGCCAAGCAGGAACGGAAGGAGCCCTGGGTCGACGAACAAATTCAGCTGCTTGACCCCGACGAATACCAGAAGGCATATACGCGCGTCCGCCGCAAGCAAGGGGCCAAAAGCGAAACCTTCGACGACTTTGACCGCGAACGCAGCCTGCTTGCGAAAATGGTCGTCAACGAGTGGCTGAAGCCGGTGCGGAAATGGATCAAGCGGATGCGGTTCGTGGACGTGAAGGCGATGTATCAGGAGCTGTTCCTGAACCGGGACTTGTTCATAAGCGTCAGCGCGGACGGCAAGCTCCCGGAAGAATATGAGGAAATCGGCAGGCAGACGGTCGGGGAGATGAACGAAGGAAGGCTTCCTTATGAAGACGTAACCCCGTATCTGTATTTGCAGGATCTTCTGAAGGGGTTCCAAACCAACAACGTCATCCGCCATGTTTTCATCGATGAAGTGCAGGATTACTCCCCGTTCCAGCTGGAATACGTCAAACGGATCTTCCCGCGTGCGCGGATGACGGCGCTCGGGGACCTGAACCAGGGAATCTATGCGCATACCGATGCGCTTGAAGGCAGCTTGGAATCGCTCAAAAAGCTGTACGGGGAGGAGTCGACCGAGGTCATCTCCCTGACGCGAAGCTACCGTTCGACGCTTGAAATCGTCGAATTCACGCGAAGCATGATGCCGGGGGGCGAATCGATCATTCCTTTCAACCGGCATGGGGAAAAACCCCGGCTGCATCTGGCGGGCGGCAGGGAAGAGCTGCACCGCGCCATCGTCGGGCATATCCAAAACCTGAACAGCCAAGGCTACGAACATACGGCGATCATATGCAAAACGGCCGAGGAATGCGAGCAGGTCTACGAGGCTTTGAAAGAGCGTCTTCCGCTGAAAAAAATCGCCAAAACGACGCCGTCGTTCGTCACGGGGACCCTCGTGATTCCGTCCTATCTGGCCAAAGGCGTGGAATTCGACGCGGTGGTCATCTATGACGCCTCGGCGGACTCGTACAGCCGGGAATCCGAGCGCAAGCTGTTTTATACCGCCTGCACGCGGGCGATGCATCAGCTCCGCATGTTCAGCCTGGGCGAGCCTTGCCGCTTTATTCAGGACGCGGACCCGGATAAATACGTCGTCGAAACATAAACAGGCTGACCGAAATGCCGCCGTCCCAGCGTTTGCCGCTTGGGGCGGCGGTTTTGCATAGTTCCGGACAAAAGAAACCACAATATAACGAGTTGGTAACCGAACATAAAAGGTGGTTTAGTCATGGAAGACAAAAAATGGGATTTGGCGGCCTTAGCCTCCATTCCTTTAATCATGACCCTCGGCAACTCCATGCTGATTCCCATTTTGCCGCAAATTTCGCAGCAGCTCCATGTCGGTCCGTTCCAGGTCAGCATGCTGATTACCGTCTACGCGGTGGTTGCCATCCTTCTGATTCCGATCGCGGGTTATTTATCCGACCGCTACGGCCGGAAAACCGTCATCATCCCCAGTTTGATCATTGCCGCCGTCGGTGGAGCGCTTTCCGGAGCGGCAGCTTGGATGACGGAGGGGCTCGCGGCTTATTGGATTATCCTTGGCGGCCGTTTCCTTCAGGGCATCGGAGCGGCCGGGGCTTTTCCGATCGTGCTGCCGCTCGTCGGAGACATGTTCAAGGAAGAGGACGACGTCAGCAAAAGCCTGGGGATCATCGAAACTTCCAATACCTTCGGCAAAGTACTGAGCCCCATCCTGGGAGCGGCTTTGGCTAGCGTGATCTGGTATTTGCCGTTTCTGAGCATCCCGGTCTTATGCGTGATTTCATTGCTGATGGTTCTGTTTTTCGTCAAACCGCCCAAAAAGAAGGATGATCAAGACCACTCGATTGGCAGCTTCCTTCGCGATACAAAGGACATTTTGCGCGAAAAGGGAAGATGGCTGTACGCCATTTTTGCGGTCGGCGGCATCAGCATGTTCATTTTGTTCGGCGTCCTGTTTTATTTATCCGAAACGCTTGAAAGCAAATACAGACTGGGCGGCGTCATCAAAGGGCTGGTGCTCGCGATTCCGCTTGCGGTGCTTTGCCTTGCGTCGTTTGTGGCCGGCAAAGTCATCGGGAAAAACAAGAAGCGGATGAAATGGACGGGATTCTGCGGCATGGCCGTACTGACCATATGCCTGGTCATTACCGGCTTCAGCGACCAAATCATTTTCGTCGTCGCGTTTTTTTCGTTATGCGGAGCCGGAATCGGCACGGTCCTGCCGTGCATGGATGCGCTGATCACCGAAGGCATCGACGAGAAGCAGCGCGGAACCATCACTTCCCTCTACAGCAGCATGCGTTTCATCGGGGTGTCCTTGGGCCCGCCGGCCGTTTCCCTTCTCATGAAAACTAACCACTGGGTTTTGTTCGGCGTCATGGCTGCGGTGGGCGCGGTCGGGGGATTGCTGACGCTGTTTGCGGTCAAACCGGAGGAAAATAAGACCGATAACCCGACGGAACGCAAATTCAAGCCATCCCCAGGCATGGCCGTAAAACGGGCCAAGGCCAGGTAAGCTCTGCGAAAAAAACGCAAAAAGATTGTCATGTCTTCAGGCGCCGCCTTATACAATATAGTGATGTCCCCGTCCCTTGCGCCATTTGTTCCGCGTCTTGCCGTGTAAAGCGGCCGTGGAACGCCGCCCTAACCTTGGCCGGGAGCCGGCCCGCGTCATGGACGACAACCGGCGGAACTACGAAAACGCACCCGTGCAACGCGGTATCCCATGCCGATACGGACGAATGATGCATCGAATCAGCACTCTTCCCGCGGCCCCAAGTGATGGTCGGGCTCCCGTCGTTCCAAGGGAGGGACATCCGGTTCGATGGAACGGCCCCAAAATGATATTTTGGGGCTTTTTGCGGTTCGGATGCGGTTTCGGATTACGTTTTCGGATCGGATTATGTTCATAGACAGGCTGCCCATCATTCAAAGACGCAACCGCACTCCGGTTTCCGTCTTTTTTTGTTTTTGCGGTTTATGCGAATGAATCAAATATAAGAACAAAAAAAACGGGTGCCAAAACAAACATTATCTGTTATAATCAAGTCAATTCAAACATAAACAAATGAAAACAAAACAATTCGGTACGGGAGGCATCATTCATGGTTCAAAGTCTTTGGAATAACGCAGAAGCATCCAAACATAAAGCGGGCGTGGAAGAGCTCGTATACCGCTCCAACCTGATCGGCAGCGACCGGAGCGTATGCAACTGGGGAGGCGGCAATACGTCGCTGAAAACGGTGGAAAAGGATTTTCGCGGCCGAGACGTGGAGGTCATGTGGGTGAAGGGCAGCGGCTCCGACCTGGCGACGATGAAAGCCCAGCATTTTACGGGACTTCGGCTTGAGGATATCCGGCCGCTGATCGAACGCGACGAAATGCCGGACGAGGAAATGGTCGCATATTTGTCCCACTGCATGATCGACAGCAAACATCCGAGAGCTTCGATCGAAACGCTGCTGCACGCATTCCTGCCTTACCCGCACGTGGACCATACCCATCCGGACGCCATCATCAGCCTGTGCTGCGCGGATAACGGCAAAGAAATCGCGAAAGAAATTTACGGGGATACCTTCGTGTGGGTGCCGTACATCCGTCCGGGCTTCACGTTATCGAAAATGATCGCCGAAGGCGTCAAAAACAACCCGAACGCCCAGCTCGTGCTAATGGAAAAACACGGCCTCGTCACTTGGGGCGAAACGTCGGAAGCGTGCTACAACCAAACGATCGCGATGATCCAAAAAGCCGAAAGCTACATCAACGAACGGATTCAAGAGGATCGGGTGTTTGGCGGACGCCAAGCGGAAACGCTGCCGGAAGAGGAGCGCAAAGCCATCCTCGCGGAAGTGATGCCGGTCATTCGCGGCGCGGTCAGCGACGGCAAAAAAATGATCTGCACGTACGATGACGGGGACGACGTGCTTCAGTTCGTCAACAGCAAAAACGCCAAAGAGCTTTCCCAAGTCGGCGCAGCTTGCCCGGACCATCTGGTGCATACGAAACGCGTTCCGCTGTACGTCGAATGGGCGCCGTCCACCGGGGCAGCCGGACTGAAGGAAGCCGTTCGCAGCGGAATCGAAGCCTATAAAGAGGAATATAAAGCTTATTTCGAACGGAACAAACACGAGGGCGACGTCATGTTCGAAGCGGCTCCGCGCGTGATCCTCATCCCGGGGATCGGCATGGTGAACACGGGAAAAAGCGTGGCGATGGCCGGCGTCAGCGGCGCGCTGTACCACCGCGCGATTGCCGTCATGAAAGGCGCAACGGCGCTGGGCGAATTCGTGTCGCTGAACGAAAACGAATCCTATAACGTGGAATATTGGCCGCTTGAGCTGTATAAGCTGACGTTGGCTCCGGCCGAAGCGGAATTTTCCCGCAAAGTCGCCTTCATCACCGGCGGCGCCGGCGGCATCGGCAGCGAAACGGCGCGGCGCCTCGTTTCCGAAGGGGCTCACGTCGTTTTGGCCGACCTCAATCTTGAAGGAGCCGAGAAGGTTGCGGCCGAAATCAACGCGCAGTATGGCGAAGGACGGGCCAAAGCAGTGAAAATGGACGTTACCAGTGAAGAAATGGTGATCGCGGCGTTGGGCGAAACGGCGCTGGCATACGGCGGCGTGGATATTATCGTCAACAATGCGGGGCTGGCGACTTCGAGCCCGTTCGACGAAACGTCGCTCAAGGAATGGAACCTGAACATGAACGTGCTGGGCACGGGGTATTTCCTTGTGGCACGCGAGGCGTTCAAGCAAATGAAAGAGCAGGGGCTCGGCGGCAGCATGATTTTCGTCGGCTCGAAAAACTCCGTTTACGCAGGCAAAAACGTGACGGCCTACAGCTCGGTCAAAGCGCTTGAAGCGCATCTGGCGCGCTGCATCGCCGCCGAGGGCGGGGAGCACGACATCCGCGTCAACACGATTTTGCCGGACGCGATCCTGCAGGGCTCCGCGATCTGGAATTCGAACTGGCGCAACGAGCGCGCCGCGGCTTACGGCATCGAACCGGACCAGCTGGAAGAGCATTACCGGAAGAGAACGACGCTGCTCGTCAACATTTATCCGAAGGACGTGGCGGAAGGCATCGCCTTCTTCGCATCGTCGAAAGCCGAAAAAACGACGGGCTGCATGCTGACGATCGACGGCGGGGTGCCTGCCGCGTTCACGCGCTGATTCCCGGTTTGCGCCCGGCTCACGATTATCTTTTGATCCCATGAACAACGCAATCCCCGCCATGTCCGAAAAGAGCGCCGTACACGCCTCGTCCCCGGGCATGTGGGGATTGATTTTCTATCCGGGCCATGGGCCGGCTCGAATGTTGCGCTTAGCGCAAAGGAGGAGAATGCTAGGATGAAAGTGTCGCTTTTTATTACCTGCATCAGCGATGCGCTGTTTCCGCCGATCGGCGAAGCGATGTCGCAGCTGCTTGCCCGCTACGGCGTCAGGCTGGATTTTCCGAAGGTGCAGACCTGCTGCGGCCAGCCGGCCTTCAACAGCGGTTATTGGGACGAAGCAAAAGCTTCGGCCAAAACGATTTTGGAAGCGTTTGACGACAGCGATTTCGTGATTGCGCCTTCGGGTTCGTGCACGGGCATGATCCATCATTATTATCCGAAGCTGTTCGAACACGACGCCGCACTGCTTGAAAAAAGCCGCCGGCTTCAAGAAAAGACGTACGAATTTACCCAATTCCTCGTCCAGGTGCTGGGCGTGACGGATGTCGGGGCGTATTTTCCGCATAAGGTTACCTACCATCCTTCCTGCCACGGCACGCGTCTGCTGGGAATCAAGGACGAGCTGATGGAGCTGATGAGCCATGTCGAAGGCATGGAATACGTTCCGCTTCCTTATGCCGAAGACTGCTGCGGTTTTGGCGGGACGTTTGCCGTCAAGATGAGCGAAATTTCCGGGGCGATGGTCGAAGAAAAAAGCCAGCATGTGCTGGAGACGGAAGCCGAGGTGCTCGTCGGCCTGGACATGGGCTGCCTGCTGAACATCGGCGGCAACCTGAAATTCCAGGGGAAGCCGGTCCGCGTGATGCATCTGGCCGAACTGCTGTACGAAGGGGTGAGGAACCGTGAGCAAACCGCAGGGGTCTAACGTCAAGGAGCGCGCGAGAACCGCCCTCCAAGACGAATTTCTGATCGATGCCGTCAAATTTACGACGGAAAGGCTGAAAAACGGCAAAAAAGCGGCGACGGCCGAACACGGCAACTGGGAGGAATGGCGGGAGCGCGGCCGGCAAATCCGGGCCCACACGGTTGCCCATCTGGATTATTATTTGAGCCGGTTCATCGAAAATGCCCGCGCCCAAGGCGTCCACGTGCATTTTGCGCCGGAGGGGAAGGATGCGGCACGGATCGCCATGGACATCGCGAAACACCGGGGCGCGAAATCGGTCGTCAAATCCAAGTCGATGGTGTCCGAGGAGGTCCACATCAACGAGGCTTTCGAACAGATCGGCATCGAGTCGATCGAAAGCGATTTGGGCGAATACATCATCCAGCTGGCCAACGAACCGCCGTCCCATATCATTATTCCGGCCATTCACAAAAACCGCCGCCAAATCGCGGAGCTGCTGTCGAAGGAAGCCGGGGAGACGCTGCCGCCCGAGACGCAGGTGCTCGCAGGTTTTGCGAGACGCAAGCTGCGCGACAAATTCCTTGAGGCGGACATCGGGCTGACGGGCTGCAATTTCGGCATCGCCGAAACGGGGACCGTCGTCATTTTCGAAAACGAAGGCAACGCCCGCATGGTCAGCACGGTGCCTAAAATCCAGATCACGCTGATGGGCATGGAACGTCTGATTCCGACATGGGACGATCTGGAGGTGATGGCCACGCTGCTGCCGAGATCGGCGACCGGCCAGAAAATGACCATGTACATGTCCGGCATTACGGGCCCCAAGCGGACGGAGGACGGGGACGGTCCGGAGGAAATGCATGTCATCATCGTCGACAACGGCAGGTCGCTGCAGCTCGGGGACCCGGATTTCCAGGAGCTGCTCAACTGCATCCGCTGCGGCGCCTGCTTGAACGCTTGCCCGGTGTACCGGCATATCGGGGGCCATTCTTATCCGGGAACCTACAGCGGCCCGATCGGTGCGGTGCTGACCCCGGCGCTCAACAAAAATGCGGAGGAGTGGCATGACATCGCCAATGCGTCCAGCCTGTGCGGCGCCTGTTACGAAGCCTGTCCCGTCAAAATCCCGCTTCACGACATGCTCGTGTACCTTCGCAACCGGAAAGTGGAACGAGGGGTGACCGCGCCCGGCGAAAAAATGGCGATGAGAGGCTTCAAAATGCTGATGGGCAGCCATGCCTGGTTCGAGAGGGCGGTAAAAGCAGGGCAGCTGGGCCAAAAGCTGCTGGTTCGCGGCGGAGTCATCAAATCCAGGATCGGCCCGCTCGGCGGCTGGACGGCATACCGGCATATTCCGGCGCTGCCTAAAAAATCGTTCCGGGAGCAGTGGACGAAAGTGACGGCGGAGGCCGAAAATTCGTTCAAGCCGATGACGGATGAAATGAAGTCCCGCATGGAAAAGATCGTTCAGTCGCGGGCGAAGGGAGGGCATTAAACATGGCCAAATCCGATCCGGAATTTCTTGCCCGATTAGACCGCGAATCGCGGGAGGCGGAAAAGCGGTTTATCGGCAACATCGCACACAGGCTGGGAAGACCGGCCGCCGGTCCGGCTCCGGTGCATCCGTACCGGGGGGCGCCGGATTTTTGGGCCTCCTATGAGCTGGGGACCGAAGAGAAAATCGGTCGTTTTATGGACAATTGGCGGGCTGCAGGCGGTTATCCCGAGCGAATCGCGTCCATGTCGGGCGTGCCTGAGGTCATCGCCCGCATCGCCAAAGAGCGGCAGGCGCGGTCGACGATCCGGCAAAACCTGCCGGAGCTGGCAAGCCTGCAGCTGGAGAGCGTCCTGCCGGAGCTTTCGCATCATGCCTGGAACGGCCGGGATCACGAAGGCTCCCTGAACATTTGCGAGCAGGCGGACGTGGGCATCGTCCTCGCGGATCATGCGGCGGCTTATACCGGCACGATCGTCGTTGCGTCCTCCGCGGACAAAGGCCGCTCGGTATCGCTGCTGCCGAACGTGCTTATTGCCGTTATCCCGGCGGAACGCATGTACACCCGGCTCGGCGAGGCGATGAGCCGGGTCGCAAGCATCCCGGCCGAACGTTTCCCTGCCGGAGTCCATTTTATTTCCGGACCAAGCCGGTCGTCGGACATCGAAAACGACCTCACGATCGGCGTGCACGGCCCGGGCGCGGCCTATGCGCTGATCGTCGGATAGACCTGTAGCGGGACATGCGCCTGCATCCTGAGATTTGGTATAATAGGTTTTGTTTTCATGAACATTCCACGTTGTGATTCTGGCTGGCGGGAAGGCCGGCGATGAAAGAGGGTAGCTATGTTAGTTGCGGAAAGATACGATAAAATCGTAAGCCTCGTCAACGAAAGAGGCAGCATCCGGGTATCCGAGCTCAGCGAGCTGTGCGGGGTCACGGAAGAAACGATCCGCCGCGATTTGGACCGTCTGGAGCAGCAGGGCAAGCTTCGGCGCAGCCACGGCGGGGCGGTGAGCGTCAAGGAGACGCAGGCCGAAACCCCGTATTTCGAGCGGGAAGTCATGCATCAGGAAGAGAAAAAGCGCATCGCCAAAGCGGCAGTCGCCCGGATCGAACCGCATGACCGGATCGCGCTGGACGCCAGCTCGACGGCATGGTACATGGCATCGATCCTGCCGGATGTTCCGCTGACGGTGCTGACGAATTCGATCAAGGTAGCGCTGGAGCTGTCGTCGAAGGAAAAAATCGAGGTGATCTCGACCGGCGGCATTTTGGCGGCAAGATCCCTTTCATATGTCGGTCCGATGGCTGAGCGCAGCCTGGAGGCCTATTACGTCGAAAAAGCGTTCGTTTCGTGCAAAGGGGTGCACCCGGAGCGGGGCATCAGCGAATCGAACGAACTGCAGGCCATGGTCAAGCATAAGCTGATCAAGCAGGCCGCCAGCGTGTATTTATTGGCCGACGCCAGCAAAATCGGCGTGCAGGCTTTTACGCATGTGGCCGGATGGGAAGAGATCGATGCGGTCATTACGGACAGCCAGATCGAAAGCGCCGATGCCAAGCTACTGCGGGAAAAAGGGATCGAGCTGATCGTCGCGGAGTAAGCGGCTCCAGGATTGCATACAAACGAAAGGCTGCGTAAAAAGCGCCTGTTGGGCGTTCTTCGCGCAGCCCGGCTTCCATTAAAAAACACGGGCATCCTTCAAATCGGATGCCCGTGTTTTTTGCGCTGCCGTAAAAAGGTAAGGAATGCATCGCCGTTATTCCCGTTTCGGCAGCAGCTTGACGTATTCGTCGGACAATTTCATTTGCGACAGGTTATAGTCGTAATCTGGTTTGTACTTGGCGAAATCGGCGACGGGTTCAAGCGTATCCAAATCGGTCGCGCTGCCGTCCTCGAACGTTTTGCCCGGGACGTACAAAATGTCGTCGTTAAAGAAGGAACCCGTCGGCAAATAATACCGGCTGCCGACGATGTTATGGTCGATGTTCAGCAAATCGTGGCCGAACGCGGTAAAGTTTTCTTCCTTCAGCGAGATGCCGAGGAGATTGGCTAGCGTCGGCATGATGTCCACCTGCCCCCCGACCTGCTTCACTTCCTGTCCCTGCACGCCGGGTACGCGGATCAGGAGCGGGATGTTGAACCGGGTGACGCGCGGATCGTATTTGATGCCAAGCGCCTGGCTGATCATCGCCGGATCGTTATCCTGCGGCTGCAGGCCGAAATGATCGCCGTAGATGACCAGGACGGTGTCGTCCCACATGCCGTTTTGCTTCAATTGGTCGATCAAGGTTCCGATCGCGTAATCCGTGTAATTGACGGCAGCCAAGTAATTGCCGAGCTGCGTCCCTTTCAAGGCATCCGGGATGCCGATTTTCATCCGGTCCTCGGGCACGTTGAACGGAAAATGGCTGGACACCGTCACGAACTGCGCGTAAAAAGGTTTTTTCTCCCGATGAAGCTTGGAGAGCGTTTGGATGCCGAATTTGTACAATTCCTCGTCCGAAGCGCCAAATTCGTTAAAATGGTCGTTTTTATAATACGGCTTGTCGTAGTAATGGGTAAACTTCAAGGCCGGGTACAGCTTGTCCCGGTCCCAGAATTTGACGTCGTTCACATGGAACGTGGCCGATTCGTAATTTCTTTTTTCGAGCAGGCGCGGCATGCTTGGAAGCACGCGGTCGCCGTAACCCGTCGACATGGCCACGGCCGCCGTCGGATAAATCGAGGTGTTGCTCATGAATTCCGCATCGGAGGTATTGCCTTGGCCGATCTGCTGGAATACCCGCGAGAAATAGAAGCCGTCCTTGGAAAGGCCGTTCAGCACCGGCGTCAGCTCCTGGCCGTTTAGAGACAGATGGACCGGGAAGTTTTGGAAAGCCTCCATCTGAATGACGATGACGTTTTTGCCTTTGGCTGCCCCGAAAAATTTCGGCTGCGCTTGCGGATGGTCCTGGTATTTGAACATGGCTTCCTTCGATTCGATTTTCTTGACCGTATCCTTGATATTGCCGGAAGCGACGGCGACGGCTTCTTCCTTGGCTTTGAGTCCTGCGGCTACCTGGTAATTAAAAAAACCGAGATGCTCCGCTTGGAGCACTTCGTTCGTGATGCCCCGGTCTTTGGCGATAAACCATGCCGTCGCGCAAAGGGCGACCACGCCGACGACCGCCGGCCATCTTTTGCGCAAAGGTGCGGACATGCTCGGCTTTCGCCCCATCAGCCTGCCGGCGATCCATACCAGCGTCATGACGACGATATCGGCAAAAAAGAGGTAGTTCGCCGTTTGGATGGTCGACTGCACGCTGTCCTTGATCCCGCCGACCTGCTTCAGCTCGGAAAGGGCTGTATACGTCGGAACGGTGTTGAAATGCTGGAAGTACACCGCCGAGGCAAAAAAGATCAGCGAGCACAGCACATTGAAGATCCAGTACACGATCCCCTTCGCTTTCGAAGGGACGACGAGCTCCAGCAGGGACAGAAGAACCAGCAGCGAAGCGGCATCGGCCGCGATCCGGCTCCACATGATCTCGTGGAAGAAAAAATAGCGCAAAAGCAAAAGCTTCAGCAGCAAAAGAATGAAGATCCCGACGACGGGCGTTTTTGGTTTCGATGATCGCATGGAAAAGTCTATCATTCCGGCTCCTTTCATGGCGTCTGTTAATTTTTTCCTGAATGCTTGTTAACCAATACTATATAGGGCTTGCTGAACAAGATTCGTTCCATCTACACCCAACGCAAGTCTCTAAACCCAAGCAGTCTGAAAAAATGCAAAAAGAGAACACGCAGTCGCCGCTCCAGATTCATGACCAGAAACTGAAGGGCGATGACGGTCAAACTGGTTTCGGCGCCACGCGCCCGAATGCGACCTAGGCCCAATTTGCGCTTGCCTTCTCCAAATTTTCCTTCGATCGCATTACGCTGTACAGCGTCCTGGCGCTCTTGCCGACGATCGGCGACTTCACTTTGCTCTTTCGGGGGTCTGCCGAGCTTCGGGCCACTAAGGCGAATCCCTAGCGTTTTGCAATAGTTCAGGTTGTCTCGATTGCGGTAGATTTTATCGGCTAGAATGACGGCGGGATAATACCCGAATCGCTGTTTGTAC
>NZ_BORW01000018.1 GCF_018333375.1 Paenibacillus cookii
TGTTCTAAAATTCTGCAAGTCTGCCCTTTTCTTCATCCATATAATACCATTTTCGAAAATTACCCCTTAACGACAGTGAATATGCTATCGCTTCTTCTCTGAAACGGAATTATGCAAAACACTCAATTAACATTTGAACCCTTAAGTTATAGTCTTTTTTCATTTCACTATTACCATTTATGAAATTTAAAGTGGCGATTGAAAGTGTAACCAATACGCCTAATACTGCTAATCCAATAGTTAACACTAATTTTATAAAAGCATCGACTGTTTGTTGAAAGGGGCTATTTTAACATCATGTGACATAACACGCATTTTCACTAATTTAAATTTACCAGAAGGCAGTTTTTTATAGGACTGATAAAGCCTATCTGTCAATGCCCACTCATTAAGAAAAGACCATTTCTTGCTAACTACAAGCCCGGGTAGAGGCATAATCAAGGCCTTTTTAAATTTTGAATAATTGAACCATTCAGAACCAATCATTAATACGGCAGCGGCAATGATGATAATAATGACCTCAAATGGAACGATACGAATCGACCTCTTTCTTGTTTTTTGATTCTTTATTACTTTATCGGCAAAAAGACTGCATTATTTGGAGGTGCTGATGGTGATGGTGTAGCATGGCGAGAAGGAGGTCCTGAGAGGGACAAGGCGCACACAAATATAACGGGAGAGCGGCTGAACGATGAAGCTACAGAACATCGCTGCCGCTTTTTCTATTGCGGATAACAAGGCCCGGAAGTGGAAGGCGCGGGCCATAAACTGCGAGGGAATAAGCCCATCCGTTGGTGCATAATTTTTTAAAATGACGGCGCATATGCCTGATCCGCTTCCGTTCCCGGGCGAGCTCGGCCGCGGGCGAAACGGATACGATAATCCTATTTTCATATACGATTTTGAAGTCAAATAAACCGCTTTCATGGTAACATGTCAGTAATTGGCCGTAACGGGTCACGAATGAAAAAGCTGCCGGCTTCAGCGGAGGATGGAGCTATTTTCGGATCACGTTTCCGGTCAATACTATACGCAATCCGGAGCTGCCTTTGCCGGGTTCAAAAATCGGAGGGGAAAAAAGCGATGACAAAAACGATGGTGGCCGTGATCGGCTGCGGAACGATCGCCAACGGCGCGCACATTCCGGCTTATATGGCCAATAAGGACGCCGAGATCAAGTATTTCTGCGACATTCGCAAGGAACGGGCCGAACAGGCGGTCGAGAAGTACGGCTGCGGCACGGCGGTGGAGGATTACCGCGTCATTTTGGAGGATCCGGACGTGGTGGCGGTATCGATTTGCACGCCGAACAATGTCCATGCCCCGATCGCGATCGACTGCATGCGCGCGGGCAAACACGTCCTGTGCGAAAAGCCGGCGGCCAGAACGTACAAGGAAGCGCTGGAGATGCAGAAGGTGCAGCACGAAACCGGCAAAACGCTGAACATCGGCGTCGTGAACCGCTTCAACAAAGGCGTCAACATTATCAAGCAGATGATCGAAAGCGGCGAGCTTGGCGAGCTGTACCACGTCGTCGTCAGCTTCCGCGCGCATCGCTCGATTCCCGGGCTTGGGGGCGATTTTACGACCAAGGCGGTTGCCGGGGGCGGGGCGCTGATCGACTGGGGCGTTCATTTCCTGGATATCGTCATGTATTGCGCGGGCGATCCGCGGCCGAAAACGGTGACGGGACAGGCGTACTCCAAGCTGGGCACGGACATGCAGAATTACGCTTACCTGAACATGTGGGCCGGCCCTCCGAATTACGAAGGCAGCTATGACGTGGATGATTTCGTGACGGCCATGATCCGCACGGAAGGACCGTCGATCACGGTCAACGGCGCATGGGCGCAAAATATCGGCGTAGAAGAAATGTACATCGATTTTCTCGGGGACAAGGCAGGCATCCGCCTGAAGTACGGCAAGGAGTTCACGCTTTATTCGGCAAAGCATGGCGCTTTGCTCGAAAGCACGCCGAACTATCCGAAAAGCGATGCCTTCCAGGAGGAGATCGACGCCTTTATCGCCGCGATCCATTCCGGGGAAAAGCTGCCGTCGCATATTGACACGGTGATCGTGACCGCCCAAATGATCGAGGCCATTTACCGTTCCTCGGAAGAAGGCCGCGAGATTTCCCTGCTGGAAGCGGGAGCGCTGGCATGAAGAAAATCGGCTTTATCGATTATTACCTGGACGAATGGCATGCCAATCAATATCCCGCATGGATTCGGGATGCCACCGGAGGCGCGATGGAGGTCGCCTTTGCATACGGCATGAAGGACGCCGGGCATGGGCTGAGCAACAAGGAGTGGTGCGCCAAAAACGGCGTGACGCCATGCGGAACGATCGAAGAGGTGGTTGCCCGAAGCGACTATCTGATCGTGCTGTCGCCCGACAACCCGGAGCAGCATGAGGCCCTTGCCGAGCTGCCGCTCGCTTCGGGGAAGCCGACCTACATCGACAAGACGTTCGCCCCGGACCGGGCGGCGGCCTTGCGTTTGTTCGAGCGGGCCGCGCGGCACCGGACGCCGCTGTATTCTTCATCCGCGCTGCGGTATGCCGCCGAATACGCGGAGGTCGAAAGGGAAGGCATCCAGGTGATCTCCAGCTGGGGCCCGGGTTTGCTGGAAAACTACTCGATTCACCAGATCGAGCCGATCGTGGCCTTGATGGGAACGGAAGCCAAACGCGTCATGTACACCGGCACGGCGGCCGCGCCGGCCCTGCTGATCGAGTTCTCGGGCGGCCGGCAGGCGACGATCCAGCAGCCGGGTCCGGGCTGTCCGTTTACGATGGCCGTCAACTACGCCTCGGGAGCCTGCCGCGTCGTGCAGCCGGCATCGGATTTTTTCCAGAGCTTTATACGGGACTTGGCCAGGTTTTTCGAGACCGGGGAAGCTGCCGTGCCGCCCGCCGAGACGATTGCCGTCATCAGTATCATCGAAAACGGGCTTATCGCCGCAAAGCAGCCATATCAATGGATCGAGCTGCCGGAAAGCGGATAAGCGCGAATCATAGAAAGCAGCCATTTCCGGGAAGACCCGGGGATGGCTGCTTATTTTGCTTGGGACGCGTCTTCTTTTGGATCGTTCCGATGTAAGCCTTGGCATGGGAAAGTGCGCCGGAAAGCGCCGCTTTTTTTCTACATGCTTTCGGTTTTTTCCGCCTTCACAGCACGCGCCTTTTTCCGAACCATCGGCTCGAAGATACGCTTGCTCCACCGGCCGAGCACGGAAAGGGTAACGGCATCGACAAATCGATAAAACCAATGGGCAAAAGCAAACATGATCGGGGTGGTTAGCAGAACGGTGAGCGCCACGCTAAAGCCGTAAGGAAAACGGGGGTGAAGCCGATCGAAGATAAAAGCTCCCAAGGAGCAGAGGATCGTAAAGTGGAGCAGATACAAGGAGAAGGAAAGGTCGCCGAGGTAGGAGAACGGTTTTCGGCTAAAAAACGATTGCAGGCGCGGCGAGATCAGCAGGGCCGTCAGGGTTAAACAGGCGCCTAGCGTGTGGTAAAACACAAAAAACGAAAAGTTGGACGAGTTCGGCCAGGTGAGGATCGAATAGATGGTGCCCTCGACGCCAACGTAGGGGTAGGAACCGAGATATAAGCCGGCGCACAGCAGAAAGGGGGTGGTCCAAGGCCGCCGGAGGAAGGCCAGCCGATCCCGGCCGCTATACTTCAGGTCGCTAAGCGCCATGCCGAAAACGAAACCCAGGTAATACGAGTCGATAAAAATCACGGCCAGGACCGCATAGGCGGCGACCCGAAGTCTGAACCGGCCGATGGTCAGGAGAAATCCGAAGATGAGGAAGGAACCGAGCAGCTCATAGGTCATGGTCCACAATACGGGATTGTAAGCGGACCCGTAACTAAAAAACGTATGGAACAAGGCCTCTTGAACCATGACGAGGACGTCCGGGCTGGCCGCAAACGGATCGGGCATCGAAGACGACGTCGTTTGACGAATATCGTCGAAATAGGCTAAGCCCAGCACCATGACAACGTAGGCGAGGAAAACGGACAAGGCCGCCGGAACGGCCAGGCGAAAATATCTGCGCAGCGCGGAGGAGTAAATATGTATCCGGTCTTTCGTGTGAAAAAACCGCCAGCTGAGCACAAAACCGCTCAAGACGAAAAAGACGCAGACGGAAAAGTTGCCGTTGAACAGCAGGTTGAGCGGCGTCCGCGCGGCAAGCCCTTCGAAGGCAAAGTGGGCGATTTCCGGTTTTCCTTCAAACACCGACGGCGCAAACACCTGAAAAAAATGAGAAACGACGACCACGCAAGCCGCCAAACCTCTAACCCCATCCAAATAAGCGATTTTTGACGTCATACCGATTCAACTCCCCCGATTGTTCATTTTCAGGGCTCCATTGTATTCGATTTTCGAGAGGAATGATTGTACTAACGTATCGGGTTGCAAAACGGGAAAACCGATTGAAAACCATGAGGCTGCCGTTACCGGGAAGGATCTATGCGGAGAGGAGTGATGACCGGATGAACAAGTCCGATATCGACCAATTGACCCGCGCAGGGGTCATTTATTTCAACTCCAAGCTGGAGATGCTGGAAGATTTGCATTGCAAGCTGTATCGGATGGATTCCCTCGTCAGCTTGTCCACCCATTTTCACGATTATTTTCAAATCTGGTACGTATCCAAAGGCGAATTTCTGCACACGTTCGGCTCCCGGCAGTACCGGATCAAAAAAGGGGACCTGTTTCTCGTGCCTCCTTTTACGCTGCACCGCATCCAGGCTTTCGAGGAAGAGGCCGAAATTTTCGGCTGCGAATTCATGCCGGCGTTCATCAACGAGCGGTTCGACGATCCGTCCGCGGATCGGGCGTTTTTTGACGCGAACTACCTGAAGCATTTCCTGCATTCGGATTCCTCCGCCCATTCGCAGATCGCGTTCGACGGCGTGACGGACGGGAAAATCCGCGCGTTGCTTCAGGACATGCTCCACGAATACGAGGAACGCGCGCCGTTTTTTCAAATCGTGCTGAAAGCGAATCTGCTGCAGCTGTTGTCGATGATCATTCGCCAGGTGAACGGGGAGATGGTCCGGGCCGGATTCCAAAAGATCGAAAGGTACCGGGACACGATGAATCAAGTCGTTGAATACATCGAACGAAACGCGCATGAGGACATCAAGCTGGAGCATGTGTGCGCCGTATCCAATTTGTCGAAGCCGACGTTCTGCAGGCTGTTCAAAGAGTGGACGGGCAAGACGTTTAACCGCTATCTCGTCGATTTGCGCATTTCCAACGCGCTTGTCCTGCTGCAGCGCCCGTCGATGTCGGTCACGGATGTCTGTTATGCCACGGGGTTCAACGAGCTCGCTTACTTTTGCAGGATTTTCAAAAAATACACGGGCATATCGCCCAACCAGTACCGGAAACAGGCGACGAACAAGCCGGTTTGATTTTAACGATAATCCAACTTATCGATACAATAGTGAAATTAACTAAAGCGCTTACATGCTACCATTAGGGTAACTGATCGCAGCAGGCGTTATTCGCTGGTGTTGCTGTCATAAGACTCAAGGAGGGAAGAGACATGAAGCGAAAAGGGAGTATATGGGGGCTTGTGTTCGTTTTGTTGCTTGCGATTTTATCCGGCTGCGGCGGCAAAAAACCTGCGGGCTCCGGCAGCGAAAGCGGCGAGCCGGCGGGCGGGGATGCCAAAAAAGAACCGGTGGAGCTTAGCTTTTGGTACGGATGGACCGGAACGGAAGCCGCAGCGCTTGAAAAGTTGATCCAAAAATGGAATGACATCCGTCCCGATATCCGGGTCAAGGGGCTGTCGCAAAGCGATTACCAAAAGCAGCTGACGGCCATCACGGGCGGCAATCCGCCCGATATCGCGTCCAACTTCGGCCAGGATGTCGTGCCGTGGGGCGAGCGGGGCGCCATGATGCCGCTGGACGATTACATCAAGAAGGACAACGTCGATTTGGGCGATTTTGTGCCCGCCGCCCTCAGCTCTTCCCAGTCCGACGGAAAAACGTACGCGCTTCCGATTGCGATGCACGTCTCGATGCTGTTTTACAACAAGGAGCTGCTGGAAAAAGCAGGCCTGAACGGTCCGCCGGAAACGATGGGCCAGCTTAAAGAATACATCGCGAAGCTGAGCGTCAAGGAGAATGGAGGCAAACTTCAGCGGCTCGGCCTGTGGCCGGGGGTAGACGCCTTCACGTTCAGCTACGCTTATGGCGGTTCTTATTACGATGCCGAGAACAAGCAGGTCACGCCGGACAACGCGGGCGTCAAAGCGGCCGTCGAGTTCGGCAAAGGGATTTGGGATCAATTCGGATCGAAGGAGCTGGACCGGTTTGCGTCCGGACTGGGGCAATACATGTCGCCGCAAAATCCGTTTTTCACCGGCAAATACGCGATGACGATCGACGGCGAATGGCTGCCGACGTTCATCAAACAATACGCCCCGAACTTGCAGTACGGCATCGCGCCGATTCCTTACGACGAAAACAACCCGAGCCTTAAACATCCGGGCAATGTGACCACCAGCGTGTTTTATATTCCAAAAGGCGTCAAACATCCGGACGAATCCTGGAAGTTCCTGAAATGGCTCACGGAGCCGGAGCAAATGGCGGAGTTTACCGCGGCCATCGGCAACCTCCCGACCCGAACCTCGCTGCAGCAGCATGAAATCTATAAGGATGTGCCGGGTTTCCAGGAATTTTTGCAATATTCGTCGAGCCCGAACCTGCACTCCTTCCCGGCGACGTCGTTTTCGGCGGAGTACATGACGGAGTTCACGACGCAATACAATGCGATTCTGCGCGGAGAAGTTGGCGTGGACGAAGGGTTAAAAAGGGTGAAGGACAAAATTCAGCCGCTAGTCAAATAATCCGGAATCAGGATCTAACTCAGCCGCTGCATGGCCGGGTTAGATCCCATTCGAATCACGAGGAGGACGGGTAGATGATAGACTCCATCTCCGGCAAAACGCCTTCAAGGAAAAAGGGATGGACGAGAAGGGAATGGCGTTACTTTTGGCTCGGGCTCGTCTTCGCTTCCCCATGGATCATCGGTTTCCTGATTTTTACCGTATATCCTTTCTTCAGTTCCCTGTACTTCAGTTTGACGGAATATGACCTGTTTAACCCCCCGAGATGGGTGGGCATCGACAATTACAAAGCGATCATGGAGGATCGGAGTTTCTATAAATCCATCACGAATACGCTGTTCATGGCGTTTATATCCGTGCCGATCACGCTGTTCAGCTCTTTGCTCATCGCCATGCTGCTGAATTTCAAGGTTAGAGGAATCAACTATTACCGCACGATGTTTTATCTTCCGGCGGTCATTCCCGGCGTGGCCAGCGCCTTGCTCTGGACCTGGATGCTGAACCCGGATTTCGGCCTGGTCAACATGTTCCTCCGTTGGGTCGGCCTGCCCGATCCCGCTTGGCTGCTGGACCCCCGGTTCACGAAGCCTTCCCTCGTTCTGATGGGGCTTTGGGGTTCGGGAGCAGGCGCGCTCATTTTTCTGGCCGCGCTGCAAGGCGTTCCGCAAACCTATTACGAAGCGGCCCAAGTCGACGGCGCCAACTGGTGGCATCGGTTTTGGAAAATTACGGTACCGGCGCTGTCGCCGATTATTCTGTTCCAGCTCATTATGGGCCTGATCGGCGCGTTCCAAATTTTTACGGAATCCTATATTCTGGCGGGCGGAAAAGCGGGCAGCGGCAGCTCGCTCGGCGGGCCCGGGCAGTCGTTGCTGTTTTACGCCGTCAATTTGTACCAGGAAGCGTTCATCCATTTGAAAATGGGTTACGCTTCCGCGCTGGCCTGGATTTTGTTCATCATCGTCATGCTGATTACGCTGCTGGTGCTGAAAACCTCAAAACGCTGGGTTTATTATGGAGGTGAATGACGGATGGGCGCCGCCAAGCTTTTTCGTACGAAGATTTTTCCGCATGCAATGCTGATCCTGTTCGCGATATTTTTTCTGTTTCCTTTCGTGTGGCTCGTGTTCACCTCGCTGAAGTCGTCCAATGAAATTTTCGAGCTGCCGCCGCGGATCATCCCGGAATCCTTTCAATGGGGAAATTATAAGGCCGCGTTCGAAACCGTGCCGTTTGGCCGATACATGCTGAATACGCTGGTGATCTGCGTGGTATGTATCATTGGGCAGTTGTTTGCCGCGCCGCTTGTCGCGTATTCCATTTCAAGGATTCCATGGGCGGGAAGCAAAATCATTTTTGCGATCGTCCTCGCCACGATGATTTTGCCGTCGCAGGTGCAGCTGATCCCGCAGTACATCATTTTTGCGAAGCTCGGGTGGATCAACACGATGCTGCCGCTGACGATCGGGGCGTTTTTCGGGGCGCCGTTTTATATTTTCTTGTTGAGGCAGTTTCTCCTGGGCGTCCCCAAAGAGCTGTCCGAGGCGGCGAAAATGGACGGGGCGTCGGAATTCCGGATTTACGCGCAAATCATTTTGCCGACGTTGAAGCCGGCGTTAGCGACGGTGGCATTGTTTACCTTCGTGGGTGCCTACACGGATTTTATGGGGCCGCTCATTTATTTGAACGACGCCGCCAAATGGACGCTGACGCTCGGCCTGCAGGGCTTCCAGCAGGATCACGGGGCCCAGTGGGAAAAGCTGATGGCCGCGTCGACGATTATGGCGATACCGATGATTTTGCTTTATTTTTTCGGGCAGAAGTATTATATGCAGTCGGGATCGGCTTTTACGGGGTTTAAGTGAAAGGCGGGAATTTGTGATTTACATGCAATGCGGTTAGAAAGTCGAAAAATGAAGAAGCCTTCTTCCCCCTCGGGAAGTCGGCTTCTTTTGCTATAGAAGGGATTTATTTGAAAATAGAGAATTGATTCCTTAGTAATCTTTTTAGCATATCGATCGAGTAAGGGGACCGGTGGGGAAGAGCAATGAAAGTTTATAACAAACATTACCTCAAAGCATGTGAAAGCTACTTGTACATGACCAAGGATGAAATTATCACCAGGCAGCTCCGAAGCGAGAACAGGCTGCTTTTTAATGAAACGATCGTCAAAGTAGGGTTCATCGTCTTTCTGTGGGCTATATTTTGGACATCAAGATTGGCGCTTGTTCATCAGCTTTCTTTTAGGTCATGGAGCTTGTATGTCATCATCGTTTATATTGGCCTGATGTATTATACCGGCCGGAGTTCGAAACGTTGTCGGGCATATAGCGATGCGGCTGAAGTTATGCTACAGTTTGACAGCGAAGAAGCCCGCCGCACCTACTTTGATGAAATGCTGAAGCCGCAGTTTCGGTAGGGAAACCGTATCTATATTTGCACATCGGACCACTATAATATGAGGCATAATCCCGGATAAAAGGAGCTGGCCTAAGTATGCATAAATCAGGCTTCTCCGCCAGAGCAAAAAAGTCAATATATCGTGCATAAAAAAGGCTGCCGAGAACCTTCTCGACAGCCTGCGGGTGCGTGCTTCAGGCAAACGTCCGTTTTTAATCCATTTGGTTTATCATAGCCCCTCGTCTTCACCGGGAGGAACATTTTCTTGGCTCGTGCCGCTTTCTTCTCCTGCTGGCTTTTCCTGAACGGGTGGTTCCGTGTGGCCGGTTGGTTCCTCCCCGGCTGCTCTCTCTTCAGGAAGGCTTGTTTCGTCCGTTCCGGCAGCCGGCTCCTTTTCGTCCAGGGTCACGTCATCCACGTACACCGTCATTTTGCCTTGCCCGTTCGGCGAGGAGATTTGCAGGCCGACCGCTTTGATTAGCGTCTTGTCGATGGCTTCGCCATTGAAATCCTTGCCGTTCAGGCTGAGCGTGATCCACTGGTATTCGCCGGTCAGCTCCACTTCATCGGTTGAAGCCCAGGCCCAGTTCGCTCCCGCTTTGATGAACAGCTTGGCTTTGGCGGTGCCGCCGGCGACCCGGGCGCGAACTTTTAACGTGTTGCCTTGGCTGAGGTCTTGGTCGCTCATGTAGGCAAGCTCGAAATGCTGGCCGCCGGGAGCCGTGGCCGGGAAATCTGCGCTGAGCACCTTGCTGCCGCCGTCCTCGGGGTTCGCGAGGTTGTCCGCGCCCAGCGTGTTGTCGTTCAACGTCCAGCCGGCAATGTTGTCGTTAAAATCGAACAGCACGCCCGGCGCGATGCCGCCGCTTTCGCTGCCGCTGGGCACGGTGCCGGCGTTCGGATCTAGCAGCGCATGGATGTCGTCAAAATACATGGACGACGTCAGCCGCTGGCCGTCCGGCACGGCGTTGGTGTAAATCGAAAAGGCCTGGACGTTCTTCAGGTTCGTTTTCGTCAGCGTGCCGGTTGCGCCGTTGGCGGGCTTGAATTCATTGAACGGCGCGGTGATCAGTGCGGGTTCGGTCGTTTTCGTGTCCGGGTAATATTCGTACGTTTTGCCGCCCACGTTGATTTGCATCACCAGCTTCTGTCCTTGGCCGTCCGGCTGGTACCAGAACTGCAGGGCGTTGAAGCCGGACCAATCGGCGCCGTTCATCGCTTTCGTGATGCCGGCGTAACCGCTGCCCGCCAAAGTGTACGTGTATTTCAGCCCGTAGCTGCCGCCATGCTTATGCGTGCCGTCCAGCGCAGCGCTCGCCGGGTCGCCGCCGGCATGCACGAACTTGCCGGCCAGGGCGTCGCTGCTTCCCAGATATCCCTCGAAGTCGTCGACCATTGCCGGGTCTCCCGATGTCTCGTGATAAGCGTTGTAAAGGCGGATGTTATCGACATAGACCGGCAGCGCTTCGCCGCCCGCATCCAGCCCGCTGCCCACGATGGACAAGGCGATGTCGTCGGCTGCCGCCAAGGCGTCCGCATTCGTAAAATCGATCGTCGGGCTGAATTTGACGTATTCCACGCCGTCGATCGTCTCCTTTGGCAGGGAAGCGAGCGGGACATACGTCGTATCCATGCCGTATTTATTGCTCCAATCCGGCGGCAGTTGTCCGACCGCGCGCAGGCTGGCGTTTACGCTGGCCTCCCCGGCGGACGCCGGCACCCACACGTCCATTTTGAGCCGTTTGATATCCGCGAGCGAGCTTGCCCCCGCTTTGGCCTTGGCATTTTTCAGCTCCAGCTTCAGCTCCTGCCACGAATCGGTTCCGTTCAAATGCGGGGCCCGGATCACCAGGGAGCCCCCGTTAAAATCGCTGTGCCCCACGCTTCCGTCATGCGTTTCCGTAAGCGAATCGGTATATTCGCCGTTGTATTGAACGCCTTCGACGTCGGCGGCCGTATCGAAGGTGTAGGCTCCGGCGAGCACCTCGCCGATTTTTACGAACACGGTGTTCGTTTGCTGATGCAGGACGGCGCCGTTTTGGCCGTAGACTTTGACGGTAACGTCCGCGGTTTTGCCGTTCAGGCCAGCCGCCGGCGTCCACTCCGCTTCGTAGTAGCCGCTGTCCGGGTTCAGCGCCATCGGGTATTCGGCGTCAGAGCCCTGGATGTTGTACGCGACGCGTTCCGGCGTTTCATTCAGGACGCGGGCGCGAAGCAATGCCGAGGCGTCTTTGATCGTGCTTTGGTTGGTTGGGGAGGCGATGTGCATGAAACCCCGCTCGGACGCAGTGTTGACCTTTTTATCGTAAGCTCCGGTCACGCCGTCGCTGAACAGCGTATACGCATCCTGGTAAAATTTCCGGAAGTCCGGCAGCATTTCATGCTCCTGGTTCGGATCGCCGGTCGGATATGGGACGTAAACCGAATCCGGCCCGAAGTTGGCCCAGGTTTGCATGTACGCCATCTTTTTCGCGTCCGGGTCGGATTTGAGCGTGTTTGCCAGCTTCGTGTAGAAGTCGGGCGTCGTATTGCCGGAGACCTTCATTTTCTGGTAGCCGAATTCGGTAAAGGCAGCGACTTTGCCGCGGCTGTCGGCGATTCGGGACACCGTTTTGGCTTCCGTCTTCACGCCGTTAAACCAGGAGTCGCCCTCGCCGTTGTAGTAGCTGTCGAACCCGAGGATGTCGACGTAGTCGTCGCCCGGGTAGGTTTTTAAGTAGGTATCCACGGAGTCGCCAAAACCGCCGCCCGGCGAGTAGGCGTAGAGGAAGTTGTGGACACCTTTCTTGTCGCGGAGATACTCGACCGTGTAGCGGTAGATTTCCTTATACTCGTCGGTCGTTGTAAAAGCAGCCCCCCACCAGAACCAGCTTCCGCTCTGCTCATGGAACGGCCGGAAGATGACTGGAATCGGCCTTCCGTCATCGGTTTTGAGGTGCAGGGCGAAGTCGGCGATCTGATCGAGAAAAGCGTTATACGCCGCATTCTTGTCCCCGCCCGGCAGGATGTGAGACACGACGTTGCCCTTGGTGTCGTAAAAATCCCCGCCGGTGACGAAGTTCGGCATATGGGAGCTGAGCGTCAGCACGCCGCCGTCGGCGTAGGCTTTCTTCATAACGGCGACAAGATTGTCCCGGCTTTGCTCGGCGTTGCCGGCTACGCCCGGTTTTTCCTTGCCTTCCAGGCTCAGCGTATCCCAACCGAAAAGCCCCGGATAGGCACCGACGCTGTTGAAAGTGTCGGACTGGGTTCCGTCCTTAGCCGTGATGGACATTCCTTCGGTCGTGGCATGCTGCTGGCCGAACAGGATGTTCTTGCCGCGGAGCTGGTTCAAATAGACGAACAGCGACTTGGTCCGGTCGGTCGCGGCGACGTCCACCAGATTGACGGTCGGGACGTTCTCCGCCGGGCTGCCTCCGTTGTCCCCGCCGCTTCCGCTTCCGCCGGAACTGGAACTGCCGCCTGTGCTGCCCGAGGAGCTGCCACCTGAGCCTGTGGTGCCTGTGCTTCCGGAAGGCGCAGGGCTTGCATTGACGGCTCCACCTGAGATGCTGGTCGTTCCAGGCGGAAGCGCCTTGCCGTTCAGCGTGACGCCGATGCCCTGGATCACCGCCTGCTTGATGCTGCCCGTGCCTGTGATTGCGGTGCCTGCGGCCGACGGGTCCACGGTCAGGGAAGCGATGGAGGCGCCAGCGCCGAGGCTCAGCTGCACCGGCTGGTTGAACTCGGCACTGTCGATGCTCGAGCTGTCACCTGCGTCCAGCTTGGACGGGCTGTTTGCGGCCAGCTGCCCGATATGGGTCGTGCCGGCCAGCTGCACATGCACCTGGCCGTCGCGGCGGTTGACGAGAACGCTGCCGAGGTCGGAGTCCTTCACGATGACCGTGTGGGCGCCGCCGCCTTCGATGAAAGTGGTGCCCTGAACCGTGACATGATCCAGGGTGACCTCGCCGTCGCCAATTCCTGGCGCCAGATATAAATTGCCCTGGATGACAGCGTCCTTCAGGACGACACCCCCGTGGTTCACCACGGCACTGCCTTGAATCTTCCCGGCGGTATAAGTACCCGCAGCAGGATAGTATGCGCTGACCAGCTTATCGATCAGGGTAACTATTTCTGCGCGGGTAATAGGTTCCTCGGGACGGAGGGTCCCGTTCGGGTAGCCTTGGAAGTAACCGGAGAGCGCCCGGACCGCTTCGCGGGCGTACACCCCGATGTGCTCTTGGTCTGGATAGTTAAGGGTAGAGGCTGCTTCGTTTCCGCTGAATTCAAACGCCCGTGCCAGCAGCACCGCAGCGTCCTGACGGGTTAGCGGTTCACCTGGCTTGGCCGCGTTGCCGGGATATCCGGTATAGTAGCCGGCTTCCCTGGCTATGGAGAAAGCGCTTGCAAACCAGGAGTCGGCGGGGACATCCGCATAAGCTTCCTTCGACTGGGCCGCAAAGCCGAACAAATGATTTATGAGCGAGACGAACTCTGCACGCGTGATTTCTGCATTAGGGCGGAAGGTGTGATCCGGATAGCCCTGGATCAGCCCGCTGCTCAGCCATTTTTGCACGCTGGCCTGTGCCCAGTGCCCCGTAAGGTCCTTGGCGATTATTCCGCTGAGGTCCGTTTGGGCAGCTGCCGATCCGTAGGCGGGAGACAGCAGTGAAGCGATCAATACCGCCGATAGGGTAGTGCCCAGCCATTTGGATGACTTTTTCATGAAAACTCCCCTTGATTGATAGAAGATAAAGGGCTAACAAAGCGGTTGTTAAGCTAACAGAGTATCATATTTGAAAAGTATGTAATCGCTTTATTTATCCCTTTTCGAGTCAATATACTATCATAACGGGGTGTGGATGGCAATAATCAAGTTATATTATTTTGCTAATTAAATAATAACAAATATAAAAATGTTATTTTTTGCCTGGATCATCGTTCAAAGGAAAAAGCCCCCGCATTCGAAAAGAATGAGGAGGCCGAGGGGGTATGCGCTTTTCAATGGAGGGGAGGGAGCGAGAATCAGCGTTTTGAGGTTCTCTTCCTGATATTTGTCCAAGCCTACAAAGACCGCAGTATAGCAGATTCCGTCAAATCAAATCAGGGCACCCCAAACGGGCACCCTTCATCTATTGGAAGAATCATATCCTTACCAGTATTCATATGAATCAGGTTTGGCGAAGGCAGTTGCCGAAGACAACACCCTTAGTATTTCGATTGATGAATATAGTGACTAAAACTCCAAGTAACGCTCCGTTACTTGGAGTTTTAGATGTGCATTAGCTAGAGATCGCTTTAAAATTCGGTGCTCGCGGGCCCAGCTAACTGGAGGGGTTACCCTCGGTACAATTACAGTATTGGAGTTAATAAGTAAAAGAATGGGGATTAAAGTCCCAGCAAGAGTTGAAACATCAATTACTACTTTTGTAGGTGCAGTTACAAGCTATGGCATCACTACTTTTTATAGAAATTTTAAAGATACTGGAGTATTATTCAAACAAAATTGGTTGGGTGAGTTTTGGTTTGAACGTCCATAAATACAATCGATAGGAGATGGTATCTATTGAACCTTCGACTAAAGGAATTATTCAAAATGTACAAGGTTCGAAAAAGATATCTCTTGGATTTTGTCGCCTTACCGTTCATTATTACTTTTGCAACGTTCACATCAAATCCTCAATCGCCACTTACAAAGTATATAATCACCTATATAACGTTACTTTTTTTATCCTTATTAATCTATGCGATAATTCATCGAGATACCAAGTAATGGACAAAACTCCAGGTAACAAACTGTTACTTGGAGTTTTAGCTTTGCATTCTCTAAAGCCCGCTTCAAAACTCTGCTCTAACTTGCCCAACCAGAACACCTCGATTTCCCCTCAACTGCCCGGCACCAGGTACGAATAACAAGGAGTATCGGACTTATTACGTAACCAGCCAGACTTGGCTGAGGCTGGACTAAAGCAAATCTCGTTTGACGGTTTGGAAGGCTTGTATGCGACAGGACAGGACGGTTACGGCGTCAACCGGTTCGTGAATATGTGCTACGAGCGCTGGGGCAGCGAAGTCATCAATGATGCGAGTATTGTTGTGCCGAATTATTTATGGCATATATTTACCCGCTTCAATTGGGGTGAACCGTGGGGTGCTCGCACCCGCGAAGGCCAGCTTGAACTTCGGCTCAGCAACCAGCGCTATTTCAAACGAAATTTCATACCGCCCATGCTTGGCTGGTTCCTGATCCGTTCTGCTTCGGAGCGCTTTGAAGCGACTGCTCTGGATGAAATTGAATGGGTGCTGTCGAAAGCGGCAGGATTTAACGCCGGCTTCTCACTGGTGGCCGACATGGCTGTACTTGAGCGTAACGGCAATATCAATATATTGCTCGATAGCGTGCGTGTCTGGGAGGAAGCCCGGCATGCGCAGGTTTTTACCGCGGAGCAGCGTCAACGGCTTTGCGATGCGAAAAGCGACTGGCATCTGGAGGAAGCGGGAAGGGGGAGATGGAAGCTGTATCCGATTGCTATTTCCAAACCGTTCGTTTGCAGTACGGAAGAGCTGCAGCCCGGCCAGCCGGGCAGTGCTGACTGAGCCTTTTACAACAAGTATGCGGCTCAGCCGCTCCGTTTCTGCCTGCGCGTGATGCCTTCTTACGGCAATGAAGATGCAACAGTGGAGCGTCCGACGATTTATACGAACGGCACGTTTATGACTTTTGAAACTGAAGTTGCCGTCAATGAGTATCTGGTCTGCGAGGGCGCCTCCGAAGGCAAAATCTATAATCGGAGAACTGGAATCTCCTGAGAACCGTCAAGACATCCGCCGAGGCGCCGACTGTAGCCGCAGGCGGGCAGACATTGTCGTTCAGTTGCAAATTCAAGGGAGATCCGAAGCCGGTTGTCAGCGTTAAAGTGTTCACCCGGGGGGAACCGGAGCAGATCGGAGCGAATTAGCAGCACCGATAGAACAATATATGTTTGAATGCAGCGCCCCCATTGGCAAACGTATTTTACCGATCCATTGAAATGGGCGAGTTTCCTCGATCGTTGCGCGATATGCGTTTTAGGAATTTTATGGAGGAATAAGGCCGTTTTCGCAACCTTGTCTGCATGTATTGCCCCCTGTCCGAATAAGCTTAAAAAATAGAACAGGACAAACAGTAGGTGGGGATGCGACCAATGGGACTAAAAAAGCAAAGTTTTATTCGCGGAACGTTTGTGTTGACCGTATCGTCGTTTTTTACCAAAGGGCTCGGTTTTGTGAACGGCATTTTGCTGGCGCGTTTTTTGGGGGCGGAAGGGGTCGGGCTGCTCATGATCGCCCATCCGCTGCTGCCGTTGTTTATTACGATGACGGAGCTCGGGCTTCCGGTCGCCATTTCGAAGCTCGTGTCGGAGGCGGAGGCCAAGGGGGATGAAGCGCGGATCAAACGGATTTTGGCCGTATCTTTATCGGTCACGGGCACGCTGAGCGTCGTATTGACCTTGGCGGCCCTTTTCGGCTCCAAATGGATCGCTTCGATCGTTTTGGCCGATCAGCGGGCGTATTACGCGATGGTTGCGATTACGCCGATCATTCCGATCATCGCCATGTCCGCCGTGTTGAAGGGATATTTTCGCGGCAGGCAAAACATGAACCCGCTCGCCCTATCCGACATCATCGAAAACCTGGCGCAGATCGTCGTCATTATCGGCGTCGTGAACATCCTGATTCCTTACGGGATCGCATACGCCGCCGCGGGGGCGATGGCCGCTTCCGTCGTTGGCGAAGGCGTCGGGCTGCTTTATCTGTTTTCGGTATTCAAATGGGCGCACCGGGGAAAAGGCAAGGAAAAACCTGCGCTTGTCCCCCGAAGATCGCCCAAAGGGGACCGCACGCTAAGAGACCTGCTGCGCATCGGCCTGCCGATGACGGGCAGCGGCTTCATCCATTCCTTGTACCACGCGTTTCTGCCGCTGGTCATTACGAAAAGCCTGGTGCTGTTCGGGGTCGGCGTCGAGATGGCAACCAAGCAGTTCGGCCTGCTGGCCGGGTACGCCATTCCGCTGCTGTTTCTCCCCGGCTTTTTTACCCAATCGCTTTCGACCGCGTTGATCCCGGCCATCAGCGAAGCGAGCGTCGACAACAACAGCCAGCTCGTGCACAGCAGAATGGACATGGCCATGCGCACCGCGCTTCTCGTCGGCGTGCCTTGCACCCTGATCCTGTACTTATGGGCCGAACCGTTAACGACCGTGATCTATCACGCCCCCGAAGCAGGCGTTTTGCTGCAGCTGTTGGCCCCGCTGTTTTTTCTCCATTATTTCGAAAAGCCGCTGCAGGCCATTTTGCTCGGGTTGGGCAAAGCGTCCACGGTCATGTGGAACCATGTGATGACGAACATTTTCGAAATGAGCCTCATTTTCGTGCTGGGCTCCAACATCGGAATCAAAGGGGTGGCGGTGGCCTTCGGGCTGGGCACGCTGCTGCTGACCGTGCTGAATTTTTTTGCCGTGGCCCAAACGATCGGATTTTATTTCGATTTTCGCGTGTTGCTGAAAGCGGGAGCGGGCGGAATCGTCATGACGGTAACCAGCCTGGCGGCCCACCGTTTTCTCGAACGCATGGAGCTGGGGCAGACGATCGCGTTGATCGGGGCGTTGCTCGTTTCGATCCTCGCCTACCTCGGAACATTGCAGCTGACCCGGGCTTTGCGGAGCGGACCGAAGACGCCGACGATGACGCCGGTTTCCTGAGAGGGCAAACATAAACACTGACATACAGTCGTCAGTCATGTTTCGTTATCCTATCCATAGAGGACGATATCCAATGAATTTTGGGAGGGACGAAAAATGAAAAAACAAACTTTGCGCGGATTTGCGACGATCAGTTACTGGGCGGATGACGTGGAGGCGGCAAAAAAGTGGTATGCGGAGCTGCTTGGCATGCAGCCTTATTTTGAGCGGCAAGGACCGGACGGGCGGCTCGTTTACGCCGAATTCCGCGTCGGGGACTATCAGCATGAATTGGGCCTGATCGACCGGCGTTTCGCTCCCGCGCGTTCCACGGCAGCTCCCGGGGGCGCCATCATGTACTGGCATGTTGACGATATCGAAGCGGCACAGGAGCAATTAAAGAGCATGGGCGCTGAAGAATACGAACCGGTCACTCATCGTGGGCAAGGGTTTGTTACGGCTTCGGTGACGGATCCGTTCGGTAACGTCCTGGGGATCATGTACAATCCGCATGATTTGGATATGCTGAATCCCTGAATTTGACGCACGTACTCCTTAGCAAGTCGCCTAATCGGCGGCTTTTTTCTTTTCAGAAAAGAACCATGCCGCGCAACGCGAAATATAGTATTAAAACTTCCCGGCAAAGGGCAAAAAAGCAATGAGCGAGCTGATGTCCAAAATAGGGATCGACTTCCCGAAACGGTTCGTTCATAATAACGGTAATCGATCGGAGTATACATCGAATGCCGGCCGTACCTTTGGTCTATGGTTAAAATACTCGCAAAGGATGTGAAAAACCATGAATCGAATCGACGCAGCCATCGAATTTGCGGCCTACGCCCATCGGAACCAGTTCAGAAAAGGAAGCGAAATCCCTTATATCAGCCATCCTTTCGGCGTGGCGATGATTCTGCTTGAAGCCCAATGCAAGGAGGAGGTCGTCATGGCCGGCCTGCTTCACGACACGCTCGAGGATACCGACACCACGGACGAAGACATCCGCAGCCGATTCGGCGAGGAGGTGCTGCGCCTGGTGCAGGGCGCGTCCGAACCGGACAAAAGCCTGTCGTGGGAAGCGCGCAAGGAACATACGCTGGAATTTTTGAAAAGCGCCGACCTGTCCACCAGGCAGCTGTCCTGCGCGGACAAATTGCATAATTTGCGCTCCGTCCGCAGGGATTTTGCTGACCTTGGCGACGAGGTATGGAATAAATTCAAAAGGGGTTACGACAAGCAGAAATGGTATTACGTCAACCTGGTGGAAAGCCTCGGGCACGCCTCGCGTTTTCCGCTATTGGATACGTTCCAGGACGAGGTCGAGTCGTTTTTCATGGGGCTGGAGTTTTCCGCAGAGGAGAAAAGCTGCCGCAGAAACCCCAAGTTTTTCGATGCGATGTTTGAATGTTTATTCGCCTCCCCCGAGCGGGTGGCCCAAATCGAAGGCGAGTTGGAGAAAAAGGGGCTGCTCGCCTGCAAGCGGTCCGTCTTCGAGCGGATCGGGCGCTGCAGGCAAGGGGATGGGGAATGCGCGGAGAAAAAAGTTGAGATGTTTCGCTACTTGACTTCGCGCGGCATCGACTTCGAACCCAATTCGGAGGGCACGGATATCATCATTTCGGCCTGCGCGGCCATGCAGGAGGCGTTCCGGCTGTACCCGCATGAAGTGTACCATCATCTTCTCCGCAGTTTGAAGAAGGGCCTTTTATAGACCGCCGCGAGGGTTGCTATGGAGCATTTTTTCGAAAAAAACGAATCCATCCCATCCATTCCGCCCAAACCGTGCTATAATACGGTGAACGCTTTAAACTACACGGAAGAAGAGATGACATTTTGGGTACGCCAGCTCCATATTACAAACAGAAAACGAATGTATTCCTGAATAAGTATTTTACCGGAAGCAAGCTTGATTACAGGCAAATTATCGCGATCATTATCCCGATATTTGTGGATCAAGCTTTTATTATTTTAATGAGCCTGTTGAACACGGCAATGATCGCCTCCTCCGGGGTGGCGGCCGTCAGCGCGGTCAGCATGGTGGATTCGCTGAACATTTTCCTCGTGAACGTCTTTATTGCCGTCGCGACGGGCGGGACCGTCATCGTGGCGCAGTACAAGGGCAGCGGGAACGACAGCATGGTATCGAAAACGGCCGCGCAGGCCATTACGGCGGTGGCGTTCATTTCGGTCCTGCTGTGCGTGCTCGTGATCGCTTTTCACACCCCTTTGCTGAATTTGCTGTTCGGGCAGGCGGAAGCCGACGTCTTCCAGAATGCAAGACTGTATCTGATCGGCAGCTGCCTTTCGTACCCGTTTATCGCGGTGTTCCAAGCCGTGACCGGAGCGCTCCGAGGCGTGGCGGAGACGAAAGCGTGCCTCGGGTTGTCCCTGATTTTGAACCTGTCCTATTTATTGCTGAACATTTTATTCATTACCGTGCTCGATATGGGCATCATGGGACTTATTATTTCGCTGATTACGGCAAGGGTGCTCGGCATGGGCATTTCGCTGTTTTATTTGATCCGCATGAATCATACGCTTCGCTACCGCATCAAGGATGCGCTGAAGATCGATTTTTCGCTGTTGAAAAAGATCATGATCATCGGCATCCCGTTTGCCGCGGAGCAGATGTTTTTTAACGGCGGCAAACTGCTGACGCAGACGTTTATCGTGCAGCTCGGCACGCTGGCGATTACGGTGAACGCGATCGGCGGTTCGATTTCGCTCCTGTTCCAGATCGGGGGCAGCGCGCTCAGCATCGCCGTCGTCACGGTGGTCGGCCAGTGCATCGGGAACGGCAACATTCCGGACGCCCGGAAATTCATCAAGTCCTTTATCGGGCTGTCGACGGTGTTTTTTATCGTGATCGCGGCCATCATTTTGCCGCTGTTCCCGTGGATCGTCAATCTGTTTTCGCCGCCGGCCGAAATCGTTCCGGACATTTTTAACCTCACGCTTCTCATCGCCATCACGCAGCCGATTTTCTGGTCCGCCAGCTTCATCATGCCGTCGGCGCTGCGCGCGGCCGGGGATTCGAACTTTACCTCGATCACGTCGCTGCTGTCGATGTGGGTGCTGCGCGTCATTTTGGGTTATGTGCTTGCCATCCCGCTGAAATTCGGCATCATGGGCGTCTGGGTGGCGATGGTCACCGAATGGGGCGTGCGCGGGGCGATTTTCTGGTGGCGCTTCAGGGGCGAGAAGTGGTACCGGCGGAAGTTGATCTGATATCGAATCGCAACGAACAAGCGGGCAGCAATAGAGAGACCCCCCTGGAATAAACATTGGAACGTTTAAGTCGATCCGATGGATTCCAGGGGGTGTTTTGTTATGTAGGTATCTTGATCGTGACTTACGCAAACGAAGAGATCACTGCCCCGCCGGCTGCGGAAAACAAAACGACGGCCCACGGAGGGAGCTTCCATAACATGAGCAAGCCGAATGCGGCGAGGGCCAGGCCAAAGTCGTAAGGCGTATGTATCGCTTTCGTCCACACCGGATCGTACAGCGCGGCAAGCAAAATGCCGACCACGGCGGCGTTGATCCCTTGGAACACCGACTGGAAATGAGGACGGTTGCGAATCGTATCCCAGAACGGCAGCGCACCGGTAACCAGCAGAAAAGAAGGAAGGAACATCGCGATTAAGGCGATGCCCGCTCCGGCCCAGCCGTTCATGACGGTGCCCAAATAAGCGGAGAAGGTGAACAAGGGTCCCGGGATCGCTTGAGCCGCCCCGTATCCGGCAAGAAACTGGGCTTTCGTGACCCAGCCAGCGGGAACCACTTCGGCTTGGAGCATCGGAAGCACGACGTGGCCGCCGCCGAAAACGAGCGAACCGACGCGGAAAAAGGAGTCGAACAGCGCCAAGCCTTGGGAAGGGGAAACGGACCGCAGCAGCGGCAATCCCAGCAGCAGGCCGACAAACACGACCAAGGCGGCAACCGCCGTACGGCGGCGGATCGCTATGCCCAGACGAGGCATTTCCGGAACGTTGGATGCAGTCAAAAACCATCGGCCGACCAGCCCCGCGGCAGCAATAAGGATCAACTGCGTGTAAGCAGAAGGCCATACCAAGACGATGACCGCGGTCAACATGGCGATGGTGCCCCGGTTCCGGTCGGGTGCCAGGCTCCGGGCCATGCCCCAGACGGCTTGGGCGCCGACGGCGACGGCGGCGATCATCAGCCCGTGCAGCCAACCGGCGCCGCTGACGTCGGCATGGTCAAGCAGATAAGCGAAGAGCATCAACGCCAAAGCGGAGGGCAGCGTAAAACCGATCCAGGACGCGATCCCGCCCGGCAGTCCGCCGCGCATCATGCCGATGGCGATCCCGACCTGGCTGCTGGCCGGTCCCGGCAGGAACTGGCACAAGGCGACCAGGTCGGCATAACTTTTTTCGTCCAGCCATTTCCGGCGCTTGACGTATTCATTGCGAAAATAGCCCAAATGGGCGATCGGCCCGCCAAACGACGTCAATCCGAGTTTCGCCGATGCTCCCAGGATTTCGAGGATCGTACCTTTGGGACGTTTCGCGGCTTCCGTTTCGGCATGCCGTGCTGCATCCGTCTGTTTCGTCATTTTTACTTTCGACCTCGCCCTCGTGTTTTTTTGGAATATGCACGCTCCACATCGATAGCGCCTCGTCTGTAACGCGTCACTGAGGTTTGTTAAAGTCTCTGTAATACTGGAGAAGAAAATCGCGGAAAGTTTGCGCCGCTTGCGACAAATAGCGCTTTTTCAGCCAAATTAGCCGAAAAGAACGCCGGCAATAGGGTTGACGGATCGGAACTAGCGTTAAAGAAGGGTCTTTCTCTTTGGCGGTTTCCGTCAAAAAACCAACGCCCATCCCGTTTTGCACAAAGTTGCTAATCACCGCGAATTCATCCACGGCGCATATCGTCGCCGGTTCAAACCCCGCTTCCCTGCAAAAGCCGTTCGTTAATTCCCGGAAGCTGTTTCCTTCCTTCAAACTGATGAAAGGCTCCGCCGCCGCTTCGATCAAGTCAATGCTCTGCCGACCGGCGAAGCGATGGCCGGGAGGTACGGCCAAAAAGATTTCCTCCGTCAGAAACGGCATGCTGTCGACTTCCTCATGTTCCACGGGCAAAGAGGTAATGCAAAAATCCGCTTCCCCGTTAAGAAGGAGATCCAATTTCTCTTCTTCCGTCGGGATTTGCGTCAGGCGAAGGTTAATGTTGGGGTACATCGATAAAAACGAACCGATCACTTCGGCGTCGCATTTGTGATTGGTCGTCGCCAAAAACAGGCGCCCGCGTTCCAGCCCGGCTTGCTCCAACACTTGGCGCTTCCCTTCTTCCAACGATAAGAGGGCCGACTCGACATGCTCCAAAAAGATTTTGCCGAATTGGTTCAGCCGAATTTGCCGGTTCTGGCGGTCGAAAAGAGGGACGCCTACGTCCTGTTCCAAACGTGAGATCGTTTTGCTGAGGGCCGGCTGGGCAATATGAAGCTCTTCGGCAGCTTTGGTCATATGTTCCAGCCGGGCGACCGTTTGAAAATATTTCAGCTGCAGCAATTCCACGTGTATCCCTCCTATCCATATACCCGAGTATATCATTACATAAATAAATATATATTTTCATTTATTTTATCGCAATCATACAATGGGAAACAAAGGCAGCCGCGGCGTCAAATTTGATAGATCGATCCGTGTTTAAATGTATGACATGTTCATGAGGGAGGGGGTGGTACAAGTGGATGCCTCTTTGAAGAAGACGGAAAAAACGGCGGAAAAGCTGCTTCGAATCATGTTTTTTACGCTGATCATATCCGTGATGAATGCAACCATCTTTAATGTGGCCCTTCCTTCGATTAGCGAAGAATTTTCCCTCTCCGCCTCGAACGTCAGCTGGATGACGACCGGATACGGCATCGTGTATGCGATCGGAACGGTCACGTATGGGAAATTGGCGGATCGGTATCGATTGAAAAATGTGCTGACATTCGGATTGATTCTGATGTCACTAGGTTCGCTTGCGGGGCTCGCAGCGACGCAATATGGGATGCTGGTTGCCGGGCGAATGCTGCAGGCGGCGGGAGCCGCCGTGATTCCCTCCATCTCGATGCTGATCCCGGTAAAATATTTTACTTCCGAAAAGCGCGGCCGCGCAATAGGCACGTTGGTCAGCGGGTTAGCGCTCGGGAATGCGTTGAGCCCGATTGCGGCGGGTTTGGTGGCAGGCATGCTGCATTGGCGTTTGCTGTTCTGTTTTTCGTTCCTGATCTGGCTAACGCTGCCTTTTTTTCGAAAACATTTGGACGATCAACCGATCAAAACGGCAAGCAAGCTCGATGTGATCGGCGGCGTTCTTCTTGCGGGTACGGTCGCTTGCGTGCTTTTGTCGCTTACCCGTTCGCTCATTTTCCTGCCGGTCGGCCTGCTTTCATTCGTTTTACTGCTCCTGCGCATCCGGTTTGCTGCCGACCCCTTTATCGAGCCCTCGTTGTTTCGAAGTAAAAATTATTCGCTAGCCGTTGTCGTTGCCTTGCTGGCCGCCGGTTTGGGTGCGGGAGTGCCGTTTATCGCGCCGCAGCTGCTTTCCAACGTGAACCATGTCTCTTCCGCGTATATTGGCTTTGTTCTGTTCCCGGGGGCGTTTGCTGCCGCGCTGTTAGGGAGGGCGGCCGGCAAACTGGCTGACCGGAAGGGGAATTCGTTTCTTTTTTATGCGGCGGCCATTCCTTTGTTCATGAGCTTTTGCGTTTTATCGACGTTGTCGGGGATGTCTCCGGCGTGGCTGTGGATCGTTTTGGCCTTGGCGAACATAGGGCAGACCTTCATTCAGGTCGCGATGTCCAATAACGTATCCCGCACCTTGTCGAAGGAACAGGCAGGAATCGGGATGGGTTTTTATACGATGATGACGTTTATGGCGGGAGCGGCTTCCACCGCTATGATCGGCAAGGTACTCGATGCTTTGGCGACCGTTCGGTTGAATCCTTGGCAAATCTATGAGCAGGCCGCCGCGTATAGCAATGCCTTTTTTATGCTTGCCTGCGTTTCTCTTTTGGCGATTGCGTTATATTTCGTTCTGTTCGGCACCAAAAGCGTCCAAGCTTCTTCCTTTCGTCCAGACCCGAAAAAACGCGCCAAGGCAGGCTAAGTTTTGAAATATGACGATACATGTAAAGGAGAATCAGGATGACCAGACCCATGATGCAAGCCGTCCGTGTTCATCGATATGGAGGGCCGGAGGTTTTAACGCTTGAGAGGATCCCGGTACCGACGCCGGCGTCCGACGAGATATTGATTCGCGTGCACGCCGTGGGCGTATTGCCCGTTGATTGGGCATACCGCCAAGGGTTGATGCAAAAACACGTTCCGCTGCAGTTTCCCTTTATTCCCGGATCGGCTGTGGCCGGAGTCGTCGAAGAGTCGAACATAAAAGGATTCGAGAAAGGGCAGGCCGTTTTCGGCCGGGCCAGTCACGGAGCCTGCGCGGAATATGTGACAACGACCGTGAAAACGATCGCCCATAAACCAGAGCAGCTTTCTTTTGCCGAAGCAGCGGCGATATCGGGCGGGGCCACGACGGCCTGGATGGCGCTTTTTGCCCATGGCGGCCTGGAACCGGGACAACGCGTGTTGGTTCATGCCGCCGCAGGAGGCGTCGGCTCGTTTGCGGTTCAATTTGCCAAATGGAAAGGCGCCGAGGTGATCGGAACGTGTTCGACGGCCAATGTAGACTATGTGAAGTCGCTTGGCGCGGATACCGTGATCGATTACAAAACGACGTCGTTCGAAGAGGTCGTTCAAGACGTCGATTTGGTGCTTGACGCTGTCGGGGGAGAGACGCTTGAACGTTCATGGTCCGTTTTAAAACGCGGAGGAACGCTGCTCTCGCTTGTCGACGTCCCTTCCGAAAAGAAAGCCGGAGAACTGGGCATTCATGCGCGATTCAGCAATGAACTTGCGCCCAATGAGGTATTTCAAGCGATTGCCCAGTTGATGGCGGAAGGAAAAGCGAAAGCGACGATTGGGAAGGAATTTCCGCTTCAAGACCTTCGGCAGGCCCACGAGCTCTGCCAAACCGGGCACGGGAGAGGGCGGATCATCGTCCGAATTGCGGAGTAATTCCGCTAGTTCACCTGAAAAATGCCAGCTATTAAAGTTGGCGATCGTAAAATAGAGGAGGATATAACATGGAAAAGTTGAACATCGGCATCATTTTAGGAAGCACGCGCCAAGGACGTTTAAGCCCGCAAGTCGGAAATTGGGTGAAAGAAATCGGGGATCAACGGGGAGACGCCAATTATGAAATCGTAGACATCGCAGACTATAAACTGCCGTTTTATGGAGAGGGTTCCGGCAACGAACCCGGATTGGCGGCGTGGTCGGAAAAGCTTTCCCGCTTGGACGGTTTTGTATTTATTGTTCAAGAGTACAATCACAGCATTACGGGAGCCTTAAAAAATGCGCTGGATTCCGCACGCGACGAATGGAACAATAAGGCGGCGGGAATCGTCAGCTACGGTTCGACGGGCGGAGCACGCGCGGCCGAGCATTTGCGGGGAATCCTGGGCGAATTGCTGGTTGCGGACGTTCGCGTGCATCCGACCTTATCGCTGTATACGGATTTCGAAAACTTCAGAACATTCAAACCGGCCGAATTGCATCTTCAAAATGTAAACGCGATGCTGGATCAAACGGTCGCCTGGAGCGGTGCTTTAAAAACGTTGCGATGAAGGCTGTTTTGCAAAAGTGAGTCTTGCGGCCCTGAGAGCCTATGCCTTTACGGCAAAGGCTCTTTTTGTATCCCTCATCTCTCATTTACGTCAACTTATGTCATAATTGGGGCTTATACTGATGGTAAAGTTGGGTGAAATGAGGGAAACAGCCATGAACGAATATATCGAAATCCGAGGCGCGAGGGAGCATAATTTAAAAAACATCTCCCTGCGGATTCCCAAACGCAAGCTGATCGTGTTAACCGGACTTTCGGGTTCGGGAAAATCATCCCTTGCGATGGATACGCTGCAAAAGGAATGCCAAAGACAATATATGGAGTCCATGGGGATGGTCACGGACTTCATCAGCAAACCGCGGGTGGATTCCATTCGCGGCCTGTCCCCGTCCATCAGCGTGAGCCAGCACCGTTCAAACCGGAATCCCCGGTCGACGGTCGGCACGGTTACCGAGGTGTACACCTACTTGCGCGTCCTCTATGCCAAGCTTGGCGTTCGCGTTTGTCCGACATGCGGCAAGACGGTTCCCCCCGATTTTGAAAGCGATCCGGCCATCATGGATATGGACCAGGAAGAGCTCGAAGAGCAGAATTCAAAAACGCCCGGCGTGAAATGCCCCCACTGCAAAACGCAAATGCCGAAATTAAAAATGGCCCATTTCTCCTTCAACAAACCCGAAGGAGCATGCGAGGCATGCACCGGACTTGGGGTGATAACCACCGTCGATATCGGACAACTGCTCGATGAAGACAAGAGCATTCCCGAAGGCGGCGTCCTGATGTGGGAAAATTGGGTCCGCGACTATTATTCGGATGTTTTGTCCGCCGCCGCCAAGCATTACGGCTTTGCATTCGAGCCGAACATGCCTATTCGGCGGTTTGACGCGAACACGCGGGATTTTCTGTTGTACGGAGCCGCCAGCGAGGAGTTTAAGGCGCATTTTCCGGATATACGGCCCCCGAAATCCGTCGGCAAAGGCAATTTTGAAGGCATCGTAACCCAGCTGTTAAGGAGACATCGCGAGAAAGACGGCGAACTCCATTCTTCCGGCAAAATGGACCGTTATTTCGTTCAACAAACCTGCACCCATTGCAAGGGAACGCGGCTTCGGCAGGAAAGCCGGCAAGTGACCATCCATGGCGTGTCCATCGTCGAAGTTGCCTCTTATTCTCTGCGCAGACTTCTTGCCTGGCTTGAGAAGATGGAGGAGCAGCTTACAGAAGCGGGCCGAGTGATCCTGGAGCCCGTCTTGAACGATCTGACAGAACGGATCCGCCGCCAGATCCATGTCGGTCTGGATTATTTGACGCTGGACCGCCAGGCCAATTCGCTTTCCGGCGGCGAAGCCCAGCGTCTCCGGCTTGCGTCGCTTCTCGGTTCCTGCCTGACCGGTGTCCTGTATGTGCTCGACGAACCCACCACCGGGCTTCACCCGCGGGATACGGGCAAATTGGTCAGCGTATTGAAGCAGCTGCGCGATTTGGGGAACACCGTGCTCGTCATCGAGCATGATACGGAGGTGATGAGAGCGGCGGACCACATCATCGACATCGGGCCGGGCTCCGGCAAACGCGGGGGCGCCGTTGTCGGCTCCGGAACCTTGGATCAGCTGAAAGCCAGTCCCGAGTCCGTAACCGGCCGATTTTTGCGCGAAGAGGAACAGGGGCGCCCCGAACGGCAACGACGCACCGGAAATCAAAAACGCATCACGATACGAAATGCATCCGCCCATAATTTGAAAAATATGACCGTCTCATTTCCTCTGGGCTGTCTGATCACCGTCACGGGGGTGTCCGGATCCGGCAAGTCCACCCTTCTCTTCGATATATTGGAGCCTGCGGCCAGGGCGCATCTTCACGGAACGAACGAAATGCCGGGCAAACATGAGCGCATTGACGGATTGGAGCATATCGACAAAATCATAGCCGTTGACCAGTCCCCCATCGGACGAATATCGCGTTCCAACATTGCGACATACACCGATCTTTTTACACCGATCCGCAGCTTGTTCGCCAGCCTTCCGGAGGCGAGGAAGAGAAAATTGTCGTCCAAGCATTTTTCCTTCAATACCCCGGGCGGCAGATGCGAGAAATGCCAGGGCATGGGCACCCTGCAGCTGGAAATGCATTTTTTGCCTGACGTGGAAGTAAGGTGCCCGGCCTGCCGGGGGAGACGGTTCACGGATGAAGTGCTCGAAGTGAAGTACAACGGTTACAGCATATCGGACGTTCTGGACGGGACGGTCCGGGAGAACGCTTCGGTTTTCGTGGAGCCGGAAATTGCCGGGAAGCTGGAGCTGCTGTGCGAGGTCGGCCTAGACTACTTGCAGCTGGGACAACCGACATCCACCTTGTCGGGCGGAGAAGCCCAACGCATCAAACTGGCGAAGGAACTGGGCAAAAAAAACCGGGGACATACCCTCTATTTGTTGGATGAGCCGACGACGGGGCTCCATCCCTGGGACGTACGCCAGCTTTGCTCGCTGTTGAACCGTCTGGTAGACGCCGGCAATACGGTGATCGTGATCGAGCATAATCTCGACCTTATTGCAGAATCGGACTGGGTGGCCGATTTCGGGCCGGAGGGCGGCGAAGAGGGAGGACGCTTGATCGCTCAGGGCACGCCGGAAGAAGTCGCCGCCATCAAAGGCTCCCACACCGGAACCTACTTGGCGGTCCATCTCTCGCGCGCCCGGAAGTGATCGAAGCCGGCAGGAATCTTTACGCCATACCGTTCACCGGAAAATGATAAGGCAGCTCCAAAGAAATCTTGGGGCTGCCTTTAGCGTTTTATCTAAGATTTTTATTATAAAGTCATTCCGTTACCTCAACCGTTTGGGGATCGGCTTCCATTTTATAGTCCTTGATGCTTCCATCTTTATTTATTTTAAATTCCGCGACTGCTGAAATCATATAGACGCCCGGTTCCTTTATCTTATAGTGATATACCTCTGAAATCGTCTCTTTGCCGGAAAGCGTCCGGACCTTTCCTACATCATGAACCCCAAAAGAGTTGATTTGCTTCCCGTTTCTATCTTTAATCAAAAATACGAACACGTTCTCCCTGCTCATCATCGTCATTTTTTGTTCCGTGTTTACTAGAAGCTCGGCTTTTACCGCAAAGGCCTTGCCCGTTTTCAGTTTTTTGGGGACGGTGACGCGGGCCGTAAAATCCTTCATATCCGTTTTCTTGGATTCCATCCCTGTGTTTGTCGACGGAAGTTGCCCCGGATCAGAGGACTGAAAGACGAACAAATTCAAAAGAATGGCAACAACGACCATGATCTTCATGGATACACACCTCCATTTAAAAGACGATGGAAAAATACCGACTGTTGCTGCTTTATCTATATTATTTTTCTAAATGGATGGTCTGTGAATTCGGGTCTGCACCGGACTGCTTAACTGCACGCCCCAACATAAGCGGCCTATTGTAGTATAATCATAGCCAAATAAGCAATTGCCGGGATTTCTATCTCCAAATCAGGAAACGAGGTGCCTTATGGAAAATCAATTATTCGACCGCATGAAGGGCGGGCTGTATGGCGTGGCCGTGGGCGACGCGCTGGGCGGAACGACGGAGTTTATGAGCGCAAAAGAGGTCGAGGCGAAACACGGCTATTTGACGGAGATCGTCGGCGGGGGCGTGTGGAGCCTGGAACCGGGGGAAGTGACCGACGATACGATGATGACGCTTTGCGTGGCGGAAGGGATTCTCGAACATCCGAAGGAGCCGATGGAGGCGATCGGGCGCCGTTTTATGGCCTGGTATGAATCGCGGCCCAAAGATATCGGGAACATCATCCGCCACGTGTTTGAGAAATACGAGGGGGACTGGTTCGAAGCGGCCTTTGTTGCGCATATGGATATGGGACAAAGCGGCGGGAACGGCTCCCTGATGCGGTGCCTGCCGGCGGCGCTGGCCTACAGCGACCCGGCGGACATGGAGCGGGTGACAACCACGCAGTCGCGGATGACGCATTACGATCCAAGGTGCGCGGAAGCCTGTATCCTGTACAACCGGATTGCCGCGCGTCTTTTGCAGGGCGAAAACTTAAGAGCAGCGATTTTGGCCGAGGTGGCAGGTAGCGAATACGAAGGCCTCATCGAAGCGGAGCCGGATTGCCCGCCGAGCGGTTTTGTCGTACATACCTTCCGGTGGGTAATGCATATTTTGCTCCATGCGCCGGATTTTGCGGGCGTCGTGCAGCAGGCGGCAAATTTGGGAGGAGACTCCGACACGATCGGCGCCATTGCCGGCGGGTTGGCCGGTATTTACTACGGTTATGAAGGCATTCCCGCCCGGTACGCGGAGGCGATTCTAATCAAAGAGAGACTCGACCGGACGGTTTCGGGGTTGTATGCGCTTAGGACCTAGATGACGGAAATTTAAATAATAAAATACATTTTATAAACTTTTTGGATGGATTCGGCGTGTACAATGAAGGAAACGCATGAGAAGCGAAAACGGGAGAATTCATATGAACACGAAGGTTTTATTTTCTGCGTCCCTTTTATGGTTTGGCCTGCTAATAGGCTGCACGCCTCAGGCGGCGGTTGGGCCTGATCGCGCTACGGATCTTTCCGCGTCGAATCCCGCCGATCCAGCCGTTGAAAAAACCGAAGTTTCACCGAGGGGGGAAACCCCAAGCAAGCTCACCAGCCGGTTTCCAAAATCGATTCTTTCGGCTTCCACCGAACTCGACTCGGTGAAAGATACTCCATCCATTCGTGCCGAGACGGTCACGGAGCAAGGAACGTTAGTGATGATGTCGAACGGTTGGGAGGAGCTGGGGCATTTGGCCGTGTCGAGCAATTACGGACGGGAAGGCGACAAAACGTTCCAAAGCGATTATTCCGTTATATACCGGCAGGGAGAAGAAAATCGGGTATTGCTGGAGCTGCCCGCGTTGATGTTTGCCCGGCCCGATGACGAAAAGCTGTCTTTCGAGAGGATCCGTTTCAAAGATGCGGACGTTTACGTTCTTACCCCGCAGTACAAAACGGGTCATGGGGTGGAAGGATATCTGTTTGCGGTCGATCAACGCAGCGGCGAGGCTTTTCCTCTGCAAATCGTTAGCAACGGGCATGTGTTCCATACGCTGGTTTATTCCGAAATCAATCCGTTTCCTTATGTTGAAAACGACAAATTGATCGTGCATCCGCCTGTTGGAGCTGGCGGCGACCCCATCGGGAAAATACAATACCGGCTGGATTTGGACAAGAAGCGGTTGGTATCCGAATGAATGAAGAGGCTCTCCAGCCTGCCATCCTTTTCGGATACAGGCCAAAGAGCCGGGCGGAATAATAGGTCACATGTTACCTTCCACATAGGACAAATATTCGAAAGCCGTCGTGCCGTATACCTGTTTAAAATGCCGGTTCAGATGGGCCAGATCCACAAAACCGCAGCTGCTGACGGCCAGATAAATGTCCTTATGCTGCTCGATCACCTGTTTTGCCTGCTCCACCCGGCAGTTCACGAAATACTGGTAAGGCGAGATGCCGGTGTTGGCTTTAAAAGCGCGGATGAATTGGTATTTGGACATCCCGAAGGAAAAGCTGATTTCGTCCAGGCGAAGCACATGCTGCAGGTCGCTGCGCATCATTTCCTTGGCTTTTTCCGTAAAAGCCCGGTCCTTGATGTTCACCGGCTCCAAAATATCCTGGGATACATGCCCCGCGACTTTAAAAAGCAGATCGCTGCATAACGCTTCGTCCCGACCTTCGGAAATAGCCTGCGATAACGCCAGCAAGCTTTGCCTTAACCCGGCATGATACACGATCGGTTCTTTGAAGCGCAGCACGTCCTTTTTTCCGAGCGCCTCCAAAAAGAGATCCGGATGAACGTAGACCATGACGTAGTCGATGCCCGTCCGGTCGTGGGCTTTTCCGTCATGGGTCTGCTCCGGATGAAACAACATCACGCCGCCCCGGACGGACGACTGCATGCTGCCTTCCAGATGGTATTGTTGGACCCCGCGCAGGGTAACCCCCATGGCGTATTCCTCGTGGCAGTGTTTTTTATAGGTAAAATCCGACAAACTGGCGGACAGAGCCGTCATGCCTGCGGACTGTCTGTAGGTAAACCGATCTTCCAATGTCATGTCACCCCTTTGCAAGCTCCACGATCCCGGACACCATGACCGCAGAATAGACCAGAGACGATGCGAGGATGATATTGGTCGCTTTTTGGTATTTTTGGAGCAGTGTTTTTAACAGCTTACCAAAAACCGCCCAGGTTAGGTAGGCCAAAATCCCGATGAGCGAAACCAGCGCCACAAAGGCCGAAAGGACGAAGCCCGATGTATAGTAAGGCATGACGTAGATCGGGATCACCGTAACGGTAAACAAGACCACCTTGGGATTGAGAAACTGCATGCAAAATCCGGACATGAACGATGTTGCCTGTTTGGCAGCCGAACGGGGCACATCCATCCGAAGGATTTTATAAGCCAGGTAAAGGATGAACAGGCTCCCGGCGATTCGAAGTCCGGCGAGCAGCACCGGCATGCGGGTCAGCAATTCCCGGTTTACCGTTACCGAGGCTGCGATCAGCAGCACAAAAGCCAAAGAAGATCCGGCAATGAACTTTAAGGCGTGTTTGAAGCCGTTTTGATTCACCGTGGCCAAAATAACGATATTCGAGGGTCCCGGCGTGAAGGTGACGACGACGCAGTATAAGAGAAACGACATGATGTTCATGCTCCAAGGCTCCTTCAAGAATAAGTTTCTTGCATTATAGAGCCGAAAAGCCGATGGGGAATAGTACATTATTGCAAGGAGCTCAGGAGATAGATTTTTCGGGGATCAGCATGGTTTGGAGAAGGCACAATAGCTGTCCCGTACGGGTTATGCTAAGATAAAGAAGGAAGTGGTACCTTTTTACAGAGCGGTTTGGGAAGGTCTTTGGTGCGAATGTGAAGTGAACATGAATTCCCTGGGGGGTTCGCACCCGAAAAATCTTGATACCATTCCTTTTATGTAAATAAATGTTTATTCTATGGGGCAGGAAATGTTGTTTGATGAAATAAAGAGCCTATTTTGAGGGAAGTTCGCCTGAAAATCGGAGTCGCATCCTGTGTGGATGCGTGGATTGAAATCATTCCCGGTCTTTCCCTTTACCAAACACTTGAAGTCGCATCCTGTGTGGATGCGTGGATTGAAATAAAGGCCTCTTTGGCCAATTCTTCAGCAGTTTTCGTCGCATCCTGTGTGGATGCGTGGATTGAAATGTCAAACGTAGGTATCCCGTCTCCATCAGCGTCCGGTCGCATCCTGTGTGGATGCGTGGATTGAAATAAGGACAGGGAGCCGTCAGAAAGATGAACGAGGCCCGTCGCATCCTGTGTGGATGCGTGGATTGAAATTGACCCTCGTATTCAAGGTAAAGCATCCGACTACGTCGCATCCTGTGTGGATGCGTGGATTGAAATTTTCAGGTCACCAATAATCATTGGGGCAAGTTTGGTCGCATCCTGTGTGGATGCGTGGATTGAAATGAACTACCGCCGTCGGACTTTTTGGGAGCCGTAATGGTCGCATCCTGTGTGGATGCGTGGATTGAAATTGAGAATCCGGTTTGACGCGGCGCTCAGGCGAAGTCGCATCCTGTGTGGATGCGTGGATTGAAATAACGAAAAGCTGTTCGACGGTCTTCTGTTTGAGGCGTCGCATCCTGTGTGGATGCGTGGATTGAAATTGGCTGTTTGCGAAGGACGACGCAGTTAAACGTGGTCGCATCCTGTGTGGATGCGTGGATTGAAATAGAAACGGTTCGATCAGGCGCAAAGTGATTTCATGTCGCATCCTGTGTGGATGCGTGGATTGAAATAAACTGTACAATATTGGCGACGATTACCCGGAATACGGTCGCATCCTGTGTGGATGCGTGGATTGAAATGTCTTCTTGATACACCTTAAGCGGTAGCTTCGCAAGTCGCATCCTGTGTGGATGCGTGGATTGAAATTTAGAACTCTATATCCTTGTCCACCGCTGTCGGGGTCGCATCCTGTGTGGATGCGTGGATTGAAATTTGACCGGCCTCCCGTTCCAAAACCTCGACGAGTCGTCGCATCCTGTGTGGATGCGTGGATTGAAATAATAAAATCCGGAGTAAAAGAGCGCGGATTCTAGGTCGCATCCTGTGTGGATGCGTGGATTGAAATACGCAGCTGATATGAAGTTCGGAGCTTGTGCCCTTGTCGCATCCTGTGTGGATGCGTGGATTGAAATGGTTTATCGAAATCCTTAAGCGGCGGAACCGAAAGTCGCATCCTGTGTGGATGCGTGGATTGAAATAGGAATAGTCACTTTTGGTCTTTGTGTTATTTTAGTCGCATCCTGTGTGGATGCGTGGATTGAAATAACGAACGTATACAGGCAGGAAAAGAAATTGAGGTCGCATCCTGTGTGGATGCGTGGATTGAAATTATGCCTTCAAGTATTTTTTTGATTAATGTTTGGTCGCATCCTGTGTGGATGCGTGGATTGAAATTATCCGCGAGATTGGGCGTTTCCAAACGTTCGTCGACGCATCCTGTGTGGATGCGTGGATTGAAATCTAAACCGGAAAGGGCGGTAAATATGAATAAACGTCGCATCCTGTGTGGATGCGTGGATTGAAATGTGATCTGCTTAATGATGCTACCCGCCGGAGGTGTCGCATCCCGTGTGGATGCGTGGATTGAAATTATTGCAAAGACGGCATGCTTTATCCGGTTCTTCTGTCGCATCCTGTGTGGATGCGTGGATTGAAATTGGCCGAAATGAGCCGGACAAGCCCGGATCAGAAGTCGCATCCTGTGTGGATGCGTGGATTGAAATGCAGGCTGCAGCTCTCCATCCGGCCGCATTTTATACACGGGAAGATCACGCGAAACGGGTACGCTAAGAAATTTACGGAAGCCCCAACGGCCACGTACCTTGAGGTATATTTCTCCATATGCTAAGATAACAATAAAGAAGGGACCGTGCTGGAACACGATCCCTTGGTACAACAGCCGCTAAAAGAGCGGTCGGCTTCGGAGTTAAGTCGTGAAATAGACCGTTGTCCTCACCAAGGGCGGTCTATTTCTTTTTCATGTAGGTGAGCAGCGCCAAAATGAACATGCCGAACATGAACATTAAGGAGAGTGCGTCTTTTACCTCCATGGGCATCACCTCCCTTCCGGGAGATTAGCCGACCGCCCTTAAAGCCGAAATGTTGTACAATCCATATTATACCATAGGACTCTCTTCGGAGGGTCTTTTTCTATTAAGGTAGAGTCCTTATTTTGTCTCGTATTTCAAATCACGCCCGCTATGATTTACAATACATGGTATGAAAGGGGACGGTACACCGATGGATATGAACATTTTTATCGTCGAAGACGACGCTCACATCTTTGAAGCCCTGAAGGACAGGCTGGAAAAATGGTCTTTGCGCGTGACGGGACCGGAATCGTTTGACGATGTGATGGGTTCTTTTGCCGATGCGCAGCCCCATCTGGTCGTCTTGGATATTCAGCTTCCGAAATACGACGGTTTTCACTGGTGCCGGGAAATTCGAGCGGTATCGAAGGTGCCCATCCTGTTCCTGTCCTCGCGGGACCATCCGATGGATATGGTGATGGCGATGAACATGGGTGCGGACGACTACGTCCAGAAGCCGTTCCATATGGACGTGCTGCTGGCCAAAATCCAGGCGATCCTCCGCCGGACGTACGCATACGGGGAAGAGGCGTCGGATATTATCGAGTGGAACGGCGCGGTCATCGACATGAAACGCGGCGTCATCCGCAAGGACGGCCAGGAGGCTGATCTGACGAAAAACGAATTTTTTATTCTTGCCGTTCTCGTCCAAGCGAAAAATGAAATCGTGTCCCGCCACGATCTGATCCGGAAGCTGTGGGAGGACGAGCATTTCGTGAATGACAACACCCTCACGGCCAACATGACGCGATTGCGCCAAAAGCTGGCGGTGCTCGGGCTGGAAGAAGCGATCGTCACGAAAAAAGGGCTTGGCTACATGGCCATCACGTTATAAAGGAGGCGCGTCGGAGGGGTGTTTTTACGTTACGTGGCTTATAAAAAAAGCTGGATTTTTCTGTTTTTGGCGCTGCTCGTGTTTACTGACGTGCTGATCCTGCTCGACCATGGCATCGCGGTCCATGCCAGCTCCGTGATCTATTTGAACGTGTTGTTTCTGCTCGTCTTTGCCGTGTTTTTGATTTGGCGTTACAAAACGGAAACGAAGTATGCGGCGGCGCTGGCGGCACGAAGCCAAGAGATGCACGAGGACTGGCTGGAAACGTTGCCGAAACCGGCCTTTTATCCGGATGAGGTAACGAACGACATTTTGCGTGCGGCGGATCTTTTTTACAGGAGAAAGCTATCCGACGTGAAGCAGGCGCAGCTGATCGAAAATGATTTTACCTCCTCCTGGATTCACGAAGTGAAAGCGCCGCTCACCGCGATGAAACTTACGATCGACGCCAACCGCAGCGATCCGGCGATCCGGAAAATCGAAGCGGAGTGGCTGCGGATCCATTTGCTGATCGACCGGCAGCTCCATATGGCGCGCCTTCCGTCCCTCGAGTCGGATTACGTGCTGGAGCCGGCGTCCGTGCGGCGGCTTGCCGCGGAGGAGGTGCGCGACCTGGCTTCCTGGTGCATGGAGAAAAACATCGCGGTCGAATTCGAAGGCGAAGACGCCGAGGTCGTGACCGACCGGAAATGGTGCCGGTTCATCCTCCGCCAGCTGCTGACGAACGCCGTCAAATACAGCCCGGAGGGCGGGATCATCGTCATCGGGACAAGCGTCACGGAGAACGGGAACGCCGTCCTGAACATGAAGGACGAAGGGCCGGGCATTGCATCGCACGACCTGCCGCGCATTTTCGATAAAGGCTTCACGGGCGGGAACGGCCGAATCCAAAATGCGGCGACGGGCCTCGGGCTGTATCTCGCGCAAACCGTCGCGTCCAAAATCGGAATTACGCTTCAAGCGCAGTCGGAGCCGCCAAACGGGACGAACATGCGCATGATTTTTGCGGCTAAAAACGAGTTTGAGGCGATCCGGAGAGGGATGCTGACATAGCCCCAATCCGTGTTTCTTCGAAGGGAATATCCCCTTCCGATGTTCCCCATAATGGAATCTATACGAGACAAAACAAGCAGCCGGGTACGTCCTGACTGCTTTTTTTGATTTTCCGCAGCCGCAACATGACGATATTGTCACCTTGCCCTGCCGGCCTGTCATCCAAAACGTGCGACAAGACCCGGCGGTCGAAAGTACAATGAGGATACAGCCAAACATGGAGGTTCGCTATGAATGACATAAATTCGCAAAAAACGGTGCTGCACGCGCAGAACGTCCGCAAAACCTACGGTTCCAAAGGCAGCGCCCAACAAGTGTTGAAAGGCATCGATCTTCGCGTCCTGGAAGGGGAATTCGTGGGCATCATGGGTCCTTCCGGGTCGGGGAAAACCACCCTGCTGAACGTGCTGGCGACCATCGACCGCGCGACGGAGGGGACCATTCGGATCGACGACGCCGACGTTTCGAAAATGAAGGATGCCGAGCTTTCGGCTTTTCGCCGCCAAAAACTCGGATTCATTTTTCAGGATTACAACCTGCTCGACACGCTCACCGTGAAGGAAAACATCTTGCTTCCCATTTCCCTCAGCAAAATGGACAAACGAATGGCGGAAGAGGAGTTCAACATCATCGCCGACATTTTGGGCATCAAGGAGCTGGCGCATAAATATCCGCATGAAATATCGGGCGGGCAAAAACAGCGCACGTCCGCCGGCCGCGCCCTGATCCACCGGCCCTCGATGGTGTTTGCGGACGAGCCGACGGGGGCGCTGGATTCCAAATCGGCTTCCTCCTTATTAGGAACGATGGAAGACCTGAACCGGAAACGCGACGTCACCATCGTCATGGTCACGCATGATCCCGTCGCTTCCAGCTACTGCAGCCGGGTCGTGTTCCTGAAAGACGGACAAATTTACTCCGAGCTGTACCGCGGGGACAAAACGAGGCCGTCGTTTTTCAAGGAAATCATGGACGTGCAGGCCGTGCTTGGGGGGGACAACGTTGACGTTATTTGAACTGGTCATCCGCAGCATTCGGAAAAACATCAAACATTATTACCTGTACTTTTTTGCGCTCATTTTCAGCATGAGCCTGTATTTCGTCTTTGCGACGCTGCAGCATGATTCGTCGATCGTGGAGCGGATGGGCGCGGACGTGAATTTTGCAACGTCGTTCCGGGTGGCGGGAATTTTGCTGCTCGTCATCGTCGCCATCTTTACCATATACGCCAATAGCATTTTTCTGAAGCGGCGCAGCAAGGAGATCGGTTTATACCAATTGATCGGCCTGTCGAAGCTGGGCGTGGCCCGGTTTTTGATCATCGAAAACATGCTGCTCGGCCTGGGCGCCCTTCTGCTCGGTATCGGCTGCGGCGCGCTCGTATCGCGGCTGTTTCTGCTGATTCTGATGAAGCTGCTCGGCTTCGACGTCATCGTCGGGATCGCCTTTTCGGCCGCGGCGGCGGTGCAGACGGTGATCGTTTTTGCCGCCTTGATCATTTTCACTTCCATCCAGATGACGCTTACGGTTTACCGCAACACGCTGCTTGAATTGTTTAACGCGGAACGCCAAGGCGACCATCCCAAAAAGCCGAAAACCGTCGTCGCCGCGTTTCTTGCCCTGCTTGGCATCGCGCTGATCATTTACGGCTATGACCTGTCGGGGCATATGGTGAACGACATGCTGTTTTTTAACATGCTGTTGGTGCTTCTTTCGACGATCCTGGGCACGTATCTGCTGTTCCGGGTGACGATCGGGTGGCTGTTTTACCAGTTTCGGAAAAGAAAAAACGGGCATCTCGGGCTGCTGAACAGCTTGTCCCTTGCACCGCTCATGCACCGGATGAAAGCCAACGCCAACTCGCTTACGTTGATCACGGTGTTGTCGGCGATGACGCTTACGATGGTGGCGCTGGCCTACTCGCTTTATTTTTCGGCGGAAAGCGATACGCGCATCTCGCTGCCGTACGATTTTGTGTTCGAAAACAAAGAAAAAGACGCCAAGTCGTTCGGCGCGGAGCTGGAAAAGGCGGGCATCCGGTTCGATCATCAACCGGTTGACGCGGTGCGGCTGAAGGGAACGATCCGTGATTTGCAAGGCAAGCCGGAAGAATCGACGCAAGGCATGTTGTTCCTGCCGGCGGAGCAGCTGCAAAAAGCAGGCATGAAGGTGAAAGTGCCGCCGAAAGGCGAGGCCGTGCTGTATGATGCCCGGGTGAACCTCGAAGGAAGAACCGATAAGGAAGGCATGGGGTTCCCGAAGGAAATCGTGCTGGGCAAACGCGGGGAAACGAAAATGCGGCTGACGAACCTCGTCGTGCAATACGTCATGAACTTCAACGTTTACGGCGCCCAGCTCGTGACCTCAGAAAACACCGTGCTGGAGCTGGCGAACAACATGCCGGGATCTCCCGGATACGAAAAAGTCCGCTTGGATACGTACCAGGTCCCGGGCAAAGCGGAGCGTGCCAAGGCATCGGCCCTTTACGCCAAATACGTGTCGAAGGACGATTTCGAACCCGATTTTCATACGCAATACGAGGGGGCGCTTCATTCGCTCGGGTTATTGATGTTCATCTCGGCATTTCTGGGGCTTGTGTTCCTGATTTCGACGGGCAGCATCCTGTACTTTAAGCAAATGACCGAAGCGGAGCAGGAGAAAAGAAGCTTCAAGACCTTGCGGCAGCTCGGCTTTGACGTGAAGGACATCATGAGGGGCATCGTACGCAAGCAGCTGTTCGTGTTCGCGATACCGCTCCTGATCGGCATCCTGCATTCGATCTTTGCCGTCAAAGCGGCGTCCATCCTGGTGCTGTCCGACATCACCGTACCTTCGGTGATTGCGATGGCCATGTACGCCTTGATCTATTTTGTGTTTGCGGTCCTGACCATCGGCTATTATAGGAAAATCGTCAAAAACGCCATGTCCTGACAGACTGAAATCAAGCAGATCCATGATTCAACCATGGGAAAAGAGGAGGAACCATCATGAAAAAATTCGGCGCAGTTGCCGCTTTTATCATCGTCATTTTCGCAGCATTTTTCGTTTTTTCGTACAAGGACGTCGTCGATCGCTTCAACCCGTTCATCACCAAAGAATATGTCTACGTCCAGGTCAACAAACCTTCGGAACCGGATGACGGGCGGTTCAAGTACAGCCTGACCGGGTACAATGCCGAGGGCAAAAAGAAAGACGTGACGTTTACGTCCAGCGTCGATTTAAAGCAGGGGGTCTATTTGAAGGTGATGGCGAAAGGAGCGTACGTGCAGGAATGGGAGCAGGTGAAGAAGGAGGATTTGCCGAAGGGCATCGGGTTGTAAGGTAAATGAAGATTAGATCCAAACAAGATTAGATAAAAAAAGGTTAGAACAGCAGAAATAGCGTGGAAAGCACTCGGCGGGTTGCCGGGTGTTTTTTGCGTTGGAGCGGAATAACCGGGAGCCGCAGCCGCAGGTCCCGGCGTATCGATCGTGATCATAAAAGGTTCATGATGCCGTCCGCATTCATAAGGGTTACAACGACGATAAGCGCAAGGAACACGACGGGCTGCACCGTTTTGCCGAACGAATCTTTAACCCTGATATGCGCAAAAAACGCGACCAGCATCGTAATACCAAGCCAAATGCCGCCCCATGCAACGGCCTCTGCATACCAATAGCCGATGATAAGCACGGCCGCTCCGGCCAACTGAACCAGGCCCGTGATGACGCGGAACCATTGAGGCAGCTTCAAACCGTTGAACACATCCACCCAGTATTTGGCCCCCGCGATCTTCGCGGATCCCGAAAAGACATAATAGGCGATCAGCAAGCTTTGAAGAACAATCGATAAGACGGTCATGGGAATTCCTCCATTGTTTGTTTTTTTAAATCCATTTTGGCCACCCGAATATCGCTCCCTTGCACCATGCAAATTCGGGATGAACCGATTAAAAATCGGGTCCTTCTATTTCATTGATGTTCGCGTTGACCGCGGAGTTTGCAACGCTCTAGCGCATCACAGCCCCTTTCAAGACCATTCGGATTTTCCCTGCCTTTAGCGAAGCTACGCGTTTGTTCCCATCGCCACCTTGTAGCAAATATTGGTTACTGACTACATGGTAAGTTATAATTTTACTCTCGTAAAGTATAATTTTATATTTGTTAAATTAAATTTGACAGCAGTTCAGTAAGAGGGTAGGATGATATTAACAGACTTGGGATGGAGGTACAGCCGAGTGGGAGAAATACGCAACGCGGAACGTACGCAAAAGAACATTCTTGAAGCCGCAAAACGCGAGTTTTTCGACAAGGGCTTCAAGGGGGCGCGGATCGAGGCGATCGCGGAAAACGCCGGGGTGAAGAAGCAGCTGATCTATCATTACTTCAAAGGGAAAGCGGAACTGTTGGAAGCCGTTTTGGTGTATTCGGCGACAAGCGAACCGGAGTGGGTAGCCCAGGTTCCGGACGATCCCCTCCATATTGCGGAGCACCGTTTCAGAGTCAACAGCCAGGCGAGGGCGGACTTCATTAAGTTCAGCGCTTGGGAAGCGCTTGAGGCGCGAGCCGAGCAGACCTCATGGAATAAGGGCGGGGAAATCGCCCTGCAATCCTATGCGTCGTACTGGAAGGCCCAACAAGAAAAGGGGATGGTTCCGCCGGATCTCGACCCTGAATTTGTGGCGTTGGCGCTGACTGCATTAACGACGTATCCGATCATTTTCAGCAGCATCACGCAGATCATGACCGGCCTGGAGTCGAGCGACCCCGAATTTCAAGAGAAATGGTCGGCGTTTCTTACCAAGGTAAGCGGTCGTTTGTTGGAGCCGTCTGAGCAGACGGAAGCGTAAACGTGCTGAATCGTCAAAGCCTTATCTATTCTTCGCGATAGATAAGGCTTTATTTTTGCTTGTTTCCATGCGTAGAGCCCTCATCGGCCCTCCCCCTTCATGGATTATTTTTTCCGGAATCGGTACAGGATGTAAAAAACCATATTGACGGTAAAAAACAACAGGCTTATGGCCGATCGGAGAGCCGACGACGCCAGGCCGATGTGCGCCAGAAAGGCATCCAATGGAGCATGGAGAAAGGGAATCAGCACCAGAAACAGCGAGACTTTAAACAAGTGCCCGATGGAAAACGCACCTTTACACTGTTTACGTAAAACGACGGCATTCCAAAACAATGGAACAAGTTCGAATAGGAAGATGCCGATGGCCGCGCCGGCGTAACCGAACCCGGGAATGGCCGTTAAGAAATATGCGGCAATCACGGAACAGGCAAGGCCGAAAAGAGAGCCGATAAAGGGCCCTTTCTTTTGGTCGGTCGTCCATAAAATCGTCGTCGTCAGCTCCCTCATCCCCGCAATGATCGGGGCAAAGGACATCCAACGAATGGCCGCGGCCGCAACTTCGTTCCCAAAAATGAGCCTGGAGAGCTCGTCCGCATGAAAGAAAAGGATGATGGCAGAGCTGATCCCCCATAACCACCCGATTTCCAGGCATATGTTCGAGCGTTCTATAAAATCTTTCCTGTTGTTGCTTTGCCAACCGGCTGACAGCTTCGAGGCAACTGTATAGGATAAAGCGGCGGTCACAATCGTAGGCAGGTACACGATGATCGATGCCATGCCGAATATTTCCCCGTAAACGGCGAGTGCACCCGAGTGGGTAAGTCCCGCGATCTGCAGTCGGCGAGGGATAATCAGCGCATCCAGAAGATCGGCTGCCGGGGAAATTAAACGGGTGAACATAATGGCAAGGGATGACTTCACGAAGAGAAAGGCTTCCGGCCCAAGGACGAACCAGCGTAACGTGGACGTTTTCCCCGCATTGATCGCCGACCCCTCTTGATTTTTGTATCGCAAAACCCAAAGAAAACATACTGCGGCCACGCCGCCTGTAAAGGCTCCGAACGCCGCTCCGCCGGCCGCTGCATGAATGCCGTATTTCAGCCATAAAACCGCCAATAATAACATCGTACCGGCGCGCACCGCTTGTTCGACGAGTTCGGAAACGGACGCTTGCAGGTAAGACTCGATCCCTTGCAAATAACCGCGGTACAGCTGCAGTAACGGAATCACCGCGAGCGCCGGCGCAATGCAGCGGATGGGAAACGCCAGACGGCTGTCCCCGAGATAATAAGCAACATATGGGGCTATGGCGTAGTGCAGGGAAACGGAACATACACCCAGGATCAAAAACGGGACAACCAGCCGGTTGAAAAGTTGCAGGCCGCGCGCCGCGTTTTTCGCCGTCATGAGCGCCAGCGATGTAGGGAAGCCGCCCACGGTGAGCGTAAGCGCGAATCCGAAGATGGAGTACACGATCTGATAAATCCCTGTTCCTTCCGAGCCGAGCAGCCGAAACAACGGGATGCGGGCCGCAAGCCCGATGGCTTTCACCAGAAAAATGATGCTTGTGCGCATCACGGTTTGTTTAAGGACGGAAGGAAGCGGCATCTTTTCACCCCAAAAAACGTTGTCCCAAAATTATATGAGCGAAACGGCGAAGGTAGTCCCCATGGGTGGCCGAAACTTGTCTGAAACCGGGATATGGAATTCGAACCTCAAAGGATATTTCCATTCTTCATGGGAAGCATAAAGGTTGATGCTCAAAAGGACATTCAAGGATTTTTAATAAAGCCCTGACGCTTAAATAACCTTGATAAGGGAGATTTCCGCTGTGTTACGACTGTTTTTGCTGATTGGCATGTCTTTGATCCTTTGTTTATCGCCATCGGATGCTTATGCCCTTTCCCCCGAGCAGGACGATGATAAAGAAAAGATGATGCCGTTTTTGGAGCAATTGTACCAAGACCGCAACCGCTTGCTCATTGATCAGCAGCCGACGACGATCGAGAAATATTACGACCTGTCCGAGTCCGGGGGCCGCTACGCTTACCAAATGGAATTAAAGCGCGCAAAATACGTCCACGCATGGATTGAAAAACGCGGACTTCGGCTGATCGCCGCCGAACCCCGCATCCGAATCGCCCGTTTGAAGGAAGTCGGGGATCAAGCCGTGCTTTCTTTGGTCCAATCCACCAAAATTTCTTACGGCTACAAGACGTCGTCCGTTCCCCCGCAATCCTTTGGAATCGGTACCCGGCATGCCCTTATCCTGAAAAAAACGAGCGACGGATGGATCGTTAAAAAGGAGTGGTACCTCGATCCGCTTGAAGAAAATCCGGAGCTGATCCCGGATTCCCCTCCCGGCTTTCCGCATCTGTCGCCCGAACCCGAGGCGGCCAAAAAAGAAGGCAGATACAAGCGGGAGCGCGCCGTCGCTTACGCCAACAAATATGCGGGACTGGCTTGGGGAGCCGGCAATAACAATCGGTACAACCGGAATTATAGGGATTATACGTCTCTGGGAGGAGACTGCACGAACTTCGCATCCCAGGTGCTTGGCGATAAAAAGGAAGGCGGCGGATTGCCGATGTCCGGCATTTGGGGATATCGGGGAGGCGGAAGCCAGGCCTGGGTGCAGACGGATGCCTTCCAGCGCTTCTTGTTTTACTCCGGATACGGCCGCCAGATTGCCAAAGGGACATTTGAAGAAATTACGCGATCCGGCGACAAGCATCCCCATGGCGCGATTGCCAAGCTGCAGCCGGGCGATCTGATCGGCTACGAGCTGAAAGGGGACACGGACCACTTTTCGGTCGTCGTCGGGAAGGACGCGAACGGCTATCCCCTCGTGAACTCCCATACCGCCGACCGTTATCGCGTACCATTCGATTTGGGATGGGATCAAACGACGAAGTATATTTTGATTCATGTTAGGGATTAGGGGGATTGCTGGGGTTAGGGATGGCGGTGGTTTGAGTGGAACTGCATTTAGTTTTTTACGAGATACAAAAACAGGCTCAGGAACCGATAATTAATCACTTCGTCCAGAGCCTTTTTTAAAATCATTCCCCGTGAGGGTCTTTAAAGGACTTTAACGGCTTCTTTTGATTTCATCCAGCGTTTCCCCGTTTTTATCCTTCCAATCCACCCAGCCGTTTGAGGGCCTTCAGCAGACGCTTTGACAATATGGGATAATAATATAATAGTTGTTAGGAGAAAGATGAATTGAGCTATTAAACAAGGAGGTCCCCCCTTTGATCCAAGTCGCCGCAGCCATCATCGAAAACGAGCAAGGACAAGTCCTCATCGCCAGAAAAAAGCCCGGCAAACCGCAGGCAGGCCTGTGGGAGTTCCCGGGAGGCAAGCTGGAGTCCGGAGAATCGCCAATCGACTGTCTGAAACGCGAGCTCCGAGAGGAAATGCAAATCACGATCGAGCCTTCATCCATCAAATCAACGCTGAAACAAGCATATGACAATCATGCTGACCTCAGAAACGCTGCGGAGCTGGAGGGTGGAAGGCCGAGGAGCGGGACAATGTGCTGAATGCGTTCCAGTCGAATGATGTGCACAGCGTTCTAGAAATCGGCGCGGGTCCGGGGCGGGACAGCTTGTTTTTTTTAAAAGCATGGGTTTGATGTCACAGCCGTAGACTTATCCGAAGAAATGGTCCGTTTATGCAAGCAAAAAGGGCTGAGAGCAAGGGTGATGGACTTTTATCATCTGGATTTTGCGGATCGCTCCTTTGATGCGGTGTACGCCATGAATTGCTTGCTGCATGTGCCGAAAGCGCAGCTGCCCGGCGTGCTCGCGGAAATCAAACGCGTTTTGAAGCCCGGCGGATTGTTTTATTTAGGGCTTTATGGAGGGATGTCCACGGACGGCATTTGGGAGCAAGATACGTTTGAGCCGAAGCGATATTTTGCCATGTACCCGGATGAGGACATTCAATGGATCATCCAAATCTATTTTCAAATGGAAAACTTCCATACCCGTGATAGCGGCGAAGGAAGCCCTCATTTTCAAGGGATGACTCGACTATGATCATGACGAAGGCTTGTTTATCGTCGGCTTGTCCAACATATCGCTTTCGTCCTTCAAAATGGGCTTCGAATGGAATTTGGCCATGAATGAAAAATTCATTGGTATCACTGTCGTTAATTAGTAGCTACCCGATATTTCCCGCCTGAAAGGGCGGGGTTCTTATTTTCCAGATATCCTCCCGCCTCATTTCCTTCACTATGCTACAATTAAAATAAATTACATTTATAAAGGTTCGTTGTTTATGATCATAAATCAATTTGAAGAAATTAAAAAATTCATTGAAAAATACATCTTAAAGAAAGGCGAGCAGATCGAACCCGTTGGCCTGGATACGGCTGAAAGTATTACAGAAGGTAATCTTCATGAATTAACTATCGTAAAAAGAACCGTTAAAACCTATCGAAAGACGGGGATGTTGATTGTTGCTGTTAGTTATGAGGATGAGTCACAGTTACCCTCAGAGAAATTGCTTGAATGGAGCGTCGGAAGGAAAGCTGATCTTAAGGAAGATTCGAATACCTTCACTTGGTTAGAGCAGGGTTGGATTATGAAAGAGTATCGTTTCAAACAAGACGGCAGAACTGCGGAAAGAATCAGTTACCGTATGGGACTTCGTTTGTTTCAATATAAGCAGGGGGTTATTGACAATAAAAGAGAGGCTGAAGACCGGCAGTGGTCTGAATTGCGGCAAGCGCTTAGGAACGAACTTGATATCCTTAAAACTCTTGAACCTGCTCATTCAGATACTTCTTCTTGGCTTCCGGAGCGAAAGGAAAATATAACGTCTTTAATTTCAGTGTTGGATGCGCTATTTCAACATCATCTCTTGGATGACTTCAGTTCTTCTCCTGAATTTCCGGCGAGTTGGACAAGAAAAAAACGCTTCGTGTTCATGCATTTCTTACAGGCTTTTATCCACTTGTCTGTTCGTAAGCAATTTTTTGACTGGAAAGAGATCGGAGCTTCCTATGAGCGGGGCATCGGGGGGTCTAAAACCTTTGATTCCCACAAGCAGGATTTTCTAGGTCTGGTCGAAACCTGGGCATCCTGTCCGTTACCTTTGCTAGGGTTGAATAGTCTTGGACAGATCACGCCTATTTATTTTACAGGTCCGATATCGGGCAGGTACTCGAATTATTTGGCTGGGCCCGTCTACGCTTTAACAGACCTGGCTGTATATAAAGATGACTATTCGACCTCAGCCGGTACACTCTGGCTTGCGGAGAACAGAGCAATTCTGACCAGATTTGCAGCTGCAGAGGAATTTGTCCAAGACAGCGGCTTATTGGTTATCGGAGTAGACGGTCAACTCAGAAGCGCGCATGCCCGTCTGATTCGGCAGTTGCTTCAAGGAGATTCCATCCAGCAAGTGATCATATGGACTGATTATGATGAATCCGGTCTTGTCATTGCCAGTCATCTGACATCGGTTGTAAAAGGGGCGAGTAAAGAACGAATCACAATGAAATGGATATGCCATGATCACTCGATCCTGACCCGGTTTGAAGAATACGAGAATTATATGAACGAACTGCTGATGAATGGTGAGCGTACAGAACAAGAGCTGATTTTGGGGAGTGAGACAGATTGGAAGAAATGGATCGAATGCTGATCTCGGTATTCGACAAAGACGGAACGGTTCCCGAGCTATATCAATCGATGCGGGATATCAGTTATCTTGCAGGTGTATTCAACGATCTCGGTACGCATCAATGGTTGACGCCGGGAGGGATATTCCGATTTCTGCGCATCATACAGCTTCTAAATGAGGAAGCTTTGGGCCTGGCTGAGCCAATTGAAAATACAGATACATTATTCTATCGTTACAGAAATAAATACACAGATCCAAATCCTCCAACCCAAAAGCAGATGGAGCAAATCATCAATATTTTGGTGAAATACAACTGGTTATCCAAACAGTCTAGGCAGATCAAGCTGCGCGATGCAGGGAAACGGATGATGGATGCTTTGGTGCGGCTTGCCAATGACTCATTGGCCTATTATATGCACGACGAGATTGGACGTTCTTTGTTTCAAGCAAGGCGAGACGCAGAAATCAGCGAAGCCTACGATGATCATGGCATTTCCGGCGGGAACAAGATTGCCAGCATGATTCGTAATGTCGAGAATGCCATCCAGTTGCTCAAAGAACGAGAGCTTGAAATGCTGGCCGATCGTAATGCATTGCCACAGTTAGAGCTGATTCACGAGTTGATGAAGGAGCTGCAGGGCAAGCTGGAGGAGCGTTACCGGCAATTTCAGACGTTGGAAGATAGTCTGGTGTTGACTACTTTGATGCAAAAGGGAACCTCTGTATTAGCGGAAGGCACAAGTCTTAGTCTTGGGATGACGAATAAATATTTAAAATTTGCCACGATGCGGGAAACAGTGCTTTCATCTTATATTCAGCCTGAGAAGGTACGTGAATTCATTATCAAAATGTATAATCCGCCTGTTGATTCTGACATTCCAAATCCTTACCAAATGCTAAGCTTCATGGAACAGGATCAGTACGAGGGCGAGGCATTGGATGGGCTATGGATTCCAATCAAGTTTGCAGCTCCTATTTCTGCGGCTGATATTTCGGATTCGGTTCATTACTTGGAGAACTATGAGCCCAAGGTGAAACCTCTGGAAGAAGAGGGAGAAATGATCGAATACAAACTTGAGCAAATTTCTGCAGATGAGCTGCAGCAGTATATAGGAGACACCACCTGGCTGATGACGAAATCCATGATCCGCACCGAAGAGGTCGAACAATATCTCGATCAATATGATGAGGCGGGGATGGAGCAAATCATGATCGAAGCCGCGGGCCCGCGCTGGTCAGACGCCATCAATTCCTTGGCGGCTATTTCAGCTCTTATTGGCAACGACAAGGTTTGGATGAATAGAGCTGGATCAGAACTTCAGCAGTGGCCCGACAAGGTCTGGAATTGGATCAATCCGAAGGATCGGGAATGGACGATTAAAAAAAGAAAGCCGGGAGATTTGCATGATGAATCATGAGGAAATGAGGAAACAGAAGGAAGATCGGGTAGAGCCTGCGGAGAATCAGGCGGCAGAGAGTCACACATTGCAGGCTTTACAGGGATTAAAGGGAGTTCTGACACCGCAGGAAGAGCTGGTATTTATGAATATTTTGTTCTCCTCATCTGCAACTTTGCGAGGGGGCAACTTTGGTTTGTCCAGAAAGGAAGCCGAGAAACAATTGGGCACTGCAAGTGATAATGATGCTCTTGATTCTTACATTATTAGGGTTAACCAGGCAGTAGGGAGATATTTCAAATTGATCTATGACGACCGACGGGATCAACTGATTGTTATGATGAGGGTTCCTGCTAGAACTGCAAGAACCACTTTGTCTGAAGAAAGTCTGGCGCTGCTGCTATATATCTTTTATCAGCAAGAGGTGCTGCAGCATGAGTACACCCTGTTTGATCAGCTGCTGCATGCACTTGGACATGAAACGACGAAAGCCAATCAGAAGCTGCTGAATAATCTGGATGCACTAAAAAAAATCGGAGCCATTGAGGAATATAGCGACAATGAATTTTCGAATGAACGAGCATATCAGTTGACGGCTATCGGAGCAAATCTTTTCTCGGATTCATTCCTACGGCGAACAGCTGAATTTAGTCAGTCCAATCAGCTGAGCAAAGAGGAAGTGCTCAAGTTCTTCAGACGTTACAATTTACACACCGGAGGGGAATAAGATGATTCCATGGAAGCTAACCTTTTCAGGCATTCGAGATTATGATCCTGCTTATCTGGATTTGTCCGGTCATACGGATCATATTATGGTCACCGGTCCCAATGGAGCAGGAAAATCGACGATTACGTACTGTATGGGTGCTGTCCTCTACTCCTCTAAAGTAGAAGTTGAAGGGCTGAAATCACGAAATTTACCTCCCGATGAAACTTGGAGAGCACGTATTGCGCTGCTGTTTTTGAATGAAGGATCGATGAAAATCGACGCTCCGCGCTATATCGAATTTACGCTGCTGATCAAACAGGAGCCCGGTGAGCCGATCAAGAAGGAATTTATTATCGAAGCAGGTGATGAACAAGATCATTATACAGATAGAAAGCATTATACTTCAGGAGATCGGGAAAACAGCTTTACCAAGTATAAAAGAGACTTGCAATATGTCTATAGAATTGACCCTGACCTGTTTTATTTAATCTGGTACCAGCAGGAAGTAAACCAATTTGCGACGATGTCGCCGGAAGAACGATTCCGTATTTTTAGCGAAATGCATGGCATTACGGATGCGCAGAGAAATTGGGAAGAAAGCATGGTCAAGTTGAAGGAAACACGGGAATCATTGTCTATGGCACAGACGAGACTGGCCGGTACGAAGCAAAATTTAAAGATTATGAAGTCTGAACTGGATCGATATGAGCTAAACCGCAAAAGGCTTCGAGATGGCGGAATACTGCGCTCCGTATCGCTGCTTCGTCTTGAGAAATATTTCAAGCAGGAAAGGGCTATGTATCTCGGACAGGCAGAGCAGCTGTTAATAGACCAAGAGGAACAACTGGAAAAAGAGAATGTATTGATCGAAGAAAAACAGAATCTTGATGCTCAGCGGATCCGATGTGATGAAGATAAGGAGCGTGTTGCCGGAGAGATCTCTGATCTCGAACAGAAGCTTCAGAACTTGCAAGAGGACAGGGATGTGCTTAAGACAGAGATTGCTGGACTGAAGCAGGAGCTTGCCATGCTCGAGGAAGAAAGAAAGTATATTCAGCGAACAGAAGCTCAGGTGAGTAAAGGGCTGGAGGACGTTTATAGAAGATTGGCTGAACTGACAGAGCAGGAACAAAGCAACACGGAACAAGTTTCACAAGTCGGGCTAAGCCTTACCGACCTTCGGAACAGATCAAGCGAGCTTAAGGCGGCTCTTGAACAGGATGAGAAGGAAGAATCCTTGCACCGTGATATTTTAAGTCAGCATTCTTCCAGTCATGAGGTACAGCTTGAAATGAATCGACTCGAGGAGAAGATCAGGAAAGGCAGAAACCACGGTTATGACCTTGATCGGGAATTGAAAGTGCTGGAGAGGGAATTAGAAAACTTGCGGATGGATCGGAATATCTCGGTCAGGCAGCAAGCATCGCTTCAATATTTTCAGAGGCTGGGCAGAAAGGCGTATACGCTGAGTGACTTGATTGAACTGGATGAGGCGGCACATCCAAAGTATGAGGATTCATTTAATACGATCAAATATACGATTTTTTTCGGCGGAAGCGTTGACGGGATCAAACCTCCGAACGACTTGTATCATGTCTCTTTGCATTCGGTTGTTCCAGATCGCTCGGTTACTGTTTTGCCGGCGCTTCATCTCAAGGTAAAACGTGATTTGTCTGAGGAGATGACGAATGACGCCAGCAAGGCGCTCTGGTGGGTAGAACAGTTCTTTCTGCAGAATTCGGTCCGAATCGAGGAGGAAGTGCTTCGGGATGCTGCCGGACTTCGGGGGAACCAGGAGCAGCCGCGGTATATTCTAAGTGCACGAGCACTTGAGGTTCGTCAAAAACAAGTCGAGTCCAATATAACCAAACTTTCCACAGAACTGGAACAGATCTATCAGTTGGTCGAGGAAGATACACAGAAAAGTCAGATTCTGGGGGGGATCATTCAGCAGGTTCGTATGGCTGAAGCTTTTATGACGAGACAACACGAGCGAATGCAGCGTCAGGAACAGTTAAAGCTGATGACTCTAAAGTTGTCCAAGTTGGAAGAAGAGCAGAATCATTTATCGCAACTGTTTCGGGAATTGGTGCGAGTCCGGGCCAAGCTTGAAAATGAGCAGGAAAGTTTAGAACGAGAAGCGGCATTTTATGAGAAGCTAGGTGCGCAGAGGGAACAATTTGAGCAGCTGCATGACAAAGAAGCCCAGCTTCAGTCATTGGAAAGTGAAACGCAGGAGAAAGAAGATGAATTACAGACATTAGAAGACCGTTTGGAGCAACTGGAGAAGAAAGGAAGAAAGCTGGACCGGGAGATTGGCGATGTAGGGCATCGACTGCAGCTTACGAAGCAGCTGGTGAATCAACTTCACAATCAACACCACAAAGCGGAAGAAGGAAAGCAGAACGCGGAATCAGAAATGACGGTACTCGCTAGGAAGATTGAAGACATGAAGGGAATAGTGCCTGAAATCTTTAACGAGGCTAAACAAATTTATGCGGAGAAATATGCCAAGGAAGAGAAACCGGCAATTAGGGCGCTTCGGACAGATGCGGAAAAAGGGGAAGTTACCTTTGAAGAAGCAAGAAAAGAAGAAGTAGATCCTGCGGCTCCTGAAAATTACCGAATTGCCAAGGAAAACTATGAGCAACTGGAGGATGAATATAAGCGGACCAAAATTCTGCTGGAGGCGGATGAGCAGCGGACGGTCGAATTGCAGGATCTTTTGGAAACAACGATTAGCATGCGCGTAAGCGAAATTCAGCAAAAATTCAGGTCCTATATGTCTTTGTTTCAATTTGAGGGCCAGGTAGACTGGGATTCTCATGAGGACAAGCAGGGAAGAACTCACTTCCATTTGTATATTAGAGCTCGAAAAGAAGGACACCGGGGCAAGCTGGAGGATGTGAGCATCAAAGCGCGCGGCGGAAGGGTAGGTAAAGGTGTATCCGGAGGAGAGGAATCGCTGAGTTCCTTGCTGTTTGCGCTCTCCCTTTTGCAGAATTTACAGTCGAGTCCCGGATTTATCGTGCTTGACGAATTTGACAGCGCACTGGATGAGCAGCGCAAAAATATGGTCTTTGACCTTTATGTTCGCGAACTTAAACGAAAAATGATCATCCTAACTCCTAAATCGCATGAGCCAAGCTATTTCGAGCGATTTAACAAGGCTTATGTCGTGTATCATAATCCGCTAATTCCACAGAGTCAGGTCATTGGATTGAAAAAGAAGGAGCAAACGAACCTTCAAGTGGGAAACGCATAACTCATAAAGGCAAGGGACCAAAATTTGACTTTTAGCCATATTGGGTATATACTTTGTATATACATTTTCAGGGGGCGGTTCCATGTTTCATGTGCAAAAGTGGGGCAATAGTCTAGGCATTCGCATCCCGAAATCCCTTGCTTTGAAGGTTGGGCTGGAGGAAGGGTCGGAGATCGATCTTGATGTGGAAAACGGCCACTTGGTTATCAAGCCGAAGTCCACTACACTGGAGGAGCTTCTTACTCAAGTTACACCTGAGAACCTTCATGAAGAGGTGTCAACAGGCGGGCCGGAAGGTCGGGAAGCATGGTAAAAACCGAATATATACCGGATCGCGGCGACTTGGTTTGGTTGCAGTTCAACCCGCAGGCGGGGCATGAACAGGCAGGCAGGCGTCCGGCACTAGTGGTTTCTCCTGCAGCTTATAATGGAAAGGTTGGACTTTCCTTGTTATGTCCGATAACCTCAAGGAGAAAAAGCTACCCCTTTGAAGTTATTATTCCGCAAGATTTGCCGATTGATGGAGTAATCCTTGCCGATCAGGTTAAGAGCCTTGACTGGCAGTCCCGTCAAGCGATGTTCATCTGCAAAGTTCCGCCCAAAATCCTCTCCGAAGTTATTTCAAAACTGAGCTTGCTAATCCTCTGACAAAATAATGCTTCCGAGACCTTGGGCAAGACCCCATTTAGTGGACAACGAAAAAAACTCCAGGATACAAGCTGGCTTCGGTATTCTACCGGCGTCAGCTTGTTTATGATCGTGCTGCTCGTCATGCTGGACCGGGGACTGGACGAGTGGTTCAAGCCGATTCTCCCCGAGGAAGCCGCCCCATTTTTCTGTGAATATTTGACGGACAAGGAATACCGGAAGCTAACCCCGCCCACGCATCCATAAACTCCACCGCCTTTACCCGCTCCTGCCACGTCCGGTCTATTGTACGCAGCATTTGCCGGCTGCCGGCGCGGGAAGGGAAACGGAAAGCGGACCAAACTTCGAGCGGGAGCGCATAAAGGGCGGCGATGGTTTTTCGTGCAGCCTTGCCTAATGGCCGGTGTTGTTCGTACCCTGTCAGAAACGATTGGATGAACTCGGGATTGAACTGGGTCGTGTTTTGGATCGCCTTGGCCGTATCGATAAAGGCCGAGCCCAGCCGAATCCGGTCCCAGTCGATGAGAAAGAGACGCCCGTCGCCGGAAAGGATGACATTCGGCATCGTGACGTCGTTGTGAACGAATGAGGGACGAGCGGCTTCGTTCTTGATGAGCCGGAGCGTCCCCGGGGTGGCGAGCTCGCTCCATGCCCGTTCCGAAAGCGATGTGCAGGCTTTGCCGTACGTTTCGATCCATCTTCGGTATCTCCCTTTTTGATGCAAACGCGCCGTCGTTTTGCGGAAAAAGGAATCCTTTGTTTTCCATAACCGAATTTGTTCAAGGGCGGGAGCCCGTTTGAGACCGGCCTTTCCCGGGGGGATGGCATGAAGCGCGGCTAAAGCCTGCCGAGCTGCTCAAAGTCCTGCGCCGTTTGCATGGGATGCCCTTCGATCCATGCCGTGACGTAGAAAGGCCTTCCCCGATCCAGAATCCACAGCTTGCCTGAATTCGCGGCATCGGCGCCGAGGAAATCATGTTCAATCCGAATTGGCGGGCGATGCCGCGAATTTGCGAGCGTGGATATGGAGCGGGCATGGAAAGCACTCCCTTCAGCGATCACGGCCATGCTGCCCCGAGGAGCGACGATGGACGTTCGATCCTATCCTATTCGTCCCAACAGGGAGTGTATGGATGCACGCCCGTAACTCTTCCCATGAACAGCCCATTTTTCATGCAATCATCCGCAAAGGGGATATGGCGGCAAGTCAAGCGTTCACATCCGCTTTTTAATATTTTTCGAAAGCACCTTTTAAAGGCGAAGCAGGAACCCAAGCATCAGTTCATCCGGCACGCTTCTTAAGGGGTGCATTTTTTGTGTTCATGAAATTTACGCTTCTGTTCATATCCAGTTCTTAACCAGATTTGCCGATAAATAAGAAAGCAGGAATCGTAAACGGTTTCGAGATGGGCGCATTGTCTCGGCAACCAGTTCCTACGCAAGCCGGCGGCAGCCTTCTACAATGCCGGAAAGCGGCGTCAGGGATAAATCGAGAGAGGTTAATAGGCTGCAGCGCTGGCATGATCAACAAGAACCAAACACATCAGGAGGGGATCAGATGTTTTTTCAAAAGAAGAGTCGGAGGGATGATGACGGACCCTTGCAGGCTTCGACGGACGTTGCGGCGGCGGGCCATTTGAAGCAAAAGCTGGAATTTTTGCAAATTCATCAGGCTGACTTGGAGAACGTGCGCCGGTTAACGGCGCTGATCGATGCGCACGCGGAGCGGATTACCCATCGGCATTACGAGATTTTGGCGCAGGTTCGGGAGATGCGGGATATCATCGAAGAACACAGTACCCGGGAGCGCCTGACCGGCACGTTTATCGCTTATCTGAAATCCATTCCGCGCGTCGAGCTGGACGAGTCCTATTTTGAGTCGCGGATGCGGATCGGGCATATCCACAGCCGTATCAAGCTTGCGCCGGAGTGGTTCATCGGGGCGTTCACCCGGATTTATGAGGAGCTTGTTCCGCTCATTTTAGAGGAATTCCCGAATCGGCACAAAGCGGCGGCGATCATCACGTCGCTGAACCGCATCATCACGCTGGACACGCAGCTGGTGCTGGAAGCGTACGATGAAGCGCATCATTACCAGGTGATCGAAACGAACAGCCAAATCGTCGAAACGTTGATCGAAATGGACAAAATCAAACCGCTCCTCGATTCGGTCGCGCAATCGTTGGAGGAGACGAACAACGTTAGTACGGGAGCGCAGCAGCTGTCCGCGTCGGTTCAGGAAGTGGCCGAACACGCGGCACGCATGGCGGAGAGCAGCAACGGGATGCTGGAGCAGGCGCAGCAGGGACAGGAGGTGATCGCCTCGGCGCTGAACGGATTTCTGGCGATCACCGAACGCTTTGCCGACACCCGCAGCCGTTTCGAAGAACTGCATGAGACGGTGCAAAACGTGACTCAGGTCGTCGGTCTCATCCGCGAGGTGGCGGAGCAAACGAATCTGCTGGCCTTGAATGCATCCATTGAAGCGGCGAGAGCCGGGGAGGACGGCAAAGGTTTCGCCGTCGTCGCAAGCGAGGTGCGGAAGCTGGCCGAACAGACGAAGGGCTCGGTGGAGCAGGTGACAAGCAGCATCGCCCGGATGGATCAGACGACGTTCGACGTCCGGCGCCAAACCGAGGAGATGGAGCAGGACATCTTCGGGCACGTAAACCGCGCGCAGGAAGCGATCGGCAGTCTGGACCACATGATGCAGCTGATCAAAGGGATCGGCGAGTCCACCTCCGGCATCGCGGCGGTCGTACAGGAGCAAGCCGCGGCAACGAAGGACATATCGGCGCGCACGGCGGTCATGCTGGAGCATCAGGAACGGATTCAGCAGCATGCGCTGGCGACCGGCAAAGACATTTACGAAGCGAGCAAAAAAGTAAACGGGCTGCGGCTGCAAACTCTCGGGCTGTTTCCGCGCCTGAGCGAAGAGCAGACCCTTCGCACCGTGAAAACCGACCATCTGCTGTGGCGCTGGTGGGTATACAACAGCCTGCTCGGTTTTCATCGGCTCGACCTCGAAGCCGCGGGGGACCATCACGCATGCCGGTTGGGCAAGTGGTACGATGAACGCCGAACAAGCGAGGCCCTCGCCAAGCTGCCGTCCTTTCAGGCGCTCGATGAACCGCATGCGCGAATCCACCGGCTGGCGAAGGAGGCCGCCCGGTTGATGGACGGCAAGACCGCGGCCTCCGAGTCCTACAACGTGCTGAAACCGATTGAAGAAGCATCGCGCGAGGTGCTGGGGCATTTGGACGAACTCCGCCAGGAGCTGTTTGGCCGCAAACGCAAGCAAGCCTGAGATTTTTCCGCGCGGCCTTTTACGCTCAGGTCGGATCCCCCATACTGGACATGATCACGGCCTCTTCTCCACTCCAGGAGAGGAGGCTTTTTTATGCCCGCGAGCGGCACCCGGCCGTTTCATTCTCCAAGCAACGCCTCCTTCCGATCCATCCCTTTTTTCCACCTTAAAAAATCACCAGCCCACAAAGAATCCAGCCATGGAGCATCCCGCCTTCCGCCGTTAGTATGAAAGTAGAGGATTTGGCAAAATCCGAAAACTTTTGAGTTTCTAACCTATTCCCATACGGCAGAAGGAGGATCGATATGTCAACGAAACCCGAAGCGGCCGAAGCGCTCCCCCCGGGCATGGGGCGAAGACGCGTCAAGAGCGGCGGCATCGCCCGGCTGATGTGGAAGTATAAGGCGCTGTACATCATTTCGCTCCCCGGCATTTTGTATTTTCTCATTTTCAAGTACATTCCGCTTGGCGGCTCGATCATCGCGTTTCAGGACTACAACATTTTTAAAGGGTTTACCGGCAGCGAGTGGGTAGGCTTTGCGCATTTCAAGACGATGTTCGAGCATTACGACTTTTTGCGGATTTTGAAAAACACGGTGCTGATCGGGCTGTACGACCTCGTCATCGCGTTTCCGGCGCCGATCATTTTGGCCATTTTGCTCAATGAACTGCGGCTTGTCCTGTTTAAAAGGGTGGTCCAAACCGTCGTGTACATGCCCCACTTCCTGTCCTGGGTCGTCATCGCCGGCATGTCCGTCGCCATTTTGTCGCCCGCCACGGGCATTCTCAATCAGCTGCTCGGGTTGTTCGGCATCGACCCGCTCTATTTTTTAGGCGATAACCGTTACATCCGCAGCGTGCTGGTCGGCTCGGGCATTTGGCGCGATACGGGGTACGGCACGATTTTGTACCTGGCGGCTTTGGCGGGGATCAACCCGGAGCTGTACGAGGCGGCGGAAATCGACGGGGCGAACCGCTGGAAGCAGACGCTGAAAATCACGCTCCCGGCGCTGCTCCCGACCATCATGATTTTGTTCCTGCTGCATATCGGCAAGTTCCTGGATTTCGGGTTTGAACGGGTATGGGTGTTCCTCAACGCGCTGAACACGGAAAACGGCGAAATTTTGGATACGTACATTTACCGGGCAGGCCTGTTGTCCCAGCAGTACAGCTACACGACGGCGGTCGGGCTGTTCAAGTCCGTGGTCGGCCTGGTGCTCGTGATGGCAGGGAACTTCTTCAGCAAAAAGACGACGGGCGAAAGCCTGTATTAGAGGATTTTACACATCATCCGATGAAGAGGAGGAGGACCCATGAACCGGAAAATGTCCGGCGGCTACAAAACGTTTAACGCGTTTAATATTTTGTTTTTGACGATACTCGGGCTGGTCATGTTCCTGCCGTTCCTGAACGTGATCGCGCAGTCCTTCAGCTCCTCGGCGGCGATTACGTCGGGAAAGGTCACCTTTTGGCCGATCGAGTTCACGCTGATCAACTACGAGTACGTGTTCAGCGACGCGTCCATTTGGCGCTCCTTTGCCGTCTCGGTGTTCATCACGGCGGCCGGGACGCTGGTCAATCTGGTCGCCACGGCAACGCTCGCTTATCCGGTATCGCGGCAGGAATACGTGGGCAGGCGGATCGTCGTGCTGCTGGTGCTGGTGACGATGATTTTCAGCGCGCCGCTCATTCCGAACTTCATTTTGATCAAAAACCTGCACCTGATGAACACGCCATGGGCGCTGATTTTGCCGGGAGCGATCAGTGCGTTCAACTTTTTCGTGATGCATTCGTTTTTCAAGCAGCTTCCGGCCGAGGTGATCGATTCCGCGCGCATCGACGGATGCGGCGAATTGAGAATCATGACGAGCATGGTCGTGCCGTTGTCCAAGCCGGTGATGGCGTCGCTCGGCATTTTTTACGCGGTAGGGCATTGGAACGCCTACATGAGCGCGCTGTATTACATCGATCAGCCGAAATGGTGGCCGCTGCAGGTGAAGCTGAAAAAAATGTTCGAAACGGACGATATCAGTATTGACCCCGGCGCCTCGCAGTTCAGCGATTTGGCGTTTACGTCCCCGGAAGGCATCAAAATGGCGACGATCATCATCGCGACGCTGCCGATCATTTTGATTTACCCGTTTTTGCAAAGGCATTTCGTGAAAGGGCTTACGCTCGGAGCGGTCAAATCTTAAAAAATGCCCAGCGCACATGAAGTTGCTCCCTCACGGTTGCTGGGGCTTTGACGATACAATCTGGCTAGCGAAAATCATCCATGACCTGCAAACATCATTTTTTTGAGAAGAGGGGATAACATGAAAAAATGGGCAAGCTTGCTGCTGGCGGGCGTTATGGCTGCAGGGCTGCTGGCAGGATGCTCGGGTAAACAGGAGACGTCCGGCGGGCAGGAGGAAAGCAAGGAAGAAACGAAGCAGGCGGCAGCGGATGAGGTCACGAAGTTTTCGATTTCCTTGCGGACGCTCAACTTCGGACATGTCGAGAAATCGCCCGATATCAACCAGGACAAATGGGTGAAACGGCTCGAAGAGCTGACCAAAACGGATTTGGATATCCGCCTTGTGCCGCATAAGGAATACGAGCAGAAAATGGCGCAAATGTTCGCGACGAACGACATTCCGGACGTGGTGCAGGGACAGGGCGGCGTGACGGGCAAAGAAATGGCGGGTTCCGTGGAAGCCGGCGTGTTCATGCCGCTCGACGATTTGCTGAAGGAGCACGGGCAGAACCTTTTGAAGAAAATTCCAAAGGAAGCTTGGAATCGCATGACCTATCAAGGTAAAATTTATGGTATCCCGGAATGGCTGTCCAATCCTTCCCGCCGGGCGACGTGGATTCGCAAGGATTTGCTGGATCAGACGGGGCTGCCCGTGCCAAAGACGGTCGACGAGTATTTGAACGTGCTGCGCGCCTTCAAAAAGCTCGGCGTGGAGAACCCGTACATGGGAAGGCAGGATTTCAAATATGCGGATACGTTTTTCGGCGCGTATGACGTATTCCCGTACTTAAGCCAGTTTGAAGAAGTGAACGGTGAAGTGCAGCCGAAGTTTTTTGATTCGGAAAACATGATGAAAGCGCTCTCCACGTATAAAACGATGTACGATGAAGGGCTGATCAATAAAGAGTTCGCGACGATCAATCCGACGACGTTCAAAAACACGATCCTGGCGGGCAAAGCCGGCATGTGGTCGATGAACGCCAACGAGCTGATCCAATGGGAAACCCAGCTGAAGGAGTCGGTGCCGAACGCGAAGCTGGAAATCATTCCGTCCCCGGTCGGACCCGACGGCAAAGGCGGATATTACTTGTACGGCGACGTCAACCGCTCCTACTTCATCAACGCCAAATACAAACATCCGGAGAAGGTCATTCAATTCCTTGACTGGATGGTGTCCGACGAAGCGGAGAAGTTCTTCACGTTCGGGGTGGAGGGCGAGAACTACACGATGAACGGCGACAAAATCGACTACAAGCAGCCGACCGATTCCCAGGGCGTCGACGAGGAGCGTTACCGCCAGTCGTTTTTGTGGCTCGTGCAGGATACGACCTATAACAAAGGTTCGCTCAGCCTGACGGAAGAAGGCCGCAACCTGATGAGCGTGTTCGATAACATTCTTGCGAATGAAGGCCGCGACGGCATGGAATTCGAGCCCAGATTGGAAGCGCTTAAAAAGAACCCGGACATTACGCCGCTGTCGGATACGCCGCCGCCGGTCCTCATCACGCATATGGTGAAAATGGTGTACGGACAGGAGCCGATCGAAAATTGGCCGAAGGTGATCGAGGAGTGGAAATCGAAAGGCGGCAAGGACGTGCTGGCCGAAGCAAACGAGCGGTTCCAGAAAAAAGAAGGCGTGTTCCTGCCGCGCAAATAAACCGGCTTCAGCCGGCAGCCTTTGGACGAAGCAGGTGTCTTAGCTAAACCCCGGCGTCTACCGGATGAACGAAATCGAAAGGAGCTGTTCCATCGGATGTATCGCATTCTCATTGTTGATGACGAACCCATGATTTTGAAAGGCCTGACCGTATTCATTCGGCAATCCGGGGTTCCGGTTTCATCCATCCGCGAGGCCGCCAACGGAGCGGAAGCGCTGGAGGCCGTCCGGGAAGAGCTCCCCGATTTCGTGTTCACGGATATCCGCATGCCCGTCATGGACGGTCTGGCGTTATGCGAAAAACTAGCCGAAATGGACGCTCCCGTGCAGACGGTCGTCATTTCGGGGTACGACGACTTTACGTATGCCCAGACCTGCATGAGCTACGGGGTGAGGGAGTACCTGCTGAAGCCGATCGGCAAAAGGCAGCTGCATGATACGCTGGGTCGGCTCGTGCAGCGCGCGTCCAAACTCGGACGCTCCGCCTATCTGTCCGTGGCCAAAATCGACGAATGGCTGGAACGCTTCGAGCAGGCGATTTATTACGTGGACCGGGCGCAGGCGCAGGAGCTGCTTCGTACATGGGGAGAAGAGATGGCGGCTTACGGGCTGTCTGATCTGCAAAAGACCGAAGTGCTGGAAGAGTTTTATGCGCTGCTGATGAAAAAGCTGAAGGCAAAGGATGTCCACATTCCGCTTGTGGAATGCCTGAATCTGGAGCGGGGGCTGTCGTTTGCGGATGCCTGGAAGCGGTTCGAGGACAGCGTCGGGCAGACGCTGGAAAACCTGCACCGGCGCAGAAAAGGCAAGCTGAAGGACCCGATCGAGGAGGCCAAGGCGTATATCGAACGCAACCTCGCCAGCGAGGTTTCGCTGGAGGAGGTGGCCGAACTGCTCGGGCTGCATCCGAATTATTTCAGCGTCATGTTCAAGCAGACGACCGGCGAAACGTTCGTCCAATACCGCACGAAACGGCGCATGGAATACGCCAAACGGATGCTCGGCGAAGAGCGGCACCGGATCACGGACATTTCTTACGCGGTTGGATACGCCGACCACTCCAACTTCACGAAAACCTTCAAAAAATACGAGGGCATCTCGCCCTCCGAATACCGGCAGAAGCTGGGGATCTCCTCTTGATGTTCGGCAAAAGCATATCGCACCGCATCTTCTTTTATTTTACGGTGCTTATCGTCATTTCGTTGTCGGTGGTCGGCGCCATCACGTACGTCCAATCCTCGAAGCTGCTGGATCGCCAGCTGGAACGGTATTTGTCGCAAATGATCGCGCATGCCGCGTACCATACGGACTTGTATTTGCAGACCTTTGACAATGCGAGCAAAACGATTTTGTCCGACCGCGACGTGCTCCAGTTCATGGAGATGGACCCGGGCAACAGCTTCCAGTATTACGAATTGTCCGAGCGGATTCAAAAAAAGTTCGATCAGGCGTTTATCATCTACCCGCAGATCGACTTGATTTATGTCATCAATCAGGACGGCAAAGCGATTACGACGAAAGACATCATTCAGGACGAAGTGAAGGATTACAAAGCGTATTATGAATTGATCGAAGGGCAAATCCCGAAGGACGGGCTCGGGGCGCTGATCAACTCGGCTTCGGTGGCCCCGGGAGACGCCCAGTACATTACGTTCATCCGCCGCGTGCGCGGGATCGTCTCCCACCAGCCCCGGGGCATTCTCGGGATGAAGCTGAACACGAAGGAAATCTCGAAGCTGTGGGGCCAGATGGATCTCGGGAAAAAGGGATATTCCTTCATCGTTGACGGACAGGGCCAATTCGTGGATCAGCCGGATCAGGTTGCCGCGGATGAATATATGAATGAAGAGATCAAGCGGCAGCTGCTGGCGGGAGACCGGGACACGTTCACGGCGAAGGCGAACGGCGAGCGGCGGATGTACGTGTCGCAGCGGCTGCATGCGGCCGATTGGCGGATGGTCATCTCCGTGCCGGTGTCCGAGCTGCGTGAGCCGATCATGAGCATCCGGTACACGACGGTGATCGCCGGCGCGTTTACGCTCATGATCGCGTTGTGGTTCGCCGGCCGGTTCGGCAATTCGCTCGTGCAGCCGCTGAAGAAGCTGGTGCGGAACATGCGCATGATGGATAAGGGCGAATGGAAAACGATCGACGATGACGGGCGCCAGGACGAATTCGGCTTTTTGATCCGCAGCTACAACATGATGCTGACGCGGTTATCCGAGATGATCGAGCGGGTGTACGAAGCCGAAATCCGGTCCAACAAAACGGAGCTGAATTTGCAGCGGATCGCGCTGGAGCAGCACAAAGCGGAGTTCCAAGCTTTGCAGCTGCAGATGAACCCGCATTTCCTGTACAACACGCTGGAGACGATCAAATGTTACGCCGTCGTCCAGGACTCGGAAGAAATCATGGAGATCGTCGAAGCGATGGCCCACATGCTGCGGTACGCGCTCCAGACGAATTTGGCGGAAATTACGGTCGTCAACGAATTGAAGCATGTGCTCAGCTACATGACGATCCTGAAATACCGGACGCAGCGCGAATTCGAGCTGGACGTGGCGATCCCGCCGGAGCTGCTGCTGCACAAAATGGTGCGGCTCACGCTGCAGCCGCTGATCGAGAACATGTTCCAGCATGCGTTCCCCGACGGTGTGCAGGATCATCACCGGATTCGCATCGGCGCGTTCATAGAGGAGGAACGTTTCCATGTCGTCGTGGAGGACAACGGGGCGGGCATGACGGCGGAACGGCTGCGTTCCGTGCGGGAAAAGCTGCGGCTGAACCGGCTGGCCGAATCCGATACGGGTTCGCTCTATCATAAAGGCGGGCTTGGCTTGATGAACGTGCACCGCCGCATTCAAATGGTGTACGGCGAAGCTTACGGACTAACGATCGACAGCGTCCCGGGCCAAGGGACGGTCATTACGATGTCGCTGCCGCTGGACGGCAACATGGCATGCATATACGAAGAGAGGGTGGGATGACGGTGGATTTGCACGGCAAAATCGCGCTTGTGACAGGGGCCAGCTCGGGAATCGGGCGGGAGATCGCGAAGACGCTGGCAGCAAGCGGCGCCGCGGTAGGAGTACATTACCGCAGCGGCCGGGAGCAGGCGGAAGCATTGGTCGCGGAAATCGCGGAAGCCGGCGGCCAAGCGGCCGGGTTCGGTGCGGACGTGACCGATACAAGGCAGCTGGAGGCCATGGTTGAGGCCGTTCAGGCGGAGTTTGGCGGCCCGGTCGATATTTTGGTGAACAACGCGGGCCACTTGGTGAAACGCATGCCGAACGTCGACATGACGGAGGAGCATTACGACCGGGTCATGGACGTGAACTTCAAGTCCTGCGTGTTCTTGAGCAAGCTGGTCATTCCCGGCATGATCCGCCGGGGCGGCGGGAAAATCGTCAACATGACGTCCGTCGCGGCGCATGACGGCGGCGGCCCGGGCGCATCGATTTATGCGGCGAGCAAGGCGGCGGTCATATCCTATTCGAAAGGGTTGGCTAAAGAACTGGCCGGACACCGCATCAACGTCAACTGCGTATCGCCGGGGTTTATCGGGCAGACGGCTTTTCATGCGACCTTCACTTCCGATGAAGGCCGGGCCGCGACCGTCGCCAAAATCCCGCTGGGGCGGGAAGGCACGCCGCAGGACGTGGCAAACGCGGTGTTGTTCCTGGCGTCGCCGTTATCGGGTTACCTGACCGGGGAGACGATCGAAGTGAACGGCGGATTGTTTATGCGTTAACGACGACATGGCACATGGAGGGGAAAAGCATGAATGCAGTAAATGCGTTGTTTCAGCCCGTAAGCGGGGACCTGACCGTTCAGTATGCGCCGCGGGAAGACACCGTGCTGTACGAGAATCCGCCGCGTTTCACATGGATTCCGGCCAAGCTGGAGGAGGACCGGTACGTCCTGGAGATTTCGTCTTCCCCGGACTTCCGGCAGGAAACGACGAGAAGATACGAGCCTATAGGGTACAACTTTTTCACGCCGGACGAGGCCTTGGAGCCGGGCGATTATTATTGGCGGTACGCGCTGCTTGAATCGGAAGGAGGCGCGGCGGGAGGGCAATCCGAATGGAGCGTCGTGCGCGCCTTCCATGTACCGGCGGGACTGCCCGAGACGCCGCTGGCACCGGCGGCGGACCGTTACCGCCGGATACAGGGCGGCCACCCGAGGCTGTGGCTGCAGCCGGGCGAGATCGGCGCGTACCGCGGCAGCATCGCGGAGGATGCGGAGGGCACCGGGTGGCGCGCGTTTTACGAGCATTCCGTCAAGCCATGGCTGACGCGCGAGCTGATCGCGGAACCGCAGCCCTATCCGGGCCATCGCCGCACGGCCGCCTTATGGCGGGAAAGCTACCTGGCTTGCCAGGAAGTGCTGTACGCCATCCGGCATCTGAGCATCGCGGGCGTCGTGCTGCAGGATGCCGATGTGCTTGCCAAAGCGAAAGCGTGGCTGCTGCACGCCGCCTCCTGGGACCCGGAAGGGCCGACAAGCCGGGATTATAACGATGAAGCCGCCTTTCGGATCGCAGCGGCGCTTGCCTGGGGATATGACTGGCTGTACGATCAGCTGACCGAAAGCGAACGTGAGACGGTACGCGGGCGGCTGCTGCGCCGAACGGAGCAGGTGGCCGACCATGTGATCAAACGCTCCAAAATCCATCATATCCCGTACGACAGCCATGCGGTCCGTTCCTTGTCTTCGGTGCTTGTCCCCTGCTGCATCGCGTTGTTCGACGACGAGCCGCAAGCGAGGGCGTGGCTGGATTATACGGTCGAATATTATTACACGCTGTTTTCCCCCTGGGGCGGCGCCGACGGCGGCTGGGCAGAGGGCCCGCATTACTGGACGACGGGCATGGCTTATTTGACCGAAGCGCTGGACCTGCTGAAAAATTTCGCCGGAATCAATGTGTTCGAGCGTCCTTTTTTCCGGCATACCGGCGATTTTCCGCTCTACTGCTACAGCCCGACGACATCGACCCGCACCTCGTTCGGCGACAACTCGACGCTCGGGGACGACATCATCAAAAAGGTCGGCTACAACATGCGCCAATACGCCGGGATTACGGGGAACGGCTGGTACCAGTGGTATTACGAGCAGCTGAAGGACCGGAATCCGGAAGCGGACCGGATGTTCTACAATTACGGCTGGTGGGATTTTCATTTCGACGATTTGCTTTATTACCGCAATTATCCCCGGGTTCAAGCCGTAGAGCCGTCCGACATCGAGCCGGTCAAATGGTTTCGCGACGTCGGATGGGTAGCGATGCATCACCGGATGCACGACCCGCAGGAGCAGATTTCGTTGGTGGCCAAAAGCAGCCGTTACGGCTCCGTCAGCCACAGCCACGGGGACCAGGGCGCGTTCATGCTGCATGCTTACGGCGAACCGCTGGCGGTGGAAAGCGGCTATTACGTCGCGTTCAACAGCTCCATGCATTTAAATTGGCGCAGGCAGACGAGATCGAAAAACGCGGTTTTGATCGACGGCCAAGGGCAGTTCGCCGACATGAACAAGGCGCTGAACATCGCGGCCAAAGGCGAGGTCGAAGACGCGCACCGGGGCAAGGATTACGCGTACGTCCGCATGAACCCGGCGCAGGCGTACCAGGAGCATGTCCCTTATTTGAAGCAATACAAACGGGAAATTTATTTCGTGCAAAATGCGTATTTCGTCGTCGTCGACGCCGTCGATCTGGAGCGGCCGGGCCGGGTGCAATGGCTGTTCCACACGTTATACGAGATGGATTTGCGCGGGCAGTCGTTTCACGTCAACGGCAAACGGGCGCTGATGGAGGGGCGGTTTATCTTCAGCTCGTCGGGCGAGCTGGCGCTCAGCCAAACGAACGAATTTGCCGGCGTCGATCCGGCGGAAATCGAAGGGCTCGGCAAGCACTGGCATCTGACGGCCGAAACGAAGGAAGCGTCGTCGCACCGGATCGCCACGCTTTTGCTGCCGAAACGTCTCGATGAGCGCGGCAAATACGTTTCATATTTTATGGACGACCAAGGGTTCAGCTATAACCTGTATTTGACCGATCAGGGCAAAACGCAAAAAATCGAAATCCCGAAGGCGTTTTAGACGGCTCCCGCGAAGGGACGGCCGCGTCCGATTTGCCGCGAGCAAACTTGAAGGAGGAGGTATTCTTTATGAGCAATATCGGCGTATGGGAAGACGCGGAGCCTGGCGTTAGACGCAAAATCATGCCGCCCGGCGCTTCGCTGATGATGATGGAGGTTCATTTTGAGGAAGGGGCCGAAGGCTACGAGCATGCCCACCCGCATGAACAGCTGTCCTACTGCCTGAAAGGACGGGTCGAATTTACGATCGACGGGGAAAAACGCATCATTTCCGCCGGCGAAACGATCGTCATTCCCGGCGGCGCAAGGCACGGCGCCAAAGCGCTGGAGCCAAGCGCGCTGCTCGATTGCTTCACCCCGCTGCGGGAGGATTTGATCAAATCCTAGGAAATCCGCAGAAGCTGCACCGGATCGCGAAACAAATCCCCGCCGGCGAACAGGCCGCGGGGATTTTTGGGCTTAAACCGCCGCGCCTGAATCATCGCTTTAGGGACGATCATTGTCGAAGAAGCCGGATCTGGTTTAAAATATGGAAAAGCATGATAAATATTCAAAACGGGGTGATGGCGTGGCGAAAGAGGTAACAGACGACTATTCAGGAATCGACGAAGTCATTGCCTATATTCACAAGCATATCGACGAACCGCTTCAGCTTTCGCGCCTGGCCGACATTGCGCTATACAGCCCGTTTCATTTTACGCGCATCTTCAAAGAGAAGATCGGGCTTTCGCCCATGTATTATGTCTCGGCTCTCCGCTTGCAGAAAGCCAAAGACCTGCTGCTGCAGACGAACCTGACCATTCGCGATATCGGACTCGAGATCGGGCAGCAGAGCCTGGGCACGTTCACGACCCGGTTTACCGAGCGGGTAGGCGTGACGCCGTCCGAATTTCGCCGGTCGGCGCAAGAAGCGGAAGCGCACTTCAAGTCGTTGCGGAATCTGAGCGACTGGGGAACGATGTCTTCTGTTCTGCTCTCCGGCAACTCCACGATCGAAGGCGAGATCTGTTCGGCCGTTCCGTTCGACGGCTTCATCCTGATTGGCTTGTTTGCCAAGCCCATTCCCGAAGGATTCCCGTTATACGGGACGCTGCTTCCTTCCTTGGGACGCTTTCGTTTTACGGATGTCAGGCCCGGCACTTATTATTTGATGGCAACGTCCGTCTCTTGGGAGATGCAGACGAAGGATTTCCTGCTGCCGCATGCGACCTTGCGTACCAGAGCGCACGCGCCGATTACCGTTCAACCTTACACGCCTGTCCGTTACCAGGAAGTCATGCTTCATCCCGCCCGGCAAGACGATCCCCCGATTCTGGTATCTTTGCCGCTCCTTATGCGGAACTTTCTTCATCTAAAGAATCAATCCGGGCAGCGGAAGTAGAGTTTACGGTCCCGTTTACTTTAACGCGGAAGGCTTGCCGGGGTCGACCCTCCGCTTCCTTGCACCCGCAATAAGCATAGGAACGGAGAACAGAAGACTGATTGCAACCGGAACAATAGAGCCCTCAAGTCCAAAATCGCCCCCTGTGAGAAGTGCGTCCCCGTTCATCTTGACGGTAAACAGACCGGCCGCGGCGTGCCCGGAAACCGGAATGCCAAGCAAGCCTTCCATGGTATTCCAAGCCAAATGGAGCCCCATCGTAAACCACAAGTTCCGCCGCCACAAGAAAGCGGCTCCGAGCAGAACGCCTGCCTCCAGGACGATGGCGAACGCGCTCCATACCGTCGCCCCTGTATTTCCAAGATGGGAGGCGCCGAAGAATAGGGAGGTCACGGCAAGCGAGAGCGGTTTTCCTCCCCATGTATCCATGGCTTGAAACATCAGTCCGCGAAAGATAAGCTCCTCGATCACGGCCCCTTCTAAAGCTGGTTTCACGGAGGATATTAGAACAGTACTCGGATCCGCGGAACTTGCCCACTGGAAGGAGTATCCTCCCAGAGCCGCAATGATAAGAACGGACCCTGTGATAAAAATCGTCCCGGTCAATACGCCCAGAATAGCTTCCGTCCCTGCGCGCTGCCCGGATATCTCCGGAGTGGACCGCCGGGCCAGGAACGTCAGCGTGAGCTTATAGACCAGGATGGCCAGAAAGCCCATCACCAGTGTAAAAATAAGGGAAACGGCCCCCTCCGCTTGGGCTGTCAGCTGCCTGAATACCGTATCGATGAGAATGATGCCGACGGCTCCCGCAATCATCCAGACGATGGGAAAACGCCAAAATGAGCTCCAAGCACTTAACTTCCGGCCACGCTGCCGCAGCTCTTTCCCGTACACTTTTTTCTTCATGACTTATATCGCCTCTTTTGTGGTTTGATGTTATGAGTATAGGCTGAAAAAGTCATAAAGAGGCAGTGCGCTTTAGTCATAATTAATGATCCATGATTCCCGAATCCCGGGCTTTACGGGCGGCCTCACGCCTGCTTTTTACATGCAGCTTCGAATAAATCGATGAGATGTAATTTTTAACCGTCCCTTCGCTCAGATACAACATCTCGGCGATTTCCTGGTTGCGCAGGCCTGCGGCCAGCTTTTGCAGCACTTCGATTTCACGGGCGGTGAGCCCGAACTCATTATTTTTCGCAAGGGAGGGGTTGTTCATGTTCTTGATCAGTTTACCCGCCATTTCCTGCGAAATTAAAGTCCCTCCTGCCTGAACCACCCGTATCCCTGCAGCCAGGTCTTTGGGATGAATGGCTTTGAGCAGATACCCTTCCGCTCCGTGGCTCAAAGCCGCTAATACATATTCCACCTCTTTATAGGAGGTCAGCATGATGATTTTGGTTGCGGGCATTCGCTCTTTAATCAGGGCCGTTGCGGCAACGCCGTCCATGACCGGCATGTTGACATCCATCAACACCATATCCGGCATAAACTGCTCGCAGCCCTTTACGGCTTCTTCCCCATTTCTGGCTAAACCGACGATTTCCAAATCCTCTTCCATGGACAGCACGATATGTAAGCTCTCAAGAATCAACTCTTGATCGTCGGCAAGCAGCACTTTAATTTTCGCCATGCGGCATCGCTCCTTTCAGCGGAATTTCGCATCTGACTTCGGTGATCGCTGGAGTTCCCTCCCCGGATGACAGGCGCAGGCTGCCTCCCAACCGCTCAACCCGATGTTTCATCGCGGTCAGGCCGAAGCCGTCATTGAGTTTGCCGATCGGCTTGCCGTTATTGCGAACGGACAATTGCAGATGGTTCTCGGAAAAACCGAGCTCCAGATGCAGTTGAGATGCTTTTCCGTGTTTGAGCGCATTCGTACAGGATTCCTGGATGACCCGAAGGATCGTTTGCCGTACTTCAAAACGTATGGACCGCTCTGTCCCCGGCAGACTCAAAGTCAGGGCCACACCCGTGTGCTCCCGGAAACGGGCCGCAAGGGCTTCGACCTGCCGGACCAGACTGGTTTCCTCTTCTTCCCCCATCTCGTGTACGATGTTTCTCATATCGTCCAGATTTTGCTCAGCCAATGCCCTTAAGCGGATTAACCGTTCTTTGGCCTCGGCAGGCTTGTTATCCATAAGGGCGATAGATGCATCCAGGCTCAGAATGAGCGAGATAAAGGAATGCCCCAGCGTATCATGAAGCTCCTTGGACATGCGGTTGCGCTCTTCAAGCAAAGTCATTTTCTCGATCTCGGCCGTGTAGTGCGTTAACAGCTTATTTTGCTGCTCCACTTCGGCTGCCAGTTTATTTTTCTGATCATACGCATTGGCGACCAGGCTTGCCCACATCCCGATGAAGCAGAACAGCAGGTTGTCCGTGCCGATGCCCAGGGTGTGCTCCCAAGACAATCCTAAGTAAGACTGGAAGGCAAAAGGAACGACAGCAAGCAAGGGGATGATCCAGAAGGTTTGCTTCGTTAATAAGTACCCCATCGCAAGACTCGGCAGCAAATAGTCCGCTTTGGAGGTCAGATCCGGATGGATGACGGAATTCACATAATAAGAACCGCCAAGCAACAGCTCCAGAACGCAAAACCAGGCTTTGTTCATCCGGCGCCCGGGAAACCAGAACAACAGAGGAACGACAAGGGCTATGCTCAACCAGGTTGCGTTAAGTAATGTCCGGCCTGAAAAATCGCTTCCTGCCAGAACCCGGGACAACAGCAACATGTAATGGTATAAACGAAGAGCGAATATGCCCCAATCCATGAAGGATAATATTTTTTTCATAGCATCATCATACAGGAAATTGAAAAACTTGGGTGAGAAAAAACAGCAGGTTCCGTTAAGTTCATGAGATGGGCTGAGGTGATCTCCGGCATCGGAATTGGAAGGAAGACGAAGCGTGATTTTTTTGGCGGAGAAGCAGAGACGGCAGAAGAACACTGACAGACTGCTGTCACATTTTAGGCCTTATACTTCAAGGTATCACAAGAAGGAGGTATTGCTTTATGTCCGCTATTGCCTATTTAAACTTTGACGGGGTTGCAGAACAAGCGATTGATTTTTATGCGGAGGCTTTAAACGCTACGGAAGTCAAAAAAGCGAAATTTGGGGATATCCCGCAAGATCCAAACGATCCACTGCCGGAAAACGAGTTAAATATGATCATGGAATCTTCGATCGAATTCGCAGGCGGGAAAATCATGATGTCCGACATTTTGCCTTCCATGAAGGCGGTAACCGGAGAGCTGGTAAAAGGGAATCATATTCTGATTAGTCTAGTCTTCGATGACAAGCAAAAACTGCAACAATACTTCTCTAGTTTATCTGAAGGCGGTTATGTCATCATGCCGTTATCCAATACGCCTTGGTCTTCGTGCTTTGGAATGCTGGTCGATCAATTTGGAGTTCACTGGAAATTTAACAGCGACGCAGATCAGTTTCTGGATCACGTCATAGCCAACAAACAGTAACTTATTTTTGAAAAATGGTCTTGCAGCAGAAGGCCATTTTTTTGTGCGCAGATGGAGGCTTTCGGCAAGCAGTTTGGCAACAATTTGGTTATTCCAGAGACCTCGGCTTCCGCTAACTGATAAGTAAGTTTCGGTTGTGTCCTCAAAAATCATTGACAAACAAAGAAGAACCCCCTTAATATAACGTTGTAAAATAAATCTAACTTAGTTAAAGGATGATCAAACGACATGACATCATTATCTGTAGTCATTATCGGCGGCGGTCTCGGCGGACTTGCATTGGCACAAAGCTTGAAAAAACATCATATTGATTTCCAGGTGTGCGAACGTGAGCGTGCAGACCATTTTGTCCAAACAGGCTATCGAATCAAAATCAATGGGAATGGATCAACGGCACTGCGGTTTTGTCTTCCGGAAAAGCTGTACGATCTCTATCTTGAAACATCCGTTTTAGGGCCGGCACACCCCGTTTTCTTAGATCCGGTTTCTTTGGAGCCCGAGGAAGAACAGCATCCCATGTACAATCAAGCGGAAGCCACGCCATCCGTGAACCGGTTTACCTTTCGTGAAGTGCTGCTTGGCGAACTGGGTGACAGGATCAGCTTCGGCTACCGGTTCACCCATTATGAAAGGTTGGAAAACGGACGCTTAAGAGCGTGGTTCGACAACGGGGAGCATATGGATGCGGATGTCCTGGTTGGGGCTGACGGGGGAGGTTCCAAAGTCCGGCAACAATACAAACCTGGGGTGAAAATTTTCGATACGGGGGGCAGGGCCCTTTATACCAAGGTATTTCTGGATGATGAGCGGAGAAAGGAACTGCATATGCTCATTGGGGACGGCAGCATGAGATGCCTTACAAATCCGGAAGGAGATGCTCCGGTGTCCCTTCTTCTTGAAGACATGGCATTCAAGCCGAATATGGAACAGCTGCCGGAATCCATGTCCCTTCATGTGAAGATTTCCCCTCAACAGGATTACCTGTACGCTGTATTTGCGTGCTCGCCCGGGTGGTTCGGTATGCCTGACGAGCAGCTCTTCCGCCTGAACGGTTTTGAATTGTTGTCTGTGGCCCAAGCGAAAACCAAACACTGGCATCCGCAAGTAAAACGGATGTTGGAACTCGCGGCTCCGGAGAAAACGGCGGTTTATCACCTCCGCAATGTTTTGCCGTATAAGCCTTGGAAAGAAACAACCCCTCTGGTTTTGCTGGGAGACGCGCTGCATCCCATGACACCGGCAGGGATCGGGGGAAACGCGGCACTTTTTGATGCCTATCAGCTCTCGAAGGAACTCATCCGCGTGAAAAACGGGGAAAAGGAACTTTTGGCCGCTTTGCGCGATTATGAGGTGAGTGCCATTGAACGTGGGATGAGGGATGTCCGGCTTTCCTCGAAAGCAGGGGAGAGTATGTTCAACCAGAAGCCCTTGCCTGCTGAAGATGCAGAGTTGGAGGAATAACGGTATAGAGTATAATAGGCATATCAGAATTTTTGGAATGGAGTTGGATTGTCTTTTATGCCTAAACGCAGGCCACATATCAGCGAAGAGAAAATCATTGCAGCCTCCTGGAAGCTTCTCTCCGACCAGGGCATCGAACATTTTACGATGAGAAACCTCTCCAAGGAATTGAACGTTCAAGCCCCCACGATCTACTGGTATTTCGAGAGTAAGCAAGTGCTTTATCAAACGTTGGCCAACCTGGTTTCAAGAGAAATCATCAGCGATCTACCCAAGCAAGGAGACTGGCGGGAACGGCTCCGCATTAGCGCGACGGTGATTCGGAGCAAGCTTCGGCAATTCCCTTGTTCCGGCCAGCTTCTGATGAAGTCAAGGCCGGAGGCGGACTTTATGGAACTGTTCGAATGTCTGTTGCAGATGATCGAACCGACTTCATTGACGGATACGCAAAAATTTTCATATACGACCCATTTCTTTAACTACGTCATCCATTTTGCCGTTGAGGAATACGAACAACGTATGCTGCAGATATCGCTGCAGGAGGATCCTAACGGGAATTCCCATGTGGATCTATCGCAATTTAAAGTACTTCAACGGATGCATGAAGAAGGCCGGTTTGAATTGCTGGGTTCCGATGAACTGTTTCATTCCGGAATTGCTTTATTGCTGGATGGAATAGAGCAGAGGGTTAAGCCGGCTTGACGAAACACCGGAACGATTTTTCATAAAGCCATGGTTGCTGTTTAATGTTTGCATTCGTTCTATGGCTTGTATAATATGATGGTCAAAGATACTTTGAATGAGGGGGATCGGGAGTATGCCAGGGGACAACAGCCGAAACGAACAGGTGAAAATTATTTGTGCCGAAGATTGCGGGAACGCACCCAAAAAGGAATTTCTTAGAGCGTTTAATGTTGCCTTCGTTTCCAACGATAGCGGCTTTATCATGGAGAAGATCATTGACGATATCCAATGGAATTTTATCGGCAGCAACGTATTGCAAGGTAAAGATGAAGTCCTCCGCATGCTTGAAAAACTGATCAGCAAAAAGCCCACGGAGTTAGTGATCAGCAATATAATAACGCACGGATATTCCGGTTCCTTAAACGGCATCCTGAAGCTCGAGGACCATACCAGCTACGCCTTCTGTCATGTTTATCGTTTCAATAGCAGTTTAAACAAAACAAAAATCAAGGAAATCACCTCTTATATCGTAGACATTTCAAAAACATCAAACGCGGATAGCTGAATAAGATGAAAGCGGTAGAGCGGCCACGGTACAACATACGCCGGAAGGAGGGGGCCATGGCCTTGATAAGCCGGTCCCGGACAGGATGTTGGCCTGCCGATATCGAAATAGTACGGTGCCAGGCATGAACGTTTCATGCCGTGGGACTTTGGTGTAGGAGGCATGGAACGACTTTATGAAACTGGAAACCGAAAGGTTAATCCTGCAGACGCTCGATCTGGATCTCATTGATGCGGCAGCCGGGCGCGATGCGCGGGCCATTGAAGCGTTAGGGTACAAAACCAACGGCGAATGGCCCGGACAAGACTTCTACGAAGCGCTGCCGTTTTTTCGGGAGCTGCTGGTCAAAAATAACGGCACTCGCGGATTCGATTCGTGGATCATCGCAACGAAGGCGGAGCGGGAAATCGTGGGCGGGATCGGCTTTTTGGGCGAACCGGATGAAAACGGCATGATCGAGATCGGTTTTGCGACGAACGAAAGCCAGCAGCGGAAGGGCTACTGCTTCGAAGCCGCATCGGGTTTGCTGGCATGGGCGACAAGCCGGGACGGGGTCAAAAAAGTGACCGCCAGATGCGAGCCGGGGAACCGCGCGTCCCGAAAGGTGCTCGAAAAATTGGGATTCAGCATCGACCGCGAGGACAACGAGTTTCTCTACTGGACGTACCGCGGGAGCAACTAAAGGGCGCAACACAGCAGTACAAAATAAAACAAGAAAAACCGGACCCATTCAGGTACCGGTTTTTTTGCTTTTTCGGCGACATGCCTCTATTTTCAAATGTTCAAGATGGGGGCGAAATGATGCTCAACAATTTTTCAGGGATTTTAAACTGCTCGTTATCGATCAACAGCTGAAACTCCCCTTTGCCGTCCGCTTGGTTGGACCGCTTGATATCCTCCATCTCGTGGTGAAGCTGCTCCATCGTCGTGTCCAGCGCATAGGCGGTGTCCGCGGCTTTTTTCAGATCGTCGACTAATCGCTGCGGCACGGATTCGTAGTATTTGTAGAAAATTTTATGTTCCAGGCTTGCCCAGAAGTCCATGGCGATGGTGCGGATTTGGATCTCCACGCAGACGGATTCCTCGTGATCGGACATGAACACCGGGACTTCGACGATCATATGAAGGCTTTTGTAGCCGTTTGGTTTCGGGTTTTTGATATAGTCCTTGACGGAAAGGGTCTTCAGATCGTTTTGGCTCTGCAGCATGTCGCTGATTCGGTAAATGTCCGAAATGAAAGAACAGGTAATCCGAATGCCTGCGATATCCCGGATCGTTTTCTTAATTTCCTCGAGGGAGCTTGCCCCGCCTTTGCGCATCAGCTTTTTCAAAATGCTTTCCGGCGACTTCAAGCGGGATTTGGTATGTTCGATCGGATTGTAATCGTGGAGCATTTGGAATTCTTCCTGCAAAATTTTGATTTTCGTTTCGACTTCCTGCAAGGCAAACTTATATGTCATCATAAAACGTTTCAGCTCTTTTTGGATGACTCTCATTTGTTCGATCGGATTGTCTGACATGGAATGACTCCTTCTGTACATAGTTTCACATATTCATAGTATGAAGCCTTTTGGAGAAGTCTGTCAAATGATGGATGGCCAGTTTAGGACCGCATCAGCCACTTCTATTCCTGCTTAAAATAGCCTCCTGTGCACACCGATCCGATGTCCCTCACCTGAAATTGTCCCCTGACCCAACCCCGTCCCTAAATAAGGGCAAGATCCGGCGTTCAGCGAAATCGGGCAATCGATGACCGGAAATGTTGAATTTCGGAAAAGGGTGACGCCAAGCCGCAAATAGCATAGCCCCTTGTCCCTAGGAAAAAAGTTCCTTAAATTCTATGAAATTAAATTTTATAGTAAAGGCAGCTAGATTTAGATTAATTTCAAAATAATATTTTACAATGCGTTTACGAAAGGACGGGAGGAGGCTTAACAAGGGGCCGCTATACTTTTCTGAAATGGTTCTACGCAAGACTCGAAATGCTGGCGGAAGAATGGGAGGAAAGATAGAATGATGAGGAAAAGGACGAAAAAGATTTGGTCCTCGCTGCTAAGCGGCACGTTGATGCTGTCGATGCTGCTTCCGGCGCAGCAGGCGCGGGCGGAGGTTGCGGGGGCGGCGGCGTTCGGAACCGTGATCGACGAAAGGCAGGCCGAGATCGGGCCGGGCGCGACCTATACGTGGAGGGATATGAAGCTGGACCGCGGGCTGGAAAAGCTCCATATGGTCGAGTTTGATCCGAAGAATGCGGCGTTAACGCTTGAGCCGGGCCTGACGGACGGCAAGGTCTACGGCATGCAGGGCGTCAGCAAAATGGCCGGCGACGCGGACAAGCCGGGAAACCGGGTCATCGCGGGGATTAACGGCGATTTTTACGATATGTCCAGCGGCGTTCCGCTGGGGATGTTTATGGGCGGCGGCAAGATGCTGGTCAGCCCGCCGAAGGACTGGTATGCTTTCGGATTAAAGGCGGACGGCACGACGTTGTACGGCCCAAGCCCCAGCCTGGCCAAAACGTTGACGATCGGGGGCAAAACGGCGGAACTGAGCGCGATCAACCGGATCCGCGGCAACAACGATCTGGTGCTGTATACCCCCGATTTCCACGCGTCCACGATGACCAACGATTTGGGGGATGAGGTCGTTCTTGGCGTGTTGAAGGGCGAAGTCAAAAGCGGGCAGACGCTGCAGCTGAAAGTGGAGAGCATCCACGGCAACAAAGGGAATACGCCGATCGCGGACGGCAAAGTCGTCTTGTCCGCTTCGGGCACGCAGCGGGATCGCCTCGCCGGACTACAAGTCGGGGACGAGGTCAGCGTCAGCCTGCAGCTGAGCGGCGAATGGAGCGACGTTACGATGGCGATCGGCGGTTCGGCGCTGCTTGTCAAAGACGGGCAGGTCCAGCCGAATTCCGATCCGGCGGCCCATCCCCGCACGGCGGTCGGGACGAAAGCGGACGGCTCGGTCGTGCTGCTCGAAATCGACGGGCGCCAGCCGGGGTTCAGCGAAGGCGTGACGCTGGCCGAACTTGCGCAGATCCTGAAAGACATGGGCGTCGTCAACGCGCTGAATCTCGATGGCGGAGGGTCTTCCACCTTCATTGCGCGGATGCCGGGCGAAACCCAGCGGAAGCTGCTGAATTCCCCTTCGGACGGCGGGGAGCGCAAGACGGCAAACGGAATATTGCTCGTAAACAAAGCGCCGGAAGAAGCGGCGGACAAGCTTGTCGTTCAGCCGCAGCTGCAGCGCGTGCTCGCAGGGTCGTCGGCTTCCTTCAAAGCGGCGGCGGTGGATGCGAACCTGCATCCGGCGGCCTTTAGCGGTTCCCTGCAATGGAGCGTAAACCCGCAGATCGGCAAGATCGACGACCAAGGCGCGTTTACGGCCGGACCGGGAGCCGGCATGGCGGATATTGCCGTGACCTCGGGCTCGCTGCGCGGAGAAGCGAAAGTGGAGGTCGTGGATACGCTGACCGAGCTTTCTTTCGGGGATGCGGTCAAAAGCTTCGCGCCGGGCAAGTCGGAAAAGCTCAAGGTGACCGCGCTGCGCAACGGCCAGGTCATTCAGGCCGATAACGGCCAGCTGAATTGGCGCGTGGAAGGGCCGATCGGATCGATCGACTCCAACGGCGTCTTTACGGCGACGGACCAAACGGAACAAAGCGGCAAAATTATTGTCGGCTATAAAGGGGTTGAGGCATCGGTGGACGTAAACATCGGATTGCCGCCGGTCATATTGGAGGATTTCGAAAACGGATTGGATGCTTACCAGCCATCGGCCGGGGCCCAGTTCAAAACGTCCAAGGTCAGCATCGAAACGAATGAGGACCTGGTGCGGTTCGGCACGGGTTCGCTGAAGCTGGAATATGATTTTACCGGCATGCCGGGCACGTCGGGCGCTTACCTGCAAACGAAAAATGCCCCGATCGCGATTCCGGGGTATCCGGAGAAAATCAGCATGTGGGTGTACGGGGACGGCAAAGCCCACTGGCTGCGTGCGCAGCTGCGCGACGGCAAAGGAGCGATCCCGCTCGATTTGACTCCTCAAGACACCGGGGTGAACTGGGTAGGTTGGAAGTACGTCGAAGCCGATGTACCTAAGGGCAGAACGCTGCCGCTGACGATGGACATGCCCGTGCGTTACATGGAGACTTCGGGAGCGAAAAAGGACGCCGGCGTCATCTACGTGGATCAAATCCGCGCGCTGTACGGCCCGGCGGAAGACGATCTGGAGCCTCCGGTGCTCCGAAATTTCTCCCCGGCCGAGGGAGAAACGGTTCGTACGAACCAGCCGGTCATCAAGGTGTACGCCGAGGATGCCGGATACGATCCGGCGCAGCATCCCGGAACGACCTTGATCGATCCCGATTCGATCCGTTTCGACGTGGACGGGGTCCGGGTGCAGCATACGCTGTATCCGCCGGAAGGGCGAATTTATTACACGCCGGCCACGCCGCTTGCGGACGGGGTTCATCAGGCGCGGGTGACGGTAAAGGACCGGTCCGGCAACCGGACGACCGAAGCATGGACGTTCAACGTGGATACCGGCGCTTCCAAGATCACCTATGACACGCCAAAAAGGGTTTATACCGGAAATACGTATTCGGTCGATTTTAAAGGCGTCAAAGCATCGGAATTGAAGGACGCGCAAATCAAGCTTGCTTTTGATCCTACGAAAGTGGAAAACCTGCGGTTCGTCCCGGGGCATAAGCTGGATGCTTCCCAGGCTCAGGCAGGCATCGACGGCAATGCGGGCACGGTCGTCCTGACGATGAGCAGGCTGAACGAAGCCGCGTTGACCGACCAGGATTTGATCGGACAAATTCAATACGACGTCAAAAAGGATGCGACGGGCGAGCATGTCATTCGTTTCGAGTCGGGCAGCGTTTCGTTCGTCGGCACGGGCGACGTGAAATACACCTTCTTTGGGCTGCCGCTGTCCTCCGCGATCCAAAGCGGCCTGACGTTATCGTGGAACGAGGACGGAAACATTCAAGGATACGAGACGGTGTTCCAGGTGAAAGAGGAGTCCGGGGCTCCCGTGGAAGGGGCGCAAATTTTGGCCGATGAAGCGGCCATCGGCATGACCGACGCGCAGGGGCAGCTGAAAACAAAATCCCTGACGTCGAGCGTGCAAACGTACAAGGTACAAGCGGCTAAAGGCGGCATGTACAGTTCGGTAGCCGAATTCAAGGTGTCCCCGCTATCCGGAACGGAAACGCCGTACAACATCAACGTCAGCATGGGCGCGGACCCGGCCGCCTCCAGAGGGTTCACCTGGCATACCCATCCCGGCACGGAGCCGACCGTCGTGGAAGTTGCCAAGCAGTCGGAGTTTAGCGGATTCGATCAGGCCAACGTCCAAAAAGTAGACGGCACGAGTTACTTGTATCAGACGCTGGACCTCGGAACCGTGCGCGTGCATAAAGCGACCGTCGACGGACTGGAACCGGGAACGGCATACGTGTATCGCGTAGGGGACGGTCAAGGCCGTTACAGCGAGCAAGGGACGTTCAAAACCGCCGAAGCGTCCGGGGACCGTACGAGTTTTCTGTATTTTGCCGATTCCCAGGCAGGCGACCTGAAAGGGTTCCAGCTGTGGGGGAACACGGTTAAAAAAGCGCTTGAAAATACGCCGGACGCCGAATTTATGGTCCATGTCGGGGATATGGTCGACAAAGGCTTCAACGAGCAGGAATGGAAATGGTGGTTCAGCGAAGCGCAGGAGGCGTTCCTGAACACGACGCTCGTCGCCGCGATCGGCAACCACGAGGTGATGGGCACGAAGGAAAACAACGATTTCCTTGCCCATTTCAATCAGCCGGGGAACGGACTGGACAGCTTGAAGGGAAGCCATTTCGCCTTCGATTACAAAAACATCCACTTTGTGGTGCTGAACAGCGAATATCAGTATGAAGATCAGCAGAAATGGCTCGAAAAAGATTTGTCAGCCACGACGAAACCGTGGAAAATCGCGATTTTCCACCGCGGCCCGTACGGCAGCATCTACGATACGGCCGAAATTCGCCAGTTGTGGGCGCCGGTACTTGAAAAGCACGGGGTCGATCTCGTCCTGAACGGCCATGATCATATCTATTTGCGGACGTACCCGATGCTGGACAACCAAATCGTCGGCGACGGCCAAGGCACGACGTACGTCGTTGCCGGTTCGACGGGGCCGAAGTTTTATTCGCTGACGAAGCGGGATTGGCAGCGCGTGACAGACGATGAAGCGACGCAAATGTACGCCTCCGTCGAAGTCGACGGGGACCTGCTCAAGTTCGTGACGAAAACGGTAGGAGGGCGCATCGTCGATCAGTTTACGTTGTCCAAACAGATGACGGCTCCGGAAAGCGTGGAAATCAAGGAGCAGGACGTTAAGCTCGCCGTCGGCGAAACGCGCCAGCTTACCGCGAAGGTGAAACCGGAGCAGACGACGGATAAGCGCGTGACTTGGTCCGTGTACAGCTCCGACCCTGCGGATCCAGAGGTGGTCAGCGTGTCGGCCGAGGGACTGGTCACGGCCCGGGGGCTGGGCACGGCGGTCGTCAGGGCAACAAGCGCCGCCGACCCGAACTTGTACGGAGAGACGACGATTACCGTGGACCGGGTTCCTGATGGCAAGATGGATTCATTGCATTTGAAAGGAAAAGGCAGACTGAAAGTCGGCGAAACCGACCAGACCGTCACGGAAGCGGTCTATCAGGACGGGACCCGCATTCCGCTGCTGGAAGGCGTCATCTATGACAGCAGCAGCAAGGACGTCGCATCCGTCGATGAACGGGGGCTGGTCACCGCTTTGGCGGAAGGAACCACCGTTATTTCGGCAACCTACGAGGCGTTCCAAGCGGAATATGTGTTGAACGTCCAAGCACCGGGCAATCCGGGTGGAGATAACGGCAATGGGGGAGGAAATCCTGGCGGAACTAACGGCAATGAGGGCAGCGGCCATAACGGAGGCAGCGGTAAGCCAGCTCCGGTGACGCCTCCGAAACATGAAGGAACGTGGAGCGTATCGGAAAGCGAGCTGTCCGCGCTTGCCAAAGGCGACGTTTCCTTCAAAACGGATCAACCGTTCGCGGAATTGGTTGTGCCTGGCAGTGCCGCTTCGATTCTGCAAAACAAGCCGGTACACATTCAGGCCGGCCAGGTCTCGCTGACGATTCCGGCGGCCGTGTTCCAGGCTGTAAGCGAACGGGTCCCTGAAGGACAGCGTGCGGGAAGCCGAATCCGATTCAGCGTGAACCCGATTGGCGGCAGCGAACAAGCGCAGCGGATGGGGGCAGCCGGGAATAAAGCGGGGGCTTCGCTCCGCACGGGCAGCGATTTCCTGAGGTTCAGCCTCAGCATCACGGCAAAGGACGGCCAAGTATATTCGCTGACCGATTTGAAGCAGCCGGTCATGCTGACGCTGCCGATCTCGACGGACGTCAATGCGAGGCTGTCCGGAATCTACGGCCTGACCGGCACGGGCGTGCTCGATTATGTCGGGGGCTCGCTTTCCGGCGGCAAGCTGACCTCCGAAATCTTCGATCTTGATCCTGCCTATGGCGTGTTGGAATACCGCAAAAACTTTGCGGATACGGAACATCACTGGGCTGCGGAGGTCATTCGGGAGCTGGCGGCGAAACATCTGATCGAAGGGATCGACGCCGGCCGGTTTGCGCCGAACCAGCCGGTGACCCGCGCGGAAATGGCCGCCATGCTGGTACGCCTGCTGAATCTGAAGGGCGGCGGCACAACGCCGTTTGCCGACGTGGCAGCGGACCAGTGGTATACGGATGCCGTATCGGCGGCGGTGCAGGCCGGGATCGTGCAGGGCGTCAGCGAAAACAGCTTCGCGCCGAACGCTTTGATCAAACGCCAGGAAGCGGCGGCCATGATCGCCCGCGCGTATAAGCTGGCGGGTGGCGCATCCGGAATCGGCGGTTCCGCCGGCAAGGCCGCGTTTACCGACGTCGCCTCTTCGCCGGCCTGGGTACAGGAGGCGGTGCAGGCCGTATACGCTTCGGGGCTGATGCAAGGACAATCGCCGCAGCGCTTCCATCCGACGGGAGCGGCGACGCGGGCGGAAAGCGCCCAAATGATCTATAATTTCATGAGCAAATTGACGCAAGCCAAGCCATAATGGCAAGCAGCATAAGCGGCAGAACCCGCCGGTTCGGGTTCTGCCGTTTTTTTTATGATTCAAGAAATAAAAAGTTTCGGAGCTGCAGTTTGCTTTCAGGTTTTGGCGGTTTGCGGATAGGATTTTTCAAATGGCCTGTCCGGAAATGGCGGGTTTTTGCGTTGTTTTCTCCCTGTTCTTTGTTGCAATGCGATAGACACTGATAAAAATGTAAAAAAACAGCATCTTTTTGTAGAGTTTTTGTATATTTCTCTATGATAAAGTAAGTAGGTTATGGCCGTCCTAGTGCGATGGTTATAAATGTTACAGCACGTATTTTGGTCAGAAGGATGTGTTGCTTCAATGGCAAGAGTCATTTGTATTACTTCGGGCAAGGGCGGGGTAGGCAAAACGACGGTCACCGCCAATTTAGGGACATCCCTTGCTTGCTTGGGACAAAAGGTCTGTTTGATCGATGCGGACTTCGGCCTTCGGAATTTGGACTTTCCGCTCGGGCTGAGCAGCAGATTGAATTATGATATTTCTGATTTTATGGCGGGCAGGTGCGGCCTGCATCAAGTAACCATCCAAGACAAGCGCCTGTCCAACCTATCGTTCATCTCCTGCAGCGGGAGTGCCGACCATGATGAGGACCCGGGGTTGTTTCGGGACGTGGTTCATTTTATCGCCCAAGACTATGATTATGTGTTGATCGATTCCCCGGCAGGGATCGAAAACGGGTTTCGCAATGCCGTATACGCCGCCGACGAGGCGATTATCGTCACGACGCCGAACCGGACGGCGATTCAGGATGCGGACCGCGTCATCGGGTTGATGAGCGATATGATCGATGCTCCCCCGCAGCTTATCGTCAACATGGCGGATGATCCGGCCGATCGGGTCCTAAAGCTTGAAGACATCATGAATATTCTCAATATCGGTTTAATTGGGGTCATACATATGGACATGGATATTATGCGTTCGGTAGCCAAAGGGATTCCCATCGCGCTGGATCCCGAGCTGGAGAGCGGCAGACGCTTCCGGCATATTGCGCATAATGTCGTACAAAACGAGCAGGAGTACGTATTCGCGGAAAAAACCAAAAAGAAACGCAATCGCCTATTTTCTTTTTCCAAAGGGCTGCGGTGGGGACAAAGCAACTCGGTTTAAAGGGAAAAACGGGAGAATGCAAGCGTTCGTGATTTAAAAAATGGTGCATGGATTCATGGATTGATGGGGGGTTTTGGAGGATTTTTGTCGAAACCATAAAGTGAAAATATGGAAGAAATGAACTGGTGCGAACGTGTAGTGAACATGGATTTTCAGGGGGCTTCGCACCTGTAACATCTTGATTTTTTACAATAATGTAAATAAATTCAATTTATTGTTGGAGAATGGAGTGTCATAAGCCGCTTTTTCGGGCTTTTTGCTTGAAAAAGCGGTGTCGCACCCTGTGTGGGTGCGTGGATTGAAATTCAATAGCGCCATCCTCAAAAGCAATCGCGCTATTGTCGCACCCTGTGTGGTGCGTGGATTGAAATACTGTTGTGTTCATTGCTCACCAAACAGCTGACGAGTCGCACCCTGTGTGGGTGCGTGGATTGAAATTACCGGGCGGTGGAATCGGTAAAGAGACTGAGCGCGTCGCACCCTGTGTGGGTGCGTGGATTGAAATCCGACAACCGACATGATCGTCGGCAGCATGGCGGTCGCACCCTACGCGGGTGCCTGGATTGAAATAGATTTATCAAATAAAACAAAATTTTACATACAAATTGGAAGGATATCTCAGATTCCTGTCGAATCTCGTTAAAATAAGGAGAATTGTCGCAGGTACATCGGACTACACGAGGGCTTGAACGACTCTATATTTCGAGGAGGAGACTGTTTGAATTATATAGCACATATTCGCGAAGCTGACAGGCAGCACCAAACAGTGGAGGAGCACTTATTAGGCGTACAAGCATTAGCAGAATCGTTCGGAAAGAAATTGGGAGTTTCGGTACATCGCCGGATTGGCAGGGATGCTGCACGATATGGGGAAATACACAGATGCTTTCAGGAATTATATTTTAGCAGCTGTAAACAACCCAAGCTTCCCGCCGAAAAGAGGAAGCGTCGATCATTCAACGGCAGGTGGGAAATTTCTGTATAACCTTTTTCGTGCTGGAGAAATCCACCCAATCAAAGGATTGTTGGCTGAAATCGTAGGTAATGCAATCATTTCACATCATTCTTACCTCGAAGACTTTCTCAGTCCCGAATTAGAGTCTAATTATTTGAAGCGTGTACGTGACAAAAGGGACAAATCGTTAGAAGAGTTTGAGCGGACGCACATCTACTAACCGATTAGGAAGAAGGGGGATGGGACTAACATTTTGGTCATCACTCAAATGTCGCGGATTGATTCCGATGATAGAATGAAAACCTATCCTGAAGGGAAAGATAGGTTTTCTTGAGTAGATACTATATTTTTCAATCCACGCTTGCTTAGCGACAGTTTATTATACCACAGGAATCAATAGGTGTACCGGATATTATTCGTAATAAAATCATAATATTGTTCATATAATATCTACTTAAACGTAATTTACAAAGTAAAATATTGGATGGTATAATATGGTATATAAAAAAGAAGGTGAGTCCTTGTTTTTCTACGCACACAGTAAAAAATCAGGCGATTTTCAATATTTAAAGGAGCATCTCGAAGGAGTAGCGGCTCTGACTCGTACGTTTGCGGGATTATTTGGTATGAGTGAGCTAGGTTACTTAGCGGGTTTAATTCATGATGTTGGAAAGTATTCAGAGTTGTTTCAACAACGAGTTCGTGGCTCTCAGATCCCGGTCGATCACTCGACTGCCGGGGCACAGTGGATTATGAAGCCTGAGGTAGTTATTAAGTATATTGGTAAGTTTGGATTCGCACCGTATTTAGCCCGGCTGATTGCATATGTGGTAGCCGGACATCATGGTGGGCTGAGCAACTATGGCTCAATTGATGAGGAGGGATCATTAAAACATCGCTTGTCTAAACCGAAAGAAGAAGTGCCTGATTGGTCTATAGCGTGGTCGGAGTTATCCATCTGCTCGCAACCTCTCGAAAGTAACCCCATGCTTCGCTTCGGAAATCTAACGACCAGTAACATTGCTTGGAAATATAGCATTTTGGGCAGAATGCTTTATTCTTGCCTGGTAGATGCCGATTCTACTGATACCCGGGACTACTGCAATGATGAGGATCGGCGTTTAATGTATAAAAGAAGCTTACCCTCAATTTCTCAATTGTTGGAACGAATTGATAATTTTATATCTGAGCTAGAGAAGAAGGCAGAAAAAACGATAATCAACAACAAAAGACATCAGATCCTTGAAAATTGCAGGATAAGGGCAAGAGATGGCCAAGGGATATTCACATTATCTATACCTACAGGCGGCGGGAAAACGTTATCTTCGTTATGTTTTGCTCTTCATCATGCACAAAGGCATGAGTTACAGAGGGTAATTTACGTGATTCCTTTCTTAAGTATTATTGACCAGACAGTAGAGATTTTTCGAAATGCGCTAGGTAACGAGGCAGTTTTAGAGCATCATAGCAACTTTGATGAACAAGAATATCGGGAGAATTATGGTGTAGAAGAAGTGAGAAAACAGAAATTGGCTGCGGAAAATTGGGATGCCCCCGTTGTGGTTACGACTTCGGTACAATTTTTCGAGTCGTTGTTTTCTAATAAAAGAAGTAGGTGCAGGAAACTCCACAATATCGTGAAATCTGTCATCGTTATTGATGAAGCCCAAAGTATCCCTAGGGGGTTCCTTACCCCTTGTTTAAGAGTGCTTGAGGAATTAGTGGAATCGTACGGCTGTACCGTCGTATTGTGTACTGCAACACATCCATCCTGGGAAGCGCTAGGGATTCGTCCGACTGCAATTATACAAGATCAACTGTCTCAGCAATTGGTTGATACATTTAAAAGAGTCCGGGTTACAATGCATGGGGGAGCAACGAAAAGTATTCCTGATTCAATGACAATAGATTGGATGTCACAAGTTAAGCAAGCGTTAACCATTGTGAACACCCGAAAGCATGCCAAGATGTTGTTCGATCTATCTATTAAAAAACAATTAATTGGGGTTTATCATCTAAGCGGTCGCATGTGCTCCAAACATTGTATGGAAATATTAAAAGAAATCAAAGACAGACTTATTCACGAAAAACCGTGTCACGTTATCTCTACACAATTAGTCGAAGCAGGTGTGGATTTGGACTTTCCAATAGTCATCAGAGCGTTTGCCGGACTTGATTCCATTGCTCAAGCCGCTGGTCGGTGCAACCGGGAGGGAAAGCAATCTGTTGGGGAAGTACATGTGTTTTATCCTGAGTCGCACGGCATGCCTTTCTATGGGTGGATGAAAGAGACAGCTATTGAAGCACAAAACGTGTTGAAATATCAACAGGTAGATCCGTTGTCACCGGAAGCTATGAAGCAGTATTTTGATAGAATATACGGGGTTGCTGATGGCAGGGTCAGGGAAATAACAGATAGCAAAAGGATTATGGGATTATTAAGGAGTAAAAACAAAAATTTGGAAGTCCCATATGAAGAGATTGCTAGTCGGTTTGAAATGATCGAGGGGGAAATGTTTTCGATTGTTATTCCCTTTGATGAGTTTGCTCGTAATTTAATTCATTTACATGCCAAAAGCAAAGTCCATCGTTCGGATATATTTCGCCAGTTGCAATCTTATTCAGTTTCAGTTTATAAGCGAGAATATACTGAGTGGATGAATAAAGGTTTATTAAGTGACGCTGGAGGTATTTGGTATTTAAATGATATGAACTATTATGATCAAGCAACAGGGCTTCGAGAACCAATGCGACATTAAGGAGGAGTTATATGTATGGCATATGGGATTAAACTGCGCGTGTGGGGGGATTATGCCTGTTTTACGCGTCCAGAGATGAAAGTTGAACGCGTGAGTTATGATGTCATGACGCCTTCGGCAGCACGAGGAATTTTGGAAGCACTTCATTGGAAACCAGCTATCCGGTGGGTTATTGACCGTATCCATGTGAAAAAACCAATTCGGTTTGAAAGTATTCGAAGAAACGAAGTAGAATCTCTCGCATCGCGCAAAAAAAAGTTTATCAACGTTTCGGAAGAGCGACAACTGCGATCGTCTCTTGTCCTTCGTGACGTCGAGTACATAATAGAAGGGCACTTTGAAATGACGGATCGTAAAGGCGAGGAAGATCATCCTGAGAAGCACTATAATATTTTCTTACGACGTGCAAGAAAGGGGCAATGCTTTCATCAGCCTTATTTTGGCACGAGGGAGTTTCCCGTTCATTTTGAGCTGGTTGAAGATGAAATAGAAGTAAAGGAAACTGTTCATCCTGGAATCGTTGATTTGGGCTATATGTTGCTCGACCAGACCTTCATTTTAAATTCAAAAGGGGAGGTAAAGGAGGTTATTCCGCATTTTTTTAGAGCCCAAATGGTCGACGGAATCATTGAAGTCCCGCAATTAAGGGAGGTGACTGGATGATTTTACAGGCGCTTTATTCCTACTACAAGACCTTACAGGACCAAGAAGACAATTGTTTACCGAGAGAAGAGTATTCGTCTGCTGAGGTGTCTTTTGAAATTTATTTAAGTGAATCTGGAGAAGTTACTTCGGTCAGGCCTTATACGGATGAAAAAGGGAAAAACATTAGGCTTACATTTAATGTCCCGAAACAGGCGAAACGTTCCGGAACTGGAGCCAAGCCGTATTTTTTATGCGATAAAGCGGATTATTTATTCGGATCGGCATTATCTATGCGTGAACAAAGCCGAATTGGGATGCAACAATTGTGTCATCATGTCCTGCAATATTGTACATCACACTCACCAGAGATTCGGGCATTACATGCTTTTGTGAGTCAGTCTCCGGAACAGTTGGCAGCTCAACTAGATGCTGTAACCAACGAAGAAATTAGGGATATGTTGCGCAAAGGAGGACTTTGTGTTCTGAAATATGCCCCAACAGGACGATTTTTGCATGATGACAGTCTGATTAAACGAACGTGGGAGCGTTATTACCATGGTCAAAAAAATGAAGGCACAAATGATGAGAAGCAAATGTGCCTTATCTCAGGTGAGATGATACCGAAACACGAAATCGCAAGGCTGCATCCCAGCATAAAAAATGTACTCGGTGCTCAGTCATCAGGGGCAGCTATTGTTTCTTTTAATAAAGACTCTTTTTGCTCCTATGGTAGAAAACAATCCTACAATGCTCCAGCGTCCCAAGAGGCAGCCGATGCTTATGGGTATGTTTTGAATAAATTCTTGGCGGATCCGGATCATCGCATTCGAATGAATGACACGACGGTAGTTTTTTGGGCAGAGACAGCGCCAGAGCGAGAACAGAGCTTGTTTGCATTGTTGTTCCAAGGAGAAATGGACGAAGCTTCGGAGTATGAACAGGAGGATGCTGAAAATGTACGTACGCGTGTGAAAAATGCTTTAGTACGTATTCAGCACGGGCAGACGTTTAAAGAGACATTTAAAGATATGGATATGAATACGAGATTTTATGTCTTGGGTCTTTCGCCAAATGCTGCAAGATTGTCGGTTCGTTTCTGGTATACAGGCACCCTCGGTGAAATTGGTGAGCGAATGTGGCAACATTATAAAGATTTAAGCATTACCGGGTTAGACCGGGCACCAACTGTACGGCAATTACTTCGGGAAATCGCAGTCGGACATGATTGGGGGAAAATCCCTCCTAATATGGAAGGACAATTGGTTAGATCTATTCTACACGGACTTCCATATTCCAGTGCAATATTTGCCCAATTGATCAATCGTATTCGTTCAGAGACGGATGATCCTAAAAAAAATCAATATAAAATAGGACCACTTCGTGCAGCCATGATAAAAGCATACCTTATCCGTAAAGCCCGCCACAATGATGATCAAAGTTTAGAAGGAGAGTTAACGATGTCCCTAAATGAAAATTCCACCAGTACCCCCTACCATCTGGGAAGATTATTTGCATGTTTGGAAAAAACACAGCTAAACGCATTGGGACAAGGCATTAATGCATCCATTCGTGACCGATTTTGGGGAGCGGCTTCAGCCTCACCTGCAACCGTTTTTCCGCGGTTGATCAGTTTGTCCAGGCATCACATCGCAAAAGATGATAAGTGGGGACGTTATAACGATGACCAGATTCAGAAAGTGATGAATGCATTACCTGAAGTCTTTCCACGTCGATTGACGCTAGAAGAGCAGGGAATGTTCGCGTTAGGTTACTATCATCAACGGCAAAGTTTTTATAATCCAAATCAATCAAAACAAGTGAAAGAGGGAACAGAACATGAGTGAAAATACAGCTTTAACGAAGAGATATGAGTTTGTGTTATTATTCGATGTTGAAAACGGAAACCCAAATGGAGATCCGGATGCGGGAAATTTGCCTCGTATTGATCCGGAAACCGGATGCGGACTGGTTACTGACGTGTGCATGAAACGTAAAGTTCGAAATTATGTTGAATTAGCAAAAGAGAATGCGAATGGCTATGAAATCTATGTAAAAGAAGGTGCTATATTAAATCAACTGAATAAAGAAGCGTTTGATCATCATCCGGATATTGAACTAAAAGATAAAAAATCAGACAAGATCGAAGCCAAGAAGAAAGAAGATCAAATGACTCTGGCTCAATGGATGTGCGATAAGTATTACGATATTCGTACATTTGGTGCGGTCATGACAACCGGCGTAAATTGCGGACAGGTTCGGGGGCCAGTACAGTTTGGTTTCGCAAAAAGTATTGATCCTATTTCTCCGTTAGATGTAACAATTACTCGAATGGCTGTCACGAATGAAAAAGATGCTGAAAAGGAACGGACGATGGGCCGTAAGAGTATTGTTCCATATGGATTGTATCGAATGGAAGGTTTTGTATCGGCCTCTCTTGCAAACCAGACGAATTTTAGTGAAGAGGACTTGGAATTATTGTGGTCGGCACTTGTAAATATGTTTGATCATGATCGTTCTGCAGCAAGAGGAAAAATGTCTGCACAAAAACTAATTGTTTTTGAACATGAAAGCAAATTAGGTAATGCGCCAGCACATAAATTGTTTAACCTTGTTCATATAGAGCGAAAGAGTGAGGTTGAGGTTGCTCGGTCTTATGCAGATTATGTATGTTCTATTGGCGAAGCTCCACAAGGTGTCACGATACATGAATTGTTGTAATAATTGAAGACCAAAGAATTAAAAAAATCCCCAATTCGATAACCAACGCTAGGGCTCGTGTTGGAAACTGTTATGGATAATTCAATAGGATGTGAATTGCCAGACAATGAAGGCCCCCTTATTTTATGGTGCGAATCCCAAGCGAACATGATTTGCCAGGGAGGTTCGCACCAAAAAATCCTTGACTAAAACCATTTATTTTTGTGGAAATTGTTTTTTGATTATTAAAATACTTTTTTTACGGCATTTTGGTTTAAAAATCGGTGTCGCACCCTATGCGGGTGCGTGGATTGAAATATAAGGTGTATTGGTGGGAGCATCAATCAAAGCTGGGGCAATATTCTTCGGCCAAGGTACATCGTTCATTATCAGTTAAACCACGGATAGACCAACCTAAAGCTTTTGAAGACTATGTAATTGAATTAACCGAACTGGAAGGGCTAAAGGTTGAGATAGTAGATGGCCTTTAATGACGAAGATGACTACCTTATGTTGTCTGGTATTTCTTAACGATGAATGGCAGATTTCTTGCAAGAGTAATCGGTCCGAGCAAAGGGAACGTTGTCCTGAGAAAGAAGCAATCTCTGGTATCCGAAGACGAAATGCTTTCGGCGAGAATTGCCCGGAATTTTATCATTGGTAAAATATTTAACCATAAGTGGATGCTAGAAAGAATGACCCGGGATTACCCATTACGCATAAATGTTGAAGAATTTAAGGAAGCTTCTCGACAATTGTCATCCATCATGGCAGAGATCGGAGCATGTGAAAACTTGGAACGGCTTAGGGGGCTGGAAGGACAAGCTGCTTTAATTTATAATCAGCGTTTTGATCAAATGATTTTGCAGCAAAAGGAGCATTTCTTTTTTCGTTCTCGGTCCCGCAGGCCTCCACTAGATCCTGTGAACGCGATGCTTTCACTCGCATATACTCTGCTCTCGAATGATATGATGTCAGCTCTGGAGGGAGTCGGGCTTGATGCTTATATCGGATTTTTGCATCGGGACCGTCCTGGTAGAGCTTCCCTTGCATTGGATGTAATGGAGGAGTTACGAGGTATTTATGCGGATAGGTTTGTTCTGTCGTTAATTAATACGAAAGTGGTCAATCCCAGTGATTTCGTCTTTAAGGAAAACGGAGCCGTAATCATGACGGATGATGCCAGGAAAAAATTTCTGACAGCATGGCAGAATAAAAAACAAGATAAGATCACCCATCCGTTTCTAGGCGAGAAAATATCATGGGGGTTATTGCCGCATGTTCAATCCCTGTTATTAGCACGTTTTCTGCGAGGAGATCTGGACGAGTACCCTCCATTTCTATGGAAGTAGGTGTATCCTATGCTTGTTTTAGTTACTTACGATGTAAGTACAATGGATAGCGAAGGACAAAGAAGATTACGCAATGTATCAAAAATATGTCAAAACTACGGTCAGCGTGTCCAAAACTCTGTGTTTGAATGCATTGTTGACGCTACGCAGTTTGCTGTTCTAAAGATGAAGCTTGCAGATGAGATTGATCAAAATCAGGACAGCCTTCGGTTCTACCAACTCGGTAATAATTATAAAAACAAAGTTGAGCATATAGGCGTAAAAGGGTCGCTTGATCTTGAAGGCCCCCTTATTTTATAGTGCGAATGCCAAGTGAACATGATTTCTCAGGGAGGTTCGCACCAAAAAAACCTTAGATAAATCCCATTAATGTAAAATAATTGAAATTTATTTTTGTGAAAATTGATTTTTGATTATTAAAATACTGTTTTTACGGCATTTTGGCTTAAAAATCGGTGTCGCACCCTATGCGGGTGCGTGGATTGAAATAATAACAGGGTAATCCGGGGTTTCAACGCTGATATTGTCGCACCCTATGCGGGTGCGTGGATTGAAATCTCCAGGTTCGGCAGCTTCAGCAAGTCACCAAGCGTCGCACCCTATGCGGGTGCGTGGATTGAAATTGTGTTCTACCAATTCTCTACAGATATATCCGCGTCGCACCCTATGCGGGTGCGTGGATTGAAATGCCAGATTGTGGTAATGTGTTTTCCCAGCAGAGTCGCGTCGCACCCTATGCGGGTGCGTGGATTGAAATATCAGGCAAATCTAGTGAGAAATCGTCTAACAAGTCGCACCCTATGCGGGTGCGTGGATTGAAATAGTTCAACGGGCAGCGGACTTGCTTGCTGGCGCGTCGCACCCTATGCGGGTGCGTGGATTGAAATTGCAAAACACTAATGCGCAGTTCGGCAAGATCCGTCGCACCCTATGCGGGTGCGTGGATTGAAATAGAACCTTGGCTATTTACTTTTACGCTGGCCGGGAAGTCGCACCCTATGCGGGTGCGTGGATTGAAATCTTGAAAGATTATAGATCCATATAGAGCGTTAAAAAGTCGCACCCTATGCGGGTGCGTGGATTGAAATAGGCCATTTATCAAGAAATCCCATCCTACGCATGTCGCACCCTATGCGGGTGCGTGGATTGAAATGATACTGATTACAGCAATAATCTTTGCAGCTCTACGTCGCACCCTATGCGGGTGCGTGGATTGAAATATGTCTCTCTCTCCTCATTTCACTTCGATGCCTTTCGTCGCACCCTATGCGGGTGCGTGGATTGAAATATCGGCAAGCAGCCTAAGACCTTGCGATCCGTCACGTCGCACCCTATGCGGGTGCGTGGATTGAAATAGGTTTGCACACACACGTTTTGCTTCTTCAAGCGAGTCGCACCCTATGCGGGTGCGTGGATTGAAATTATCTCTGCGCTCGCCATGTCGTGGGCGCTTTTTTATGTCGCACCCTATGCGGGTGCGTGGATTGAAATTCTATTGGAGGTGAGATTGTGGCTAAGGTTATCCGTCGCACCCTATGCGGGTGCGTGGATTGAAATTCCCCGGAATTTTGTTACTTCTTCCGGATCCATGTCGCACCCTATGCGGGTGCGTGGATTGAAATTGCGTTGGCGTTATTATTCGACATCGAGTTGGAGTCGCACCCTATGCGGGTGCGTGGATTGAAATCGGCAAACGACTTGGTTACTGTAGATATTATAAGTCGCACCCTATGCGGGTGCGTGGATTGAAATAAAACGATGAGCAATACGAGAAGGCCCGCGTCGCGTCGCACCCTATGCGGGTGCGTGGATTGAAATTTGTAGAGCGTCACAAAGATTGCGATGAGCCCGCCTGTCGCACCCTATGCGGGTGCGTGGATTGAAATTTCTTCGGGAGCGATTGTTTTATATCCCATAAGGTCGCACCCTATGCGGGTGCGTGGATTGAAATTGAATACGTGGACGATGGTCCGACGTCGATTTTCAGAGTCGCACCCTATGCGGGTGCGTGGATTGAAATTCAACGTCCGTAAATACAGCACAAGGTTGTTTAGTCGCACCCTATGCGGGTGCGTGGATTGAAATGAGAATGAGTTTTGCAGCCCTTCAGCCCACTCCTGTCGCACCCTATGCGGGTGCGTGGATTGAAATCTCTCCTGGTCCCTGATCACTGCCGAAGCTGTGGTCAGTCGCACCCTATGCGGGTGCGTGGATTGAAATCGTCTCCTCGTACGTTTTACCCACCTCGTACTGGTCGCACCCTATGCGGGTGCGTGGATTGAAATGTTTAATTTTTATTTGTCGTCCCTTGCTGTTGAGTCGCACCCTATGCGGGTGCGTGGATTGAAATTTGAACAATGAAGGTGAAAAAGGAGCGATTGAATGGTCGCACCCTATGCGGGTGCGTGGATTGAAATATATTGACGCCGACGACATGTTTGATGCACAAAGTCGCACCCTATGCGGGTGTGTGGATTGAAATATTGGATTTTGCTGATAGTCCAGAATGGATTGTAGAGTCGCACCCTATGCGGGTGCGTGGATTGAAATATACAAGGTAAAGCCCGCAGCCATCGCCCCTGCCAGGTCGCACCCTATGCGGGTGCGTGGATTGAAATCTTGACTCTATCCATGACCCCTGCAGGGTCTAAGGTCGCACCCTATGCGGGTGCGTGGATTGAAATCGAGAGATATTTTGCCTCTTGGGCCTCTTCGATCGTCGCACCCTATGCGGGTGCGTGGATTGAAATGGCATGCTAGGAGGATTAAGATACTTGACTCCATCGCGTCGCACCCTATGCGGGTGCGTGGATTGAAATTGCACGTCTCGTTGCTGCGGATTCCCGAAAAATAGTCGCACCCTATGCGGGTGCGTGGATTGAAATCTCCGGTAAGGTTATGGATACCGGACGTTTCACACGTCGCACCCTATGCGGGTGCGTGGATTGAAATAACATCTACAGGAGCGACTGTATTGAGTTACCAGTGTCGCACCCTATGCGGGTGCGTGGATTGAAATGCCACCTGATTACAGACGGAAGAAGCGGCGAGGTCGCACCCTATGCGGGTGCGTGGATTGAAATGAGACGAAGAGGATTCAGAAGGGGCAGCCGACGGACGTCGCACCCTATGCGGGTGCGTGGATTGAAATAGCTGCCACTCGATTAGGGATCCCGAGAAGCCTTGGTCGCACCCTATGCGGGTGCGTGGATTGAAATATTAATAATTGCCGTGGCAGATGAAGCATCGCCATCGTCGCACCCTATGCGGGTGCGTGGATTGAAATCGGGTGGTCTCCGGTTTATGAATACTCCGACGCAAAGTCGCACCCTATGCGGGTGCGTGGATTGAAATTGGGTTATATATCTTTGCGGTCAGCACCTTCGGCAGGTCGCACCCTACGCAGGTGCGTGGATTAAATGCCCTACCGACTGGGGCAATGCTAACTTCAATTTCGCACCCTATGTAATCCGATGGATTGGCTACGGTGATAAACCCTGTAGTTTAGCATCCTTAAGCTTTACCTTTGGTACGCAAAAAAGCTTGGAAACAAGCGAACAACCACCGTTAAGCAGGCTGAGGGCCTAAACGGTGGTAGTTTTCGCTTGAACAGCCAATATTATCGCGCCGTGGCATCCACAGCCTTTAACGTCCCGGGCCTTTACCGTTGCAGCGGTAGAGGCCCTTCTTCATGCCAACCTCCCATCAATACGGATTATTTTTAAGCAACTCCGACAAAAACGCGAGCGTTAGTCCCTGTCCCCAGCCTTGAATCCGCTTGTCGGGCACGCCTTTGTATCCGGCGGCGTCTTTCATGACGGCGGTGCCGGCGGACACGCCGGTGACGGTGCCGTCGCTTGTAATTTTGGACAGGATGCCGTCGATTGCTTTTTGCGTGTATTTGTTGTAAATCCGGCCTTTGGTCAAAACCGCGGCGGCGATCCCGGCGGAGCCGGATGTTTCGAGCGGGGAATCCGGATCGTTCACGATCGTGTGCCACAGCCCCGATTCGTCCTGCAGCCGGACGAGGCTGCTGAGCTGGTCGCGCAGCGAACCTTCGATGACCATGAAGGACGGGTGCGTCACCGGCACCAGCTCCAGCGCCCGGGCCATCGTCAAGGCCGCCCACGCGTTGCCGCGCGCCCAGAATACGCTGGACATATGGTTGCCCGCGATGTTGTCCCATCCGTGGTAGTACAGATTCGTGGCCGGGTCCTGCAGCACGTTTTCATGGCCGTGATACTGCTTCAGGCCGTCCTCGAAATAGTCGTCCCGCTGCAGTGCCGCCCCGATCCGGAGCAGGAAATAACCGGCCATAAACATCGTGTCGACCCACGCCTGCTCGGGGAAATTGTACGTCTCCGAGTTGACCGTGTGCTGAAAAATCCCGTCGCCGAAGCGGACGGCTTCATGCGTCAAATAGTCGGCCATCTCCTGCGCCGTCTTGATGTACCGGTCATCGTTGTATACCTCGTACAAAGTGAGCAGCGAATGCCCGATGGAGACGCCGTTCACCGACAGCTTGGGCAATCCGTCCTCCATATTTTCGTCGACCCAGGCTTTAAGCGGCTCCAGGTATTCGATTTTGCCCGTTGCCTGATAAGCTTCGCAGACGCCGTAAAAGGCGACGCCCCCCGGCCAGTCCCAGCTGAAGTCCATCCGGAACGTGCGGTCGACCACGCGGTCGATCGTTTCATGAATCTGTTTTTCGTCAAATACGAGTGCTGGCATATGGTTCGTGCCCCTTTCGAGATTGGTTTCGTCGCTTGGAGAATAGATTCGCTTTTCCATTCGGCGCTCCCTGCCGGATCAGCCTTTCAGCCCGGTGGTGCTGATGCCTTCGACGATGTATTTTTGGAAAACGAAGAAGACGATGACGACCGGCAGCAGCGACAGCGTCGCCATGGCGAACATGCCGCCCCAGTTGTTCAGGGATTCGCCGTCCAGGAACAGCTTAAGCGCGAGCGACACCGGATATTTGTCCGGGCTGTTCAAATAAATGAGCGGGTTGATGAAATCGTCCCAGCGCCAGTAAAAGGAGAAGATCGAGCTTGTGATGAGCGCCGGCCCGATCAGCGGCAGGACCACGCGGTAAAACACGCCGTATTTGCTGCAGCCGTCGATTTTGGCGGCTTCGTCGAGCTCCTTCGGAATCGTCCGGATAAACTGCATGATCAGGAAGATAAAAAACGGCGTCCCGAAAAAATGCGGGATGATCAGCGGTTTGAACGAAGACAGCCAGCCGAACTTGGCGAACATGACGTATTGCGGCACGATGACGACGTCATGGGGCAGCATCATGGTGGCCATCATGCAGGCGAACCAGAACTTTTGCCCGAAAAATTTCGTCCTGGCCAGCCCGAAGGCGACGAGGGCGGAAGAAGCCACCGCGCCGATGGTCGAAATGACGACGATGATAAAGGAATTTTTGAAAAAGGTCGCAAACGTCGTGCCGCCGAACCCCTGGAAGCCGGTCGCATAGTTGGAAAATTCGAGGCGGCTGGGAATGAGGCTGTAGGACGTCGCAAAAATTTCGTCGTTCGGCTTCAGGGAGCTGGCCACCAGCCACAGGATCGGGTAGATCATCAGCAGAGCGAACACCGTGACCAGCACGTGGTAGAGGATGCGTTTCGGTTTCGACATGGCCATGGGGTTAATCTCCCTTCGTCTCGTAATGAACCCAGCGGGTCGATGATTTGAAGATCAGCAGCGTCAGCGCGCCGACGATGAGCAGCATGATCCAGGCCAGCGCCGAGGCGTACCCCATCTCGAAATGCGAAAACGCTTTGCGGTACAAATAAAGGGAATACAGCAGCGTCTGATCGAGCGGACCGCCTTCCCCGCGGGAAATGATGTACGCCGGCGTAAACGTCATAAACGCGGAGATCGTCTGCAGCGTCAGGTTAAACAGGATGATCGGGCTCAGCATCGGGAGCGTGATGTGGAAGAAGCGGCGGACCGCATTGGCTCCGTCCACGCTGGCCGCCTCGTAATAATCCTTCGGGATGTTTTTCAGCCCCGCCAAAAAAATGATCATCGACGAGCCGAACTGCCAGGTGGATAAGGCGATCAAAGTCCACAGCGCGGTGCTCGGATTGCCGATCCACGAGGTCGAGGAAGGGATGCCGATCAGCGTCAGGAAGGAATTGACCAGCCCCTGGTCCCCGAAAATTTGCTGCCACATGATCGACACCGCCACGCTTCCCCCGATCAGGGACGGCAGGTAAAAGGCGGAGCGGTACAGCCCGACGGCCCGGGTGGCCGTGTTCAGCACCATCGCCACGAACAGGGCAAAAATGAGACGCAGCGGCACGCTGCCGAGGACGTACGTAAACGTGACTTGAAACGATTTGGCGACTTTTTCGTCGTCCATGAACATCCGTTGGTAGTTGTCGAAGCCGAGCCATCTCGGCGCCTCCATCAGGTTGTAATCCGTGAAGGAGTAATACAGCGAGGACAACACCGGATACAGCGTAAAGATCAGAAAGCCAAGCACGAACGGGGCGGTAAAAACATAACCGGTGATGTGCTCGTTATCCCGCAGCTTTTTCATAACGTCAACTCCTAGGCTCAACATGGTTCAGGATTTAGCGAAAATCCTTGGTATATCTCGATTATAGAAACGGGCGGCGGATGGAGTAATGGATAAAACCGGGCTCTTTGTTCAAAAAGCAGAGGTGTGGAATCACGGAAAATGCATATCTCCGCACAACAAAAGAGAGCCCGTCAACCGCCACCGGTTTTCGGCTCTCTTTGTCAGGCTGCTGGGTTATTTCTGGCTTCGGGCCAAAATGGCGTTCGCTTCTTTGCGGAATTCGGCGGCCGCCTCGTCGATCGCGATTTTCTTGAACAAAATCTTTTCGCTCAGATCGCGCAGCAGTTTTTCGATTTCCACCGCTCCGATCGGATTCGGAGGATCCATCGGGCTGCTGTTCGATTCGACCCAAGTGACGTAATCGAAAATTTTGGCTTCGTTTTCCGTCAAATTCGGCTTCAGCGCTTCTTTTACCTTGGAGGAGACCGGTACGCCGCGTTCGCCTTTGATGAGCTGGTTCGCCTCGATGTCGTTGATGAAAAAGCTGATGAATTTTGCCGCTTCTTCCTTCTGTTTGGACGTCTCCGCGATGGAGAAGTACATGGATGGCTTCAGGAACAGGCCTTCTTTCGTTCCGGGGCCCGGCATCGGATTCAGCTCCAGCGGACGGTCCTTCACCAGGTTGGCGACGGCCAGGAACTGGTTGGACCAGCCGGTGCCGGAGACGGAGTGGCCGAGCAGGATTTCGTCCTCTTCGGCGACGCCTTTTTTCTGGGCTTCTTTATCCAGGGACAAAATGTAGCCGTTGTCGTACCATTTTTGGTAGCGGGTGAAATAATCGATAAACGGCTTGTCGTCGGCGTATCCGAGCGTTTTGCCGTCTTCGCTGTACATTTTTTGGCCGATCGTTCTCAGGTAATAAGGGAAAAAGACGTCGTGGCGGAACGCAAAGCCGCCGATTTGCAACCCTTTGGCTTTCGCCTGGGCGCCCATCTTGTCCATATCGTCCCATGTCCATTCTTTGGACGGGATATCGATGCCGTTTTTCTTCATCGTTTCCACGTCGAACGTCGTTTGCAGCGCATTGACCCCGAGGTTCATGGCTACGAGCTTGCCGCCCACTTCCCCGCCTTTCAGCGCGTTTTCGCTCACGTCTTTGACGTCCAGCACGCCGCTGTCCGTAAAAGGCTTCAAATCCGCCAGCTGGTTGCGCCCGGCATATTGGCTCAAATACGAGATGTCCATCTGGATGATATCGGGCAGGCCGCCGGCCACCGCCTGAGGCGCGAGCTTTTTCCAATAGTCGTCGAATGGCGCGTATTCCGGCTCGATCGTGACGTTCGGATGTTTTTCCTCGTACATTTTGATGACCTTCAGGGTGTAATCGTGCCGGGACTGGCCGCCCCACCAAGCGATGCGGAGCTTGACCGGCTCCTTGTTATCGCCGCTTTTATCGCCGGAAGCTTCCTGCTTCGCCGGTTCCGGCGTCGACGCCGTGCCGCCCGATTTATCCGCCGTTCCTCCCCCCGAACAACCGATGAGGCTGGCCATCAAGGAAAACAGCAATACGGCAGTGAACGTTTTTCTCATCGTATTTCCTCCCCTTATCGTGAACCGTTTCCTAAACTGATTGTGCTTACAAGTTCATTATCGATATTTGCCTCCATCGGGGTAAGGAAAAAAACCGACCTGTTTGTTTAAAAAGCAGAGGTGTCGCCTGGCGGGGCCTCCACGGTTTTTTGCAAGCCGCTAGGGAAAAAAGGGCGGGACAGGGCCTGACAGGTTGTATGTACAACTTCAAGCCGAGCCCGGTCCTTATACGGGTCACGCGTTGGCGCGGCCCCAATCCAAGGCGGCTTTGCGGATATACTCCGACGGCGTGCAGCCCACCTGTTTTTTGAACACTTGGCTGAAATATTGGGGATTGTCGCCGAAGCCGAGCCTTTCGGCCATTTCGAAGATTTTGACGTCCGGATCGGCGGCCATCAGCTCGGTTGCCCGCTGAATCCGGATCCGCATGACGTAATTGGAAAATTTCTCGCCGGTTTCTTTTTTGAACAGCTTGCCGAGATAATCGGCGTTCATGTAAAGCATTTCATGGGCGACCATGTTCAGGGACAACGCGGAGTTTCCCAGATGCTCCTCCACGATGTCGATCACCTTCCGGACGATGGCGTTATATTTGCACGTGCTCCGCTTCATCGTGCGGCGCGAGATTTCTTGGACCGCATGTTCGAGAAAAGAATGGATCGCCTGCAGCGATTCCATTTCGGCGATTTCGGGGATGCGTTTATACGCTTCGTCCATCCGTTCCGGATCGGCCAGCCGGATCAGGGAAGCGTACTGCCGGATCGCGTGCGACTTGGCCATGTCGATGCCGAGCTGGGCGCGTTTCATTTCGGCGATGAACTCGGATAAGGCCAGCGCCGCTTCTTCGGCACGGCCGGAGCGAACCGGAAGGATGAGCCGTTCTTCGTCGAAATCAAATTCGGCGTCTTGGCTGCCCGGGGAGAGCGCATCTTGTCTTGTAATGATGCCGCTTTCGTCCAGGTAGAACCGGTAATCCAGGCACCGCAGCGTTTCGCGGTACAGCCTTCTGGCCTGCGCCATGGGGCCGGGATCGCTGACGGCAATGGTCACGTTCGTTTTGTAGTAGAGGCTGAAGGTGCTGCGGACGTCTTGAAGGCGGAGGTAAAAAGACTCCTGATCCTGCGGATCGGCAATCAAAATCAGCACGTGGTCGCCGATCGTCGTGCTCAATAACGTCGTCTGCAGCACGTCTTCGGCAATGTTTTTGACGGCAAACCGGTGTTCGAAATCCGTTTCGCCCTCAAGCTGGCAGAGCAGAAGCCGGATCGGCTGATCGAAGGGATAAGGGAACAGCCCGCGGTATTCCTCCAGGTCGCGCGTTCCGTAGGTTTTGTTGGTGACAAATTCCTTGAGCACCTGTTCTTTCGCGTGGGGGATAACTTTCTCGAAACGCCGCTTCATGTCGCGGATGAACGTCTCCCTGCTTTGCTGCCGGTCGAGCTCTTCCGTGACCTCCCTGAGCGCTTCGGCTATTTTGACCTCGTCGGTCGGTTTCAGCAAATAATGCTTCACGCCGTATTGCATGGCGCGGTTCGCATATTCGAATTCCCCGTAACCGGAGAGCAGCACGAATTTGACGGCGGGGTGGGTGCCATGGGTTTTGGCGACCAGCTCCAGACCGTCCAGGCCCGGCATCCGGATGTCGCTGACGACGATATCCGGCGCCGCCTCGACGATTTTGTCGTAAGCCTGAATCCCGTTTTGCGCCGTTCCGATCAGCTCCGTCCGGAATGCGGACCAATCGACCATTTGGGAGATGCCGTCCAAAATAATCCTTTCGTCGTCTACCAGAAGAACTTTATACATTGCTTATCCCTCCAATTCTTTTGGCAACTTGATGATGACGCGGGTTCCTCGGCCGGGGGCGCTGTCGATATCCACGCCGCACCGCTCCCCGAAGGCAAACCGGATCCGCTCGTCAATATTCAACAGCCCGATCCCGTTTCCTGCCGCAACGAGTTTTCCTTCCCGCAGCAGTTCGAGCGTTTCGGGAGGCATGCCCGGCCCGTCGTCCTCGACGATCAGGCAAAACGCATCCGCTTCGTCCCGGCTGTAAATGGCGATGGTGCAGGTGTTCACCGAAGGCTCGAGCGCGTAGTGGATTGCGTTTTCGAGCAGCGGCTGCAGGGTCAGCTTCGGGATTTTGCGCGCATACTCCCGTTCCTCGAGCTCCATCTGGAAGGACAACCGGTCCTCGAACCGGAATTTCTGGATCGTCACGTAATTCCGAACCATCTCCAGTTCTTCCCCCAGCGTCAGGATCGGTTCCTTTAAGCTGACGGCGTTGCGCAGCAAAAAGGCCAGCGCCTGAACCATTTGCGAGATGCGGGTTTGTTTGTTGACCTTTGCCATCCAGTTGATGGATTCCAGCGTGTTGTACAGAAAGTGGGGATTGATTTGGGCCTGCAGCGCCTTGAATTCGGTCTCCTTGATGAGCAGCCGGCTGGCATAGTTTTCGGTAATGAGCGCGTTGATTCGTTCGACCATCAGGCGGAACGTCCGGTGCAGCAGTCCAAGCTCATCCATGGCCGGCGGCTCCTGATCCGAGGCCAGCACGTTCGCTTCGGCGAAATTGCCCTTTTCCGCAAGTTTCATGCGGGCGATCAAATTTTCGATCGGACGGGTCAGGCTGCGGGAGAAGCGGATTCCGCAAAGGATGGCCACGGCGAAAATGAAAACGAACACGATGACGACAAGCTCTTTGATAAACACGATTTGTTTGAAAATCCGGTTGAAAGGCGTGACGTTCAAGTAGGTCCATCCGGTATCCGCCGAACGGTTGTAAGCGACGAAATAGGTTTGATGGTCGATTTCCTTGATAAAATACCCGGCTCCCGCGAAGAGCGCGTCCTGCAAGGCGGACGGGTCGAAATCAAGCCTGGAGGGGTAAATCACGACGGTGCCCGCCGTCATCATGAAGACGCCTTCCTCGGCCGCCAGCTCCTGGATGATCCGGTCCATGTTGATCCGCATAAAAATCGTGCCGATTTCCTTCAGGTCAAACAGCGTTCCGGAGTAGGAGCGGATATCCCGCGACAGGATGAGGGCAGGGTCGGAAGCGTCGGGATAGGTCCACCGGGCTTCGCCTTTGGCCTCCGCGGCCAGCTTTAAGATGGAGGCCCGTTTGTCCGGGGCGATCGGGATGATGCTGCCGAGATCCTGCTGGGCCCCGTAGGCATCCACGACATGGATGGAATATAGGGAAGGCTCGGAGCCGACGTAATTGAGCAGCCGATCGACCAAGCGCTGGCGCAGGGTCAGGCGGTCGTAGTCGGAATCGCTGTCGGCGATGGAACGGAGCAGGGACTGGATTTGCGTGTCGGTCGCGACGCTGAAGGACAGCTGCTCGATGCGCTCCAGCTCCTTTTCGATCGCGGAGGAAGACAAATGCAGCACCTGCGAGGACTTTTGGTACAGCTGCTCGTCATACACGGAAAAGGCGTACTGGAGAACAACCAGCGCAAAAGCGAACGTCGTCGCGACGATCAAGGCGATCAGCAGGGAAAGTTTGTTTTTGATCTTCATATGCTTGAATGAGACAAACCATTTTTGCACGCGACTCCTCCCATGGATGTGGAATTTAGTACACATTATGTCACCGCCATGTAAACGCTGTCAATATTAGGGTGAACCTGACAGAGCAAAACGGTAGCCAATCATGTAGCCAATTTTGTTAGACAAAACATACAGCCACACCACGACGGATCCCAAAGCCAAAATCGGCCTCTGTTCGCATCGAGTGCGCAGAGGCCGATTTTCGTTTTTCTTGGATTTACTCGAAATGGCTTCCCAAGTTATGTATCAGGAGGGCTGGATATGTGCACAAAAGTCTGGATTTTGAACATATGTCACCGACGAAAGTATTAAAAAATATTCTGTAAATACCTATTCTTTTTCGCCTATTTGTAAAAATATTTTTATTGTGTAACTTTTTCCGTGAGATAGTGTTTTAATCTATATAATCCTTCTTAAAATTGAGCGTTTTGCAGTAATCTGAGGCCTTGAGCCGTAAGGATTTTCGGACATAAAAAAGGGACTTCACCCCAACTTGGAGAAGTTTTCAAGTGACCAAACCCAAAAACCTCAAGGATGGAGGAAGTCAC
>NZ_BORW01000019.1 GCF_018333375.1 Paenibacillus cookii
CAATTGAGCCTGAACATCTCAATTTTATCGGGATGGTCTTGTTGGTCAAACCCTCGTTCCCTCCACCCGCATAGCGGGTGGTTTTTTGTTTCGCACGCTTCGCGAGCTCAACTGGCTAAAGCCTAAATCAGAAAAACTCCGCCAACCGCGCGGAGTTTTTTCTTTTCGCATTTTAGGGATTGAAACCGTTTTATGAATATAATATAATCTTATCAAGATAATAATTTATTATAACGATAATTTAAATGCAGACACATCCTTCAACGCTAGAAGAAAGGAACGGAATCGATCCATGAGCGAAAATCGGCAGTACCTTGAGAAGTTTTTTCCCATCGCTTCATTTATCGCCGCGATCGTCGGCCCGAAATGCGAAGTCGTCATCCATGATATCAGCGACTTGGAACGGTCCATCATTTTTATCGAAAACGGCCACATTACCGGGCGGAAAGTCGGAGACGCCTCTACCGACCTGGTGTTGAAGCTGCTTAAAGCCGAAGCCTACCACGAGCAGCAATTCATCGCGAATTACAAAGCTTCCGGCAAGCTGGGGCAAAGCTTCAGGTCATCGACATATTTCATTAAAAACGACAGCGGCACCTTGGTTGGCCTGATGTGCTTGAACATCGACGTCACCCATATGGAGGTGGCCGCGGAATGGGTGCAGCATGTGCTGCAGGGCGGTTCGCTGGTTCCTCCGGCTGCCATCGATTCTCCCCAGGAGGACAAGCAGCAATCGAAGGAATATCTGCAGGGCAATGCGGACGATTTGCTGCAGCATATGATATCGAACGTGCTCGGAAAAATCACGATTCCGATCGACCGCCTGTCTTCCAAGGAGAAAATCGAAATCGTCAAGGAATTGAACGATCAAGGCGTATTTCTTCTTAAAGGCGGCGTTTCGCAAGTCGCGGCGTCTTTATCGATCTCGGAGCCGACGGTTTACCGGTATTTGCAAAAATTGAAATAGAAGGTGACAGCATGACATACGATTTTGACCGAATCATCAGCAGATTCGGCACGAACAGCGCCAAATGGGACGGAATGGCCCAGGCGCACGGCAAAGATATGATTGCGCTTTCCGTAGCGGATATGGATTTGCAGGCGCCGCCGAAGGTGGTCGAGCAAATAGTCGAATCGGCGCGGCACGGGATTTATGGATATACGGATCCGTTTCCGCCTTACTTTGAGGCTGTGCAGCATTGGCTGGACAAAGCTTACGGCTGGCAGGTTCCGCAGGAATGGATCGTGTTCAGTCCCCGCATCGTCCAGGCGGTGTCGGTCCTGATCCAGAGATTTACGAATGAGGGCGACCGGATTTTGATCCATACGCCGGCTTATCAGCCGATTGCGAAAGCGGTTGCGATCAACGGCAGAAAGCTTGCGGAAAGCCCGCTTCGTCTGGTCGACGGCCGGTACGAAATCGACTTTGAGGATATGGAACGGCAAATGCAGCAAGGCGTAAAAATGGTGCTTCTGGTGTCGCCGCATAATCCGACGGGCCGGGTATGGACGCGGGAGGAGCTTGAACGACTTGCCGAGCTTTGCATCACATATGACGCGCTGATCGTGTCGGACGATATTCATGCGGATTTTATCCACGAAGGCCATGAGCATACGATCATCGCCAAATTATCGGAGGAGATCGCGGACCGTTCGATCATCTGCACTTCGCCGGGGAAAACCTTCAACCTCGCCAGCCTTGAAATCGCCAACATCGTCATTCCGAATGAAGGGCTGCGGGAACGGTTTAAGGATGGATTGCAGCAAGCCGGAATGCACAATCCGACGTTTTTTGCGGTACCGGCTTTGGAGACGGCGTATACGGCATGCGATGACTGGCTGCAGGAGCTTCGCGCATATATTACCGACAATATTTCGTTTGCGGAGTCGTTTATGGCCGAGCATATGCCGGAATTGAAAGTGATGAAACCGGAAGGCACGTATTTATTGTGGGTCGACTGTACGGCTTGCAGCCGGAATGAAAGCGATTTAGTGAAGTGGATAGAGGAACAAAGCAGGGTTAGCGTCAGCTTCGGAACATCCTTCGGACAGGCCGGGGAAGGTTTTGTGCGCATCAACGTTGCGGCTCCAAGACCGCTTCTTCGCGAAGCGCTGGAGCGCATGGCGGCACATTATCCTTTAAGCAAAAACTAACCAGATTTTTATCACACCCAGGGGGAATACAAAATGGCTGAGCCGAAACAAGTAAAAACCATCAAGAAACCGACATTATTCCTGGCCTTGCTTCCGATCATCACCATGGTTTTGCTGCTTTGCTTGGGATACGTCATGTTCGAGCTGCCGCCCGAGCCGCTGATCATCGCGTCAACGGTCGTCGCGGGGATCATCGCGATCAAGCTTGGATACAGCTACAACGATATTTTGGAGTCCATTTCGCAAAAAATCGCCAAAACGATGCCGGCGATACTCATCCTCATCTGCGTTGGTCTGATGATCGGCGCGTGGATGGTCGGCGGCACGATCCCGATGATGATTTTTTACGGACTGAAGATCATTAACCCGCAATTTTTGCTGATTACCGCATTTCTCGTGACCTCCGTCGTTTCCATCTGCACAGGCACATCCTGGGGGTCGGCGGGCACGATCGGGGTAGCGTTTATGGGCGTCGGCGCAGGACTCGATGCCAACCTGGCTGCCGTCGCCGGCGCCGTCGTGGCCGGTGCATACTTCGGGGACAAGCTGTCTCCGCTGTCGGATACGACGAATATCGCGTCTTTGTCCACGGGCGTGAACCTGTACGAGCACATCGGCCACCTTTTGTATACGACGCTGCCATCGTTTGTCGTCGCCGGGATCGCCTATGTCATTACGGGTCTCAATACGGACGGAGCAGGCGCCTCGATTCCGGAAAAAGTCGGCACGATCATGGATACGCTGAGCACGATTTACCATTGGAACTTCTGGCTTGTCATTCCGGTATTGATCGTATTGTACGGATCGATCCGCAAAAAACCGACGCTTCCGGTCATGCTGGTGTCCTCCGCCTTTGCGATGGCCAACGCCCTCATTTTCCAAGGATTTTCCCTGCATGACGTCGTCAGCTCCGTGATTAACGGATTCGACATTTCGATGGTTCATGCTCAAGGTTTCGATGCGGCGAAAGTCATTCCGGACATCCCGAAATTGCTCAATCGCGGCGGCATGAACTCGATGATGGGAACGCTGCTCATCTGTTTCAGCGCAATCACGTTCGCGGGCACGATTTCGCTTACCAAATCGCTTGAACTTATCGTCGATAAAATTTTGAAATTCGTTCGTTCCACGGGTTCCCTCATCGTAGCAACGATCGTCACCGGGTTGACGATGATCGGGGTAACGAGCAACGGTCAGGTTTCCATCCTGATGCCGGGCGAAATGCTGCGGGAAGCTTACATCCGCCGCGGCTTGCATCCGAAAAACCTGGGACGGACGATCGAAGACTCCGCCACGATCATCGAACCGATCCTGCCTTGGACGGCGGCCGGGGCTTACATGGCGGGAACGCTGGGCGTCGCAACGCTTTCGTATTTGCCGTGGGCGATGCTGTGCTGGACGGGAATCATTTTCGCAACGATCTGGGGATTTACCGGATTCGGGATCGCGAAGCTTTCTCCTGAGCAGCAGAAGGAAATGATGAAAGAGTATGAGGAAAAGGATACGGCCGAAGCGCAAAAAGCATAACAAGAAAGCCGAATCCTCATAAATAAATGTTGGCGAAGGGATATAAAACAGCCATGGATAGGCCGTACGGCACTTATCCATGGCTGTCTTCGTATATAGACAAGACATTGAGAAAAGAGGGATACCTGCGAGCATATACATTCGGCCGGTTCTAGCCGCTGCGGGTTAGACCTGAAGCGGACGCCCCTCCGGCCGATGTTCCGGCTGATCCGCAATGAGCGTACCGTCTTCGAGATGAAGCCAGGTATCGAAGCTCCGCTGCCCTTCCGTCAGTTCAATGACCCGCGCTCCCGTCAGGAAAGGCTGATTCAAATAGGCATTTCGGGTCGTGCGTCCGTAACAGAGACGGATACCATGCAGCGTTCCCCAGAAGTCATTTCCGTGGTCATGTCCGACGAAGGTCCCCATGATATCTCCCATTTCCACCATGGCGGCAAAAAAGCCGGAGTTAATCCATGGCGCGCAGCAATATTTGTCGAGCTTTTGCCCATAACATACCGCAAAATCCCAAACGTCGTTGTATTCGGGAAGAGGAATATGGAAAAAGCCGAGGGAAGGGAGGGGGGAGCCTCCGTTCCTGACGGTCAACCGGTAAGAGGTTTCCGTATACCAAGCGATCTGGCTTCTGCGGATCCAATCGTAAAAACCTAACCGCAGGTGTTCCAGCGGCGAGTAACTCCCCGAATCGAGAAAATACAGCGCAGCCGCGGCCTGATGGTCTCGCCCCAAAATTTCGAGCACGTAATTTCCGGATCCCTGGACATTCGGCGGATCGGGCTGGGCGTAGCAGTAACGATGGGCGAGCTGAAGGTTGTGCAGCTGTTCGCGCGTGACGTTCGGCGCCTCGGAATCATGGTTCCCGAACACGGCGGCCCACGGCAACTGCATCTCTTCGGGCACGGACACGGCGTCTTTGAATGCCTGAACCGGATCCGGACTTCCGCCGCTTGCGATCACATCCCCGGTATAGACCGCCAAATCGGGTTTTTCGGCCTCCAGGATTTTTGCCATCATCGCTTTCATTCGCGTTTCTTCTTCGCTTGCCCGCGAAAATTCCGTATCCGTAAACTGAACGATCTTAAATTTGCCGTCCGAATTAAAATGAAGTGATTTTCTCATGCCGGATTCTCGTCCTTATTCATTGAAGGAAAGAAGGGAGTTTGGCATCCCAGCTCTCCGGCCGTTCGAGACCCAGCGCATGCGCAGCCACGGCAGCCGTATCCACGATATACAGGCCCGATACTTCCGTGCCGGGTTCAATCCCGGGAGCCACGCAGCCCCAGAACACGTTTTTATCCATCGGATGGTCGCTGCCATGGCTGTATTTGTTGTCTCCGCCTCCGCCGTGATCGGTCAGGAGGATGATGAGGCTGTCCTCCAGCAGTCCCAATCTCTCGATGGCGCCAAGCACGCGTCCGAACAATTCGTCGTTTTTGGAGATCGCCTGCAGGTACAGCTTGGAGTCCGGGCCGTAGCCGAATTTATGCCCTGCCGCATCCGGCTCGTCGAGCTGCATGAACAACAGCTTCACGTCGCGGTTTTGTTCCAGGTAGGATTCGATGGCGCCGACAAGTTCCTCATCCGGCAGCGATTCCTTATGTATCCCCAGATCTTCCTCGATAATTCCGCTGTTGATCGGCCTCCAGCTGGAGAAGGCGGCCAGCTTCGCTTCGGGCCACGCTTCCCGCGCCAAACGGAAGATGGAAGGGTACGGGGAATCGCCAGGGAACGTAGTCGTCGCGGCCGCTTCATTATTTAATCGATGTTTTTCCGGCGTTACTCCGTGAAGGATCGAACCCCAGCATTCCGCGCTGATCGTCGGCGATTGCGCCTGCGCCATGTAGGTGTACGCCCCTTTTTTCAAAAATGCGTCAATGATCGGGGTTTCGGTGTTTTGAATGAAGTTTCCGGCCCCGTCCATCCCCAAAATAAATACTCGCTGAATTCCGTTGCTGCCCATGAATCGAAATACCTCCCTCGGATGAAATGCAATGAAAGCGTTATTATGACCCTTAGCATATAGAGTACGGCGAAGGCTGTCAATAACTTCCGGCCAACTCGCCGCGCAGGTTCGGAAGAAGTCATGATCGTGGCATCAGAAAGTCACGAAGATGGTGGTGAACCGGACGAGCCGCAAGATAAAATGTGTATGAAAAGGTTTACATGACATGCTGCGAAGGGGCTGGAACATGAGGAATACGTCATATCTGCGAAGAAGCTTAAAAAAGTATAAGTGGCTGCTGTTGATGACGCTGCCCGGGGTCGTATATTTGTTCATCAACAACTATATCCCGATGTACGGCGTGATCCTTGCGTTCAAAAACTACAATTACGTCGACGGCATCTGGGGAAGCGAGTGGGCGGGACTCGATAATTTCAAATTCCTGTTCAATTCGGAAAACGCGTACGTCATCACGCGGAACACCTTTCTGTACAACTTCGTTTTTATCGTGCTGAATCTGGTTTTGTCGGTTTTTGTCGCGCTGCTGATCAACGAGATCAAGGATAAGGTGATCAGCCGATTTTACCAAAGCACGTTTTTGCTGCCCCATATCATTTCGATGGTCGTCGTGGCCTACCTGGTATACAGCTTCCTGAACGTGGACAGCGGTCTCGTCAACCGGCTGCTGATCAAATGGTTCGGGGCGGAAGCCGTCTCCTGGTACGGGGAACCGAAATACTGGCCGTACATCCTGGTCATCGTCAATGCATGGAAAAACGTCGGCTATTTGTCGATCATCTACTTCGCCTCCATCATCGGCATCGACAAGGAATATTACGAAGCGGCCACGATCGACGGCGCAAGCAAGTGGAAGCAGATGACCCGCATCACCATCCCGCTCATTTTGCCCGTCATCACCACGATGACGCTGCTGGCGGTCAGCGGCATTTTACGGTCGGACTTCGGCTTGTTCTACCAGGTGCCGATGAACACGGGAGCGCTTATTCCGACGACGAATACGATCGATACCTTCGTGTACCGCGCCATGGTCCAATCCGGCGATATCGGCATGTCCACGGCCGCGGGATTCTACCAATCCGTCGTCTGCTTCGTGCTCATCCTGGTTGCGAACGCGGCGGTCAGACGCATCAACAAACGGGATGCCTTATTCTAAAACCGGGAGAGGAGACACAGTGAGGGAATGAACTTAACGAAACGCATCGGACCTGCTTTGATCCACCTGTTTTTTTGGGGATTCACCATCGCATCCTTGGTTCCTTTTGTATTGGTGTTCATGGTGTCCATTTCGAGCGAGGATTCCATTTTGAAAAACGGCTATTCCTTGTTTCCGAGCACGATCAGCTTTGCGGCCTACCGGTTTTTGTTCAACGATTTTTCGGAAATCGCCAAAGCTTACGGGGTCACGATTGTGAGCACGCTCATCGGGACGGTCGTCAGCCTGCTGATCACCGCGCTGTTTGCGTATCCGCTGTCGAGGCCGGATCTGCCGTTTCGGCGCACGCTTTCCTTCTATATCTTTTTTACGATGTTGTTCGGCGGGGGCATGGTGCCCTGGTACATTACTTATGTCAACATGTTCGACATGAAAAACACGATTTTCGCGATGATCATCCCGAACCTGCTGTTGAGCGCGTTTAACGTGCTGCTGATGCGAAGCTTTTTCGCTTCGAGCATTCCGGAGTCGGTCATCGAATCGGCAACGATCGACGGGGCGGGCGAGCTCAAAATCTTTTTCAAAATCGTCGTTCCGCTCTCGCTGCCCATCATGGCGACGATCGGGCTGTTTAATACGCTGTCCTACTGGAACGATTGGTATAACTGCATGCTGTTTATCGACAAGCCGGAGCTGTACAATATCCAGTATTTGATGACCAAAACGCTGACGAATATCCAGTATCTTTTGATGAAATCCAACAGCACGGCCCAGGTCGGGGAGCTGCTTGCCAAAATGCCGCAGGAAACCGTCCGCATGGCGCTTGCCGTCGTCGGGATCGCCCCTTTATTGTTCGCTTACCCGTTTTTCCAAAAGTACTACATCAGCGGGATTACCAGCGGCGCAGTCAAAGGTTGATATACCTTATTACGCAGGAGGGGGTGGGACAAACGTCTTCGATGCATCTCCATGAATTCCAAAAGCCATTATCGAGAGGGGAACGTCAGTGAACATGAAAAAAGCCTATCATTTGGTTCTGATGATCATGCTGAGCAGTATGCTGGCTTTGGCAGGCTGCGGCAAAGGGGATCCCGGCAAGCCGGCGGATTCCGCATCGGCAGGGGGAAGCGGTTCGGACGCGGGGCTGAAGCCTTACAAAATTACGCTCGTCTATCCGGCCACGGCGCCTAAAGATTTGCAGCTGGTGCAGGATGAAATGAGCAAATATTTGACCGAAAAAATCAATGCCACGATCGAGCTCAAGCCGATCGAATGGGCGTCCTGGGACGACAAAACCAACCTGATGAAAATTTCGAACGAACCGTTCGACCTGATGTTTACGGCCAGCTGGTTCTCTTACGCGAAGGATGCCGCCAAAGGGCAATACTTGGAGCTCGACGAGCTCATGTCCCAATACGGCAAAGATATTCCCGGCGTTCTTGGCGAAGATTTTATCAAAGGATCGAGAATCGACGGCAAGCTGTTTGCGCTTCCGACCAAAAAGGAGTTCGGCCAAGGGTTCGGTTTCCTGTTCGACAAAAAGCTGGTGGACAAATACAAGTTCGATATCAGCGGCGTAAAATCCCTGGAAGACCTGGAAGCGATATTCAAAACGATCAAAGAGAACGAACCCGGCGTGACGCCGATCGTATCCAGCAAATTCACGAATATTTGGGAGGCGGCCAACTATGACGGGGTCGTCGCCAATCTTGCCATTCCGCGGGGAAGCAAGGAACTGAAAGTGGTGGATACGCTCGAAGATCCGAAGTTCATCGACTTCTACAAACGGATGCACCAGTGGAATCAGAACGGCTGGTTCGACAAGGACATTTTGACCTCCGACGCGGACCAAGGCGTCAACATGATTAAAGCAGGCAAGGCGTTTGCGGTGGCCCAATCGTTGAAACCGGGCAAAGACAAGGAAATGAGCATAAGCGCGGGCGTCGAACTGGTGCAGGTGGAAACGGCGGAGCCGTTCACGACGACCGGCGACGCGCAAGGCGCGATGCTCGGCATCTCTCGGACTTCCAAAGACCCTGCACGGGCGATGATGTTCCTGAATCTGCTGTACACCGATCCGAAGCTGCTCAACATGCTGGATTGGGGGATCGAAGGCAAACATTACGTCAAAAAATCCGAAAACATGATCGATTATCCGGAAGGCGTCAACGCGGACAACCAAGGATATCCGAATCCGGGCGGCTGGATGTTCGGCAACCAGTTCAATTCGTACCTTTGGGCCAACGAGGATCCGAACAAATGGGAAGAATTCAAGAAATTCAACGAAAGATCGGAGCATTCCATCGCCCTCGGGTTTGCGTTCAACCAGGAACCCGTGAAGTCGGAGCTGGCCTCGATCAGCAACGTGGAGCAAGAATTCGGGTCGACCTTGAGATCGGGCGCAGCCGATCCGGAAGAGATCATCGCCAAGTGGAAGAAAAAACGCGATGCGGCAGGTTTCGCAAAAGTGAAGGCGGAAGTGGAAAAACAGCTTGCCGAATGGGCCAAAACCCAAAGCAAGTAACAGAAACGGATGACGCAACATCGGGAATTTCCGAAGGCGGGACTATGGATTGGAGTCCTTCGTCAGGGATTCCCTTTTTTTCCGTATGTCACTATACTCAAAAGGTAGGGACTGATCCTACCATTTTTTGAAAGAGCCGGGGAAGTGCATGAAACTGCTGAACATTAAACATTCGCTACGCTTCAAGCTGATTATCGGTTTCGTTACGGTGGCGGTTCCGCTTGTGGCGCTGCTTCTGTACAACAACTATTATGCTTCCAACACGATCCGGGAACAGGTGGCCGATTCGAATAAAAACTCGATGATTCTTTATTCCCACCAGATCGAAGCGGCACTGAACAAAGAAACGAATTTTTTGTACAACATCGCCCTGGAAGACCCCAATATCGTTGCGTTTTCGCAGCTGCGTGAACATACGGACGAATATTACTTGGCCAAAGCAAGGATTTTGAATACGCTTACGAGGTATCACCGGTTCGATAAAAGCGTCGATCTGCAATTCATTTATTCGGTGAACAAACAGGATCTGTTTCATACGCCGATCAAAACCTCGTCTTATGAAGAATTGGAATCGATCCAAACGACGATCGAAAAGCTGGTCAAAAGCGTCCGTCCCGAAAGCGAATATTTCAGGGAATGGAAGGCGGTCGAATACGGTCCGGACCGATTTGCGCTGATCCGTTTGGTCGATGCGGGGGACGGGTTTTATCTCGGCGCTTTCGTGCAGCTCGAAAATTTGATGATCCCGCTGGACCTGATCCATTTGGAGGACGGATTCGCCGGCTTCGTCAATCGCCAAGGAGAATTGATCACCAATGCGGCGGCCATCGGGCGGCATAGGCTCGATATATCGCTCGCTTCTGAGGCAAACGAGGTCTATCAGGTCGTCCGGAAGGATGACCGGAAATATGTCGTCGTCATGAATCCCATCCAGGGAACGGACGTTATCTTGAGCGCGTTTGTGCCTGAATCCCAGATGCTGAAAAACTTATATCATTTTCGCAGGGTCATCGTCCTCATCTCCATTGCGGCACTGATCACCCTGATCATTTATTTGGTCTACCTCAACGATATCCTATTAAAGCCGTTGAACAATCTCGTGCGCGGAATGCGGCGGATCAAACACGGGGACTGGGAAACGCGCCTGCATTCGTCGAAGGCGAAGGAGTTTGCCATCATCAACGAAACGTTCAACGGCATGGCAGCCGAAATCCATGACCTCAAAATCAGCGTATATGAAGAACAGATCAAAGCCCATAAAGCCGAGCTTAAACATTTGCAGCTTCAAATCAACCCTCATTTTTTATTGAACTCGATCAACATCGTATACAATTTGGCCGAAATCAAAAATTACGGCGTCATACAGCTTATGTGCATGAATCTGGTCAAATATTTCCGTTTTACGACCAAAACCCATCAGGTTGCCGTGACGATCGCCGAAGAAATGGAGCATATGGAAAGCTACATCAAAATTCAGCAGGTCCGTTTCCCGGAGCGCATCACATACGCGTTTCACATCGCCGAGCAGGCGCAGAAGGCGGCCATCCCGCCGCTGCTCATCCAGCCGTTCATCGAAAATGCGATCAAATACGGGTTTGATTTCATGGATCATCCGTTCCATATCGGCATCGAAGTCCGTTTCATCGGTTCGGACCAATTGGAGATCGTCATCCAAGACAACGGAAACGGCTTCTCTGCGGACGTGCTGTCCCAGCTTCAATCGGGAGGCTTGAAGGCCAATCGGGACGGGCAGCATTTGGGCATATCGAACGTGCAGTACCGGCTGAAGCATATTTTCGGGCAAAAAGCATCCTTGGAATTCGATAACGCCCCGGACGGCGGGGCCCGAATCAGAATCATACTTCCTTTCCGGACCGTAGAACAGTTTACTTCATATTGATGAATGAAATGGGGGAGCAAAGGGTGTATAAGGCATTGATCGTCGATGATGAAATCTATGCGGTCATGGGAATCAAGAGCGGGGTGAATTGGCAGGAACTGCGGGTGTCCGAGGTCTATGAAGCGTACAACATGAGGGATGCCTTGCGAGTATTCGAACAGACCCCGATCGATATCATGATCTGCGACATTGAGATGCCGAAAGGAACGGGGATCGAGCTGCTGGAACGCGTGAACGAAATCTCGCCCGAAACGGAGACGATTTTTCTGACCGCCCATTCGGCTTTCGATTTCATGAAGCGGGCGATCCAGCTGGACGGGTTCGATTACCTGCTGAAGCCGGTCGAATTCGACGTGCTGCAGGAGACGATATCCAAGGCGCTGGCTTCGATCGAAGAGGAGCGGGAATTGCATCAATTGCGAAAACAGTATAAGCCCTATTATGACATGTGGCGGAAGAAAAAGTCGCTGATCGTGGACAAGTTTTGGAATGACCTGTTCTCGGGCAGAATCGTGTGCACCCCCGACAACGCGGCCGGCATTCTGGAAGAACATGAGCTGTCGGATTTGAAGGATGCCGTGTTTCTCCCGGTTCTCGTCAGCGTGGAATCCTGGCTGCGCGAGTTCAGCACCAGAGACGAGGAAATCATGGAATACGCGGTACGCAAAGGGGCTGCCGAAATGCTGCTGCCTGCCGGAGGCGGCGAGGTCATTCAAACGAAGCAGGGCGTGAACGTGGTCGTCATCGTAGGCGAGGCAGGGGAGTATGGATGGGCGGATCTTCGTTCCCGCTGCGAAAAATACGTGCAGAACTGCCATAAATATTTCGGGTGCAATCTTTCCTGCTACATTGGAAGAAGCTCCGGTTTGTACGAGGTCGCGGACACTTACAAGCAGCTGCTGGAGCTTGAATACAACAATTTGAACAAGTCCAATCAAGTGTATTCCCTTGCATCGCAAGGTCCCGATCCGATCCAAACGATGATCCCGCGGATCTCGACCTGGACGATTCTTTTGGAGCAGGGGAAGCTGGAGGAGCTTCAAAAGGAAATCCGCAGCCGCATCGCGGAGTTGAAGGGGATGGAAGGGCTTTCCTTGGCGAAGCTTGAAGGATTCCGCCATGAATTTATGCAGATGGTGCATTATATCCTACATAAAAACGGGTTGTCCGCCTACGAGCTGTTCCAGCAGCAGGAAGGGATCCTGCTGAACGCCCAGCCAAGAAACCTCGAGCAGCTGGAGGCGTCGGCCCTTCATATGGCAGGCATCATATATCATGAACTTCATCAGAACAACTCCGTCATTCAAAGGGTCCAGTATTACATTAAAGAGCGTTTGAACGAGCCGATCACCCGGGAGCAGCTGGCGAGCTACGTGCATTTGAATCCTGCGTATTTATCCCGGCTGTTCAAACGCGAAGTCGGCGAATCGATTACGGATTACATTTTGCATGAGCGGATGGCGCTGGCCAAAGATTTGATCGCAAACTCCTCCATGCCGATTTCGGACGTGGCCAAAGCGTTGGGTTACCACAACTTTTCGCATTTTTCAAAAATGTTCCGCAAAGTGCATGACGCTTCGCCGCAGCAGTTCAGACAGCTGTCGGTGTGATGCCGGCAAAACAGACAAAAGGACCTTGGCTGAAGGCCAAGGCTCCTTTTTTGCTTTTTCTAACGATGGACCGCATTCATCCATTCCGCGATGCGCACCTTGTTTCCGGTTTTTGCGCTTTCCAGCGCCGCGAGCACCATCGCCATGCTGTAGAGATTATCGCTGCAGTCCGTTTCGGGTTTGCGGTTTTCGTCCAAGGCAGAGAACATTTCGTCCAGGCAGCCGTGATGGAACGTATGTTTCATCTCCACGGTTTTGCCGGAAATCCGCTCGTAGTCCCGCACGAATTTGCCCGTCTGATCCTTGTCAGCCACCACTTCGGCGAAGGGTTCGCCTTGCCCGTCCCACATCGCAGTTCCCCGTTCCCCGGTGACGCGCCATGCCGCTTCCCAGGAAGTCGGAGCTCCCTCGGCGCACCAGGAGCCGCGGTAATCGAATACGGACCCGTCCGACATTTCGAAAATGCAGATGGCCATGGCGTTCCCCGCGTACCACGAGCCGGGGGGATTAAATTCATGGCAATATACGGTCAGCGGGTCCGCTCCCGAAATGAATCTGGCCTGGTCGAAGGTATGAATGGCCATATCCACCAGCAGCGGACTGGCCATCGCTTCCCGGAATCCGCCGAAATGCGGGCCGAGGAAAAAGTCGGCCCCGATAAATCCCGGCCGGCCGATCGTCCCCTCCGCAATGAGATTCCGGAATGCGCGGATGCGCGGATCGTAGCGGCGGTTTTGCATGACGGCATGCGTCCGCCCCGTGCGTTTCGCCGTATGAACGATGTCCAAGCACTCCTGCATCGACTCAGCCAAGGGTTTTTCCGCAAACACGTGGCAGCCCAGCTCAAGAGCCGCGATCCCGACCGAATGGTGGCTTGACGGGACGGTGACGTCGAAAACCAGATTGGCTCCGGTTGACGTAATGGCCTCTTTTACATCCGTAAACGCGGGACATCGCAAGCCTTTGCGCTCGGCCATGGCCTCTGCCGATTCCGGACGGATATCCACCAAACCGACAATTTCCGTATCTTCCCTGCTTAGGGCATAATCGACCCAGGTATTCGCCATGCTCCCGCAGCCGGCCACGACGACCCGATGCTTGATTGTCATCTTGTGATCACTCCTAAATTGGCCTATAGTAATCGTAACATCCTTCATTATAACGGGCGGTTTTGCCGTTGGCTCTATACGTTCTTGCGCAATAATAGTCCGATTTTGTGGTGGTGATCAAATCATGACCTATCCGAAGGAACTTTGGGAGGATACCCTGCTTGAGAATCCGGCTTATCCGTTCCAGCTGTTCCAAAACCGCTGCCCGTCCGTACAGCCGGGAGAATCCATTTTATATTTGCATTGGCATGAACACTTCGAATTTTTGGCGATGCAAAAAGGAAGCGCAGTCTTCCATATCGACAGCCGTCCTTATGTCGTTCAGGCAGGGGACGTTCTGCTGATTCCCGGCGGAAGCCTGCACGTCGGCTACTCGCTTGCGGAAGGGGACGTCCATTACGATTGCGTCGTCGTCAACGCCTCCTTGTTTAACGATTGGCTCCACGATCCGCTGCATGCCCAATTTGTCGCGCCGTATTTGGAGGGGAGGAATCAATTTCCCGTCAAACTGTCGGACCGGGACGAATCGGCTGCCGGCTGCATGCCTCTGCTGCATGACATTATCGGGGAGCTTGCAGCCAAACCGCCGGCGTATCCTTTGGTCGTCAAATCCCGGCTGCATCTGCTGTTTACGCTGCTAGCCAGGACGTATATGCCGAAGACGGACGAATGGAAACCGGAGACGGACTATTTTCCCAACCGCGAACGGTTCAAGGAACTGATCCGCACCGTCGAGGCGAGTTTTTCCCAAAAACTTACCGTCGAGCAAGCCGCCGGGCAAGTCAATCTGAACCCCTATTATTTTTGCAAGCTGTTCAAGCGGCTGACCGGCCGCACGTTTATCGAATACGTCAACATTTGCAGGGTCAAGGAGGCCAAGAGATTGCTTGATTCCACCCAGGATTCGGTGACCGAAATCGCGGCGAAGGTCGGCTGCGAGAACCCGAATTATTTTACGAAGCTCTATAAAAAGTATATGGGGGTCACTCCCTCCCAAACGAGAAAGGGAAGGGGATAGCGGCTGGAAGGAGTAGGGGCAAAAAAACGGAAAAACCGGCCATGCCTCATGGGCAGGCCGGTTTATGGCATGGTCCTTAAACCGTACATCATAGAATTCCAGCTATGAGCTTTTCTGCAAAGTGGAGCTTCCCGATGAGCGTCCTACGGCGTTTCTGACTTGGAAGGCGTCCCCCTCGCGGTTCGGGGCCGTCGGAATCGATGTAACATTCTCTCCTTGAAGCATCACGCCGAGTTCGTCCGACGTCAGCTTCGGGCTGCGGCCGTTCAAGCGGCAGCATGAAAATCTGACCGTCGAAATCCGGGCCATCCGGGATATGCTTGACCCAACCTGCGGCGCCTCGACGATCCATTCCGCCGAGGATTGCGGTCCGGTATAACGTTTCGTCGTTCGGAACGTCCAATTTTGGGATGAATTGCGCAAATAAATAAGCCAAGTCGAACCTCTGACTTTCGAGATGACGGCATGCATCCGGTCACCGGGCTGGACGGGGTTAGGTATCGGCGTCATGACGTCGGGAAGAATTTCCCACCATGCGTAATACTGGGCTCTTCCGTTCACATAATCATGTCCGGTTCCGACTTGAATCAGGTCCGTATTGCCAAAACCATCGATCCCGATCCAAGCGGATGAATAAGTAGATTGGGAGCTGGGACGCACAACGGGGACCGTCCATTTTGCGGATATGCGATGAAAGGCATTGGTTCGTCCCGATACGGCGTAACCGCTCCAATTGGCGGAAACCCATCCCAAGCTGTTTAACCGGGGCTTGCCAGACCTTGCGATTTTGCACACTCTATGAAACTTGTTCAATCATTCCACCACCTCTATGTCGGATAATCTATCATATTGTGCTGATAGAAGAATTGCGTGGGGGAATGAAGGTTATTAAAAGCTTGTTTTCTTGCAAACCTGGATGGCATGTTGGATGAAACGCTATTGAATGCCGGGGCCCGTTCCCAAGACATTGGACGAATGGCATGAAGCCATGAAAGCGATCTCTTCCGGGTGTAACTTCTACTGAAATCGGGTGTTTATATATTTATAGCGATTTTCATGCACAGATTGGAGGATCCGCGGAGACATGTCCATAAATTGGCCAAGCATCATCATTTTCTTGCTATTTATCGCCATTGTCATTTTATCGATCGTTGGATTTTTGCGGTTTGTATTCAAGAATCGCTGATTTCGATTCATCCTCCTTCCGAAAACTGCTCATCGAGCAGTTTTTTTGTTTGCATTCATATGTAGAGGATAACTGTAAAGAAATGTATTTACTTTATGGAGGAAATAAATTACTCTATAAAGTAAGGTGGTGGTGGAATATGGAAGACATTCATTTAAACGTGTCCCTGCTGCGCGCCAAAATTCCGAACCTAACGGTGGCGGCACGATCTGCGGGACTCAGACCGGCAACCGTGTCCAACCTTTGCACAGGCAAAATCCCGGTCGGAAGGGCCGAGGTCCGGACGCTTGCGGCACTAGCGGAGCTTGCAGGATGCACCATGGACGAACTCATCCTTCGGGGAAGACCTTTGGGCATGCTGGAGACAGGAATCAAAGTGATCGATTTACTGGCTCCATTGGTCCAAGGCGGCAGCATCGGTCTGGTGGCGCGCCAGAATGTCGGGCAGCTGGCCTTGTTGGCGGAGCTTTTTTACAGGTTCAACACATCGGATTACGCTACCGTATTTTGGAAGCCTGAAGCATATGCAAAAGGGATCGACGAGCTGCTTCAAGAGGCCGAAGCCGTGGGCAGCACGTCCGCCGAAGTGTATGAGCGGATTCTCCAATGCGCCAACAGCAAAGAAGTCGTATTGGGAGCGGATCGCGCCATGGTATTGTCGGGCGAGATATTCGATCTCGAAGAGAAACTGAAATCGGCCGGCATACGTCCCGTTACGACCATTCTCGTCGACGTGAGCGGCGATGCGGCGGACGAAGAGCTGCCGTTTGGACCGCTGGATACGTTTTTGCGTTTTGACGCGGAACTGACGACAAGAGGGCTTTTTCCGGCCATAGATCCCGTCGTATCCACGTCCGTGATGCTGGAGGGAGCGCAGCTTGAGCCGCTTCATTTATCCATCCAGCAGGAGGCCCGGAAACTCATGCGCCGTTACCGCGAATTAAGGCCGTTGGTCCTGTTTCGCGGCGAAGAAAAGCTTCCCGGTTCCGAAAGGACTTTGTTCAAGCGGGGCGAGCGCTTGGAAGCTTATTTATCCCAGCCGTTTTTTATCGCCGAGCCGTTTACCAAGAAAAAAGCGGAGTGGATTCCCCTTCGGGATACGCTTCAAGATGTAAGGACCATTTTGGACGGCAGGGCAGATCATGTCCCGGTTGAAAAGATCCGTTTTGCAGGCCGTTTAGACGTGTAATAGCCTTAGCGTTTCCCAAAAATCATCTTCCTTGGAGGCGATCCTATGGTTGTGCATCAGATGGATTTGAACTCAAAAGCGCTGATCGGGAGTTTAACGAAAGAGGTTCCTCCGCTCCTGACCGTATCTTCCGGAGATACGATCCGATTTGCCGTCCCGGATGCGGCTTGGGGAGTCGGGGAGTCTTATGCCGAACGGAAAAAGCCTTATGCCAGACGGGATAAGCTGGATCGAGGGCATGCCTTGATCGGTCCCTTTTTCCTGGAACACGCCAAACGGGGAATGACCCTCGCCATCCGCTTTAACCGGATCGTCCCCGGAAGGTACGGTTTTACGTCGGCGGGACAATATCCGAACTGGCAAAACCAAAAACTGCATCTGACGGATGAACGGGAACTAACGCTGGACTGGGCATTGGATCCGGAAAAAATGGAAGGAAGCTGCCAAATCGACGGGGCGACGTATTCGGTCCCGCTTCGTCCCTTCATGGGCATCGTCGGCATGCCGCCGGAAGAGACGGGGATCCATTCGACTTGGCCGCCCCGCTTTTGCGGCGGGAACATCGATTGCAAAGAGCTCGTCAGCGGCAGTACGATCTTTTTGCCGATTCCGGTTGACGGAGCTTATCTGGTCATTGGCGACGGGCATGCGGCGCAAGGGGACGGCGAGGTCAGCTGCCAAGCGATCGAATGTCCGATGGAAGAGGTCGAAGTAACCGTAGATCTTTTGCAAGATATGCATCTGACATATCCGCGGGCGAACACGCCGTCCGGCTGGCTCACGTTTGGTTTTCATGAGGATCTAAACGAAGCGACGGTTCAAGCCTTGGACGGCATGCTCGGTTTGATGGGCCAATTATACGGCTTGAATCGCGTGGAGGCAATGGCGGTCGGCAGTGCCGCGATCGATCTTCGAATCACCCAAATCGTTAACGGCGTGAAAGGTGTACATGCTTGTTTGCCGCATGGTCGCATCACGAAAAAAACGGCAGCTCCTTGAATAACTATGACAGTATGCATGCCGTCATGTTTCGGGTGCTAAAATGAACCCAAGATAAAGGAGGAGATCGATAATGACGCATCCAGCCATTGAAATGTACGATTACCACGTGTGGGAGGTTTCCCGGATCATGGACCGCCTGAAGGAGATTCCGGAGGAGCTGTACCGGCAAGAGATCGCCAGCAGTTTTCCGTCCATCGCCAAAACGCTGGCCCATATTTATATCGTCGACAACGTTTGGTTCCAAACGCTGCAAGGGGCGGAATTGGCGGATGCCCTGAATTCTTCCTGGTCCATCAGGGAGGAACTTGAAAACGGATCGCTGCCGGAACTGGAAACGAAATTCAAACGGCTGTCCGAAGCGTGCTCCCGTTTCCTTCGTGCGCAGGAAGACCTGGAAAAACGCGTCATGCTGAACAATCCGTATGCAGGCAGCCGCGAAACGAGCTTGGCCGAAATCGTCATGCAAATCGTGACGCACGGGACATACCACAAAGGCAATATCTCCACGATGCTGCGGCAAACGGGGAATTTGTCCGTCATGACCGACTACATCTATTACTTGTATGCAAAACAGTAAATCCGTCCATGGCCAGTACCGAAAACCGCGCGGATTCGAAAAGAATCAATCATCCAAAAGGATGGTTCTTTTTTTGCGAAGCCTTATACTAAAGATGAAAAGATTCGATCATCCAAGCAATAGCGGGAGGTACATATGAAGCTGCAGGCGGCGGGCAAAGCGTCCAAATGGTATGTCTATCAAAAAATCGTCATCGTGTTCATCTTATTTTTGCTTCCTCTCATTTCCATGAATATATGGCTCAACTACAAAGGCATGTCGGTCACGAAAAACGCCATTCTGAATTCCTCGCAGGCCGGGGCGTCCTTTTATTCCAAACAGCTCGACAAAGAGATGTATTTTATCCGCAATCTGCAGCTGCAGCTGATCAACGACAAAGACCTGCAGAAGCTGAGCTTCCGGGGAAGCCTGCTGGGGGATTACGAGGAAGTGCAGCTGATCGAACAGGTCAGGGACCGGCTGTCCACGCTCATGGCGTCCAGCGAATACGTGGTGAACAGCGGTGTGTACGTGGAATCCATCCGAAAGACCATCTTGATGAACTCGGGGGTTACGGGCACGCCCAATGAGGAAATGAAGCTTATGACGTCGCTGAGCGAAGTGACGCCCAAGCCGTCCTTTTACCGCAGCGGGAACCGGATTTTCCTGATTGAAAGCGCAAACAACGGCAGCATCGTGACGTATATCGAAATCTCGAGGCCCATGCTGCTGCAGTCCTTGAACGAAATCGCGAAACTGTATCCCGAATCGGAAGTGCTGCTCGGAAGCCAAGAATCCGGAACGATGCTGACGACGGCGGAAAATGCGGACGAATCGGAGGAGATTTTGAAACTGACGGCGGACGAATCCGTGGATCAAGAACCGCCGCAGTTCAAAAAAATGAACGGAGTCAATTATTTTATCACCCGAAGCGCCGTCGGCTCCCTGCATTTATCCATGATCATGTACGTGAACCAAAATGAGCTTACGCGCCCGTTAAGCCAATTTATTACCTGGTTCTATACGCTGTTCATTATCGCGATCATCGTGATGATCCTGTATTCCTTTTCCGTCAACGTGATGATCCATCGGCCGTTATCGAAGCTGGTTAAAGCGTTCCATATGATCGAAACCGACAACCTCAATATTACGATTGAATCGAAAACCAAAGACGAGTTCCATTACGTGTTCAACAGCTTCAACAATATGGCGCGGCGGCTCAAAAATTCGATCGAGGAAAACTACGAGCAGAAAATCGCGCTGCAGCATTCCCAGCTGAAACAGCTCCAGTCCCAGATCAATCCGCATTTTTTGTACAACAGCTTTTTCAATATTTACATGATGTGCAAGGTAGGGGATTCCGACAGCGCGGCGGAGCTTTCCCAGCGGCTTGGAAGCTATTATCAGTACATTACGAGAAGCGGGTCCGACGAGGTTCCGTTTTATAAGGAATACCGCCATGCGCTGGATTATTGCGACATTCAATGCATCCGTTTCGCCAACCGGGTATCCTTCGAATACGAGGAGGAGACGGAAATTCCGCCATCGATCACGGTGCCGCGGCTGATCATCCAACCGATCGTCGAAAACGTGTTCGAGCACGCTTTTGAGGACGGCATGATGGAAGGGAAGGTGTTGATCGGCACGGCGTACCGGGAAGGGATGCTGCGCGTCACGGTCGAAGACAACGGAAATTTGGCGACCGACGGGATGATTGAGGAGCTGCGCGGCAAACTCGCCATGGATTCGAAAACGGTGGAAAACACGGGACTCATCAACGTCAACAACCGTCTCCAGCTTAAATACGGGCCGGATAGCGGGTTATCGGTGTCGAGAAGCCGGCATGGCGGCTTAAAAATAGATCTGGTTATCGCACTTGAAAACATGAAGGAGGCAGCAGCATGTACCGATTGTTAATCGTCGACGACGAGCCGGTCATCGTCAACGGATTGATTCAGCTTTTCCAGGAAAATACCGAATTCGAACTGGATGTTTGCAAAGCCTACTCGGCGGCGGAAGCGTTAAACATCGCCAAAAAAATGAAACTCGACATTCTCGTCAGCGATATCCGCATGCCCCAAAAAAGCGGGCTGCAGCTTGTCGACGACATCGCCTACTATTGGCCGCACTGCCGGATCATTTTTTTGACCGGTTACAGCGAATTCGATTACGTCCAGGAAGCCCTGCGCAAGAGAGCGGACAATTACATCTTAAAAACGGAAGGCATCGAACCGATCTTTGGGGCGGTAAAAGCGGCCTGCCAAAAACTCGACGAGGAAAACCGCCGCAGAATCCGGGAAGAAAAGGCGAAAATGCATTTTCAAATCGCCGCTCCCGTGCTTAAAAACGAGCTGGTCGGCAGGCTTTTGAAGGGGGAATCCGCGGCCGCATTGCTGTCCGACCCCCGGTATGAAGAACTGGACTTCCGAATTCGCGTAAGCGAGCCTGCATTTTTTGTCGTCGGCAGCTTGGATTCAATCGACGATCCGAATACGAAGGACAAGCTCGGGGCGGTGCAAAACGGCTTCAGCAACTATTTGCCCGATTCGATTGCATGCGAACATTCCGTGTTGGATGAAGGCGTCCTCGTTTGGCTGCTTCAGCCGCACGAAGAACTGCTTGCTCGTTTTTCCCAGCCGGATTCGGAGCCGCAGCGGTGGCGGGGATTTACGTCATATATGAAAGGGATTCTCGAGCTCGTGCAGAACGAATGCGAAAGCCTGATTGGCGTATCCGTATCCTTTGGCATATCGGGCAATTTAAGCGGATGCTGGGAGACGGTTTCCGGCCAATACAACACGCTGCTGGGCGTATTGCGTTCCAGGACTGCCCTCTGCCAAAACCTGATCGTCATCGATATCGAACATGCCGGCAGCGAACCGGAAGCCATGGACGATCCGGGGCTCCTGAAGCAGGAGGACATGAAATCTTGGGTGATCGGCCAGATCCAAAACTACATACAAGCCAACTTGTCCGGGGACGTATCCCTGACGGCAATCGCGGAGAAAGTGCATTTCAACCCATCGTATTTGTCGCGCTACTACAAACAAATGACGGGGCAAAATCTGCTGGACTACATCCAATCGAAAAAGCTTGAAGCAGCCGTGCACCTGATGATGCACACGAACCTGAAGCTGAACGAAATCGCTGCCCGCGTCGGGTTCGATTCGCAATCCTACTTTACGACCTTTTTCAAAAAAAAGACGGGCATCTCTCCCCAAGAATACCGCAATGCCAAATGAGAGCCCGATCATCGGTTTCGCAGCGATCGTTTTTAAAAAGGTAAATAAAGTGAAAGGGAAGTAAAAAACTCAAAATTGATAGCGTTTTCTTCTGAAATTTATAATTAAACACATAAAGCACTTGCAAATCGCAGCATAAACAAAGGGGGAAACGCATTGAACATGAAAAAAATCAATCCATGGAAAATGATTTTGCTCGTCACGATGTCGCTTTCGTTATTTACGGCATGCTCCAGCCAAGGCAAAGATACGGCAGGCCCGGCTGCAGACCCGTCCTCCAAGGAAGAAAAAAAGAGCACGGACGCGCCGCCGGAGCCGCTCGGGAAATATCCCGAAACCGTCACGGTGACGGAAGTGCTCGGCTACAACCCTCCGGAAGACCCGCGGACGCCGAAAGGCATCACGCCGGACCAAAACGCTTACCTCAAAGATTTGAAAGACATGCTGAACATCGAAGTCAAATACAAGTGGACCGTTCCGTCCAGCCAATTCGAGCAAAAGTTCTCGCTGGCAATGGCTTCGGCCGACCTGCCGGACATCATGGAGCTTGACCAGAAAAACTTCGAGAAGCTGAAAAAGCAGGGCATGCTGGCCGATTTGACCGAAGCTTATAACGATTACGCTTCTCCGGAGCTGAAGAAATACATGGAATCCGACGGCGGTTTTGCCATGAAGACGTTCACCGAGGACGGCAAGCTGCTCGCGATCCCGGCTTTCGAAGACCCGTTCCTGTCGACGCAGCTGCTCTGGCTCCGCAAAGACTGGCTTGAAAACTTGAAGCTGGAGCCGCCGAAAACGATGGACGAACTGGATAAGGTAGCCCAAGCCTTCGTGAAAAACGATCCGGACCAAAACGGCCAAAACGACACGTACGGCGTATCCCTGCAAAAGAACCTGTTTTTCTGGGCTTACGACCTTAGAGGATTTTTTAACGGCTTCGGCGCTTATCCTTCGATCGGCGACAATCAGTCCGCCTGGATCAAGGACAGCAGCGGCAAGCTGATTCCGGGCCTCATTCAGCCGGAAGTGAAAACCGCGCTGGGCAAGCTTCAATCCTGGTACAAGGACGGCATTTTGGACAAAGAATTTGCGCTAAAGGACGAAAACAAGGCCGTCGAAGACATCACGGCAGGCAAAGTCGGCATCGTGTACGGCGAATGGTGGTATCCGAACTATCCGCTGAACCTGAACGTCGACAAAGACCCGAAAGCGGAATGGATCGCGATTCAAATTCCGGGTCTCGACGGTCCCGGCAAATCGCTGGTGCCTAAAATCCGCAGCGGCAAAGTTTATGCCGTAAACAAAAAAATGAAAAATCCGGAAGCCGCCATCAAAATGATCAACTTCTACATCGAAAAAGGCAAAAAGAAATACATGGAGCAAAACAAAGCGGAAAACGGATACGTATACAACTGGTTTAATCCGCGGATTTACAACCCGGCCCAAATCGAGACGATCTATACGGAAGTCAACAAGGCGCTGGATGCGAAGCAGACGGAAATTACGCTGGACGATGAAAACTACAAAAACGTTGCCGACGTCTTTAAGGCAACCCAGGATTATCTGGCAGGCAACACGGCGAATGCCTCCAAAGGCGTCAACTGGGGCCAATACTTCAGCCGCGCGGCAAAAGACGGAGGCTGGGGCATGACCCGGCAGATCAAGGAAAGCGGAGCTTTCGTGAACAACGAATTCTTCGGCCTGCCGACGGAAACGCAAGTCGAAAAAGGCGCCCAGCTCGACAAGCTGATGCAGGAATCTTTCACGAAAATCATTATGGGCGGTTCCCTGGACGAATTCGACAAGTTCGTTCAAAGCTGGAAGTCCCTTGGCGGAGACCAAATCACCCAAGAGGTGAACGACTGGTACAGCAAACAGGCTGCGAAATAATCGCTTGCGCGGATGCTGCGACAATCCAGAATGATGTGATGAAACGGGAGGAGGAGCCTGATGGATGCCGGCGATTCCTCCCGTTTACGATTTGAACGGGGAGGTCCATCTGTGAGAACGCTAAAAAAGGAATATTTGCTTCATATCATGCTGCTGCCCGGCGTGATCGTCACGCTCATTTATGCTTACGGGCCCATGGCCGGGCTGGTGATGGCATTCCAGCAATTCGAGCCGCTTTCCGGCTTTTTCCATTCGAAGTTCGTCGGGTTCGACAACTTCAAATACGTTTTTAATATGCCGGATTTCAAGCAGGTGCTGTGGAATACGGTATTGATCGCCGTCATTAAAATGGTGTTGTTTCTGCTCGTCCCTCTGATTCTGGCGCTGCTGCTCAATGAAGTCACCAAGCGCTGGTTTTCCCGGTTCATCCAATCGGCCGTGTTCCTGCCGTTTTTCCTGTCCTGGACCGTGCTTGGCGGCGTCATCATCGAGCTGTTTTCGCTGAGCGGCCCGGTCAACGGGCTGCTGGCGGCGATGGGACTCAAGCCGATCATGTTCATGCTGGATAACGAGTGGTTCCGCGGCATCGTGATCGGGTCCGACGTCTGGAAAGGGATGGGGTATAACATGATCGTTATGCTGGCCGCGATTACCGGCATCAACGCGACCCTTTACGAAGCCGCTGAAGTGGACGGTGCGGGACGATGGAAGCAAATGATCCACATTACGCTTCCGGGCATGGCGCCGATCCTCATTTTGCTCGGAGTGCTCAGCCTTGGCGGCATTTTGAATGCCGGCTTCGAACAAATCCTGATCATGTATAACCCGACCGTTTACGAAGGGGCGGATATCATCGATACGTTCGTTTACAGGCTGGGGATGTTCAGCCAGCAGTTCGGACCGGCCGCCGCCGTCGGATTGTTCAAATCCGTCATTTCCCTGGTTTTGGTGTCCGTGACCTATTACGCGGCTTACAAATACAACAATTATCGGATCTTTTAAACGGGAGGCAGAGAGATGCATAAACCTACGATCAGCAGAAGGATTTTCGTCATATTCAATACGGTGCTGCTAACGGCGATCACGCTTCTCGGCATTATTCCGTTTATTCACCTCCTCTCGGTGTCCCTCAGCTCCAATACGGCGGCCATGGCGGGCGAAGTCAAGCTTTGGCCGGTCGGCTTCAACTTCGATGCTTACCGTTACCTCGGGGAAAAAGTCGAGTTTTTCCGTTCGCTGGGCGTATCCGTCGAGCGGGTGGTGCTGGGGACGGCCGTCAACATGTTTTTATGCTTCGTGACGGCGTACCCGCTGTCGAAATCGGTGGACCAGTTCAAATTCCGGACGGTATACGTGTGGTTTTTCGCGATCACGATGTTTTTTGGCGGCGGGCTGATCCCGACGTATATCATCGTCAAAAATACGGGATTGATCGACTCCATCTGGGCCTTGATTTTGCCGGGAGCGCTTAACGTGTGGAACATGGTGCTGATGCTGAACTTCTTCCGCACCATTCCGCGCGAGCTGGACGAAGCCGCGACGATCGACGGCGCGGGGCACTGGAGAATTTTGTGGCGGATTTATTTGCCGGTGTCCTTGCCGTCCATCGCGACCATCGGGTTGTTCACGATCGTGGGGCATTGGAATTCTTGGTTTGACGGCATTTTGTACTTGAACTCGCCGGAGAAATATCCGCTGCAAACCTATTTGTCCACGCTCATCATGTCGATCAATTCCCAGATGACTTCGGTATCGATCGAGCAGATCAAAGCGATGGAGAACCTGAGCGAAAAAACGCTGCAGACGGCGCAAATTTTCATGGGGGCGCTGCCGATCATGGTCGTATATCCGTTTTTGCAGAAATATTTTGTTAAAGGCATGACCGTCGGAAGCGTCAAAGAATAAGCGAATATGGCTAAGGAGCGGAGTTATCGGATGAAAAAGGTTAGAGTTGCATTAATCGGGGCGGGCCTTCGCGGCATCAACTACATGGACTATGCGCTGCAGCATCCTGCCGAGCTGGAGGTCGTTGCGGTCGCGGAGCCCGTCCGTCAGCGGAGGGAAAACTTCAAAAAAAGGCATGGTCTGGCAGAGGAGATGTGCTTCGAGCATTGGGACGATTTGCTCGCGAAACCGAAGCTCGCGGATGCGGTGCTGATCTGCACCCAGGACAAACAGCATTTCGAGCCGACGATGAAGGCGCTGCAGGCGGGATACCACGTGTTATTGGAAAAGCCGATGTCGCCTGATCCGGAAGAATGCATTCGGATGGGCGAAATGGCTTCCAAGGCCGGACTCGTGTTTTCGATTTGCCACGTCCTGCGGTACACGCCGTTTTTCAGCACGCTCAAAGAGCTCCTCGATAAAGGCGCGATCGGCAGGTTGATGTCGATTCAGCACAATGAAAACGTGGGGTATTGGCATCAGGCGCATAGTTTCGTGCGGGGCAATTGGCGGCGGAAGGACGAGTCCAGCCCGATGATTTTGGCCAAATCCTGCCACGATCTGGACATTTTGCTGTGGCTTGCGGGTTCGGATTGCGTCAAGGTTTCTTCCTTCGGTTCGCTGAGCCATTTCACGGCTTCGGAAGCGCCGGAGGGGGCTCCGCTGCGATGCCTGGACGGATGTCCGGTTGCGGATGAGTGCCTGTATTATGCGCCCAATATCTATTTGACGGAGGACACGAATTGGCCGACGTCGGCGATCAGCGACGATATGAGCTACGCCGCCCGCTACAAAGCGTTGGAGGAAGGGCCGTATGGCAGATGCGTGTACCACTGCGACAACGACGTCGTCGATCATCAGGTCGTGAATTTGGAGTTTGCGAGCGGGGTGACGGCCGCTTTTACGATGAGCGCGTTCACGAGAGATATCAGCCGCACGATCAAGCTGATGGGGACGACAGGCGAAATCCGCGGAGCGATGGAGAAAAACGAAATCGAAATCATCCATTTCGGCAGCGGGAAGGTCGAACGCATCTCCTTTGAAGACATGGGCGGCCACGTCGGACATGGCGGCGGCGATCTGCGCCTCGTGAAGAATTTTCTGAAGCTCGTGCGCACAAACGGCGCAAGCCAAGGCTTGACGTCGGCCGATGCCTCGGTTCAAAGCCATTTGATGGCATTCGCCGCGGAACGATCCCGGGTCGAAGGGACGATCATCGGTCTGCAGGAGTTTAAGGAAAGGTACCGGGCAAAAGAAGAAGCGAATTAAATTATTAGATCGAAACCTGCCGAGCATGAAGCGTTCGGCAGGTTTTTTTGCATTGGCTAGGAGCGTCCGTGTCAAAGGAAGAAGGAGAAGAAGGACTTTACGCCAAATGACCTTCATCCGGTTATCCGGAACTTTTTAGGAACAGATAGCAGAGGGAGATGCAGGAAACAGTCCTATTTGCTCGAAATAAATAAAACGCTTTGAAAACTGAAGCGTCCAATGATTTTTTTGAAAAAAATCGTTTGATGCGTCGATTTGCACGTCTTTCATTCGTTGTCCTTATAGAGGGCCGCCCCAAGCGGATGGAATGAAACGGTAATCGGCCCGCTTATCACATACCCGGGAGGAAAAAACATGCGTTTTATGATGATCGTCAAAGGAACAACGGATTCGGAAGCGGGCGTCAAGCCAAGCCAGGAGCTGCTCGATGCCATGCTGAGGTACAACGAGGAGCTGGCGAAAGCGGGGGTGCTTCTTGCGGCGGACGGGCTGCAGCCTAGTTCGAGCGGCATTCGGATTTCGTATCCGGAGCCGGGAGGCAAACCGAAGGTAGTGGACGGCCCGTTCACGGAAGCCAAGGAAATCATCGCCGGCTTTACGCTGATCGAAGTGAAGTCGCGGGAGGAAGCGATCGAGTGGGCGTTGCGCATGCCCGATCCGCATGGAGGCGGACAAGCAGAGATTGAACTTAGGCAAATCTTTGATCCGGAAGAATTGTCTTCGGATGAAAATAAGCAAGAAAAAATAAAGGGGCAATTTAGACTGTGAGCTTTTCTGACGCGGGGCGTACGATCGACGCCATTTGGCGGATCGAATCACCCAAACTAATCGCCGGTTTAACGCGTATGGTACGCGATGTAGGGTTGGCGGAAGATTTGGCCCAGGATGCGCTCGTGATCGCGCTTGAGCGGTGGCCGGAAACGGGCATCCCCGACAATCCGGGAGCGTGGCTCATGACGACGGCCAAACGGCGCGCGATCGACCTGCTGCGAAGAAACAAGCTTCGAGACCAAAAATACGAAGAGTTAACCCGCAGCGCCGAATGGTATACGGAAGAGGACATGGATCGTCAGCTGGACGGGGAGATCGGTGACGATCTCCTGCGCCTCATCTTCATGACATGCCATCCGGTATTGTCCCAGGATGCACGGGTGGCGCTTACGCTCCGGCTGTTGTGCGGCCTGACGACGGACGAAATCGCCCGCGCCTTTCTGGTTGCCGAAGCAACGATCGCGCAGCGGATCGTTCGGGCGAAACGGACCCTCAGCGCCAAAAAGGTCCCGTTCGAGGTACCCGTCGGCGCAGAGCTGAAGGAGCGCCTCGGCACGGTGCTTGAGGTCATGTATTTAATGTTTAACGAAGGTTATTCGGCAACCGCGGGCGAACATTGGGTCCGTCCCCTTCTTTGCCAGGAAGCATTAAGGCTCGGCCGCGTCCTGGCGGAGATTGCGCCGGATGAACCCGAAGTGCACGGGCTCGCGGCGCTGATGGAAATTCAGGCCTCCCGGCTGAAAACGCGGGTGGGAGCGGACGGGGAGCCGATCCTGCTCATGGATCAAAACCGGGCCCAATGGGATCGACTGCTGATCCGCCGCGGACTGGCCGCCCTCAATCGCTGCCGGCAGCTGGGAAAGCCGCTCGGCCCTTATGCGCTTCAGGCGGCCATTGCGGCTTGCCACGCACAGGCCGTGACGCCTGCGGACACGGATTGGGTCCGAATTTCCGCATTGTATGAAGCTTTGTCGCGTGTTCTGCCCTCGCCCATCGTGGAATTGAACCGGGCGGTGGCGGTCGCGATGGCCTTTGGGCCGCTATACGGGCTTCAGATCGTCGATGCGATCACGGAAGAGGAGGCCCTTTCGGAATATCATCTTTTACCCAGCGTTCGCGGCGATCTGTTGTTCAAATTGGACCGCTTTGAGGAAGCGCGGCTAGAATTTGAGCGGGCTGCAGCTTTGGCGAAGAACAGCCGCGAGCGGGATCTTTTGCTCGCCCGGGCATCCGAATGCATCCATTGAAAATCTTTTTTTAATTTTTCGATCCGTCCGTCGATTAGCCGCTTTCTCGTTCGTCGCTTAAGTAAAGGCAGAGACAAAGGCAGGAAGTCGCCAAATCCAACCTCTGCTTGAAGGAGCGAACCGATGAGATATGTATTGATATTCAAATCGACGGCATTTTCGGAAGCGGGCGTGAAATGCGATCCGCATTTTGCGGCCCGGCGGGAAGCATATGCCAAATCCTTGGCCAATGCAGGCATGCTGCTTGCCGACGAGTCGCTGCTTCCAAGCTCCGGCGGGTTTCGGATCACGTTATCGCCGGACGGCGAAGCAACAAGCACAGCTGCGGGTCCGTTTTCCGCGGAGAGCGGGCTGATGGAAAGCTTCATCATGCTCGAAGCTCATTCCATCGAGGAGGCCTTGGAGTGGGCGAAAAAGGCTCCCGTTCCAAAAGGCCGGGGCGAAGCGGAGATTGAGCTGCGTCAGCTGTCGGATCAGGAAGAAACCTATCATGATCCTAACATCATGGCGATGGAAACAAACTTGAGGGAGCACATTTAAAATCCCCGGGCTTATGTAACCATCCTAATTCAGTGCACGAACAGGGTCCGAACGGACTTACATTCCCGAAGCAAAGGAGAAGATGATATGAGCCAGGAAGTATCGGATTTTATTGATGCCATCAAGGAACCGTGGCAAAAGGAATTGGCAGCCGGGCTGCGCGAGGTTGTTCGTCAGGCCATTCCGGACGTGCAGGAGCGGATCCAATACAAAAAGCCCCATTTTTTGAAAAACGGGAAATATGCGGCGGTCATTTCGACTTCGAAGGATGCCGTCAGTTTTACGATTTTTAATGCGACTGAACTTGACCTTCCGGAAGGCGTTTTTGACGGTCCGCCGGAACGGAAAACGATGAAGCTCCGCCAAGGCCAAGGCTTTGATCCGGAACAGCTGCAAGCCTGGGTAGGCCAAGCTTCCTCGGCTTTGTAAAGCGCTACTCGGCAGGCTGTCCCGACATATGACACATAGATGACATGAACGACGCATCGCAGATGGACTGCGGTGCTTTTCATTTGGGAGCAACGAAAAACAAGGGCTTGACATTTATTTTGGTCTATGATTTGATTATAGCCATAATTCAACATTTGGCTTTGATCAAAGACATGACTTCCTGCACGAGCTGCCCAGAGAGAGAGGTTCCGGCTGAAAGCTTCTCCTGAAAACGGCATGAAGTTACCCCTTTGTAGCTGTGGCGTTGAACCCGCTTTTGCATCACGGAGCGGCAGTAAGCGGCACCGCCTGATCCCCGTTAACGGATTCCAATGAGAACCTGCAATTTCAACTTTGGCCTGCGGCCGAGGCTGGTTGACGGCAGGTTGAATTAGGGTGGAACCACGAGATGAACGCACTCGTCCCTTGAGGATGAGATGCGTTTTTTTGCGTTCATAAATGGAGTTTTGAAGTCACCAAACGTAAACCAATTCAAAGGAATGGAGGTCAGAACAATGGAGATTCAAGTAACGCTGCCAGACGGTTCGATAAGGAGGTATCCGCAAGGCACCACGGTGGAACAAATCGCCGGATCGATCAGCATCGGGCTAAAGAAAAACGCGATCGCAGGCAAAATCGACGGCAAGCCCGTCGACCTGAGCCATGCGCTCGAAGCGGACGGACGGGTGGAAATCGTCACCCTGGACAGTCGGGACGGGCTTGAGATCTACCGTCACAGCACGGCGCATCTGATGGCGCAGGCGATCAAACGGCTGTATGGCGAAAAGGCGGTCAAACTCGGCATCGGTCCGGTCATCGAAGACGGATTCTACTACGACATCGATATCGAGAAGCCTTTAACGCCGGATGACCTGGCCGCGATCGAAAAGGAAATGGAGAACATTGCCCGGGAAAATCTGCCGATCGTCCGCCGGGAGGTTAGCCGCGAGGAAGCCGTCGGAATCTTTGAAAAACTCGAAGATCCGCTGAAGCTGGAGCTGATCCGCGATCTGCCGGAAGATGCGGTCATTTCGATTTACGACCAAGGAGAATTTTTCGACTTATGCCGCGGGCCTCATCTGCCATCCACGGGCCGAATCAAGGCATTCAAGCTGCTGAACGTATCGGGCGCCTACTGGCGCGGAAATTCCGACAACAAGATGCTGCAGCGCATATACGGAACGGCATTTCCGAAGCAATCACAGCTGGAAGAGCATCTTCATTTTCTTGAGGAGGCCAAAAAACGCGATCACCGCAAGCTGGGCAAGCAGCTGGAGCTGTTCATGTTTTCGGAGGAAGCGCCGGGCATGCCGTTTTTCCTGCCGAAAGGGATGACGATCCGCACGGAGCTTGAAAACTTCGCAAGGGAAATGCAGGGGAAAAGGGGCTACGACGAAGTCCGGACGCCGCTTATGATGAACCAGCGGGTGTGGGAACAATCGGGACACTGGGATCATTACAAAGACAACATGTACTTCACGAACGTCGACGACACGAAATATGCGCTGAAGCCGATGAACTGCCCGGGACATATGCTGATTTTCAAAAACAAGCTCCGTTCCTACCGCGATCTGCCGCTGCGCATTTCGGAGTTCGGCCAGGTGCACCGGCATGAATTCTCGGGAGCGCTCAACGGCATGCTGCGGGTACGGACGTTTTGCCAGGACGACGCGCATCTGTTCGTGCTCCCGAGCCAGATCGAAGAAGAAATCGGCAGCATCATCGAACTGATCGACAACATGTATCAAGTGTTCGGCTTTGAATACAAAATCGAGCTGTCGACGCGTCCGGAAGACTCGATGGGTTCGGATGAGCTCTGGGAAGAAGCGGAGCGGGCGCTGCAAAACGTGTTGGACCGCCGCGGCATCGATTACCGCATCAATGAGGGGGACGGCGCGTTTTACGGGCCGAAAATCGATTTTCACATTTTGGACGCGCTCAAGCGGAGCTGGCAGTGCGGCACGATTCAGCTGGATTTCCAAATGCCCCGAAAATACGATCTCGCTTACATCGGCGAAGACGGCGAGAAACATTGCCCGGTCGTCATTCACCGTGCGGTGTACGGCTCGATCGACCGGTTCATGGGCATGCTGACGGAGCATTATGCCGGAGCCTTCCCGTTGTGGTTGTCCCCCGTTCACGCGAAGCTGCTGCCCGTGTCGGAGAACTACGCCGATTACGCTTTTGCGGTCAAAAAATCGCTTGAAGAGGCCGGTATTCGGGTCGAAATCGATATCCGGAACGAAAAGTTGGGGTACAAAATCCGGGAAGCCGAAATGATGAAGGTCCCTTACATGCTCGTTCTCGGCGAAAACGAAAAAAATTCCGGCGGTGTGTCCGTGCGGAAAAGGGAAGCAGGCGACCTGGGAGCAAAAAGCATCCCGGAGATCATCTCTATTATTAATGAAGAAATCGCTGCAAAAAAATAAGGATTTCACCGCTCCTTCACGTCATGTGGGGGAGCGTTTTTTTGGTTGTGCCGGGAAAAAGGGGAGTCACCCTTTCCGGGCAAACGGCATAGGGTGGAGTAACGTTTGGTTATAAACGCCTCGAAATACCCTGCATGGAACGTACAAGCTATTGGAGCATCGATCGTAAAGGGGGGATGAATGAGTATGGATGAAAATGAAGAGTTCGGCGTCATTCCGATTACCCGGCAGCAGACCGAAAAGCTCATCGGTCTCTTGCTGCGCCTGCTTCAAACGGTCCCTCCTGCGCTGCTCAGGCAAAATCCGGTATCGGTTGCGGCTTTGAAGGACGTGCTAAAGCTTCTTCAAATCTTTGTTACGGATTCCGATTTTCCCGTCAGAGACAAAGCCCGCCTGCAATCGACGCTTGAACTGGCGATTACGATGTGTGAGGCGGTGCCGGTCTCAGGAGCAGGGATTCTGATTAACCTCCAGGAGAATCTGGATGACCTTTTATCCACGATCCTGCTGCTTCATGTCTCGCGGAATATCAAAGATACGTTGGTCGATCTGATCAGGAAAATCCAGCGTTCGATATCCGACGTTCTGTCCTCGGTCGCGCTTGGGGGCACCGGAACGCCAGGGGGAATCGGCGTATCTGGTCCGCCCGGGCCACCGGGTCCTCCTGGCCCACCCGGGCCGGCAGGCGATCCCGGCCAAGTTGGTGCGACCGGCCCGCCGGGGCCGACAGGAGCGGGGTTCAACGGGATTCTGCCGTTTGATCCTGAACAGAGCCGGTTTTATCCGCAGGGACAAATCGTTACTTTTCATGGAAGTACGTATATCGCTAACGTGGCATCGCCGGCAGGCATACCGGGAAGTTCGCCCGATTATACGCTTCTGGCTGCAGCGGGAGCGACGGGTGAAGCAGGAGCCGCGGGACCTACGGGAGCGGCCGGCGTTGTCGGCCCGACAGGCGCTATGGGAGAGCCGGGAGTTACAGGAGCGACGGGTCCCACCGGTGCGACAGGAGCGACGGGAGCGACAGGCGACACAGGTGCAACGGGTACGACGGGAGCAACAGGAGCGACAGGCGACACAGGTGCGACAGGAGCTACAGGGGCAACGGGCGCAACGGGAGCGACAGGTGCAACAGGTGCAACAGGTGCAACCGGTGCGACGGGCGCAACCGGGCCAACAGGTGCTACAGGAGCGACAGGCGCAACAGGAGCCACAGGCGCCACGGGCGAGACAGGCGCAACCGGGCCAACAGGTGCTACAGGAGCGACGGGCGCCACGGGCGAGACAGGCGCAACCGGGCCAACAGGTGCCACCGGAGCGACAGGCGCAACAGGAGCCACGGGAGCGACGGGTGCGACGGGCGAGACAGGTGCCACCGGAGCGACAGGTGATAAAGGAGCAACCGGGCCAACAGGTGCTACAGGAGCGACGGGTGCAACGGGCGAGACAGGCGCAACCGGGCCAACCGGAGCAACGGGAGCAACCGGAGCGACAGGTGCAACGGGAGCAACGGGAGCGACGGGAGCTACAGGAGCTACAGGAGCGACGGGCGACACAGGTGCAACCGGGCCAACAGGTGCTACAGGAGCGACGGGTGCAACGGGCGAGACAGGCGCAACAGGGGCAACGGGCGCAACGGGAGCTACAGGAGCGACAGGCGACACAGGTGCCACTGGTGCGACAGGTGATACAGGAGCAACCGGGCCAACGGGTGCAACAGGAGCGACGGGTGCAACGGGCGAGACAGGCGCAACCGGGCCAACAGGTGCCACCGGAGTGACAGGCGACACAGGTGCAACAGGAGCAACAGGAGCGACGGGTGCAACGGGCGAGACAGGCGCAACCGGGCCAACAGGTGATACAGGAGCGACAGGCGCAACAGGAGCCACGGGAGCGACGGGTGCGACGGGCGAGACAGGTGCAACAGGAGCCACAGGAGCGACAGGCGACACAGGAGCAACGGGAGCGACAGGGGCGACGGGAGCTACAGGAGCAACAGGCGCCACGGGCGAGACAGGCGCAACCGGGCCAACAGGTGCTACAGGAGCCACAGGAGCAACGGGAGCGACAGGTTCTACAGGAGCAACCGGGCCAACAGGCGCTACAGGCGCTACGGGAGCAACGGGTGCGACGGGAGCCACAGGAGCCACAGGCACCACGGGTGCGACAGGGACCAGCGTGACCGAAAATCACGCATTTGCGGCCAATACGTCCGGCACCGTCATCGCTGTAGTTTTAGGCGGAACAAACGTATCGTTCCCAAACGCGCAGGATTTCGGACCAGGCATCACGATAAATGCGGCCAATAATACATTTACCGTCGCCAATGCAGGAAACTATTATATTTCATATTCGGTCAACTTGAACGTTTCTTTGCTGGTCAGTTCCCGCATACTAATCAACGGAAGCGCCGCACCGGCCTCAACGATATCGCCCGCAGTCGGCACGACTTCCTTCCAAACAAACGTGATTACGCCTGTTCCTGCAGGGGCAACCATAAGCATTCAGCTGTTCGGTGTGCTTGCAACCGCAACGCTTACGACCACCACGCCGACCAATGTTACGATCATACGATTAAGTTGACCCTCCCTGAGGGAATCAGGCAAAAAGAAAAAAATCCTTATTGCCAAAAGCAATAGGGATTTTTTGCGCTTTTTCGTAAAACAATAAGCTAAAATCCCAAACTTGGAGGAATGGACAAGATGAAAAAAATCTTTGGGTTCATGGCTGCTGCATTTTTGCTGCTCGTCCCGTCGGGCACCGTCTTGGGGGCTGAAGCGCCAGATTGCCAAGTATTCGACAAAGTTTTTAACACGGAATTGAAGCATGAAAACGGCTTGTGCAAATTGGGGATTCACCGCAAAAGTATCAAGGTTTCAAACTTGGGAGTGCCGTTATCTCCGGAAGAAATCGAACTTTCATTCGGCGCGAATTTTGAAAAGGTAGGCGATAAAACGGCGGTGATCGGGGAGTTTGCGCTTCTCGGCAACGAGGTGAATCCCGTCATCGATGCGCTTCGCAAAGGGAACATCAACATATCCGCCCTACATAACCACCTCATCGGCGAAGAGCCGCGTATCCTGTTTCTGCACTTCCAAGCGCTGGGGGATGCCGAATCGCTGGCCAGGACGGTGAAAGAAGCGATTAACGCGGCTGCCGGACACTAAAAAAGGAAGGAGCCTAAAATCGCCGATGGCACAACAAGAGCTTAACAACCAAAATCTGGAACCAATGCGGCCGAAAACGTTGGGTGAATATCTTTTGGACTGTTTGAAACAGGAGGGACTGACCGACATTTTCGGCGTGCCCGGAGACTATAATTTCTCTCTGCTGGATGCGATCGAACGGTACGCCGGACTGCTATTCATTAACGGACGAAATGAGCTGAACTCCGGATACGCGGCGGATGCTTATGCGAGAATCAGAGGATTGTCCGCGCTCGTCACCACGTTTGGCGTCGGCGAAATGAGCGCCTGCAACGCCGTTGCCGGCGCCTGCAGCGAGCATGTGCCCGTGATCCATATCGTCGGCTCGCCGCCGGATGCGGCACAGAAGCAGCACAAGCTGATGCATCATACGTTAATGGACGGCAATTATGACGTATTCCGCAAGATGTATGAACAAATCACGGCCTATACGGCCGTACTGACGCCCGAAAATGCCATGCTGGAAATCCCGAATGCCATCCGGATCGCCAAGGAAAAAAAGCAACCGGTGTATCTCGTCGTTGCCGACGATTTGGTCGCCAAGCCGGTGGTTATGCGCCAAGAAGCCAGCCCGGCGTCAACCAATTCGAGTCCCGAAGCGCTGCAGACCGCCGTCGAACACATCACCAGGATGTTGATGCAGGCGCAAAACGCAATCCTTTTAGTGGACGTCAAAACGATGAGGTTCCATTGGGAGCCATACGTACGCAAACTTGCGGAATCGCTGAATTTGCCGGTAGTTTCCACGTTGTACGGCAAAAGCGCGTTCGACGAATCGCATCCGCTTTTTATGGGCATGTATGGAGGAGCCTTCGGCCGTCAGGACGTCCGCAGCCTTGTGGAAAGCGCGGATTGCGTCATCGCAGCCGGCTTTGTGGAGGCGGACGGCAATACCGCGAATTTTACGGCCAAACTGGACCCGCTCCGGCTTATAGACATTCAACCCTCGAAGGTTAAAGCGGGTCTGGCGGAATATCCCAACGTGAAGGCGGAGGATCTGTTGCTCGCTTTGCAAAACATCGGGTGGAAACAGCCGGGAACGCCAACCAAAGGGCCCGGACCGTACGACGCCGTTACAGGCAATCCGGATGATTCGCTTCAGGCGGCTTCCTACTATCCCCGGTTTCAACGGATGCTCAAAGAAGGGGATATCGTGATTGCGGAAACGGGAACATTTTATTACGGCATGAGTCAGGTTTCGCTCCCGGTCAACACGCTGTTTATCGGCCAGGGAGCATGGCAATCGATCGGTTACGCCACGCCTGCAGCCTATGGAGCATGCATTGCGGCCCCTTCGCGCAGGGTCCTGCTTTTCACGGGCGACGGCTCCTTGCAGCTCACGGCCCAGGAAATCAGTTCCATGCTGTATTACGGCTGCAAGCCGATCATTTTCGTGCTGAACAATGACGGATATACCATCGAAAAATATTTGAACGCAAAGACCGAAAACCAAACCTATAACAACATCCCGAACTGGTCCTATACGAAGCTTGCGGAAGCCTTCGGCGGGGAAGCTTATGCCGTAACGGTTCGGACCAATCAAGAGCTGGATGACGCGATCTCCCGCGCGGAAAAGGAATGCGCCGGCAAAATGTGCATCATCGAGCTGATGGCGGGCGACCCGATGGATGCTCCGGACTACATGCGCAAGATGCGCGACTATTTGGAGCAGCAGGAAAAACTGAAAAAATAATTCACTTATATAGAATGAATTAAAGTTTTTACTTGTCATTCCTTGATCCACAGGGACTATCCGTTTCAAAGATGTGACTTACTTTAATTCAAATCTATATATAGAATGAATAAAAGTAATGAAGGTTATAGGGCCGCATCGGGTTCTTTGAACAGGAAGGTTCAATGCAAACTTTAGTTCAATCTATATGGATCAAAACTGTACACCCGTTTCGTTTCTTGCTATAGTAAACGAAAACGGGTGTTCGCATTTTGCGGAACCTTTGAACGACGGGGGAGAAAAATTTGGCTGAAGCGTTAAAAGCGATGTACGATCGGGAGTTTTTAGGGGATTTCGCCGGGAAGGTCAGATCCGCATATCCGGCCTTTCAGGCCGAGGACTTTGTTGCAACAATCATGGACGATGCTTGGGAGGGACTGGAGCTAAAGGCGAGAATCCGCCGAATCGCGACCGTTTTGGGCGAATTTTTGCCTTCGTCTTATCCGGCTGCGTTGGAGGTGTTGTTTTCGATCGATGAGGATTGTACCGGGTTTCCGTACCTGTTTTTTCCCGACTATGTCGAAGTGTACGGGCAGGATCCGCAACATTGGGATCTTTCGATGGGGGCGTTGGAGCGGTTCACGCAGCGTTCCTCGTCCGAATTTGCGGTCAGACCGTTCATTTTGCGCGATCCGCAGCGGATGATGAACCAAATGCTGATATGGTCGCAACATCCGAACGAACATGTCAGACGTTTGGCGAGCGAAGGCTGCAGACCCCGTCTGCCGTGGGGACAAGCGCTTGCGCCATTCAAAAAGGATCCTTCCCCCGTGCTGCCGGTGTTGGAGCGGCTGAAGGAAGATCCGTCGCTTTATGTCCGCAAGAGCGTGGCCAACAATTTGAACGATATCGCCAAAGACCATCCTGACATCGTGATTCGGCTGGCCAAAGCGTGGCTCGGGAACCATCCGGATACCGATTGGATTGTCAGGCATGCCTGCCGGACGTTGATCCGGAAAGCGGAGCCGGACATCATGAGGCTGTTTGGCTATTCCGGCAGCAGCGAGGGAAACGCGCTTGTGCAGTCGGCTGTGCTTGCGGTCGAGCCCAAGAAAATATCCATTGGGGACCACAGCATGATTCATTATGAGCTTTCCATTCGGGAAGGAACCGACGCGCGCTTAAGGATCGAATATGGCATTTATTTCGTGAAAGCCAACGGACAAACCTCACGCAAGTTGTTCCTCCTGTCGGACAAAACCGTCCCCGGCGGCTCGAAGCTGACAGGGCGGCGCAAGCACGGCTGGTCCGATTTGACGACAAGGCGCCATTATCCGGGGGAGCATCGCATCGTGCTGGTCGTCAATGGCGAGGAGGTCGCGGAAGACACTCTATGGCTCAAGGCCTGACTAGGATTGAAACGAAAGGGCCAAAGCATTTAGATGACTTCCAATGCAAAAACATAAAAAGCGTCCCCAAGGGAAACATGCTCCCGTTTTTCATCCATCCACCAGACCCCGTATGAAAAATAGTAGGTTCCTTTTTGAGTCGGAGCTCGGAAGGTATTTTCTTTCACGGCAATCTCCGTGTTCTTGCCTTCCGAAATTTGCTCCAGGTGGATTTTGTTCGGAAGGGGTTCGTAATCCATCACAAATTTGATTTCGGCGCCGGGTCTTACCTTGACCGGCTTTTTGTTTTTTAGGAGTTCGGCCGGACCGACCGCGTCTATGCACGTGCTAGTGTTTTTGGAGGACCAGCAGTAGGTGCCGAGTTTGGTCTCGTGGAGTTGCTCCCCGATTTGTATCGAGGCTTTGGGGGGCTGGCCCCCGGTCAATTCGCGAACGGTCGTCTTGCCTCCGTTGTTGGCCTGGATCGAACATCCCAATAGGGAGAGCAATATGAAGAGCGTAATGGGCATTTTGATCATGTGCACCCCTCCTTTAAGAAACAGACGGTGCAAACATTATGGTTGTTGCGATTGAAAACAATTCCCTTGACAATTTGGAAAAAAATACGAGATAATGTACGCGCGTACATTAAAGTTTTTCAGCTTGATTCACTATCAACAACTTGTTTGTGGAATGCAGGGGGTGATGCCGTATCGTCACACGAAAAGCGGTTGCGGACATGGCGGGCGTATCGGAAGCAACGGTTTCCCGCGTGTTCAACCGGGTGGGTCCGATCAAGGAAGAAACGAGGCTGAAAGTGCTGAAGGCGGCCGAGACGTTGGGATATTACCCCAATGCCATCGCCCAAAGCTTTGCCCGCAGAAAAAGCGGCAATCTCGGCGTCGTGCTTCCTTATGTGCCGAAGGTACATATTTTTTCAACGTATTATTTTTCGGAGATTTTGAGCGGGATCGGGGAACAGGTTCGCGAGCTTGGTTACGATATGCTGCTGATTTTTCGCAAACCCGGCGATGACAACGGTTACACGGAGCTGTTTCGATCGCAAAAGATCGACGCGTGCATCCTTTTGGGAACGACGGATACGCCGGAGGAGCGGAAAGCGCTAAGGGCGCTGAAGGAGGCGAACCATCCGTTTTGTTTGGTAAACCAGCATTTTGCCGGCGAAGAGTTTCTTGAAGTGGATGCGGATCATGAACAAGGCGCCTATGAAGCGGTGAAGCATCTGCTTGACGAGGGTTACCGCCGCATCGCGTTCCTGAACGGTCCGCCCGGATATTCGAACAGCGCCGACCGTCTTAAGGGATACGTACGCGCGATGACGGAAGCCGGCATTTTCAATCCCGGGTATGATCCGGATAAAGCGATCCCCGCCAAATGGCTTGAAACGGGCAATTACAGCCGGACGAGCGGATATGAGGCCGCCTTTCGTTTCGCCCGCCATCTCGATAGCATCGATGCCGTTTTTGCCGCGAATGACCGGATGGGCATCGGGCTTATTCAAGGCTTTCGGGAACTGGGCGTTATACCCGGCAAAGACATCGCCATCGTCGGTTATGACGATTCGGATGGCGCCCGGATCACAGATCCGCCGTTGACGAGCGTGGCCGTCCCTTTTTACCGGATGGGGGCGCTTGCCGCCAAGCTTTTGCTTACGGAAAATGCGGACGAGGCTGTGTCGGAATTCGGGGAAGGGGTAAATCATATCAGCGGTCATTTATATCAAATGGCAACCCGGCTTGTCGTTCGATCATCGAGCGCAAGGAGCCAAGCATAGGTATGAATAGGGTGCATATGAAAAGGAGGCGTATTCAATGCAGCAGATTCGAGTAGGAATGGTAGGCTACAAATTTATGGGGAAGGCGCATAGCCATGCATACCGCGACATTCCGATGTTTTTCCCGGACGTCGTTCATCCCGTCATGCAGGCGATTTGCGGCCGCGACGCGGAAGGGGTATCCCAAGCCGCAAAACAGTTCGGTTGGAAGGAATACGTCACGGACTGGAAAGAGCTGATCGGACGGGATGACATCGACCTCATCGATATCAATGCTCCAAGCGATATGCACAAAGAAATCGCCCTCGAAGCGGCAAAAGCAGGAAAACATTTGCTCTGCGAGAAACCGCTAGCGCTGACCCTCGAGGATTCCCGGGAGATGCTGGCGGCAGCCGAAGCGGCAGGGGTCAAACATATGGTCGGATTCAACTATCGATTTGCCCCCGCCGTGCAGCTTGCCCGCAAACTGATCCAGGAAGGGCGTCTGGGACAAATTTATCATTTCCGCGGCTGGTTTTTGCAGGACTGGATCATCGATCCGGAATTTCCGCTCGTATGGCGCCTCCAGAAAGATATCGCCGGTTCCGGTTCCCATGGGGATTTGGGGGCGCATATCATCGACATGGCCCACTTCCTTGTGGGCGACATCGAGGAAGTCATCGGGATGAGCGAGACGTTTATCAAAGAACGGCCGCTGCCGGGCTCCATGAGCGGTTTAAGCGCCAAGGGCAACCAATCGGACGAAAAAGGCCCGGTCACCGTGGACGATGCGACCTTGTTCCTGGCGAAATTCGCCAACGGCGCATTGGGAAGCTTTGAAGCGACCCGGTTTGCCGCCGGCCACCGCTGCACGAATTCCTTCGAGATCAACGGAAGCAAAGGCAGCTTGAAATTCGATTTCGAACGGATGAACGAACTGCAGGTTTATTTCACGGAGGATGCCGAAGACGTGCAGGGCTTCCGCCGCGTTCTGGCGACCGATCCCGCGCACGCTTATGCCGAAGCCTGGTGGCCGCCGGGACATACCATCGGGTTCGAACATACGTTCATCCATGAAACGGTCGAGCTGCTTCAGGCGATCCGCGAAGACCGGCAGCCCGTTCCGAATTTTGCGGACGGCGTGAAATGCCAGCAGGTGCTTGAAGCCGTCGATTTGTCGATCGCGGAGAGAAGATGGGTGCGCACCGAGGAGCTTTAAAATATAAGCTTAAGCCTAAGGAGATGTTGACATGAAAAAAGCGCTAATCGTTTGGGGAGGCTGGTTAGGCCATCAACCCGAGGAAGTATCGGCCTTATTCCGCGGCATTTTGGAAGGGGAAGGATATGAAGTCGAAGTTTCCGATACGCTGGCGGCTTTCGACGATGGCGAAAAATTGAAAACGCTTGACCTGATCATCCCCGTATGGACGATGGGCGAAATCAGCCAGGAACGGGTTAACCGCGTGTCCGAAGCCGTTCAGAACGGAGTCGGTCTCGCAGGCTGCCACGGCGGCATGTGCGACGCCTTCCGCAACAACGTCGACTGGCAGTTTATGACCGGCGGCAACTGGGTGGCCCATCCCGGAAACGACGGGACCCCTCACCGTATCCACATTGCCAATACGTCGAGTCCGATCGTGGAGGGGATCGAAGATTTTGACGTGTCCACCGAGCAGTATTACCTCCATGTCGACCCGGCGGTCGAAGTGCTGGCAACGACCCGGTTCCCGGTTGCCGACGGGCCTCACGTGTATAACAAATCCGTTGATATGCCTGTCGCATGGACCAAACGGTGGGGGCTCGGACGGGTGTTCTATTGCTCGCTCGGGCATCAGGCGAACGTGCTCGAGCTCCCGCCGGTGAAGGAAATCATGCGCAGAGGCATGCTGTGGGCGGCGGAAGGCAAAGCGAAGGCGGCGGGTCAGCGTGCGGGAAGCGGGTATACCGGCATGATGGACAGCCAGGTATAAATTTTTATAGGAATGGAGAGCGTTCATCATCATGAAGAAAATGAATGTCGGCATTATCGGATGCGGAAATATCAGCTCCATCTATTTTGAGAATTTAAAAACGTTCCCGGCGGTTGAAGTCACCGCCTGCGCGGATTTGGATCTTGGCCGGGCCAAGGAAAAAGCCGAGCGGTTCGGAATCGCCAAGGGCTGCACGGTTGCCGAATTGCTTGCGGATCCGGAGATCGAGCTGGTCGTCAACCTTACGATTCCGGCTGCCCACGGTCAGGTATGCCTGGATATTTTGGAAGCCGGGAAGCATGTGTACGTCGAAAAACCGCTGGCCGTTACCCGCGAAGAAGGGCAAGCCATTTTGGCTAAAGCCGAAGAAAAAGGGCTTCTCGTCGGCAGCGCCCCGGACACGTTCCTTGGCGGAGGCATTCAAACCTGCATCAAGCTTATTGCGGATGGCTGGATCGGCACGCCCGTGGCCGCAACGGCGTTTATGATGGGGAGAGGGCATGAACATTGGCATCCGGATCCCGAGTTTTATTACGCCAAAGGCGGGGGGCCGATGTTCGATATGGGACCGTATTACCTGACGGCCTTGGTCGCCATGTTGGGTCCGATCAAACGCATAGCCGGCATGGCAAAGATCTCCTATCCTGAGCGGACAATCACCAGCGCCAAAAAATTCGGGCAAACGATCCCGGTGGAGACGGCGACCCATGTCGCGGGCGTACTCGATTTCCACGGCGGGGCGATCGGTACGATGATTACGTCCTTTGACGTGTTTGGCGGGAGCCGGCTGCCTTGCATCGAAATTTACGGAAGCCAGGGAACGCTTGTCGTTCCGGATCCGAATACGTTCGGCGGGCCGGTCACGCTCAAGCGCCATGACAGCCAGGAGTGGAAGGAAATCCCGCTGTCCCACGGCTATACCGGGAATTCGCGGGGGATCGGCGTGCTTGATATGGTTTATGCGCTGAAAAGCGGCAGAAAAAACCGGGTGAGCGGCGATTTGGGCTTCCATGTTCTTGAAGCGATGCACGCCTTCCACGACTCTTCCGAGCAGGACCGATATTACATCATGAAAAGTAGCTGCGAACGTCCCGAACCGATTCCGCAACATCTTCCCTACGGCGTGATGGATTAATCCATCGCGCTTTTTTTTCCGCGCGGGCGGGCCACCAGGCCAGGCATCGTAATCTATGGCAAAAAACACAAGAATATCGTAGAAACCTAGAATACACTATTACCTGCAAGGTCAATGACAGACGATTCTTGAAAATGACTGCCCGAGGTGAAATCGATGCCTGTTAAAAAGAAGAAACAGAGACGGCGCTCGTCCAAATGGACGGGAAAACCGGTGCTTGTCGTGTTGAAGGACGGCAGCAGCTATATCGGCACGGTGAAGAAACAAGACCGCAGCGGCCTCGTCCTTAGCGGAGTATGGGCCGATCCGCAGCGAACGGCGGCGATTTTGGAGAACAGGAACAAGGCCCATGTATCCGGCATATTAAGTCTTCTGTTCGGCGGGGGATCCAGCCGGTCCGCGCCATCCGCCAGTCTGAACAGATCGGAAGAAACGGATGGAAGCGGAACGGGAATGTTCGGCTTCATCGGCAAAATCATTCCCACCATCCAAATCGGCATGAATGTCATGCGTTCGATTATGCCTCTGGTAGGATTGCTGAAATAATGACCTATTCGCATAACCCCTGAGGCTCCCGGAAGGGAGCTTTCTTTTTTGGTTCGTTTTATGAACGTCCGATGCGTCAACATCCGCTGCCCTCCTTCCAATTTGTATTTTTTAACATTGAATACCGAATATACGTTCGCATATAATAAGAACAAAAGTTCTTGTTTGGGGGGATATTCATGCCGCAAAAATACGTCGGTCAATGTCTGGAAATCGTGTATATCGACCGAGCCGGAAACATCACGCAGCGCAAAATCGAGGTGAAGGGCATTCGCGGCCCGCTCGTTCGCGCGACCTGCCTGCAAACGGGGGAACCGCGAACCTTTCGGGTGGAGAACATTTTGGCATGGAAGCCGGCCGGAGGGGATCGCCGCAGTGCTTGCTGACATCGAACGGAAAATACTCCGGATTTTTTACAACTATTCCAGCGGGCGGCGGAGAATGCCTTCCATGCGGGAACTCATCATCAAAACGGGGAGAAGCCGGCAGGACATCGCTCGTGCGCTTGCTTCCTTGGAAAATCAAGGGTTTATTGTTTGGGAAGACAAACAGCGCACCCAATCGGTTCTGATTCTTAAAGGCTGGGAAGATGGCCTTCCAGCGCGCCAAAAAAACGCAACGAGCAGCTTGGATTACTGGACGCAATATTAGTTGGCGGAAACGGGCCGCCGGTACGGCGAAAGACCGCTCATGGTTCCCCGTGCCCGGTTTTTTTGTGCTGCCGGGAAAATGGAAGCATTCGGCGCATCAAGGGCGAGAAATAGGTTATACTGCAAAAAATATCCAAACAGGAGGATGATCTTTATGAGTATGGAATCCGAAGTTGCCGCTCAAATATACCGGCTGCAGGAATTGCATAACCGTTTTGCCGCGGGGGAGTACGAGGAGATGCCATAACGTACATAAATGGCGCCAAGGTCGTCAGGGCCCTCTCTCTGGAAACGTGGAGGCAAGAAGCGGACGGAGTTTGGAGAATGATACGTTGGCATGAAGAAAAGGGCCAATGAATTTTTTTGATCCAAATCGCCTATTTTTTATTGAAAGCCTTTTCATCGGTGTTTAAATGTGGTATCTTGGAGATAACCTAATTGTGTCTAAATTGTGAATGGATGCGGCGTCATTGCGTATGATAAAGCATCACCGTTACCGAGGGGGAATGTTCCATGACCACGTTGATTCTTGCATTGTTCACCGCAGCGATGATTGGAGTCGTTATGTTTGGGAAAAAACATGAAATATTGATCGCGAGCATCATAAACGCCGTTTTGCTTGCCGGGCTTGTCACCGCATTCAGCCTGAATCCGGGACCGGACGGACTGTTTTATATGGCGCTGGTGTTCTATTTCGTGATTCCGATGTACGGCGTGATCGCGTTGTTCGGTGCCATGAAGAAAAGCCGCGTCAAGAAGGAAAATTCCTTGGTTTGATCGAATAATAACATCGAATGGCCATTCATATAACTCTCTGAAACCGACTCCGTATGGAGTTGGTTTTATTTATGGAGGGCATAGAAGACAGAGAAACGGGAGAGATCAGCAACATGATTCAAACCACGAAAGAACTCATTCATCGACTCGAAGCCGACCCGAGAACCGACTCCGCCATCATTACGGCCTATTGCCGCATCATATCCATATATGGAGACGATGAGGATGCAAGGGCATTATTCCGGGTATTTGCGGAAGATCCGTCGGATTACAGGCGCGTGCTGCTCCTTGATCCGGTGATGAGATGCGGCGGCCTGGAGCTCGCCGAAGACATCGCCCGGGTTAGCTTCGACCAGGGATCGCTGCGCGAAGACATGCCGAGCGATATTTTGCATGTGCTCGGGTACATGGGCTATGAAAAATATATGGATTACATGGCCGCTTGCGTTTGCGAAGACGATTGGGACCTCTCGAAGGATGCCTGCCTTGGATTGCTGCATCTTCCTTGTCAAGCGTACCGGGAACGGTTTGAGAGCGAATGGAATAAGGTGGCCGGACAGCCGCTTTTTCCTGAATTTTTGCCGGCATTAAGTTACACGTTTGCGGATGAACGCATCGTGCCCAAACTTATGTCTTGGGGGAAAACGGCCTCAACGGATTGCAACGCGGGGCTGCTGCTTGGCATATCCATGTTTGGACCTTCGCAAAAAGAGCGGGTGCGGCAAATTTTGATGGATCCTTTCTGGGAATTGAACAGCACGGGGACGGGAAGCCATTGGTGGGCTTACATGTGCATGCCAATGACCGGGTTGACGTTCGCCGAGATCATCGCGGACCTGAAGAATCGAACGCCCGTCGGCGGGGGAACCGGGGACCATAGGCCCGATGAAATATGGATCGGTCACGGATATCATGTGTTGCATGATTTAATCGAGGTAAAGCTGGCAGGCGATCCGCATCCGATCAAATACGCGCCGCAAAATACGGAAAAAATGATCGATCTGTACCGGGACTTGTTCCAGTGGAGCAGCAGTCATGAAGACGACTCGGTGCCGGGAAGAATCAGCGCTTATTTGGGATACGACCATCCGCTGATCGATCAATATGCGGGCCTGAGAATGAAGATGGAAATGGCTTTGCAGAAAGAGCTCGAAATGGACTTGATGCGCAAGTAGAGTTTCGCAAAAGGGAAACATTTTAAAAAAAACAAAAGCAAGGTAGAAGGAGAGATTCGTATTAGAACGTTGGCGATCAGCGATATTCACGGATGTTTGGACGAGTTCAACCTGCTGCTGACGAAAGTGAACTACGACCCGTCCAACGATAAACTCGTGCTCCTCGGCGATTACGTAGACCGGGGGCCAAGCAGCAGGGGAGTCGTGGAACAGGTGCAAGCTTTTAAGGAAATATGGAACGTCACCGTACTTCGCGGCAACCACGACCAGATGATGTACGATGCCATCGTGAAGGATACCGAAACGTTTAATGCCAGATGGATCCGCAACGGTGCCCGTCAAACGCTCGAAAGCTACTGCGGCGCCGATTTTTTTGGCGGGGACATGACCCGGGAACGTTACGACGAAGCAAAAGCGCACATCAAAAAACATTATCAGCAGCACTTGGAATTTCTCGGCAGCCTGGAGCTTTATCATGAAACGAACGAGCATATTTTTGTGCACGCCGGCATCAATCCGGAGCATGACGACTGGAGGAACCAGCCGCAGGACGATTTTATTTGGATCCGGGAGCCTTTTTTTGAGCGTCGGACGGGGCTGAGGCAGCAGGTTGTATTCGGTCATACCCCGGTCGTATATCTTCATGAGTCGGCCGACATCTGGTTTAGCCCCGCAGGGGATAAAATCGGGATCGACGGCGGCTGCGCATTTGGAAAACAGCTGAATTGCCTGGAAATCGACGAACAAGGAACATACAAGACGCATTCGGTCCGAAGGGGAGAAGACTCCATGATGGATGGGAATGCTACCGCCTGACCCGCTTTTCGAGCGGGTTTTCTTTTTGCGCGGAACGGGTAATGCATGGAGGATGATAAAGCATGGGGAATTGGATCAAAATAAATGGTAATTCATCCAGGGTCTTATTCTGCCATGCCAATCGAAATAATCCTTCGGGTTAAAGGGGCGCGCTAATCAATGGAAATACTTTTAATGGTGCTGGTGCTGCTGATTCTTATAGGGATATCGAATGTCGTCAACCACTTTTTGCCCGTCGTTCCGGTACCCATCATTCAGATTGCATTGGGGGTGGCGGCCGCGTTTTTGCCCGGGCTTCACCACATCCCGCTGAATCCGGAGCTGTTCCTGCTGCTGTTCATCGCGCCGCTGCTGTTTAACGACGGCAAAATGACGCCGCGGGACGAGCTGTGGCAGCTCCGATCGAGCATTTTGCTGCTCGCTTTGGGACTCGTATTTGCGACGGTGCTTATCGCAGGACCGTTCATTCATTGGATGATCCCCGCGATTCCGCTGTCCGCCGCTTTTGCGCTTGCGGCCATTCTTTCGCCGACGGACGCGGTGGCGGTCAGTTCCTTGTCGGGCAGGGCGAAGCTCCCCGGCAAAATTATGCGCCTGCTGGAAGGCGAAGCGCTGATGAACGATGCCTCCGGCCTGGTTGCCTTTAATTTTGCGATCGCCGCGACGGTGACCGGGCATTTTTCCTTGCCGAAGGCCATCGGGAGCTTTCTCGTCATCGCCATTGGCGGGGTCATCGCGGGCGTCGTATTGGGTTTTCTGATCATCGGGATGCGGATGCAGCTGCGCCGCATGGGGATGGAGGATGTAACGCTGCATATGCTGATTATCATCCTGACGCCGTTCGTCATTTATTGGGTCGCCGAGGAAATGCATGTTTCCGGGATTTTGGCCGTCGTCGCCGCCGGAGTGACGCATGCCATCGAACGGGATCGGATGAGAAGCGGATCCGCCCGGCTGCGGGTCGTGTCCGACAGCACCTGGTCGGTCATTCTTTTTTGCCTGAACGGTCTGGTGTTCATTTTATTGGGGCTTGAAATTCCGGGAGTCATCCTCGAGATATGGAAAGACCCTGCCTACAATAACGGACAAGTGATCGGGTATATCCTTCTGATCACCGCCGTGTTGATTTTGCTTCGTTTCGTTTGGGTGTGGGCGGCCAACCGGCATTTTAAATCGGCGCTGCTTACGGCTTTATCCGGCGTCCGGGGGGCCTTAACCCTTTCCGCGGCTTTCTCGATTCCGTTGACGCTGGCCGATAATAGCCCGTTTCCGGAGCGCAGCCTGATATTGTTTATTTGCTCGGGCGTCATCCTGTTAACGCTCGTCATTGCCAGCGTGCTGCTGCCGATCCTGACGAGGGAAACCCAGGCCGATCCCGAAGAGCTGGCCGAGACGGAACGATCTGCGCGGATTCGCGTGCTTGAAGCGGGATTATGCGCGGTGCGCGAAGAGATGAACGACGATAACCGGCGGGAAGGGATCGAACTGATCACGGCCTACAACCGCAGGCTTCAAATGGCGAGGTTCCACAATAAGGACGAGTCCGGAAAAGCATGGAAGCAGGCGCTCGACATCCGAATCGGTGCCCTGCAAGCGGAACGAAAAACCGCTGAACGGTGGCTGCAGGAAGGGCGGATTTCCCCTAAGCTAGCAGACCGGTTCCAATCGTCGCTTAGCCGGATCGAAATGCTGCTCACGACCAGTAGAAAGTTCAAAAAACTGCTTGTTCTCGGATGGGGCGGACTGCAGCGGGCGATGCGCAGGGCAAGACATAAAGAGGCGGCATTCGATCCTTCGCATCCGAAATGGAAACTCTATAAAGCGCTCAAACTGGAAGCCGTCCGTGCGGCCATCGCGGAGGTCAAATCGATGGAAACCGACCAGAACCGCGAAATGATACGAAGCATTCTCGCCGATTACCGGGGGATGGAGCTTCAGCTGCTTGACGACAACGTCCCGGCCGAAACGGGAAGGGAGACCGATGCCAGACGCAGGGAGCTTGAACTGAAGGCGATTCAGGCCGAACGCAACGAAATTCAGAACATGTTCGAACAAGGCAAAATCAGCCGGACCATCGCCAACAATCTGCGGATGGACGTGAATTACCACGAAGGGCATCTCTATGAGGCGGAGTCGGTGCATGATGAAGACGCCGGGGATTAGTGGAAACGGATGAAGAGAAGAGTAAATGAAACGTGATTCCTGACAGAGAGCCCCGTCTGCTGAAAAGGGGCAGGAAAAACTTCATTGAACCAAGCCTCTGAGCGGCGCTTCGGAAGCGAATATTCGCGGATGATGCGACATGAGCTCCTGTTACAGAGCTAGGGTATACGCAGCTTAAACGCGGTTGCCGTACCCGAAGAGGCGGATATAGCGATATATTCCGCGAACCGGGGTGGCACCGCGAACGCAAATCTCGTCCCCAAGACCCATCGTCTTGGAGGCGGGATTTTTTTGTTTTTTATGAAGCATGGACAAAATTCGAATGATGAGAGAGGTTTATCGAACGTGATGAATCGAAACAAGGATGTTGAAGCGCCTGTCGACTTTTTGACGAAGGAGGTATGGGAAGACGTCAGGGACAACGCCTATTCAAGGCCTGTTGCGACGCGATTTCCCCCGGAGCCGAACGGTTATTTGCATATCGGAAGCGCTTATGCGATTTATATCAACCACTCCGTGGCCCAGCCCGGAAGTTTAACGGAACGTTCAACCTGCGCCTGGATGACACGAATCCCGTTAAACGGCAAGGACAGCCCGTTCCGGAACCGTTCGATTGAAGAAAATTTTATCCCGGATTGATGACCGGATCGCCGCTTTTTTCTGTTATACTCAAAATGAGATTTTTACAGAAGGGACGGGCGTGATCGCTTCATGGGAGACACAAATATCACCATCGGTCTGCTGGCGCATGTCGATGCGGGAAAAACGACGTTTGCGGAGCAGCTTTTATACCATACCAACAGCATTCGCAGCAGGGGAAGGGTGGACCATAAGGATGCCTTCCTGGACAGCCATGAACTGGAGCGGGCGCGCGGCATTACCATTTTTGCGGACCAGGCCGTCATGACGTACGGGGATTCGGCTTACGATTTGATCGATACGCCGGGGCACGTCGATTTCTCCGCGGAAATGGAGCGGGCCGTCCAGGCGATGGATTATGCGGTCATCATCGTGAGCGCGGTCGAAGGCGTCGAAGGGCATACCGAGACGGTATGGCAGCTTCTTCAGGCGTATGGGGTGCCGGTGCTGTTTTTTATCAATAAAATGGACCGCGAAGGGGCGGATGCCGCGGCCGTGCTGGAGGAGATCCGCCATCATCTGACTCCGGACGCCGTGATCCTTCAGGGTTCTTTAGCGGAAGGCATCTCCGAAGAGGTGCTGGAATTCGCCGCGGAACGGGATGAGGAGCTGCTGCGGATGTATTTGGATGGCCTAGCGGATGAAGAGTCCGCGATTCGAAGCTTGCGTACTTTGGTAAAAACACGCTGCCTGTTCCCGGTCATGTGCGGTTCGGCATTGCAGGATAGGGGAGTCAAAGAATTTCTTGCGAACCTGGGCACGCTTGCGGAGGTCAACCGGGATTCGTCGGGCGAACTTTCAGCTCGCGCGGTCAAAATCCGCCATGATGCGCAGGGCGTGAGGCTGACCCATTTGAAACTATTGCAAGGCCGGCTGCGCGTCAGGGACGAAATCGAATACGAAAGCTGCGGCGGCGAACGGTTGCGGGAAAAAATCACATCGATCCGTATTTATAACGGCGAAAAATATGCCGCGGTTGATGAAGCCCGCGCTGGTCAGCTCGTGGCTGTGACGGGACTTGCCTCCCTGCCGGCCGGGGCGGGAATCGGCCATATCGGCGAACGAAAGCCTTACGAGCTTGTTGCGGCGCTGAAATCGAAGGTGTTGTTCGATCCTGCCGTATCGATCCGGGAAGTGTTGCGCTGTTTTCAACTATTGGATGCCGAGGACCCGTCGCTGACGGTAAACTGGGACGAATCGCTGCAGGAGCTGCACATTCACGTCATGGGCGTGATCCAGCTCGAAGTGCTGAAGCAGGTCGTGTATGACCGTTTCAACCTGGCCGTCTCGTTCGGAAAGCCGGAAATTCTGTACAAGGAAACGGTAGCGGACGCCGTGATCGGGTCGGGCCATTTCGAGCCGTTAGGCCATTATGCGGAGGTCCATCTAAAGATCGAACCGGGGCCACCGGGCAGCGGCGTCAAGTTCGTTAACGACTGCCATCCCGACGATCTCGGAGTCGGATACCAGCATCTGATCGGCCAGCATGTGACGGAGAAGGAACATCGCGGCCTGCTCACGGGCTCTCCCTTGACGGATGTCGTCGTGACGCTGCTGACGGGCCGTTCCCATAACAAACATACGTCAGGAGGCGACTTTCGGGAGGCGACGCTCCGGGCGCTGAGGCAAGGGCTGGAAAAAGCGCAAAATGTGCTGCTGGAGCCGGTCTACGACTTCAAGCTGAAAGTCGGCGTCGATCACATCGGCCGGGTGATGTCCGATATCCAGCAGGCGCGCGGCGTCTTTGACGCTCCGGATATCGAGGGAGACACGGCGGTGATCACCGGGCAGGCCCCCGTCGCCACCATGATGGATTATCCGGCGGAGGTTGCCGCTTTCACGAAAGGAAAAGGCGCGCTCACGCTCCGGCTGGCGGGTTACCGGCCTTGCGGCAACGCGGAGGAAGTGATTGCGGCCAAAAGCTATGATAAAAACGCCGATCCCGAATACACGTCCACGTCGATTTTTTGCGCCAAAGGGAAAGGATTCAGCGTCCCCTGGGATGAGGCGGATCGGTACATGCATCAAGAGACGGCAAAGAGGACCGGCGTCTAAAAGTTTGAGATATGAAGAATAATGGGCAGTAGGCAGCGGTCAGGCCATGCGCGCTGTATGTTTATCAGGCGGTCGTGAAGGGATAGAGATTTCCTTCCAGGCAAAACGACGTGGTTCCATTCGCCGCGACCAGCAAAATCAAGGCATCGCACCGTTCCGACAAGCCGACGGCGGAGGCCTCGTTCAAGTCAAACAGCCGATCCCAAAATATTTGCTGCGTGACGGGAAGCACATTTCCTGCGGAAAGGACCGTATCGGCTTTGATGAGAACCGCGCCCTGCTGCAATTTGCTTCCCGGATAAAAAATCGATTCCAGCAAGGGACTTGAAATTTGGGCGTTAATAGGGGTTCCTCCCTGGATATGGGGGGTTACCGGGTCGCTTTTTTCCAGAACGATCAACGCCTGCTGCCTTTTCAAGCTCAGTTTGTGGACGGCGCGTGACAATTCCTTGCTGGATTCCGTATATTCCGTGAGCAGGCAGTTCAGAAAATACGTGGATACCAGCATTTCCAAATCGGCAAATTCCTTGGATATTTCCTCCAAGTCGTTCAGGATTTGAATGTCGTTTTGATCGAACGTGGAAATCCCGTGCCGCAGAATTTCCGCGACCCGGTTGAGCTGCTTTGCCATTTCCGCTTGCAGCAGAGCGGGGTTGTCCCGGCAGTTTTTGTTATTCATAACGTCATGTCACGCTCCCAGTGATGCTTTTGACCGTTACGGGCTGATGGTTTGAAAAGGGTAAAGGGCTCCGTTAAACGAAAACGACTCTTTCCCAGTCTCCTCGGATACGACGAAAACCAAGGCATCCGTTCGTTCCGACAAGCCGATGGCGGCGCGATGCCGGGTTCCGAGCTTTTTGCCTTTGTAAATCTTTTTCGTAAGGGGAAGGATGTTGGCTGCCGAGACGATCTTATCGCTGCGGATCAGCACGGCCCCGTCGTGCAGCGGACTTCCGACATGGAAGATGGAATCCAGGAGCTCGCCGGATATTTCGGCGAACAAGGGCGTGCCCCGGGTGATCCATTCGTCGACCGGATCTTCCCGTTCGATGACGATCAGCGCACCTCTGCGGATGTCGCTAAGCTGACCTAACGTTTGAAGGATGACGTCGCATTTCGTGGTATAAGGAAAGAGCAACCGATTCAAGTGGTAGGCGGATGCCATTTTGCTTGTAGCCGAAAACCGTTTGGAGAGCTGCCTGACTTCCTTAAGAATGCCGATTTTCTGCTGATCCAAAGACGAAATCAATGCGTCGACGCCGTCCGCGATATGGTTGAGCCGTTGTTTGATTTCCTCCGGCTTTGGTGAAAAGCCGCCGAATTCGTTCTCCACGGGATGGGCCTCCTTTGATATGCATTACAATTATCCCCTTTGAAGGGGATAATTATTTGCTCGGCGGCGCGATCAATGGATTGGACGTTGCCGGGGGACGAAAAACAGCCCTCGCCTTATCGAACAAGGCGAGGGCTTTATGGTTCAGACCGCTTTCAAACCGGTAATGCGCGCCGCTTAATCCGCCAACAGCTTCAAGGACTCGCGGTTGAAGGCAGGCAAATCGTCCGGCGTGCGGCTCGTGACGATGTTGCGGCTTACGACCACTTCTTCGTCTTTGTAGTTGGCGCCGGCGTTTTTCAGATCGTTGCGGATGGATCTGTATCCGGTTATGTCAACGCCCTTCAACAAATCGGTATCGATCAGCACCTGCGGTCCGTGGCAGATGGCAAACACCGGTTTACCTGCTTGCACGAAGGCTTTGGCGAATTCGCCAAAACGGTCGTCCGCGCGCAGGATGTCCGGAGAAAATCCGCCGGGGATGAGCAGGGCGTCGAAATCCTCCGGTTTCGCTTCATCAATGCCCAGATCGATGCTGACCTTCTCTCCTTTTTTGCCGGTGACTTGCTGCCCGGCCTTTTTTTCAATGGTTATCACTTCATGGCCGGCCTCTTTGAAAGCCTTGGCCGGATCGGTAAACTCGACGTCTTCGAACATGTCGGTGATGAGGGTTGCGATTTTTTTGCCCATGGTTGTCATCCTCCTTCGTAATCATTCAAATGGGTCATAAGATACTTACCACCAGGAACGCCATGTGAATACGGCAAGCCGCAAAAAAATAAAAACAGTCAAGCCAGAACTATAAAAGATCTGTCGCTTGACTGTTTATTTTTATGAAATGCAGCATTCGTTCATGGCGCTTGCCAATGCTCGGGCCTCATTAAGGAAGGAGGCAGCTTGGTACGGGCATCTCCTTTTGCGGCATTAATCTGGGCTTGAGCGAGAAAGAGGCTTCCCCGGAGGTCGGCGCCCCGAAGATCGGCATCCCGCAAATCCGCTCCGATCAGATCGGCCATTCGTAAGTCTGCCGACCTGAGATCGGCCGCAATGAGGTAAGCGCCCCGCAAGCTTTGGTACCTCAGATCGGCCCCCTTCAGTTTGGCCCCGATGAGGTCGGCCCCGCGGCCGGCAACCTTTTTTTGTTTGAGCGGTCCTTGATGTTTGCGCCGCGCGTCTTCGCGGACAAGCTCGCTTGTGCGAAGAAGAAGGACGTTCACGCTTGCCCGATAGGCGGTCATGTCGATGCTTAGGAGCGATTCGGGATCAAGCTCCGTGAGCCGCCAAGTTTCCTGGAGCGCCTCATCCAGCTCCTCATGAATAGGGGACGCGGGTTCCAAAGAACGTGCTTCCGTCAAATACCACAGCAGCTCATGAAGCTGCCACATGACGGGAAACACGTCGAACATTTGGCGCGCTTTTTTCGGGTCCTGGCGCCAGTCGCGCCCGCCGTACGTTTGTTGGGATACTTTTTGCCCGGCTCCGAAGCAGTCGTACACCGTGCACCCGCGCATGCCAAGGTTTCTAAGCTTCTGGTGGACGCCGCAGCGGAAATCCGCATTCAAATGCCGGCAAGGCGTCCCGGCCGGTTTGTCGAACGCGAAGTCTGCCGATGCGGCATAAGGCAGGGCCACGCAGCACAATCCGAAGCATTGTCCGCAGTCTGCCCGAAGCTCCTCCCGATCCGGATGCCGCGCATCATGTTCTGGTAAGTTAAGCATGCAAAATCTCCTTGGTCGTTTTAGTGTTCCGGTTCCGGCTTGTTTTTTCCGTGTTTACATTGTACATGATTTTTTTGCCGAAGAACAAAGATTCTTTCATTGCCAATTGAAATCATTTCCATTATGATAACATTAGTACGGTCGTTCTATTTATGTTTCCATAGGATAAGATCAAAGGTGCAATTCCCATTCTTTTATCAAGATTAGAACGATCGTCCAAAATATTCGAAAGTGGTGGAAGATCATGAGTTGGGTGTATTGGGTATTGGGGGGACTCAACGTGCTGATGTGGGGAAGCATTGCGATCATTTTTACGGCCAACGCCGGAAAGATCGGCATCCTGCATCGTACCCGGGAAGAGCCGGCGGGACGGCAGCCGTTCATTTCGGTCGTCATTGCCGCGAGAAACGAACAAAAGGCATTGGAACGCTGCGTCGAATCGTTAATGAATCAAACCTACGACCCGCTGGAGGTGATCGTGGTCAACGACCGCTCCGAAGACGGCACCGGCGCGATCGCGGCCAAGCTTGCACAGGCTTATCCGAATGTTACCGCGCTGGACGTGCGTGATTTGCCCGAACAATGGATGGGAAAAAGCCACGCGTTGTTCCAAGGCACGAAAATGGCCAAAGGAGAGTGGCTGCTGTTCACGGATGCGGATATTTTGTTTCAGCCGTCGTGCATCGCCAAAGCCGTTGCTTACATGGAACGCCATGAACTGGATCATCTGACCATGATTCCCGATTTTATCGGTCCTCATGCGCTTTCCAAATGGTATGCCTCTTTTATTTTCATGAGCGCGTCTTCCTTCGGCCAACTGTGGAAAATCAAAGATCCGAAGGCATCGCATTCGCTTGGCGTGGGGGCGTTTAATCTGGTCAAACGGGAGGCTTACGAGAAGATCGGAACCCATGAAGCCTTTTCTTACGTCACGACGGATGATGCCGAGCTTGGAAAACGGATAAAGCAGGGGGGATACCGCCAAGATGCGGTTTACGGAACCCGGATGATCGGCGTCTGGAATTGGTACGAAAGTTTGAGCCAACTTATCGGAAGCGTGGAAAAATCGGTGTTCAGTTACCCGAAGGCCGTCATCACCGCGGTCTCCTGCCTGTTGACGATGATTTATCCCTGGATCGGGTTGTTTATCGGTCCGCTCTCCGCGCGCGTTTTATGCGGCGTAAGCATCGTATCCGTATTATGGCTCTATTTCATCTATTCAAGGTATTCCGGCAGCGGTTTTTGGTATGGGATTGCCCATCCTTTGATAGGCCTCATTCTGACGATCGGAGGCTTTCGAGGGGCTTACCGCGCCGGCCGGCGGGGAGGCATGACTTGGCGCGGCACGACGTATGATCGTACTCATCTGAAAGCATAAATGAAGGAATGGAAGGTCTAGAACCCGTGCAAGGCACAGGCGAAAAAAAGCGGAAGCCGTCGTCGTTTCGGCCGATTATCGGTTGGCTTCAAAATATCCGTTTGCGGCGTTGGTCACGGATTGCTTCGATGCGGCAAATGGACTCATGAACATGCGGGAGAGCTTGGCGTCGATCTGATTTTTGAATATGCAGGAGCCGACAAGCATGACCCGTATTTTTCGCCGCTTCATGTAGAGGATTTGGACGGGCAGCTGGAATCTCAATACAAGCAAGCAGGAAAGCAGGTTCTCTTAACGGGGGCCTGTTTTTTTGTTTTGGACCTGAGGCGGTAACTGTATTCATTTTATTATGAAATTATATACATAAAATTTGCTTGACTTCGTCTTTGCGACGGAGTATATTACTTAAGTGTTAAATGATTAAGTCGTTTATTTATTTACACCTTATTAAATAAAACTTAATTATTTCAAAGATTTCAGCAAAGGGTTTTGCACGGAATCCCGCAGGCGGACTTCACTCGTCAATGTTCGCAAAATCCTTATGACAAAGCACTTGAAAACGTACAAGGAGGTTGGCATTTTGCCTAAGAACGAACTATTGTTTGAAGTCTCGGGGATGTTCCGCCAACTGCTGAAAAGCATGTCCCAGGAATGGAACAAAATCAGCACCAAGGAATACAATCTCACGTTTCCGCAGTTTCAAGTCTTGTATACGCTCAACATGCGCGGCTCCTTGAAAGTATCGGAGCTGGCGGAGGCGCTGGGGTTAACGTCCCCGGCCATCACAAGCTTGACCGACAAGCTCATCGCAGCGGGTTACGTCAAGCGGGAGCGGGCGGAAGACGACCGCCGGGTGGTATACACGATGATCACGCAAGAAGGCTATGAGATCATAGACAAAATCAAAGATGACCAGAAGGAGGTCATTCAGGTATTTTTCGGCATGTTGTCCGAGGAAGATATTCAGCATTTGAGAAGAATCTTCTCTTCGATGCTTTTGAATATAGAACATAACAACGGTTAGAGGTGAAGGAGAGGGAATGGAGCATTTAACGCTTAAACGTAAAATAACGATCATGATCGCGATCATGGCCGCCATGTTTTTTGCCGCCATCAACCAGACGATCACAAGCACGGCGATGCCGCGCATTATCGCGATTCTGGATGGCATGGACTATTACACGTGGACCATCAACATTTATTTGCTGACGTCCACCATTGCCACCATACTGGTCGGTAAGCTGTCCGACATGTTTGGACGGAAGCCGTTCATACTGATCGGTATATTGTTTTTTATGGTCGGGGCCTTTTTGACGGGGACCTCCACCGATGTCTATCAGTTTATTATTTACCGCGGGATTCAGGGGATCGGCGCGGGGATCATCCAGTCTACTGCCTTTACGGCCGTCGGCGACTTGTTCCCGCCGCGCGAACGCGGCAAGTGGATGGGCTTGATGACCGCCGTATTCGGCTTCTCCAGCGTGTTGGGACCGACGCTCGGCGGCTATTTGGTCGACCATATCGATTGGCACTGGCTGTTCTGGATTTTCCTGCCGCTGGGCATCGTGGCATTTATCATGATTATGATGTTGTTCCCGAAAGTCGACAAAAAGAAAGGCCAGCATATCGACTACTGGGGTTCGTTGTTCCTGACGACGACGATCGTTCCGCTGCTGCTCGCGTTCTCTTGGGCAGGTACGGAATATCCGTGGGGATCTTGGCAAATTCTCAGTTTGATCGGAGGCGCGGTCGTTTCCGCCCTGATTTTCATTTTCGTCGAAACGCAAGTGAAGGAACCGATTCTTCCGCTGCATTTATTTAAAAACGGCGTCGTAACCATTTCGAACATTATCGGTTTTATTATGAACTTCGGATTGATGGGCGCGATGATCTACATTTCGTTCTACGTGCAGGGCGTTTTGGCCATTTCGCCGACGTATGCAGGTTATGTCACGCTGCCGATGTCCTTGTGCATGGTTATAACAAGCGCCATTACCGGTCAGCTGATCGCAAAATCCGGCAAATACAAACGGTTTGCGCTGATCGGCATGCCGATCATGATCATCGGGATGGGCATCATGATTTTCATGAACAGCTTGTGGATGACGATCGTCAGCTTGATCATTTTCGGCATAGGTTTGGGCCTTGGCATGCCGGTTTTCTCGCTGGCCACCCAAAACGCCGTTTCGCATAAAGAGCTTGGCGTCGTGACGGCTTCCACGCAGCTGTTCCGTAACCTCGGGGGTACGATCGGCATCGCGGTCATGGGTACCGTCATGTCCAATAGCTTGACCAAAAACCTGAAGGAAGCCCTGCAATCGGCCAGCGCTCCGGATTTCAGCAAATTGGATCCGAAGCTGGCACAGAACATGCTGTCTTTTGCCAACCCGCAAACGCTGATGAACAAGCCGCTGGTCGAAAAAACCGAAGCCGGCTTGCCGGATCAAGCCAAGCAGTTGTTTGCCCAGATGATCGACAGCATCCGCGATGCGCTGGGCAACACGCTTTCGACGGTTTTCCTGACAGGGACGCTGGTCCTCGTCGTCGCGCTCCTGCTCGTATTTTTCTTGAAGGAGCTGCCGCTTCGTTCGACCAACCAGGCGCAAGGGGAAGCCGGCGCCGCAAGCGAACCGGCAACGGGCAGACCCGGCAAAACGGTAACGGCAGAGTAACGACATATTTTCGCGGATATGCGATATGTGAGATAACGGTGCTTCAGGCAGCCATGTGCTGCTTGGGGCACTTTTTTTATTTTTGGATGCAAACGGGATTTTGGCCTATCCGATTGGCACATAATGGTTGACAAGGACATAAACTGAAGCTATAATAAAATTAACAAATCGTTAAATGTTAAATAATCATACAGAAGTGAGGCTGTCTTCATGTCCAACGAACAAGCGCTCAAGCAATACGACGTTAAAAAATACCGTACGCCGGACGGCTACACCTCGGACATTGCCGTATTCACCATCTTGAGCGACAAAACCGAAGCGTTCAAGCCGCCCGCCATGAAGCTGAACCTTATGCTGATCAAGCGAAGCATGACCGACAGCGAAGGGCGAACGAACATCGAAGCGGGCAAATGGGCTTTGCCCGGAGGATTCGTCGGCGAAACCGAAACCGCGTTTCAATCGGCGCAGCGGGAGTTAAAAGAAGAAACCGGGGTGGACCGGATTCATCTCGAGCATTTCGGGGTGTACGACAAGCCGGGGCGCGACCCCCGCGGCTGGATCATTTCCAACGCCCATTACGCCATCGTGCCCGAACACCGGCTTGCGGATCGCGTGGCGCAAGATGATGCGAGCGAGGTTGCGCTGTTTCCGGTGGAAGAAGTGTTTAAGCTCGATTTGGCTTTCGACCATGAGACGATCATTCGGGATGCGGTGGCCGTCATCCGCAAAAAGCTGCTTGAGACGACGGCGGCAAAAGCCTTCTTGCCCGAAGAGTTTACGTACTCCGAGCTGCAGGCGGTGCTGTTGACCGTCACCGACGATACGGCCATCGCGCTCGATGCCGCATTCGCCCGCAAAATCAAGACGCTGCCTTTCATCGAGGAAATCGCCGGAAAAAAGACGACCCGCACGTCCAAGAAACCGACGCAATTGTACCGTTTTAACGACGCACCGGTGAACAGTTCCATTTATTACGCCAAAAAGTAATATGAAGCTAACGGATCAGGAGGAATCGCGATGACGAAAACGAATCAAAAGGCACTGATTAACATCGATTACACCAACGACTTCGTGGCAGCCGACGGGGCGCTGACCTGCGGCGAGCCGGGACAAAACATCGAGCAGCGCATCGTGCAATTGACGAAGGAATTCGTGGACAATCAGGACTTCGTCGTATTCGCCGTCGATTTGCACAAGGCCGGGGATACGCTCCATCCCGAAACGAAGCTGTTCCCGCCGCATAACATCGACGGCACCGCAGGCCGCCATCTCTACGGAGCTCTGCAGGGCGTATTTGATGACCATAAACATTCGGAACACGTCTATTGGATGGATAAAACCAGATACAGCGCCTTCGCGGGCACCGACCTGGAGCTTCGGCTGCGGGCGAGAGGCATTACCGAACTTCATCTCGTGGGCGTCTGCACGGACATTTGCGTTTTGCATACGGCCGTGGATGCATACAACAAGGGATTCGATCTTGTGATCCATAAGGATGCGGTGGCGAGCTTCGATCCGGAAGGCCATGCTTGGGCTTTGCGGCATTTTGAAGGTTCGCTGGGCGCGAAGGTCGTCTGACTATTTTTCGAACTCTCACAAGGGAGGATGTTGGCCATGACAGATCAAACGGTTGGAACGCCCGAAGCGCTTTACCCGGATGACAGCCTGGCGCTGCATACGGACAAATACCAAATCAACATGACCCAGGTGTATTGGCAGGACGGAATTCACGACCGCAAGGCGGTATTCGAGGTGTATTTCCGGAAAATTCCGTTTCAAAACGGCTATGCGGTGTTTGCCGGGTTGGAGCGCCTTGTCCGTTATCTCCAGGATTTCCGCTTTTCGGACAGCGACTTGGCATTTTTGAAGGAAGACGGTTATCCGGACGAATACCTCGATTATTTGCGAACGCTCCGCTTCACGGGAACGGTCCGCTCGATGAGGGAAGGGGAGCTCGTGTTTGCCAACGAACCGATGCTGCGAATCGAAGCTCCGCTGGCGGAAGCCCAGCTGATCGAAACCGCGGTGCTGAACATCGTCAATTTTCAAACGTTGATTGCCACCAAAGCCTCCCGGATCAAGCAGGTCGTGGGGGACGAAACGACGATGGAATTCGGCACCCGCCGGGCGCAGGAGCTGGATGCGGCGATTTGGGGCACAAGGGCTGCCTTTCTTGCCGGCTTCGACGCGACGTCGAATGTCCGGGCAGGAAAGCTGTTCGACATCCCGACGGCGGGCACGCATGCCCATGCGATGGTCCAGGCCTACCGCGACGAGTACACCGCCTTCCGCAAATATGCCGAGTGCCATACCGACTGCGTGTTTCTGGTGGACACGTACGATACGCTGCGCTCCGGGGTCCCGACGGCGATCGAGGTTGCGAAGGAATTCGGCGATCGGATAAAATTTAAAGGAATCCGTTTGGACAGCGGCGACCTGGCGTATTTGTCGAAGGAAGCGCGCCGAATGCTGGACGAGGCGGGATTTACGGACACGAAAATATACGCGTCGAACGATCTTGACGAGCACACCATTTTGAACTTGAAGGCTCAAGGGGCCAAAATCGATGTATGGGGAATCGGCACGAAGCTGATCACGGCATACGATCAACCGGCATTGGGTGCCGTGTATAAGCTGATCGCCATCGAGGACGATAACGGGGACATGGTCGACACGATCAAAATCAGTTCGAATCCGGAAAAAATATCGACGCCCGGCCGCAAGCGGGTATTCCGCATCATCAATAAAGCAAGCGGCAAATCGGAAGGGGATTACATCGCGCTGGAGCACGAAGAACCGCAGCAGCAGGATCGCCTGAAAATGTTCCATCCGGTCCATACGTACATTGCGAAGTTCGTGACGAATTTCGAAGCGAAGGAGCTTCACCATACGATCGTCGAAAACGGCAAATTGGTTTATCGGCTGCCCGACCTGCGCGAGATCCAAGCCTTTGTGAAGGAAAACTTGAACGTGCTGTGGGATGAATACAAACGCCTGCTCAACCCGGCGGAATATCCGGTCAACTTGAGCCAGGAATGCTGGGACAACAAAATGAAACGGATCGAGGAAGTTCAGCAAAAAGTGAACCGGAGGGTTCAAGCTTAAGGAGGACCTATGGCTAAAATCGGAATTTACGGCTCGTCCTTTGATCCCATCACGAACGTGCACTTGTGGACGGCAAGCACGGTGGCGCAGCGCTGCAAGCTGGATCGCGTGATTTTTCTTCCCTGTTCGAGCAAAAGAACCGACAAGCAGCTTCATATCAGCGATGAACACCGCTGGAACATGGTCCTGATGGCGATCGAAGGCAATGACAAATTCATTGCGGACGATTACGAAATGAAGCAGGCCGGCTGGGAAATCGCGACGTATTTGACCTTGAAGCATTTTAAGGCCAAGTTTCCGGAGGACGAAATTTATTTTATTATGGGCGCGGACCTGCTGCTGGATATCGGGGAAGGCAAATGGAAGAAGTCCGAAGAGCTGATACAGGAAAACAAATTTATCGTCATGGCGAGAGACGGCATCAACATGCTAACGGCCATCAGCAAATCGCCGATTCTGCGCAATAGCGACGACGGGCAAACGTTTCATCTCATCGATAAAGGGCTGGCCATGGAGATCAGCTCGAGTTATATCCGGGACGAATTGAAAATGGGGGGAGAACCCCGGTATTTGGTGCCCGAAAAATGCTACAGCTACATCAAAGCCCATAAATTGTACACGTAAGCCTCTGAAAATCCATAATCCATAAAAGGGAGAATGCAAAAACGATGAACACACAAGAGCAGATCATGAAAGAGCTGAACGTAAAACCGACGATCGATGCGAAGGAGGAGGTCCGCAGACGGGTGGATTTTCTCAAAGCATATTGCAAAAAAGCCGGAGCGAAAGGTTTCGTTCTGGGCATCAGCGGCGGACAGGATTCCACGCTGGCCGGGCGTCTTTGCCAGTTGGCCGCCGAAGAGCTGCGCGCGGAGGGGTACGAAGCTTCGTTTTGCGCGGTCCGGCTTCCTTTCGGCACCCAGAAGGATGAGGACGACGCGCAGGCGGCGCTGGCGTTTATCAATCCGGATGAGTCTATCGTCTTTAACATCGAAAGTTCGGTGAATGCCCTGGCCCTGACCTACGCGGATGCGACGGGAAGCGGTTTGTCGGACTATCATAAAGGCAACGTGAAGGCCAGAATGCGCATGATCGCCCAATACGCGATTGCCGGAGAACGCCAGTGCCTCGTGGTGGGAACCGATCATGCGGCAGAGGCGTTGACCGGATTTTTCACCAAATTCGGGGACGGAGGAGCGGACGTGACGCCGCTGACGGGGCTGACCAAGGAACAAGGGCGCGAGCTGCTGAAAGAGCTCCGCGCCGACGAGCGGCTGTATTTGAAGGTGCCGACGGCCGATTTGCTCGACAATAAACCGCAGCAGGCGGATGAAACGGAGCTGGGCATGAAATATACGGTCATCGACGAATATCTCACCGGGCAGCAGGTCGATCCCGAAAATCGCGAAAAAATCGAAAAACGCTACAAAAATACGGAACATAAACGGCAGCTCCCGGTGACGCCGTTCGATGAATGGTGGAAATAGGAAAGCGGCATTTCGAACACGAAGCTCAGCGGATGCTGAGCTTTTTTTCATGCGTATTTTATCTTTCGCCAGCATAGGACTGTGAGGAGCAAATAATGATAGGCAGGAACTGATTTTGACCTAGTACCTTGCAAAGCAAAGTACTAGGTGATATTATAATACCGAAAGGAGCGAACGGAAGTATGGAAATGTCGGAATGGACATCGCAGGTTCGCAGGGGCATATTGGAATACTGCATTTTGCAGCTGATCGGCCATAAGCCCAGATACGGTTATGAACTGGTCACGCTGTTAGACCAATGGGAGCCGCTTGCCGTAACGGAAGGGACCTTATATCCCCTGCTGCGCAGGCTGCTGAAGGATCATTACATCGAATCGTTTTGGAAAGAATCCGAGTCCGGTCCGCCGCGGAAATACTATAACCTAACCGATTCCGGGCGCCAACTGATGCATATGATGGCTGCGGAATGGAATAAAATCAGCGGCGCGGTCGAACAAATACAACGATTTGGAGGAGAGAACATTGATTAGCCGGTATGGGAAGGAATATTTGGAGAAGTTGAACCGTTACTTGGAGAAGCTGCCGGATGACGAAAGGATGGACGCCGTCATGGAGATCGAAAGCCATATTGCGGAAGGCATTGCTAACGGCGTTCCGGAGGCGGTCATCTTATCGCGCCTTGGCGACCCGCGCAAACTGGCAAAGGCATATCGCAGCGAGCGCTTGAACGGGTTGAAGGGCATGAAGTCGCTTAAAGACGTGTTCGCGGTCATCGGATTTTACTGCACGGCAGGTTTGCTCAGCGTCATGATCGTTCCGGTGTTGGCCACCGTTGCTTACGGCTTCGGATTTTGCGCGGTTCTCATCGTGATCGCAGGCATCCTTCGTACCTTCGGAGCGGCTTGGATCAATATGAGCATCGGCCCCGGAATGGAAATCGCGACCGAATACAGCATGATTTACGCGCTTGTGGTTGGGGGAATCGTTGGAGGCATCGCCTTTGCGAGCTGGTTGGGGTTGAAAAAATACCTTGCGTTTTTATCCGAGCGTTACAGACGCGTGCTGCCCGGCAAACATACAGTTCATGGGTAATGCCTGGCAAGCATACAAGAAACCTCCTTCGTTGGAAGGAGGTTTCTTCATCCGCCTCAGGGGCAAGTTATTTCGCCAATCGGTAGCCGCCGTGGAATACCGGGCCAACATATTGGTTGAACTGGTAACCGCTGCGGATGGCCGCGGAGACGAAATCCTTCGCTTTGGCCACGGCCTCGCTTACAGGCAAGCCATTGGCCAATCCACCGGTGATGGCCGCGGCGAACGTGCAGCCCGCACCGTGGTTGAATGCAGGTTCGATCTTGTCCGATTCGAGCACGGCAAATTCCGCTCCGTCATAGAAAACGTCGATCGCTTTTTCGCCATCGAGCGCTTTGCCGCCTTTGACGACGACGTTTTTGGCGCCAAGCTCGTGAATCCGGCGGGCCGCTTCTTTCATCTCTTCGATCGACGTGAGCTTTCCAAGGCCGGAGAGCACGCCCGCTTCGAACAGGTTAGGGGTGACAACGGTTGCCAGCGGAAGGAGCAAATCGCGAATGGCCTCGGCGCTTTCCGGGTTCAGCACTTCGTCTTCGCCTTTGCAAACCATGACCGGATCGATGACGACGTTGGTTTGGCGGTGTTCCTTGATCGCTTGTTCGGCGACGCGGACGATTTCCACGCTGCCGAGCATTCCTGTTTTCATGGCGTCGACCGGGCCGCCGGCAAACACCGTTTTCAGCTGCTCCGCGACAAGCGCGGCGTCAACCGGATATACATTATGGTGCCAGCCATTGTCCGGATCCATCGTCACGATGGTGGTTAATGCGCTAAAGCCGTATGTTCCGTACTCCTCAAACGTTTTGAGGTCGGCTTGAATGCCTGCGCCCCCGCTGGAATCGCTGCCGGCAATCGTTAATGTCTTGATGATTTTGGACACGGTGAAAACCTCTTTTCCTGCATTAAAATATAAACCGCTTAAGTCGACATTGATTATATCAAAAAACGACAAGCAGGTGAATCATTAAGCTTCGTTATTCCGAATGAATGCGCTCCAGGACGGCATCCTCGATCCTCTCCCAGATCGACTTGCCGTTTTGGATCGCGGTTCCCGCCGACAGGCCTGCCTGCCCGCCGGCATCGTTACCAGGCACGTTCCCGGCGTTTTGCTGAAGAAATAAGGTTTCCGCCGCACCATCCGGTTTCTCCTCCAATTGCTGAAAAAAGTATACGTAAAGAGCAAGCACGCTCGCAGCCAAAAATGACATCACGCCGTACATGATCGTTTGAGTTCGTTTCACGTCGTTAAACCTCGCTTTGAAAAATGATGACAGGACTGATAGTATTAAATCATGTGATGTTGTTCGTGATCGATAGGTGTTGTTCTTACTATAAAATGAGCCCGTGTGGCAAACAATGGAGCAAATCTGATGAATTTATCATTTTTGGTTAGGGCCGCCCTTCGGTGCGCCTAACCGCGGTTAGAAAGTGGGAGATTGAACATGCCGGATATCGTAAAAATCATTCTGGATACAGCCGGGCAAAAAGGACATGGTTCGTTCCTGTATCTCGAGCAAGGGAGAAGCGTCACGATCGGCAGACACACGCATATGAACCGGGATGTGCTGGCGATCTATAATCAATTGGTATCGAAACGCCATTGCTGCTTGCACCGCGTTCACCAGGAAGTGTTCATCGAAGATCTGGGCAGCAAAAACGGCACCGAGCTGAACGGACAGCGTTTGATTCCGCACAGGAGATATCCTGTTTCCCCCGGAGACCGGCTGACGCTTGTGAACGGGCTTGTAAGGCTGCAGGTGGAATTCGACGGGGATCTGGAAGAAACGCGGGAGTATTCGGTTTCCGAATTGCTGGAGCGCGAAGTGCAGCTGTATGACCATTTGCAGAGCATTCAGATCGGCACCGAGCAGGTGACCTTATCGAAAAAAGAGTATCTGTTGTTTAAGCTGCTGCACAGCCACTTGAACCATTTCGTCACCAAAGAGGAAATCATGAAGCAGGTGTGGCCGGAACGCTGCGTCGAAAACGCCGAGCTGGTCGGCATCGATGAAGTGAATTCGCTTATTTACCGGACGAACAAAAAACTCGGTTCGAATTTCGTCATTAAATCGGTGTATAAAAAAGGCGTATACATGAAGCGCGAAGGCAGCTTCGCCGAGCTGGACGCGTCAAACGCATGAATTTAGAAAAAGGCCGCAATCGCTGCGGCTTTTTTTGTGCGCCCGAAATGGGCTGCAGAAGGGAATATTTTGCTCATGAATGGAGAAATTACCAAGTAACTCATCATAATCGGAAAGCCAGGCGATCATTCATGAACGAGTCATCCCAACATGCCTTTTTCAGTTTGGAGCAAAATACGAAGTATATTCAAAAGGCGCTGTTTGATACCCATGACCTCAAAATAAAACATCATCCGTACAAAGATACGCAGGGAGCGCTGATTTACCTTGAATCCCTCGTCGATCCGGCATTGATCGAACGCAATATTCTTGCGCCCATGAGTTTTGCGGAAGGAAAAAGCCTCTCGGAACTGTTTACGACCCTAAGGATGGAACGGAGCAACGACCTTGAAAAAGGCATTCAGGGCTTGATGCAGGGCAGCTGCCTGTATGTTTTGGACGGGGACGATGAATTTTATGCGCTTACGACGCCGGCCAAATACGAGCGGAGCATTACCGAACCGGAAAACGAAGCGATCGTTCGCGGCCCGCATAACGGCTTTATCGAAAATTTAACCGTCAATCTGCATCTGGTCCGTCAGCATATCGGCACTCCCGACCTCACGGTACGGTACCACACCGTCGGCAACACCGTGCCGAGAAAGGTTGCCATGCTGTACGTTCAAAACCTATGCGATAACGAGCTGGTCCAAAAAGTGGAACGACGATTATCGGAGATTTCGCTCGACACGGTGATGTCTACGGGGTTCATTCAGGAATTGATGGAGGACAATCCGTTTTCGATCTTCCCGCAGCATGTGAATACGGAGCGGCCCGATCATACGAGCGCGTATCTTGTCGACGGACATATCGCCTTGATTTTGGAGGGCGATCCGACGGCTTTGATCGTGCCCGCTTGCTTTTTTACTTTCTATCAAACGCCCGACGACTACAACAACCGGTGGATGATCGCGTCTTTTATCCGGTTCATCCGCCTCATCAGCTTTATTACCGCGTTCCAGCTGCCGGCGATCTACATTGCGACGGTATCTTTCCATTCCAACGTTTTGCCGATCCAATTGTTTTTTACGGTGCAAGGTTCGCTGACGCGCGTTCCTTATCCGCCGATCGTTGAAGCGATGATTCTCGAGCTTATATTCGAGCTTTTAAGGGAGGCCGGACTGCGGCTTCCAAGCCGCGTCGGCCAAACGATCGGTATCGTTGGAGGTTTGGTGATCGGAGACGCGATCGTCAAGGCCGGATTGGTTTCGTATACGATGACGATCGTCGTCGCATTGACGGCCATCTCTTCCTTCCTTATCCCGTCCAACGAAATGAGCTCGTCGCTAAGGATTCTAAGATTCCCGCTCATGATCGCGGCCGCCTTGTTCGGATATATCGGCATCGCTTTTGGATTGACGTTGTTGTTTGTTCACCTGTGCAAGCTCGAATCATTCGGCAAGCCGTATTTTTATCCGATCGCTCCTCTCAAATTTCAGGGGTTGAAGGATACATTCTCGAGGTTTCCGGTCTGGAACATCCGCAAAAAGGCGCAAGGGAACGACAATTGAATTTTAGGAAAAGAAGCAGGAAAGGGGGGACGATATGGCTCAGACCGAAAAAAAGATATCGGCCAGGCAGCTGTTCCTGTTTATCATACAGGCCCAAATCGGAGTCGGGGTTCTTTCCATTCCCTATAAACTCAACGAGACCGCCAGAGGCGGGGCGGGCATTACCGTTCTCATTACGGGAGCCATCACGCAGCTTATCATCCTGATGTTCTGGTTGCTGCTGCGCAAATTTCCGGGCCTTAATTTGTTCCAAATCTGCCTGCGCCTCGGGGGCCGCGTATTCGGCAAACTGCTCATTGCAGGATACATCGGATATTTCGTGCTGCTCGGCGCCAATATTATGCTCAGCGCGGTCGGCGTGCTGCAGAGATGGATGATGAATGCAACGCCGACATGGATATTGCTTGGGTTGTTTTCGATCATGACGTATTACTTGGCGAAGGAGAAGCTGACGGTGATGGCCCGTTTTTATACCTTGTCGTCCGCCTTGTTTATCCCGCTGATCATCTTCGTAAGTTATGGATTGACCCAAGCCCGCCTGGAATATATGTTTCCGCTGATGGAAGCGGGCATTTGGAACATTTTGAAGGCGACGAAGGACACGACGATCTCCATGTACGGATTCGAGGTGATTCTGGTCATATTTCCGTTTATCGATGCTTCGGACAAAAAGAAGCTGATGATCATAAGCATGTCGAATTTGTTCGTCACGTTGTTTTATGTTTTCGTGGTCTGCACCTGTCTCATGGTGTTCAGCTCCGAGCAGCTTCGCTTGATTCCCGAGCCCGTTCTTTATCTGGTCAAATCGCTGAATTTTTACATCGTCGACCGGGCGGACGTCTTGTTCCTTCCCATCTGGTCGATTACCCTCGTCTGCTCGATCACGAGTTATGCGTATGCCGCTTCCGTGGGGCTTGCGCAATTGTTCGAGCGAAAAAGCCATGGAGTGTTTACGCCCTACGTTAACGCCGTGATATTTTTCATTACGCTGCTTCCAGCAACGCCGTTAGCCACACGCCGGTTGGACGTTTCCGCGGAATATGCGGCGTATCTGTTTATATTCATTCTTCCGTTTGCCATGGTCTTCGGATCGAAATTGTTCAAAAAGAAGGTGGAACGATCTGCATGAAACGTTCAGTCGCCGTGCTTGGAGCGGTCCTGTCGACGGCAATGTTGGCGGGATGCTGGGACCGGGAGTATTTGAAAGATTTGAATCTTGCATACAGCGTCGGCTTTGATCTGACGAAAGACAAGAAGATAAAAGAAACGGTTGAGCTCATTATTCCGCCCGAATCGGAGCAATCCGGCACGAAAAACGAAATCCACAGCGCAGTAGGACCAACGACCCGCGGCTCGAGCAACGAGCTTCGGGCCCGGGTAAGAGGGAACATGCGGGTGCTCAAAAACGGCGTTCAAGTCATCGGCAAAGACTTGGCGCTAAACGGCTTGAAACCTCCGATGGATGTGAACTTCCGGGATCCCGACAATCCGAGCTCGAACGTAAGACTGATCATCACAGACGGGGAAGCGTCGGAAATCATCGGCCAAAAAGAGGTCGGGGAACTGAAAATCGGGGAATTCCTGATCCAAAAGATCGAAAGCCTGGAGAAAATGAGCCTTTTTTATCCGCCCGAAACGATGGATACGGTCTTCAAGGCTTTGAAGGATCCGGGCCAGGACTTTGCGCTGCCGTACATCGGGTTGGAAGGGAAAGAGATCGTTGCCAAAGGCGTCGCATTGTTTCATGATCAATATTTCACCGGGGAGCTGAATATCGAGGATTCGATTATGCTGGTCCTTCTCAAGGGACGTTCCGGAGATAATGCGCGTTTGACCAAAAAGATCGATGACGGACCGCTTCGCGGAAACATCAGTTTCAACGTCGGCAAAAAAAAGGTCAAACGAACATTCAAGGTGATGGTTGGAAAAAACGGGGAGGTTCACGTTCAGCTGAACATCAAGCTCAAGGGGCTGATCGAAGAATATACGGGAAGTCATCCCTTGACCGAGGAATCGCTCGTTCGGGTCAATCAAGAGTTGTCCGATATTTTGACGAGGCAAGCGCGGGACGTCGTGCGCAGCTTGCAAAAGGCTAATTGCGATATATTCGGCGTCGGCAGGGAGCTTATCGCATACCATAATAGCCTTTGGAAACAAAAGGACTGGAGCAAGGAATATCAAGAGGTGCAATTTCATACGGACGTCCAGGTTTCCATCATAAACACGGGGATCATCCAATAGCCGGATGATCCCCGTGTTTGCAGCTAAATACGTATAAGGACGTTTCTTGGATTTGACGAATCGATTACGCGCCTGTGATGGTCAGCTCGGAGCGCTTTGAGTCCCAAGTGACGGTGAATCCCATCTGCTTCAATAAGGAGGCGGGAATCATCGTCGCTCCGTTCTCTGCGGTGATCGGGCTGGGCAACAGCACTTTTTTGCCATTGATGTCCACTTCGTTATAACCAGGGCGGAAGTCAACCGAGGTATCCTTATATTTGAGCGTATACATGCCTCCGTCCGCCGTCGTCGGGGTCTTCAATTCGGCCCCCAGGGCCTTTGCCGTATCCTTTAAGGGCACGTTAATCAAGTTGCCGGACATCGTAGCGGGGAAGGAGGAAGAGAGCAGGCTTCCGTTGACCTTAACGGTGATCGGGATTTGCAGCCGCTTCGGCGCATATTCCATGCCGTCCTGCGAATTTCTGCGGCCCCCGACCTCGTTCCATTGATTGGCTCCCCAGCCCCAGACCTGGCCCTGAGCATCGATAGCCAAAGCATGCCTCGATCCGGGGGAGAGGGCAACGATCCCTTTCAAGCCATTCACTTTGCCTTCCTTGCCGTCAGGTCCTTTGCCGTAAGTCCAAACCTCGCCTTGTTCGGTGAGGAGCATCGTTAAGCCGCTGCTGGCCGCCTGTTTAAACTTGAGGCCGGGATAGAGCTTTATTGGTTTCCCGGAAAGTTTATACGACGCGGCAGAAGGCGTTAACGACCATTTCCAGGCTGTGCCTGATCGATCGATCCCGTACATACCGGAGGAGAAATCCCCTGTGACCTGCTTTAGGGCAGGGAGGCCTGAAACGCGAACCGGCGGGAGTACGTTCAATCGATGATCTTGCCGTTCCGCCCGAATCACCCATAACGACCCGGCATCGTCGAGTGTATATGCGGTATCTCCCGCAACGCTCAAACTGACGTATTTGCCGGTGTGCTTAATCTCGAAGGGCTGACCTATTTTCCCGGTATCAACATCCTTCGTCCAAGCCCAAAGCGATCCGTCCTGCTTAAGGGCAAAGTTGACGGCATGCTGCGTCGCGACCTGGGCAACGCGCGTTAGCAAGGGGAACTGCCGCGGCGGCAGCGTCTCGGTCGAATTTCTTAGATGGGATCCCCATTCCCAGACGGTTCCGTCATCTTTGACGGCAAGCTGATACCCGGAACCGCTCGTCGCGATCGAGCGGATTCCGGTGAGACCGACCAGCCGGACCGGCGAATTGACGCTTCCGACCGCGCTTGTGCCGGGCAGCCCCAATTCGCCGTATAAATTGCGGCCCCATGTCCACACCGATCCGTCCGCACGCAATCCGACGGAATAATAGGTACCTGCCAATACCTGCGTAAAGGCGGTTTCTGCTGCCGTTTTGGCGGGAGAAGAAGCTACCGGACCTGAAGAAACATGTGCAGCGGCATGAGCAGGCACGCTAACGCCGCGATGATTTTCGTCTGCCGCCAGGCTTGTACCGGCACCCGATGCCATTATTATTGCAGCGATGGCCAGAACGGCCGGCCGGCGAAGCGACGTTACGGGCTTTGCGCGGTTCATATACGACCCTCCTTGTTTTTTTACCGAACCGAACTAGTTCATACGGATGGCGATCCGTTCCTCGTTCGGCAGCCAGTTGACGGTGGCGCCCAGCTTTTCGCTGATCAGACGAAGCGGAAGGTATACCGTTCCGTCCACGGTAAACGGTTTGTTATCGAACCGGATCGGGTTGTTGTTCAGCGTGATGCTGCCCGTTTTGACGTTTACCGCGATTGAAATGGCAGGTTTTCCGGCTTCATTGCGCGTAACCTTAGCCGTCTTGCTTTTTTCGTCGTAGGAGACTTCGGCGCCCATTTTTTCGAACACGGAACGAAGCGGCACGAAATTTTGCTCATTGCGCGTGATGACGCCGCTGCCCAATGGCACGTTTTCCCCGTTCAAGGAAACGGAGATCGGTTTTTGCACGGGTACGGGCGTGTTATGCATGAACTCATAATCGCCATGGCCGAGTTCCGCCGCTTTATTGACGCCCCATCCCCAAAGGGTGCCGTCTTTTTTCTGCATGATGATGTGGCGGTCGCCGTTTTTGACCGAAACCACGTTCGAGGCGAGCAGCTTAAAGGAGACGTTGGACGGTACTTGATTCCGCTGGATCGAAGTCTCGTACACTTTGCCGTCGCCCGTGAAGGCCACAATCGAATTTTCTACGATATACGCCTCTTTCACGTTTTTTACGCCGGTTAACAGGACCGGTTTGGCATGGTCGGTATATACCGGGCCGTCCGAATATCCGGTTACGGTTGCACCCCAGAACCAAAGCCGGGATTGGTTGTCGATGGCCAGCGAGGATTTCTGGTTCTGCCAGATGCTTTTGATATGGCTTAAAGACTGGATTTTCGTCGCGCTCAGCGTGCCGGGAAGAGGGCCGGTGCCTTTTAAGGTTTTCGGCCAGGTCCATACGGTGCCGTCTTTTTTCAGCGCGATCGTGTCTTCGAGTTGAACGACGTTATCGAGATTTTTGACGGGGGTGAAGGTTTGGGCGGAATCCGAGTTCGTCCAGACCGTCCCGTCAGATTTCAAGAAAACGCGGCGTCCTTCGCCGGTTTTGTCGTTGCTGCGGTAAAAGCTTTCGACGTCCGTCACATGGTCGATGCCTTTAACGGGTTCGAAATGCGTCAGATCCCAGCCCTCATCCGTTTTTACCGAGCTGAAAACGTTCCCGTCCGCATCGATGGCGAGCATGGGCCCATAACCCTCGATTTTCGCAACGTTGCTGATCCCGCTGACAGGTTTGACGGTCACCGCTTTGCTCAGCACTTTGGTCTCCCAGAGCCATACCGTGTGGTCTTGTTTCTCGACCATTTTGTTGCCGAGCATGGACGTTACGCCGCTGAGTTCCGGGACTTGGGTCGGCACGGGCTGCTGAGGGCCCCAGATCCAGAACGTCCCGTCCGTTTTGACAAGGGAATCCGTTCCGTACGATGCGATGGTCGAAGCGGTATTCGTATTTGCTGCCGCTGCGGACGCCTGGGCCGAAACCGTTAGGCCGATTGCCAGCGACAAAAGTGTAATCGTTTTTTTCATGTTTGAAATTCTCCTTTCAAGATGTAACCAAAAAATGATGCAGATTGCCGCGAAAAAATGAGATCGGTAGGGAGCTTGGATCGGAAGATTCCAAATATTAGACGTGCATCATGATAAAATGTTACATTTTTGACCGCAAAAAAACACCCCTGGATGCATTCCGCAAATTTTGTCGCAAGTACTCGAAGTTTTTTTTATTTGAGAACATTCACCCTGGATTCGCGGCGCACATCGCGCATAATGTTGTCACATTTTCCAAGCCAAAGTTTCGATGAGAAAACAGGCCGGTCTGTGATACAATGAGTTGGTCCAATTTTAATAGAGAAGTTTCACATGCATGGGAGAAGGAGTCGGCTACATGGAAAAAAACACGCCTTTTATTGCCGTTGAGGGACCGATCGGGGCGGGCAAAACGACGTTGGCTGCGATGCTTGGAGAGCATTTCGCGCTTCCGGTCGTGAAGGAAATCGTCGAAGAAAACCCGTTTATCGATAAATTTTATCAAAATATGGACGATTGGAGCTTTCAGCTCGAAATGTTCTTTCTGTGCAACCGGTACAAGCAGTTGAAAGAAACGGTCCAAGAGTACGTCATGTCGGGAAAACCTGTGGTTTCGGACTACCATATTTTTAAGAACCTGATCTTCAGCCAGCGAACGTTAACCGGCGCGGAACGGGACAAATACGAGCAAATCTATCATATTCTGACGGATGATTTGCCTAAACCCAACATCATGATCTACATCAAAGCAAGTTTGGAAACCCTGCTGCACCGGATCGCCAAGAGGGGGCGGCCGTTCGAGCAGGACATGGATCCGGGATATCTCCAGCAGTTGATCGAGGATTACGAAGCGGCGATGTCGTCGCTTGCGGACCGCGAACCTTCAACGATCATCATGACCATCGACGCCAACCGGGTCGACTTCGTCCAAAACAAAAACCAATTCGAGGAAATTGCCTCTCAATTAAAGGAGAACTTGTCATGAATCCATACCAAATCCCGGAAAACGCGATCATCACGGTCGCGGGTACGGTCGGCGTGGGCAAATCCACGCTTACGAAAGCGTTGGCGGCGCAGCTCGGCTTTAAAACCTCCATGGAAAAGGTCGATCATAACCCTTATTTGGAAAAGTTCTATCACGATTTCGAACGATGGAGCTTCCATTTGCAGATCTATTTTTTGGCCGAGCGTTTTAAGGAACAAAAAAGAATGTTCGAAATAGGAGGAGGGTTCGTCCAGGACCGCTCCATTTATGAAGATACCGGCATTTTTGCCAAAATGCACGCCGACCAAGGAACGATGTCGAAAATCGACTACGAAACATACACCAGTCTATTTGAGGCGATGGTAATGACGCCGTATTTCCCGCATCCCGATGTCCTCATTTACCTTGAAGGCAGCTTGCCGTCCATCCTGGCCCGGATTAAGGAGCGGGGACGCGAGATGGAGATTCAGACCGACGTATCCTATTGGGAACACATGCACCAAAGATATTCGGATTGGATCCGTGAATTTCAGGCTTGCCCGGTGCTTCGCTTGAACATCGACGAATACGACGTGCATGATCCCGAATCGATGTCGGACATATTGAAGCAGGTGGGAGCCATCATTCGTTCTTCCTAATGAACAATCGCAAAATGAAAGCAGGCGGCATCAACAAATAACCATACCGATAACGAAAATGCCGGGAACGGACGACGGATCCGTTTTCGGTATTTTTTGTATGCAGGTTAATCGATGTTTACAACCTCTTTTAAGGGCTGTGTCATTTTTGATGAAAAAGTCCCGGATCCCCGCCAGGCAGGGTTCGATCCGGATACAAGAAACACATATTCCCTCATTTCCCGTTATGGATTATAATCATGCCTTGTGGAAAAAGAAGGATATGGAGGGAGGATTGGATAAATAGAAAACGCTTCCACGGAAAGCAATGACTTAAATCGTCAGAGAGGGATGGCATGATGAAAAAGGATGTATTTTTCCGGCTGTTAAAATATATGAAGAAGTATAAGCTTCTCTATGCCGGGTTAATCGCGACCATGCTGGCTGGAATCACCTTGGATCTGTCCGTGGCATGGTTTTTGTCCCAAATAACAAACGCGGCGGTGAAGTTCGACGTTGACCGTTGGCCGTTACTTGTCGCCATTGGGATCGCCATCATGCTTGGCTGCAGCTTGATTTCATTTTTCGATACATATTTGAAACAAAAAGCTTCAGTAAAAGTCAGGAACGACATCCGTCTGGACACGATGGACCATGCCTTGCGGCTGCATCAGGACTACAACGACCGGATCCATACCGGCGATTTGCTCGCGAGGTTCACGAGCGACAACCAAGCGGTGGGCGAGGCGGCCGGGAACGTGATCATGGGGTTGATCCGAAATCCGCTGCTTGCCACATGCGCCTTTATCTACCTGCTCAATATTCATTGGCCGCTTGCGTTGATCACGATTTGCGTCGGACCGGCGATGATCTTGACGGGTAAAATGTTCGGGGAATCGATGCGCAGGAAAGGGGTCCGCCTGCAGGAGACGATGGGACGAGGAACGTCGTATTTGCAGGATGTGCTGGGATCTGGCGTTTTGTACAAAATTTTCGGCCTGGAAAAAAAGATATCCAAGCAGTACCGGCAATTCAGCACGGAAATCGCGGAAATCGAGCAAAGCCAGGGCAAAACCCAAGGGGCTGCCGCGGCCATGTCGCAGGGGATTGCGCTTGTAACCTTCATGACGGCCATCCTGCTAGCCGGGTATTTCGTCGCCAAAGGCAGCCTGGAAGTCGGCGCGATGCTTGCTTTTATCCAGCTCATGAACTATCTGGTGAATCCGTTTGCTCTTTTGCCGGCTTTATGGTCCAGCATGCAGCAAGCATTGGCAGGGGCGGAGAGGATTTTTCAGGTGATCGACGCCCCCAAAGAGTACGCCGAGCTGCCGGCGGCGAGCCGGGCAAAAACGGCATTCAGCGAGCTTGTTGTGTCCTCTGTCGGATTTTCGTACAAGGAGGGGGCGGAAGAGGTACCGGCGCTGCGCCATATCGGATTTCGGGTGTTCGCGGGACAGACGGTGGCCGTCGTCGGCGGCAGCGGCGGAGGCAAGTCTACCTTGTTCAAACTGCTGCTTGGGTTATATCCTCCCGGATCGGGCAGCATTAGAATCGACGGGAAAGCGCTCGGGGACATCGGCCCCCGGGAATACAGGGATTATTTTTCGCTTGTGCCGCAGGAATCCATTCTGTTCACGGGGACGATCCGGGACAATATTCTGGATGGAAACCCGAATGCGAGCGAGGAGCAAATCATCGCAGCCGCCAAACAGGCCAACGCCTACGATTTCATCATGAAGCTGCCGGAAGGATTCGCTACGGAGATCGGGGAACGGGGCTCGCGGCTCTCCGGCGGACAAAAGCAGCGGATTGCGATCGCCAGGGCGATCTTGCGGGATGCGCCGATCCTGCTTCTCGATGAAGCGACGGCCGCACTGGACAACGAATCCGAAAGATTGGTCCAAGATGCGCTTTCGAAGCTGATGGTCGGCAAAACGACGCTGGTCATTGCCCACCGCTTGTCCACCGTGCAGCATGCGGACCTGATTCTGGTCATGGAAAACGGCGAAATCGTGGAAAACGGGACACATCGCTCCCTGCTGGCGGCAGGCGGAAGATACCAGGAGCTTTATCAAGCGCAGATGAAGAATGAGGCTATTGCAGCCTCTACGTGAACGGGGTCATGCAAACGGCCGATACTTCAACCGTAACGACGACAGCGATTACCATTCCCGGAGGGGATGCCCTGGGTCCCGGAACTCTGATAATCGTCCAGTTCGTCATATCCTGATCCTTTTGACCGCACTACAACATCAATGTATTTCATCGGCTTCTGCCCAACATGTTTTTCATCCTTGAGACCTGCTCCTGCTTTTGGGGCGGGTCTCTTTTTCGCGAAAGGGCACCCCGGGTGGAACAAAAAATTTTAATCGTTCCAGACCCCTATGACATATGGTACAATTTTCAAAAGGCAAGGGTATTTGGACCAAGCGGAATCTTTTGCCGATCGTGGTCATCGTTTGCGGAATGGAACCTATTCGGAACTGCAACGTAGGTATATGGAAAGATGAGGTAAGACGCAATGCAGGATCGGCGTCAAGGGTACATAAACAAAATGGAAGAGAATGGTTCGCAATCACGAAAACCTTCCGCCAAACGGAACAAGCAACTTAAAAATATATTGCCTTTAACAACGCAAAATCACATGGGATAGCCTGAATGTGTTTTCCCGCGTTTGGCGAGGTAGCAAAAGGAGGTAGACGTTGGATCGAATGAAGTACATAAAATTTTTTGGGCTTGTCGCAGGGCTCGTGGTCCTGAACATTCTCGTGCTCTCTCCCGGATTTTTGGGCATTTCGATCGGGGGAAGCGCTCTTTCGACGGCATGCGGGATTACGTTGCTGGTTGCAAGCGCCATCATCCTATTTTATGGATGTTATATGCTGCTGTTCAAGCCTCCGGCCGTCATTCCCGTCAAAAAGATCCGCACGCATGAAGACTATGTGGAGGCGCTCAATCGCTACCGTAACGTCAAATCGCTTCAGGAATTCGTTACGCTGGCCCTCGAGCAATTGGACCGCATCTTGAAAAAAAGAGCCACGCTGATGAATATCATCAACCAGCGGTTTGACGAAGGGGAATTGAGCCACAAAAAGTTTTCGTCCGTCGCCTACGAGGTCGAAAAGCTGTTCTACCTGAACGTCAAAAGCATTTTAAACAGGCTCAGCGTGTTTGACGAGTCGGAATACCTGAGCGTCATGAACCAGCGGCAGTCCAAGTTCTCGCGCGAAATTCTCGAGGAAAAAACGAAGGTGTACAACGAGTACCTGTCTTTCATGAAAAGCTCTTTGAGCACGAACGAGGAAATTTTGCTGAAGCTCGATAAGCTCATCATCGAAATCTCCCGCCTGGACAGTTTTGAACCCGGCGACATCGACAACATGCCGTGCATGCAGGAAATCGACTCGTTAATCAAGCAGACCAAATTATATAAACAGTGAGAGGTGCAATGAATGGCAAGAAGAGGCAAGTTTTTTCTTATTTCCGGTATCATCCTGGTCATCGTTTTTGTGCTGGTTTACGTCGGGGTCAACATGACTTCCAATCTCGGCAAAACCAAACTGCAGGTTTCGGCCGAAGATGCGGCCAAGCGGTTAAACAAGCTTTACTCCAATGTCGCGGTAAAAACCGATACGCCGGTCAAAGGGCAAATCGACCTGAACCCGATCGATATCGGGGATTCGCTTCCGGACATCTCCAAGTTTCCAATCACCGTTAAAAACACGACGGGGGACAACTTCGTCGAAATTTTCTCTTCGATCGAAAAATCGGGCACGGGCGTAGACGGCTGGTTGACCGAAGCGGCTACCGAATTCAACAAAGCCAAAGTCATGGTGAACGGGAAACCGGCCTCCGTCAAAATTCGCAACATCGCGTCGGGCACGGCCGTCGATTACATCAGGTCCAAAAAATACGTTCCGGACGCGTTCACCCCTTCCAACGAGCTATGGGGAGAAATGGTCAAGGCCAGCGGCATCAAGACGCAGCTCGTCTCCAAACGGCTTGTCGGCAACGTCCCGGGCATCGTTTTATCGAGAGCCAAACATGACGCCCTGGTCGAAAAATACGGAGCCGTCAACGTCAAGACCGTCACCGAAGCGATCGCAAACAACGAGTTTTCGATGGGATATACCGATCCGTTCGCCAGTTCGACGGGGTTGAACTTCCTGCTTACCGCGCTTTATACGTTCGACAACAAAAATCTTTTGGGAGAAAAGGCGGTCCAAGGCTTCGAGAGCTTCCAGGCCAACGTGCCGTTTACCGCCTCGACGACGATCCAAATGCGCGACGCGGCCAAATCGGGCATGCTGGACGGCTTCGTTTTGGAAAACCAGACGTTTGTGAATGCCTCCGACCTGAAAGGCGGATACGTATTCACCCCGTTCGGCGTAAGACATGACAGCCCGTTGTACGCCATTGGCGACGTGCCTCAAAACAAACTGAATATCATTAAGAAGTTCGCCGAATTCGTCACGCAGGAAAAATATCAAAAAGAAGCGGAGAAAAAAGGCTTCAACGGCCTCGAAGATTACAAATCCGAGCTTCCCGTGGTCAGCGGCGACGTCCTGATCGCAGCCCAAAAGCTGTGGAAGGAAAAGAAAAACGGCAACAAGCCGATTGCGGCCGTGTTCGTCACCGACGTTTCCGGCAGCATGGCGGGCGAACCTTTGAACCGTTTGAAAGAATCGCTTTTGAAGGGTCAGAAATATTTGGGGAAAGACAACAGCATCGGCCTCGTGTCCTATTCCAGCGACGTCACCATCAATTTGCCGATCGGCAAATACAATACGAATCAGCAGTCGATGTTCGTCGGCGCGGTCCAAGGCCTGCAGGCGAACGGCGGCACGGCAACCTTTGACGGAATCGTCGTCGCGATCAAAATGCTGCAGGATTATTTGGCGGAAAATCCGTCGAGCAAACCGCTCATTTTTGTCCTGAGCGACGGGGAAACGAATGAAGGCCATACGCTGAAAGACGTTAAGGGATTGATCGAAGCCTATAAAATCCCGATCTACACGATCGGATACAACGCCAACATCAAAGCGCTCCAAAGCATCTCGAGCATCAACGAGGCGGCAAGCATCAATGCGGACACCGACGATGTCGTCTACAAAATCGGAAACCTGTTCAACGTTCAAATGTAACGTCATTTAAAGGAGGATTACGATGTCATTTTCGATGGAAGTCGCAAGCCCGGAAGAAATCAAAGCCCTCATTGAGGAAGAGGTCAAACCCGTTCCGGAAGAAGTCGCCAAGCTGAAGGAATTGGCCGATTCCAACGTCGCGGCGATTATGGACCTGGATCTGGATTCGCTCGAGAAGCGGAAGGAGATTTTGCAATCGATCGATACGTTCGGTTTGAATACGATGAGAATGTCTTCGGACAAAAATACGATGCTGCAAGTTTCGGTGGGGAAACTTTCCCAGACGGGAGACGAAGGAGGGCAAGTCGCCAAAGGCTTGGCCGAACTCCACACCCAGCTGAAGGATTTGGACCCGAGCGCGATCGATTTTGCAAAAACGGGTTTTCTCGGCAAGCTGTTCAACCCGCTCCGCGCCTATTTCTTGAAATTCGAAAAAGCGGACAGCGTCATCGGCGATATCGTGGTTTCGCTCGATAAAGGAAAGCAGACCCTCAAAAACGACAATACGACGCTCGAAATCGAGCAGCAGAGCCTGCGGGATTTAACGAAAAAGCTGCAAAAGGAAATCCAGCTCGGCGAAATGATGGATGCTTCCATCGAAGCCCAGATTGAAGCGGCCAAAGCGCGCAATGAAGACCCGGATAAAATCCGTTTCATTACCGAAGAGGTGCTGTTCCCGCTCCGCCAGCGGATCATGGACCTGCAGCAGATGCTGGTCGTGAACCAGCAGGGGATTATGGCGATCGAAGTCGTCATCCGAAACAACAAAGAATTGATCCGCGGGGTAGATCGGGCGAAAACGGTCACGATTTCGGCGCTCAAAATCTCCGTCACCGTTGCCGCAGCGTTATATAACCAGAAAATCGTGCTGAAAAAGATCGAGCTTTTGAACCAAACGACCAACGAGCTGATCGCAAGCACGTCCCGAATGCTTAAAAACCAAGGAGCGGCGATTCAAAAGCAAGCGCTGGAGGCCAGCATTTCGGTTGACACGTTAAAGCAGGCGTTTACGGACGTGTTGTCCGCCTTGGATTCGATCAGCACGTATAAGCAGGAGGCTCTGCCTAAAATGCGCGAAACGATCAATCAATTCCGGGAAATGGCCGATACCGGGGAAAAGCAGATTTCCCGAATGGAGCGGGGCCACAAGCTGGACTTATAATTGAACTGAACTGATCCGACCATAGCCGCTGCATAAAGCGTCTCTAACGCAGTCACCCAAAAAAAAGGATATAAGTCCTCGCCTGGTCGTCCAGGGGAAGGCTTATATCCTTTGCTTTTGCCGCGATCTGCAACCGAAAATTTAACCGGTAAATTCCTGCACCCACTCGTTATTGTAAAAAGCGATGCCGATTTTCGTGAAGCTTTTGTTGAGAATATTGGCTTTATGCCCCGGGCTGTTCATCCAGTCATTCATCACTTGCGTGGGAGTGGTTTGTCCCTTGGCGATGTTTTCCCCGGCCGATTGATAGGTAATCCCGTATTCCTTCATCATGTCGAACGGGGAACCGTGCGTCGGGGAGTTATGATCGAAATAATTGTTATTGTACATGTCCTGCGCTTTGGCCATGGCCATTTTGGAAAGCTCATCGTCCATGCTCAAGGAGCCGAGCCCTGCTTTGGATCTCTCTTTGTTCACCAAATCGAGCACCTGCTGCGCGAACTGGGCGGAATCCTTGCCGCTTGCAGGCGTTTGTGCGCCGGTTCCGGCGGTTCCGTTTCCGGCAGCGCTTCTTCCGGCTTGTCCGTTCGTGCCGTCGATCGGCTCCTGATCCGCCGGTGTGCCGGCAGGCGGCTTGTTCGTTGGTGCGTTAGTCGGTCCCTGATTGACCGGTGCGCCGGCAGGCCCCCGATTTGCGGGCGTACCTCCGGGGGCTTGGTTAGCCGGGCTGCCTGCCGGAGCTTGAATCAAGTCCAGCAGTTCGGAAGTAATCCCGTCCTGCGTTCCTTTTGCAGACAGTTTCCCGATCCGGTCCGTTGACGTCGACGATGCTTGGGTTTTGATTGAAGCAGGGTCCGTCGAACGGGATTGGGAATGGGAATGGGTTGTTATTTTGGCCGGTTGCGGGGTGGCCTGCTTCGTCGAGACGTTGTTGTTCGATGCGCAGCCTGCAGCCAAAATGAGCGCGGCGAGCGCGATGTACTTTACCATAATATGGCCTGAGCCCTATTTTACGAAAGGCGGTCTCGTATTCGGTTTTCGGTTTAAGGGATTTGCATGAACGATTTATAAACGGTAACCAATTTTTCTTTAGGCAAGTCGCTGCTGATCTGAATGATCAGCGTCTGGTGGATGCCTAAGAGCTGGTTGTACACGCCCGGACTATAAAATACTTCCTGACCGCCGAGCGCGATTTTCTCCGTTTCCTTCGGAACGGTGGAAATCGTCGATTGGTACGTTTTTAGATTCATCAGATGGATCCATAACGCGTGCTGCTCCGAATCGGTGTACTTTAACGAAACCTTATCGTATCCTTTTCCCTCTACGGAAGGATTGGATAACGTATAGTTTTCAAAATGATATTTCGAAGGGATTTGGTTCAATTCCGGCAGCGAAAATGATAATTTGGATTTGAGTTCGTCCAAATTAAGGGGTGGACCGATGCTTTCCCGGACTTCGGACCATTCCAAACGGGAGAAGTTGTCCCCGTCGCTGTTTTGTTCGACGTACGTATCCGGTTTTTCGGTTTTTGGCGTCACGAGGCTTGGCGGCACATCGCCGTTTTTGATCACGATTCCGATCATGCCGTTGCCCAAATCCACGACGGATTGAACGATCGGAGACAGAGCTTTGGTGACGCCCGAAGGGCTGAAAAACACGACCCCCGCGATAAACGATGCGGCTACGATGCCGCTAAGCTGCAAACGCCGTCTCTGTTTGCGCTTGCGTTTGACCTGATCGAGTTGCGCTTGAACCTTCTTCCAGGATGCTCGCTTGCTTTCGTCGGACGTTAAGGAAGATGAAGACACTGCGCGGTCAAAGGCAACATCAAACCACTCTTCAAATTTTTCGCTTTTCATCCTTAATCCCCCACTCTTTAAACAGCATTTTCTTAATATTTTCCCGAGCCCTGAATAGACGTTGCTTGACGACATCTTCACTCAGCTCCAGCATACTTGAAATTTCTTTGTAACTCAGTCCCTGTTTCCACCTGTATTCGATCAACACTCTGTATTCGGGCTTCAATTGTTGAAGGTATTCCATGATCGATTCTTCGATCAATTTGGTTTCAACGGTGTTTTCGACCGACATGGGCGACTGGGGAACGTCTTCTTTATACATAAAAACACCTTCAACATCCACTTGGTTACGGTAATTTTTATTTTTTCGCAAATAATTTATCGTCGTATTTTTGGTCACGACCTTGAGCCAGGCTCGAAGTTTGGCTTCGTTTTCGAATACGGGCTTGTTTTTGACCACTTTAATAAAGGCTTCCTGAATGATGTCTTCGGTAGCAGCGTGATCCTTGACAATGTAATATATCATGCCGTATGCAAAATCGTAATACTCGTAATAGATCTCTTCCTGTAAATCCTCACTGATATCGCTGAAGTCCGTCATCGTGAGGAGCCGAATCATTGTGGACATGGTTATCCCCTTCCCGAAAGCCCGTGTTTCAATTTTGAATCCCGTCTTACAATTCCATATATTCATCGGCTATCGGAAACATCCGATCGGCAAGTCTGCCGAAAAGCCGGTTCGCTTGCTGGCAATTCCCCTTCGTGGAGGTTTTTCTTCTATCTATTTTACAATATTTATGTATGCTTAGCCTAATATTTGGCATTGAAATTTTTTGGGAAACAAAAATACAAATATAGGATAATCGTCGTACATAAGCGTTAATGTTTCAAATATATGCGCATTTTCTGGTAAACAGCCTCACATTCCGTTTTTCGGAGGATCGTCGGTGCAGGAGGGGCGTTCGGCATTTTACAGCAGTGCCCTCGCAGACTTACGATTTACGTGCAAACCGTTCATGGTGGGGAGAGAACGCGATGGATGAATACAAAAGAAAAACGCCGGAACAAGTTTTGGAAGAAATCCGAAAGGTTCGGCGAGGCGCATTAAAAATCATGATCGGCGCCGTTAGCGGGAGCGGTAAAACCTACCATATGCTGCGTGAAGGCCAACTATTGAAGGAGCGGGGGATCGATGTCGTCCTATGCGCCGTATCCGCCTTAAACAGGCCGGAAATTGAAAAGCAGTTGGCCGGTTTTGAACGGGTACCCAGCATCCATTGGCTGGACCGCGGCAAGGAGACCAAGGATTTAAATCTTGAAGGATTGCTTGCGCGAAATCCCGAGGTCGTACTGGTGGACGAATTGGCGCATCGGAACCGCAAAGGGGCGCGATTTCCGAACCGGTTAAAGGATATCGAATTTTTGCTTGATCATGGCATCGGCGTGGTCACGACGTTAAACGCATACGAGATCGAAGGCGTCCATGACCTGGCCCGAAAGTGGGCCGGCGTGGAATCCAGGGAAACCGTTCCGATGGGAACGTTGGGGCAGGCGGATGAAATTCGATTGATCGATGTTTCGCCCGAAACGCTGATCGCAAGAATCAAGGAAGGTCAACTGGGGGCGAACGACGATGCCGGTTCGTTGACCCGCAAGGATTTGACCGTGCTGCGCGAATTGTCATTGCGCCTTGTGGCCGAGGGCGTTCAAGCCGAACTCGAGGAACACCGCGAGCAAATGGGGTTGCAGGGGCCGTCGGGCGCGTCGGAAAGGATTTTGGTGTCGGCGCAGTATCACTCGAACGGTTCTCTTTACATCCGCAGGGGGCAACAGATCGCCAAACGTTTAAACGGGGACCTGCTCGTCGTTGTTTTTATGCCTGAAAAACGCAAGTTGACGAAGGAAGCGGCGGCTTTCAAACGTTCCCTGCACAAGATGGCGAAAAAAACGGACGCCGCCGTCGAGGAACGGACGCTGCCTTCATCCAGGCATTTTCCCAAGGCGCTCATTCAATATGCCCTCGAAAAAAACGTGACGCGAATCGTTCTTGGACATTCTAAGAAAAGCCGTTGGCAGGAATTTTGGCACGGCTCCGTCACGGGCGGCATACTGAAGCACGCAAGGGGGATCGATCTGTTTTGGGTGGCCGACCGGACGGCGCATGGAGACTCGCGCATACTTCCTGCCCTCCGTTTTCAGCCGCATCAACAAGAGCGATTTCATAGACTGAGCAATGAAGAGATGGAACGGAAAGTGAACCGCATCCAACGCGGACGGTTGAAAATTTATATCGGAGCAGCCCCGGGCGTCGGCAAAACGTACACGATGCTGCGTGAAGGCAACGAAAGCTTAAGCAGGGGGACGGATGTCCTCATCGGCTGGCTGGAGACCCACGGACGGGCGGCAACGGCGGCCCAAATCGGATTGTTGGAATCGGTGCCCGCATCGGAAATTGCGTATAAAGGCAGGGTGTTAAAGGAAATGGACTTGGATGCCATCCTTGCCCGCAATCCGGAGCTGGCCCTTGTCGACGAGCTCCCGCACACGAACATGCCGGGCAGCCGCAATAAAAAAAGGTACGAGGACGTTCTGATGCTGCTTGAGCATGGCATTTCAGTGATCACGACGATGAACGTGCAGCATTTGGAAAGCCTGAATGATGCGGTGCAGCAGATCACGGGAGTTCGGGTAAGGGAGACCGTTCCGGATTCCATTCTGTCGATGGCCGATGAAGTGGAGCTCATCGACGTCGCTCCCCGGGCGCTGCGCCGGCGGATGAGGGAGGGGAAAATTTACGCAGCGGGCAAGGTTGAACAGGCGCTGGACTCCTTTTTCAAAACCGGGAATCTGATCGCCTTAAGGGAGCTTGCCCTGCGGGAAATCGCCGATGACGTGGACGAACGGCTTGAATCCAGGGAACGCAGCTTTTCCATCCGCGGTCCATGGCGAAAAGAAGAAACGATCTACGTATGCGTTTTTCCCGGAACAAACGGGGAGCGGCTCATTCGGCGCGGTTTTAGAATTGCGTATCGTTTGAAGGCGGCACTTTATGTTGACACCATCCGTATGGGTACCGCTGAAGTCATAACCCCCATGATGGACGACTGCCGCAAGCTCACGGAGCGTTTGGGAGGAACATATGGCGTGTTGGAAGCCGAAGCATGGCGGGTTATTCCCCGGATCGCGATGGAAAAAGCATCCGGCCTCCAAGCGACGCAAATCATCGCCGGACAGGACGGATCGCCCGGATCCAAGCAACGCAGGCGCAAAGCCGTCCGGGAACTGCTCCGTTTGGCCAGGGACATTGACGTGCTTCTGGTAGGAAGCCCGGAGCCTCCGGCTTGATTCAACGATTTATCGCAGCTAGCGTTTCCGAAGGCCTCTGAAGCATGGTATATTAAGTAAAGGATGAAATCTATCCTTAGTATGCTAAATATCTTTTCATGGATGAAGAGGAGGCAATCATGGAGACACAACATTCGGCCTATGTAGGCGATTTTCAAGGCGAACGGGCGGTTTGGCTGAAACATGGACCGTACGAAGCGGCGCTGCTCCCGGAGCTTGGGGGCAATCTGATTTTGTTCCGCGACGTCGAAAAGGGATTCAAGTATCTGCGAGAGCCTGAAGAAGGCGAAATGGAAGATTTCAAGGCTAATCCGGGCATTTACGGCATTCCGGTCCTGATTCCGCCAAACCGGTATGACGGCGGTAAATTTGCCTGGGAAGGCAAGGAGTACCGGCTGCCGGTCAACGAAACCGACCGCGGCAACCATCTGCATGGTTATATGCATACGATCCCTTGGAGGGTTGAATACATAAAGGGCGACGAGTACGAAAGCGTGGTGGTCATCTCGCAGAAAGTGGGCGAAGGCCATCTTTACAAGCAGTATTTCCCGTTCGATTTTACGGTGACGCTTCGATATACCTTAAATGCCGAGGGTTTGCACCAGAAGGTGACGATCGTCAACGACGGCAAGGAAAACATGCCGAATTTGCTGGCGTTCCATACGGCGATCAACGCGCCTTTCGTGCCGGGAAGCAAAGCTTCGGATTATACGTTCAAAGTGACGATCGGGGAGCGCCGGGAAATGGACGAGCGGATGCTGCCGACGGGACGGTTCCAGCCGCTTAGCGCCGAGGAAGAGTTAATGAAGACCGAAGGCGTCAGCCCTTACTTTGCCGAGATGGACAACCATTACACGGCTAGCCCGCAAAACGGCCGCAACCGCATGGAGCTGACCGACAACAGGACCGGGGACGTTTTGGTATACGATGTCGGAACTTCTTACAAGCATTGGATGATTTGGAACAACGGCGCCTCCGGCAAGTTTTTCTGTCCGGAACCGCAAACCAATCTGGTCAATGCGCCGAATATCACGGGGTTGCCTGCGGAGGAAATCGGACTTTTCGGACTCCAGCCGGGCGAACGATGGGAAGAAACCAGCTCGTTTTATGCTTTGAAACGTTAAAACTTAAGCCTGAATACCGTAACGTGGCATAAAAAACCGCCTTTCCGTCATCGGAAAGGCGGTCATGCAATCGTTAATATATAGCGGACGTCACTCGGCTAAATGAAACCCGCAGCTCCGGCAAAATTTATCCGTCGAACCTGCCGCCTCCCCGCATCTTGGGCAATAGGAAGTTTTTTCGGCCTGAACGGCGGACGGTTGGAGCACGATGGTTTGGAACTGCTGACCGCAAAACGGACAATAGGACGCGTCGGCCGGCAGCATCTTTCCGCATCCGCATTCCTTCAGGTTTTGGAGCTGCTGGATTTTGCGGTTGAGCTCTTCGATTTCCTGCTCGAGGTTCACGATGGCCTCGCGATATTTTTGGTATTCCGCATTGGGAACGAAGCTGGTTTGATCTTCAAGGGAACGGTAGACGATCCGTCCGATCTCCGTATAGTTTTTTTCGATTTCCTTTTCTTTGGATGCTACCTGAAACTTCAATGTCGTGGATTCCACGGTTTGCTGAGCTTTTTTGCCTGCATCCGATACACCCTGTTTGAGTTTGTTTAAAAAGTTGGACATAACGGGGTTTCTCCTCCTTCATCCGCTTGGCGTATCCATATGGATCGTCATCTCATAGACTCCGGCTTCATATCTTTACCGACCTCTCGCTTATGGATACCTTGGTAGTATAGTTTATGGCTTTGCTTTGGATTATAGAATGCATTCGTATGCCTAGGGACTTTCTTATGGCATTATACCCGAGACCCGTGAAATAGGGAAATAAAAAATGGAAGGGAATGGGACTGGGCTGTCGGAATGTTTTTTTCGCTAGGCAGGGAAGCAAGGGTGATCGGCCCGGAAAAACTTCGGGCGGACATCCGTCAACGGGCGGAAGATCTTCGAAAATATTATGATGACCAGGAAGAAGGAGAGCTGACCCATGGATGAGAAGATGCAGACCGGTACGATGGTGAATAACTACGATGAAGCCGTAAAATTAATCGAGGAACTTGGGATATTGCCGCTCGCGTCCTTGATACCGGACTATCCGTCGCTCGAGAGCGTGACGCCGCAAACGAGCTGGCACAGCGACACGGAGCAGGATCCGTGGAAATGGCGGGTTCGTTTTCCCGCGGAAGGAAAAGCAGCCTACGGCAAGTTCATGAAGAAAAAAGCGGTTTTGGTCTCGCCCGACTGGTTTCCGCTCGTGTTTAACGCTTTGCGTTTAGGTCCAAGCGCCGAAGCTTGCTATCGAGACGGATTGCTGTCCCAAGCGGCGTGGGAGCTGTACCGGCTCATCGAAATCGAGCAGGGGATCGATACCCGGGCGCTGCGCGAGCGGGCGTTCATGAAGGCGAAGGAAGACAAAAAAGCTTTCGACCGGGCGGTCGTGGAGCTGCAGGACGCCTTGTTCATCGTCATCTCCGGCGTACAAGCGAAAGTGAATGCGGACGGGGAGAAAAACGGGTGGAACAGCACCGCCTATGAAACGACGACGCATTGGATGAACCAAAACGGGATCGCAGAAAGCAGGTTATCGCAAAAGGAATCCCGTGCCGAGCTTATCCGCAGGTTGCAGGTGAGATGCAGCGGCAAAGCGCTGGCGTTTTTCGAAAAAATATTCCGTGCATGAGCAAAGCCGGGAATAGCTTCCCGGCTTTGTTTTTGCCGATTAGGCCCAATTGCCGTTGACGAAAATCGGCTCTTCTTTCCCGTCGCGGGTGATGCCGGTAATGTTCATCTCCGGAGAACCCATCATAAAGTCGACGTGCGTGATGCTAGCGTTCATGCCGTGAGCCGCAAGCTCTTCGGCCGACATCGTTTTGCCGCCTTCCAGGTTGAAGGCGTAGGAGCTGCCGATCGCGAGGTGGCAGGACGCGTTTTCGTCGAACAAGGTCGTCAAAAACAAAATATTGCTTTGCGAAATCGGAGACTGGTACGGCACGAGCGCTACTTCGCCGAGATAATGGGATCCTTCGTCCATATTGATCAGACGCGCAAGCGTATCCTGTCCTTCTTCCGCCGTGAAATCCACGATTCTGCCGTTTTCGAACGTCAGCTTGAAGCGGTCAATGATGTTTCCTCCGTAGCTGAGCGGTTTGGTGCTGCTGACATATCCGTTTACGCCGGTTTTTAACGGAGCCGTGAATACTTCTTCGGTCGGAATGTTCGCGACGAACGGAGTCCCTTGTTCGTTTTCGCTGCCGGCTTGCGCCCAAATATGTCCTTCGGGAAGTTCGATCGTTAAATCGGTGCCCGGCGCGACGAAATGGAGCTTATGATATTTTTTGCCGTTGAGCTCATCCGATTTGGTTTGAAGCGTATCGATATGTTTCTGCCATGCGGCGACCGGATCTTCCTGGTCTGCCCGTACGGCATGGAATATGGCGTCCCACAGCTTTGCGACCGCTTCGTCGCCGGGGAGATCGGGGAACACTTTCGCGGCCCAGTCCGGAGAAGGGAAAGCGATGCCCGTCCAGCTCATTTTATCGGCCTGCTGGTACTGGCGGTATTTGGCCATGGCTTGGCCGAAGGTTCGCTGGTTGTTCGCGATGCGCTCCGGATCCACGCCTTTCAGCAGATCGGGATTGGCGGAAATGACGGTCAAAAATGCCGCGTTTTGCTCCGCCAGCTCAACCCATTCGCGCGCTTGCGCGGCAGGAGGGAGCAGGAAGGATTCATCCGGCGCCAGGTCGTATCTCAGCCGGGTGACCGCTTCGTCGGTATAATTGACTCTTACGAAATTGGCCCCCGCTTCATAAGCTTTTTTGACGATCAATCGGACAAGCTCGCGTGCCTCGATGTCGGCGCTGACGACCAAGGTCTGCCCAGGCTGCACGTTGGCCCCGATTTTGACCGCTAGTTCGGCATAGTTGTTCAGTTTTTGTTCAAACGTTAACATGGCGGAATCCTCCTTAAAGAACACAATCAGTGTGTTTGGGTTATTTTTCTATTGTAAATCAACCACAGGTCAAATAAAACCGAAACTTTGCCGCAGACGGAAGCATATACGCAAAATGGAGCCTTTCCCGCTTCTGCAGGAAAGACTCCAGCTGGCTCCAAGGTTGACATCGTATGCGTTTGGCATTGATGCGTTTTGGAGACAAGTATTAAAATGCCCAGTTTCCGTTTTTAAATACGGGTTCTTCTTTCCCGTCCGCCGTAATGCCGAAAATGTCCATTTCGCCCGAGCCGATCATAAAATCGACATGCGTCACGCTGGTGTTCAGCCCGCGTTCGCTAAGCTGCTCCTGCGTCATGTCTTTGCCGCCTTCGAGACAGAACGCGTACGCGCTGCCGATCGCCAAATGGTTGGATGCATTTTCGTCGAACAGCGTGTTGAAGTACAAAATGTTGGACTCGGAAATCGGAGACTGATGCGGCACGAGGGCAACCTCGCCCAAATAGTGCGAGCCTTCGTCCATTTCCACCAAGTGCTCGAGCACCTGTTGGCCTTCTTCGGCCTCCACCTTGACGATTCTTCCGTTTTCGAACGAAATGGTGAACTTATCGATGATGTTGCCGCCGTAGCTGAGCGGTTTCGTGCTGCTGACGTATCCGTTGACGCCGGTTTTCAGCGGAGCGGTAAACACTTCTTCGGTCGGCATGTTGGCCACGAAGCTGTGTCCCTTTTCGTTGAAGCTTTCTCCGGCGGCCCAAATATGGCCTTCCGGGAGCTCGATCGTCAGGTCGGTGCCCGGCGCTATGTAATGCAGTTTTTTATATTTCTTTTCGTTCAGGATTTTCGATTTTTCATCCAATGTTTTCAGATGTTCGGTCCATGCTTCCACGGGGTTGTCCTGGTCGACGCGAACCGTATGGAAAATGGCATCCCACAGCTTTTGCACGCGTTCTTCCTTCGGGGCGTCCGGGAACACTTTGTCGGCCCATTCCGGCGACGGAACCGCGATCAGGCACCAGCTGAATTTATCGGCTTGCTGGTAAGCGCGGTATTTGGTCATCGCTTGGCCTCTCGCTTTTTGGTTCGCCGCAATCCGCTCCTGTTTGATGCCCTTGAGCAAATCCGGATTTTCAGCGAGCACGTGCAGGATGGCTGCGCCTCTTTCCGCCAGTTCGGTCATTTCGCCCGCATACCATTTCGGCGCTTCGGAGAATACCTCATCAGCGGCATGCTCGTATTTGAGCCGCGTGATTTTTTCGTCGTTCCAGTTGACGCGGACTTCGCTGGCTCCCGCCTGATAAGCTTTTTCGGTGATCATGCGCACGAACTCCGCCGATTCGACCGGCGCATTTACCACGAGAATTTGTCCTTGCTGGACGTTGACGCCGACTCTGACGGCCAGATCGGCATATTTGTTCAAATTTTCTTGAAAGCTGGCCATATTTTGTCCCTCCAATATTGATCGTCTTCTCCCGCGATGCAGTCTGAACACCACTTTTTCGCTCCACCGGCTCAAGACGTCACCGACTCAAGCGATGGTTTTTCTATTGTACTAAATCGGATGACATATTGAAAATATGTTCGCGTTGGATGGAAAGAATACCGGACATGGTATACTATAGATACATGGAAAAGCAAAAAAGGAGAACAGATCTATGGAATACCAAATCATAAAAGCAGACATGGCGCAGGACGAAGAAAAACATTACCTCGGTCATGTGACGTTTACCCTCGCAGGTCACCAGTCGCAATACGAAATCACGCTGTTCAGCAAAAACGGCAAGGATTGGGATTACAGTCTGAACTTTGCGGGAGAGTCCGGGATCGAAGAGGAGTTTCTCAAGGCGGACGAGCTTCTTGAAGAAGATGACGACATGTTCGACGCGTTGGTCGATGCAGCGATGGAATCCATGGCGAAATAAGGAGTCGCTGCCTGCGCTCTTTCAAATTAGTCAAGGAAAGGATGGTTCGGCATGAATTACGATGATAACGTGGTCCGGCGCTTAAAGCGGCTCGAAGGTCAGATTCGCGGAGTGCTCGGCATGATGGAAGAAGGAAAAGACTGCAAGGATGTCGTCGCGCAGTTGTCCGCCGTCCGCAGCGCAACCGACAAAGCGATGGCATATATCGTTGCGACCAATCTGGAGCAGTGCATCCTCGAGGAGCGCGCCAAAGGTAACGACACCGGCGGGCTGGTTAAGGAAGCGGTGGAGCTTTTAATCAAAAGCCGATAGGAGAGGCGGCCTTACAAAGCAAAAACAAGGAGGGGTTCTATGGCTTTCTACATCTTGGCGCTTGTTGTTTTGCTCGTGGATCAAGGCTCAAAATGGTGGGTGCGCACCCATATGTTTGTCGGGGAACAGCGGAATGTCTTTATTCCGTACCTTCATTTTGAATATTATCAAAATAGCGGGGCCGCCTTCAGTTCGTTCCAAGGGTACGGCAAATGGTTTGCGTACCTGGCGATCGTGGTGGTGGGAGCCCTTATCTATTACCGCATTAAGGGAGCCATCCGCGGCATGGTGCTGGAACTGGCGGCCGGTTTTCTCGCCGGGGGAGCGCTCGGCAATGCCCTGGACCGTCTCATGTACGGCAAGGTGACCGATTTTCTCGTGTGGGGATCCCGTTCGGGCATCATGAACATCGCCGATCTGGCCATCAATGCCGGCGTGGTGTTGCTGATCTTCGGCATGCTGCTGCGCGGCTGGCAGGAGAAACGGAGCTATTCTTTCAAATAACGCAATATACGAATGGAAGAGGAAGAGACGAATGGAACAGGTCAAAAAATCGCAACTTGCCCAAATCATCAGGGAAAGACGATCGGTAAAAACCGGGTATAAGGACGATCCCGTTCCGCAGGAGCTGGTGCTCGAATTGCTGAACGACGCGGTCTATGCGCCGACCCACAAGCTTCGCGAGCCGTGGAGGTTCATCTTCGTACCGACCGATGCAAAGCCGTTTTTCGCGATCGAAATGGCTCAGCATTACCCGGACGAGATGTTCGAATACCGCGTCAAATATTTCAACGAACCTGCTGCTTATCTGATCGTCGTCATGACGGATGCCGAAAATGAAAAACAGCGGGACGAGGATTACGGGGCCGTCTGTTCGATGATCCAAAATTTTCAGCTTCTTGCCTGGGAGCGCGGGCTCGGATCGGTCTGGAAAACGAATCCGCACATTTACGATCCGAACGTCAAGGAAGCACTCGGGTTACAACCGGACGAAAAAATTGCCGGATTTCTGCATCTCGGATTTTTTCACGAGGCGCCGGAGGGACAACCGAGAACGCCTGCGGAAGAGAAATTCACGGTGTACAAGCCGAGGTTATGAGGTTGGCGGAGCTCCCGTTTCATCGGGAGTTTTTCTGTTTGCCGGTTAGCTGCCGAAGCGCTTCGGGCCATATGTGGGTACAATAGGATTAGATCATGGATACATAGAGCGGAGGGATTAAACTTGAAATCGAGATATTTGGCAGGGACCTCCCTGGCCGTCATGGGGGCGGGGTTTCTGATCACCTTGTTTTTGCCTCAAAATATAGCGGTTCGCTTATTGCAGGGAGGTTTTGAAGCCGGATTGGTCGGCGGTTTTGCCGACTGGTTTGCGGTCACGGCCTTATTCCGCCATCCGATGGGCATCCCGATTCCGCATACGTCCCTGCTGCTGAAAAACCGCAATAAAATCGTCAATTCGCTGATTTCGGCCCTTGAAACGGAACTGCTGAACAAGGAAAGCATTACGGGACGATTGCGGCAGATGAAGCTGTTTAAAGGGATTTCGTCGGGCCTATTGAAGCTGATCGCCAAAAAGGAAATCCGGCTGAAGGTCATTGATTCACTGAGCGAGGCCGTCCGGCAGCTGCCGGTGGACAAAATGACGCCTTCCGCGCAAAAGCTGCTGATCGATTTGGTGGGTAAGCAGGATTTATCGCCGATGCTTGAAGCGGCATCCAAGCAGGCTTTCCGCAGTCAGCTGGACGAAAAGGCTTTTAATTTCGTGTTGAATTTTGCAGGACGCTGGGTAAGCCGCCCCGAAAACGAATATATGCTGGGACAGCTGGCGCTAAGCAAGCTGCAGGAAGTCCAGTTGAGCGGGATGAAGGGATTTGCGCTGCAGGCGATGCTGGGATTCATGAGCGAAGAGAAGCTTGGCAACATTCTGAAAAACCTGATTCAGTCCACGTTGCATGAATTGGCGCACGAAAGCAGCCCGGTCCGCCAGCGCATTTTGACGGAGGTGCGGCAGCAGGTGACCGGTTTTGCGGAAAATCCGGAAGTCGCCGAGCGCCTTAAAATATTGATCAGCGATAAAATTGCGGCTCCCGGCACCGAGGAATGGATGCTGCGAAAGCTCGAAGAAATCCGGGATCGCGTGCTTGCGGCTTTGGAGCAGGAACGTGAAAACGGAGGACGCGGCATCGTTAAGCTCTATCGCTGGACAGCGAACATGCTCCGGGACAAGGAAGACATGATGGCCCGCTGGGAGCAAGGGACGTTATCCCTGATCGTGAAGGCGGTCGAAGCCAACTATTACCGGATCGGTCTGCTGGTGCGCGAAAACCTCGATCAGCTCGACGATCAGTCGCTGGTGAAGATGCTTGAAGAGAAAGTAGGCAGCGATTTGCAGTGGATTCGGGTCAACGGGGCGATTTGCGGCTTTTTGATCGGTCTCGTATTAACGGTCGTTCACATGCTGATTGCCTGACCATGGGAAAAAGCGATATACGGAGAGGAGTATGAATGATGAAAAAAAATCGCCTGGGATCATCGGATTTGTACGTTAGCGAAATCGGACTGGGCTGCATGTCGCTTGGGACGGAGGAAAAACCGGCGGAACGCCTGATCCACGCGGCGCTGGAACGGGGAATCAATTTTTTGGACACGGCGGATTTGTATGATGCGGGCCGGAACGAGGAAATCGTGGGCAAAGCATTAAAAGGCCGCCGGGGCGACGTCGTGCTCGCGACCAAAGTGGGCAACCGGCGCATTCCCGGCAAGGAAGGCTGGAGCTGGGATCCTTCGAAAGCTTACATCAAAACGGCGGTAAAGGACAGCTTGCGCCGGCTGCAGACCGATTACATCGACCTGTATCAGCTGCACGGCGGCACGTTGGACGACCCGATCGATGAGACGATCGAGGCGTTCGAAGAATTGAAGCAGGAAGGCGTCATCCGTTATTACGGCATTTCCTCGATCCGTCCGAACGTGATCCGCGAATACGTCCAACGTTCGAACATCGTGTCGGTTATGAGCCAGTACAGCATCTTGGACCGCAGACCGGAGGAAGAAGTGCTGCCGCTGCTTGCGGAGCACGGCATCAGCGTCGTTGCCCGCGGCCCCGTAGCCTCCGGCGTGCTGGCGGAAACGGGCGAAGGAAAAGCCGGCAAAGGATATCTGGATTACGGGCCGGAAGAACTGCTGGACATCCGCCGCAAGCTGGAGGCGTTCATCCGTCCGGATCGCACCATGTCGCAGACCGCCATCCGTTATTCGCTAGGCCATCCGGCGGTAGCCGCGGCCATTCCGGGAGCCAGCTCGCTGGACCAGCTCATTCACAATGCGGATTCGGCCGCTGCGCCGGTATTAAGTCCGGAGGAGTTGGAGCAAATCCGCGGGATCAGCCGCCCGAACGTATATACGGCACATCGTTAACCCGGGATATGAATAAGAAACCGTTCCTGTATTCGCTGGAGAACAGGGACGGTTTCTTTTGTTGCCGGGAGTCCCAATAGCGCTTATTTTTGCGCAAGCTTGAGGACGCGCAGCAGGTCGGCTTTTTGTTTGGTCAACTCGTCGTAAAACTGTCCGTCCACGATGCGGTCGATAAATAACACGCCGTCCAGATGATCGATTTCATGCTGTATGCAGCGGGCGAGATAACCATGACCCTCGATCACAACCGATTCGCCCGTCCGGGTCAGCGTTTTGACTTTGACGTAATCGGCCCGTTTTACGATCCCGGCATAACCGGGGTAAGAGAGGCAGGCCTCCGGACCGATTTGCTCACCGCTTGATTCGAGGATCTCCGGATTGATCAATTCGACCAGCCCTTCCCCGCAATCCATGACGACCATTCGGCGCAAAACGCCGATTTGCGGAGCGGCCAGGCCAGCGCGTCCGTCTTCCGCGTACAGCGTATCCACCAAATCATCCAGGATCCGCAGCATTTTCGGGGTCAGCTGTTCGACCGGCTTGGCTTTTTTCCGGAGCACCGGATCTCCAAAAGGAAGTATTTCTCTTTCTGCCACTTTGATGAACCTCCCGATGTTAAATTAAGCTCCTTGCATGTTCGTAGGCGTATGAACCCATAAATCACCGGTCGTACACTCCAAAGCCGTGCAGAGCGCATCCAACGTTTCGGCTTTCATTTGTTTGGGCTGTCCGCGCAGCAATGCGCTGATGGAAGGAGGGGAGAGCTCATATCCGGCTTTTTCCTTCAGCAATCTTGCCAATTCGGCGCCCGACCAAATGCCCTTTTGGGCCATAACCTGCCGAAGCATCCACACAAGCATCCATGTCATCCCCTTTCACAAAGCGATTTTTTAGGTGCTGCCTAAATAAATGATCTGCCACCTAATTTACCACGATAGAATCCAACAAGCAACCATCTGAAATCATTTGACGTCAAGGAACAATAGGCTTTTAATGTTAACACGTTGTGAACACGAACCTATGTCAGGAAACGGCGCGTTTTGTGTGCAGCGGGCGGTTTGTGCGGTGAGGGAGGACAAGCCATCTGGATCGATAAGCTGGTCCGAAAGAGGCCGGCTTATCTCCTTCTGGATTTTGAGTGTGTTATGTTATACTGTTGGTAACACGAAATTAAGCGCTCCAGTATGACAGAAGAAACGATTATGACAGGAGTGAAATGATATCGAAAAACAGCGATCGATTCAAGCTGATGTTGAAGCCAATCCGGAGATCCAATCCCTGATTGAGCAGAGCAGAATGGAATATAAATCCGGCAAAGCCCAGAATACGTCGGAAATACGGAAATATTTTGCAAATCTTAAATCGGAAGGTTGGTGTTTTAACCATGTCTTTGCCCAAAAAGATGGATCAAAAAACGGCTAATGAACTTCGTTCCATCTTGACGAAGATGAATATTACGCAAAGCAAAGTGAAAATCAATTTGGATAACCAAACGATTGAAGTCGAGGATGACTATTCCATTGATGACATACTTGAGTCGGCCGGGGTTTTAACACCGGAACAAGCTAAACAGTTGGCTGATGAAGTCAAGAAAATGCGCGAGGAAGAGTGGAATTAAATGGATGGTTATTTACTCGATACCAATATCGCCATTGCACTGCTGGCTGGTGAGCATGCCGCGTTGGATTTTGTTCGGCAAGCCAGTGACGATCGGATGTCGATTTATTTCTCCGTCATTACGGAGTGCGAAGTGTTTAGCGGGCTGGAATCCGCTTATCGTTTGCAAGGAATCAAGCTGTTTAATTCACGAAGATGTATTGAGGTAAGTTCCAGTGTTGCCCGACTTGCCGGGGACATACGCAGGGAACAAAAGTCGAAAGGACGGAAGCTTAAAACTCCGGACGCAATTATTATTGCAACTTCTATTGAGCACCAGCTTGGTCTTGTATCAAGGGACCACGATATGAGCTTTGTTCGGGAAGCATTCGGTTTGCCGCTGTTTACCATTTAGCCTACCCATTGTAATTCCAACCGAGATACAGTGGGTTTGTTTATATACTCGGAATACTTAAAAGGAGAACAGACGATCATGCTTTATAGATGCAGAATCGAACTGAATGAGATTGCCCCGAAGATTTGGCGGGAGTTTCAATTTCATCCGGACGTGACGTTTCATCAGCTTCACAAAATCATCCAATCGGTCATGGGTTGGGAAAATTACCATTTATACGAGTTTCATGTGAAAGAAAAGGTGATCGGTCTGCCCGATCCGACATTCGAGCATATAGAAGACCGCGAGGTGCTGAATGCACGGAGGGAAATCGTTCAGAAGCATGTTCACGAAGAAAACACCGTATTTACATACGTGTATGATTTTGGAGATGATTGGCAGCACACGGTTACGTTGATCAAAATCGACGCATCGACATCCGACCCGGCACCCTTGTGTCTAGATGGTGCCCGCGGCTGTCCGCAGGAAGATGTGGGAGGCGTGTGGGGGCATCAGCATATGCTGGAAGTACTGCTTACTCCCAATCATCCGGAGCGGGATCATTTTATAGGCTGGGTTCGAGAAGGATATGATCCCGAACATTTCTCCTGCGAAGAAGTGAATCAGGAGCTTGAGCGGCAGAAGGACAAGCTGATCCCCAAGTCACTGGTTAAGCGGCCGGTAGGGAAAAAGCCTGTGAAGCTGACGAAGTCTGCTCTGAATAAGCATCTGAAGCAGCTAAATAGCGACCAGCTTATCGATTTGGTGAAGGCTTGTTATGGCGCCAGCAAAGATATGGAGAAGTTTCTTGCTGTAAGAATACTGGGCGATGAAGCAGTAGAGTCTCTCTTTCAAGAGTATTGCAAGAAGGTTGAGAAAGAGTTTTTCCCTGAGCGGGGATTTGGCAAGCTGAGACTCCAGGAAGCGAAACATGCGATTTCGGAATTCGAGAGATTGACTGGAAATTCCAGGTACGCCCTGGAATTGAAGCTGGTCTACGTTGAAAATGGAGTTGATTTCACCCTAAGCTACGGGGATATTGATGAACGCTTCTACTACAGCATGGTGTCCATGTATGCCGATATCATTGATCAAGTAAATGAAGATGAAACAGCCGAGTTGTTCGACGAATTCGAGGAACGTCTCGAAGCCGTTGTTTCGAAAACAGAAGGGATCGGCTGGGGTTTTCATGACAATTTGGCTAATCTGCACGCTCAAATAAGATGGATTTAGGTGGGGAACTTAATGCGCGGCAGGAAGAAAAATAAGCGGACCGGTCAGAAAGCGGAATTCACGGGGCTGTTGGAGCAAGACGAGAATTTCTATTTTATCGCCGGATATACGGATGGAGGCTTCCCGTATGGAATCACGTGGGAGGAATATGAGGCGGAACAACGCGGCGAGTTGATCAAAGCGACAGTAGCTGAGGGAGAACCTATGAAAGAATTGAAATTGACCAAGCAGCAGTTTCAGGAGATTGTGGATGCATACGACATGTACGTAGAAGGAATAGAGTCCTTCCTGAATATCGAAACTGGAGATGTTGTCATGTTGCGAACGTTTGACCGGGATGAAGAGGACGAAGAATTAAGCGAGGTCATTGAAGAAGGCTTTAATGAAATTTATTTTCGGATACCGAAACGGGAGTCGGATGAAGGATATACCGACATGGTTGATTTTGCGGAAACGGTTGAAGATAAAAAGCTGCAATCCACTTTGATGCACATATTAAGCGGCGGCAAGAGAATATTCCGAAGATTCAAGGATGCGTTATCTTCCGACAGCGAGCAGTTAGAGCGGTATTACCAGTTTGTTGAAGAGCAGAATCGCAAACGTGTTTCTGATTGGTTCGAATCCATTGAAGTGAAGTTGATTCTCGAGTAATAAAGAAATGTTTGGGCAGGGGATACCGGTGAAACGTTCTTCAAGACAGACGATGATTAAGCTGTATGCTCAAGCGGTCATTTCGGAACTTCAACAATTAGGTTATCCCAATGATCAAGCTAAAGCAGTCTTTTTTCGACACTATCGAGACATGAAACGCTTATTTGGTCTTGAGCAGAATGTATGCGATTTTGCAAAGATGATTGATGAATTTGAACGTGCCATGCAGAAGAAGCATGACCCGAGTGATCCCAATTCAATTGCTGTTGGCCATCTAAACCACTTGGCTAAAACATACATCCTTAAGCATAAAAGCAACAAATGAGCAGGATTATTTTCCAAATGGCAACCGATATACGACCTGTGTCGCTGTCACCATTTCTAAAAGATGAATATGTAGACGCTGCGGCAGACCAACATATTCCCTTCTTTACCACGGTGCGATCTTATCAGGTGTTCATCGACTATTGGAATTCCAAGATGGAAAGAAGCATCCAAAGGGGGTGGTCCTCTTGAATTTATCCGATTTTTCCAGATACATAGATCCTGCAGTTGTACACAGAGGGAAGGAATACGCGTCCGAAGGACGGGTAATTTCCTTGAAGTCCATTGCCGATGAAAAGTACACTGCGGTTGTGCGCGGGTACGAGGATTATGAGGTTTATGTAAGGCTAGACAACGAGAACAACATAATGGAATCGGAATGCGATTGTCCGTACGATTTCGGGCCGGTATGCAAGCATCAAGTCGCCGTATTCCTCGAGCTTAAGAATAGAGAAGCAGACGGGGCATCTTCACCGGAGCCTTCTCTCCGGCAACTGTTGGAAGCAGAGAGCAAGGAGAAATTAATCGAATTGCTGCTCTCGATTGCATCGGATTCATATACCGCGGAAGAGCGCATTAGAATTCATTTGTCGAAAAGGGGCGCGGATCAGGAGTTGGACGCCTGCCGACGGTTGATTCGATCCTACATTGACACATATTCGGATGATCATGGCTTTGTGTCTTGGCGGAACGTAAGCCGCGCGGTGGAAGGTGCGAAGATCGTCGCTGAAAAGGCTCTCGCCGCCTTCGATGAAGGGGGATGGTTGCACGGGCTGGCGATTCTGTTTTGCATCATCGAAGAGATGATTGAATTATTGCAGTCCGCCGACGATTCGGACGGTGGAGTCGGGATCGTGATCGAAAGCTGTCTGGAATCGATCTTCAAGCTGGTTCAGGATCGCCATCATATTCCGGCGGAAGAACGCATGAAGATTTTCCGTCGGTTGTTGGAGGAGATACATCAACCTTATTATGACGGGTGGCCGGATTGGCAGCTCGCGCTCCTCGAGGCGGCGGGCGCGCTGATCGAGTCGGAAGAGATGCAACATCAATGGGATGATGCGGCGGATTCGCTCCTGGGTCATATGTCCGGGAGCAATTGGTCGAAGAGGTACGCAGACGAGCGGGTGGCTGTGCTCCGATATGGTCAAATATTGGAACGTTCAGATGAAGAACAGGCGAAAGCTTATTTGTATAGACATCTGCATTTCCCGGAAATCCGGGAGATTGCGATTCGTGCGGCGCTTGAGCAAGGCGATGCCGAGGAAGCGATCCGATTGGCGGAGGCCGGGGAAGCTCAAGATCAGGAGCTGCTGGGGCTCGTCTATCGCTGGAAGAAATATCGGTATGAGGCATACCATCGCACAGGACAAGTCGAACAGCAGCGGAAACTCGGGATGGAGCTGATCATGAACGGAGAATATGATTATTACCGGTCTGTGAAGGATACATTTTCGGATGAGGGAGAATGGTCCTTGTATCTGCAAGATATGTTAGATCAATTGGAGCAGAGCCCGAGGGGAGAGCATACGTATACCCAAATCCTGGTGGAAGAGGAGATGTTCGCACGGCTTTTGGAACATGTCCGCAAGGCACCTTACCGAATTGAATCGTTCTATGAGCAATTGCTTCCGCATTACCCGGAGGAGGTGAAGGCGCTTTTCGTGGCATATATCGAATTCCGGGCGGATCAATCCAGAGACAGGCGAGATTACGCCGATGTTTGCCGGATCATTCGAATGCTTCAACAGGTTGGCGGACGGAAAGAAGCGTTCACCGTCACACAAAAATTGTTAACCAGGTTTCCGCGAAGACCGGCTTTCCGGGAGGAGCTGGGGAAGATCCGTTTTTGAACTTTATAATGGAATAAGAAGTCACGCGGTTTGTGCACAGCGGATTTTTTTGTGATGAGGGTGGACAAACCGGTATGCGAAACCTGTAATTTTGATCATAATCGAATATGTTATAATAATCCTGAATTTCGAAAGCCCATAATGGTGGCCAGTTTGTAGCAGGATTAGTAGGCAACAACTGTAATAAACAGGGAAATACCCAGTGGATTACGCGACGATTCTGAAAAGAGGGTAGTCTTTCCCCCTCCCCATAAGACAGGGCTAAACGGTTTCCATGTTAATTTGTGGTAAACGTCATTCTAAGGCAGCGACTTTGGCGGCGATACGTTG
>NZ_BORW01000020.1 GCF_018333375.1 Paenibacillus cookii
TGACTTCCTCCATCCTTGAGGTTTTTGGGTTTGGTCACTTGAAAACTTCTCCAAGTTGGGGTGAAGTCCCTTTTTTATGTCCGAAAATCCTTACGGCTCAAGGCCTCAGATTACTGCAAAACGCTCATTTAAAAGACCTTTATTCTGACGCCGCCAAAAAATCCGTTTCCTTCCGAAACTTAGCCGGGAAGATGGGCCGCCCAACGGGCCGCCTGCAGGATGAGCTTGCGGATTTGCGGGTGCTGGAACGTCGGCTCATGATGGCCCGGCATGAAATAAACGACTCTGCCAAGGCCGTATTCATGGGTCCAGGCAGCCGGGTACCAATCTTCCCCAAGCTTGTATTCAAGCAGCACCTCTTTTTCCGTCAGCGGATCGAACTGGATTTGGTAAGGCTCCTCCTCGAGTTCGAACGGTTCGACGCCTTCCGTCACGGGATGTTCCCCGCTCACGCGGAAGGAGATCGGCTGAATCGGCGGATGCCCGTCAAAACGGCCGCCCATCAGCTGAGCCAGCTCATAACGGCGGTTCCCCAGCGACAGGCCGTTATGCAGCACCAGCAAACCTCCCCCCTGGCTGACATAAGAAAGAAGACCCGACGTTTGCTGCTTTGAAACCTGATCGTCCCACAGGTCGAAATAGCAGATGCACAGGTCAAACGGTTTCAGATGCTCGAGAAGCAGCAAATTTTTGTTTTCGCTGCATTGGACCGAAATGACCTCGTTCAGTATGTAGCTGATCTGCGCGTCCACGCCCTGCAGCGGATGGAATTTCGGATGGGTATAGTCGCCGAGCAAAATGCTTTTTTTATTGTACAAAGCTGTTCCTCCTTCGGTAAAACGCATTCTTGGCTATTCTTATATTGTCATATTCCACAATTTTGAATGCATGAATCACGTGCGGGCGGATCGACGCCCTTTCGCAGGGAGCCTAATTAAAAAGGGATGCCGCTTTCGTCTGCATCCCTCTATGGCTTTCATGCCTGAACCAATACACCGAATATGATTTTTACGCATCCTGCGTCTGAAAATAACGCGCAAGCTCGACAAGCATGCTGCCCATCCGCTCGTCCCCGGACGGATACACGACCCGCGCGATGCCTTCCTCCCGCAGCGCCTGCGCCGTCAGCTTGCCGACGGCCGCGGCGACGACGGGCCCTTCGAAGGCGGCTATCAGCGCCTCAAGTTTGCCCTGGCGCCTAGCGTATTCCGCCAAATTGCGGATTTGCGGGGCGCTCGTGAAGGCGGCGGCGTCGACCGCGCCGGTCAAAATGTCCCCGAGCAGCCGCTCCAGCTGCTCCGGCTCAGGCGGGGTATGCCGATAAGGCAGTACCTTCCGGACCTTCGCGCCCTGCTCCGCGAGCCACGCTTCCAGCTTCGGCGCCGGATCGCCGTGAAGCTGCAGCACGACCTCCGCGTCCCGAAGCGGATATTCGGCAAGCCCGCGGATGAGGCCCGACGTGCTGCCGTCATCGTCGCGGACGAGAGCTTCGAGCCCTCTTTTGCGCAGGGCGTTTACGGTTTTGTACCCTCTCGCGGCCAGCGACGATCGCCGCAGCGCATCGAGAAAATCCTCTTCCGCGCCCATCTCGGCCGAAACGGCGAACAACGCATCCAGCCCCATGCCGGTCGTCAGGATCGTCCAGTCCGGAGGAGACCCGATCCAATCCGCCAGGTCGCCCCGCACCTTTTCGTCATCCAGAAACACCGTGCCTTGGGCAGGCCGAACGAGGGCCGCACCGCCCATTTTTTCAACGATTTTGACCATGTCCTCCGCTTTGCGCGGACCCGTTAGGGCAATTGTTTTACCAGCCAATCGGTTTCCCATTGACGTATTCTCCTCTCCCGGAAGCGAATCTGTTTTGAACAGTATACTTGACGGGAAGAACGAGGGAAAGGAGTTTTCCGAGTTTTATGGCTTTCGGCCGCACACGTCGTAATACGGTCCTACATCGGCGCGCCCGCCCTCTTGGACAAGCGGTGCTTGAGCCGCTGGTTGTACAAATACCGAACGACAAAATAGGAGGCGACTCCGAGGACAAGCCCGAAGACGGACATGCCGATCAATACGTGCAGGCCTCCCTGCAGCAGATGCTTGAAGATCGTAAAATCCCCTTGCAGCAAATTGCGCCAGGCATGCTCCTGCATGGGCACGTCGATCATTTTTTTCGGAAACAGCCATTCCCCGATTTTTTTGGCAAAAGGAAGCAATACGATAGGCAGGAAGGTCAGCTTGCCGATGACGTTGCCGATAATGGCGGCGGGGAGCGATCCTCCGGCAAGTCTGACGGTGGGATAAAAAATAAGATACACGAGCGATCCGGTCGAAATGACGATCATTTCGAGCCCGAACCCGATCGCGAATCCGAGCGAAACCTTCCTGGCTCCGCCCGGGGAACGGAACAGCTTGATCATATTGAAGCGCAGCTTCCGCGAAAATTTATGGAACAGGTTGTATTTCTTTTGTTTTTTTATCATGCGATCACCCTTCATAACCCGTGGCGGCGTCAAGCCGCATGGAGAGCCGTACCGTCATGGCCTGCCCTTATGCCCATTGTATCATTTCCGGGCCCCTTTTTCTAACGATACGTCGCCGCCGTGTTCCCTTCTCTTCACGTTTTTTGCAGGATGGTGAACGAGAAAAATCAGGATCGGCAGGACAAGGATGAAGAAAAGGGCAATCAGCGTCCATACCTCGTTGAAGTTAAACAGCTCGATCGAGTTGGAATAAAACCAAAAGGCGCAGCTGTAGGCAAGCAGGCCGATCGGCGCCGCCATCATTTTTCCCGATACCGGCGGAATGACGAGTTTCAGGCCGTAGCAAATGATATACAAGCTGATGGCCAGGTTCAGCAGCATCCCCGGGTACCACAACGCCACCACGATCAGGTCGAAACGGTCCAGAAAGTCTGTAATACGCAGCTGCCGAACCAGTTCGTACGTGGGGTACATCATTCGCTCGGTAATCTCCACCCCAAGCAAAAGAATGTCCATGATCACCGCGGCAGCCAACATCCCGACGACGAGCAGCGTGGCATAGAAACCGTACTTGAATCTGAAATCCTTGCCGGAAAAAATGAACGGAAGAATCAGCATCTGCCCGATGTACGCGACGGATATCCAGCTCCCCTCGGTCACTCTCCCCCAATCGACATGCAGCAGGGGCCGCATCAGCCCAAAGTTGAAGTCCCGCAAGGCGATGACCGGCATCAAGGCGAACACGATAATGATGATCGGGCCGTATAGCTCCGTGATCCCCAGGACCGTCCTGGCTCCGCCCCGGGCAATGTAAATAACGGTCGCGGTAACGCAGAGCGCCGTAATGAGGAGCGGAGTAATCGGCAGGAGCACGACGTTCGTAAAATCCGAAACGATCCGGATGTCCCGTACGAGAATCATAAAGAAAAACAACATGTACAGCACCACCAGCACCCGGCCGAGTGCCGGGAACCGGCTGATGAGCGACTCGAACAGATTTTGGCCGGGAAACCGCAGGGAGCTGCGGGTCAGCATATACAACAGCACCAGAATTAGGGCGCCGGATACCAGAAAACTGATAAAAGCATGCTGGTGGGCCCTGGAAACCAACTGGTTCGGCACGTTCAGCGCCGTTGTATTAATCACGTAGATCATGCCGAGCAGCACGATTTGGCGGGCGGTGATTTTTTGCACGTCAAACGTTCCTCCTTCACCTGACTTAATGTCCGGGGATTTTCGCAAATCCCGATCCTAAAAAGGCACTAGCGGGCCAAGCCATTTCTGCAACCATACGGAAGCATACACGACGCGGCTGATCTGCAGCGTATAAGCGAAAATGCCCATCCCCGCCAGCAGGAAAATATAGGTGAACCAGCGGTTGATTTTGGGAAGATCGCGAATCACCTTGAAGTCCGTAATCAAAATGATCGCGGAGGCAATCACGTAAATAATCAGAATTTTAATCATGTTTCAGTTTTACGTCCTTTCTGCCGAACGGTTTGTTTACCGCCCCGATGTTTTCGATATGCAGATTGGTGTTGACCACGACCTTGACGTTCGGGTAAAGCTCATCCCAGCGGTCCTTAAAGCGGTCCCAGGCTTTCGGATTTTTTTGGTGTATCGTCCGGCCGAATCCGAGGATATCGGTATGGTACTGGTCTTGAAGTTTATGAAGCCCGGTCTTGATCTGGGCGATGATCTCCTTGCTTGCCTCCTGCTCCAGCCGGTTCATATGTTTTTCATCGCCTAGAATGTAGTTGGAGTTGTTCTCGATGACCCCTCCCTTGGCCAAAATGTCTATGTGCATCGTAATGTTGTCGCCGTGGATTACGGGTCTTAACGTCACCAGGTTTTCGATGAACGTGATCGTGATGTATCCTTTCCCGCTGGGGCTCGGCACCGCCACGTCGTATGTCGTAGACTGATTCATGGCCAAATTGATCATTTTTATTTCCGGTCCCTTCATGACCCCTACGAGACGGTCATCTTTGAACAGGGCGAGACCGGTAATTTGAATGTTCTTTTTTTCGTTCTGGTCCCCGATATTATCGGGAACGGCCTGCTGCAGCGAAATGTAAGGCAAAACTACGTCAACGCCGGTTGTCAGCAGATCGTTGGCGAGGACTTTAAGCGTGACTGGCGTTTTCGTGAATTCATTCATCAACTCGCGGATCATTTCGCTCGGGAACTGTTCCATCGGCGCGGCCGCGTCCATGATTTTATAGGCGGGCCCTTGCGTGATCGCGACCAGGGACGAAAGCCGGTTTTGCGGAATGCGCGCGAATTGGTCGAGCATTTCGCTGATGCCCCCTTTGGCGAATTCCTCTCCGACCAGCAGCGTTCTGCGGTGGGCGAAAGAGAGTCTCCGCGAGTTACCCGCTTGGATTTGCAGGTTGGAGTTGCGGAGCGTGATTCCCTTCTTCGATTCCAGATAGTACTTTTTGTTCCCGGCCGTTCCGCCTCCGCCGCCTTCGCTCCCGCTCCCGCCCAAACTGCCGGGAAGCGCGATTTGCAGCGTGCTCCGGACCTGATCGCCTTCTTTGTCCACGCAGGAGCCGATCACGAACGCAACGTCGTTAATCTCGGTGCGGTCCCAGCAGCCGGTAAGAGCGACGGACACGCTCAGCAGCAGCCCTGCGGCACGTATTTTTTTCATCCAACATCACCATACCTTGTCGGAAACGGGGTTGCCGTTGATATCCGGCTTTTCCCGCTCCGAATTTTTCTTCGACAGCCAGGACGGCCGCGTACGCATTTTCCACCATGGGACGCGAACGAAAATATCTTTGTGGTCCTGCCCATGGAACGGGCTGACGCCCGACATGTACGGAACGCCAAGCGAAGACAACTGCGTCACGTGAACGAGAATCCAGGTAATGCCGAGGATAATGCCGAAAAGCCCCAGCACGCCTGCCAGCAGCATCAGCGGAAAACGCAGCAGGCGAATCGTAATCGCCAGATTGAAATGGGGGATCGTAAAGGACGCAATCCCCGTCATCGAGACGATGATAACCATCGGCGCCGAAACGATCCCTGCCTGGACGGCCGCCTGCCCGATGACCAGCGCACCGAGGATGCTGACCGCCTGGCCGACCGTCTTCGGCAATCGGATCCCGGCTTCGCGCAGCGCTTCAAAGGATATTTCCATCATTAACGCTTCGACCAGCGCCGGAAAAGGAATGGCCTCCCGCGCCGCGGCGATGCTCAGGACAAGCGTCGTCGGCAGCATGTCCTGATGGAACGTCGTGACCGCAATGTAGAGGGATGGCAGAAACAATGCGATAAACAGAAAGATATACCGGATCCACCGGATGAAATTCGTGATGAAAAAACGTTCGTAATAATCCTCGTTCGCCTGCATCAACTGGAAAAACGTCACGGGCGCGATCAGCACGAGCGGCGTCCCGTCCACGAAAATGGCGCACCGGCCTTCAAGCAGCTGCGCCGCGACGCTGTCCGGCCGCTCCGTATAGAGCATTTGCGGAAACGGCGAATACGGGTGGTCCTCGATCATTTCTTCGATGTAGCCCGATTCGAGCACCCCGTCGATTTTAATGTCCTTGAGCCTGTTTTTGACGTCGTTCACCATCTTTGGATCCGCAAGGCCTTCGATATAAGAAACGACGATGTCCGTCTTGGTATCCGTCCCCAGCACCATGCGGTACATCTTGAGATTCGGCGTCTTCACCTTGAACCGGACGAGCGCCGTATTGATGCGGATCATTTCGGTAAATCCTTCGCGCGGGCCCCGGATGACCGATTCCGTCTCCGGCTCTTGGACCGGGCGCCGGATGCCGCCCTTGATGTTGAACAGATGCGCTTCGCTCAGGCCGTCCACAAACACCGCCACGCTGGAATTGAGGATGCCCTCCACCGCGTCGATCCATTTCGTGGCGCTCATCACCTGCGGCAGGGAAACGCGGGTATTTTCCAGCGGTTCGAGATCGGCAGCCTTGATCTGCTCCGGAGGATGTTCGTTTTTCATCCGCATGTACGCTTCGACGATCGGCTCAAGTATATGCCCTTCAAGCTCCAGCGAGAGCACGATGCCCTCCACGTAAGCAATGAATGCATTGATGCCCGGAGCGATTTCGATGGAGCGGAATACCATATCCGAGCAGTCTCTAAAAATCGTTTTTAAGGTCTGGATGTTCTGATCGAGGCTTTTCTGGATCTCCAGCTTCTCCCAAGGGGGAGAGGGGAGCCCGAGCGGAGTGCCGGAGGCAAGCCCTTGGGCGCTGCTTCCGGGGTTCTTTCCGCGTTTACTCATGTTCTAACCCCCTCGTATGCCGGCTATAATATGGACGTATGAGCCATAGGTTGTGCCAAAATTGGATAAATTATGTGTTGCCGGCGCCGGCACCCCAAAAAAATGAACATGCCCGCAAAAGCAGACCTCGACCGCTCGGCCGGTTGAGTTGCTTTTCGGGAAGAAGTCGCGGGAAATTATTCGGACAATTGCGCAAAAAAGGCCGTGCCTGTCATGGGCACGACCTTTCCCTGCCGGGAGCCTTTATTCGATTTTAAATTTGGCCACCAAATGCTGCAGCTTCTCGGCCAGGCTGCTCAAATGCTCGGCGGAAGAAGCGATTTCTTCGATGGACGCAAGCTGTTCCTGGGCGGAAGCCGATACCGACTGCGTATTATCGGCAGCCACCTCCGACAGGCTCCGGATATGGCGGATCGCCTCCACGGCGCTTTCACCGTTCCGCGCAAGCTCTCTCGAAGCTTCCGCCGCGGAGTGGATGCCTTCCGCCGCGCCTTGAACCGCTTTGAGGATCCGGGTGAACGATCTGCCCGTAATGTCTGCGGCTTCCATGCCTTCGGCCACCCGGCCCTTGGCATCTCCCATCGCCGCAAGCACCCGCTGCATTTCCGAACGCATGCCCGCCACCAATTCTTCGATGCGCTTCGCCGAATGGCCGGACTGTTCCGCCAGCTTGCGGACCTCGACGGCCACGACCGCAAAGCCTTTCCCGTGCTCACCTGCACGCGCCGCCTCGATGGAGGCGTTCAGCGCAAGCAAATTGGTCTGCTTGGCGATTTCCGCCATGAGCGTGACGATTTCCCCGATTCGGCCGGTACGTTCGCTCATATGCATGACGACTTCGTCCAGCTCGTGAACGGTGGCATGGATTTCGCCCATTTTGCCCGTGACGTCTTCGACCGCGGCGTTGCCTTCCTCGGCCGACCGTGTGGTCCGCTCCATTTTGGACGAAGCATCATCCATGTGGGTGCGGATTCGCTCCGACTGCGTGGACATGATGTCCATGCTGCCCATGCTTTGCTCCACGCTGCGAAGCTGCTGTTCGCTTCCCGCGGCCACTTCCTGTATCGCTTCCGTCACGGTTTCGATCGCTTGGGTCGTCTGGTCGGCGCTCGTCGACAATCCTTTGGCGGACAAGCTTACCTGTCCGGTAATTTCCTGGACGTTGACGATCATGCTCCGAAGGTTGTCCACCATCGCTTGGAAATGCCGGCTGAGGTGGCCGATCTCGTCCCTGCTGGAGGTATCGATCCGTGCCGTCAGATCCCCTTGGCTGATCCGCTCCGTCGCCTGCGTCAGCTTGCTGATCGGACGGATGATCGACCGGACGTTCAAGAAGATGATCGCCAGCGCCGCCAAGATGGACGCCGTCATCACGATGATCACCGAATTGCGGATTCCGTGCGCGGACGCTTCAATGTCGGCCTCGAACATCGATCCGGCCACCTTCCACCCGGTCAGCCTGTTCGTCGTAAAAGCGAGGCGGCGTTCCTCATTTTCAAAGGTATATGAGAAGTTGCCCTCAGACTTGCCGTAAAGCGGTTTGAGAAATTCGCCCTCCGCCTTTTTGCCGGTATATTTCGGATGGACGACGTAGTTTTGGTCCTGGTCGGTAATGAATATGTATCCTTTGTTGCCAAGCTTCATATTGGTGAGCGTCCGGATATTGTCGAGATTCAGCTCGATCGAGAGAACGCCTTTCCCGGACGGAGCCGCCTGCGAGATCGACACGGCCATCTTTCCGTTGGCTGCCTGGAATACCGGCGATACGACCGGCTTGTCCCCTTGCGTTAAAGACTGGATATACCAGTTCTGCTTCGTGACGTCATATTGCTGCGGCAGAGGATCTTCGGAAGCGCGGACGAAATAACCGCCCTCGATGCCCAGAACGACGTCCTTCACGTCGGAATGCATATCCATGTATTCACGCAGCTGCAGCTTCAGTTCCCCTCCCTTTCCGAGCGGATCGCCGATGGCCCGTTCCAAATGGGGCTGCTTCAGCAGATATTCGATATCGTTCATTTTCGCCTGGATGTTCTGGGAGATGATATTGTCGGCCGATTTCGTGCTTTCGAGCGCGCTGTTCATCAATTCCTTCGCATTTGCGTTTTTGGCGGATTGGTAGGATAGAATGCCGATCATGAAGCTGGGGACGAGCAAAACGATAAGATACGTCATGAATAGCTTTCTCTTAATGGAAATTGAAAATCGTTTCACAATGGCATTTTCCTTTCTGCATCATTAGGACTTAAGGCATGTAAACAACGACATACCAAGGACATAGTTATTTGGGCACTTCTTCATAATATATCGGAAAAGTACACAAATTTTTTTCAACCATTATCCAATTCATTGAGAATATTCTATCATCTTCCGCTTCATAGGCAAAGAGGCCCAGTTTCAAAATGTGAAGCCCAAAAAAATTTTCGCAAAATAACATGACCTGTGCCCCCATTGGCTTTCCCTAAACGTAAAAAAGGACAACCCTCGTCGTTGGGCTGTCCTTTTTTCAGCTGCGTTTCGCCTTCGTGATCCGTCCGCTGAGATCCGCAAGCTCCTGCCTGACCTTGGTCATCTCCGCGATTTTGTAATCGACAAGTTCGAGCTGCTTGCTTACCGCCTGGGACATCTGCTCCAGCTCGGCTTGCCGCTGCGCCTCGTCCAGGGACGAGGAGGCGTTGCTCCGGTGCTTCATCACCTGGTCGTGGATCTGCAGAAACTCTTGGATTTCCTGAAGCGAGAAACCGAGAACTTTTTTGGCAAGAACGATATTTTTAAGCTGCTGGACATCTTCTTCCGTATATAATCGGATTCCTCCATCCGACCGCTCCGGCGATTTGATGAGGCCGATTTCCTCGTAATAGCGGATGGACCGTTTGGTTAATCCCGTTTCCTTGGCGACATCGTCGATTTTAAGCCATTCCAAGCCGTTCTCCCCCTAGGTAAAGGTATACTTCAAGTATATCGTTCCGTGGAGGCGAAAGCCAATTTTTCAACTGCTCAACGGTACGAAAAACAAAAAAAGAATGGCCGCCGCAGGCCATCCTTTTCGCTGCATCCACGCTTACGGCCGAGCCGCGTGAAGCCGTCTATATAATGGATTTATTTGGAAAGGATTTGCTCGATTCGCTCCAGCGCTTCAGCGGGGATTTCAACGCCCGATGCCTTCACGTTTTCGGCGACCTGTTCCGGGCGGCTCGCGCCGATCAGCGCGCTGGCCACGTTCGGCTGGCGCAGCACCCAGGCGAGCGCAAGCTGGCTCATCTTGAGGCCAAGCTCGTCCGCTATGGCGCCGAGTTCCTGCACCTTCGCGATTTTCGCTTCGCTGATCTGCTCTTCCTTCCAGTTGAGCTTGGCGGCGCGGCTGCCTTCCGGCGCTTGTCCCGCCGTTTTGTATTTTCCCGTCAGCAGGCCCTGCGCAAGCGGCGAATACACGACTTGGCCGATCCCTTTGGCTTCGCCGAGCGGAATGACTTCCTTTTCGATGTCCCGGTTGAACATATTGTACACCGGCTGGTTCACGACGATCCGGTCCAGCAGGTAACGATCGGCCGTGCCGAGCGCCGCTTCCATTTGAGCCGCCGTCCACATGCTGACGCCGATATACAGCACCTTGCCTTGGCGCACCAGGTCGTCCATGGCCCGCAGCGTTTCTTCGATCGGCGTTTCCTCATGATAACGGTGGCAGTAATACAGGTCGACGTAATCATGGCCGAGGCGCTTCAGGCTCGCATGGCATTGCTCCATGATATGTTTTCTGGACAGCCCCATGTCGTTCGGGCCATCGCCCATTTTGCCGAATACCTTCGTCGCAAGGACATAGGATTCGCGCGGATACGCTTTCAACGTGTTGCCTAGCAGCTCCTCGGCCGCGCCGCGTTCGTATACGTTGGCCGTGTCAAAAAAATTGATGCCCAGATCGTAAGCCGTCTGAATCGCCTTGACCGCGTTCTCCTGCTCCACGTACCCCCCGTACGTCAGCCAGCTGCCCAAGCTGATTTCGCTTACCTTAAGCCCGCTTTTCCCCAGTCTCCGATACTTCATCGTCACAAGCAAAACCTCCCCGTCGGATTATTCTTCCTCCCATATTGTAAACAACCGCGGTTTCGATGGAAAGCGTGTCGGTTTCATTTCTGAAAAATATGGAAATAAATATGGTGTTGAATATGATGAGGAGGATACGCCATGCGTCAATCAGATTCCTTTTCCCGGCATTTGCCGCAGTTTCCTGAATCCCTGTGGAGAGCAACGACCGAATTGCCTTCCTTCCCGCGTTTGGACGAGGATATCGAGGTCGATGTCGCGATCGTCGGCGCGGGGATCGTCGGCATAACGACCGCCTACCTGCTGTCGAAGCAGGGGGTGAAGGTGGCCGTGCTGGAGGCAGGCGTCATTTTAAACGGCACGACCGGACATACCACGGCCAAAATTTCCGCCCAGCACGGAAAAATTTATGACGAACTGCTAAACCATTTCGGCAAAGAAAATGCGCAAATGTATTACAAAGCCAATATGGATGCCAAAGCGTTTATTTTGAACACGGCGAACGAGCTCGGCATCGAATGCGATCTCAGGCCGGAAAGCGCCTATATCTACGTCGAAAAAACCGATGACCTCCAAGGGTTGCAAAAAGAGTTCGACGCCTACATCAAACTCGGCATTCCCGGACAATGGAGGGACGAGCTCCCGATTCCGCTGAAGGTCAAAGGCGCGATCGAAATGCCTGACCAGGGCCAATTCCATCCGCTGCATTACTTAAAGCCGCTGGTCGAGGAAAGCGTGAAAAACGGCGCGAAGATTTATGAGCATACGACGATTACCCGGCTTGAAGACGACGGGCCTCCGTATACGCTCAGCGCTTATCACGGCAAAGCCAAGGTGCGCTGCCGCCGGATCGTGTCGGCTTCCCATTTCCCGTTTCTGGACAAAAAAGGGCTCTATTTCGCCCGGCTGCATGCCGTCCGTTCGTATGCCGTGGCATTCAGGCCGGAACGGCCGTTTCCCGGCGGCACGTACCTGAGCGTAGGAAACGCGACGCCCAAACGCTCTTTGCGTACCGCAAGCTATAACGGCGAGGATCTGATCATTGCCGGCGGGGAAAACCATAAGACGGGTCAAAGCATTCGCACGTATGAGCGCTATGAGCAGCTCGAAAAGTTCGGCTCGGAGCTGTTCGGCATCAAGGAAATTCCGTTCCGCTGGTCGGCGCAGGATTTGGAGACGCTCGACAAAGTGCCGTACATCGGGCAGCTTACCGAAGGCGACGACGGGATTTATGTCGCAACGGGCTTCTATAAATGGGGCATGACCCAAGGCACGCTGTCGGGCATGATTCTTTCCGATCTCATTGTAGGAAAGCCCAATCCTTATGCGCTGCTCTATAACCCTTCGCGCTTCAAAGCGGATCCGTCGGTCAAAAACGTGGTCGTGCAAAACGCGGACGTGGCCAAACATTTCATCGCGGGCAAGGTCGGCCTGATTCAGCGGAAAGCGGACGATCTCCAACCCGGCGAAGGCGGCGTCATTTCCTATGACGGCCGGCGGGCCGGCGGCTACCGGGACGACGAAGGCAATCTGTATATCGTGGACACGACATGCTCCCATATGGGCTGCGAAGTGGAGTGGAACGATGGCGAGCGCAGCTGGGACTGCCCGTGCCACGGCTCGCGGTATACGTATGAGGGCGAAGTCATTGAAGGGCCGGCAACGAAGCCTTTGGACAAGCTGGAAAAACGAATATAAGCGGCCATTTCGGTCAATGCAAAGAAAAAGCGTTCTCCCTTGCCAAACGCGGCGGTCGGGAACGCTTTTTTATATTGGACGGGCTGTCTGCGGGCATGCGTTAATTTCCACAGGCAACCTTTTTAGGGAAAATTCGTTTATGATTAGGAGAAGAAAAAGCAGCGTTTCCTTCCATGCTGCCAAAAAGGAGAAATAGGATGAAAAGCACCCCATTCATGTTGCGGACGGCATTCGGCATCATCGCAACCGCAGCCGCGCTGTCTTTAACCGCCTGCTCCGGACAAGGCGCAAGCGAACCGCCCGCCGCCAAATCTTCGGAACGGCCCGTCGCCGTGCAAAACAGCCATGCCGAGGCCGGCACCGCTGCCAAAAAGCAGGAAACGCCGGAAGAAGCCTTCTACGCCGCGTATAAGGAAAGCTCGTCCGATCGGGACAAAATCGAAAACATGATGAGCCGCATCACCGGTTTGGATTGGAAAACGTATCGGGAGCTCCGGAAAGACGTTCCCCTTATGGACGAAACGCTGGGCTATCTATATAGAAACCGCAGCATGATCAAGCCGGAACATTACAAGGCGGTGTTCTCGGCCACCCGCAATCTGGACGGCGCAGGGAGCGAAAGTTACGCCGCCCTTGCGAGCGAACTGTTTTGGACGGACAAAAAAGCCGCGATCCAAGCTTTGTCCGGCATGGACGATCCGAAACGGCGGCAATCGGTCATCGGCTTGATCGCCTATGGCTTAAGTTATAAGGATGCCACACAGGTTCAAAAAGAAATCGAGGCATGGCAAGCCGGCGCCGAACTGACTTCGGCCGAACAGCAAATCGTTCAAAGCTTGCTCGAGGCCGTCAAAGATCCTTATTAAAGAAATTCCCGGCCCATACATCTGCCACGGTTTCATCCCCGTGTCGATCTAGTACGGCCGCTCCTGATAAAAGAAATTGGGATATACGATCGTATTGTCGTAAGATTGGTGAAAAATATGGGTCGTCGCCGGGGACACCGGCGGGATGAGCCAATTCCAGTACCCCGTCAGCTTCCGGCCGCATTGGGCCTCCCGCTGCTCGAACAATTGGAACTGGGCCGCCGCGGTATGGTGATCCACCATGCTGACGCCTGCCCGTTTGTACGAATGCAGCACGGCCACATTCATTTCGACCAGGGCGCGGTCGCGCCAAAGCGAGGTTTCGCTTGCGGTTTTTAGTCCCATCACCTCTGCCACCTGCGGCAAAACGTCGTAGCGGTTCGTATCCGCAAAATTGCGGGCCCCGATCTCCGTCGCCATGTACCAGCCGTTAAAAGGCGCCGCCGTATAATGAATGCCGCCGATGACCAGCTCCATATCGGAGATGAGCGGCACGGCATACCAGCGCAGTCCCAACTCCCCGAAGGCGGGATAATCCGGATGCGTCAGCGGAACCTCCAGCACCAGCTCATCCGGGATCGAATACAGTGCCGGCTTCCGGCCCTCCGCCTGGATAACGAGAGGAAGGACGTCAAACCGCGTGCCTTTGCCCTGCCATCCCATCTTCAGGCATACGTCCGTAAACGGCACCGAAGCGGGGTCGCCGACGATCCCGCCTTCCGTCCGGTACCCCGCATACCGGATCAGCTGGTGATTCCAGATGCGCACGCCGCTCCCGGTCGGCCCCGCAGGTTTGAACACCGATATCGTCGGCACGATTTTGCCGCCGTTGGTCGCGGTCTCGATATGCTCCAGCAGCGCCGAATGGATGTCGTCCGCATGGGCCAAATGCCGCCGGTCCCGCACCACCATCGAATCCCAGAACAGTCGGCCGATGCAGCGGTTGCTGTTGCGCCAAGCCATTTTGGCCCCATGCTCCAGCTCCTCGAACGTATGCCCGTAGGTACCGGTCAAACCGATTTCCTTTTTGATTTCCTTCAGCCTGCCGTCCGCTTCCTGCTCCGTTTTTCCAAGTTCGGCATAACAAACCCGTATAAAATCCTCCGCTTCCTGCAGCAGAACGTTACGATCCGTCATTTTCCATCATCCTTATGCTCCGTCTACTATGTGTTCGTACCTATTATAGCCTTGAAGAAGGCTGCAGGACCACGGCAAACTTGATATCTTCGTGAACTTGCATCCCCGTTTTAAGCTTCCGTGCGCACGGAACGCTCCTTCGCTGCGGCCGGTCTGGACGTCCAAAACGCAAATCGTCCCAGCAGGGCCGTAATCGCCGGCACCAGGAACGGACGGACGATAAACGTATCCAGGAGCACGCCCACCGCCGTAATGATGCCGAATTGGACGAGAACCTGGATCGGCAGCGACGCCAGCACCGCAAACGTTCCCGCCAAAATGAGCCCGGCGGAGGTGATGACCGAACCGGTCTCCCCGACCCCTCGGTCAGCTTCACCGAAGCGATCCGGAAAGAAGAGGTCCGCCCGCTGCATCCGCTGCTGATGGCCCATACGCTGGCCTCGATGCTGATGCTCGGCAACCGCGAGGCGGCCAATGACATTCAACCGTCGCCCCGGGAGCTTGCCCGCGACATCATCGAAATGTTCTGGAACGGCGTCGGCATGGAGCCCAAACCCCGCACCGGCGAGCCTAAATAAAAGGCACCTGCTCGACTGAACCTCCTCCCCTTCGCTTGCATAGGGTATATCAGCCCATCAAACTGGAGAGGAGAACGTCCCTTGAATCGATACGGAACCTACTATCGGCCTTCGACGAATCCGGACGCCGCGCTGGCCGGCGATCTGATCAAAGCCATCAATGGCGAGTTCAGCGCGGTTACCTGTTACGAACAATTGGCCCGGCTTGCGCCGTCGGAAGGGGCCAAAAAACGCATTTTGGAAATTCGCGACGACGAAGTGAGGCATCTGCGATTTTTCCAGCAAGCATACCGGCACCTGACCGGCCAAACCCATACCCCCGTTCAAACGGAGGTCTGCCCGAGGGAGTACAGGGAAGGGGTAAACTCCTCGTATATCGATGAGCAGGAAACGGTCGATCTTTATTTGAAAATGTCCGACCGCGCACAGGATCCTGCCCTGAAGGACACGCTTCGCCGCATCGCCATGGATGAACAAAATCACGCGGTCTGGTTCCTGTACCTGCTGAATCAGGGTTAGGACGGAACCGAAAAAGAGGCTTTCCCGGAGGAAAGCCTTCTTTCATTCAACATTCACTAGGCGATGTCGGCCTCCATCTCGGCCTGCCGGACCCGGCTGCGGTAAGCTTCGAGGGATTCGTCGATGATGCTGCTAACCATGGCCCTATCCGCCTCGGGAATCAGGGTCAGCGCGTAATTCCACGCATTCTCTTCAATTTGGAGGGCCGCCCGCATTCGCGTTCCTTCGCTGAGGCGCATATCCTCCGTCTGTTCGCTCAATGAGGACAGATCCGGATCTGCCGCATGTCCAAGCTCATGGGCCAGCACAATCGCAAAGTATTCCTCCACCCGGTCAAGGGAGCCGAACATCTGCATGCACTGCTCCTCGATTACTCCGGTATACATCGTAACGCTTCTGGAATGCATGCCGAACTTCCCGCCGACCAGACGCCCGCCATCAAAACGGGATTCAAGCCGAACGTCAACATCAACCTTCGACCGCTCCAGCAGCCGCCTAGCGATCTGATTTAAGCGTAAGATCTCCAATTCCCTATCTTTGTCCCCTTTTTCATCGAAATACACAATAGCCATTATAAGAGGAATCGGCAAGAATGCAACAAGTTAGCAAGCACTTTATGCCCCGGTTTGCAATTCTTCGGCTTCCTTAGGTTTGGAGGACAAGACCTCTTTCTTCAAAAACCAGCACAATATGAACACAATGATCATCGCGGCAAAAGAGTACATGTAGATATACTGGAACGACTCTACGAACATCGTTTTTACCGTCGTGACCAGATTTGCCGGAAGATCTTTAGGGATCCCGCCTGCAGCCAAATCGTGCATATGTCCTTTGACGCTCTCAGGCAGCTGCGAGCCTAGGCTTCCTATTTTCGAAATGAGCGTCGACGATAAAAGATTGCCGAACAAACTTACCCCGATGGTGGCGCCAATCGTTTGAAATAAAGGAACGGTTGCCAAGGCAACCCCTGTGTGCTCTTTTTCAACAGACTCCTGTACAATCAAGTTATCGCTGCCGAACAGGACGCCCATGCCAAGGCCCGAGATCACGAAGAACATGATAATCTGCACGATGGTCGTATCCATATTGATATGCGAAAAGAAATAGAAGCCGATAACCGGCAGGATAAATCCGATGCCGAAAATTTCGCGGTAGCGAACCTTCGTCAGCAAAAATCCGCAAACCATGGACGAAGCGACGGCGCCAACCATCATGGGCAGCTGCAAATAGCCGGATTCCGTCGGCGTGAGCCCTAACACATTTTGCCCGAAATACGGAAACGACGAGAAGGCACCCATGAGCCCAAGACCCACGATAAATACAATCATGGATAAAACCACAATATTGCGGTTCTTGAATAAATGCAGCGGAACGATCGGTTCTTTTACCTTGGACTCAACCCATAAAAAGATTCCAAACAACGCAGCTCCTAATACGAGTATGCTTACAATAAGCGGTGAGTCCCAAGCGTATCCGTTGTTTTGAACGAGCACCGGCGTGATTAGCAGCGATACGATCGAAGCGACCAATAGAACGGCCCCGCCCCAGTCGATAGCCACTTTCTTCGCCTGCTTCGACTCGCGAAGTCCGCTTGCCAAAAAGATCGCCGCAATCACTCCGACCGGAATGTTCACGAAGAAAATCCAATGCCAGCTCACTTGGTCGACGAAAAATCCGCCCATCAACGGTCCGAGCAGCATGGGAATAAACATGACCGGCCCCATCAAGCCTTGCACTTTAGCACGCTGCTCCACCGGAAAGAGATCGCTTGATATCGTCATCGCGAGCGGCATCAAACCGCCGGCGCCGATCCCCTGTATGCCGCGTCCAACCAATAACAAGGTCATCGAATGCGATAAACCGCACACGATGGAGCCGCCGATAAATAAGGCCATACATATTAAATATATCTTTTTTCGGCCATACAGGTCCGCCAATTTCCCTAGAATCGGCATGAACGCCGACATCGCCAGCATGTATATCCCGGCTACCCATCCATAGAGGGACAGTCCGCCAAGCTCGCGAATGATCGTCGGCATCGCGGTACTGACGACCGTTTCGTCCAATTCGGAGAATATAATTCCTATGAGTAGGCCGATCATGACAAGGACTTTGTGATTTTTCTTCTCCAGGGTCCCCTGACCGCCCTTTAACACATTTTCCATTTTGTTTAGCTCCTTTCCTTTGGTACCACGATTATAAAAGAGCTATATGAACTGAATATGAACTGAAATATTTCAGAAAAAAAGAGGGCCTCCCGGCAGGGAGTGCCCTCTCTTCTTTTTGGCGATAAAAATTCACATGATGCTTAGAATGCCGCTTTAAAAGATCGTGACGTATTTTCCGTAAACAAAGGCCGTTTTTCCTTGGTAAACGACTTTCACCCAGCCGTACGGCGCCGTTCCCGTCACTTCAAGCACGGTTCCTTTCGGAGCCGCACCCAAAATTTTCGCTTTGGCGGAAGCCCCCGCCCGAATGTTCAGAAATTCGGCCGTAATTTTCGCCTGCTTGCCGGAGGATGGCTTCGCAGCAGGCTTTGCCGGTTTTACAGGTTTAGCAGGTTTAGCAGGCGCCGGTTTGGTCGATGGCTTTTCCGCCTCCGGTTTGGCCGGCTTGCCCGGTTTTTCGGCAGGTTGCTCCGGCTTCGCAGCCGCTTTGCGCGCCTCGTTCAGCTTATGGTACAGCTCGCCGGTCGTTTTGACGCCGGCCAGCAGCGCCGGATCGACGCCCGCTTTTGCAGCCAATGAGGCTGCGTCTTCCGCCTTGACCGGATCAAGGATATTGATGGAAGCGATGTTGGTATATTTGCCGTCCGGCGTGGTCGGCACGCTCAAAATGCCTGCGTTCATCAGCTCCACCACATCCGCGCGTTCCTTTGCGGTCGTGTCGACGCCGATGATGTTCCAATTGTTTTGCAATTTTGCTTCATATTTGCCGTTCGCGACCTCTTTCAGATAGCGGATGGAAAGATTGCGGATCGTACCGCCGGTTTCCCCGTAGGCGCTTTCCGCTTTCGACGTCCACAGCTTTTCGAACTTGCGCCCTTCCAGCGCCCCGCCTTTGGCCACCAAGGCGTCCATGCGGTAAGCGTTCATGCCGAGCGTGAGCGTTTCGTCCATTTGGATCGGCGTGCCGTCCAGATGTCTCAGGTTGGTGATCCGGCTGCCGTAAGGTTTGGACAAATCGATGACGTATTTGACGCCTCCGAAGAAATCGTTGGTGCTGTATTTGGAGGATCGGCGTTTTTCATCGAAGCTGACCGTCACGTCGCCCGGACGGGTGCTGTTGAAATAGCCTGCGGCCCATTCCATGTAGTCTTTTAAGTCCTTGCCGGTGACTTTATAGTTGGTGACCTCGCCGAGCGCGAACTGATAGTTGTAGGCGATGTCCTTTTTGCGGATCGGACCGACGTCCAGCCTTGCTTTGTCATTGTCGATCTGATGCGCAACGACGTCCGCTTTGCTGTAATGCAGCATGACTTCGCTGAAAAAGTCGGACAGCGGCGTCTCCTGAACCTGTACGGCCGGAATGCCCTTGATCTCGTTTTCCGGGACCATATTGCGCTTTCCGACCAGTTCGCCGACCACGATATTGGCGTCCTTGCGGGCGAATTCATGGTAAGGCAGCAGCTCTTTTTCCAGATCCGGGTCGGAAACCGCCGGGGTGCCGTCTTCGCCTTTGACCGGAATGGCCGTGGCCGTTTTGTCTTTCAGCACCATTTTGCCGCCTTGATTGACGAAGGTGAGATCGATTCGGGACACATGCGTTCCATATTTGTCGGGTTCGCCGATCAGGACGCCGTTGACCGTCGCGCTTTTCACCAGCTTGTGCATATGGCCCGCAAAAATGGCGGTCAGCTCCGGCACTTCATTGGCGATATCGGTGACGCCCGTTCCCGGAAGTGCATTTTCGTTTTCCAATCCCATGTGCATCAAGCCGATCATGACGTCGACTTTGCCTTCCAGCTCTTTGACGGCCTTTTTCGTTTCGTCGATCGGATTTTTGACGACCAGCCCGTTCAGGTGATCGGTGTCTTTCTCGAAGTCGGTGATGAGCGGCGTCGTCATCCCGATGATGCCGACCTTGATGCCGCCTCTTTCGACGATCGTCGTGGCCGGAAGGAACCGCTCCCCGTTTTCTTTGTATACGTTCCCTGCCAGCTTCGCCGCTTTGAATTGCCCCGCGACTTTGTCGAAGGTATCGAGGCCGAAGTTGAACTCATGATTGCCCATGGCCCAGGCATCGTATCCCATCTCGTTCATCGCGACCATCATCGGCGATTTCGGCTGGTCATTGAACAGCTCCGCGGAGTTGTCCTGAATGACGTCGCCCGCATCGAGCAGGATCGTGTTCGGGTTTTCGGCGCGAACCTTTTTGATCAAGGTGTACAGCTGGGTAAAGCTGCCGTTCGTGTTGGCCGTGTCCATCGCGTAGTCCCACGGCATGAACCGTCCATGGACGTCGGAGGTCGCCAGCAGCGTGATGTGCGTCTCCTGGTCTTCGGCGGCCTTCGCTTTTGCCGGCTGGAAACCCGCTGCGCCGGACAACGCAAGCGTGGCGGCCAGGGCCAGCCCCGTCAGCCTTTTGAAGCGGTTTTTCATGTTAAGCATGTTGGAGTCCCCTTTTCTCTTTATTCTTTTTTTGGAAAAATGGTAGCGCTATCAAAAGTTTTCCAAAGGCTCATTTTAATCTAAAAAAAACCATCCGTAAACCTTTAGGCGCAAAAAAACTCCTCCCGCATGCCTTGAATTCTGCGGCGGTGACTCCGTTATTTTACAGGGTTCCCAAAATGGGAATCCCTTGTAATTCCCCAAAAAAAAGAACGCCCCGTATATTCGGAGCGTTCATCATTTATAGATGATGCGTAAATCTAGAAATCTCTTTCTCCCGCATCAGCCTGCATGCTGCGCTTTTCCGCCCGTAAACTGGCTGTTGTACAGATCGGCGTAGAAGCCGCCTTTCGCCAGCAGTTCCTCGTGCGTGCCCTTTTCGATGACGCTGCCGCCGTTCATGACCAAAATCAAATCGGCGTCGCGGATCGTGGACAGGCGGTGCGCGATGACAAAGCTGGTGCGGCCCTTCATCAGCTCGTTCATCGCTTTTTGGATATAAACCTCGGTCCGGGTATCGACGCTGCTTGTCGCTTCGTCGAGAATCAGGATCGACGGGTCGGCCAAAATGGCGCGGGCGATCGTCAGCAGCTGCTTCTGCCCCTGCGAAATGTTCGAAGCTTCCTCGTTGAGGACCGTATCGTAGCCGTCCGGCAGCGTCCGGATAAAATGGTCGGCATGGGCCGCTTTCGCCGCCTCCACCACTTCCTCCTCGGTCGCGCCGCTGCGGCCGTAAGCGATATTTTCGCGGATCGTGCCGTTAAACAGCCATGTATCCTGCAGCACCATCCCGAAAATGCTCCGCAGGTTGCCGCGCTTCAGCTTCGTGATATTGACGCCGTCGATCGTAATCGCGCCGTCATTGATTTCATAGAAACGCATCAGCAGGTTGATGAGCGTCGTTTTGCCGGCGCCGGTCGGCCCGACGATCGCAATCGTCTGCCCCGGCTTGACGTCGATGTTCATGTCCTCGATCAGCGTTTCGCCTTCTTTGTAGCCGAATTTTACGTGCTCGAAGGCGACCGCGCCTGTCGGTTTGTTCAGTTCGACCGCATCGGCCGCTTCCGGCACCTCCTCCTGCTCGTCGAGGAGCTCGAAGACGCGTTCCGCGGAAGCGATCGTTGACTGAATGATGTTGGCGATATTCGCCGTCTGCATGATCGGCTGCGTGAACTGTCTCGCGTATTGAATGAAGGCCTGCACGTCCCCGATGGTGATCGTTTTATGCGTGACGAAAATGCCGCCGACGACGCAGACCAGCACGTAACCGATGTTGCCGATAAAGGACATCATCGGCATGATCATGCCGGAGATGAACTGGGCTTTCCAGCCTGAATGGTACAGCTTGTCGTTGATTTCGTTGAACGTCGCCACGGACTCGTCCTCGCGGCCGAACGCCTTGATGATTTTATGGCCGGTGTACATTTCCTCGACATGCCCGTTCAGCTGGCCGAGGGAACGTTGCTGGCCCATAAAATGCTTCTGGGACCGCGATGCGATCATCCGGATCACGATAAAGCTCAGCGGCAGCGTCACGATCAGAATGAGCGTCAGCCAAGGGCTGATCGTCAGCATCATCACGATGACCCCGACCAGGGTGACGATCGACGTCATCAGCTGCGTCAAGCTCTGCTGCAGCGTCGTGCTGATGTTGTCCACGTCGTTGGTCGCGCGGCTGAGAATTTCGCCATGCGTTTTCGAATCGAAATATTTGAGCGGCAGCCGCGACAGCTTGCGGTTGATCTGCTCGCGCATGTCGTACACGACCTTTTGCGCCACGCCGGCCATCAAATACTGCTGCGCATAACTGAACACGGCGCTGAACAGATACAGCCCGATCAGCCAGAGCAAGATTTCCGTAATGTAGCCGAAATCGATGGAAGCGCCCGGCACGTGTTGCGTTTTGGCCAGGATGCCTTCAAACAGCGTGGTGGTCGCCTCTCCCAAAATTTTCGGGCTGACGATGCTGAACACGGTGCTGAGGATCGCCATCAGGAAGATGACCGCCAGCGTCACGCGGCGCGGCCGCAGATAGCCCAGGAGCCTGCGCAGCGTGCCTTTAAAATCTTTGGCCTTTTCGGCCGGCATCATCTGTCCGGGGTGGCCGCCGGGATGGCGCGGGCCCGGAGGCCGGCTTCCGGGATGTTTTCTGTGTTCGCTCATGCGATCTCCTCCTCCGACAGCTGCGAGGATACGATTTCACGGTATACGTCGCAGGTTTCCATCAGCTCGCGGTGTTTGCCGATGCCGGCCACGCGCCCTTCGTCCAGCACGATGATCCGGTCGGCATCCATGACTGTGCTGGCCCGCTGGGCCACGATCAGAACGGTTGCGTCCCCCGTCACTTCCTTCAGCGCTGCGCGCAGCTTGGCGTCCGTCTTGAAGTCAAGCGCGGAGAAGCTGTCGTCGAACAAATAAATCTCGGGTTTTCGGACGAGCGCCCGGGCGATGGACAAACGCTGCTTCTGCCCGCCGGACACGTTGGTTCCGCCTTGGGAAATCTCGGACTCGAAACCGTCCTTCATCTTGGAAATAAACTCGGTCGCCTGCGCGATGTCCGCGGCCCGGCGCAGCTCCTCGTCGGTTGCGTCGGCTTTGCCGTAGCGGAGGTTGTCCGCGATCGTGCCCGTAAACAGGACCGCCTTTTGCGGGACATAACCGATTTTGGCGCGAAGCTCCTCTTGGGTCATCTCCTTGACGTCCCGGCCGTCCACCAGCACGCTGCCGCTTTCCGCATCGTAAAAACGCGGGATCAAGCTGAGCAGCGTCGATTTGCCGGAACCGGTGCCCCCAATGATCGCGGTCGTTTCGCCCGGTGCGGCGCTAAAGGAAATTTGGCGAATCGCCGGCTGCTCGGCGCCCGGGTAACTGAACGTCACATCCCGGAACTCGAGATAACCGCGTTTCTCCGTTTCTTTGCTTTCGGCGGCCGGTGCGGCGGGATCGACGATTTGCGGCTCCATGTCCAGCACTTCGTTGATCCGGGTCGCCGACGCGGATGCGCGGGGCACCATCACGAAAATGACCGATACCATGATCAGCGAAAACATGATCTGCATCGCGTACTGGATAAACGCCATTAATGCGCCGACCTGCATATGGCCCTCGCTGATCCGGATGCCGCCGAACCAGACGATGGCGATCGTCGAGAAGTTCATGACGAGCATCATGATCGGCATCATGGCCGCCATGATTTTGTTGACTTTGACCGCCGTTTGCGTCAAATCGTAGTTGGCTTCATTAAAACGCTTCTGTTCATGTTCGATGCGGTTAAAGGAACGGATGACGCGTATGCCGGTCAAGTTCTCGCGCAAAACGCGGTTCAGCTTATCCAGCTTGACCTGCATCGCTTTAAAGAGCGGCAACCCTTTGCCCGCAATGATGAAAATGGCCCCGGCCAGCACCGGCACGATCACGACGATCACGAGCGACAGCGTCGCATCCTTCGAAACGGCCATAATGATCCCGCCGATGCACATCATCGGGGCGCTGATCATCATCCGCAGAATCATCGTCAGCACCTGCTGCATTTGCGTAATGTCGTTGGTCGTGCGCGTGATCAGCGAGGCGGTGCCCAGCTTATCGAATTCCTGCAGCGAAAAATGCTGGACATGCCGAAAGACGCGGCTGCGCAAATTTTTGGCGAAACCGCCCGCCACCTTGGCCGACAGGTAACTGGCTCCGATGGAGCAAAAAGCCCCGCCCAAGGCCACCAGCAGCATAAAGCCGCCGATTTTCCAAATATAAGGGATATCTCCGTGCGTGATGCCTTTGTCCACGATGTCGGACATCAGCGTAGGCAAATACAGGTCCGACATCGATTGGATGAACACGAGCAAAAAAACGAACAGAATCGGCCCTCTGTAAGGCTTCAAATTCCGAAACAGCTTCAGCATGTCGGCACTTCACCTCCATCCGATGAATCATCCTTCTTTTTGCTTTCATAATACTTATAGGCCTTGTTCAGCAGCTCGGACAGCTTCTCGCTCTCCTCGATGCCCAGGTAATCGACCAGCCCCCGGAAGGAATGGATCGTCGCCTTGCGGGCTTGCAGAATCACGTCCCGCCCCTCCTCGCTGAGCCTGATCCGCACGACCCTGCGATCGGCCTCATCCGGAGTCCGCTCAATCCATTTTTTCTTCTCCAGCGCTTTGACAAACTGGGTGACGGTCGGAGAGGTGACCCGCAGCATCGAGCTGATCTCGGACACTTTAAGTCCCGGTGCGCCCGGCTCGACATGCCGCATGAGCAGAACCATCAGCCCCATCTCGCTGAGCTTCAATCCTTCGACCACCCGGTGGCGAAATTCGCCCCTGTTAAACCGCATGACCGCCTGAAGCAGCTGGACGACGGTTTCGTGATGCCGATCATGCTCCTGCAGCTCGGGATCCTCGCAGCAAGGTCCCTGCCGGTTGTTGTTATCGCCGTTCATGACGTATATCATCCTCCTTTCCTCAGGTGTGCTATGAAGAATGTTTGCCCGCACAAAAAAATAATTAGGTTACCAATTAAATAGGCGACCTAATTATATATCCGTTCCGATTTTTATGTCAATTAAAACATATGTAAAATACGATGAGCCGCTACCCCTTGTCTTCCATCAATATCCCCTGCGTAAATGCGATCCATTCCCGCGCGGCATAGGACAGGTAACGGTCCTTGCGCCAGATCATCCCAAGCTGCCACGGAATGACCGGTTCCACCAGCGGCATAATCCGGATCCGCTCCCGGTTGATTTCCCGGCAGATCGTTTCCGGCAGCAAGGCGATGCCCAAATTCGCAGCTACCATGCCGCTGATCAGGTCCCATTGGGAGCTTTCGTAAACGATATGCGGCTGGAAGCCGACCTTGACGCATTCGGTGATGATCCGGTCGTGCAGCGCAAAATCCTCCCGGAACAGCACGAAGTTCTCTTCCGCCAGATCGATAAGGCGGGCGCACTCCCGATCGGCAAGGCGGTGGGAGGGATGCACCAGCAGCATCAGGTTTTCCCTGACGAACGAAAACGAGTGGAACAGCGCGTCGTCGGTCGGCAGCACCACGACGCCGATGTCGAGCAAACCGCTCTCCACGTCGACCTCTACCTTTTTGGCCCCGTCTTCAAAGATCTGCATCGTCACCTGCGGATATTTCTGATGGAACTGCCCGATCACCTCCGGGAAAAAGCTCGATCCGACCATGGGCGGAAGGCCGAGGCGGATATGCCCCTTCTTCAGGTTTTTCAAATCTCCGAGCTCGGAGGACAAGCTTTGAAACGACTTCACGATCGGCTGCGCCTGCTCGTAAATAATCCGGCCGGCATCGGTTAGAACCACCTTTTTGCCGGAGCGGTCAAACAGGGTCACGCCAAGTTCCTCCTCGATGTTGCGGATCGTTTTGCTGATGGTCGGCTGCGTGATGTACAGCGTTTCCGCCGCTTTCGTAAAGCTCTGCAGCCGGGCTACCTCCATAAAGTACTGCAATTGCCTGATGTCCATCTCAAGCCTCAAACTCCTTTCAAAACGCCTGATCTGCAGCGGTATGTCCCAATTGCCGGCGTTCGGACGCGATCTTGTTATGTATAGAAAAAGGGAATGGTCATCATTCTTTTAATTCATTTTACTCATGAAAATAAGGGGTGTAAAATTTTCACGTAAATGAAAGGAGAGAATCCCTGTGAACAACATGATCAAAGGAACGGTGCAGGTTGCGGCGCTCATGGCATTCTCGCTGCTGATGAACAAGCTGGCCGGACTTTTGCATTTGCCGATTCCAGGCAGCATTCTGGGGATTGTCGTGGTGTTTGTTTTGCTGGAAACCGGCATCCTCCGCCTGGAATGGATCGAGCTCGGCGCCAATTGGCTGCTTGCGGAGCTGCTTTTGTTCTTCATTCCCGCGGCTGTCGGCATCATGAAATATATCCCGATGATGGAAAACGACGGCGTCCGCATCTTGATCGTAGTCATTTTCAGCACATTCATCGTCATGGCCAGTTCGGGGCTGCTTGCATCCCGAATCGCCAAACAAAAAGAACGGAGGGCTTCGCGATGATCGGCTTTGTCTGCCTGCTCGTTACGCTCGGCATTTATTTCGCGTCCAAGCGAGTTTACGGCAAATACCGCAAAATTTATTTATCGCCGCTCCTGGTTACGCCCATCATCCTTGTCCTTATTTTGATCTGGGCGAATATTCCTTATGAATCCTACAATTCTGGCGGCAAATGGCTGAGCACCATGCTGCAGCCGGCGACGGTCGCGTTTGCGGTGCCTTTGTACAAAAACTTCAAGGTACTCAAAAAGCACGCCGTCGAAATTATCGTCAGCGTGCTTGCGGGTTCGTGCATGGCTATGGTCTCATCGGCGTTTCTCGCCAAATGGCTTCATCTCAGCGGATCGCTCGTCACGAGCATGATTCCCCGCTCCATCACGACGCCGATCGCGATGAACGTTTCGCAGGTCCTCGGCGGCGTGCCGAACATCACCGCCGTGTTCGTCATTATTTCCGGGCTTCTTGGCCCCGTGATCGGGCCGTTCGTGCTTCGCCTGTTCAAGATCGAAAGCGAAGTCGCCCGAGGCATCTTGTACGGCACCAGCTCGCACGGCGCAGGCACCTCGAAAGCCTTCGAGATGAGCGCCTTGTCCGGAACGATTTCGAGCATTTCGATGATTCTGGCCGCCTTGTTTACGCTCGGCGTGGCAACCTTCATGACGGCCATCACGTAAGATGGACATCTGATGGAACGATTTCACTCGTAATTGACGCGTACCGGCTTTCCGGTACCCGCCGATTCCAGCGCGGCGCAGGTGACGGCCTGCGTCTTGTACGCGTCGGCATAATCGGAACGAATCCGGGAGCGGTCACCCGTGCGCAGCGCATGGAGGAACGCTTCCGTTTCTTTTTGGTATAGATTCGAAGGCTCCCGGTATTCCGTCCGCTCGCCCGGCCTGATCCAGGATAAGCGCCGCGGGTTCCAATCCAGCACTCCCTGATCGGTATAAACGGCCAGTCCCACGCCGTCCGCTTCGGTTCCCGCCGGCAGCACGCACGTATTGGAAATATTGGCGACCAGGCCGCTTTTCAGCTTGAGCGTGACCGTGCCGACATCCGAGACTTCCACGCCTTCCTCCTGCTCATGTTTGACGCGGCTGCCGTACAGCGCATACACTTCCTCCACCTCGCCGGCCAAGTAACGAAGCAAATCCGCCAGATGCGTGGTTTGTTCGATGAACTGCCCTCCGGAACCGTTCTGCTTCCTCCACCAAGAAACGCCGGGCATGCCGTCCATCCAGCGGCCGAGAACCATGCCCGCCTTCTGCTGACGCAAAAGTTCCTTCATTTTATCCATGTTGGACTGGTAGCGGAAATGATACCCGACCGAAGTGAGCAAACCGGCTTCCTCAACCCCTGCCAGGATGCTCCGCGGAACGTCCGTATCCAGTCCGAGCGGTTTCTCCGCCAAAAACGGGATGCGGCGCAGGATCAGCTCCCGTTCGATCGCTCCGTGCGACATCGGGGGCACGCAAACGTATGCCGCGTCCAGCCGCTCCGTTTCCAGCATTTCCGTCAGGTCCCCATATCCGGCGGCCCCGTACGGCTGCGCCGCATGCTCCGCCTTCTCCTTGCTGGTCCCCAAAAAAGCCCGAACCTTTACGCCCTCGGCTGCGGCCAGCAAATCCGCGTGTACCTTGCTGAACCAGCCTGTCCCGATGATTCCGATCTGAAGCGCCATGGCAGATCCCACCTTCTTCCGTATTTATCCCCTATCATACAGGACGTTCGGAAGGGTTGGCTACGGATTTCATCCGTTCCGCCTAGCTCTTCCATTCCTCCGGAAGCAGCGCCCGGTAATGCGGCTGCGTAAACCGGTCGTCGATCAGCATCAAAACCCCGGTATCCCGCTCCGAGCGGATCAGCCTGCCGCCGGCCTGCAGCACTTTGTTCATGCCGGGCAGAACGTAAGCGTAATCGTAGCCGCTTTTGCCTTCGCGGTTAAAATGGTCGCGGATCAGGTTCCGCTCCAGCCCGAGCTGGGGCAGCCCGACGCCGACGACGGCCACGCCGATCAGGCGGTCTCCCTGCAGGTCGATGCCTTCCGAGAAAATGCCTCCGAGCACGGCAAACCCGGCCAACGTATCGCGATTATCCGCCCGGAAAGCGGACAGGAAACGCTCCCGCTCCTCTTCGGCCATGCCGGGTCCCTGCACGATCGTCCCGACGTCCGGATATTTCATGGCGAAAACTTCATACACGCTCTGCAAATATTGGTAGGAAGGGAAAAAGAGCATGTAATTGCCCCGTTTTCCGGTAACCAGCCGGTAGAGCAAATCGGCCAGCGCTTCGCGCGTCCGCTCCCGGTCGCGGTACCTGGTGGACAGCGGGTGAATCTGCACGTCAAGCTGCTCCTTCTTGAAAGGCGTTGGGATCGAGACGGCATAATCGTCCGCATCCGCCCCCAGCATATCCCGATAATAGGAAAGCGGCGTCAACGTCGCCGAGAAAAACACCGTCGAACGATACCCTTTCTCCGCCTGCGCCAGCAAATAGGAAGGGTCCAGGCAAAACATCCGGATCGTGACGTCGCTGCGCATAATCTCCGCATAGGTCACGTACCGTTCGTCGTACAGCTTGGACGTGCGGATGAAGTTTTGGGCGGCAAAATACGTTTCCAGCAGAAGCTGCTGTTCTCCCGGGCCTGCGGCCAGTTCCCGTTCGGCCTCGCCTGCAAAGGCCTCCAGGAGACGAACCAGCTCTTCGGGAGCTTCTTCGGACACATGCGTCCGTTCGTCCCCGCAAGCCTTCCGAAATTCGATGAAGTATTTGTTCACGGCGTCCGCGGCCTGGGCAACGGCCCGGTTGCGCTGCTTGTAATCCCGTTTCAGCTGGAGAAAGCCGGCTTTGCCGATGTCGGCCGAGAACATCTCCCGCCCCCGATCGACCAGGTTATGCGCTTCGTCCACCAGCAGCGCCGTACGTCGTTTTTGCTCTTCCATCAGCCTTTTGAACGACACGCGCGGATCAAAAACGTAATTGTAATCGCAAATGACCGCATCCGCCGCATATGCCGCATCAAGCGAAAACTCGAAGGGACAGACCCTATGCTTCCGGGCGTACCGCTCAAGCACCTCCCGCGTCATGATCGTTTCGTTGGCGAGAATGTCGAGCACCGCGCCGTTAATCCGGTCGTAATAACCGTCCGCATACGGACAGGCTTCCTTCGTGCATACGGTCTCCTCTTGAAAGCAGACCTTCTCCTTGGCGGTGATCGTGACGGACTGCAGGCGCAGCCCCTTCTCCTGCATCAGGCCTAACGCCTGCTCCGCGGCGGTCCGGGTAATGGTTCTTGCCGTCAGGTAAAAAATTTGCCCGAGCAGCCCTTCGCCGATCGCTTTGACGGACGGAAACAGGGTGGACATCGTTTTGCCGATCCCGGTCGGCGCTTTGGCCAGCAGCTTTTTCTTTTCCATGATCGCCCCGTACACCGACCCGGCCAGCTTTCTCTGCCCTTCGCGGTATGCGGGAAAGGGAAACGGCAGCGCCCGGATGCTCTCATCCCTGAGACGTACATTTTCGAGCCGCAGGGCGGCGTAGGGGGCGTACCGCCTGACGACGTCCGTCACGAAATCCGTCAGCTCGCCGAAGGTGCGGGTGCGTTTGAACCGCCTTTCCTCCCCCGTTTTGGCGTCTACGTAAGTGAGCTGAACGCCTACGCGCTCCAACCCCTGATCCTTTGCTACAATATAAGCGTATACCTCCGCCTGGGCCCAATGGACGGCTCGCCCGTCCTCAAGCATGTCCAGTCCGGCCGAGGTCGATTTGATTTCGTCGACGGTCAGCCCTTCGTCCGTGACGATCAAACCGTCGCATCTTCCTTCGATTTGATATATAATGCCGTCAAACGGGATTTCCGTTTTAAGATATACTTCTTTATGATCCCCTTCCCGGTACGCCCGCTGCACCTGCTGATGAATCCGGGTGCCCTCATGCATCGCGGCCGGGGTCCGGAAACCGGAATCGATGCTCCCGCTGCTGAATACATATTCCACGAGCGGCCTAACCGAAATATGTACGATGTTGCTTTTCGTTTCTTCGCCAGTCAATGGGATCACCCGTTCCCCTGTTGTTTTTCAATATCATACCACATCGTTCTTCCCGCAGCCTACCTCTCCTTCCCAGAAAAAGGGTGTTCCTTCCAAAAAGTTGTCCAAAATGTTTCCGGAAGCCAAAAAAATATTGCCTGTTTAAAGTATTAAAGGGTTGAAGATTTCCGGCACTCTCGTGTATAATTCTTGTTTAAATACAGATTCATGCTTACAGAATGCGTAAGCCTTAAGTTAGATTTTCTTAATGCTTCAGCATTCTGTAATTTTGAATCCAGGGATAAGGAGAGAAGCCAATGACATTTTTGCATGTAGAACTGCCTGCGGAAAAGAAAGCCAAATCGTATGTCAATGAAGTCTTCGAAACGGTGTGTAAAAGGAACCCGAACGAAAGCGAATTCCATCAGGCCGTCAAGGAAATCCTCGACTCGCTCGTTCCCGTGCTGGCCAAAGAGCCCAAATACATGGAGAACGGCATTCTGGAAAGACTGGTTGAGCCTGAAAGACTGATTACCTTCCGGGTTCCTTGGGTAGACGATCAAGGAATCGTGCGCGTCAACCGCGGCTACCGCGTCCAATTCAACAGCGCTATTGGCCCTTACAAGGGCGGACTTCGCTTTCACCCCTCTGTAAACTCCAGCATCATCAAATTTCTCGGTTTTGAGCAAATTTTGAAAAACTCCCTGACAGGCCAGCCGATCGGCGGCGGTAAAGGCGGTTCGGATTTTGACCCGAAAGGCAAATCGGACGCCGAAGTCATGCGCTTTACCCAAAGCTTCATGACCGAGCTGTACAAATACATCGGATCGGACGTTGACGTTCCTGCCGGCGATATCGGGGTAGGCGCCCGCGAGATCGGATTTATGTTCGGCCAGTACAAGCGCATTCGCAGCGGCAACGAAGCCGGCGTCCTGACGGGAAAAGGCATCACTTACGGCGGAAGCTTGGCTCGTCCTGAAGCGACGGGCTACGGCACGGTATATTTCGTCAACGAAATGCTGAAAGCGAAGGGCGACAGCCTCGAAGGCAAAACGGTCGTCGTTTCCGGCTCCGGCAACGTGGCCATTTACGCCATCCAGAAAGCGAACCAATTCGGCGCGAAAGTCGTGGCATGCAGCGATTCCGCCGGTTACGTGTACGATCCGGAAGGCATCGATTTCGAAACGGTGAAACAGCTGAAGGAAGTCGAAAGAAAACGGATCAGCGAATACGTGAAGCTGCATCCGGGCGCAAAATATTTCGAAGGCTGCTCGGACATCTGGACGATCCCTTGCGACATCGCCCTGCCGTGCGCGACCCAAAACGAAATCGACGAAAACGCGGCGAAGCTGCTCGTAGCCAACGGCGTCAAAGCCGTGGCGGAAGGCGCCAACATGCCTTCGACGCTGGCCGCCATCGATGTATTCCTTGAAAACGGCGTTCTGTTCGGACCGGCCAAAGCGGCCAATGCCGGCGGCGTAGCCGTGTCCGCGCTCGAAATGTCCCAAAACAGCATCCGTACGTCCTGGACGTTCGAAGAAGTCGACGAAAAGCTGCATCAAATCATGATCAACATTTACAACAACAGCGCCCAAGCGGCCGAGCAATACGGCTACCCGGGCAACCTCGTGGTCGGCGCCAACATTGCCGGCTTCGTCAAAGTGGCTGACGCGATGATCGCCCAAGGCGTCATCTAATCCGGTCTCATTCATTTTTTACAAGCATCCGGTTTCCCGGAAGAAATTTGCCCCTTGCGGCAAACCTATTTTCTTCCGGAAGGCCGGATGTTTTTTGTTGTTGGCCGCGAAACGGCTTTTTACCCCGAATTTGCCTTGAAATGTTTTGTCCCCGGTTTTGACTTCTGATCTGGCGAGGGGCATAATATTTTTATTACGATCCGGAATTTTGCAAGTTTTTTTGACTCACGAAGCTCCGAAAATCCGCATCCATCACCTGCTTCGCTGCCCGCTGGGCGGCTAGTTGTTTTTCTCAACGGAGGGAAGTCGTATCGTGTCACGTGAATCCATTGCCCAAATTTTAAAAAAGCCGTTTGCGATCTTTACGATCATTCTGCTGTTGAAGGGGTACCTTGCCTGGGCCGTAACGTTTGGAGATTGGCTGCCCTGGAGGGTGCTGATCACGGAAATCCCTTTCATATGGCTGCTGTTTTGCCTGATCGAATGGTGCGCCTCCAAGCGCAAGCTCATGGCCTATACGATCGTAAACATCATACTCACCGGCGTTTTTTTCGCAGTCATCATGTATTTCAAGTACTACGGCGTCATCGTCAACTACCATGCCTTGGCGCAGGTCAACCAGGTAACCGAGGTCAAAAGCAGCGTGTTCTCGCTGATGGACCCGTATTATCTGCTTGTGTTTGCCGATATTATCGTGCTGCTCGTGCTTTTGCTGAAAAGCCGCAAGGTCAAGGAATGGAGAATCAGCATCAAGCGCAAGCCGAAAAAAAGCGTCGTATCCGTTGTCTTCATCTTGTGCCTGGTCGTCTGCCTGTTTAACATTTTGCCGAACCGGGCCAGCATGAACGAAATCAAAAAAGCCCAGCAAATGGGCATTCTCAACTATGAGGCTTATACGATTTTTTCGCAGAAGAAAGAGCCGCTCATTCCGCTGGAAAACATCCATCAGGCCGACATCGACAAACTGAAGGGCATTACCGTGCCCGACCATCCCAAATATTTCGGGAATGCCAAGGGGAAAAACCTGATCATCATTCAGCTGGAATCGTTCCAGAATTTCCTGATCGGCCTGAAAATCGACGGCAAAGAAATTACGCCGAACATGAACAAGCTTGCCAAGGAGCAGCTCTACTTCTCGAACTTTAACCAGCAAGTCGGACAAGGAAATACGTCGGATGCGGAATTCGTGGTCAACACCTCCTTCTACATTCCGCCGGACGGAGCCGCCACCCAACGTTACGTGGACAAAAAGCTGCCAAGCCTGCCGCGTCTGTTGGAGCAAAACGGCTACAATACGCTTACGCTGCACACCAACAAGGTGCATTTCTGGAACCGGGAGGAGCTGTATTCCTCGCTTGGCTTCCAGCATTATTACGACCAGTCTTATTTCGGGGAAGACGATCTGGTATTCTTCGGCGCTTCCGACGAGGTGCTGTACGCGAAGACGGCCAAGAAGCTGCAGGAGCTCGACCGGGAGGACAAACCTTTTTACGCCCAAATCATCTCGATGTCGGCGCATCACCCGTTTACGATTCCGGCCCGAAAATACAAAATGGAGCTGCCTGAACGTTACCAAGGCACTTTTGTCGGAGACTATATCCGGGCGCAAAATTATGCCGATTACGCTTTGGGGCTTTTCATCGAGGATTTGAAGCAAAAAGGGCTCTGGGACGACAGCCTGATCGTCATATACGGAGACCATATGGGACTGCCGATTTATTCCCTGGACCATGACGATAAAGAGCTCATGAAAGAAATTTACGGGCATGAATATTCGTACACCGACATGCTGAACATTCCGCTGATCATTGCCGGCAGCGGCGTTCCGCACGAGCAAATCCGCGAGGAGGTCGGCGGGCAAACCGACATTATGCCGACGGTGGCCAACCTGCTTGGCGTTTCCTTGAAGGATCACGTCCATTTCGGGCAGGACCTGCTGAACCAGACCTATAATTTGCTCCCGCAGCGGTATTACCTGCCTTCCGGATCGTTCTTGAACGACAACGCGATGTTCATGTCCGGCAGCGGATATGAGGATGGCACGCAATACCCGCTGAGCGGAAACGATTCGATCGGCAAAGGAACGACCAAAGATGAATTCAATCGCGCGCTCAAGCTGCTGAGGCTGTCCGACAGCTACGTGAACCAGCAGCCGCTGAAGTAAGCCCCCGCGCGGCAAATAAGCCCCGCTCCTGATGTCAATCAGGGCGGGGCTTTTTCATATCATTACGGCTAATACGCAAGCTGGTGCAGCAAATCGGTCAGCACCTGAACGCCGGCTTCCAAATGTTCGGGTTCCGTATATTCGAGCGGCGAATGGCTGATGCCTTTTCGGCTCGGGACAAAAGCCATGGCCGTCCGGCAGCAGGCCGCCAAGATTTGGGCGTCATGGCCTGCGCCGCTCGGCATCCGCCGGTACGGCAAATCCCGCGATCGGCAGATCCGCTCGATGGCATCCGTAAGCTCCGCATCCATGGCAATCGGCGCGGTATTCATCCAACGTTCGGTCTCGATATCGACGTTGCGCCGACTGGCAACCTCATGCAGCAGGCCGACGAAATGGGCGCAAGCCTCTTCCAGCTTGGCCCCGTCGGGATGGCGGACGTCCATGGTGAAGAGGACTTCCCCCGGGATGACGTTAGGCGTGCCGGGAATCAGCTCCATGCGCCCGACCGTCGCCACAAGCGGCGCGCCGATCTCATCCGCGCCGTCCATGACCGCCGCCACCATCTCGCCGGCCGCCCGCATCGCATCCCTGCGGTACGGCATCGGCGTCGTCCCCGCATGGTTCGCCTCTCCTTTCACGCGGACGGTATAACGCTGCAAACCGACGATTTGCTCGACGATGCCGATCGTTTGCCCTTCCTGCTCCAAAATCGCTCCTTGCTCGATATGCAGCTCGATAAAGGCGCCGATATCCGTCCGCGCCCCGCGCCCCCGGCTTCCGGGCCCGAAGCCCGCCGCCTTCATCGCCTCCATGAAAGAAATCCCCTGCTGGTCCCGCGCATGCTCCACATCCTTGTAACCCGCAGCGCCGGTCAGAAACGTCGATCCCCAATAGTTATAAGGGAACCGGCTGCCTTCCTCTTCGCAAAAAGCGACGACCTCGATCGTTTTTTTCGGCGCTCCGTATTTCTCGCGCAGGCGGGCCAGCGCCGCGATTCCGGCCACGATCCCGTACGCTCCGTCGTATTTCCCCCCGCGCTGCACGGTGTCCACGTGCGAACCGGTCAAAATGCACTCGCTGTCCGCATCCGTGCCCTGCAGCCGTCCGAACAAATTGCCGGCATCGTCGAAAGCGGGTTCAAGCCCAAGCGATTTCATTTTTTCCGCCAATGCCTCCTGCGCTTCCTTCCAGGAACGCGTATATAAAAGACGGGTCACTCCGCCGTCCGCATCCGCCCCGTAGCGGCCCAACCACTCGATAAGCTGTTCGGTCATCTGCATGTCTTCCTGCTCCAATCCTGTCTCGGTTTTCAAGCTGATGCAAAATATCCCCGCTCATACCGGATTTTCTGCATACTCTTCTTCGCTTCTATACACCATATCACTGCTGCAACAAAATTTCTATGTATACCCGCAAAGCCCTGTTTTCAGGTTTGCCCGGCTCCTTTTTTTCTGTAAATACGAACATTAATGACTATGATATTGCACAAAGTTCGCTTTTTCCTTTGACGCGTTCAAAATGTACATGGTATAGTTACAAGGCAGAAGACGAAAACACAACCAGACAAAGGAGTCCTCCAGCAATCATGAACAGCACGAGATTATCTTGGTTAGACCGCTTTTTTAAGCTCAGCCATTATAAGACGAACGTGAAAACCGAAATTCTCGCCGGTCTCACCACGTTCGTCACGATGGCATACATCATTGTCGTCCAACCGGACTTGATGAAAGCCGCAGGCATGGATCAGGGTGCCGTCATGGTAACGGTGCTGCTGGCATCCGGCCTGTTCAGCATTATTATGGGACTTTACGCGAAAAGGCCGTTTGGCGTAGCGCCCGGCATGGGCGGAAACGTATTTTTTGCCTACAGCATCGTGGCCGCGGGCCTCGCGACATGGCAGCAGGGACTCGGGATGGTGTTCATCTCCGGCGTGGTATTCCTGCTGCTCACCTTCTTGGGGCTGCGCGAAACGATATCCCGCATCATTCCTAAAAATATCAAGCATGCCATTGGCGCGGCCGTCGGTTTGTTCATCATCGGCACCGGCTTTGCCAATGCAGGCATCATCGTACAAAACAAAACCGGAACGCTCACGCTCGGCAGCTTGCATTCGCCGACCGTGCTGCTTTCCCTGATCGGGCTGGTCATCATCATCGGCCTGATGGCGCGCAAATTAAAGGCGGCCGTTTTCATCGGGATCATCATCACGTCCGCCATCGGGATACCGATGGGCATCACGAAGCTTCCGCATTCCTTCGGGGATTTATTTTCCCTGCCGCCGGATCCGTCTTCGATCATCTTTCAGGTCGATATTCCCGGTGCCTTGAAGCTTGCGTTTTTCCCGCTGATGTTCACCTTTTTCACCGGTGAATTTTTCTCCACCATGGGCACCGTGCTCGGCGTAGGAGCGAAAGCGAACCTGCTCGACAAGGAAGGGAATCTTCCGGATATCAAAAAGCCGTTTATCGTCGACGGGATCGCGACGGTGGGCGGATCCTTGCTCGGACAAACGACCATCACGACTTACATTGAATCCGCAAGCGGCGTCGAAGCCGGCGGACGCACGGGCCTGACTGCCGTCACGACGGGGGTTGTGTTCCTGCTCGCTTTGTTCGTTACGCCGCTCATCCTGCTCATTCCTAGCGCGGCTACGGCTCCGGCCCTGATCGTCATCGGCTTGTCCATGCTCGCCACGCTGAAGAACATCGATATGGAAGAATGGGAAGAATTCCTTCCCGCTTTGCTCACCGTCATCTCTGCGGGACTTACGTTCAGCCTGGCGAACGGTATCGTATTCGGCATTTTGTCTTACGTCGTCATCAAAGTATTCCTGGGCAAATTCCGCGATATCCATATCGGGTTATGGATTTTGTGCATTCCGCTTATCTACTACCTCTGGCTCAAATAATCTGGGATAAGGAGATCGATTCAGCATGAACCGCAAACTTATTGCCGCCGCGCGCGGCGATCATCCACTGGATTTAGCGATCAACAACATTCGGCTGGTCAACGTTTTTACCGGCGAAATTTACCCGGCTGCCATCGGCATCGCGGACGGCACCATCGTTCACGTCACCGCGCCGGGCGAAACGGAGCTTGAAGCCAACGAAACCATCGACGGGCAAGGCAAGTTCGCCGTTCCCGGACTGATCGATACGCATTTGCACATCGAAAGCAGCATGCTGACGCCGGCCCATTACGCGGAAGCCGTGCTGCCTCACGGCACGACGCTGATCGTGACCGATCCGCATGAAATCGGCAACGTCCTGGGCGAGGAAGGCGTTCGTTACATGGTCGAAGCCAGCAAGGTGCTGGACCTGCGCGTCATGACGCTGGCGCCGTCCTGCGTGCCGTCCGCCCCCGCGGTCGAAACGGGCGGAGCCGATTTCACGCCCGAGGTCATCGAACGCATGTTGACCTGGGACGGCATCGACGGCGTGGCCGAAGTGATGAACTATCACGGCGTCATTCACGAGGACCCGCGCATGATGGGCATCCTCGAAGCCAATGAACGCGCCGGCAAAATTCCGCAGGGACACGCGCCGACGGTCGTCGGCCGCGAGCTGTCGGCTTACCTCGTCGCCGGGCCGGACTCCGACCATGAATGCCGCACCATGGAAGAGGCGATCGCCAAACTTCGCGCCGGCATGATCGTGGACATTCGCGAAAGCTCCTTTTCGCTGAATATGGCCGAAGTCGCCAAGGCGATCGCCGGCAAAGGGTACCTGCCGAACGTTACGCTTTGCACCGATGACGTGCTGGCATCCGACCTGATCGACCGGGGCCATATCAATCACGTCGTGGTCCGTGCCATCGAAGAAGGCATTCCGGCCGTGGACGCCATCCGCTATGCGACGCTGAACGCCGCGAACCGCCTGAACCGCAAGGATGTCGGAGCCATCGCTCCGGGACGCCTTGCCGACATCGTGCTGGTCGACGCGCTTGAAACGATGAACGTCTCCGACGTTTTCATCGGCGGCGAAGCGATCGTCAAAGAAGGCAGGCTGATCAAACGCCAGCAGCATCTGGAGCCGCCGCAGGCGTATTTGCAAACCGTGCACCTGCCGGAAATCCACGCCGACGATTTGCGCCTCGACGTCGACGACCCGAACGCCACCGAAGCGCGCGTACGCGTCATCGAATACGATTTTGCGCCCGGCCTTCCTACCGGATTCATCGAAACCGTGCTGCCGGTCAAAGACGGACAGCTTGTCCCGGAAGCATATGACGGACATAAAGGGCCTCTGAACCGCGTTGCCGTATGGCATCGCCACGGGCTGAACAACAATAAGGCGCTCGGGCTGACGGCAGGCTTCGGCATTATCGAAGGCGCGGTAGCGACGACGGTTGCCCATGACAGCCACCATCTGGCCGTGCTTGGCGTCAACACCGACGATATGGTCATGGCGGCCAACGAGCTGCGCAAGCGCAACGGCGGCATGATCGCCGTCAAAAACGGCAAGGTGATCGCATTCCTTCCGCTCCCGCTTGCAGGGCTGATGAGCTTGGAGGAAGGCGAAACCTTCGCGCCGAAAATCAAAGAATTCATCGAGATCATCCAGGCCGAAGTCATGCCGGGCAAAAACCCGATCCACCGCATGATCGTCGTCACGCTCCCGGTCATTCCGGCAGCCAAAATTACCGATCTTGGCTTGGTGGACGTCAACAAGCAGGAGCTTGTCCCGCTGATTATCGAAACCAAATAATCCTTTGAACCATAAAAGCCCCCGGGACCGCGCCGGACGTCCAACGTCCTTGCGGTTCGGGGGCTTCTTTTTTGATCCGGCGCCGATTGCTGTTTTGGTTACACGACCGGCTGGTTTTCCGCTTTTTCCGGCACAGGGGACAAATAGCGCTCCACAAACCGCCTTATGCGATGCGCATATTCCTTCTTGTCCACAAAATAGGCATTCGCATGGACCGCGGCAGGCACGACATACAAATCGGTTTCCCCTCCGGCCGCCGCTGCGAGGCGATGAACCATTGGAAAAGGAACAAACGCGTCCTTGTCTCCATGGATGAACAAAATGGGAAGGCGCGTTTTGGCGACCTGCTTCAAGGCCGAACCTTCACCGAAAAAATAACCTGCCCGGAGCTTGCACACCAGACTGGTTACAGGCAAAAGCGGAAACGGGGGCAGCTTGTACATCTGCTTCAGCTGGTACGTCAAAATGTCCTTGATCGAAGTGTAGGCGCAGTCGGAGACGATGCATTTTACCTGGTCGGGGAGCTGCTCGCCGCTGGCCATCAGCACCGTTGCCCCGCCCATCGAGACGCCGTGCAGCGTTATCTGCATGTCGGGCCCGCTTCGCTCCAAAATATAACGGATCCACTGCACGACGTCCCTGCGGTCATGCCAGCCGAAACCGATGTAATCGCCGCCGCTTTGCCCGTGTCCGCGGTTATCCGGCATCAGGACATGGAAACCCATGTCGCTGTACAGCTTGGCGAAAGCGCCCATTTCCCGTCCTTGGCTGTTATATCCGTGTACCACGATCGCCGTCCGGTTCGACGGCCGGGGCGCAGGGATGTAATATCCCGTCAGCGGCAGCCCGTCCTCTCCTTGAATATGCACGGTCTCGACAGGCTGGCTGCTCAGCCATTCCTCCGCGTGTTCCCACGGATGATCCATTTTTACCAGCGCCGGATCGGTTTCCAGGAAATCTTTCCGGCTTCGTTTGATGCCTACATTATAGAAATATATGCTTGCTCCGAAAAGAAGCAGCAGGATGACGATCACGCATAAAAAGACGATCATTGCCGCGGTCATGTTTTCCTCCTTACCGAAATTGCGATCGAGCCACTGTAAATATGTACCTTTTAAAAATACCACTTGCCGCGGCCTTTCACAATGATTGCCCCAATCAAAAAAACAGCCCGCGGCTTATGTCCGCTGCGGCTGCTTTTTGGCTCGGAGCTCCGCTTCAGGAGTCTCCTTTATTTTGCTGTTTGCGCGCCATGGCCCGCAGCGCTTCGCGGTAAGCATCGTCGGAGCTGGGGTCCGGCTTGGCTTCGGCCTTCTCCTGCCGGACTTCTTCCGGAGCATACCCCGCAAACTTGCGCAGAGCCTCGCGATAAGCCCGGTCCCCTTCGCTTGCGGACCGGTGCGCCTCCGATTCGGCTTCCGCCAGCGCCGTCCGGTCCGCGGCTCTTGGCGCGACCGTCCTTGAAGGTTCAGACGGAGCCGCGGCCGGGGGCCCGACCTCCGGAGGAAGATCCTGAATGGACATCGCAGGCGGAGCTTCGGGCGTTTCAGCCGCTTCTTGCTTTGCAGGTTCCTTTATTTCCTTGCGTTTGCCGGCCCGTTTGCCGGCACGGGAGTTATAGACGAAAAGAAAAACAAGCGCTGCAATGGCGAGCGCCACGAATGCAATGACCATCGTTCATTCACCCTACCTTGAGGCCGATGAAGCAACCAGCCGTTTGGTTACCTCAGCCACCCGTCTGCCCAAAGCGCGCCCAAGGATCAAGTCGTTTTCGCTTGGCAGGTTTTTCGGATCGTCATCGGACAGCTCGACGGGGCAGGTGACGCCAACGCCGTAATAAGAGCCGTACAGGGCATTTTCCGGAATGTCGCTCGGGAGCCCGACGATGATCATGCCGTTATGAAGCATCGGCGTAATCAGGTTGATTAACGTCGACTCCAGGCCGCCGTGAACGGTAGCGGTCGTGCAAAATACGCCGCCCACTTTTCCGATCAGCTTGCCCTGGGCCCATAAATACCCCAGACGATCGATCCATGTTTTCAGCCCGGCGCTGATCGTCCCGAAATGCCCCGGGCAGCCCCAGATGATGGCGTCCATGCCTTCCAGCTTGTAAATATCCGCCTCATTGACATGGGCAATCTCCGTTTCCGCTCCTTCGACTTCGCGGGCGCCTTCGGCCACGGAACGGGCAAGCGCTTCGGTATGTCCGTTTTCGCTGTCATAAACCACGTATATTTTCATGCGGATGATCCCCCTTACTCATGCTTTGATTCCTTATTTATCCCCATTCCCTTTTCATTTATCCATAGGCATGGCGGCCGGATGCAAAAATCGACAATGCTGAATATGCTTTCCCCATTTAGGGGATGCTCACTTTATCTGGCTGCAACCAGCTACCCAAGATTAGGAGGAGACTAACACGTATGAACTCTCGCGCACTTCTCGTCAATGTTCTTGTCGTCATCATCGTGCTCGCGTTGGGCGGTGCGGCGATCTACTATTACAACCAGACGTCGAATTACGTGAAAACCGACAATGCGCAGGTAACGGGACAGGCCGTTTCCATTAACGCGCCGGCGGCCGGAAAGCTGGCGAGCTGGAACGGGCAGGTCGGGCATTATTACCAAACGGGCGAAGTGGTGGGAAGCATCGTCGCGCAAGGAACCCGCACGGACATTACGTTTCCGCTCAGTTCCACGATCGTACAGCAGAACGCTCTTCCCCATACGTATGTCGCGCCCGGCACGACGCTGGCAAGGGCTTATAATTTGAACAATCTGTGGATCACCGCCAACATTGAAGAAACGAAGCTGGACAAAATCAAAGTCGGACAAACGGTCGACGTCTATGTCGATGCCTTTCCGGATACGACGCTGACGGGCAAAATCGATCAAATCGGACTGGCGACCGCTTCGACGTTTTCGATGTTTCCAACGACGAATTCCAACGCCAACTACACGAAAGTGACGCAAGTCGTTCCGATTATTATCACGATCGAAGGCTACAAAGGTCTCGGGCTCGTTCCCGGCATGAACGCTACCGTCCGAATCCACATTTAGCGAGGGGGCTTTCCTGCCATGGCAAACGCAAAGGAATTTCATATGGGGCGAACGCTCACCGTCTTGCTGCTGGGAGCCTTTGTCTCCATTTTGAACCAAACGCTTCTGAACGTGGCCATCCCCCATTTGATGAATGAATTCAACGTGTCGGCCACGACCGTCCAGTGGCTCTCCACCGCGTATATGCTCGTGAACGGCGTGCTCGTGCCGGTGACGGCGTTTCTGATCGAATCGTACGGAACGCGCGCCTTGTTCATGTCCGCCATGGGCCTTTTTACCGCCGGGGCGGTCATATGCGCCGTCAGCAACTCGTTCGTGATCATGCTCGTCGGGCGGATCATTCAGGCGAGCGGCGCGGGCATCATTATGCCTGTCGTCATGAACGTGTTTCTGACGGTGTTTCCCCCGGAAAAACGGGGAACCGCGATGGGGACGATGGGCATCGCCATGATGTTCGCCCCCGCGGTCGGCCCGACGCTTTCCGGCTGGATCGTGGAGCATTACACGTGGCGCATTTTGTTCATCATGGTCATCCCGCTTGCCGTGTTGGACATTTTGTTCGCTTTCCGGTGGCTGACGAACGTCAACAAGCTGACCAAACCGAAGTTCGATTTTTGGGGAGTCGTCTTTTCCACGCTTGGTTTCGGCGTGCTTCTGTACGGCTTCAGCTCGGCGGGAGACAAAGGCTGGACAAGCGGGATCGTGCTTGGCTCGCTGTTCGTCGGCCTCGTCTTTATCGCGTTGTTCGTCGTGCGCGAGCTGAACATGAAGGTTCCGATGCTCGATTTTCGGGTGTTCCAGTACGATATCTTTACGTTTTCCACCATTATCGGCGGCCTGGTCAACATGGCGATGTTCGGCGCGATGCTGCTGCTCCCGATTTACCTGCAAAACATCCGGGGCTTCACGCCGCTCCAGTCGGGGCTGCTATTGCTGCCCGGCGCTTTGCTGATGGGCGTCATGTCGCCGATCTCCGGCGCGATTTTCGATAAAACCGGGGCCAGGCCGCTTGCGATCGTCGGTCTCATCATCACGGCGCTGACGACGTTCGAATTCAGCAAGCTGACCTCGGACACCACCTTCTCCCACCTGATGCTGCTGTACACGGTGCGCAGCTTCGGCATGTCGCTGATCATGATGTCCGTGCAGACCGAAGGACTCAACCAGCTTCCCCCTCGGCTTGGGGCCCATGGCACGGCGATGTCCAATACGATGCGGCAGGTGGCCGGTTCGATCGGGACGGCGCTGCTCGTGACGGTCATGTCCACGCGCACGACGATCCACGTTGAGCAGTCGGCGGAGCTGTATACGCCAAACAATCCGTTTTTGACCGAAAACTTGGCCGCGGTCAGCCAAAACATCTCCGCCGCGGCCGGTGTGCCTGCCGAAACCGGATACGCCCTGGCGCTTCAAAGCGTCATTGGCGTCGTGACCGAAAAGGCAACGATCGAAGGGATCAACGACGCCTTTATCGTGGCGACCTGGATCGCCGTCATCGCATTGGTGTTGTCCTTCTTCCTGCGCCGGGCGCGGAAAGGCAAACGGGCCAAGCCGGCGAAATAAAATTCCGAACGCCCAGGAAGGCTTGATGACGGAAAACGCTCCCGCATATGGGGATACCCCCCGCGTGCTGGAGCGTTTTTTTGTTGCCCAAAGCGGCGGGACGAAGCCGGGCATGCCTCCATCGACGCCACGAATTTTATCCGCAAGTTCAAAAAAAACGAGGGGCCGACTCCGATCCAATACCGGACCGTCGTCCGCGCCGAACGCCCCCGCGAAGAAGCGAGTTTGTAGCGCTTGCCCCTCATACGAACCTGCATTCCGGGAAGGAACGGCAGGTTTTCTTTATTTTTTCACGCCCCATGCTTTCAGGATCGCGTCATGCACGTACGTGTTTTCGTGCACGCCCGTAAAGAGCTCCGCGCCGCTTCCCATGGCCGTCAGCGGAATGTCCGCCCCGGTATGCCCGGAAGTCGTCCAATCGACGTAAAACTGCTCTTTCGAGCCGTAAATGCTGAACGGTCCGTCCTCTTTCGAAATGCCGTCGCCGGATTCGTCTTTCTCGTCGACGGGCTCGAGCGAAAAGCCGCCGGTTTCATGGTCGGCCAGCACCAGCACGAGGGTGTCCGGGTGCTTTTTCGCGAATTCTTTGGCGACGCCTACCGCTTTGTCCAGCTCCTGCCCGGCTTTGATCGTCAGCTTCGCGTTGTTTTCATGCGCCATTTCGTCGGTTCCTTCCTCTTCAACCATCAGGAAAAAGCCTTTTTTGTTGGTGGACAGCGTGTCCAGCGCCTTTTGCGTCATGTCTTTAAGCGAAACGACAGGGTTGTATACGTCCCCTTCGCCTTCCGGATTTTGCTGGAACATCTCCTCGTTGGCGAACAGCCCGAGGATTTTTCCGTTTTTCGCCTTTTGCAGCTCTTCTTTGCTCGTTACGTATTGATAGCCGAGTTTTTTCGCGTGATCGACAAGATTGCCTTCCGTGCCTTTGCTTTCTTCTTTAGGATCTTCGGCCGGATGATCCGGGAATTTGCCCGGATTTCCCGCAGGGTACCAGAAGTCTTCTCCGCCGCCGAGCAGCACGTCGACTTTGCTGTTATCCAGATACTGTTTGGCGATTTTGCTTTGCTGCGAACGGTCTTCGACGTGAGCGCCGAATGCGGCCGGCGTGGCGTCCGTAATTTGGCTCGTCGTCACGAGGCCCGTCGATTTGCCGAGGCCTTTTGCCGCTTCAAGCAGCGTTTTGGCCGGTTTTTTGTTGGCGTCGACGCCGACCGCGCCGTTATACGTCTTCACGCCGCTGGCGATCGCCGTGGCGGCTGCCGCGGAGTCGGTCACCGCCGACGTGGAGTGGGTACGCAAAAATGCGGAATAAGGCATGTCGTCCATCTGCAGCTTGCCGTTCAGACCCACCGTGTTCAAACGAATGGCATCGCGCTGGGACGTTCCCATGCCGTCGCCGACGAACAAAATGACGTTTTTCGCTTTGGCGGGCGGCGCCGCGTTCCCTTTCGCTTGAACGGCTCCCCCGGATACGATAAGGCTGGCTGCCGCCGTCAGGCACAGCGCGGCTTGCACGATACTGCGTTTCTTTTTGCTCATCATAATTCCTCCTTCATATCGTTCCTGCTAGGGTTAGTATAGAAGGCAACTATGAAAAGAAATGAAGAGAAATGTAAACGCAATGTTTAATTGCATCCTTTTGCTCGCGCGCTTTCTTTTTTTCAATTTCAACTGGCCGGGAGATTATGATATATTTCATATGGAGACAGGTCCGTTTCTTGCGGCCGGTTTCGGCCCGGTAACGAGCCTTGGAATCGAATATGAACTCACGAGTGGTGAAGGAGGAAATGCAAGTGGAATTCAGAATCGAAAAAGACACCATCGGCGAAATTAAAGTTCCCGCGGACAAGCTGTGGGCAGCCCAAACGCAGCGGAGCTTTGAAAATTTCAAAATCGGTACGGAGAAAATGCCGCTGGAGCTGATCCGCGAATTTGCGATCCTGAAAAAAAGCGCGGCGCTCGCGAATAAAGAGCTGGGCAAACTGAACGCCGAAAAAGCCGATGCGATCGTGGCGGCGGCCGACGAGGTGATCGAAGGCAAGCTGAACGAACACTTCCCGCTGGCCGTATGGCAAACCGGAAGCGGCACCCAATCGAACATGAACGTCAACGAGGTGATCGCGAACCGCGCCAACCAAATGCTGCAGGAAAAAGGCAGCGAGCAGCGCGTGCACCCGAACGACGACGTCAACAAATCGCAAAGCTCGAACGACACGTTCCCGACAGCGATGCATATCGCGGCCTTGATTGCCGTCGAGGATCAAGTCCTCCCCGCAATCGCCAAGCTGAAGGAAACGTTCCGCACGAAAAGCGAAGAGTTTATGGATATCATCAAAATCGGCAGAACGCATCTGCAGGACGCCACTCCGCTTACGCTCGGCCAAGAAATCAGCGGCTGGCACCGGATGCTGGAAAAAAGCGAAGGCATGATCCGCACAAGCATCGAATCGCTGCGTGAGCTGGCCATCGGCGGAACCGCGGTCGGCACGGGCATCAATGCGCATCCGAAATTCGGCGACATGACGGCGGCCAACATCAGCAAGCTGACGGGCAAAACCTTCACCTCCGCCGCAAACAAATTTCATGCCCTCACCAGCCATGACGAGCTCGTGTATGTTCACGGCGCGCTGAAAGCGCTTGCCGCCGATCTCATGAAAATCGCCAACGACGTGCGCTGGCTGGCCAGCGGTCCGCGCTGCGGCATCGGGGAACTCACCATCCCGGCCAACGAACCGGGAAGCTCCATCATGCCTGGCAAAGTGAATCCGACCCAAAGCGAAGCGATGACGATGGTCGTCTGTCAGGTGATGGGCAACGATGCGGCGATCGGCTTTGCCGCCAGCCAAGGCAATTTCGAGCTGAACGTGTTCAAGCCGGTTATCATCTATAACTTCCTGCAGTCTGCGCGTTTGCTCGCCGATGCGATGGTGTCCTTCAACGACCACTGCGCGGTCGGCATCGAACCGAACCGTGCCGTCATCGAGCGCAACCTGAACCAGTCCCTGATGCTGGTCACGGCGCTGAACCCGCATATCGGCTACGAAAATGCCGCAGCGGTTGCCAAACTGGCGCATAAAGAAGGGCTGACCCTGAAAGAAGCCGCCCTGAAGAGCAACCTGCTTACCGAAGAGCAGTTCGACGCCGTCGTGCGTCCGGAACAAATGATTCATCCGAAAGAATAAAGGAATCTTGATTTAGCAATAAATCAGCCCGTCCGGAATGGACGGGCTTTTGTGGTTGGGCTAAACTTTAAGCGTTTGAAGCTCCTAGGGCATGCCTCCATTCGTTCCGAATCGCTTTGATTCGGCTAGCCCACCCGACACACGGTTACGCAGATACGCTTCGGCGCTTTCCCGTCAGCGGCTTCCCGCTGCGCTGGGCATAATATCGGGCGAACTTCACGGAATATGCCAGCATGTAAACGACCAGCAAGGAAGCAAGAATATTCAGAACGATCAGCGACACGTTCATATCGAAGAAATAGGTCAGCACGCCGGTGCCGACGACCGGAACGATGAATCCCGAATATCCGGCGAAATAAAAGGTCGAAACGACCTTCGACCGGGCTTCCGGGTTCGGCAGTTCCCCGGCCAGGCGCAAACTGACCTGGAACGTCCATCCGCTGCCGAGCGCCTGAATCAAAACGCCCGCCCAGAGCAAGCCGATGCTTCCGGTCGAACCCGAAAAGACGACGAGCCAGGCCCCAAGGGACAGCAAGGCGATGCCTACGCGCAGACGGTGGACCGGGTGTTTGACGAACGGCAGCAGCTGCAGCAGAGCGCCGCCTCCAAGCAGCAGCAAAATCAGTAGCCCGGATACCGACAAGTTCGACGAATGAAGGACGCCTTTCACAAACGAAGGAATCAAGGACAGGATGATGCCGTTCAGCGTAAACAACGTAAAAATAGGCAGTGCGCTGAAGGACCAGAACGGACGGCGAATATCGTCGGGAACCCCGAGGGAAACCGGTGCCGGGGGCGTTTTGGCAAGCTGCTTGCGAGCCTCGAAGTCCCGGTCTTTTAACGTTTCAAGCGTGATCAGCCCGCTGAGCAAAAACAAAGTCAAGATCCAGAACGGCACCCTGAGCGGCATCAGATGGAGATATTGAATGACTAGTCCGGTTATGGCCGGTCCCAGACCAAATCCGACGGACACCGTCATTCCCGATAACATAAGCGCCTTGCCCGTTTGCTCCTTGGGGGTTTGCTGCAGCAGGAAGGCCACGGACGTTCCCGTAAAGATGCCGTACGCGATGCCTTCCAAAATTCTGGCGGCATAGACCAGCCACGCCTGCTGGCTCCCCATAAAGACAAGCGTGGCGAGGATGGATAACCACATGCTAAAGCGCAAAACCCTTTTAAGTCCCCAGCCGCTCCCTCTGGACCCGGAAATGAGCAGGGACGGGAGCAAAAACAGCGCATAAACCGCAAATAGGACCGTGATTTGCAAACTGCTTAACCGATAATGCTCCTGATAAAGCGGAAATAAAGGCGAAGTAAACGTCGTCCCGATGGACATCATCAGAATAACCCATAACATGCGTTTCATAAGATTCTCTCCTTTTTTGGAATGTTCGTTCAAGAAAACGAGACAAAAAATCGTCTATCGCCCCCACTTTCAAAGATTGACAGACGTATTTTTGCAAATTTCAGAAAAGCGTTGTTGACGAAAAAAATACTTGAATGATGATTCACAAATTAGTCAAAAAAAATTAGAAGACCGCCGAAACCGCGACTTTGCAAAAATCCTCCATCACGCTGCGCTCCGCCGCGTTCCGGGCCATCACGTGCAGCCCCTGCTTGATACCGGACAGGAAACGCGCCAGCTCCCGCGGGCTATGCTTGCTTTTCAGGCAGCCTTTATTTTGAGCGCGCATCAGAAAGCTGAAAAACAACGATTCCGTGTTCATCGCATGCGCCTCCAGGCGGCGCGCCACGTTCGGCACGTTCGCCACCGGCCCGAGCGTCGTATTCGTCATCAGGCAGCCGCGCCCGCGCGCCGCGTTGTTCATCGACACGTCGATGACCTTGGAGAAAAAGCGCTCCAGCTGTTCGCGCGGCGAATCGCTGTCCTCTTTTAAAATATAATTGTAATTTTCGTCCGCCCGCTGGCTGAACCGGTCGAGGCAGGCCAAAAACAGCTCGTGTTTATCCCCGAACGTATCGTAAAGGCTGCCCCGGTGAATGCCCAAATGATCGCATAAATCCTGGATGGAAGTGCTTTCGTAGCCTTTTTCCCAAAATAGCTCCAGCGCTTGGTCGACGGCTTTTTCCTGGTCGAATTCTTTATGTCTGCCCATGGCTTTGCCCTCCTTTTCGTGTCTTATACTATAATTTTTCTTGAACGATAAGTCAAGTATTGGACAGGGAAGATTGATAAATGGGCTGCAATAAGAGCGGAAGAAAGCAACTACAAAGCCAAACAGGGGTGTCCCGACGGGTTTCATAGACCCGAAAGACACCCCTTGCAGCCGTGATTCCACATGTTTAAGTAAAACATGAGCCTCAGAACGGCAATCTAGCTATGTTTTGTCCATAAAGTTCGCCGCCAACTACTCGGATTGCTGCTCGCCGAACGCCTCTTTCGCGTCTTCGACCATTTCCTTCGCGAATTCCTCTCTTTGCTTGTCAGGCACCGGCATTTTGTTCAGTTCGGTTCTTTGCACTTCATATTTGCTTGGCTCTTGGGAATTGTTGTTGTCAACCATTCGATCGCACCCCCTTCGCGCACCATTTTAACCATATATAGGATGCGCGGATTTGGCGATCTTATTCATTTCCTTTACCATCCAAACTCCGGCCGATCCAGCCGGTACAACCGGCGATACCGCTCCGACGCCGCCATCAGCTCCGCATGGGAACCCCTCATCTCGATGCGCCCGTTCTCCATGAAAATGATTTCGTCCATCTGCTCCGCGCCTGCCAAATGATGCGTCACCCAGATGAGCGATTTGCCCTTCATCGTCTCCAGGATCGTGGCCATGAGATCATGTTCCGTGCGCGGATCGAGCCCGACCGTCGGCTCATCCATAATGACCACCGGGTTGTTCTGCAGCAGCACCCTGGCCAGCGCGATCCGCTGGCGCTCCCCGCCGGAGAAACGCTGCCCGGTTTCATGCATCGGCGTCCGATAGTCAAGCGGCAGCGATTCAATCAGCCGATCCAGCTTCACCTGCGCAGCCGCGCCGCGGATTTCCCCATCGGTTGCGTCCCTATCGCCGAGGCGGATGTTGTTTGCCACCGTCGTATCGAACAGATGCGGGTTTTGATTCAGCACGGAAATGACCTGCGGCATCCGGTCGCCGATGGCATAAGCCTCGATTCCGTTCAATCGGACGCTGCCCGACGTCGGCGCCAAAGCTCCTTCGATCAGCTTCAGCAGGGTCGATTTGCCTGCGCCGCTGCGCCCGATGATTGCGATCCGTTTGCCCTGCGGCAGATCCAGGGAGATATCCTGCAGCGCCCACGGGGAGCGGTCGTCATAACGATAACACAGGTTCTGCACCTGTAAATGGACATCTCGCGGGTTTTCCCCGCCAAGCGGTCCGGCCTTCGCCGTTGCCCCGGCCATGCCTTCGCTGTCTGCCGTCTCCGCATGCGTGCTTATTTCGTTTAAACGCTGCAAAGAGCTTTGATACCCCGGGATTTTTTCGATCGCCTCCGATACCGGCAGAAACGCATCCATCATCGGGAAGACGACGAGCGTAAAAGCCGCGATCAGCACGGCCGGGATGTGCCCGGCGGCGTATTCTCCGGCCGCCCATACCGCCATCGAAAGCACGCAAAAGCCCACCACGATTTGGCCGGCGAGCTGCCGCCAACGCGCCCAGCTTTTGAGCTGGCCGTCCACCCGCGCAGCCTCTTTCGCCGCCGCATCGTATACTGCCAAAAACTGCCCCTCCCTGCCGCTGATCACCCAATCGCTCATGCCGAGCACGGCGTCGGTCAGCATGGCGTACAACCCGCTGCGCTGTTTTTTCGCCAAACGGCTTTTCGCCTTGGTGACGAGCAGCGATGCCCACGGCAGGACGACGATCAGCACCAAAATGTACAGCGCCATCACCAAAGCAAAACGAAGATCGAACCGCCCCAATGCCGCGATCGATCCTATATAAAGCACCAACGCCGCTACGCTCGGGAATACCGTCCGCAAGTATACGTCCTGCAAATATTCGATATCGTCCGCGAGCACACCCAGCACGTCTCCGGTTCGGAACCGGGATGAAATGAACAACGCTTGCGGTTCCAGGACGCGATACAATCGGGTCCGCATCCGGGAGACGATCCGCAGCACGGCGTCATGGCTGACCAGGCGCTCCACGTAATGGACGACCGCGCGCCCGATCCCGAACGTGCGCACAAGCACGATCGGCACGTACACCATCAAAATATTTTCCGGCCGCATCGCCGCCTTGGAAATAAGGAAACCCGAGGTAAACATCAGCATCGCCGCGGTCAGGAGCGTCAGGCAGCCAAGGGCAATAATGACGAGAAAACGGCCGAGATACGCCCGTACATAAGGCCGAAACCAGCTTTCTTCCCTCATGCGATTCCCTCCCTTTGCGACCGGATCAGGTCATAATAAGCTCCCTTGCGGGAGATCAGCTCCTCGTGCGTGCCGACTTCGGCGACACGTCCGTGTTCCAGCACGACAATCAGGTCCATGTCCGGCATCCAGTGCAGCCGGTGCGTCGCGAGCAATACCAGCTTCCCTTCGAACAGCGGCAGCATCGTCTGCTTCAGTTCATATTCCGTCTCGATATCCAGATGCGCCGTCGGTTCATCCAAAAGAATAACGGGCCGATCGCTGAGAAAAGCCCGGGCCAGCGCCACGCGCTGCGCCTGGCCTCCGCTCAGCTGGCGGCCGCCACCGCCGATCGGCTCCTCCACGCCGTGCGGCAGGCCCCGAACGAGTTCCGTGAGCCCGGCCGCAGCGACGGCGCGCTCCACGTCTGAGCTGGATGCTTCAGGCGCATAAAAACGAATGTTATCCGCAAGCGTGCTGCTGAAAATAAACGGATGCTGCGGAATATACGCCATCAGCTTTCTCCATTCCCCCAGCGCCGGGGCATCCAAACGCCGTCCATCCACTGCCATGAACCCTTCGGACGGCTGCAAAAATCCGCCAAGCACGTCGATGAACGTGGATTTGCCCGCGCCGCTGGCGCCGATGATACCGATTTTGCCCGTCCCCCGCAGTTCCAGCGAAAGGTCCCTCAGCGAATAAGGCCCTTCCTGCTCATGCCGTACGGCCACTTCCGACAAGGACAGGCGGCTTTGGGCCGTCCAGTTCAGTTCTCTTTTTTCCTGACCGTCCTTCGGCTCATCCGCGGTCCCGGGAAGCGGCTCCTCGATGATGCTCCGCATGGCGGCCCCGGCTTCCTTGCCGTCCAGCGTGGCATGGAAATCGGCGCCCACCATCCGCACGGGCAAAAAATACTCCGGCGCCAGAATGAGCACCGTCAATCCGGTCACCAGCGCCAGATCGCCGCTGATCAGCCGCAAGCCCAGTCCGACGGCAACGACGGCGACCGACAGCATCGTAAAAAAGTCAAGCGCAAAGGAAGACAAAAACGCCACCCGCAGCGTGCGCATCGTCGCCGACCGGTATCGATCGCTGACCCTGGCGACGCTGCCGATATGCTCCCGGCTCTGCCCAAGCAGCTTCAGCGTCTCCAGTCCGCGGAGCGAATCGACGAAGTGGTTGGAGAGCGTGCGGTACGTATCCAGCTGCTTTTCCGTCGTTTTGCGCGCAGCCAGCCCGACCAGGATCAAAAACGCGATCAAGATCGGCATCGACAGGATCAGAATAATCCCCGACGTGATGTCCCGTATGAAAATATACGCGAGGACGACCCATGGAATGAGCGCCATTCCGGCCATCCGCGGCACGATCAGCTCCAGGTAGTTCCGGAATTTCGCCGTTCCTTCCAGTATGAGCGTGACCAGGTTGCCCGTGCCCTCCTGCTTCGCGAATCTTGGCCCGAGCTGAAACAGCTTCTCCATCACTTGCCGCCGCAGGCCGGCTCCGGTCCGTTCGGCGAAGGCATGGCTCACTTTTTGCTGAACGAAGCCTATGAGATGCCGGACCAGAAACGCTCCGAAAAACATCGACAACTTCAGGTACTGGCTGTGAAGCGGTTCGCCGGCAAAAAGGGCGGAGAGCGCCTCCGCCAGCCATCTTGCCAGCAGGATGATCGACAGGCTTTGCGCAAGCGTTAATGCGAGTGAGGCGGCAAGAATTGGCTTTATCCCTTTATAGCCGAGCAAATTCCGATCCATTAATATTCCAGATGCCCTTTCTCGTGAACCCGCTTATGGAAGACAAAATAACTCCAGATCTGGTAACCAAGCACGAACGGCAGCAGGGATAAAGCCACGATCGTCATCACTTTCAGCGAATAATGTCCGGAAGCCGCGTTGTCCACCGTCAGGTTGAAGGCGGCGTCGATCGAACTGATCATGACGTTCGGGAACAATCCGATGAAAAACGTCGCGATCGTCATGGCGATCACCGCGCCGGTCATGCCAAACGCCCAGCCGTCTTTTTGCTTGCCGGAAAACACGACCGCGAGCACGAACGCGATAGCCAAAGCCGCAAGCACGCCCACCAAGATACCGCCATGGGCTTCAAAAATGCCGGTGTTGAAATAGGTCAGCGTAAAGAACGCGACAACGAGTACCGCAAGCGGAACCATCAGGCTGCGGGCCATGCGGCGCGCGCGGGCCTGAAGGTCGCCCGTCACCCGCAGCGTTGCGAACAGCAGGCCGTGCACAAGGCAAAGCACCACCATCGTCAATCCGCCGACCACGGAATAGAAGTTGACGATATCGCCGAAAAACGAAGCTTTCATTTCCATCGCCCGGTCGATCGGCAGGCCTTGAATCAAATCGGCGAACACGACGCCCAGCAGAAGCGGCGGCAGCAAGCTGCCGAGCAGGATGACGATATCCCATGTTTTTTTCCAGGACGCCTTTTCCACCTTGCCCCGGTATTCAAAGGCCACCCCCCGCCCGATGAGCGCCAGCAACAGCAGTACCAGCGGCGTGTAGAACCCGCTGAACAACGTGGCGTACCAGTTCGGAAATGCCGCGAACATCGCGCCTCCGGCCGTCAGCAGCCATACCTCGTTGGCATCCCAGAACGGGCCGATGGAGTTGATCAGCACCCGGCGTTCGGTATCGGTTTTCGCCAAAATGCCCGTCGACATCCCGATGCCGAAATCAAAACCTTCGAGGAAAAAGAACCCCGTAAACAGCACCGCGACGAGCACGAACCACAGCTCATTAAGAGATAGCATGGCGGTATTCCTCCTTATCGAATGGATCGCTGGACGTTTCCGCCTGCGTTTCGGCGGCATACGGTCCTTTTTGGATGACGCGGATAAACAGGTAGGCCATCACGACGGCCAGTATGGCATAAATGGCTACGAAGGCGATCAACGAAAACAGCACTTGGCCCGCGGTAACGCTCGGGGACACGCCGTCGGCGGTCGTCATCAGTCCGAACACCGTCCATGGCTGGCGCCCGATTTCCGTCATGATCCAGCCCGACGTATTGGCGATGATCGGCAGCGAAATCGCAAAAACCATCAGGCGCATAAACCACTTGTTGCCGTTTTCCAGCTTTTTGCGGGCCGCCAAGTATACCCCGTACATGCTGAGCAGAATGAGCAGCGTGCCGCTCGCCACCATGATCCGGAAGCTCCAGAAGGTCGTGCGCACCGGAGGAATGTAATCGCCCGGGCCGTACTGCTGCTCATATTGAGCCTGCAGTTCCTTCATGCCCTGCACTTCGCCGGAAAATTTGCTGTACGACAAGAAGCTGAGCAGATAAGGGATTTGAAACTCCCCGGTGTTTCTCTGATTTTCCGTATCGATGAACGCCGTTACCGTCCAAGACGCCGGGTCGCCGCTGTTTTCCCAAAGCGCTTCGGTTGCTGCCATTTTCATCGGTTGGGTTTTGACCAGATATTGGGCCTGCTGGTGACCGACAAGCGCCACGCCGATCGAGGAAACAAGCCCGATGACGGTGGCGATCACAAACGATTTTTTGAAGAACGGCACGTCTTGTTTCTTGAGCAGCTTATACGCGCTGACCCCGGCAATGAGGAATGCGCCCGTCATGAACGCGGCCAATATCGTATGCGGGAACTCCAGCAGCAGCTGGCCGTTCGTGATCAGCGCCAAAAAGTCGTTCATTTCGGCCCGGCCGTTGTTGATCGTAAAACCGACGGGACGCTGCATGAAAGAGTTTGCCGCCAAAATCCAAAACGCGGACAGGATCGTCCCGATGGCAACCAGCCAGATGCACAGCGCATGCACTTTTTTCGAAAGCCGTTCCCAGCCGAAAATCCAAAGTCCGATAAACGTCGATTCCATAAAAAAGGCAAGCAGCGCCTCTACCGCCAGTGGAGCGCCAAATACGTCGCCGACGAACCGGGAATACGCCGACCAGTTCATGCCGAACTGGAATTCCTGCAGAATGCCCGTCACGACGCCGATCGCGAAGTTGATCAGGAACAGCTTGCCCCAGAACTTCGCCATCCGTTTGTACTCTTCTTTGCCTTTGACGACGTACATCGTCTCCATGATGGCGATCGTAAACGCCAGGCCGATGGACACGGGCACGAAGAAAAAGTGAAAAATCGTCGTCGCCGCAAACTGAATCCGCGACAGCATAATTACGTCCATTGTTCTTCCCTCTTTCTCATAGTTTTCAAGTTAGAACCCTTGGGCGATGGATTTGAATACCCCATCCTTTTGTTTTTCTCGGCATTTTGCAAAACCCGGCTTTCGCGCTCCCGGGCTGCAAAATCCCCTTCTTCCTGTATTCTGGCAGAGCATCGGGATTCTAAATGTGATAAATGTCACAATCTTAGGTCCAAAAGCCCACTTATGTGAATTATGTCACAAAATATTAAAAATTTTAGGCATCGCCCCAAACAAAAGGGACCGATCCAAGCCGCACGCGGCCCGAAAGCAGTCCCTTAATGGTTCGGATTTCCTCTATATCTTCTCGCCCGGACGGGGGCGTTTCGCGCAAATTCCTGCTAGTCTCTTGCTACGTAATACTTGTTCGTCATGTACCAGGCATCGCCTTTGTCCGTAGCCACTTTGCCCTTCTTCTTGTCCAAAAACACGATCTCGTTGCATTTGGAACAATACCATTTGGTCGTGTAGTACTGGGAATAGGTCGTGTAAGTCGTGCCGCATTTGCAGTCGACTTTGAAGTACACGCGGTTCTCTTCATACGCTTTGGACAGCTGATCGGTATTATCCGATTCCGTTGGGCGGTTGCCTACGGGCTTGATGACTTCGGCGTAGTTGGAGAAACGGTTGTGCACTTTGAAATCCGCGACCAGCTCTGGATTAAGGCCGAAAAACTCCTTGCCAATAGCTGTAATGAATTTCGCATCGGTGCGATAGCACTCGATCCATTCCTGAATTTGCTTATTCGATAAAGGTACAGTTCCTTTAATGCCACTATTCAAGGTGTAGGTCATGATGGTCAGGTTCTCATTGTCTTCATAGAACATTAATTCAGAAACCTCCTTATGATTTCATCTATTAATGTACTACTTCTTTGTACCATAATCAAAGTGTGAAATATAGGCAGGAAAGTGCAAATTTTTTTCGCCGGTGCAAGAACGGGTAATTTTACCTATTCAGGTACTTAAGACGCAGGCAGCTCGCGGAAAGCCAGCTTCCAAGCCAGGAGATTCAGAACGAGCAGAAGCAGCATATATAAATACTCGCCGTAAGGTAAAAATGTAAAGCCAAAATGCGCACCCGCGAAGACGCCGAGCAGCACTAAAAGCCCAAAAATGACGAACCCGCTGCCGGATTGCGAGCCTTGAAACGGCTGCGAAAACGGCAGTCCCTTCTCCAGCGCCATAAAGCTGACGACCACGTACAATAGCACCCCGAGTAAAATGACGACCAGATCCGGCACGATCCTTGCTCCGAAAATGATCAGAAAGATGACGGCCTGCAAAAGAAACACCGGAGCAAACAGCCGGACGACCATGGCTTTCAGCGCGCCTTTGTAGACGGGCGCGGTATCCGTCAGCGGCGCGGTTTGGTAGATCCAGGCCCCTTTATAGTTGCCCGAATATTTGAGCATCATGATGATGCTCGGGATCATCAGCGCGCAGAAGTACAGGAACAGGAACCCTTTGCCCGTCCTCATGGCGGCAAAACCGCCTTCCGAACGCAGCGTGTTGAACATGAAAATGAACGGAAAGATGATCGAAAAGCCAAGCTGCGGATACACCTTGAGCTTGAAGTCCCTCTCCCGGCCCATCATGTCCCAGGAAAAACGGAAAAAGAGCCTTTCGAGCTTCCCCCGGCAAAAGAGCTTGCCCAGCCCTTCCTGCAGGCGGAAACCTCCCGACTTGCCCCGCCCGTGATGGCTGGCGAGCTTTTGCAAATTGCGTTCAAAGGAAGGCATCAGCAAGGAATACACCCACCATGCTACCAGCGGCCCGACAACGGACAGCACCGAAAAGATGACGATCAGCGGCGATTTCCCTTCGCCAAGCAGCCATTCGAACGGAGAAGCGAACCAAGCGGGAAAAATGAAAATTTCCCACCATTGCGGCCTGAATGCGACCTTTAAATCCACGAAGTTGAATAATCTGGAAATAAACTGATAACCTACCGTCATCACGATGGTCAGTCCGATCTGGACGTAATTGATGATGTCTTTCAGCTTCTCCCCGTCGAAAAACCGCAGCACAAGCCAATAGAGCACGGCCGTCAGGACCACGATAAAGAAATCCATCAGGATGACTTCTACGAGAAAGAGCAGGAAAAACAGGACGCCATGCCGGAACAAACCGACCACAAGCGGCACCACGGTCAGCGATCCGGTCAGCAGCAGCAGGTAAATCAACACATGCAGCAGCTTGGCCATACTGATCGTTCGGCGCTGCACCGGTTTGGAAAACAAAATGTTCCTGTCGCGCACATCGAGCATCACCGAGGAAAAGTCGGAGATCATGGAGGTCGTAATCATAAACATGAGGATGCCGAACACCAGGCTCATCTGAAACATGTAGTTCGTCTTCATGACGACAAACGGTACCAGCACGACGCTGATGACGACGTAAATCCACAGCGACTTGATAAATTGGTTGGACTGATTGTCAGGGTCGGCCGTTTTGGAGGATTTCTGGATGAGCGTCGGCACCCTGCGGCCGTCCATCAGCAGCTTCATCTCCAAAATGCGGCGCATCATCGGGTAGTCGACTCCCGATCTTTCGAACAGCCCCCGCAGCGGATCCAGAATTTGCAGCCATTTCACGCTACCCATCCGCTACACCTCCCGGACGATAGACACGAACGAAGACGCCACATCCTTGTATTCGTGAAATCCGGTCAGATCGTTGAAAATTTGCTCCAGCGACCGTTCATGCGACTGTTCCCGCAGCTCCTCGAAGCTGCCGTCGGCGACGATCCGCCCCCCGTTCAGCAGCAAAATGCGGCTGCTGATCTTTTCGACGACGTCCATAATATGCGAGGAATAAAAAATCGTTTTGCCTTCCGCCGCCAGCGCGGCCAAAATCTCTTTTACGATCATGACGCTGTTGGCGTCCAGCCCGCTCAGCGGCTCGTCGAGGAACAAGATGTCCGGGTTATGCAGCAGGCTTGAGATGAGAAGCACTTTCTGCCGCATCCCTTTGCTGTACGAGGAAATCCGGTCGAAATAAACCTCTTCGAGCCCGAATTTGGCCATAAGACGCCGTGCTTTGTGATCCGCCTTCCGCTGCGGGAGCCCGTAAAGCTCCCCAATGAAAACCAGATATTCCTGCGCTGTCAGGCTGTCGTACAGCTCTGCTACCTCCGGCACATAGCCGATGCGCCGCTTGTATTCGATATCCCCGTCCGAGATGTCCCTGCCGAAAATCTTCACCTCGCCCTGGTGGCCTTCGACAAGGCCCAGCATGATTTTGACCGTCGTGCTTTTGCCTGCGCCGTTCGGACCGATATACCCGATGATTTGCCCTTGGTAGACGTCCAAATCGATTCCTTGCAAAATCGGCTTGCTTCCGTAGCTCATTTCCAAATTGCGGATGGATATGACCGGCTCCTGCCGGCCTCCTGCCGTTTCGATCATCCGTATCACTCCCTTGAGTGTTGCTTTATGTATTTTTGAAATCTTCATACATGCAAGTGAACGCTTCGGTTATAGATCGCCCTTCCGATTGCCGTTTCTCTTCCAAATAATAGCATACAGCTGCTTAATATGCTGGTTAAAAAAGTCAGATCATTTAAAGACCCTTCCAACGGCTAGGATATACCTCAATTTCTCATCATCATTACTCGCCGTAAAACCCACAGTTCTATTAAAGATTTCGTTCAACCCGAGTTTTGGGCGTGGCCGTTCATTGTTCTGATCCGTCGTATTCGAGTCTGCTTCCATTTGAAATGCTTTATCAAACAGGAATATTACATGAAGATCCTCTTTTCCTTCGGCTATGACTTTTCCGCTTATATTTTTCGATTGGATATGGAGCCTACCATTTTGCAATTCACCGCTGCCGTTATTATTCAATGTCAAGTCGTAGGAGAGTGGAAGAATTGCGTTATGATCCGCAATATCGGCAGGGGAAAGATCTGACTCTTTCATGAATTCAATCATTTGATTTTTGTCCGTGGATTCGCTGCTTATATGAACGAGCCCTGTATTTGGGTCTATAATTACCGGAAGATTCAAGTTATCTATCAAGGCACGAACCGGGATAAAAAAAGATTGTTGATACAGAACCGGGACCGTATCCATCATTCGGGGGACATTATTCACTTGGATACTCTTAGAGCCGGCTGTAATCTGGAGATCTTTATTATTCATTTGAATTAATGCTGTCTTGTGGGTTGGATTATAACTCACTTTACCACCGATTAATTCGCTTACAGCGCGTAAAGGTACCATTAATCTATTGTTTTTATCGAGGTATGGCTGCTTCGGGTAGGTGTATAATACATCATATTCATTAATCTGCAGCAGCACCGGAACCTTCTTTTCGATCATGGAAGCAGATGCATAGCTGCCCTTCGGGAAACCTAAAAACAATGCCAAAGCAGCAACTGCCATAAGAAAACGTTTTGTTTTTCGCACATGAACCCCCCCAGTAGTTTTTTTGTTAGTTTAGCAAAGTTAATTTTGAAAAGGAGAATAAGAAGTCGGCAGCTAATCCTATTTGCGACATATTCATAAAAACAGCCAAAAAGGTAAAAAGTTACATGTTGGATAAAAAAACAAAGCCACTTGGAATCCAAGTGGCTTTGTTGGGGGAAATCTTTACGGCCTAAAATGCTGCACGACCTTCCCGCGGCCGTCTTCCACTTCAACCTCGGCGTATGCGCCGTTGATGAAGGTAATCTGCGGAGGCACATGGCCGCAGTCGATGTCGTAAATGACGGGCATCTGCAGCTCTTCCGCAAGCTCCTGATACAAGTCCTCGACGGTGTAATTTTCGACCGGATGGTTGGCCGGGCTTCGGCCGAACATGAGGCCGGAGCAATGGTCAAACCAACCCGCCAGCCTCATCTGCACGAGCGACCGGCGCAAATCAGCCGTATTCAGCTCGCAGTTTTCAAGATACCACAGGATCGGTTCCCCGCCGATCCGCTCCTGCTGAAAGGTGCGGACATCGCCAAACGGCGTGCCGATCAAATGCCGGATCACGTCGACGCAGCCGCCGAGCAGGCGGCCCTGAACATGAACCTTGCCGCCGGTTACCGTTTTCCAATCGGTCGGTTCCGTCAAATGAAAGATGCATGGCGACGGATTGGCATGGTCCCACTCCTTCTGAAACTTTGGCGACGAATGCTGCACGACGGATTTCCCTGTTTTCGTCGACAGCACGGTTCGCCACATGGCCGTCGTCTCGTCGGAATATTCACTCCTTAAGTCCACCAGATTCGTGCCATGGGCGGTAGCCAAGCCTGTTGTGAGCGTCACGGCAAGCAGCAGCACGCTGATGTCCGAATAGCCGAGCATCCATTTTTCCGGCAGCATCTCCAAATCGAGATGTTCCAGAATCTCAACCAGCAGCTCTCCGCCCCAAGGCGGCACGATCAGGTCAACCCCTCGTCCCGGACCATCCGGTTCAGCTCGGCGGCGCGGACCTTGGCGGGAGCGGACTTGGCTTTGTTTTGAGTCCATACGCTTTCTCCGACAACCACCCGAAAGCCGTCCTTCTCCAAACGCCGGGTCGCTTCCCGAATCAAACCATGCAAGCTTTCCGGGACGCCGGATGACGGCGCTGTCGTGCCGATGACGGCACCTTCTTTTAAAATGGGATAACGTATCATTGCCGACCCTCTTTCACTAGAAATTTCAACTAAATTCCCCAAGGAATGCATAAAGAATTTACCCGGAAACCTCCCGCATTTCCTGCGACAGCGTTGCTGCCTGCTTGGACGGCCATAACGCTGCCTGAAAAACGAGGCAAGCGATCCCGATCGCCAAAACCACAGCTCCTAAGAGGAGAAACGCCATGCTTACGCCCCATCCATGAATAAGTACCCCGCCAATTAACGGGGCGGCGACCATCAGGGTGCTGGCGGACATGTTTTGGATGCCGAAAATGCGTCCGGTCATGCCCTCCGGCGTTTCTTTCTGCAGAACATAGTTATACGTTACGATAAACAGCCCGTTGCCAATGCCGATGACGAAGCCCAAAGCGATGCTCCATATGTCCGGCGAGCCCGGAACCAGCAGCCCCATGAAGCCGAAGGCGGCTCCAACCAGCGCTACGCCTCCCCCGATGCCGAGGCCGTATCTTACTCTGCCGAGACGGTTCAGCAGCAAGATGGTGATCACCGCGCCTACCCCGGTCGCCGACAGCACCCAACCGAGCAGCGATTCATTATGGGGTGCGATTTCCCGGTATAACGTCGGAAACTGAAAATCGATCATCAGGATGACCAGCATCACGGACATGTTGACGAGAAAGCTGCTGAGCAAAATCCGGCGCTGCAGCAGCGTGCCCCATCCCTGCTTCCACGATCTGACAAAGCCTTGTTTCTCCCCCTCATCGTCCGAATGGCCGCCGTACGACTTCCGCTCTACGGCCTCGTTTTGATCGATATGCCGCAGCGTAAACAGGAGTACGCAGGAAAGCAGCCGCGTGACCGCATTGACCAGAATGCAGAGCTGCGGGGAAAAAACCGTCAAAGCCACGGCTCCGAGCAGGGGACCCGCGATTTTGGAAAACTGGTTGACGAGTCCGTTGTAAGATGTCGCCTTCAGCAGCTGGTTTTCATGGACCACTTGGCGGGTCAACGCCTGATGCGCCGGGACGCGGAATACGCCCATGGCGGCGCGGAGCGCAAGAAGCGGCAGCAGCCAGTACATGCCCGGGACAAAAAGCAGCAGCACGGTAAGGACCGTCTCGGCCGCATCGGCGATCAGCATTAAATTGACCTTCTTCCACCGATCGGCGATGACGCCGGCAAACGAACCGAGCAGGATGCCCGGAAGAGCCATCATGACGGGAATGAGGGCAATCATAAACGGATCGGCATGCCAGCGGTAAGCGACCAGGATTTCAATCGCAAAGGCGTCGAACCATTCGCCGAAAGACGCCATGGCGTAGGCCGCAAACATTTTCGAATACGTCCGGTTGGCCCAAACCGATGCCGGGCGGTTGCCGGACGCAGTTGATACGGTTGACATCAGAATTCCTCCACCAATCAGAATACGCTTACTTTAATGGAGGAATATCAGAAGATTATCAGACGGAATCAAGAATCCGCTCGATCATCCGTTCAAGCGGCTGTTTATGCGGCAAAAACCCGTACCTTCGGTCGAATTCATCATAACGCGCCTGAAACTGCCGCTGGAGAGGAGGATCGTGATGCACCGTTTGAAGAAAGTCGAGCGTGCCCAATACGGAACTTACGAGAACAGGCACATTATGCGCGGCTTCCCCGGCTTCGAGGCCATGCTCAAAAGCGGAAAGCGCCTCCGTCCGGCGGCCTTGAAGCAGCAGCAGCCTTCCCTTTAACCCTTGATAGCTGCAAATCTCCCTTAAATAAGGGGTTTCGGCCAGCATGCCCTCGATCCGCTCCGAGCAGCGCTCCGCCTCCGAAATATGCCGCGCTTTCAGATGAACGTACAGTTCCGACGTGGCCACATGCACCTTAAAACCGTCAAGCTCACCGGTAAGTCCGTCAATCACACGGTAAGCCGCTTCGATCTTGCGCAGGTCTTCTTCAAGGTGTCCGTTGTCGGTATAAAGTCCGATGATGTTCAGCATCTCCAGCTCCCGGTGCATATGAAACGGCAAAATTCCGGCTTTGATGGCCCGCTCGAAGTAGTCCAGGCATTTCTGCGGCTCTCTGTAAAAAGCGTAATAGGAAACCAGCAGCCAATACAGTTTATCCCGATCCTCCGCGTCGGGGCTGTGCAGAAACCAGTCCAAGTCCGCCTGCACAAAACGGAGAAAAATCAAATAAAACGCATCAATGTTTACGCCAAGCAGCTCCTGCTGGTTGGCCAGAGCCAGCATCGATTGGCTTTGTCCCAGCTTTTGATACGTTTCAAGCAGCTGCGCGATCTGCTGCTGCAGACCGCCATCCGACCGCGATGGAACGGCAATCGCCGGGGTTTCCTGCACGATCAGGCTGTAACCGAGTCCCCGTACGGTAACCAGCCGGATCTGCCCGCTCCACCGCGTTAGCTTCTTCCGGAGGCGATATATATGGTCGTCCACGGTGCGTTCGCCGGGATATTCCTCTCCCCACACCTGATCGAGCAGCTGCTCCCGCGTGAAGGGCCGGCCGGCGTGGCGGTACAGAAACTGAAGCAGCGCGTATTCCTTGGCCAGCAGCACAATGGTATCCGACTTGTAAGTGACGGAATAATCGTTGGGGTGAAAGTCCAGATAAGCCATGCCGCTCTCCTCTCCTCGTTGCCTGTATTTATCAGTAACCCCATTAAATCATATACAGGATTTGACAGACAAGATATCGTTTAACGACGGCAGTAAGAAAAACGTCTATCGACGCGTTCTCTAAGAAGAAAGGCCGCCTTTATAGATAATGATGCTTGCAGGATCAGGAGGAGGCAGCGTCTCTGCAGTTCAACATCCTGATATGCCAAAAAAAGCCGCCCGCAATTCCCTAAGGGAAATTGGGGCGGCCTTTTCGGCCATAACATGCGTGCTTTGCGCACCGTTATTTGATGCTGTCGCCGACTTCCTTCACCATTTCCTGCACGGACAGCAGGCCGCCGCCGGAGAGGTACCAGTAGTTCGGGTCAAGATAGACGATATGTCCTTCTTTGTATGCATTCGTGTTTTTCACTAGATCGTTTTCTACGGTTTGCCTCGCTTTTTCTCCGTCTTTATCGGTGGCTACCGCGGCGTCGCGGTCCACGACGAACAGATAGTCCGGATTTTTCTCGGCGACGTATTCGCTCGTAACGCTTTGGCCGTGCGTCGAAACTTCGATTTTGTCGTCCGCCGCGGCAAATCCGAGAACGTCATGGATCAGGCCGAAACGGGATTTCGGGCCGTACGCGCTCAGTTTGCCTTCGTTGGAAAGGACGATCAGCGCTTTTTTGCCGGAAGCCGCAGCTTTGTCATGCACTTCGGCGATCGATTTATCGATGGCTTCGAGTTCGGTTTTGATTTCGTCTTCCTTGCCGAAGATTTGACCGACGGTGGTCATGTTTTCCTTGAACGAATCCATGTAACGCGTCGTGTCCAGCCCAAGGTATACGGTCGGAGCGATTTTGTTCAGTTCTTCGTACGCTTCGGATTGTCTGCCGGAAATGATGATCAGGTCCGGATCCAGCGCGTTGATTTTTTCGAAATCGGGTTCTTTCAGGCTGCCGACGTTTTGATAAGCATCTTTATCTTCGTATTTGGACAGGTACGGAGGAATGTTGGCCTGCGGCACGCCGGTTACCTTCACGCCCAGCTTGTCGAGCGTATCCAGGATGCCGAAGTCGAATACGACGACCTTCTGCGGGTTTTTCTTCACTTTCGCTTCGCCGAGCTTATGTTTGATCGTCAATTCTTCCGAAGCGGAGGCATCGGAGGAGCCGCCGGCCGCATTGGCCGAAGTTTCCGTTACCGGCGTTTCCGCCGTCTTGTTATTGTTGCCGCAAGCCGCCAGCACGAACACCAGCATTGCGGATAGGATCAGCATGAACATGTTTCTTGTTTTCAAGGGGGTCACCTCATTTATATATATTAGTGTAAATTGCATTGTAGCCGCTACGTTGACGGATCGTTCTTCCGATCGCTGTTGTCTTCAGATCGATTCCGTCCCCTCCGCTACACTGCACCTTAATTGAAATAAATTTATAAAATGATGCGACGCTCAGCCGTCCTGCCGGGCCCTGGCAAATTTGGCGAGCATCGATCTCATTACCAACGTCGGGAACCACAGGTCTTACGCAAAATAAACGCAAATCCGGTGGTCGTTGATCGTTTCGATCTGGATATCCATGCCGTACACCTGCTTCAGCACGGACGAATCGATGATTTCCGCCGCCGGTCCTTCCTTGACGACCCGCCCGTTTTTGAGGGCGACGATATCGTCGGAATACACCGAAGCGAAGTTGATGTCGTGAATGACGATAATGACGGTTTTGCCGAGCTCGTCGACCATCCGCCGCAGCACCTTCATGATTTGTACCGAGTGCTTCATGTCCAGGTTGTTCAGCGGCTCGTCGAGGAGCACGTATTCCGTGTTTTGCGCGATGACCATGGCGATAAACGCCCGCTGCTGCTGGCCGCCGCTCAGCTGATCCAGGTATTGGTGCTGCAAGTCCTCCAGCTCCATGTAGCGGATCGCCTCGTCGACGTATTCCCAATCCTCCGGCTTCAGCTTGCCCTGCGAATAGGGGAAGCGCCCGAAGCTCACCAGCTCGCGGATCGTAAGCCGCACATTGATATGGTTGGACTGCTTGAGGATCGATATTTTTTTCGCGAGATCCCCGCTTTTGCACTTGTCGATCGGATCGCCTTCGATCAGGATGTCGCCTTCGTCTTTTTTGTTCAGGCGGCTGATCAAGGACAGAAGCGTGCTTTTGCCCGCACCGTTCGCGCCGATGAAGGAAGTGATTTTCCCTTTGCGGATGGTGACGGACACATCGTCCAGGACCGTTTTGTTGTTGTATCGTTTGGTTACGTTTTTGACCTCGATCACGACGATTTACTCTCCTTTAGCAGCAGGTAGAGGAAGTAGATCCCTCCGGCCAGATTGATGATGACGCTCAGCGTCGTAGAGAACGTAAATACCCGTTCGACCAGCAGCTGTCCGCCCACCAGGGCGATGATGCTGAGCAGCATGGAGCCAAGAATGAGAAAATGGTGTTTGTAGGTTTTCATGAACTGGTAGCCGACGTTGGCGACGAGCAGGCCGAGGAACGTAATCGGTCCGACGAGCGCGGTCGAAATCGAAATCAGGATCGCCACGACCACGAGCATTCGTTTGACCACCCGGTCGTAATCGACGCCCAGGTTCACGGCCTGGTCTTTTCCCAGGGCAATGACATCCAGATACTTGGTATAACGCGCAAAATAAATCGCGGTACCCGCCATCAGCACGATCGACAGAATCAGCAGCTCGGTGTTGATGTTGTTGAAGCTCGCGAACATTTTGTCCTGGACGATCTGGAATTCGTTCGGGTCGATCAATACCTCCATGAAGGTCGACAAGCTCTGGAACAACGTCCCGAAAATCAGCCCGAGCAGCAGCAGGAAGTAGATGTTTTGCCCCTCCCGCTTAAACAGCAGCTTGTAAAAGACCATCGAAAAAAGTCCCATCAGTGCGACCGAAATGATGAAGTTCACGTTTTTGCCCATCGCCGTAAGCCCTGCCGAACCGAATATGTACACCATAAACGTTTGGAACAGCATATACAGCGAATCCAGTCCCATGATGCTCGGCGTCAGGATGCGGTTGTTCGTAATGGTCTGGAACACGACGGTCGAAAAAGCGATCGCCCCGCCGGTAATGATCATGGCCAGCACCTTTTTGCCCCTGCGCGGAAGGATGTAGTCCCAGTGGCCCCCGGCCTGGATCAGCATGAACACGGCGATGAGGGCAAGTGCGATGACTGCCAGAAATATCAGCTTTTTTTTCATGACGCATATGCCTTTCTTCTCAGGAGTAGGAAAATAAAGATCGCGCTGCCCAAAACGCCGACCGTCAGGCCGATGGAGATCTCATACGGATAAATGATGATCCGGCCCAGGATGTCGCAGAACAGGACGAACACGGCTCCGAGCAGGGCGGTATGCGTCAGGTTTTTTTTCAAATGGTCGCCCTGGTACATCGTCACGATGTTCGGGACGACCAGGCCAAGGAACGGAATCGTGCCGACCGTCAAAATGACGACCGACGACACCGCCGCGACCAGCACCAGCCCGATGTTGACGACGGCCTTGTAGTTGAGGCCCAGGTTGACCGCGAATTCCTCGCCCATGCCCGCGATGGTGAAGCGGTTCGCGAACAGGTACGCGATGATGAGGAGCGGGATGCTGACGTACAGCATTTCGTAGCGCCCTTTCAGCACCGTCGAGAAATCGCCCTGCAGCCAGGCGGACATATTCTGGATCAGGTCGTTTTTATAAGCGAAAAAGGTCGTGATCGAACTGACGATATTGCCGAACATCAGTCCCACCAACGGAATGAAAATCGCATCCTTGAACTTCACCCGGTCCAGAATGCGCATAAAAATGAACGTACCCAGCAGCGCAAACACAAACGCGACCAAAATTTTCTCCAGCGTGCTCGCGTTCGAAAACAGCATCATCGCGACCAATATGCCGAACCTTGCGGAATCCATCGTTCCCGCCGTCGTCGGCGAAACGAATTTGTTGCGCGTCAGCTGCTGCATGATCAGGCCGATGATGCTCATGCTGGTGCCGGCGATGATAATGCTGACGAGCCTTGGCAGACGGCTGATCCACAGTACCTGCTGCTGCTCCGGAGTCAGATGGAACAAATCCCACGGCGCGATGTCTTTGACTCCCACGAACAGGGAGATGATGGATAAAACGATGAATGCTGCCCACAAGTACCAAATTTTCATAAGGAACCAGACTCTTTCTATCCAGACTATATGTCATCATATTACATATAATAAGAATGATATTCATTCTCAATTAGATGGATTCTGTTATCATTCTACCAGCTGAACCGGTTTTGTCAATCGTTAAATCGTGATCAAATCAAGGAATTTTAGGAGCAATGCAAAATTACGGAACGGGAAAAGACCGTAACCGCAAGGATTACAGCCTGCCCGATTTGTGGATTTATACACAAAACTGTATACAATTTATGCAAACACCGTCAGCAGCACCGCGACCGTGTTGGTCAGCCCGTGAACGATCATGCCGGGGACGACGGAGCGCGTTTTTTCATAGGTCCAGGCAAAAATCAGCCCGCTGGCGAAATTGAGGGGCAGCGTGTTATACGTCGGGATGTGGGCGATCGTAAACAGTGAAGAGCTGATGAAGAGCGCCCACCCCGCCCCGAAACGCGTCCGAAACCAGCGGTACAGAAAACCGCGATACAGAATTTCCTCATAGATGGGCGAAATGACGCCTCCGACCGTAATGGCGATCAGGATGCCTAGAACGTTCGCATGGCTTTGCAAACTATCGGTTTTGCTGTTTTCGTAGCCGCCTCCAAGCAGCGTCATCACCAGCAGCATAACCGCACCAAGCGCAAGAACCGCAGCCGACCACAGCACAATGGCGCTCCAATATTTGCGCGGAAAAGAACGGAGACCCACCTCGGACCATCCGGCTTGATGCGGGTAGAGCGCAATAAGATAAAGGCTCGCCATGTACACGACGCTCAGGACGAACCCCATCAGCGTGCCCGCATACAACGTGTTGTCAAACCACTTTTCAAGAAATGCGTATAATTTGACCTCGACCAGCCATGGCACCAGCACAAAAGCCAAAAATACGATGGCGGCCAGCTCTTTGACCGACCAGGGATCTTTGGGCCAAGCTTGTTGGTTGGTTGTTTTCATTTGCGATTCCCCCTATATTTTCCTTCGGTTATCATGTAGTCTACAAGGTGACGCAACGTCACCTGCAAGCACAAATTTCAACCTTAAAGAAAGCGGGGTCTGATCGACATGGGCCATACCTGGACGACGGGGCAAGCAGCCGCGAAACTTGGGGTATCCATCCGCACCATCCGCTATTACGACCAGATCGGGCTGGTCACCCCCGGGATCAAGGAAGCGGGCGGCAGACGGCTTTATACCGAAGAGGATTTATTGCGCCTCGAAAAAATATCGCTGCTGAAGTCCTTGTCGCTTCCGCTCGAAGAAATCCGGCATCTGCTTGACGAGCTGTCCATCGGGCAGATTTTGGAGGCCCACCGGAAGCATTTGAAAACACAACTGGAGAATCTGCAAGAAAGCTTGGACAATACGAACGCTTTGCTGAATCTTCTCGAAGCGGAGGGCATGATCCGGTGGGAGACGCTGCTGCCGCTGGTGAAAGGAGCAAAAGACCGCACCGTAAGCTGGGAAGCTTATTTTGAAGAAGAGGAATTGCAAGTATTGAAGGCGAAACTGCCCCGCCTCGAGGGCAGCGATGAAATGACGCGCGGCTGGGTGCGTGTAATCGCCCGAATCGAGCAGTGTTTGCGAGAAGGCCGCGGACCGAAATCCGGCGAGGGAAAGGCGATTGCCGGCGAAATCGAACGGCTGTCCGAGCTGACCTTCGGCGGCGACCGGAAGCTGATGGAGAAGTTCTGGAAACTGCGCCGGGACCCCGCCTCTTCGAAGCAGGGCCTCGCCCCGATCCGGGAAGAAGTGCTTGCTTTCGTGGAGGCATGCCTCGCATCCCATGAATTCCATTCGCCCTCTTCGGAAATCGTAACAGGGAACCCCATTTCCGAAACAGAAGGGAGCGTGAAGGCAACATGACGGACAGCACGCGCGATTTCGTAAACAAGGTCCACGAGCAACAGGAAAACCAGCGCAAAAACAAGCAGCGCGCCGCAGGCCAGCCCCAGGCCCAGCTGCAGAACAAACAGCACAGCACGAATAAGTAAGACGCAAATAAGCACCTGACCTTCCATTTTGCGGAGGCGGGTGCTTTTTTCATGCTCTCCCGCCGGCGCATGCTTCGGGCGTTTTCCCGTCCCTAGCCATTCCTTGTACCGAACCATTTCCTGAGAACTTGCAGGGAACGGCGGGGCTAAGTCGTCTAAATCAATAACAGGTACGCGCGGGCGCGGCCAGACCAAAGTCTAGGGCTTAGACTGGACCGCGGTCAGTTCCGAACGCTCTTCCGTTTCTTATAGAATGGACAATAGAGGGAAACTCATTCCTGAACATGCGGATTTTGTATTGCTTTTTAAATAAAATATCCGGACATTTCCGGCGATTAGAGATAAAAGGAGACTGAAACGATGGAGTGGATGAATCAACTGTTTGAACAATACGGTTACCTGGTGCTATTCCTCGGATTATTTTCGGAGTCGCTGGCGCTCCCTTTTCCGGGCGAATTGGCGATGGCCATATCGGGCCACATGTCCTCTTTCGGGGATTTCCATATCCCCTTCATCATTTTTTATTCCTACGTGGGCGCGATCATCGGCACGACCGTCACCTTTTTTGTCGGCTACAGGCTGGGGACGCCCTTCCTCGAACAGTACGGCAAATATGTGTTTCTCAATCAGGCGCGCCTGGCCAAGGTCAAGGAATGGTTCGGAAAATACGGCAACAAGCTGATCCTGATCAGTTATTTCGTGCCAGGGCTCCGCCATTTTACGGGGTACGTCTCCGGAGTGCTCAAAATCCGCCCGCGCACCTTTTTCATTCTGAACTACATCGGCGGATTGGTATGGGTCCTGGTTTACGTCATGATCGGCAAAATCTTCGGCCCGAACATCGAGGAGCTCCTCCACGTCGCCACCCGTTATTTTGCGCTGTCCATGGTCATTTTGGCCGTTGTCGTGGCCGCGTTGTTCTGGTTCAAGAAAAAAAGAAGCACGGCAAAAGGGCGCCTGTAATTTCAGGCGCCTTGCCTTTTTCGTTAATCCTGGGCCGTTTCGGCGGCATCCGCCGCGCTTTCGAGGTTTTTGAACTGGCTTTCGAACATGCGGGCGTAAAAGCCCTGCCGCCGCATCAGCTCGTCATGGCTGCCCTGCTCGATGATCTCGCCATGGTCGATGACCATGATCGTATCGGCATCGCGGATCGTGTTCAGCCGGTGCGCGATAATGAAAGTCGTCCGGCCCTGCATCATCTGGAGAAGCGCATCCTGGATATGCAGCTCCGTCCGGGTATCGATGCTGCTGGTCGCCTCGTCGAGGATGAGAATGGACGGCCTCGCAAGCAGCACGCGGGCGATCGCCAGCAGCTGGCGCTGGCCTTGGCTCAGGTTGCCGCCGTTCTCGGACAGCACGGTATCGTATCCGTCCGGCAGCCGCCGGATAAACACGTCGGCATTGGCCATGGCCGCGGCCTCCCGGACCTCCTCGTCCGTCGCTTCCGGCTTGCCGTATTTGATGTTTTCCTTGATCGTCCCCGAAAACAAATACGTATCCTGCAGCACGAATCCGAAGCTGCGCCGGAGGCTGTCCCGCGTATAATCCCGAATGTCCGTCCCGTCGATGCGGATCGAACCGCCGGTCACGTCGTAAAACCGCGTCAGCAGGTTCACGATCGTCGTTTTGCCCGCTCCCGTCGGCCCGACAAGAGCCGTGCTGCTGCCGGGCTTCGCGGTAAAGCTGATATTTTTCAGGATCGGAACGTCCGGCCTGTACCCGAAGCTTACCTGATCGAAGACGACCTCGCCCTGAATCCGTTCCAGCGCTTTGGCATGTTCGGCATCAAGCGGCTCTTCGCGTTCATCCAGCACTTCGAAGACGCGCTCCGCGCCCGCGATCCCCGATTGAAGCAGGTTGTAAATGTTGGCGAGCTCGTTCAGCGGCCGGACGAACTGCCGCGAATAGCTGATGAAGCTCGCGATGACGCCGACGGTGATCAGGCTTTTGACGGCCAGAACCCCGCCGACGAGCGCCACGGCGGCAAAGCCGATATTGTTGATCACGTTCATCATCGGCATCATGAAACCGGAACGGATCTGCGCCTTTAAGCCCACCTCGAACAGCTTCCGGTTCACGCCCTCGAATTCCTCGATCGCTTTGTGTTCATGGTTGAAAGCCTTGACCACTTCCATCCCCGAAATGCTTTCTTCGATATGTCCGTTCAGCCTGCCCAGCTGCACCTGCTGCTCTTTGAACAGCACCTTCGTTTTCCGGGTGACGGTCCGCGTCAGCCAGAACAGGATAGGCACGGTAATGAGGCTCGCGAGCGTCAGGATCGGGCTCAAGACGATCATCATCGCAAGCGACCCGATGATGGTGATGATGCCCGACATCAGCTGAACAGTCGATTGGGAAATGGTCGAGCTGACATTGTCGATATCGTTCGTCAGGCGGCTCATCACTTCGCCGTGCGAGCGGGCGTCGAAATACGATACCGGCAGCTTCTGCAGCTTCCCGAACAGCGCCCGGCGCAAGGAGGCGACGATCCGCTGCGATATGCCGGCCATCAGCCAGCCCTGCAGAAAGCTCAGCACGGCATCGGTTACGTACGCGGCGGCCAGGACGGCGATCAGGATGCGGAGCAGATGAAAATCGACGCCGCCGATATCAAGCGACATCGCGTCGATCGAGCGGCCGATCAAATACGGGCCGACCAGCGTCACACCCGCGCCGATGACGATAAACAGCATAATGAGCGACAACAGGCCGCGCTCCCGGCCGATATACCCCCACAAACGCTTAAGCGTTCCCGCGAAGTTTTTCGGCTTTCCGCCGGGCCCCCCGCCCATCATTCCCCGCATGGGACCCGGTCTCCCCCCGGGAGCGCCGGCCCCTTGGGGCACGGGAGGAGCCTGCTGCTGGTCGCGTGCGGCATCATTGTGCGGCATTCGGCTGCATCTCCTTTCCCAGTTGGGACTTGTAAATCTCCTGGTATACGCGGCAAGTCTGCATCAGTTCCTCATGCGTCCCGCTGCCCGCGATTTCCCCGCGGTCCATGACGACGATCCGGTCGGCGTCCATCACCGACGTAATCCGCTGCGCGATCAAAATGCAGGTTAACCCCTTCGCATACGTTCGCAATGCCTGCTTGATCCGTCCTTCGGTCGCAACGTCCACCGCGCTGGTGCAGTCGTCCAAAATCAAAATCTCCGGTTTTCGGACAAGCGCCCGCGCGATGGAGAGCCGCTGCTTCTGCCCCCCGGAGAAATTGACGCCGCCCTGGCCGATCCGGCTTCGGTATCCTTCCGGGGAGGCCATGATAAAGTCGTGCGCCTCCGCCGTCCGGGCCGCCTGCTCCAGCTCCTCGGCCGTCGCATCCTCTTTCCCCCAGCGCAGATTGTCCTCGACCGTTCCCGTAAACAGCATGATTTTTTGCGGGACGATGGCGATCGTTTCCCTAAGCTTGGCCGGGTCCATTTCCCGAACGTCCACGCCGTTCACTTTCACCGTGCCGGACGTCGCGTCGTAGAATCTCGGGATGAGGTGAACCAGCGACGTTTTGCCCGCCCCCGTCGACCCGATGATCCCTACGGTTTGCCCCGGCAAACAAGTCAGCGTAAAATTCCGGATGACCGGATCGCCCGACGAACCGGCGTAAGCGAAGCTGACCTGCTCGAAATCGATCCGTCCCCGCTCCCCGGAGGCAGGCGCGGCATCCGCTCCTTCGCCCGGCATCCCGCTGTCCTCGGACATCACTTCGCCGATCCGGCCCGCCGATGCTTTCGCCCGAACGAACATGTTGAATACGTTCGAAATCATCATCAATGAAAACAATATTTGCGTCATATAATTGATGAATGCGATGATGCTGCCGACCTGCATTTGCCCGTTGTCAACGCGCAGGCCCCCAAGCCATAACACCGCGATGATGCCGAAATTGACCGCAAGCGAAATGCCCGGGCCGAATACCGACATGACGCGCATCGAGGTCACCGAACGGGCCGTAAGTTCGTCGTTGGCGGCACGAAACTTCTCCACCTCGTAATCGAACCGGTTGAACGCCTTGACGACGCGCACGCCGGACAAATATTCCCTCATGACGCCGTTCACCCGATCCAGCGCGCGCTGCACGCGGATGAAAAACGGGAAGCCGATCTTCATATTCAGCACGATGAGCACGGCCACGAAGGGCACGACGACCGCAAGCACGACGGATAAATGGACGTCCAGCCGGACCGCCATGATCAAACTGCCGAGCCCCAGCAAAGGCGCTTTGACGAAAAACCGCATCAGTCCGTTCACGAAGTTCTGCACCTGCGTTACGTCGTTCGTCAGGCGCGTGACCAGCGAGGCCCGGTCGAAGCGGTCCATCCGCTCGAACGAAAGCGACTGGATTTTGCGGAACAAATCGGACCTGACCTCGGCCCCGAATCGCTGCGACACATGGCTGGAAATGACGTTGCGGATCGATGCCGACAGCGCGCCGATGCCCGTCACGAGCAGCATCAGCCCGCCCAGCTCGAATACCTTGTCCATGCTTCCTTTCGCGACGCCGTCGTCGATTACCTTGGACATGATGGTCGGCTGCAGCAAATCGCAAAACGCCTCCAGCGTCAAAAAGAGCACCGCCACGCAAAACAGCTTTCCGTATTTCCGGACATATTTCCGTAGAAATGACAAAGCGACACCCACCTCCCGCGGTTTAGGGCCGTATTTTCCGAACGCCCAAACTCTTTATGTATGTACATACATATTCGCCGATCGGGACGGCATCCGTCAATCTCTCAGCCATGCATCGAAAAAGTTTTTGTACCCTTCCTTCATCACCCGGCTGGAAAACTGGTCGAACGCATAATAACGGTTGTCCATCGAATGGGACTGCGGCAGCGCGGCCGCCATGTTCACGAGCTCGAACCAATTTTCCTCATGACCGGAAAACGAATGGCGCGCATTGATATGGCGGTAGCACGGATGCTCCGGCTTCACGACGATTTTGCCCATCGCGAGCGCCTCCGTGAGCGGCATGGCAAACGTATCGAAACGGGAGCAGTTCCAGTACACCTTGGCGGTGTTCATCAGCGCAAACACCTCGTCCTGGCTCAACGCAAACCGCAGCCGCACGTTATCGGGAACGTCGTATTTTTTCATGCTTTCCCGGTAACGCTCGCCGCCGAACACCATGAACACTTCCTTGTCCGGATTCTGCTTCGCGTATTTCAGCACCAGATCCGGCCGCCGGTTCTCCTCGTCCCTGCCGATCCATAAAATGCGGTTATGCACGACCTGCGAAGGGTCAAAATGCTTTTGCGCCAGGCTTTCGCTGAAGCCGATCGGAATGACGTCCACGTCGGTAATCCCGAAATTCCGGGCAAATTCCTCTTTCAGAAACTCCGTCTGCACGATGGCTTTGTCCACGATTTGATAAAAAGGCTTCATCATGTCGTATCCCGTCAAAGCCGGATCCGGGAAGCTGTGCGGAAAAAGGACGCTTTTTTCGATGAACATCTTGAGGTACGTAAAACCGGACACCGTGTAAATGACATGCTCGATGCCGTGTTCGTGGATCTGGTCCAGCACGATGTCGTAATTGACCAGATCCCCTTTCTCATGCTCGTATCCCGGCAGCCAATCATACCCGCTGACATGGCGCTCCGGGGAAATGAACACGATGTCCACGCCCAGCTCCTGCCCGATCGCTTTCAGGCGGTCCGCAAACACGCGCGGCCCCTGGTTTTCGCGAAACTGGATTTTTCTCATGACCAGTCCGACTTTTTTCATATGTCTAATCATCCTTTTTTGCTGTGTCTTTGTTTTAAGTTAAAAGCGGCAGCGCCAGCAGCGCCATTTCCAGGCAGACGCGCCGCTCGGGCTCCAAATAGTCTTCGCCGAGAATCTCCATCAATTTATCGAGCCGGTTGTAAAGCGTCTGCCTGTGGATATACAGCGCTTTGGCGGTGTCGTTTTTGGAACCCATGCATTTCAAATACATGTCGAGCGTCTGCAGCAGATGCAGATGATGCTCCTGATCATAGGCAATCAAGGCGCCGAGCTGGTCCTGGACGAACGATTCGAGCGCTTCCGCCGGAATCGCCTTCAGCAGCCGGTATACCCCGATCCGGTCGTAAAAAAGGGCATCCTGAACGGCAGCCCTTGATCTCGCCACCTCGAGCACCTGCTCCGCTTCCTTGAAGCTCCGGTGCATATCCGTCATCCGGTTGCGGACGAGGCCAAACCCAGCGTGCAGCCGGAATACAGGCGCCCCCGAAGCCGGATGCTGCAGCCGTTCCACGATTTTGCGGATCGTCTGCTGCAGGGAAACCGGCGTACCCTCTTTGGCGGGTTTCTCCCGCGCGCACAGCACGTAAATCCTGCGTCCCTTCTGCATGAGCAGGTTGTGAAGGGCGTATTTTTTCAAAAGCGCGCGCAGCCGAACCAGCAAGTCCTGCTGATCCGATTCGACCTTGTCCCGGTCCGGCTCTTCGTCTCCCCCGCCATATTCCGTTTCGATCATCCCGCCGGCAAACCACATTTCGCTTTGCTTCGGCGGCCGCAGCCCCATGCGCATCCGCGCTTCCTCTTCGTCTTCGATCTGGTGGTTCAAAATGTCCTGGATCAGCTGGTTCTGGTCGCGGAGCATTTTTTCCTCCAGAAAAAGCATTCTAAGGAGGAGCGAAGCCAGCGATTTGGCGGTGTAATCCAGCAGCAGCGTCAGCCTCTCCTGCACCTGCCGGCGGGGCAGCACCAGCCCGACATGGGCCAGCGTCTGCCCGAGGCAAATGACGGGCTGCGTCAGCAGCAGCCTCTCCTGCGGCAGCTCGAACATGCCCGCCTCCTGGTGGGCGGATTCGTTTCCTTCCACGCGCTGCCGGTAAAAGGCGGCAATTTCGTCCGCAGCCGCCGGGGATATGCCGCGGGGCATAAATTTATTCGTATCCACGGTGGAGTAGTACACAACCTGCTGCTTGGCGTATTCATATAATACATGGAGGACGGCGCTCACGTCGGTGCTTTGAAGGGTGATCTGCTGAAGCCTGCGGGAAAAGGCCTCCAAGTCCTTCAGCATCTGGTGCTGCTGGTTGATGAGCAGGCCGTGGATATCCTGGGTAATTTCCACGAACCGGACAGGCTGCTCGAACACGATCAGGGGAAAATCGGAAACGTCTGCAAGTTCGATGATTTCGGCCGGGATGTTTTCGATGCTCGTGCCGAGCTCCACGCATAGCCCCGCCGCTTCCTGGCGGATGAGCTGCTGCATGTAGGACAGGCGCTGCTGCTCATAATGGCGGAGCCAAAGCCCGGTCGTCATGATCAGATCGTTTTTCGTGACGTATGGGGCCACGTTGGCGATTTCCAGGATGTGAACCCATCCGACCTTGCGGCCGGTTCCGCCCGCGCCTGCGATCAGCCGGGCCTTCCGAAATACGGGGCGTTCCAGAACGTCCCGGATATATAGCGTAAATTCGCCCAAAGCCGTCACGTCCCCTCTCGTTAATGGAGTCATTATAGAAGTTTGGAGATCCATTTTCAATATGGGCGACATGCCCGCCCGGCTGAACAAAATGTCCTGTCATGTGATCTATTCCCTTGACAAGACGTATGATGCTTCGCCGCAAAATCGATTGTAAACTTTTACTGTCAAGGTTTTGCGCGATTTGACGGAGCTTGCATTTATTTTTAGGAGAAGGTGATCTGTCATGAACATCGGAATACCGAAAGAGATCAAAAACAATGAAAATCGGGTGGCCGTTACCCCGGCAGGCGCCTTGGAGTTCGTCCAGCACGGCCACAAGGTCCTCGTCGAGCGCGGCGCCGGTCTTGGAAGCGGATTCACGGACGAAGAATACCATGAGGCAGGCGCGGTCCTGTTGGCGGAAGCCAAGGATGTATGGGATCAGGCCGACATGATCATGAAGGTTAAGGAGCCCCTGTTAAGCGAATACGGATATTTCCGCAAAGGGCTGATCCTGTTCACCTACCTGCATCTGGCTGCCGAACCCGAGCTGGCCAAAGCGCTTGTCGCCTCGGGCGTGCATGCCATCGCATATGAAACGGTCAACGTGAACGGCACGCTGCCGCTCCTGACGCCGATGAGCGAAGTGGCGGGACGGATGGCCGCGCAGATCGGCGCGCAGCTGCTCGAACGCCCGCATGGCGGCAAAGGCATTTTGCTGTCCGGCGTTCCCGGCGTCGCCCGAGGCAAGGTCACGATCATCGGCGGAGGCGTCGTCGGCATGAACGCGGCCAAAATCGCCGTAGGATTGGGCGCTGACGTGACGCTGCTCGATTTGAGCATTCCGCGTCTGCGCCAGCTGGACGATATTTTCGGCAACCAGATCCATACCCTCGTCTCCAGCCCGGCCAACATCGCCAAGGCGGTGGCGGACACCGACCTGCTGATCTGCGCCGTTCTCATTCCGGGGGCCAAAGCGCCCCGTCTCGTCACGGAAGCGATGGTAAAAACGATGAAGCCCGGTTCCGTGATCGTCGATGTTGCGGTCGACCAGGGCGGCGTGGTCGAAACGATCGACCACATCACGACGCACGACAACCCGACTTACGTCAAACACGGCGTCGTCCATTACGCCGTCGCCAACATGCCGGGCGCGGTGCCCCGTACGTCGACGCTGGCGCTTACGAATGCGACGATGCCTTTCGCGCTCAAGCTTGCAGGCACGGAGCTGCGGCAGCTGCTTGCGGCGAACCCCGCCATCCGCAGCGGCGCAAACGTCATTAACGGCCGCGTAACGCATGAAGCGGTCGCCCGCGATTTGGGATACGACTACGTCCCGGCGGAAAAAGCGTTCAGCCAGGTGACGATTTAACCTATGCCGGCAACGAAAAACAGGGTCCCTTGCGGCGGCCCTGTTTTTCCTTTTCATATGATGGCGTGCACCTAGATCAAGGTGCCCTTTTTCAGCATTTTGATAGGATGATCGTTGACGACCAAAGGCAGCATCTTCGTGCCGCTGACCATGGGCGAGCTGCAGTGTGCGCAAACCGGCTCCTGCTCAAAGGCAAAGTTATCCCGCATCCAGCCATTGCAGTCCTCGTTGGTGCAGGACCAAATCGCCGTATCCGCTTGAGGAATCTCCTCAACCACTTTTTTTCCGAAGTACATTTAATCCCATCCTCATCCTATATTTTCGTCAGCATCCCAGCTGTTTCCTTAGTATGACCCGGAAGGGCTGAATTATGTTCCATGCATAAAGAATGGATCGGCCAGCCCTCCGCCACTACAAAGGGATGGTCTGTCTTACTATATATATTTCGTATCGGGACTAATATTGCACCTTTTTCAAAATTCGAATGCTGCAAACGCTTTGGCGTCAGGTTATCATCCATGATTTGATTGAACGAACCGGCCGATGAATCCGGCGACCGTTTTTTCGTACGTTTCGGGATCCATCCGGTATGCCTCGCCGTGCCCGGCTTTCGGAACGATATAGAGCTCTTTTTCGGCGGCGCAGCTTTCGTATACCTCATGCACCATCTCCGTAGGCACGAACTTGTCGTTGGCGCCGTGGATGAAAAGGGTTGGCGTTTTCGACTTTTTCACCTGCTCCAGCGCCGAAGCCTCGCCGAAAAAGTACCCTGCCCGCAGCTTGGTCAACAGGCTGGTCGTTTCCACAATCGGAAACGCCGGCAGACGGTACATGCGCCGCAGTTGGAAGGAAAGCTCCGCTTTTGCGGAGGTGTACCCGCAATCTTCGACGACGGCCTTGACGTTCGGCGGCAAATCCTCGCCGCTGGTCATCATGACGGTGGCTCCTCCCATCGACACGCCGTGTAAAACGATTTGCGAATCCGCGCCGTTCTCGTCCAGTACCCGTCCAATCCATTTCAGATAATCCTTGCGTTCGGGCCAGCCGAAGCCGATATAACCGCCTCCGCTTTCCCCATGCCCCCGGGCATCCGGGAGCAGGACGTTGTAGCCCCATTTTTCATGGTACATTCTGGCGTAGCTGCTCATTTGCGTGGCGTTGCCGGAATATCCGTGGGCAATGATGACCGTTTTGTCCGACGGCCCGGTTGCCGGCAAATAATATGCCTTCAGGTGAATGCCGTCTTCCGAATCCATGTCCCTGCGCTCAAAGTTCTGGCTATTCCACCATTCATCGTCGGCCAGCGTCGTTTCCTTGGATTCCTCCACCTCCGGACTGGTCTTCAAGTCGGGGCTCTCGCTCAAAAACTCTTTCGAGGCGCGTGCCACCGCCACATGATAAAAATAAAAGCTCCCGGCACAAAGGACCACGACGACCAGCGCCAACAAGGAGGAAGCAAGGCCTGCTATCATTTTTTTCTTCAATTCCGTTCTCTCCTAAACGAACCCCCGTCTTATTTGGTTTAGTATATCACAAAAATTCCCATCATTTCTTTTCCATTTCATAATAGGCCTGATCCGCGTACTTCCGGTCATTGCCTTTCAGATACGCCCGCACGATGCCCGGATTTTTAACTAAACACCAATCCCCATGCTGGTCGAATTTGCGGCATGAAGTCGTCATCAGCGCTTTTGTGACGGTACCGTATTTTTTCCCGTTCTGTTTGCCCCATTTGTTCAGGCGGCTGGCAAATTCGATATCTTCGGCCATGAGCATCTGTTCGTTAAAACCGCCCACCGCGTCAAAGTCCTTTTTGTACCCCCAGAAGAGGCCTACGGTTAACGGACCGTATTTAAAAAGGAGCGGAACGATCAGCACAAGCGCCGACATGGCGATGCCGAGCGAATTCCGTTCAAAAGCCGAGCGGACGCCGCCGCCGATATATTTGCCCGTTTGCAGCATCCGGTCGATTTCCGTCAGCATATTGTCCGTCACCCAGCTGTCGGCGTCGATCGTGACGATGATTTCCCCTCTGGCGGCCCCAATGCCGGCGTTTCGGATCTGCGACAAGTTTTTGTGCTCGACCGGCAGCGTGACAGCGCCGTAAGATTGGGCAATATCGGCCGTCCGGTCCGTGCAGCGGTTGATCATCACGATCACCTCGACCTGCCCCGGATAAGGTTTGGCGGCGGCAGCTATGGAATCGAGGCAGCGGCCGATATATTTCTCCTCGTTTCGTGCCGGAATAATGACGGAAAACTTAATGGGTTGATCGGTACCCGATGCAAATGGGCTATTCATGATTCATCGCTCCTCAAGGAATAGGTTATTTTTGAATCCCTTCGAGTAATAGCTTGGTTGCTTTGCGGTAAAACCGTTTGGCGTCTTCCTTGCCCATCATCTGGATGTGGTCGCTGAGGCCGGAAAAATAACCTAGAATCATCATGCTCAGCTCCTGCGCGTTGCCGCCTTTCCACTCGCCGCGGTCGAGACCGGCTTGCACGAGCCGCTCGAAGCGCTGCATATACGCCATCATTGTGCCGAGAAACCGCTGCCCCGCCTCGGAATCCGCGCCGACGCGGCTTATGAATTCCTCTCCCGCCTTATTGAGCGGCTTTTCGAGCGTGTCCACAAAATAATCCGCGTACTTATACAGCTGCTCCGTGGCCGTCATTGTCCCGTCGATCGCCTGATCCCAGTTCTCCCACGACGCCGTAAACGCCTGGTCGGCGATATAAATAAACAGATCTTCTTTGCTGTCGAAATGGTGGTAGAGGCCTCCCCTGCTGCAGCCGGCGGCGCTGCAAATATCGCTCATGGAGGTTGCCGCGTAGCCTTTCACTGCAAACAGCCCCTTGGCGGCTTCCACAATATCCCGTTTCGTTTGTTCCGCTTCGTCTTTGCTTTTTTTCATGATCCCAATGCCTTTCCCGTTAATGCGACCGACTGATCGGTCTGTATAAATTGTATTCCATGTATTTCCTTTTGGCAATATGTATTTGTGAATGTTTGACGAGCGGCCGATCAAAAATCAATCGTTACGTCCAAGGAAGTGTAAGCGTTGTACTTATATAGGGTCATGGGCACAGGCAAGGAAATGCCTCCTTGTTGTCGAAGAAGTATAATAGACAAACCAGGATAGGAGCAACAAACATGATTCGCAAACTGACGCCGGAAGAGCTGGAGGCCATCCCCGCCTCGCTCGACCGCGAGAGGCATTTTTTATATTATTCATATTTGACGTTCCGCAAGCCGCGCACGACGCATTACGGGCAATTTACAGACCAAGGCGGGCTGCTTGGCGTGTTGGCCTTTCTGGAGGGGCTTCCGTTTTATGCCTTTTCCGTATTCCCCGTGCATCCATCGTTTGATTTTTCGGCCGTTTTGGCGTTTACGAAAAAAGAACTCCGGCTGCCGGACGAGGCGATCGGCAATTTCATCGTGCACGAGGAGGACATGGCCGCTCTTAGCGGACAAATGGCGTTCGCCAAACCTCCGGAAAAACTGTTTCTCATGAAGCATATACATCATCAGATGCTGCCCGCCGCGGATCCGCGGGTCCAGCGTTTGGAGCCATCCCACTTTGATAGGATTGAGGCCTTGATGAAAAAGCTCGGCACCATGGCATTTTCGGCCGAAGAGCTTCAGTACCCTTTCTATGGTGTCATGGACAATGAGCGGCTTGCCGCCGCAGGAGGGTATCACATTTACGGCGCGGATTACGTGGAGCTCGGAAATATCGGGACGGATCCCGCTTTCCGGAGACAAGGCTTGGGGAAAATGGTTTGCGCAGCGCTCACCCGCGCAGGAGCGGCCGCGTCTCCGAACGTTTACCTGAATGTTTTTGAACAGAATGAAGCCGCCATCCGGCTTTATCGGTCCATTGGCTACGAAACGGTTGCCATTCAGCACATCATCCAATTTTTCATGCCTGCTGATAGCCATAAATAACCCTTGCGAAAGGAAGTGATCCCGATGTCCGATTTCAACGACGAATTCAGCTCCATGCTCATTCTGGACCGGATGAACCCCGATCCGCAGCAGGATGCGCTGTATCCGTTCGCGCTCGACGAACTGCTGTGCAAGGAGACCGGCAGAGGCGGACCGCCCTTGCTGCATATTTGGCGCCAACCCCGCTCCTTTATCATCGGGCTGCGCGACAGCCGCCTGCCGGGGGCGGCCAAAGCCTGCGCCTGGCTGGAGGCGCTCGGGTACAAAACGGCCATCCGCAATTCCGGCGGCGCGGCCGTGCCGCTTGACGCGGGCGTCGTGAACCTGTCGCTCATCCTGCCCAAGCAGGGCAAGGGCGACGAACGTTTCCGCGGCGATTTCGAGCGGATGTATGCCCTCATTCGCGAGGCGCTGGCCCATACGGGCGTGACGGTCGACAAAGGCGAAATTGCCGGGGCGTATTGTCCCGGCGATTTCGACCTGAGCATCGGCGGCCGGAAATTTTGCGGGATTGCGCAGCGTCGCCAGGCGCATGCATTCGTCGTGCAGGCCTTTGTCATCGCCGACGGCTCGGGGCAGGAGCGGGCCCAGCTCGTGCGGGAATTTTACGACCGGGCGGGCAAAGGGGCGGACCCCGGCGATTTCCCGCAGGTGGACAGCGGCAGCACCGCTTCCCTCGCCGAACTCGCGGGGCTCGGCCCCGGGGCGGCGGCAAGCTTCGCGGAGGCGGTCAAAAACGTCGTCCGCAGCCGCCAATCGGCCGAAGGCATCGCGGCTTCGGCCGCGCGGCTGACGCTCCCGGGCACCCGGGAGGTTACCGCGATGGCGGAGCAGCTTAAGCAGCGTTATGCTCCAAAGGAACAGGTGTAACCCAAACATCGGCCCGTGAATTTTATATCAGAAAAGACGCGGACATCTGCAAGATGCCAACCCGGCAACCGGGCATGTCGGCGGTTACGGAAATCCATCAAGCGAAGCTTCCCGGATGCCCTAGGGCTCCCATCGGCTTCGCTACTTTTATGCGGCGGCGATGCCCTCTCGTATCCTTGCCTCGGTCCACAGACGGAGAACGATTTCCTTCTCGCGCCGTTATCCGGAAAATTCAGGATATTGTACACTCATATCAATTCCCGCGCCCTGAGAACTCCAAGAGGTCGCCAGGACGCATGTACCGGATAAAATTTTTAGGAAATGAGGCAAACCCCGTATGGAACTTTTCCGCAACGCTATTTTTGTCAGAATGTTTTTGGCCGCCTTCGCGTCCCAGCTCGGCTCGATGGTCGGCAGCATGGCTTTCGCCTTCTATTTGGTCGACCGGTTCAGCAATCAGCCGGCTTACGCCTCGGTTGCCGAACTGATGTATTCGCTGCCGACGCTGGTCGTTTTCCTGTTCGTCGGCGTGCTGGCCGACCGGCTGGACCGCAAACGGATCGCCGTGCAAAGCGACTGGATCCGGGCCGTTTTGTCCGTCGTCCTGCTGTTTGCCATTCATCAGGATTGGATCATCGCCGCCTTCGCCATCCTGTTCCTGCGGAGCGCGATTTCGAAATTTTTCACCCCTGCCGAGATGAGCTTGATGCAGGGCATTATGAAGCCGGAGCAATATGTGAAGGCGTCCAGCCTGAATATGTCGATCATGGGCATCTTCATGCTGTTCGGCATGAGCATGGGCTCCGCCGCTTACTATTACCTCGGCATCGAAGGAGCCATCATCATCGATACCGCAAGCTTCATCATATCGGGCATCCTGCTTGCCACATGCCATTTTCCGGCCGAAGTGCGCCAGCCGAACGGCAAAGCGAAGCTGCGTGACCTCAACCTGAAAAGCATGGCGGCCGACTTTGGCGCAGGCTTCAAATATATCGTCCGTTCCCGGCTGCTCCTTGCGATCATTCTCGGTTTCTTTTTCTTCGGCATCGTCAACGGCGTGTTTTCGATCCTCCCCCTGTTCACGATGAAATACGAGCTCAGTCCCGACCGCTATCAGGTGTATACCCCGCTGGTCATGGTTTTCCTCGGCATCGGTTACCTCGCAGGCAGCGCGTTTAGTTCCCTGCTGATTAAAAAATGCGGCAAGGTGGCCGTGCTGATCACCGGACTGTTCCTTACGATGGCGCTGACCCTTGCTGCCGGACTCTCCGGAAACATTCAAATTTACTTGGGGGTCATGGTCCTGCTCGGGATCATCCTGGCTCCCATCAACGTGGTGCTCGGCGGTTGGCTGCCGGAGCTGGTCGAGCCGCAAAGCATGGGCCGCGTCAGCGCCTGGATCGAGCCCCTGAACACGACCGGGCAGGCGATTGCGCTCGGCTTCATCTCGGTGGCGTTTCCCGCGATCGTGAACGTTACGGCGCTGTACTGGATTTTGGCCGTCAGCATGCTGATCGTCAGCGTATATTACCTGATCGCCCTTCCGGGGCTTCACCGCAAGCATCAGCGCGCCGTGAAGACGGAGATGACCGCCTAATTTACGCATTTTGTCCGAACGCCCCATTTGACTTTCCGGGAGAAATGTTTATGTTTAGATATCAGGACGCCAACGTTCGAATCCGAATTCACTCGCGATCCTGATACCGCAACAATAACGCGCCTCCCGGATGCTTCTTTCGTTCTTCTTCGGCGAATGAAGGCTGACAACGCATGCTCCGGGAAGCAGAAAAACGATAGAGGTGAACAGGCCATGCGGCTCCTGGTCATAGAAGACGATAAGCATTTGTCCGATACGATCTGCGCAACGACGCGGGATTTGTACGAGACGGAGCAGGCTTTTGACGGCGAAGAGGGCTTGTATCTGGCGGAGCAAAACATTTATGACGCCATCGTTTTGGATGTGATGATGCCGGGACTGAGCGGCTATGAAGTGCTCGGACGCCTCCGGCAGCAGGGGATTCTGACGCCGGTGCTCATCCTGACGGCCAAAGACGGGATCGACGACAAAATCCGCGGCTTCCAACAGGGAGCCGACGACTACCTCGTCAAGCCGTTCCACCGCGAGGAGCTGCTGCTGCGCCTGGAGGCGATCCTGCGCCGCTCCGTCGGCGGGTTCAAGCAGCATACGCTGCTGTTCAAGGAGCTTAAGCTGAATTTGAAAAGCCGCGAGGTTCAGATCGGCGAAGCGCCGGTCCTGCTCAACGGCAAACAAATCGACCTGTTCGAATATTTGATCAACAACAAAAACATCATTTTGACGAAAGAGCAAATTTTCGACCGCGTCTGGGGCATGGACTCCAGCACCGCCAACACCGTCATCGAAGTGTACGTGAGCAATTTGCGCAAAAAATTCAAGCCCTTCGGTTACGACAAGTACATCAAAACGATCCGGGGCATGGGATACATGCTGACCGAGAACGGAGACGACCATGAATAAAAACAAAGTCATCCGCAGCCAGCAGCTGCGGTTCATGGTCTATACGCTGATCGCCTTTACCCTTCTGTTCGGCATGTTCGGGGCGATCATTTTCGGCCGGATCCAATCGACGCTTTACGCCAAAACCGACTCGGACCTGACGGCATCCAAAAGATGGCTCGAGACCGGCGGAGCCGGCGCCGAACGCGGCAAAGAACCGGTTCGCGACAAATACGGCTTCCCCCCTGCCAAAGGCCGGGGATTGAACCCGCGGGTCATTCCGCTCCTGTGGAGCGACGGACACATCGCCAATGCCGAGCAGATCGGCTTCACTTACAATCATTACTTCAGCGAAATGAGCTTCGATCCCGCCACCATCGGCGTCATTTCCAACGTGACGGTGCAGGGCAAATACCATTTCCGGACCGTTTCCATTCCCTATCCCGCGGCAGAGGGGAGCTATGTGCAGCTGCTGGTCAACGTGGACCCCGAGCAAAACCTGATCGACAATTTCAAACGGATCATCATTTTATGTTCGGCCCTATTTATTTTGCTGTCGATCAGCGCGAGTTACATTTTGTCCCGGAAAATGATGAAACCGATCATCCGCTCCTGGGACAAACAGGTGGAGTTCGTGGAAAATGCCTCGCATGAGCTGCGGACGCCGCTGACGATCATCCAGAACAAGCTGGAGCTGCTGCAGACGATGCCGGAGAAGCGGATCATCGATACGTTCGAAAATATCGCCCTCTCCCTTTCGGAAACGCGGCGGCTGTCCCGCATGACGGCCGACCTGCTGACGCTGGCGAGAGCCGATTCGACCGAAACGCAGCTGGAAAAGCAGACGATCGAGCTGGACGAATTCGTGAACAACGTATGCGGCCCCTATAAGGAAATCGCCGAGCTGTCCGAAAAAAGCATGCAGCTTAGGCTGCAGAGCCGGACCCGGCTGAAGGCGGACCCCGAGCGGCTGCACCAGCTGCTCGTCATCCTGCTGGACAATGCCCTGAAATATACCGGCGAACATGACAGCATCGCCATCAGCACGTACGCCAAAGAAAACAAAGCGTTCATCGAAGTCAGCGACACCGGCATCGGCATCAGCGAGGAAGGGCTTTCCCGCATCTTTGACCGCTTTTACCGCGAAGACCGGGCGCGGTCGCGCGAGCAGGGCGGCTCCGGGCTCGGCTTGTCCATCGCCCAGTGGATCGTCCACAGCCATCATGGGACGATCCAGGCGCTGCATAACGAGCCGAAGGGCGTCATCTTCCGGATTCGGCTGCCGAAGCAGTAGGCTTTGATATAAAAAAACAGCTCGGTCCCTCTCACGGGCCGGGCTGATTGGTTATGGTTTTCCTAAGGCACCATGTCATGACATGCGCGCCACAGGCACGATCCCTAAGAAGAGACGCCGAGGAACGTAACTACGTATCCTCTACCTTTTTCCGCCTTGCCGCACCCTTCTCGACACCAGCCTCACCAAATCTACCGTAAGCGCCGGCAGCGACACCCAGGCGGGATAAGCCAGGAAACGCGGCTCCCATTCAGGGGAAAATTTCTCTTTATATCTCCGCAAACCTTTGAATCCGTACCAATGGCCGCCGTATTGGAATACGAGAGCCGCAAGCTTTTCCTCGCGCAGCGCGCTTTTGCTCTCCCCGACGCTGGACAAGGGCGCATTGCCGAGGTTGAAAACCTTGTATCCCTGGGCCTTGCACCACTCCAACAGCCGGATAAACAGAACATCCATCGTGCCGTTCGGGGTGCCGCTGCGGTGGCGCATCAAGTCGATCGACATCGTCCGGCCCCCGTCGTATCCCGGGGCTAGCGACGCAAACGCCAAGATCATGCCCTGATCGTCCCTGAGAACCGCGATCGGGGCTTGTTCCAAGTAGGTTTTATCGAACCAGCCGAGCGAAAAGCCCTTCTCCCTCCGCCCCTTGATCCATTGATCCGAGACCGTCCGAAGTTCTTCGAACAACGGATCGGCAAAAGGCGGGTGCACCACTTCGAAAACATACCCCTCGCGATCGAAACGGTTGCGGACGCTCCGCAGGTCGGCTGCCTTTTTGCCGCTGAGGGTGAAATTCTCCAAAGGAACGAGCGCTTCTTCCCCCAATTTAAAAAAACGGTAGCCGTGTTCATGGTAAACGGGCAGAAATTCGGGCGTCGCCTGGTAAAACACGACGGACATCGCGTATTCGTCGGCATACTGCTGGAATTCGGCAATGGCGTCCGGCACCAGCTTCATCGGTCCGATCGGGTCGCCCAGCACCACCAGCTTGTCCCTTGACTTGGCATAAGGAAGCAGCACCTGACCGTCCTGGGCCCAGAAAAAGCTTTTGTCTCCCGCAAACAGCATGTGGGTGAGCATATTGCCTTTGGTGTCCCTTAGGAAAAGCCGAAGCTTCTCAAGCTCCTCCGGACCCGCCCCGGTCGCGATATTCCGGTTCGGGCGCAGCAGCATCAGCATCGTCAGCAGCAGCCATGCGCCTGCCAGGCCAATGCATGCCGTCATGGCATACGGTTTCGGCCCGAACATCCAGTGGATGCGGTCGGCCGTCGGCAGATGCCTGAGCCAGCCATGGTGGACATGGCTTCCGATCCAGTAGTACGCAAAAGCGATGACCGCCGACAATGCATACCAGAGCACGTAGCTTCGGTAGTCGACGACGGCGCCCTTGCGGTAAAACCTGGACCGGGACATCCAAAGCGCAAGGCCGATGATCAGCAGAAAAATCGCTTCCTCGAAATCAAACGCCTTCGTAAACGTAGAAATCGCGCCGGCAAGCAGCAGAACCCCTGTCCAGACATATGCCCGGCGAATCCGCAGCGAAATGCCCCGGGAAAGAATAATGAGCATGAACCCGATAACGACCGTCAGCAGATGGGAGATGCGCATGATGGGCATCGACAGCAATTCCTCCGTCAGTTTCAGGCGGTAGAGCAAGCCGGGCATCGCAGCCGAGAGCAGGAGCGCGAGGCCGCTCACAAACACCAGCTTCCCGAGCGCCCACGCGCCCAGATCGCTTAAGAACCGGAATTGCCCCGGCCAACGCCACAACCGCTGCCATATGTTCAAAGGGAACTCCGGGGTCGCGTTTTCCCCGGCCCGCTTGGCCGCGCTGCCCAGCTCAAAGGCCGACAGGATCAGGCCGATCAGCCACGGCACGATGTAATAAAACAGCCGGAACAGGACAAGCACCGCCATGGACCGGCCGGAAGGGAAACCCATCTGCTCCAGCCCGAGCAGCACCATCAAGTCGAACGCCCCGATGCCTCCCGGCGCCATGCTCAGAATGCCGGCGATCGCTGCGACCGAATACATGCCGATCACGTCCCGGAAGGATACGTCGTGCAGGACGCTGCCGGCGATCATCCAAAAGGTGATGCCCGCGCAGGCCCATTCCAAAAGCGAAGCGCTGAGCGATACGCCGACGGTCGTCCACGGCGTTCTCCCTTCCCCGCGGTTAAACCATTTCGCAAAAAGCGAAGACCGCTGCATCAGGACAAATAAAGGCAAATACAAAGCCATCCCCCAGACGGCAAAAACAAGCCACCCATGCTCCTGCAGGAGCCCGTCCACGTTAAAAAGCCCAAAGATGATCCCCCAGGATAGGACCGACAGCCCCGTCACGACGACCGGGGAAAGGAACACGACGGCGGAAGCCATCAGTACCGGCGATATCCCGCTTCGTTTATATAAAATCGTCCGGAGCCCGGCCCCGGTCAATCCCGCAAATCCAATGATGTTGTTAAACGTGTTGGCAATCCACGCATACCGAAACGTGCTCCAGAATCCAACCTTTAACCGAAAATGGCGGCGGATCATAAAATCGTAAAGGCTCATCACCGCAACGGAAAAAAGGGCAAACAGGAAAATTTCCGCAACGGACGAAGCCGGGAGCCGGCGCAACTCCCCAAATGTGCGTCCAATGGAAATCTGGGACAGCTCCCTTTTCCCTTCCCAGTAGACGAATCCGATCACCGCAAGCGGGATGAGCAGCCGAACGGCTTTGATCCTATATATGGATGCCAGGACGCGGAAAATTTTGTACCGCTCCAGCGTTTCCTTCATCGTCAAGCACCCTTTCACTTGAAAAGATTGGAATCGAAGTCCTCTCCTATCCTAACAATAAAGCCATTCCGACACAAACCCCTGTCCCATGCCCAAAAAGGATATTTACATTTCCATAAAAATAGATATAATTAAACCCATGGATATATTATTAACGATCAAAGCATTGTCAAACGAAACCCGGTTTAACATTTTGGAATGGCTAAAGCATCCGGAGGAGCATTTTGGACCCCAGGAGCATATGCCTGCATCCTGCGATTTCAAGGGCGGCATTTGCGTCGGTTCCATTTCCGCGAAAACGGGGCTGGCCCAATCGGTCATTTCGGGTTATCTCGTCAAATTGCAGAAGGCAGGCTTGCTGGAATCCCGCCGGGCGGGACAGTGGACTTATTACAGACGCAATGAGGAGGGAATCAGCCGCTTTATCGAACAACTCAAGAAAGAGCTTTAGGCTTAAGAGCTTTCGTTTTCATGGTCTGCCATAAGCATAAAGCTCCTTCTTTTGATCATATATATCTATTTTTATAGAAATACAGAAAAATAAAATCTAGATTTTGGGAGGATCCATACATGAGCAACTCGCAGCAAAACATCCGCTCAACCGCATCCTTATTTAAGCCTTATACGTTGGGCAGCCTGACGATTCCGACGCGGGTCGTGATGGCGCCGATGACCCGCAGCTTTTCGCCGAACGGCGTGCCCGGCCCGGATGTGGCGGCCTATTACCGCCGCCGCGCCGAAAACGGCGTCGGCCTCATCATTACCGAAGGCACGCTGATCGACCATCCGGCAGCCACCGACGATCCGAACGTGCCGAACTTCCATGGCGAAGCGGCCTTGAAAGGCTGGGCCGAGGTCGTCAGACAGGTCCATGAAGCCGGCGGCAAAATCATGCCGCAAATCTGGCACATCGGCATGACGCGCCCCGTTGGCGCCCAGCCGAATCCCGAGGCGCTGCCGATCGGTCCATCCGGACTCGACCTGAACGGCAACCCCGTGACCGAGCCGATGACGGTGGCGGAAATCAAGCGCGTCATCCAGGCTTATGCCGATGCGGCAGCAAACGCAAAACGGATCGGCTTTGACGGCGTGGAAATCCACGGCGCCCACGGGTACCTGATCGACCAATTCCTGTGGGAAAGAACCAATCGGCGTACCGACGAATACGGCGGCGACATGATGAAGCGCGCCCGCTTTGCCATCGAAGTCGTGGCAGCCGTCCGCGCGGCGGTAGGACCGGACTTCCCGATCGCCCTTCGCCTCTCCCAATGGAAGACGACCCATTACGACGCGAAGCTGGCGGATACGCCGGAAAAATTGGAGCAGCTGCTGACGGCATTGGCCGAAGCCGGCGTCGATATTTTCCACTGCTCCACCCGCCGCTTCTGGGAACCGGAATTTGAAGGCTCCGACCTCAACTTCGCCGGATGGGCCAAAAAGCTGACCGGCAAAACGGTCATCACCGTCGGTTCCGTCGGTCTGGACGAAGCGTTCACGAGCCTATTTACCGAAGGCAAAGGCGCAGGCCAAAAGGACATCGACGAGCTGCTGAACCGCTTGGAAAAACAGGAATTCGACCTGGTGGCCGTCGGACGGGCGCTGCTGGCCGATCCCGAATGGGCTGCCAAAGTCCGCGAAGGCCGTTTCGGCGACCTGAAGCCGTTCACGCCGGAAGCCCTGAAAACCCTGGTGTAAGGCAGCCCGCTCCCCCTCTGTGGCGATCGCCTTTACACCTTCCATATAGATTAAAGAACCGGAAAGAGCTTACGCTCCTTCCGGTTCTTCTGCTTTATGGCCATCAATTTTGCCGCGTTTCATGAAGCTTCTTGTTACATCGGCTTGCCATCGGCATCCGAGCCGCTGACATGGACCGCTTTCAGCTGGTGTCCGCGTTTCTGCTGGAGCCGCTCCGGCATCGTGATCAGCGCCGGAACGAGCATCGGCAGCAGAATAAAGCAGAGCACGACCAGCCCCACGATGACCGCGGTAGCCAGCTCAATGAGCAGCACCAGGCCGGATGGAATAAGGGTCGCAAACGTTCCGCCCAAAATCACCATCGCCGAAATGATGACGCCGCCGACGCTTTTCGCCGCTTTGACGATCGCTTCGCCAGGGTTCATGTCGCCATGCTCCCGGTACCGTTCCATCAGGAAGATGCTGTAGTCAACCCCTACCGCCACGATGACGATAAAGGAGAAAAACGGCACGAACGAGGACACCCCGTCGGCTTTGATGATATACGTCGTCACCAGATTGGAGGCGCTCATCGCGACATAATAGGAAGCGATCAGCGACAGCACGATAAATACCGACGGCCAGAAGGAACGGATAACGAACAACAATACGATAAACACGCTCACGATGACGATCACGGCCGTGCTGTTGAAGGAATTCAACTGTTCCTTGTTCATGTCGTACGTGGTTGAGCTTGGTCCTGCCGCCCCGTAACTTGCGTTGTCCAGGACGGTTCCTTTCAGGCTGCCGGCGACCGTGTCGTTGATCTTTTCGATCGTGGCCAGCGCCGCCGGGGAATACGGGTCATCGTCCAAAATGACGAGCAGCTTCGTGATTTTCCGGTCTTTGGACATAAAGCTGTCCTCGGCCTTTTTGAAGTCCTCGCTTTCCACCGCTTCACGCGGGATAAAGAACGTCTTCGAACCGCTGAGCTGCGTCAGGAAATCGCCGGTTTTGCCCAATCCCTCGGAAATGTCCCCGAGTCCGCTGCCGCTCTTGTCGATGCCTTCCTTCAACTGCTTCATGCCGCCGGTAAGACCGGAAAGCCCGTCGATCAGCTGTTTCTGGCCGCTTTGCACTTCTCCGAGCGCCAGATTCAGCTTTTTCATGTTCGCCTCGATCTCCCGGGAACCGCTGCTGCCCTGCTCCAGGCCTTTTTGCAGCTCCGCCGCGCCCTTTTGCAAAGCCGCAAGTCCGGCAGCCATCTGCTTCTGGGCGGCCTGGATTTGGCCGAGTCCTCCCGCCGCCTCGCCAAGGGAACCGTTCAGCTTCGCAAAGTTGGCCTCCAGCTGCTGCAATCCTCCATTCAATTGGGCCAAGGAGGAAGCAAGCGTCGCGCCGGTCGCTTTCAGTTTCGCGTAATCCGGATCTTCCGCCAGCTCGCCGTGTTTGGCGCCCAGTCCTTCAATCAAAGCGTTCATGCCCGCCAAACCTTGCTCGATTTGCGGAATTTGTCCGCCGAGCTGCTTATAACCTGCCTCCAGCGCCGCGTAACCCTTCGAGATTTCCGACAGGCCCGCGCTGATTTTGCCCGTGTTTGCGCTGACGGCATCCAGGCCGCCTTTTAATCCGGCGATTCCTTTCTTCAGCTCGCCCGCGCCGCCGGCGCCTTTGCCGATGCCCGCGGCAACCTGGCCCAGGGCGTCCGTGATTTGGTCATAACCGTCTTTGACCTGCCCCGTGCCGTCTACCAGCTGGTTGGCGCTCGACGTATCCGGCGCAGCCAGTTTGCCCGCGATCTGATCCAGGCCGCTTTTGATTTGATCCACGCCTTTTTTGGAGGCCGAAATGCCGTCCGTGACCGTTTCCGACTGGCTGCTGATATAAAATTCGTCGATCGGCTTCGACTGCGGCTGCGTCACGCTGGCCACCGTTTTTACCCCGTCGATCGCTTTCAGCTTGTCGGTCAGCTTGTCGATGACGCCCAATGCTTCATTGTTGTCCATCGCCTTGTCGTCTTCGATGACGACGCTTGTCGGCAGCGCCTGCCCCCGGCTGAAATGCTCGGCTACAAGGCTGAAGCCTTTGGTGGACGGATAGCCGTCTCCCAGTTCCTTAAGCTGGTCGAAGGAAAGTTTTTGCGCGCTCGTCAGCAGCGCCGGAATCATCAAAATGACGATGATCACCGTCACGACCACCGGATACTTGACCGAGACGGACGTAAGCTTCGCCCAAAATTTGCTTTCTTTATGCCCCGCATTCTTTTTCGAAGGCCAAAAGAGCTTCGGACCAAACACCTTCAGCATAAACGGCGTCAGCGTCAGGATTTGCAGCACGAGCACGATGGTGCCGATCGCAACCACATTGGCGGACTTGTAAATGCCGAAGCTTGAGAAGCTCAATCCCGCAAAGGCGATAAAAACGGTGGCGATGCTGTAAATAATCGTTTTGCCTGCCGTTTTGTACGATGCGACGATCGCCTCGTCCACGGTCCGCCCATGCGACAACTCCTCTTTGAAACGGTTGAACAGCAAAATGTTGTAGTCCGTGCCGATCCCGAACAGGATAAGCACGAGCAGCATTTGCGTCACGCTGGTGACGGGGAAGTCCAGCTTGTCGATGATCTGCGCCGCGATCCCCATCGAAACCAAGTATGTGATGCCGACCGTCAGCAGGGACACGAACGGCGTGAGAATCGAACGGAACATGACGATCAGCACGACCAGAATAAAGATGACGGTAAGCGCCGCGCTTTTTTCCACCCCTGCGGTCGTCGCTTTGATATAGTCGTTTTGGATAAAATCCTCGCCGCTGAAGTAGTACTGCACGTTCACGTCCTTCAGCGCGTCCTTGAACTGCTTGTCGATCTCGTCGATGTTGCGCCCCATTTTATCCAGGCTGAAGCTCACCATCAGCGTCGTGTTGTCCCCGGAGACAAGGGACGACTTCGCATCCGGCGTCGTAAACGGATCGATCAATTGGCTGAAGCCGAGTTCGGATTGATGTTCGATCATGTTGCGGATCCCCGCCTCGATCTCCTTCATGTCCTGATCCGTCAGTTTGTTTTCCCTATGAAATACGATGATATCGCTGGTGCCGGTAGTGCCCGTCATTTTGTTGAGCAGCTTGCCCGCAACCTTCGACGGGCTGTCTTCCGTAAGCGGGTCCTGCCCCCGCTCATGCAAAATGGCGTTCACGTCCGGCTGAAACACGGTCAGCAGTACGGTAGCCACAAGCCAAAGCGCCAGAATCGCCCAGCGCCATTTGATGATTTGCCGCATCCTTTTGTTTTTCCTCCTCGGCTGAATTGTTAGTAAACAGGTGTTCATTTTTGAAACAAAAAAATAGGGCTTCCTATGCATCTTACAAAAATAAGAAAAAAATTATTCATCCGCAAAGAAATCCGGGCCCCGATTTAGTCGGGAAGCCCGCACATCATGCCCGCATGATACAGACGAATAAACTCGTTGACGAGCCGCTTGACCGTCTCCCCATCCTCATGCTCCCGCAAAATCAGGCAGACGCCTTCGACGATGGTTCCCGCCAGCATCCGCGCGCTTTGGCGCTGCTCGGCCGTCAGCTTCGCCGCGTGTTCGCGGCCGGAAGCAAACGCATCCTCCAAAATCGTGGTGACAAGCCGCACCATATCCGCTTTGACGCCGCTGTACTTCGATCCCGTGCTGCGGTTCATCAGGATGGTCAATTCCGCGCTGTACGCATCAAACAGCCCGACGACCGTATCCTCGATCATGCCGAAATACTTCATTTCGCCGTTGCCGTCGATATAGGAGCGGTCGAGCTCGTTTTTCAGACTCAGAAGATAGTCCAGCAGTTTCTCGTATACCGGTTTGACGAGCGCTTCGAACAGTTCCTCTTTGTTTTTGAAGTAGCGGTAAATGTTGCCCGTCGTGATGCCCGCCGCCGCCGAAATCCGGCGCATGGAGGCATCCGCGTAATCATGGGATTTGAATTCGGCCAAGGCAGCCCGCAATATGTTTTGACGAACGTCTTCCTTTAGCGTTTGCATAAATAAACACCTGTTTACTATTATTTTGATGAAATTATTATATAGCGCCGGCATGCCGGTTGGCAAATCGCGGTCCACATGGACATACGAAGGAGGGTTAAGCCCGGCAGCTACCGGGTTCAACCCTCTGTCCGGGAAGGGATGTTGCTTGAGGATGCGCGTGGGGAAATGTCGGGGAATTCGTTGGGAGGATGTAAGGACTTGCTTTCTTTTATCAGATTACCAAGAACAAGTTTGAAAAAAAAACTAACCAAAGTTAGATTTTTCCACCAAAATTCGTTTTTCCGGGTCATAATTATGGATGGGTATGGCATGAAAAACGTCGTTTTCTGTTGATTTTTGATCCTTACCCGTTGTTGTAGCCGTCCCAGTCGAAATCATCGACCTTCACGAACCTTCCCGTTGCCGGATCCCGTTCGTAGGCGCATTGCGGCGCGTCATCGATGAACTCGAGGATCGAATCGTCCATATTCAGCACGACGCCGATGGAAACGACCTGCAAATGGTCGGCATGTTCCCAATAGTCTTCTTCTTCATACCCGCTTGATGCGGTCCATCCGGTGTCGCCGTCCCGATTGGGAAAGTCCCTCAGCAAAAAGTTGAATTCTTTCCTCGCAAGCACGTCGCGGCTTACCACGATCCTGTTGTCAAAATAGTAATCCCACCGCTGCTCCTCGGGGTCTTTATATTCGGTGTCGCACACATGCTCGCCGCGAAAATGAACGGTTTCGCCCCGGACCGGCTGCTCCATGCTTACCGGCTCGTTCACCAGCGTGCCTGCAAAACGGTCCCCGTCCCTTTCCGTAATTTCGACCCACATCCGTTCGCAAACGTAGTCCTCTTCCGCGCCGGACATAAAAAGAAGTCTGACCCGATCGCCTTCCCCGAGCTTTTCGATGACGGAAGGCGACGGAACGTAAAACGTATACGGCGCTTTTTTATGGCGTTCCAGCGCGCTGTCGAGATACCAAGCCATTTTTTAGAGTCCCCGCCTTTTTGCAGTATTTTGAATGCAATCTTTTCATCACTATAAAACCTGTACCCCGAGGATTCAATAGCCGATAAAAAAGCCCCGCCAAAACGGGGCATTGCCTTTGCAGCCGATAATCTTTCTTCAAATATGTTCGACATCGATGTGATGTCTTCGTTTCAGATACTGGTGAATCCGCTTGAAGTCTTCCGGCGTCAGCTCCTTCAGCCGTTTCCGGTCTGCTTCGTACCCGAGGATGATTCCGATCGTCTGGGCCGCCAGCGCGTTGTTGGCCATGATCCGCGACGAACCGTATGCTTTGATGTCGGCCCCGATGTTTTTTCCGACGACGAGCACGTTGTCGTATTCCTTCAGCTCGAAAGAGCGGAGCGGAATCCCGTAGGCATCCGGCACGCCGAAGCCGATTCCGTGCGGGATGTGAACCGTTCCCTGCAGGTCGACCGGATAAGCGCCGATGCTGACGTTATCCCAAAACATCCTGCCGCCCATCACGTCCTCGTATTTGAGCACGTAGTCCGTTTCGAACCGGTTGAAATCGCGGATATACAGGTAGCTTGGAAATCCGTTTAATTCCGCCTGTTCAAACCCGGGGAGACGGGAACGCAAATATTCCAGGATACGCGGCGCCTCCGCCTCTCCCTTTCGCATCGCCTCTTTGACGGAGGCATCGCTGGACGGATCGACGTTATACATGATTAAGGCGTTAATGATGACCTTCCCGTCCCCCTGGTTCGCCATGTTGAGGCCACGCAGCCGGACGAGCTTTTCGGCGGGAACGTATTGGGCCATGACGTTGCTGAACCCTACCGCGAAGTTCCAGTCTACGTAGGTATTGGGGCCAAAAACCTTCCGGACGTTGGACAGCGGGTAATGCTTCAGCACCTCTTTGCTGAGTTTTTTCCAATCGACGTTTTTAAAGTTCAGCATATAAGTAGCGCCCATATAGTCGGGCTTATGGCTTTTTTCGATCGTCTCCATGCCCGGAATCCGCCGTTTATGCTTAAGCCGGCCCGTCAGGGCATTAAAATCGGTGTTTTCCACCCAATAGCCGGCCTCCACCTTATAAGTCTTCCGATCCCGGTCCTTATAGGTGAGCGATTTCATCCGATGGCCTTTGCCTGCGGCATCTTCCTCCACGCCGCTGATGGTAATGCCGCTTTTAAGCGTTATATCTTGAATCAGCTTATCGTAATAAGCCTGGAATTCGTGCAAGTCGCGGATTTTGCCCTTGTTGTACCCGTCAAACAGTGCCTTGAGCTCGCCTTGTACCAGGCTTTTGCGCTCCTTGTTCATAGGCTCGTCGAGAAAGAGCATTTGACCCTGGATCAACTCTCCTCCGGGTTTCTCCCGGGGATCGAGGATCAGGACGCTCCGTCCGAGATTTTGGGCTTCCTTGGCGAGGAGTACCCCTTGAATTTCGCTCCCGATGACGACGATGTCATAACGGCTGCAGCCTTCCCCGCAGGATTCCGGCTGGCTGATCCGCGTCAATCCGCGCGGAAGAAAAAAAGTCATGATGAGCAGGGATACCATGCCCAGGAGCATAAGCTTCCACGTTTTTTTTGACCGACGCACAGGCAATAATCAGCTCGCTTCTTGATAAGATGAAAATGAATTTTTTAACACCGTAAAGCTCAAGACTAACGTTTCCTATTTATTACTTTTTTTCAAATCGCCTCCGTTCCCAATATACAATATTTAACACTCCGCTTACAATCCAAAGGATGAATATTAAGAAACATATGCTAAAATATTGATCCTGAATTTCGAAAGTAACATCGTCTGAAAAACAAGAAAAGGGCTCCAATTCTTTGGTAGAATGGTGTTTGTCCAGAACATCACCTACAAAGAAAGGAGCACCTTTTAGATGAAGTCTACCACAC
>NZ_BORW01000021.1 GCF_018333375.1 Paenibacillus cookii
GTGAAAGAGGCAAATTACACTGAGCCTGAACAATTTATTGTCAGGCTAGCGTCTTTAGGCGCAGTTTGGCAACAGGGGGTTATACCCCAAGTGCAAACCACCCGTTGGACGGGTGGTTATGATTTTTGGGGACTTATTGGACAGCCCCTTATGTTTGCAAATTGCTTTTCATCGGCAATTCTTTTCCTGAACCTTCGCATTTGCATGAGTGTTATAAAATCGGGTTGTAAGCGGATTTTCAAGAGGAAACATCCTCAAAATCAAAACCGGTAAGAAAGCGGGTGGAACGATGGCGGAAAGGGAACTTGCCATTGAAGTGAAAGGATTAAGAAAAGCATACGGCACGCGGGAAGTGTTGAAAGGATTGGACCTCGGCGTGGCGCGGGGAACGGTGTACGGCATCCTGGGTCCCAACGGAGCCGGGAAAACGACGCTGGTTCATATTTTGTCCACGCTTCTTCGTCCGGACGCGGGAACCGTAAAAATCTTCGGACGGGACGTCGTTCGCGAGGCCGATGCCGTTCGCCGAAGGATCGGGTTGACCGGGCAATTTGCCGCCGTTGACGAGGAACTTAGCGGGCGAGACAATCTGGTGCTGTTTGCAAGGCTAGCCGGGTATGGAACCAAAGCGGCCAAAGCCCGGGCCGATGAACTGTTGGAGGGGTTCGGCCTTTCCGAGGCTGCCGGCCGGAAGGCCGGAAAATACTCGGGAGGCATGCGGCGAAGGCTGGACATTGCCGCGGCCATGCTTGTGGCGCCGGACCTGCTGTTTTTGGATGAACCGACGACCGGGCTGGATCCCCGGAGCCGGAACGACGTCTGGGAGATTGTCCGGATGTTGGTGAGACAAGGAAAGACGGTGCTGCTCACGACCCAATACCTGGAGGAAGCCGATCAGCTTGCCGACACGCTTGCGGTAATCGACGGGGGAACAGTCGTCGCCGAAGGGACTCCGGGCGAGTTGAAGGCTATGGTCGGATCGGGCACGATTCAGGTCCGGCTGACCCGTGCGGAGCAGCGGACCGATGCCGAACAGGTGATGAACCGCGTACTCGGAACGACTGTCAATACCCACGATGATCCCGCTTTGATCACGGCGTCCGTTTCGGATCCCAAACTAGCGGCGCTGGCGCTTGCCGAACTATCCGGAAACGGCATCGGAACGGTTCAATTTTCGCTCGGCCAGCCCAGCCTCGATGAAGTATTCCTTGCCTTGACCGGCAGGGCTGCCCAAGAAGGAACGATCGAGGAGGGAACGCGATGAATCAGATGCCATCCAGGGTTATGTTGGCGCTGAACGGAGGGGAACCCCCCAAAAGAGCAAACGCGCTGCAAGCCGTCTCAACCTTTATCTGGCGCTCCTGGCGCAAAACGATCGGAAACATTCATTATTTGGCGATCGATTCGATCGTTTTTCCGGCGATCTTTTTGCTGATATTTACGTATTTGTTCGGCGGGGCGATCTCCGGCTCGACGGGCGATTACTTGCAATTTCTGCTTCCGGGCATGCTGGTCTATACGGTCACCACGATGACGGTGTATATCGGAATCGGAATCAAAACCGATATCGAACGAGGCGTTTTCAACCGGTTCAGAAGCCTTCCGTTTTGGCAGCCCGCGGCAATCATCGGCACGATGGCGATCCATTTGCTGTCGTTTGCGGCGGCGATCCTCACCACGTTCGGGCTTGGCCTGCTGCTTGGCTTTCGCCCGGAAGCCGGCATCGCAGGATTCCTGCTTGCGTTTGCGCTCGTCATGCTGTATGCATTCAGCTTAAGCTGGATTTTCGCCTGCATCGGAATCGTCGTCAAAAAAACCGAAACCCTCACCACAATGTCATACATTGCGTTGTACCCGCTCATGTTTACCAGCAACGTTTTTGCGGATACGTCCACCATGCCGCCATGGCTCGGGCGAATCGTGGCTTATAATCCTGTGAGCTTGGCGTCCTCGGCCGCCCGGGGACTGACGCACGGCACGGCGGAAGCCCCGGTGCTCATCGCCGCGCTTGCCGTGCTCGGATCGATTCTGCTCGTCTTTATGACATTGGCATTTTGGCTTTACCGCCGAAAAACGAATGAATAAACGCGTTCATAGCGTCCGTCAAGGGCGCTTTTTTTTGACTTCTGGAAATGAGTCACGCAGGTCGGCGCAGCGATTTGCCCAAAAAAGTGTCAGCCCGAAAGAAGATCGTTCCGGAGTAGCCCATAACCCAAAGAACCGACGGGGATGTTCCCTGTCGGCTCTTTGGCTTGCAGCACCGTCAAATGCAGCAAAACAGATTCGCTTTACTTCGTTCGCAGGTAGCGCTTGTCCTTTAAGAACAACCACCAGAACAAGACGAATACCGGCAATAAAATTACCGTCCCGAAGCCGTACCCCCATAGCAAGGATACGAACATCGAATGGTTCGTGATGCCGGCTTCCACGGTCAAATCCGGGTAAACGATGTAGGGCAGATGCGCTTTCCCGTACGCATAACTCGCAAGCGCGAACTGGAGGATCGTCATCACGACGGCCAGCCGGGGCCAGCCTTTTCTGCCGTCTTTCCGGCGAATCCACAAGGCGCCGTATCCGATCGCAAACGCGACGACCGACAGCAGGAACCATACCGATTGCTCCTGCATGCGGGCCACGATCCAAAGCGCCTCCGGCACCATCGTAAAGGTGGCCAAGACGGCCATGGCAAGGGCCAAGGGGCCAAGCACGATCGCGAGGGAGCGAAATTGCTGCGACACCTGTTCGTTTCCGGCTTCCCGTCCGTAATCGGACAGGAATAAGGCGGATAAGAACAGTTCCGTCAGAATGCCGAAGCCGACATGGGCGTACAATGTGGCGCTGCGCAGCAAAGTTCCGAATTCGAGTTGGGGAAAGCCCTGTTCCGTATGGATGAATCCGCCTAGCGAAATCGGCAGCACGCTAACCAGCAATCCGGGAATGAACAGGCCGGTGATCCCCGAAACGATACGCAGCGCCTGTTCATGTTTCTGCACCGAATACGAATAAACGATAAACGCGCTCCGAAACAGCAGCAGTACGAGCACAAGGCTGACCGGCACCAGCAGCAGGGTGCCCAGCACAAAGGCGGCGCGGGGGAAAAAGCCGACAAGCGCCACGACCAACAGCACGAGAAACACATTGGTAACTTCCCAGGACGGGGACAAAAAACGGTTGGCAATGTCCGCGGCATGCGGATTCCTTTTGCTGAACACCATGGACCAAAACCCCGCGCCGAAGTCGATGGAACCCGCAATGGAATAGATAAAGATAAAGCACCAAAGAATGGTGATCGCCAGCTGCGTATCGCTCATAGGCTCCTCCCTTCTCCGCTCCGGCCTTCCACCGGTTCAAAAGTGACGGGATGCCGCTTGAAATAGTAGAACATGACCACCGCCGTTACGATCAGCAGAAACGCATACAGCCCGAGAAAAAGGACAAACAACGAGCCCAAATGCTGGGCCTGCGTCGCGGCGGACGCCGTCTTCTGGATATGGTAAATGGTCCACGGCTGCCGTCCCGTGCAGCTGAACACCCAGCCGGTCTCGATGCCCACCATGGATAGCGGGCCGGCAAACAGCAGCGAGTATAATAGCCATCTGGGGTAGGGGCGCTTGGCAAGGATGCGGAAGCCCACCGTAAAAACAGATACGAGAATCAGCAGCATGCCGATGCCCACCATCAGATTAAACAGCGTATGCACGAACAGCGGAGGCCACTCCTCTTCGGGAAAATCGTTCAAGCCTTTGACGATGGTGTCGAACCGGTTGCCTGCGAGGAAGCTGAGCGCCCAAGGAATTTCGATCGCCCCTTTGATGCTGCGCGTTTCCTTGTCGACCACGCCTCCGATCGAAAGGGGGGCATAGGCTTGCGTTTCGAAAAGCCCCTCGGCCGCCGCGAGTTTCTCGGGCTGATGCGCATGCAGCATTTGCGCCGTTTCATGGCCGCTCAGCGCCGTGATCAGCGAGATGATGCCGCCGATGAACAGGGAGAGGAACAAGCTTTTGTAGTGATAGGCCCGTTCCCGTTCCGAGTGAGGACGTTTGAGCAGCTTCATGGCAGCCACCGAGGCGACGGCAAAAGCGCCGGTCATGTAGGCCGACAGGAGCACATGCATCGCCGTCGTCGCCAAGCTGGGATTAAACACGGCCGCCCAAGGATGCACGTCCACCACCTGCCCGTTTTCCAGCCGAAAGCCGCTTGGCGTGTTCATCCATGCATGCGCGTCCGTAATCAGCACCGCCGACATGCTGGAACCGATCGCCACGAAAACGACGCTAAGGATTCGCACCGCCGCCGGCAGCCGGTCCGCCGCGTAGACATAAATCGACATGAACAACGCTTCGAGGAAAAACGCCCAGATCTCGATCTGAAAGGGCAGCGCGATGACTTGGCCGACGATTTCCATGAAACCCGGCCATAGCAGCGAAAGCATGACGCCCACGAGCGTTCCGGAAGGGATCGCTACCCCCAGGAGGATGGCAAGGCCTTTCGTCCAGCGTTTGGCGAGCATGGCGTAGTCCTTGTCTTTTTTTACCTGATACAAAATTTCCGCAATAACGATCATGAAGGGGATTCCAACTCCAAGCGTCGCGAAAATGATATGAAACGCCATGGACGACCCGAACAGCGATCGCGCCAGCATAACGTTATCCATGAGATGCCTCCGTTCTGAACGTAAAATCGGATCTTATTGTGAACCGAAGACATCCAAAGTATTCCTGAGATGTAAATTCGGGGAATTGAAATGAGGTTAAAAAGCGAAAAAAGCGCGGGTAGGTTATCCCATGACTCTTTGATGAGGATTGGAATAACAAAGGAGAGCAGGGTGAACTTGTTGTTTTTACAGTTTACATAATATAAAGATCGTTAACCTATAGACTTCAAGCGGCAATTTTTCGTGCATACCAAATGATAAATAAAAACCTACTTGACAGGTGTGAATAATTGGTTTAATCTTACGTCAAGCCCAACGGGTTATCGTTCATTGAATGAATGCTCGTTATTTCAACATTAAACAAAATGATCAGCCGATTGGTCCACCAAAGGCTCCTGAGATCGATACCGGAAACATGCCGGTAGAGAACCAGGGGCCTTTTCTGTTTCCCGGCGCAAGGCTCGCGATGGAGGGGCAGGGAAGGCCTTTTTCTTAAAAATCAGCCAGAGCAAGGTCGATAACGCCGGAAAGGAGCGGCATGAAAGAAAAAGACTGGGCACAAATGGAGGAAGCGGATTGGCATTTTCGGAAGCTGGTCCGAAGATTCGTCAAGGAGCGCGACAAAATTACGATCGAAGGGGTCCCGCTCCCGGGCATGCTCATCCTGAACGCCATTGTGAGGGACGGGGAACAAGGACTTGGGGATATCGCCGAGCAGCTGGATTTTACGTCCGGTGCCGTCACCGCGATCTGCGACAAACTGGAAGCTTTGGGATTTGCCGTCCGCAAACGAAGCAAAACCGACCGGAGGACGGTGGCGCTCGACATTACCGAGCAAGGGAGAGAGATGGTCGCACGGAACAGGGAGGCAGGGACTTATATGATCGACGCGTTGTTCGGGTCCTTTACCTTCGCCGAACTCGAGCTTCTGATCTTCTTGTTCCAGCGATTGCACGGCCGCCTGGAGGGGTTTGCCGAAGCGGTCATCCAAAAAGCGGAATCGGCCGGCGGGGACTTGCCGACGGAAGCGGTTTGCATCAAGGAGAGCGGCAAGCGGTCAAACAAATTTGTTTCGTATTAAAACGATTATCGCAAACGGGAAGGGAGAAACATTATGGGACATCCAACGATTTATCCGACGGGAACGACGGTTTACCTGCCAGGCAAAGCTTGGAGCGGGTATACGATTTATCAGGCGGCCGATACCGGCGCGTTGCTCATTGACATGAACGGCAGGGAGGTCCGTCTTTGGAAAGGGCTGCGGGGTTTTCCGAACAAAATATTTCCCGGAGGTTACGTGCTCGGCAGCACGGCGGAACGCGACCCGAAATACGGTTTCCAGGACGAAGCCAACCTGGTGCAAGTAGACTGGGACGGCAACATCGTCTGGACATTCGACCGTTACGCATGGATCGAGGATCAGGGATATCCGGCGCAATGGATGGCGCGCCAGCATCATGATTATCAGCGCGAAGGCAATCCGGTAGGGTATTACGCCCCGGGACTGACGCCAAAGGTGGACGGAGGGAACACGATCATCCTTGCGCATAAAAACGTGAACCGGCCGGAAATTTCCGACACCGAGCTGCTCGACGACACGATCATCGAGGTGGACTGGGAAGGGAACGTCATTTGGGAATGGGCGGTCAGCGACCATTTTGACGAGCTGGGCTTCGACGATGCGGCCAAACTGGCGCTGTTCCGCGATCCCAACACGCGGGCGTTCGGCACCCACTCGGGGGACTGGATGCATATCAACTCCGTATCGGTGCTCGGCCCGAACAAACATTACGATGCGGGCGACGAGCGGTTCCATCCCGATAACCTGATCTGGGACGCGCGCGAATCGAACATCATCGCGATCATCGATAAAAAATCCGGGAACATCGTATGGAAGCTGGGACCCGATTATTCGTCGAAAGAAACGGAGCATATCGGCTGGATCATCGGCCAACACCATGCCCACCTCATTCCGCGGGGGCTGCCTGGCGAAGGGAATATCCTCGTATTCGATAACGGCGGCTGGGGCGGCTACGGCAGTCCGAACCCCGAAGCACCGGACGGGCTGAAGGTGGCGCGCCGCGACCATTCCCGCATTTTGGAGATCAACCCGGTCACGCTTGCGATCGAATGGCAGTATACGCCGACGGAGGCCGGATTCCAGGCGCCGCTCGACTCTTACCGGTTCTATAGTCCTTACATCAGCTCGGCGCAGCGTCTCCCGAACGGCAACACGCTCATTACGGAAGGCGCCGACGGCAGAATCTTCGAAGTGACGCGAGAGCATGAACTGGTATGGGAATACATTTCGCCGTACAAAAACAAACGGAATTCCAACATGGTCTACCGCGCTTATCGGGTCCCTTACGAGTGGATTCCGCAGTTGGAAGCGCCGGTCGAAACGGAAATCGCCCCGATCGACGTCGCCGATTTCCGCCTGCCGGGCGCCGCTGCCCGGGGAGCGGTGACGGCCGTCGAGGTGGAAGGGACGGTATCTTACGGGGAAGGCGCCTTCTGCGTGGCCACGACCGACGAAACCATACGGAAGGAGAACGCCGGCGATGAATAAGCTGCACATTCGGCGCTTGAGTCTCGTCGTCATGGCCCTCGTGCTGTCGGCTTCGCTCCTTGGCGCCTGCGGAACGGCCGCGGGATCGAACCAGGGCGGCCGACTGAAGCTGAAGATCGCCGATATATCGACCAATACGGTCTTCCGCGTCGCGAAGAAAAAAGGCTTTTTCGAGAAACACGGCATCGACGCCGAGCTCGTGAACTTCGCCACCCCGGCCGAAGGCGTGAATTCCTTGTTCATCAAGCAGGTCGACGTCGCCTTCGGCGCGGACTTCCCGCTGCTGAACGCCGTCAGCAAAGGCGATTATTCCATCTTCGCCTCCTCCGGTACGGCCACGGATCTAAGCGCAAGCGAGTGGAAACTGTTTGCCCGCAAGGAAATCGCCACCGCAGCCGATCTGAAAGGCAAAAAGCTGAGTTTTTCAAGAGGCACGTTTATTCCGTATCTATGGGACGTTTACCTGCAGCAAAACGGCATTTCGTTATCCGACGTGACGCTCGTAGGGCAGGGCGGGTTTGACGAAGCGTACGTCGCGCTGAAAAAAGGCGAAATCGACGCGGCATGGGTATACGGAGCGGTGCTCAACCAGAAGTTTGCCGGGCTTGAGGAGGCCCGCGAGCTGTCGGATATGTCCCAAACGCCGGTGCGGATCGGTACGGGGCTGATTGCCGCAAGTTCGTTCATCAAGGACCACAAGGAAGGCATGGTGGAATTCCTGAAGGCGCTGGATGAAGCCTCGGCTTATGCGCAGGCCCATCCGGACGAAACGGCGGATATTATGTACGACGAGGTGAAACAGCCGAGAGAAGCAACGCTTAAGGATCTTCCGAAAAATCCGTGGAATATCGGCTTCACGCAAAAAGCATACGAGGGATTGGTCGGACAAAAGAAATATATGGTCGAAAACAAGATCATCGAAAAAGATTTCGACCTTCATGCGAAACTGAATCTGGACCTGGTACGCCAGGCGTTTCCGGACCGCGTCATCGAATTGAAATAGGAGGGAAACCCATGAGCTCGCTGCCTAAGCCAAACGAAATCCATATTGAACGGTTAAACAAGAGCTACGCGTCCCCGGGCGCCGGCCATCTTCATTACATTATTCAAGACGTGGACCTGGTCGTCAAAGGGGGAGAATTTTTTGTCCTGCTCGGGCCGAGCGGCTGCGGGAAATCCACCCTTCTCAGCCTGATCGCCGGTTTCGTCTCCAAAACCTCGGGTCAGGTCCGGGTCGGGGAAAAGGAAGTGGACCGGCCGGGACAGGACCGCGCGGTGGTGTTTCAGCAGGCGGATTCCTCGCTTTTTCCGTGGCTGACCGTAAGGGAGAACGTGGAGTTCGGCCTGCGCATGAAACGTATCCCGGCAGCGAAGCGGAAGGAAGTGTCGGACCGTTTCATAGGTCTCGTTGGACTCCGAGGGCATGAGAACAAATTCCCGCGCGAGTTGTCCGGCGGCATGAAACAGCGCGTCCAGCTTGCGCGGGTGCTCTCGAACGACCCGTCCATCCTGCTGATGGATGAACCGTTCGGCGCGCTCGACGCGATGACCCGGCGCACGATGCAGAGGGAGCTGGTCAACATTTGGAGGGATACCGACAAGACGGTCATTTTAGTGACCCATGACATTCAGGAGGCGCTGCTGCTCGGAGGGCGCATCGGTATCATGTCCGCCGGTCCGTCGTCCCAAATAACGCATATCTACGATGTGCCGCTGGCCTATCCGCGCGACATGTCCGCGCCTGAATTCCACGCATTGTACAATCGCATTCAGGCGCATTTCGAAGAGTAGGGGAAGGAACGGAGGGACACCATGAACGGTAATTTCAAAAAAACGTCATTGAACATTGCGTTTTGGATCGGAATCCTGGTTCTCTGGCAGCTGATATCGCTGATCTATGGACCGGAAATCCTTCCGGGACCGCTGTATACGGCAAAAGGCGGCTACGAGCTGCTTGCGGACGGAACGCTGCTGCAATATATCGGGATCAGCGCATACCGCGTGCTGCTCGGTTGGACCCTGGGGAGCCTGATCGCCGTGCCCGTCGGCATCTTGATCGGAAAAGTAGGGGCCATCCGGGCGTTTGCGGAGCCGTTCCTCAATTTTATCCGGTTTATTCCGCCGATCGCGTTTATCACATTGTTCCTCGTATGGTTCGGGATCGGGGAAACGTCCAAAGTGATGCTGATCATGTACGCCACGTTTTTTATCGTCATCTTGAACACGTTAACCGGCGTCCTCTCCGTCGAAGAGGATAAAATCAGGTCGGCCCGCAGCATGGGCGCGTCGGAATGGCAGATCGTCATCCACGTCATCATTCCGGCAACGGTTCCTTATATCTTTACCGGCATTCGCCTTGCGATGGGAACGTCGTTTATGGCGATCATCGGGGCGGAAATGATCGCATCCAACGAAGGCGTCGGTTATCTGATTTGGAATTCGCGGCTGTTTTTCCGAACCGACTGGATTTTCGTCGGGCTGATCTGCCTGGGCCTGATGGGTTTTCTCACCGACCGGGCCGTCGCGCTGCTGGGGCGCAAACTGCTGTCCAGATACGGCGTCGTCAGCACGAGCTCATTGAGACGCTGACGAACCGGTGTACCGGATGGAATTGAGACGGAATAAACGAAGAAGGCACCCGATATTTTCATCGGGTGCCTTCGCAGAGTGTCGAGAAAGTCCAACGGACTTTTCGACACTCTATTTTTTATATGGGGAATCATATCTTTTAAAATAAAAATCGATTTAAAGCGCTCTGAGAACCCTACTTCAGTGACCGACGAGGCAATTTTAAACCCCCTGCAAAAAAACAGGGGGTTTCTCGACAGCCATCGAAGGCACCCGATATTTTCATCGGGTGCCTTCGATGGCTTCGAACAGCGCAGAAGGCGCCAAACTGAAACCATGCGGATGTCCGGGTTTGCGTTACCCTAAACAAGCCTGCATTCAAAAAACGGTTAGATTGCGGGATGCTCGGGTTCGGGCTGATCATCAGGCTCGATCCGATTCCAGTTCACCCGTTGTCGGAGCGACCAGGCCAAAAGGATGATCACGCCAAGGATGACCGTGCCGATGTTCACCAGGTAGCCGGCAAGCGGTGTTATATATTCCACTTCGACGATGGCCGATGGAGAAGGGACGACAACGTACCGGACCATTTCGAGCCATGCCAAATGGAAACCGATATTCATCCACAGGTTGCCCGATAGAATGCGGCATAGCTGTAGCATCGTGCCGAATGCGACCAGATTGATGATATAGTCGACCGTCACTTGATCCCAGGTCGCGATTCCGGCAAGAACCATCAACGCGGTCAGCGCGATGGGGGCGAGCACGAACAGGGCAACCTGGAGGACGAGGGCGAGCCAACGAGGAAAGCGCGTGTTCAGGTTCCGGTACAAGTAGCCGCGGAAGGAGATTTCTTCGGGAAACGCTTCGTAGAAGAAAGCGATGGCCGAATTGATCAGAATGATAAAAAGGGTAGAAGCGGGGAGATGAAAAGCAACGACTCTCAGCCACCCGAACAGACTGCCGATGAGGAGCGATGCGGCGGTCAACAATGCCAGCAGACCGATCCCGAGCAGAAAATAAGGCAGCCCTTTCGGGGGCGAACTCAATCCCAGGCCGCTCCAAGGCCGCCTGTCGGCATAACGCCGCAGCAAATAAATGAGCGGTACGCTTACGCCCGTCGTGACCACGGCCAAAATGACCTGCAGCGCCAACGCGGGTAAGCCGTAGTTACCGGCGATCGTAGCCGCGGCTACCGCCAGCCCAAGGCCGGAAACGAACGCGAGCCATCCCAGCAGGATGCGCCAGAATAGACCGATTCTTCCGTCGCCTTCGAGAAATACGCCCGCCGGACCTTTTCGCCCGCGGGATTCAGGGGATAAGGTTGAAATAGGAAACCCTCCTTTCGAAATTTCATAGATTCGCCAGAATTCGTTTCGATCTGACATAACTATTTATAGTAAGTTTTCGTATAAGGTGTGACTGATAGAATGCCTGATTTCCGTAAGGCAGCAGGCCTAACATAACACAAACGGACCGCTGAACATGCCGGCGGTCCGTTTTTATGTCTTGAAATCCTTGCAATCCGGCAGACCATAATCATCGGATTAGGGGGCCTCCACGAGATCAAGTCGGAATATGGCAATGGAAAAGTAGGAATTACGGTAGAGCGCGCGGCGGAGACGAAATACAATATGTTCACGAAAAATCGCTAAGGAGAGGAACAAAATGAAGATTTTAATATGGATCGTGTCGATCATCGTTTTCGTCGTTGCCGGGGGGCTTCTTGCAATCAACCTGTCTCCCGTTCCGTTCGTTCTATGGCTCAGGCATCAGCCGGATCCCGGACCGTCGGCGCCTGCCGGTTGGGCGGACTACGAAAAGCTGGCGGAGGTTCATAAAGACCTTGTATACCCTTCCGCCTTTAAATCCAACACGCTCGATATCTATCTCCCTAAAAATACCCGCGAAAAATTGCCGACCATACTGTGGGTTCACGGCGGCGCATTTGTTGCCGGGGACAAATCCGGAACGTCCTATTGGTGCACGATGATGGCCGGCAAAGGTTATGCCGTCGTCAGCATGAACTACGAATTGGCTCCCGAGGCAAAATACCCGGCGCCCATTCTGCAAATGGGAGAGGCCTACGAATATCTGAAATCGATCTCTCCTCAATTTCCTTCCCTGGACTTGAACCGGTTGATCATTGGGGGAGATTCTGCCGGCGCCCAAATCGCCTCCCAGTTTGCTGCCATTCAAACCAACCCCGGGCTGGCCGGGCGCGTTGGAATCGATCCTACCGTTCCTGCCGGTACGTTGAAAGCCGCGCTGCTCTATTGCGGGCCTTATAACGTCAAACACCTTGCGAACGTCACGGGGAACATGGAGAGGTTTTTCTTGCAACGACTGGGGTGGGCTTATATCGGAAAACGTAATTGGCAGGAGAGGAGCGAAGCGGAAGACGCTTCGACGGCCAACCATGTGACCCGCGATTTTCCGCCGACGTTTATCACGGATGGCAACAGCGGTTCTTTCGAAAAACACGGGAAGGAGCTGGAGGCGAAGCTTCGGGCGGCGAACGTCCCCGTGACCGCCTTGTTTTATCCGCCGGCCCGCGGCGTCGTTCCGCACGAATATCAATTTCAGCTGCATACGCCGGAGGCCATGGAATGTTTTGAGATGACCCTATCCTTTTTGTCCGAATATGTGCAGGATTGAAGTCGGCCTCGAGTTCCCTGCTGGTTACGCTCATTTTACGAGGTGAAATCTATTCATCTATCGGCATTTCGTATGATATAATGCACGTAATATATACTATAACGCACATGCGATAGAGAGGGGGGTTCGGAACGTCAACACTTCACGGATTCGTCAACATCCGCTGCCCAAGCTAACATCTGAGAAAAAACGAAATGGAATCGAGGATCAAAACGGTGTCTGAAAAGGTTCAAGTAAACAAACAAGATTTTACCGTGCGCGAAGACAGCTTCTACCAAGGCGTCAAGGATTGCATTCCGACGCTGCTCGGTTACTTAAGCATCGGTTTCGCCGCAGGCGTTGTCGGAAAAACGTCCGGCTTGTCATTGTTGGAAATTACCTTGATGTCTACGATGATTTATGCAGGTTCCGCCCAATTTATCATGGCAGGCATGATTGCTTCCCATGGATCGGTTACGGCCATTATTCTTACGGTTTTTATCGTGAACCTTCGCCACTTGCTGCTAAGCGCGGCCGTATCGCCTTATTTCCGGCATCTTACTTCATTTAAGACGATGTTGATCGGCACCCTGCTTACGGACGAAACTTTCGGGGTTGCGATGAACAAGGCCATGAATCGAACTTCCCTCGACGAGAAATGGATGCACGGCTTAAACGTTACCGCGTATCTCAATTGGATTATTGCGACCATTGCCGGGGCTTTTTTCGGTCAATGGATCACGGAACCGGAAAAGTTCGGCCTGGATTTTGCGCTGACGGGCATGTTTATCGGTTTGCTCGTCCTGCAGATGGTCAGCAGAAAGAAGTTCTTTAAAGACTTGATGGTTGCCGTTTGCGCGGTGGGGTTGGTGATCGGTTCCAGCTATTTCTTATCGGGAAGCATGGCCGTCATCGCGGCTACGGTTATTGCGGCGACGCTTGGAATGGCGGTGGAAAAATGGAGATAAGATGGCATATCCTGCTCGCGATTATAGGGGCCTCCGTCGTGACGCTCCTTCCGAGAGTGCTTCCGCTTGTGGTGCTCAGCCGGATGCAGCTGCCGGATTGGGCGATGCGGTGGCTGAATTATGTTCCTGTCGCGGTTATGGCTGCCTTAATTGGCCAGGAATTGTTCATGAATGACGGAAAGCTTGATATATCCCGGAATTATACCGAAATATTGGCGGCGGTACCGACCTTTGCGACTGCCATCCTTACGCGAAGCTTGTTGGGGACGGTCGTGGTAGGCATCCTCACGGTAATGGTTTTGCGGTTTATCCTTTAAAAGCCTGATTCTCTGGGCTTTTTTTATTTCGTTTGGTAACATAAGTTTCATGAACTATTGAATCATGCGACCTCATGTTTTGGAAAGGATTGTAGTCATGAAGAAAGTCATCGTCATCGGATCGGGAATTCTGGGGGCATCGACCGCATATCAACTGACGAAAATGGGGGCGGATGTCCTTCTGATCGATCGCCAAGATCAAGGGCAAGCCACGGATGCCGCCGCCGGGATCATCTGCCCTTGGCTGTCGCAGCGCCGCAATCAAGCTTGGTACCGGCTGGCGAAGGCCGGGGCGCGGTTTTACCCGGGATTGATCGAAGAGCTCATCCAAGAAGGCGAAACCGAAACGGGATATGCACGGGTGGGCGCCCTTAGCATCCATCCGGATCCGGAAAAAGTTCGCAAGATGGAGGAGCGGGCACGGCTGCGAAAAGAAGACGCGCCGGAAATCGGAGAGATTGCGATGCTGAACGATGCTGAAACCCAAGCGCTTTTTCCTTTGCTGGGAGAAGGATATCATTCGGTTCGCATCAGCGGCGCCGCCCGCGTCGATGGACGCGCCCTGCGTGACGCGCTGATCCGGTCGGCGCAGCGGCATGGAGCCGTTTATCTGCAAGGCGATGCCGTCCTAACGTATGAGGCCAACCGCGTAACAGGCGCCAAGGTAGGCAACGAGCGCTTTTCGGCCGACCAAACCGTCGTTTGCGCCGGCGCATGGGCCGGGCTGCTGCTGGAGCCGCTTGGCATTCGATTTAACGTTCGTTTCCAGAAGGCGCAAATCATGCACGTGCAGGTCGACCGCAAAGAGGATACGGGCAAGTGGCCCGTCGTGATGCCGCCTTCGGATCAATACATGATCGCATTCGGCGAACAAAAAATCGTGATCGGGGCTACCCACGAAAACGACATCGAAGGTTATGATACGCGAATCACGGCAGGGGGAATGCAGGAGATTTTAAATAAAGGGTTAAGCTTGGCTCCTCGCTTGGCCGAGAGCACGTTTCAGGAGGTCAGGGTCGGTTTTCGCCCGTTTACGCCCGAATTCCTTCCCGTCATCGGGGCCGTCCCGGGCTGGGAAGGGCTGCTTGCGGCCAACGGACTCGGGGCGTCAGGCTTGACGATGGGACCGTTTTTAGGAAGCCAATTGGCCAAGCTGGCATTGGGAATGGACCTGGACATCGACATCCGGGATTACGACATCCGAAAAGCCATCGGGTAACCGGACCCAAGCTGCTGATTGTTTGGTTGCAAATAAACTTAAGCCTCTTCACAAGGAAGAGGCTTTTTTCATTCATGCTAGAAGTCATATCCCTTCTCACCAGCGATGGACGCGTACCGGCAGGGAAGCCAGCGTTTGTCCGGCGGCGGAAGGCGTCAGATGTTCTTCCAGCTTGAAACCGGGAACGGGTTCGATCCGCCGGAAGTGATCCATGAATAGTCCGAGGCCGATGTTGGCCTCCAATCTGGCAAGCGGGGCTCCCAGGCAAAAATGCGGCCCGCTGCCGAAAGTCAGATGCTTTTTATTGTTCGGACGGTGGATGTTCAAGGTAAATGGATCCTCAAACACTTCCTTGTCCATATTGGCCGCGCTCATCCAAGCGATGACGACATCGCCCTTTTTTAAAGGAACGCCGAGTACGTCGTTGTCCGTCTTTACCGTCCGATCCATTTTTGCGACATGAAAACGGTAGCGGAGCATTTCTTCCACGGTATTCGGAAGCAGCTCGCGGTTCGACTGCACTTCGGCATAAATCCGTTCGTCGTCATATAAAAACGAATAAAACGTGCAGGCCAGCAGATGGCTTGTCGTCTCGATGCCGGCTCCCAGGATGAACATGGTCATCCGGACGATTTCGTCATCCGTCAAACGTTCCCCGTCAACCTCCGCCTGAATCAGGTCCGAGATGATGTCATCGGCAAGGTTCGTTCTTTTATGGACGACATGAGGGTAAAGATAGCTGTAGTAGTTTTTGGCCGCCTGTCGTTTCAGATCCTGAATGTCCTCGACATTTTCTTTCGGCAGCGGGAGGAACAGGTGGTCGACCCACGTTTTGAACAAAAACCGGTCCTCCGACGGAACGCCGAGCAAGTCGGCAATCACGATGGTAGGCAGGGCGCCGGAAAAAGCTGGGACGATATCGATGACCGGTTCGTCGCCCATGTCCTGGATCAGCTGCCTGACCACTTCATGGATGCGCGGCTCCCAAAGTTTCAAGCTTCTTGGCGTAAAAGCGGCGGAAAGGAGACTGTGGCTTTTCCGGTGCTCGGGAGGATCCGAATTCAAATTGATGCGGCCGGAAGCATGTTGGCCTTCCTCATTGTCCGCGCCGACGCTGATCGTCGTCCTCGTTCTTACGCTGGAGAAGTACTCATGGTCGCTCAGCACTCTTTTGACGTCGTCATACCGGAACACGTTCCACGAATTCGTTGCCTCGTTGTAGCTGATCGGTTCCTGTTCCAATTTGTGCTTGTACCATTCAAAAGGGCTAAATTCTTCGGCGGCGGATCGAAACTGGGTGATTTCGGCTAAGGAGATAATTTCCTTTTGCATTCGTTTCCCTCCCGGTTTTTATGATGGAGAACTTACAAAAAAACCAATATATGTTAATCATAACATACCAAGGATGGAGGGGCCACTTTCGAACGACCCATGCCGAAAGTTCAGTTTTACCGATGGGAATTGAATAAACCATACCTCAAGAATTACGAACAAACACTGGGCGACTTCATTGTCGATAGAAGCGTCAGCTGGTTGCCGCCGAAGGGCGAATGGGGAAGTCATATTACGAATGCGTGATGACGTCGAATCTTTAACGGCTAGCTTGACAATCGGTCATTTGAAATTCCTTGGAAACTGCCAAATAAGACAGAGTCATAACAAAAAAACGCAGCCTGGACGTGATGTCCCTGCTGCGGGTTATTGCTATATCTAATAACGCTCAAGGACCAAATTCGTCTTAAGCGAGTCGGCCGGAATGAGCCAGCCTTTGTCTTCCAGCAGCTTCATCAGCTTCGCCCGTTCGGATGCCGCCGTTTGGTAATCATCGGTTTTGAAGGAAATCTCGACGATGCTTTCCGTGCCGCTGCCGTCCGCGCCGACGATCGGCCATAGCTCGATATCCGTCTCCAGGCCGTCGAAGATGCCCGTGTATCTGCTGACCGAAACGGGACCATGCGCGTAGGAATTCTTCAATACGGACGTTCCCCATCCCGACCCGTTCGTTTTATCGAGTTTGCCCGGAATTTCGTTCACCAGCATTTCCAGCGCATCTTTTTCGCTCGGCAGCTTCAGCCCCTTGGAGACCGAAACGTCCTTATCATTCGAAAAGCTGAGCGTCTGTTTGCCGTAACCCCAGTCGATCTCCGCATCGTAATTCGTGTCGTCCGCGCTGAAACCGTCCCGGTTCGCCTGGTCCAGGGCGGCGTTGATATCCCCGTTGATCACGGCGTACCGTTTTTTGTACGTCAACTCGTATTTTTTCTTGTTTTCTTTTTTGCGAAAGCGCACATTCCAGCCCGTATCGTTCAGCTCCAGGGACGCCGTATCAAAATACTCCACGAGCATTCTGGCTGCCGGTTCTTCGATCGCAAAGGTTTTTTCGACCTGATCCTGCAGCGTGAGATCCCGGTTCAGGACCTTATCGGCTTTCAGCATGAACTTCACTTCATAGGACGGCACCGCATTGGCCGCCGCTTCGGCTTTGCCGGCAGGCTGCCAGCCGGTCATCAGGATCGCTGCGCCCAACGCGGCAATAACGATGGATTTTCCTTTTCCAGCCTTGGATTTCATCATTTCATCTCCCTCGTATGGATATATCGTTCGTAACCTACTGTAAAGGGCCAGTGTCAAACCTTGATCAAGGAAATGACCCGTTCAGGTAAAAAATGGAATCATTTATTCTTGGCCACCCAAGAGAGGTTCTTGGGCCGTTCCCCGCCACTGTTCCAGCAGCTCGATAAATCGGGCGCTCGTCGCCGACAGGTACCGATCTTTGTTGGTCATGACGTACACATGGCGTTCGTCCGGGAGGTCCGGAATCGTCCACATCCGCAGCCGGCCGGCTGCCGTTTCGGATTGCACCGCCATCCGCGAGACGAAGGAAATATGCTCGCCCAGCATGACGGCTTGTTTGATCGCTTCCAGGGAGTCGAGTTCCAGCCTGGAGAAGGGGCGAATGCCCTGCCGCTCCAACCACGCGTCGGTCATGTTTCGGGTATTGGATGCCTTCCCGTGCAGCACGAAAGAGGAGGCGGCGATCAGCTCCGGCGTCCACGCTTCGGCATCCGCCAACGGATGGGAAGGAGAGCAGATCAATACAAGCTCGTCTTTGCACAGCGCTTGCGCTTTGAGCGGCGTTTTGTGAAAAGGGGTGGTGGAGATGATTCCGGCATCGATCTGATGGGAATGGAGCATTTGCATGATGGCGGGCGCCGTTTTGACGGACAACGTCACGCGGATCCCGGGAAACGATTTGGTAAAGGAATCGAGAATCGACGGCAAAATGTAAGTCGCAGGCACATAGCTCGCTCCAATGGATAAAGTTCCTTGTTTAAGCGTATCAAAATCGTTGACGACCCGTTGGGCTTCCGATGCAAGCGCATTGATCTTGGAAGCATAATGAAGCAGGGCGCGTCCGGCGTCCGTCAAAATAATCCTGCCCATGCGGGCGTCAAACAATTTCACCCCGAATTCCCGCTCGAGATTTTTCATGTGAAAGGTGACCGTCGGCTGTTTGAGTCTCAGGAGGTCGGCCACCGTGGTGATTTTATGGTGTTTCTCCAACAGTTCGATAATCTGAAGTTTCAATAAATTAAGATTCATCATCGTTAAATCCCCGCCTATTCTTTTCTGGTTATCCCCTATGTATAGATTAAATCTATGAATGTTAACGCAGTTCATCGAAAGAATTAATTGTCGTTTTACATTACGGTAATACTGGCTTTCATTCCCGCAGGTAGACTTGGTATGTAGGAACGTTGGAACCAAACGAACGTCCCCAATGTTAAAGCAAGGAAGGGAAGCAGACAAAAATGGATTTGAACATAAGCGGAGTGGGCAAAAGTTTTGGAGAAAATACCGCTTTGCATCCGACCGACCTGAAGATCCGGCATGGACAATTCACGACGCTGCTCGGACCTTCGGGATGCGGGAAGACCACCCTGCTGCGCTTGATCGCCGGACTGGAGCGGCCCGATACCGGAAGCATCCGCTTCGGCGAGGACGTCCTGGCGAGCGAAACGAGGGAGGTGCCGCCCGAACGGCGCGGCTTCGGCATGGTATTCCAGGATTTTGCGTTATGGCCGCATATGACCGTATTCGAAAACGTCGCTTCGGGCTCCGGGCCGCCGGGCGCAAGGACGCGATCCGGGATAAAGTCTTGGAGGCTTTGGACAAGGTCAAGCTTAGCGGCATGGAGCAGCGTTATCCGCATCAGTTGTCGGGGGGCCAGCAGCAGCGGGTGGCTTTTGCGAGAGCGGTCGTGACGCGCCCGAGGCTGGTGCTGTTCGACGAGCCGCTAAGCGCGCTCGATGCGGTGCTCCGCGACGAGATGCGCCTGGAAATGATGTACCTGGTGCGCGAGATGGGACTGACCGCCCTTTACGTCACGCATGACCAGGTCGAAGCGATGTCCATGTCGGACGAAGTGATCGTGATGCATGGGGGAAAGGTGCTGCAAAAGGGTACGCCCGAAGAAATTTACAATCAGCCGCGGCACCCGTTTGTCGCGCGGTTTATCGGGAAGTCCAACTGGCTTGCGGACGGACGGTCCATGTTCAGGCCGGAGCAGATCCGGTTCGAGCCGGACGGGCAAGATACTCTGGCTTATGCCGCGACCGTCGAGCAGGTAAGCTACGTCGGCGACCGGTACGAAGTCAGGCTGCAGTCGGACAAGGCTGCCGGACTCTGGCTCGCCTATTATCCCCGGCGGCTGAGCGAAGGGACCGAGGTTACGATTTACCTGCCGAAGCATGGCATTCATCGGTTGGACGGGGATTGAAACATGGGGATTCAAAACGAAAAATATCAAGGGGAAACGACGATGTTCAACTTGAAACGGAACACATGGAAGAAAGGAAGCGCCCTGGTTCTGGCATTGACGCTCGGAGCCGCGCTTGCCGGCTGCGGAAGCAACAAGGCGGCCGAAGATACGGCTGCCGCCGCCGGAGAGGGCAAGCAGGCGGAGACGGCGGACAAAACGCTTACCGTGTATACGGCGGGACCCGAGGGATTAGCGAACAATCTCATCAAGGATTTCCAATCCCAGACCGGCATCAAGGTCGAGACGTTTCAGGGCACGACAGGAAAAATCCTGGCCCGATTGGAAGCGGAAAAGTCCAATCCGGTGGCCGACGTGGTTATTCTTGCCTCGCTGCCTTCCGCGCAGGGCCTGAAAAAAGAAGGATTGACGCTCCCTTATCCGGAAGCGAAAAACGCGGACAAGCTGAACAAGGATTGGTCCGATCCGGAAGGGAACTACTTCAGCACCAGCGCGTCGGCGCTCGGGATCGCCTACAACACCAAGCTGGTAACGACGCCGCCGACGTCATGGAGCGATTTGGCCAAACCGGATTACAAGAATCAGGTTAACATTCCGGATCCGTCGCTGTCGGGTTCCGCCCTTGATTTCATTACGGGTTACCTTAGCGACAAAGGCGAGGGAGGCTGGTCCCTGTTCGAGAGCTATAAGGCGAACGGCGTTGCCATGGCCGGGGCCAACCAGGAAGCGCTGGATCCGGTCATTACCGGCGCGAAGAGCATGGTCGCCGGCGCCGTCGACTACATGACTTATAAAGCCAAAGCGAAAGGCGAGCCGATCGACATCGTGTATCCGCAGGAAGGCACCGTGGTCAGCCCCCGGCCTGCGGCGATCCTGAAATCCACCAAACATGAAGAAAACGCGAAGGCATTCATCGATTATCTGCTTTCCGATGCGGCGCAAAAGCTGGTTTCCGATGCCGCGCTGCTTCCGGGCCGCACGGACATCAAAGCCGAGAACCGCGCCAATCTGGACGAAATTCCGCTGCTCAAGACGGACTGGGGTTGGATGGGCGAGCACGGCACGGAAGTCACCGAGAGATTCACGAAGCTGCTGAAGTAACATGAATCCATCGATGCTTCCGCGCCGACGAAAAGCCTGGTCGATGGGACTGGCGCTCCTGGTCCTGCTTGGTCTCATCGTCCTGCCTTTGGGCGAAATATTCATTCAAAGCGTATACCGGGACGGGGAGCTGCAATGGTCGGCCCCGTTCCGAACGTTGGCGGATTCCGAATTGATGAACGTGCTCACGTCTTCCGTCTGGCTGGGGGCGTGCGTCATCCTCGGTACGACGGCGATCGCCCTTCCGCTTGCGTGGGTGATGGTCCATACCCGGCTCGGGGAGCGGCGGTGGCTGGAAATCGTGTTCCTTGTTCCCTTCATGACGCCGCCATACATCGGTTCGATGGGTTGGATTCTGTTCATGCAAAAAAACGGGTACCTGGAGCAGCTGGCTCCGGGGCTTGCCGGGTTTGGAGAAGCCTTTTTCTCCTTCGGTGGCATGGTTGCGATCATGAGCCTGCATATTTATCCGTTTCTGTACTTGCTGCTGCGCGGAGCGCTCGAGAGAATCGGAGGGAATATGGAGGAGGCGGCCGCGGTGATGGGAGCGCCGTTTCTCTACCGCTTCCGCCGGGTGATCGCCCCTTTGCTGCTGTCGGCCTTCGGCATGGGCGCGATGCTCATCTTTGTCAAAACGATCGCGGAATTCGGCACCCCGGTTACGTTCGGCAAGCGAATCGGATACGAAGTCATGACGTCCGAAATCCATAAATACATTTCCAGCTGGCCGATCGATTTCGGCAAGGCGACTTCGCTGTCGTCCGTGCTTCTGGCAAGCTGCCTGCTGGTCTGGTACATGCAGTCCGTGATGAGCCGAAAATATACGTTTGGCTTGGTCGGGGGAAAAGGCGTCCGCCGTTCCGCCATGCGCGGCGCCGGCTGGCTGCAGTGGGCGGCGGGAATCTACGTCATTTTGCTGCTGATCGCATCGATCGGCATCCCGTATTTTTCGATCGTAGCGGCTTCCACGATGAAGCTGCGGGGCGTCGGACTCGCCTGGAACAACTTTACGCTCGATTTCTATAAAGAGCTGCTCAGCTGGCATTCGCCCAGCATGAAGGCACTGATGAACAGTTTATGGCTGTCCTTGGCCGCTTCGACCATCGCCGTGCTGCTCGGGACCTGGTTCGCCGTCGCGATCGGAAGGTCCAAAACCCGCGGGCAGCGCACGCTCGATCTGTTCAGTTTGCTCCCGAACACGGTGCCGGGAATCGTTCTTGTCGTGGGGTTGATTTTGTTATGGAACTCCCCGTGGATGCCGATACCGCTATACAACACCTATGGCATGGTCATCCTCACGTATGTCGTCTTATTCGTTCCGTACACGGTGCAGTACGTCAAAAGCGCCTTCACGCAAATCGACGCGTCGCTCGTTCAGGCCGGGCAAGTATTCGGCGCAAAACCGGGCTACATTTTCCGCAGGGTGCTGCTGCCGCTGATCGTTCCGGGAATGCTGGCCGGATGGATGATGACCTTTACGATCGCATCGCGGGAGCTGGTCGGCTCCCTGCTCATTTTGCCGCCGTCGATGCAGACCTCGGCCACGTATATCTACGCCCAGTTCGAGCAGGGGCAAGTATCGCTCGGGATGGCGATGGCCGTCATCTCGGTGGGGCTGACCACCTTGCTGCTCGTTCTGCTCGAAGTCGCGGGCTCCAAAAGAAAGCGGGCCGCTCGATGATGGAGTTGAAAGTGTGGGGCGGCGCCGGCGAGCATGGCCGTTCTTGTTACGTAATCACAGGAAATCAGCATCGGATCATGCTCGACTGCGGCGTCAAAAAGGAAGGGACAGGACAATACCCCCTGCTTGAGGAATACCTGATCCCCGATCTGACGGCGGTATTCCTTTCGCATGCCCACGAGGATCATTCCATGGCCTTGCCTCTGTTATACAAGCATGGTTATCGCGGGGAGATTTGGGCAACGAAGCCAACGGTTAAGCAGTTGGAGCATTATTTTGACCATTGGCGCAAATACGTGGCAGGACGAAACGGCGAGCTTCCATATGGCCAAGAGCATATTTACGCCATGCGTTTTCGCATCCTGGAGGAGGAAGTTGCCGGAGGCGAATGGCTGTAGCTGCAGGATAGGCTTCGGCTGCGGTGGGGGCGGAGCGGCCATATGCTCGGTTCCGTCTGGCTGCAGATTTATATGGAGGACCGGCATTTATTTTATTCGGGAGACTTCAGCCGCGAATCCGGGCTGCTTGTCGCCGATCCGCCTGATGCGTCCTCTTTAGGGGAAACGTCTTCAGATCTTGACCGAGAACCTCCCGGAATTTCTTTATCCATCATGGACAATGCATATGGGACGGATGAGGAGTCGCAGGATCAGAAGCTGGACCTGCTTGGCCGGTTCGCTCAACGCGTTTTGGAACGAGGGGGGCATGTCCTGATGCCGGTCCCGGCTTTCGGCCGGGGACAGGATTTGCTGCTGTGGGCGCGAAGACGTTTCCCGAATCGGCATATCCTTGCCGAACCGGAAATCGTTGAAGGGCTTCGGCAGATGGCCGAATGGAAGGATTGGCTCCGACCTGGGGCCGAACGCCAAATCGAGGAAGCCTTGTCCTCCCCGCATCTTCATGTTCCGGCATGCCAGGACGAACGGCTTCGGCGGCTGCAGGGCAACCATCCGCTGCTTATCTTCACGACCGATGGCATGATGGAGTCGCCGCGGGCCCGTTGGTACGCCAGCCGTCTTGCGCCGGACGCGAACCATGCCGTCGTCATTACGGGCCATGCAAGCGAAGGGACGTTTGCCCGCCGCCTGCTGAAGGGCGAAACCATGGAGATGTCTTGCGAAACGGTTCGGATCGGCTACAAAATCCATCAGGGACTGGACGACGTCCGCCGTATGCTGCAAGAGGTGCCGAGCCGTCATACGTTGCTGGTCCATGCTCCTCAAGCCGAAACGGATCAGGTCGTTGCCCGCCTCGGACGGGAAGGGCACCCCGGCCTGCTTTCATTAAAGCCGGGAGAGTCCATGGTCTTTTAATCTCGGAGAATATTAGATCTCTTATTCCTCGTCAGACATCGTCTGGCGGGGATTTTTGCGCTTCAAGCCTGGCAAAAGTTGAGGGGAAGGGATCAGAAAGGGAGTTTCTTTTTCTATGCAAATGTTGGTATATTGGTTAATGTATAATTAACCTGCCCCGAAATATGCATGACCTCTCTCCCATGAACTCATCCATTGGAACTGGTTGAAATTGTATTTTAAGAAATCATGGTTTTTTTGGTAAAATAGTATTCTGGGCGGTAGAGTACCGTCTCCCAAAAAGAGAATATGAAGGGGACTAAGTTTCGGCGTTGACCGAGAAGAGGAGGACACATGAAATCAATTAAGCTCTCATTATTTTCCCTTACGTTGCTGCTCCTCATGGTGACCGGCTTGTCCGGTTTGGCGGGAGGCGCCGCAGCGGAGCCGAATTCCGGCAAAACTTACGTGATCGGCACCGACATTACGTTTGCGCCTTTTGAGTTTCAGGACGTTAACGGAAAATACGTCGGAATCGACATGGATCTGATGGAAGCCATCGCCAAAGATCAAAATTTCAAGTATGAAATCAAACCTCTGGGCTTTAACGCAGCCGTTCAGGCTTTGGAGTCGAACCAGGTGGACGGCGTGATCGCGGGGATGAGCATTACCGACGAAAGGAAGCAAAAGTTCGATTTTTCCGAACCGTATTTTGAATCCGGCGTCGTCATGGCGGTCGGCATAAATAACGACACCGTCAAAAGCTACGACGATTTGAAAGGGAAAAAGGTTGCGGTCAAAACCGGAACCGAAGGCTACACCTTCGCGAAATCGATCGCTTCGAAATACGGATTCACGATCGTCCCGTTCGATGATTCTTCCCAGATGTACGAAGACGTGAAAACCGGGAACTCCGTGGCCTGCTTTGAAGATTATCCTGTGCTGAGATATGTTGCGAATCAAAGCAAGGACCTTAAATTCGTGACCCCGAAGGAAGCGGGCGCCTCCTACGGATTTGCCGTGGGAAAAGGCAAAAACAAAGAGCTTCTGGAAAAATTCAATACCGGCCTGGCCAATCTTAAGGCAAGCGGCGAATATGACCGCATTAAAGAAAAATATCTTGGCGAAGATGCGGCCGTGTCGGTAAAGCAAAGCCGCGGGGAGTTGATTTTAGGATCGATCCAGCCGCTTCTGGTCGGTCTCGGCAAGACGCTTCTGTACACGATCGTTTCGCTCTTTTTTGCCTTTATTCTGGGCCTGATATTCGGTTTTATGAAAGTGGGGCAAAACCGGTTCCTGCGCGGCGTGGCGACGGTGTTCGTCGATCTGTTCCGCGGCATTCCGCTGATCGTTCTCGCCCTGTTCATTTATTTCGGCATTCCGCAGGCTTTGGGCTTTACGATGCCGCTGTTCCTGGCGGCGATTTTGACGCTGAGCTTGAATGCGGGGGCTTACGTGACGGAGATCATTCGCGGCGGCATCCAATCGATCGACCGGGGGCAAATGGAGGCGGCACGGTCGCTCGGTTTGCCTTATCGCAAAGCGATGATCAAGATCATCATCCCGCAGGCGATTCGCGTCATGGTTCCTGCGTTTATCAATCAGCTTGTCATTACGCTTAAAGACACGTCGATTCTGTCGGCGATCGGTCTGGTCGAGCTGACGCAGTCCGGCAAAATCATTATCGCGAGAACGTATGAATCCTTTACCATTTGGGCAGAAGTTGCCATCATGTATTTGATCGTCATTACGTTGTTAACGAAACTTTCAGGATATCTCGAAGGGAGGGTGCGCCGTGGGTAAAATCCGGGTTGAAGGTTTGAAGAAAAGCTATGGCGCCAACCAGGTGCTGAAAGGCATCGACATGCAGGTCAAGCAGGGCGAGGTCGTCTGCGTGATCGGTCCTTCCGGTTCGGGGAAAAGCACGTTCCTGCGCTGCATCAACCGGCTCGAGGACATTACGGAAGGCAAGGTCATCGTCGATGACCAGGACCTGAACGATCCGAAAACGGACATCAACAAGGCACGCGAAAACATCGGCATGGTCTTCCAGCATTTTAACCTGTTTCCGCATTTCAGCGTGCTGAAGAACATCATGTTCGCTCCGATGGAGCTGGGAAAAATGAATGCGAAGGAAGCCCGCGACACGGCGATGAAGCTGCTTGCGCGGGTCGGACTCGCCGACAAGGCGGACGCATTCCCGAGCCAGCTGTCGGGGGGCCAAAAGCAGCGGGTGGCGATCGCCCGCGCGCTGGCGATGAACCCTGACGTGATGCTGTTCGACGAGCCGACATCGGCGCTTGACCCCGAAATGGTCGGCGAGGTGCTCGGCGTCATGAAGGACCTGGCGCGCGAAGGGATGACGATGATGATCGTCACGCACGAGATGGGCTTTGCCCGCGAGGTGGCGGATCGCGTCATCTTCATGGACGGCGGCTACATCATCGAGGATGGCACGCCTGAAGATGTGTTCGGCAACCCGAAAAACGAACGGACCATCAGCTTTTTGCAGAAAGTGCTGTAAGCTCGACGAGATCGCTTAAAACACGACGAAACGGTCGAAGGCTTTTAAAACAAGGCTCCCCCAGGCAGCAAAAGCTTCCTGGCGGGGGCCTTTTTCCTTATGAATCGAAGGCACTTACAAGCGGGGTTAAATGCGGAATGCCGGTTTGAATTCGATAGGATGAAGTTGTATGATTTAAAATGATATTTTGAACAGGAGGGCAAGCCATGAATCCATTGGCGGTGGTGGAGCAGGACGGGCAGGAAACGCGGGTACGGTTGGAGCGTCAATTGAAACATCCGATAGAGGAAGTCTGGTCGATGCTTACGGACAACGGGAAACTGAAGCAGTGGTTTTCCGAACTGCGGGTGGAGGATTTGCGGGAAGGCGGAACCATCTCGTTTGATATGCAGGACGGGACCTATGAATATTTCGAGATCCTTGAGTTGAAGCCATATGCAGTGCTGGAATACACTTGGGCGGAAAACCGCGTTCGTTTTGAGCTGTCTCCGGAGCCGGAGGGATGCCGCCTCGTTTTTGTCGAAATTATGGTCACTGTCAATGATCATACGCCGAAGGATATTGCCGGGTGGGACGTATGCCTGGACGTGATCGAGGCGCTTCTCGACGGAAAAACGGTATCGGAGCGGAAAGCGGTATGGGAAGAAAAATATGCGCAATACGTGGAGAAGTTTGCGGAGCTGGGCAAAGGTTGAAAAGCCGGTCAACAGCGCGCGGGGAGCCTTCCGGTTTATGGACCGGAGGGCTTTTTCGATGCCGGATGATCTTCAGGTTTTTTCGGGATGCACATATTTTGTTTGACAGGTTATTGCAACGGACTTATAATCTTCATTAATCCTAGCAAAATAGTATGAATTTAATTTAATGGCGGCTGTCGTAACAACGGCTGCCTAGAGGGAACCCAAAAGAAGGAGGGGAAATGGATGCCGAACGTCCAGACGTTCAAAGCAACGGCCCAATTAAAAGACGGCGTGAAGGTGGTTACCAACGCAAGACAATTCGAGCTGGTGATCGACGAGCCGGCAAGCCTTGGCGGTACGGATACGGGGATGAATCCCGTCGAAGCTTTGCTTGCCTCTCTCGGAGCTTGCCAATCCATCGTAGCCCGGGTTTATGCATCCAAATTCGATATTGAGCTCGAAGACTTCAGGGTTGAGGTCGAGGGCAGCCTGGATCTCGACGGTTTTTTTGACCGCGCTCCAGTGCGCCCCGGATATTCCGATATTCGCTACACGTTTTACGTTAAAACCTCGTCGCCTGCCGACAAGGTGGAACGATTCGTGGAATTTTTGGAAAGCAGATGCCCGGTGGGCGACAGTCTCGCCAATCCGGTACATCTCAGATTGAATCGGGTCGTCATTGAGAACGAATGCGAAAACCTGTCTTAGATCGAAAAATCGGGCCGCAAGGTTGCATGAAAGCGACTTTGCGGCTATTCGTAGTTTGATGTTTGGTCCAGCAGCTCTTTGATGATGTTGCATCCGCACGGTTTGCACTTTAGCAGAGATGTATTGCCCATTATTTACCATTTGCTATAAAATTAAAGATAGACAGGTGAGTCACGAATCATAGAAAGGAGTCTATCTTTTGAATGGTATATTGTCGCAATATAAGCGGATTATCAAAAAACGCGGGAAAACGATCGGCTTGGTGGAATGCAGCCTGTTCGACGAGAAGGGCAGCCTTGTTGCTTTCTCCACGAGCACATGTATGGTATTGGCCGGCGAAAAAGCCAGCGGCAGGTCCAACCATTTGGCTTCGGAATCATATCCGGGGGAGCAACAACATTCATGATAGGGAAGCTGAGCGTTCAGCAAGTCTGAGTTATCGGCAAAACAGGTCAACAACAAGGAGGAGAGGAACATGGTAAAATCCAATACGATGAACGGCGAAGCAGCAAAGAGTTTGGAGAATCGGTTGGTCGGTATTCGCCGCGAGCTGCATCAAGAACCCGAATTATCCAACGAAGAGTTCGAAACGACGCGGAAAATCAAACGATGGTTGCAGGAAGCGGATATTGAAGTGCTGGATCTGCCCGACCTGAAGACGGGCGTGATCGCACAGATCGGAACCGGAAAGGAACCGATCATGGCGCTGCGGGCAGACATTGACGCACTGCCGATCGAGGAGGAAGCGGACGTTCCGTTCCGTTCGAAGTTTGCGGGAAAAATGCATGCGTGCGGCCATGATTTTCATACGACCGTCGCCTTGGGAGCGGCTTATTTGCTAAAGGAAAAAGAACATGAGCTTCAAGGAACGGTTAGGATCGTTTTTCAGCCGGCGGAAGAGACCGGGCATGGTGCCAGGGACGTGATGAATTCGGGTGGACTGGAAGGCGTATCGGTCATCTTCGGACTCCATAATGCCCCGGAACTAGAGGTCGGGGAGTTGGGCAGCTGCGAGGGCGCCATCACCGCGGGCGTCGACCGCTTCGAAATCCTCATTCGCGGAATCGGGGCGCATGCAGCCACGCCCGAAAAAGGAACCGATGCCATCGTCGCCGCTTCCCAAATCGTTATGGCCCTGCAGACGATCAGCAGCCGCCGCGTCAGCGCTTTGGACGCCGTCGTGGTCAGCGTGACCCGCATCTCCGGCGGCAATACTTGGAACGTGCTTCCCGGTACCGTAGAGCTCGAAGGAACGGTCAGAACGCTGGACGTGGAGGTTCAGCAGCGCATTCCGGAGACGATTCGCCAAATAATCGAAGGCATCGGGGCCTCCGCGGGCGTATCGGCCGAGTTGAAATGGTATCCGGGACCGCTCGCCACGATCAATGACGCCTATTGGGCCCGTTTTGCGCTCGATACGGCCAAAGAGTCCGGTTTCATCACCAAGGTGGTGGGACCCAGCATGGGGGGAGAGGATTTTTCCTATTACCTGCAGCAGATTCCGGGCGCATTCGTGAACGTCGGCTCCGGTTCGCCCTATGCGCTGCACCATCCGAAGTTTGAACCGGACGAAGCGGCCCTGTTGCCCGCGGCGAAGTTTTACGAACGTTTGGCCGTACGGTGCTTGAATGAACTGAACGCACGGTGAGCCGCGATGACCGCGGCTTTTTTTATTCTAGCCGTCCCGTGACGGATAAAATCGAATGGAGGAATAAGTTTTTGAGCAAACCCGTTATGAATGTCGCTTTGGTATGCGGCCCCGACAGCGATATGGAAACGCAAGCCATTCGCGCCGCCCTCGAGTGTTTTCAGGCAAGGGTCTTCACTTACTGGATCGGAAGGCCGAACGATTTGATTTCCGTATTATCCGGTGAAGATATCTATCATGGTACCGATATGATCATCCTTAGTTTTCACGGGGATGAGGGGAAACTCCTCATGCCGGAGCTGGGAGAAGACGTATACGAGGAAGGGGAGCCGCGCGGCGCTTTCGGCCCGGATGAAGTTATGCGTTATGCAAGTCTGGATGGAAAAATCGTGTTGGGCAACGGATGCACGTTGGGCGACCCGGCATTGGCCGAAGCTTTTTTGGATCGCGGCTGCGATTTCTACATCGGGCCTGATGACTACCCTGACGGAAACGCCGCCCTGATGTTTGTATTGCGGTTTTTCTATGAAATGATCCAAAACGGCAAGAGCGTGGCCGAAGCTTTTGGGATCGCGCAATCGATGGATGACGAAACGTCCATGTACCGGCTTTTTCCAAGATCAGGGCTGTCATAAACATAATCTGTTTCCGTCTCTCCCGGAGAATTCATGAAATGCCGAAGTGCGCGTAGATTTATCATGGTAGAGCCCACGCGACGTTTTGCCGGTTAATGCGGTTGGTCGGTTGAACCGTGCGGCAATAATGTGGAATTTTGACGGGGAAAAACCATATCGAATCTCTGGGAGGTGCGGCATGAAAATTCATAATGCCATTCGCTGGCAGGACAATGCATACTTGTTCGAATTCCAAGGCGTGCACACGGAGCCGGTCGAATATTTTCACGCCCACGAAGGGTTGGAGATTTTGTACGTTCTTGAAGGCGCGGGCAAATACGTCATCAATAATCGGATGTTCCCTTTGAAGCCCTCCACGCTGGTCGTCGTCAAACCTTTTCAAATCCATGAAATTAAAGTGCAGGTTCCCCCGGCTTATATCCGAACCCTTCTGAAAATCAAAAGCTCCGTCATTGAACGTTTCATCCATGCGCTGCCGAATCTTGCATCCGCTTTCCATTCGTTTTTGGAACATAAGCGGGCCTGCCAGGTATTTTATTTGTTGCCGGACCATGCCTCGGACCTTGAAGGGCGGTTTATGCAATTAAAGGAGACGCTGGCCGTCGTGCCGCCAAGCTTCCGGGTGGAGGCTGTGACCTTGTTTTCCTTCCAGTTCTTTGAATATTTCGTTAGCCGGATCTACATGGCCGGCCCAAGCGTTTCCCTCCAGGAGGGAGGAATCCCCGGCCCGGAAGAGCTGGTCGGCCTGATCGCAAAATGGATCGACAAGCGTTACAACCTTCCGTTTACGCTAAACGACATGGCAGCCGAACTGCATTTCTCCGCGAATTATTTATCGAGGACGTTCAAAGAGCGGATGGGGATCAGCATCACCGCCTTCACGAACGATAAGCGCCTCGAGGAGGCCAGAATGCTTCTGGCCGTCCCATCCTTGACCATCGAAGAAATTTGCAGGATGACCGGCTTCAATTACCCGTCCTATTTTATCTCCTTATTCAAAACCAAATACGGCGAAACCCCGCACAGGTACCGGATGCGGATGAAAAAATGATATTTTTGGACCGTTTTCTGTTATTGGGGCCGATTTATAATTAAAGCGCTTAAACAAGTAAAAACGGTGAAGGAGTTGATGCTTCTTTTTTATGCAGGCTGGGAAATCCATGAAGTCCGTTCGCATGATGGAAGTCGGTTGATTCGAAGAATGGGAGGTTGGTTCATGATGACGCGCTCTCCGATTAGGTTTGGCATGGTATTTTTATTCTGTTTCGCCCTGGTTTGGGCCTTCTATCCGGGCGGCATGGCGCAGGCGGCAACGAAATCCGTACCGGCGGGAGACGTCGCGACCCTGCGGAGTTACTTGTCCAGCGCAAGCCCCGGCGATGTCATCGAAGTAACGGGAACCTACAACGTGTCCAATGGGACCATTGCGACCTCGGTAAACGGGGCGGCGGGCCAATACATCACGATCCGCGGGACGGGCGGCGGCGCCACGTTCAAATTTACCGGTTCGGCCGGCAACGCGGCATTCCATATCAAAAACAATTATTACAAGCTGGAAAACGTGACGATCGACTCCAACTCCCAATCCAACAAAGGGTTGTTGATCGAGGCATCGCATGGATTCGTGACCAACGTGACCGTCAAAAACACCAAAGGGGAAGGGTTCAAAATCCGCAAAAACAGCCAGTATTGGCTCATCTCGGACAGTACGGCACAGGGGACGGGAACGGGCGGCAAATTCGGGGAAGGTTTTTACGTCGGAGACGCCGATCAAAACTGGACGACAAGCCCGAATCCGGACCAAAGCGGGTATATCACGTTTTTGAATTGCAATGCGATTCGTACGGTCAACGACGGTTTCGATTTCAAGGAAGGCACGCATCACATCAAGGTGATCGGGGCCAATATCGATTTCCAGAACACCGTTCCCGAGTCGTCTGTTGGAAACAACGGTTTTTACATTCGAACCAATCAGGTGCAAATCATCAATTCCACGGTCCAGAACAACGCGTCCACCGGGCAGGCTTTCAAAACGAATAAAATGACGGCTTCGGACGGCGTATCTTACGGCAGCAATTTGGAGCTTAAGGGCGTTAACGCATCCAATATTTCAGGCGCTATGATTTATACGAACTTCACCTCCAACAAGCTCTATACCGATTACACGATGACGGGCGTGGCCGGCGGGCTCTATGCATCCGGTTCCAAAACCGCGTCGACTGCCGCGCCTTCCACTTTCGTCGAAATGACATGGTCAGGCGAAGGCGGAGATCCGCTATTGTAACGTTGTTGATGTGAAAAAACCTCAGGCATGATGCCTGGGGCTTTTCGCCGAACCGGTGAAGGCGCTCCCTTAATGGTCCTTGTTATTCGTTCCAAAATGGGCCTCTCCGTTGTGCTTGCTGTGGGAAATATACAATCGCAAACCCGAAACCTTGTTTTGGATCATTTTGTTTAAAACAGAACGGATTCGGTTCGATTCGGTTCCGGCCGCTTCGGCAATGAGTTTGGCGTATGGGGCAAGAGGAGCTTGGTCTATCCAGGTTTTCTCTTGCTCTAGCTTGTTTATGATGTCTCCGATCGAAGCCGGGTCGATCCGCAATCCGGTCATCTTTTCGATTTGCGATTCATCAAGGGCCACGATCGTTTTATAACCGTCATGATAAACAACGGAAAAAGCCGTGTCATCTTCGGCCGTACCGGAAGGAGCCGCAGGCATGGCGGAACCATCGTCGGAGGCGGCAGGGCGGTCCGTTTTTGCGGAAGCGGCTGCGGTTGAATCATGCTGATCCGCGGCAGGCACATTGGATGGCTGAACCGTCTCCGGAGGATTGGCGCCTTGAAGAGCCGCCGAATTGCCTTTATCGGCATGACTGCCGGAAATGCTCGGGGACGCCTTTGTGGAAAGCTCCGGCCCGGAGCCGCATGCTTGAAGGATTGAGGCGCTTACAATCAGGGCTGCCATCAATAGAACGTATTTTTTCATCTCAGTCTACAACCTCCCCATATTCGAATCCTGGTACAAAATCCTCCCAGATCCTGAACGCTGGGCTTGTTGTCGTCACTGTTGGATTGTACTGCTCAAAGGATCCATGGCTCATTTAGGCATTCTAAGTTAGCCTACCATAGATTCCGATATAGGGACATGATGCAAAAAATTAGTTTTGGTTAGGTTTTCCATATACATAGACATTCGTTATCCATGATTTTGAGCCCATGCGCCATACGGTTTGCAATGGAATAACAGCCAGGCGGGACCAGAGAGGGACCAGGGAAGGACGGTCATAACCGATTCCGGAAAAAGTGCACATAAGATGTGAGCTTTTGGAGATGATAAACAGGTTCAATGATATCGAGAAGGGAAGTTCGTTATGGCTCGAGGAAACAGCTCCGATACAAAAGAAAAAAAGCTGAAATGGTGGCAACTGTCGCTTTTGGGGGTCGCATGCACCGTAGGGACGGGGTTTTTCCTGGGCTCCCATATTGCCATCCAAATCGGCGGGCCCTCGGCAGTCATCGCATACGCATTAGCGGCTTTTGGGGCCTTTTTGGTGTACGACAAACTGTCCCAAATGACGGCGGAAGATCCGATGGAAGGTTCTTTTCGTTCTTATGCCAAAAAAGCTTTCGGGCGTTGGGCGGGATTCGGCAGCGGTTGGGTCTATTGGTCGTCCGAGCTGCTCATTATGGGAAGCCAATTAACGGCGCTTGCTTTGTTCTCGCGGTTTTGGTTTCCCCAGGTGCCGATGTGGTGCTTCGCTGCCGGATACGGCATATTAGGGCTTGTGATCATTTTTATCGGAACCAAAGGTTTTGAGCGGATGGAGAGCATTTTCGCGGTCATGAAGATCGCGGCCATATTCATGTTCCTGGTGATCGCCGTTCTCGCGGTAACGGGAGTGTTCAAAACCGCCGCCCATGGGCCGGCGTTTCCCAGAGACTGGCTTCCCAATGGTTTTGTCGGCTTTTGGGCGGCACTCATTTTTGCGTTTTACGGCTATGGCGGTCTGGAAGCTCTCGGGCTGATGACGATGCGGCTTCAGGATCCCAAGGAAGCGCCGAAGGCCGGCAAAGTCATGCTTTTGCTGTTGGCGTCCATTTACGTGGTCTCGATCGGACTGGCCTTGATCCTTGAGCCATGGAAATCGTATGCCGCCGAGGAAAGCCCGTTTGTCGTGGCCCTCGTCGACTATAAACTTGCGTTTGTTCCGCATGTATTCAACGCCGTGCTTATCATTGCCGGTTTCTCGACCATGACGGCTTCTTTGTTCGCGGTGACCACCATGATCGTGACGCTTGCAAGCGACGGCGATGCGCCGAGGTTTTTCGTCAAGGGGAAGAAAAAGGAAGGGAAAAAGCCCCTGCCAGCCATCGGATTAACGGCCGCCGGCCTGTTAGCCTCCGTCGTATTCGCTCTTTTGATGCCCAAAAAAGTTTACGAATACATCACGACGGCGGCAGGGCTGATGCTGCTGTATAACTGGCTGTTCATTTTGCTGACGTCCGGGAAGCTGCTCAAGCTCACCGGTTGGGGCAAAATCAAACGTTACATCGGCATGGCGCTGATCGGCTTCACGCTGGTCGGCACGCTCTTTCACAAAATCAGCCGTCCCGGCTTTTTTATCAGCCTCGGGTTTATCGTTGTCATTGGAAGCGTCACGCTGATCATGCGCCATTTCTGGAGCAAAGCCGATGGGCCCGACAAGGATGCGTCCGAAGAAGGAACCGAGAACATTTCCGACGTTAGCGGAAGAACAAAATACGGCATGCCTCGTAGCCGAAATAAAGGCCGAATCCGATGAGCGACAACCCCGAGATGACCGATATGCCTTTGATGAGGCGTTCGGTGAGCATCCGCCTGAACATGCTGGCCGCCAGGGCCATCGCCACGTCCCACAGCATGATGCCGGCCATGATGGCGCAGCTGTAGAGCAGCACTCCTTTGGCATCGTATTTGGCGATCATGTCCGCCAGAACGGATCCGTATATTCCCATCCAGAACAGGATGGAGAGGGGGGTGGAGATGGACATCACGAAGCCGGCGCTGAACGATTTGACATGCGATTCGCTGCCGCCGCGGGTTTCCATCCCCGTTTTTCCCGCCGCGATCAGGCTTTCCACTCCGATATAGGTCAGGATAAAAAAGCCGAAAAGCAGGAGAAAGGTTTTCATGAACGGGATATTCAGAAAATGAATAAAACCGAAGTACACGAGCAGCATAAAAATGCCGTCGGCGGCCATGGCGCCGAGCCCAACGAGCCAGGCATGCAAAAAACCTCCCTTGAGTCCCCGGTCCATCTGTGCGGCATTTATGGGGCCAATCGGGGCAGCCAGCGAAAGTCCAAGCAGGAAATGGCTTATCCATATGTTCAAGATTCGGTAACCCCCTTATTCAAATCCTCTTTATTTATCCTATGAAGGGGAACCGCTTGTACTACTAAAAAAATGATTTTCGGCATAAAAACATCCGATTTCCCGACTTGTTTTAGGGAGGCGATCGTTTGATAAATAAGGCACAGGCAGTCGATCCAGAGCGGTCGGCTGCTTTTTTTCGTTTTTCCCGCATCCAAAAGTCACGAAACAATAAACAATTCATCACAAACGATCAACTACCATGAGATGCCCCCGGAAAACATGGTAAACTAGAACGCAAAGGTGGGATGTTCATGAGCGATTTGCCTACGATCCTGGTCGTAGACGACGACCCGAGTATCGTCGAACTTTTGAGGGATTTTTTGGAAAATGACAATTTTAATGTTATAACCGCATACGATTCCGCTCAGGCATGGGCCGCGTTCGAGCAGGGGGCGATAGACTGCATGATTTTGGATATCATGATGCCGGGACAAAACGGGTTTGAGCTCTGCCGGCGGATTCGGGCGGAAAGCAGCGTTCCGATCCTTTTTTTGAGCGCCCGCGGCGACGATGTGGACAAGATCAGGGGGCTGACCCTGGGCGGCGACGATTATATCGTTAAAACCGCCTCGCCCGGCGAGATTGTTGCCCGGGTGAAAGCCGTATTGCGGCGATCGTCTAACCGGCAGCCTATAGAGGCTAAGATGTTGGACTATGGCCGCCTCAAGCTGAATCTTACGGCCAGGGAAGTCCTGGTAGACGGTCAAAGCGTCGTACTGACGCCGAAAGAATATGAGTTGTTGAAATTGTTTGCCGAACATCCCAAGCATGTTATTTCATATGAACAGCTGCTTGCCAAGTTTTGGGACGGGGTGGGCGATAAGCATACGATTCGGGTTCATCTCAGCCGGCTGCGGGAGAAGATCGAGGCGGACCCGAACAGCCCGCAATTCCTGGTTAACGTCTGGGGAGTAGGCTACCGCTTCGAGGGAGGATAACATGAGAACGCTTCGCATTCGTACGTTTACGCTGCTCTGCTTTTTCTTCATCCTTACGGTGCCGTGGATTTTCTATGTGACGGCTCACTTTATGGAAACCAACACGTTTAGCTTTTCTAAACAGGGGCCGCAAAACGAATTTCAGCAAAAAAATTTGAACGAAACGATCCGCATGATCGAATCGAACCCGGGGGAATGGCAAGACCCCGAATGGCAGCGCCGACTGGATGCGCAGCTGCGGCAAGCAAAGATGGATGCGGTCATCACATCCGCCTCGGGCCGGGAAATATACCGGTCGAATGCCGCGCGGCGCGGAACGATGTCGGCGGCCGAACGATTTTCAATCATCGAGAACGGCCGATTGATAGGAAAGGTTGCCATTTACATGCCAAAGTCCCTCGGAGTCGGGTGGATGTCGATCCTTGCCGGATTGCTGCTGGCCTTTTTTGTCGTCGGAATGGAGATGCGAAGATTTTTGCTGAAGCCCTTGGAAAAAATGAGCTTGGCGGCAAGGAGGATTGCGGCAGGGGATGAGGACGTCCGGCTGCCCGGCTCCAGGATCGCGGAAATCGCCGAAGTGCGCGACGGTTTTCAAGTCATGTTGGAGGGCCTTGAGCAAGCCTCCCGGAAACAGGCGGCACTGGAAGAAGAACGGCGGTTCGTGGTCGCAGCCGTCGCGCATGATTTGCGGACGCCGCTTTTTGCTTTACGGGGGTATCTGGACGGTTTGGAGCAAGGCATCGCAAGGTCGCCGGAGAAAATGGCCAAATATTTGGCGGTCTGCAAGGAAAAATCGGCGCAATTGGACCGGCTGGTAGAGGGCCTGTTTGCATTTGCCAAAATGGAATACCTGGATACGAAACTAAACAACGGGATCGTGAATCTGAGCCATGTCCTCCGGAAGTCCGTCGAAAGCGTGAATCCGTATGCCCGGCAAAAAAGCATTTCGATATCGAGCTATGCCGAGGAAAATTGCTTCGTCAGCGGCGACGGGCATTTATTGGAGCGGGCTATGAGCAATCTTTTTGATAATGCGGTCAGGCACACGCCTCCCGGTGGCGAAATTCGCGTCGAATGCGCTAAAGATGGAGATCGGGTCAAATTTGCGATTCGCGATACGGGGCCGGGCTTTTCTGCGGAAGAGTTGGAGCGGGTATTTGAACCTCTTTACCGCGGCGAAAGTTCCCGAAACCGTTCGACCGGAGGCAGCGGGTTAGGGTTAACCATTTCGCAGAAAATCGTCCGCAGGCATGGAGGCGATCTGGAGGCGGGGAATCATCCGGAAGGCGGGGCGCTGCTGACGGGCTTTATGCCTGCGGCCGATTCGGATTCGCCAAACATATGTGCAGAGGCAAGCAACGCTAAAAAGGAGCCCAGGGCATTCGTGCCTTGAGCTCCTTGCGTCTATTTTGACCGGGAGCCTGATATGCTCCATGAGGACTCGAATCACTTCGCGCCGCGATTGGTAAAATAAAGCGTCTGAGGTCCGGCGGCGCCGCCGGTCAGGCTAAGTTCGGCCGCCACGGTCTTGCCTTTTTTGTTGACCGTGAACTCGGTGAATTTCCAGGCTTTCTGGTAGTTTACGAACGGCGATTGCAGCAGGTCCTTGCCCCAGCCGATGACGTAATGCCCGGCGCCGCCCGACGGGTTATCGTATACCGAGATGACCCGCTTCGCGTCCTCTTCGTTATGGATGGCGACGTTCAGGCGGTACATGACGCCATAGTTCCCGTTGTTGATGGCGGTACCGCCGTCGACCGCGCTCCAGCCTTCCTCATACTCGCCCGGCATGCTGTCGCTCCATGGGCCGTAGGCCGCCGAGGAGATGCGGATCAGCGAGTTGCCGCTCGAGGTGTTGTACTGAAGCGTGCCGGTCCGGTCCATATGCGGGAAAGTGCCGCGGACATGCATGTCCTTCGGCAGGATCGGAACGTCGATCGGGTTGGCCGGCTGTTCCTTATAACCCAGCGTCGTGACCGTCACTTTGGCGTCCTTATGCCCCTGCTGCGTATAAGCGGTAAAATTGGCGATGCCGCTTTCGGTATGCGTATGTTCCGTTTGGGCGGTCAGGTAGTAGCTTTCGCCCGGCTGCAGGATCGCTTCCTTTTTCTGCGCCGCTTGGTCGCCCATGAAATCGGCAAGCGCGTTTTGTCCGGCAACGTCCGGGTAATAGTCCGTGGCAAGACCGATTCCGTTCGAAAACAGCATGACGGGCTCATCGGATTCGTTGGTCACCGCCACGGCCACGGTAAGCGGTTCGCCGGTCATATTTTGATGATGCCAAAACACCCGGAACGATCCCGTCACCGAGTCCCGGTAATACGCGCCTTCCGTCTTCGGGGATTCCGGCGAGTCGCTCAGAATCAGGGGACCGCCCGTACCGGTCAGGACCGGTTTGTCCATCGGGACAGCAGGTTTCAGCGATTCGATCGGCACAAGCTCGGCCTCTTCGGCCAGCGCCGTCGCCGATCCCGACAAAAACAAGGTGCCCAACAGTCCGATTTGAAGCAGCCATTTCGATCTTTTCATCTCATTTTCCCTCCTGAATTTGGTTTGTCATCCTTCCAGGTGGCGATCATGCGATTGTTTTCGGATGTTTAAGATCTTCGCTGGCATGGGGCACATTCCTTTTTTTGCCTTCTGATGCTAAAGAATCATTTCGGGGCTTGAATTGTTCCATTGTCCTCTTTTACGAAAAAGAGGGGACTTTCGGCCAATTTACCTCCAATGCCCTCGCAAGGTTTACTTGTTGATATTTTTATGAAAACGCTATCATTTTGTCCTGCCTCTCAATGGGAGACGTTTGGTGCTTTCGGCGCAAAAAAAAGAACCCAAAGCCCTACACGGCTCGGGGTTCAACTCTCAGAACCAGAGCGGAGCGTCCTTGAAGGTTCCGGCGCGAAGAAACGTGAACAGACCTGCAAGAAGGTTGAGCAGAGCGGGGCGCTGATGACCAGTAATGGAAAACCAAAGCCATGTCACGATAAATCATTCCAATCAAGCGGTTGATGTCCTAAGCTGCCTACCGAATGGATTGACGATACCTGCTGGGCGATACCCCGACATGCCTTGCGAACAGTTTGGCGAAATAGCTGGGATTGCAAAAACCGACAAGCTCCGCGACCGTCCCGATTTCATGGCTGGGGTCGGCGAGAAGCCTTTTGGCCTCCTGCACCCGGTGTTTCATGATGTATTCCATGACGGTGCAGCCGGTCGTTTTGCGGAACAGCCGCGAAAAATAATAGGGACTTAAATGCACGTGATTGGCGATGTCTTCGACCTTAAGCGGGCATGAGTAATGGCTTTCGATATAGGAGACGGCGGATTGGATCTCGTTAGGGTACCCAAGGCGTGGATTCGACAGCCGCGTCGTGATCCGGTCGATGTTGCCAAGCGCCATGTCGGTCAGAATGTTCGTAAGGATGCATGATGCGCTCAATTCCATGCCTGCCGGTCGGTTTTGAAACAACTCGAACAGATCCGCGAAATGTTTTTTCATCCGCTCCGGATCACCCGTACGGAAAATGGGGTCGTCCATGCCGCCGAGCATATCGAAATATTCTTTGGCCTGGACCCCGTCGAAGCGGACCCATATCAGCTCCCAAGGATCGTGGGGGTTGGTGTGATATTGATGTTTTTGCGTCAAATCCAAAAAAAAGATATCGCCCGCTTGCGCCTCAAAACCGCGGTTTTGCCAAATGACCCATCCGGAGCCGCGAACGACGAACTTCAGCTGGTAATAATAGTAGGTCCGATTCATGCCGTAACAAGGCGAACAGGCGAACCAGCCGACATCGTGCACGCAAAACAGAAACCTTCGGGCATTTTCGCTGGGCGAATGTGCAATCGTGCGGTAACGCTCCCCAAAGTTCATCGCATTCGTTCCTTTCGTTCATGTAAGCGTTAAAGAAGCAAGATCGTATTATGAAGTGGGCAAGATCAACATCTTGTAAGCGGTTTCCGGACTTTATAATAGCATAGTATTTTATCCTTGGGGAGGTTGAGCTAATGGGAAAACGACTGCTTCTATGCATTCAGTCGGCGCTGTTGATTTGGGGGCTTTGGTGCGTACCCGCCCCCGCGGCAGCCGCCGAGCCGCAAGCGGCCGACGAATTCGGGCTTCTGCGCAGCAAATGGTCCGCTTATTTAATCGGCAGCGGGCATGATCCGAGTGATCCGAATATCGCAAAAGCGGTGGCATCCATTGACGCCAAAGTGACAAACGTTTCGGGCACGGGCTTTTGGGACACGATGCAAAAGGAAACGGGCCGAACGTACTTATGGAGCGATCTCAAGGGTTCGGCCGATGCCGTGGACGCCGCGTCGGCGTACAACCGTCTCAGGGACATGACGATCGCTTGGGCGACGGCAGGTTCCTCCCATTACCGGAACGAAGCGCTGAAAAACGACATTATCGGCGGTCTCGACTGGCTCTATGCCAACCGGTATAACGAATCGAAGCGGGAAACCGGCAACTGGTGGGAATGGGAGATCGGAATTCCGCAATCGCTCGGCGATATGATGGTATTGCTGCATGATCAGTTGTCGCCGGCCCGGATAGCCAATTATACGAAAGCGATCGACAGATTTTGCCCCGATTCGACCAAACGGACGAATTCTCCTACGTTGGCCGAAACGGGCGCCAATCGGTTGGATAAAGCGCTCGCCGTCGTGCTCCGGGGCATCAATACGGAAAACGGGGATAAAGTCAAACAAGGCCGGGACGCCATCGGCCAAGTGCTTCCGTACGTCACCAAGGGCGACGGATTTTACGAAGACGGATCGTTTGTGTTCCATAACAATATCGCTTATACCGGAAGTTACGGCGGCGTGTTGATCGGCGATATGGCGAAGCTGCTGACGCTGCTTGACGGTTCGTCCTGGCCCGTTACCGATCCGAATCTGGGCAACATGTACCGGTGGGTGACGGACTCCTATGAACCGCTTATTTACCGCGGCAGAATGATGGACATGGTATACGGCAGGGCGATATCGCGCAGCGGGGAAAGCAAACGCGGGTGGCTCATTCCCGTGCTTCGCCTCTCGGACTTCGCCCCGCCGGAGCTGTCGAGCCGCTTCAAAAGCATGGTCAAAGCAGGCATCGAATCCGATCCGTCGCTGCAAAACCCGTATGACGGCCTAAGGCTTGCCGATATCACGCTGCTACAAAACCTGTTAAGCGACCCGTCGGTTCCGGCGCGAGAAGACCTTGTGCTGCATAAGCAGTTTTCGGCCATGGACCGGGTCGTTCATTTCCGTCCGGGTTATGCGTTTGGTCTCAGCATGACGTCGACCCGCATTGCCAATTACGAAAACGGCATTGGCGGCAAAGAAAATCCAAGGGGATGGTATACGGGCGAAGGGATGACATACCTGTACAACCGCGATATGCCTTATATCGATGCGTTTTGGCCGACCGTAAACGCCTATCGCCTGCCGGGAACGACGTCCGACGGCGCGACCCGCGCCGCCGGCAAAACATCAACCAAGGATTGGGTGGGCGGATCCTCTCTTGATGGGTTGTACGGTGCGGCAGGCATGGATCTGGATCCGGACAACAGCACGCTGTCCGGCAGAAAATCCTGGTTCATGTTCGACGACGAAATCGTCGCGCTGGGCGCGGGGCTGACGAGCACGGACAACCGCCGCGTGGAAACGGTTGTCGAGAACCGGATGCTGAACGGCAGCGGTGACAATGAGCTGATCGTCAACGGCGAAGCGAAGCCGTCGCAGATCGGCTGGTCGGAATCGATGAACGGGGTTCGTTGGGCGCATCTGAACGGCAAGGAAGACGAGACCGGAATCGGGTACTACTTTCCGCTGGCAGCGACGGTAGAAGGGCTGCGGGAATCCCGTACCGGCGCATGGCGGGATATCCATCCGGACGGGTCGCCAAACCCGGTCACAAGGAATTACCTGAGTCTGGCTATGAACCACGGGACCAATCCGGTTAACGAGTCCTACGAATATGTTCTGCTGCCAGGAAAAAACGCTGAGGAAACCGCGGCTTACAGCTCTCACCCGGATATGATGACGCTAAGCAACACGGCGGAAGTGCAGGCGGTGAAGGAAGCCTCGCTTGGCATTACGGCGGCAAACTTCTGGAGCCCGGGCACGGCCGGCTTCATCCGGGCACGGAACCCGGCGTCGGTCATGGCAAAAGCGCAGGGCGGGGAACTGGCTGTGGCCGTGTCCGATCCAACGCAGAAGCAAGCGAAAGTAAGAGTCGATCTCGGCTTCGCGGCGCTTCAGGAGATTGCCAAAGATCCGGCGGTAACCGTGCTTAGGACATCGCCGACCATTCAGATCGAGGTGAACACCGCGGGTTCCAAAGGGAAGAGCCATACGGTCCGTTGGAAGATCGATCCTTCTGCCGAACCGGGCGATTTGGAAGACCCGCAGCCTGACGAATCCGCCAAGCAGCGGATCAATGTCCAAGAAGACGCTTTCGTCCGGAACGGTTCCTATGCCGGGCAAAATTTCGGGACTTCCAATTGGCTTGACATTCGCAACGGCAGCTCCGGTTATGCCAGGAAAGCGCTGCTGAAATTTGATCTCGGTTCTTATGAGCATGAGCCATACGCCGTGACGTTGAATGTTTTCGGCGCCACGAGCGATTCGAACGGAACGGTGTCCACGATCGGCGTTTTGAAGTCCAGGACGATGCCTGGCATGAAAATTCGCTGACATGGAACAACATCCCGGCCATAGGGGGGCAGCTGGATACGGTTACGTTTGCCGGCGAACAGCAGTGGAGAACATTCGACGTAACGGAATATGTGCGATCGCAGCTCAAAGGGGATAAAACGGTCAGTTTGGCGCTACAGCAAGTCAACTCCGACTTGTATGCTACGGTGCGAAGCAAGGAGAACGAAAACGGTGCCTATGCCCCCTATCTAGAGATCGTGAGCATGGATGCGACCCCGCCGGTTACGACAGTTCATCTCAACGGCAGCACGGAGCCCTCCGTCTTTTATAAGGAACCGGTTAAGCTCGAGTTTACGGCGGAAGACCAGCCGGGAGGCTGGGGAGTGAAACGAACCGAAGTGCGAATGGGGGACGGCGAGTGGTCGACGGTCAGCCGCAGCGTGTATGCGGAATCCGAAGGAGCCTATACGATCGAATATCGTTCCATCGACAAGGCGGGCAATGCAGAGCCGAAAAAATCGGTTTCGTTTACGATCGACCAAACCGCTCCCAACATCCAGGCTACGGTGACGGAAACGGTGTATCGGACGGATGCGTTCCATGCCGCTATAGAAGCGACGGATGCGTTAAGCGGACTAGGAGCCGTTACGGTCAAGCTCGATGGTATGGCGATGGGGCAAAAGATCGCTCTGGAACCCTACGATTTATCGTTCGGTGATCATTGGATTGAAGTCAAAGCTGTCGACGTAGCCGGTAACGAAGCCGTACGTCATTATCGCTTTCTCGTAACGACGGACCTGCGGCATTTGGAGGAGGCGATTCGGCTTGGAAGCGAAAAAGGATGGATTCATCATCAAGGGACTGCGAATAGCTTGCTAGTCAAAATCAATCGGATCGAGAACACTGAAGACGGGAAAACAACCCTCAATGCATTAAACGCCAAGGAGAATGAAGTTCGGGCGTTAAGCGGCAAAAAGATCGATGATACGTTTGCGCAAGCTTTGCTTGAGGATATTGCTTATTTGAAAAGCCTGTACGCAGAATCTTAATGGATGAACAAGCGATGAAAACCGTCTTGGCATTTGCCAGGACGGTTTTATTTTGAACGAACCTCCCGCGGATGCCCACATTGCAAAAAAACGATTGAAATTAATATACATATGCGATATATTGCATACAAAGATAGCTAACAAAGGATGATGACCATGCCCGTACCTAAAAATTTTGTTTCGCCAGTACGAATGACCGCAAAGGAAAGGGCTTTTTCCCAAATCCAGCGCTGGATCATCGACGGCACGCTGCAGCCGGGGGAAAAGCTGCTCGACGCCGAGCTGGCCGAATCGCTTGGCGTCAGCCGGACGCCAATCCGCGAGGCTTTTCAGCTGTTGGAAGTCCAGGGCCTCGTATCGACCCATCCCGGCAAAGAAACGAAAGTCACGGCGATCGAAAAAGGAGACATTTTCAAAATGTACTCCACGATGGCGGTTCTCCAAGGTTTGGCGGCCGAAGCGACGGCAGAGGCGATCGTGCCGGATCAGATCGAACAGCTGCGGGCGATCAATCTGGAATTTGCGAATGCCATCAAGACGGGCCAGGCTTACCAGGCGATGGAGGCGGACGAGCAATTCCATAACCTCATTGTCGAGCTTTCGGATAACCCTTATGTCGCTGCATTCAGCACCTCGCTTCAAATTCATATCCGGCGTTTTAAATATGTGTTTTTAAAACAGCCGATGACGGCCACGCAGGTTTCGGTCGAGGAACATGCCTCGATCATTGCCGCTTTAGAGCAAAAGGACGGACGTCGGGCCAAGGCGATGATGGAGCAAAACTTTATCCGTCCGATGCAGGAGCTGCAACAATTAATTCAATAAAAGATGGGGGCGAAAGCATGATGGAGAAAAGCAAAGATTTGCGCATTCGCAGCAAGGTCATCAGCGAAGGGGTCAACAGAATGCCTAACAGGGCGATGCTGCGGGCCGTAGGTTTTACCGATGAAGATTTCAAGAAGCCCATGATTGGCGTAGCCAGTACATGGAGCGAAGTGACCCCGTGCAATATGCACATCAACGATTTGGCCTTGCAGGCCAAACGCGGGGTGCGGGAAAATGGCGGCGCACCGCTTATTTTTAATACGATTACGGTTTCGGACGGCATTTCCATGGGGCACGTAGGCATGTTGTTCTCCCTGCCGAGCCGTGAAGCCATTGCGGATTCGATTGAGATCGTAACAGGCGCGAAACGATTCGACGGCCTGATTGCCATCGGGGGATGTGACAAAAATACTCCCGCCTGCCTCATGGCGATCGGACGGATGAACTTGCCGGCGATTTACGTTTACGGCGGTACGATTCAACCCGGCAAGCTGGATGGAAAAAACGTTTATATCGTGACTGCTTTCGAGGCGGTAGGGAAATATCATGACGGGAAGATGACGGATGAGCAGCTCCACAAGGTGGAATGCAGCGCGTGTCCGGGACCGGGCTCTTGCGGCGGCATGTACACCGCCAATACGATGGCCGCAGCGGCGGAAGCGATGGGAATGAGCCTTCCCGGGTCTTCTTCAACGCCGGCAATTTCCCAAGGCAAAGCGGCTGAATGCGCGGAAGCGGCAAAGCAGGTGATTTCGCTGCTTGAAAAGGATATTTATCCGAGAGACATCATGACGAAAAAAGCGTTTGAAAATGCAATTACGGTCGTCATGGCGTTGGGCGGTTCGACCAATGCGTTCCTCCATTTGCTGGCCATTGCCCACTCGGTAGGCGTCGATCTGACATTGGACGATTTCGAGCGGATCCGTCTACGCGTTCCGCACCTGGCCGACCTGAAGCCCAGCGGCCGACACGCCATGCAGGATTTGAACGATATCGGCGGCGTTCCCGGCGTGATGAAGCTGCTGCTTGCAGAAGGCCTTCTCCACGGGGATTGCCTGACCGTAACCGGGAAAACATTGGCTGAAAATCTGGCAGAGGCTGCTCCGCTGAAGGACGATCAAGACATTATTCGCCCGTTGGATAAGCCGCTGAAGCCGAACGGCCCCTTAGTCGTTTTGAAGGGGAACCTCGCGCCCGAAGGGGCTGTCGCCAAAATGTCGGGAATGCAAAAGTCGCGATTCGTCGGACAGGCGAAAGTATATGACAGCGAGGAAGAAGCAACCGAAGCCATCTTGCGGAATGAAATTCATAAAGGAGACGTGTTGGTCATCCGTTACTGCGGCCCGAAGGGGGGACCCGGAATGCCGGAGATGCTGTCGGTCACCGCGCTCATCGTCGGCAAAGGTCTTGGAGGGGAAGTAGCGCTTATCACGGACGGCAGATTTTCGGGAGGATCGCATGGTTTTGTGGTCGGTCACGTGTCGCCTGAAGCCCAGGTGGGCGGCCCGATCGCGCTGCTGAAAAGCGGGGATCTGGTAACGATCGACAGCGAGACGCAGCAAATTTCGTTCGAGGTAACGGAGCAGGAGCTGGCTGCGCGGAAACAGGCATGGGTACAGCCCCCGCTTAAGGTCACGTCTGGCGTGCTCGCCAAATATGCCCGATTGGTAACATCGGCTTCTAAAGGCGACGTTACGGATGCTTTTGAATAACAGCGCATTCGATCATCCGATGAAGCCATAGAAAACCGCTAATAAATTACGCGAAAGGCGTTTGTCGCGACAAACTCTTCCCGCTTGCGGGGAAGAGTTTGTTTTTTTGAAATTCCAAAGAGACGGATATCCATGATATGTTCCGCAACTTTCCCAAACCAAAAAGCGTTTAACGAGTACGGGCACCTTGCATCCGAATGGAGGTTGTTCCAATAGGTCTCGAACCGATGGACGGCCCATTGGCCGGCGCAGGGAATCGGCTGGAATCTGCAAGTGAAAAAAAGTACTATCAAGTAAAGGCTTTGCTTTCAAGGATCGATGGCGAGAGGGGGAAGATGTACCGTGTCATAGGTTTATTTGGGGTACGATAATCACGGCCATTGGAGTCAGTATCATGTTAGGGATTACCGTTGCTTCCTTGACCAAAACGACAACGACGGACGACCTATTTTTGATACCTGAAGGTTTCGAGGGCGACATACAGGTCAATTACAACGTTGCGGGCGCGCCAAGGCTTGCAAAAGAAGGCAAATACGATGTCATTCCGATCCGGGAGGACGGGACCTACGATACCTCCAATCCGGACATGGAATACGGAACGGTAACGGACCAATATTTTTATGTCGGGCAAGACGGGATGAGAACGCCGATCCCTGAAAATTGCATCCATGTGAAAGGAAACGGCGCCTCCGAAATCGGTTCGAACATTACGAGACACCAATACCTGAAAGTCACGCGTACGACGTGCAGCGAAAATTTCAGGGTCTGGGAAGAAGAAACGGACGGGGCGCGCTGAATCGGCGGTACCTCGAAAAAGACGGCAGCGTCCCCGGTTCGGTATTTCGTTTTCTGAAGGAACTTATGTGCTCGATAACAAGCGTCTTCCACGGGCGGGAGGCGCTTTTGAGCTTCGTCAAAGCAGTCTTATCCATTGGATTTCGGTTTGGATAGGGCGAAAGCTCATATCATGATTCGACCATTTCGCCGCCGCCGACGTGAAGAATTTGACCCGATACATACGAAGAATCGTCAGAGGCCAAATAAACATAGGCGGGTGCCAGCTCAAAAGGCTGCCCCGCTCGTTTCATGGGCACCTCTACGCCGAAATGTTTGACCCGTTCCGGAGAAAAAGAAGCCGGGATGAGCGGAGTCCATATGGGGCCGGGCGCGACGCCGTTGACGCGGATTTTTTGGTCTGTCAAATTCAGGGATAACGAACGCGTGAACGATACGATGGCTCCCTTTGTCGAAGAATAATCGATCAACGTTTTTTCTCCTCGATAAGCCGTCACGGATGCGGTGTTAATGATCGAACTTCCTTCCTTCATATAAGGCAGCGCCGCCTGGGTCAAATAAAAAAAGGAGAAGATGTTGGTGCGGAACGTGAATTCAAGCTGTTCCCCCGATATGTCAAGGATGCTTTTCCGGGGAAACTGGACTCCATGGTTATTGACCAAAACGTCGATTCTGCCAAAAAAACCGGCGATTTGTCCGATCGCCTCACGGCATGCTTTTTCTTCCTTCAAATCGGTAGAAATTAAAAGACACCGTCTTCCCAGCTGCTCGATTCTGTTTTTCGTATCGGCTGCATCTTGGTGTTCGTTATAGTAGACGATGGCCGCATCCGCGCCTTCCTTGGCGAATGCGATCGAGACGGCGCGCCCAATCCCGCTGTCTCCTCCCGTTATCACCGCGATTTTGTTCGCAAGTTTTCCGGATCCCTTATAATAGGGATTTTCAGCGATAGGTCGAGGGTTCATGACCGATTCAATTCCCGGCTGCCGATCCTGCTTTTGCGGCGGAAACGTGATCGGGACCTGTTTGCACTGCACCTCCGAGCCGTAATACGGGTAAGATGGATACATGCCCAATTTTCCTCCTTGGAACGGTTTTAACTGCTTCCAGAAGATGTCGAACTCGTAAAAAACGGTGAACATGGGACGGAGACGGGTACACACACTTGTGGGTACGACGGGTCCTTCCGTTTTTTCGGTTCCCGATGGCTTTGTAATTTTATGTAGAACGGCCTGGTCATTATGTTACAATTGCAGATTCGCAGATTTTTGGTTCCTCGAAACATATCTCCTCACAAATATAGTGAAATATCCTAAGCTGACCAAAGCCGGAGCATCAAAAGAAAGGGATCGGTAAAATGATCCTGGCTGCGATTACGGGGTTTTTGGAAGCGAATGCGCCTGAGAACCGGAGATCCCATTGATTTCTTGAATGATGGGATCTTTTTTTCTATGAATCTTTAGCCTGCTTCATGAACTCGCGCAGCCGATAAATTCCTGAGCGGATATCCTCCGGCTCCAGATGGCCATACCCTAACAGCAGCTTGTTATGATGCTCGCCTTTCCGAAGGCAGTGGTGTTCCACCGGCGCAATGCGGATCCCGTTCCGGCGGGCATCGTCCCGGAAAGCATCGTTAAAAACCATCCCGTCAAATTCGACGGCCAGATGAAGACCCGCGGCATCCCCCCAGGGGCGCCACCCGTCCCCAAAACAATCTCCTAGCGAATCCAAAAGAATTTGGCGGCGCTGCTTGTATATTTTCCGCATTTTTGTGATATGCCGGTCAAATGTTCGGGTACGCAGAAACTCGGCTAACGCGGCTTGTTCAAACGGTGGATTCTGGACGTCCGTATACGTGCGCAGCCTGCGCCAGCGCTTCTGCAGTTCCCGCGGGACAATGACATAACCGATGCGGAGCGCGGGAAATAGAACTTTGCTGAACGTTCCGATGTAGATGACCCGTTCGGGAGCCATCGCATAAAGGGGGGACGCAGGTTCCCCGTAATACCTGAATTCGCTGTCGTAATCGTCTTCGACGATGTAACTGCCGCAGGAGCGGGCGAAACGAATCAAAGCGGTCCGCCTTGACGCCGGCAGGATGCCGCCGAGAGGAAATTGATGCGAAGGCGTGACGTATACCGGACCGGGCTGCCCTTTGCATAAGGTCTCGGTCCGGATTCCTTGCGCATCCACCGGCACGGGGACCACCGTGTATCCCTTCCGGATGAACGTCTGAATCATCTCGATATTGCACGGGTCCTCGACCAGCATGAATTGATGTTCCGCATACAAAAGGTCGGAAACCAGGTGAAGCGCCTGCGTGGCGCCGGCCGTAATGAATATGTCTCCAGCATCGACGGCGATTCCTTTGCTTCGCATAAGCCAGGAGGCAATCTCTTGACGCAATTCGAGCAAACCTTGAGGTCCGGTATAACCGAGCAAATCGGCCGGCATCCCGCTCAATGCCTTTTGGAAAGCACGCTGCCAAACATAACGCGGAAACAGGCGCAAATCCGGCTGGCCTGTCTTAAAATCGGCCAGGATTAAAGGCGCAGCCTCCGGTTCGCGCCGCGTTCCTGCCGCATCGTTCCGTTCCCGGTTCAGGATCAGCCCTTCGGCCACCCGGGTGGGCGCCCCTTGCCGGCTTTCCGCGTAACCCTCGACAATCAGCATTTCGTAAGCTTCGTTCACGGTATTCCGGGAAACGGAAAGCGCCTTGGCCAATTCGCGCGTGGAGGGAAGCGGGTCGCCCGCTTTCAGCGTTCCGGCCAACATCTGATCCCTTAAGTTTTGGTAAATTTGCCGCTTCAATGAAATATCCAGGTTCCGATTCAAATTCATTCCCCACATGCGGTCCTCCAACTGGTTCGTAAAATCTATTGACGAACTGGTTCTTTTGCATACCAGTATATTCCACTATGATTGTAACAGTCATTTTGGATCCAAACCACTATTTCGGGGGAAGTGAAGCAGATGGAACGTATGAAAGGATTTTTTTATTTGGGGTGCGCATTCGGGCTGGCCGGCACCTCCGTCGTCGCCGCAACGTTTGTGAACGGGGAGCTGGGGACGTTTACGATCACATCCGTAAGCCTGCTGATTTCGCTGGTTTGTCTGCTGCCGTTTTGCTCAAGGAAGCTGTTTAGGACGATTCGTTCGCTCGCGGCAAGGGATTGGGTCCTCCTGTTCAGCCAGGCGGTGTTTGGGGTCTTTTTGTTCCGGATGTTTCTGCTCCTTGGGCTCGCCCGGACAAGCTCGTCGGAGGCTGGAATATTGACGGGCGCAACCCCGGCGATCACCGTCCTGTTCGCCATGCTGCTGCTGCGCGAGAAGACGAACGTCACGCGCATCCTCGGGGTGCTTTGCACGGTTTTCGGGATCCTGCTTATTCAAGGTTTGTTTTTGCCGGGCAGCCGTTTTACTTATGAACATCTCCAAGGAAATCTTCTGGTCCTTTGCGCCGCGGCGTGCGAGTCGTTGTTTAATGTCCTTTCCCGAGCGGCTGCTGCCTTGCGCGTCAATAAACAACAAAACATTCATCCGGCCGTGCAGACCGTGTTGGTATCCGCGATGGCATGGACGATCAGCTTCATCCCGAGCTTGTCGGAGCATCCGCTGGCGTCATTGGCGGGGATCGGCTGGCTGGGGTGGCTGGCTTTAGTTTGGTATGGCCCGGTTGTGACCGCGCTTGCGTTTGTTTGCTGGTATGCGGGAATCCGGCGCTGCAGCGCATCGACGGCCGCCGCTTTTTCGGGCATGATGCCGTTTACGGCCTTGATATTATCCGTCTGGCTGCTGAAAGAAGAGACCGGTTGGCATCAATGGATGAGCGGATTGCTGGTCATAGCCGGAATGGTCCTGATCGGCAGCATGCGTACCGGTTCGCAAGCGGAGAAGGCGCAGCGGTCCATAACGTCGCCCAAGGGTAACAACCCGTCAAACCGGATGGCGTCTTATCAAGCAAAAGACTAAGTACAGCGGCGAACGTCACAAGCCAAATGCCCAATAACTCCAGCCTTCAAAATTTCCGAAGTTGCGCCCGTCAACAGTTCTTCCTCCTTCAGGGAACTTTTGACGGGATTTTTTTGCGAAATGGATTGAAATTAATGTATTGATTGAATATAATACAAGACATAACAATTAAAAGCGTTTTCATTAGGAGGTGGAGCCATGAATATTGCAGGAATGAACATTACGTACAGGCATTATCCGTTCGAGCATTTTCTCGATTCCATGACAGAGCTGGGCGTAGAACACATTGAGCTGTGGGCAGGCGAACCCCATTTTTACGTGTATCGGGGAGGGATTGGCCGATTAAGGCGCATTAGGAAGGAGCTCAGGTCAAGAAACATGAAGGTGGTCTGCTATACCCCCGAACAATGCGTATATCCGTTTAATCTCGCGGCCTCCGATCCAGAGCTGCGGCAGAAAAGCGTGGATTACTTCGTCGAAAACGTATACGCGGCGCTGGAGTTGGACGCCGACATGATGCTGGTCACTTCCGGAATCGGGAGCTTTCATGCAGCCGTCGAGGAATCCTGGAAGTATGCCGCCGACTCGATCGGTCAACTGTCCAAGCTGGCCGAGCGGGAGGGAGTCACGCTTGCTTTGGAGCCTTTGACCCGCTTCGAATCGAACCTCATCACCGATGTCAAAGGCATCCAAAGCATGATGGACGAGATCCGGTCACCGGCACTAAAGGGAATGATCGACACCGTCGCGATGCAGCTGGCCGGGGAGACGCCGGAGGATTATTTCTCCACGCTGCCGGAGCTGTGCCATTTCCACCTAATCGACGGGGACGGAGCGACGGACGCTCATCTGGCTTTGGACGACGGGGCGCTGGATTGGAGAGGTTATCTTGACAATCTCAAGAGGCATGGGTATCAAGGCACCTGTACTTTGGAAATCATGGGATTTCATTATTATCAGGACCCGCACGATACCGTCATGCATTCGGTCCGAAAAATAAGGGAACTGGGCATCTAATCATCTTGATTTGGAGGAACTCACGATGAGTAATGGCACACTGACTAGGAAGTTGGGCTTTTGGTCCGCTTTGGCCTTGGCCGTGGGAACGACGATCGGCTCCGGGATTTTCGTCTCGACGGGAGACGTGGCCAGAGCGGCGGGATTGCCCTCGATATCGATTCTGGCCTGGATTATCGGCGGCGTGATCGCCATCCCGCAGGTCATGGTGCTGGCGGAGCTGTCAACGGCCTATCCCGAAAATGGAAGCGGTTACGTTTATCTGAACAAGGCGGGCTGGCGACCGCTTGCCTTCCTCTACGGGTGGGCGACGTTCTGGGCGCTTGACCCTCCATCCATTTCGATCATGGCGCTGGCGATCGTCACGTATCTTGCAAGCTTCTTCCCGTTTTTTACGGGGATTGCCGGCAAATTGCTGGGAATCGCGATCATTCTGTTCATCACCTCCATTCATTACCGCAGCGTGAAAGAGGGGGGACGGTTTCAAGTCGTCATTACGCTGATCAAAATCATTCCGTTTCTGATCGTCATCGTTTTAGGTTTGATGTACATGAACTACGACCACTTTTCCTACACTCCCGCGCCCGGCTCCGCTAAGGGCAGCTTGATTGGCGGCATCTCAGCCACCACCTGGGCATACACAGGCATGGCGTCGATCTGCTTCATGGCGGGGGAAATCCGGAATCCGGGCAAAGTGCTGCCGAAAGCGCTGATTAGCTCGGTGCTGATTGTCCTGGGGTTATACACGCTGCTTTCGGTGTGCATCACGGGGCTCATGCCTTTTGACAAATTGCTGGGCTCCAGCGCCGCCGTGTCCGATGCCGTCGGCTATATTCCGGGGTTGGCCAACATTGCGTCCCCATTCGTGGCGGTTACGGCCATCATCGTCATTCTAGGTTCCTTAAGCTCTTGCATCATGTTCCAGCCCCGCCTGGAATATGCCATGGCCAAAGACGGGCTGTTCTTTCGGCGGTTTGCCAAGGTCCACCCCAAATATGAAACGCCGAGTTTTTCGATTTTGGCCCAGGTGACGTATGCTTGCATCCTCGTGTTTTTCAGCGACTTAACTTCGCTGCTCGGGTATTTTACGCTGATCCAGCTGGTCATCAACATTTTGGACTTTGCGGCCGTCTATAAATGCCGGAAGAGGGAGGATTATCAGCCGATCTACCGAATGCCTCTGTGGAGAGTGACGACGATTCTGGCCATTCTTGGAGCGGCGTGGCTCGCTTGGGGAACGTTTACTTGGGCTCCGCTCCAGGGGATGATCGCGGCATTGATCGTCATCGCCACCGGCCTGCCCGTCTATTATTATTGGGAAAAGAAATACGGCCGGAAAAGGGAACAAGACAACAACCCGCATATCGTGGCTTAACATTCCTTTCTTGCAAAAAATGATTGTCATAAAAGTATTATCTAGTTATAATACAAGGCATAACAAATAAAGAATCGGAGCTGCACCTGCTCCAGTACAGGAGGATAAGATCAATGTTTAATTTTGATGAAGAGCTATTCCTGAGACTCGTTGAAAAAGAAGGACTCGCTTATCGAAGCCAAATCGAGGAGATTGTGGACGGGATCTGCCGGAAAGGATACAGCAACATCTTCATGATCGGCGCCGGCGGCACGATCGCCATGATGTACCCTTACGAATATATCCTCAAATCCAACTCGACGATCGACGTGCATGCCGAAATCGCCGCCGAATTCGTCGTGATGAACAACAAGCATTTCAGCAAGGATTCGGTATGTATCTTCACCTCGGTATCGGGAACCACCAAAGAGACGATCGAGGCCATCGAATACTGCAAAGCGCGGGGAGCAACAACCTTTGCTTTGGTAGCCGAGCCGGATACACCGATCACCAAGCTGGTGGACCACTGCATCACGACGGGATCGGAGAAACATTCCTTCGATACGTTTTTCATGCTGCTGTACATGGTCGTATTCCGGTTCATGCATAACCGTAACGAATTTCCTCAATACGAGCAGTTCACGAAGGAAGTCGCCCTGCTTCCGCGGGCCATTCTGGATGCCGTCAAAACGTTCGACAACAAGGCGGAGGCTTTTGCCATTGAGCATAAAGACACCGACTACCACATGATGGTCGGCTCCGGAAACCTGTGGGGAAATACGTATTCGTACGCCATGTGCGTGCTGGAAGAGATGCAGTGGATCAAGGCCAAATCGATTCATGCGGCCGAGTTCTTCCACGGTACGCTCGAGCTGGTGGTGGAAGATACCAGCGTCATCCTGCTGAAGGGCGAGGATGAAACCCGGCCGCTGACGGACCGCGTAGAGCGGTTTGCCGAAAAAGTCACGAAGCGATTGACGGTGATCGACACCAAAGACTTTGCGATGGAAGGCATCAGCGACGAGTTCCGGAAACATTTTGCCGTCAGCATCAACTGGGCGCTGCTCAGCCGGATCAGCGTCTACCTGGAACGCGAAAGAAACCATCCGCTGACGCTGAGAAGATACTACCGCAAAATGGAATATTAATACGGATCGGGAGTGCTGCGATGCCATCCGGCACTCCTTCTTTGAACACGGGGAAGGTGAGAGAAGATGCGAATCGTGACCGTCGGAGACAACTGCATGGACGTGTATCAATCGACAGGCGAGGCTTACCCGGGAGGAAACCCGGTGAACGTGGCGGTTTACTTGTCCGAGCTGGGCGCGGACACCGCTTATATCGGCTGGGTAGGAACCGACCGTTACGGGGAGATCATGGTCCGGGCGATTCAGGGGAAGGGCGTGGATACGTCAAGGGTTTGCGCAAAAGAAGGAACCACTGCGATCACCTACGTCGAAATGGCAGGCAACGAAAGAAAGCTGGGCGATTATGAGGAGGGCGTAATGGCCGGCTTCTGCCTCAGCCCGGAGGATCTTCGGTTTACGGAGTCGTTCCAGCTCGTCCATTCCGCCATTTGGGGCCATGCCGACAGTTATTTTCCTTATTTTAAAGAAAAGGGGCTCTTGACCTCTTTTGACTTTGCCGATAAGTTGGACCATGAACTCGTGACGACGCTTTCGCCTTATGTGGACTATCCTTTTTTGTCTTATACGCAGGATGACGAGCATATCCGGAATCTGATGAAGAAAATCAAGGCTGGGGGTTCCCGAATCGTCGTGGCCACCCTTGGCGAAAACGGCTCGCTGGCATACGACGGCGTTCGATTTTATAAGCACGGCATCGTCGAAGTGGAGGTCATCGATACGCTCGGGGCCGGGGATTCTTTTATCGCCGGGTTTATTTACGGGACTTTGAAAGGGCTTCCGATCGAAAGATGCTTGGAGCAAGGGGCGCAAAGGGCCGCAAAAACCATCGGCTATTTTGCCGCATGGTGACTGGGCGGGACCATCAATGTATAATAGAGGGATAAGAAAAGATCATTGATGGATAAGGATGAATGTTCAATGAATTTAAATCCTTCAACCCCTCAGCCGCTCTATATGCAGATCCGGCAAATGTTGAAGAATGACATCCAGCACGGGCGCTACAAGCCGGATGAGCAAATCCCGACGGAAGCCGAGCTATGCGACATTTATAACGTGAGCCGGATTACGATCCGCAAGGCGATCGAGGAATTGGTGCGGGAAGGGGCCCTAACCCGGATTCCGCGGCGGGGGACCTTTGTGGCGTCCAACAAATTTCACAACGAGCTGCTGTCTGTAAGCGGATTCTCGGAGTTCAGCCACCAGCTTGGCATGATTCCGAATTCCCGCATTCTGCGGAGCAACGTCATCGAAGCGACCGAAGAAGTGGCCGGGCATCTTCGGATTGATGTCGGCAGCCCTGTCCTGGAGTTGGAGCGTCTCATGTATGTCAATGAGCGTCCGCTGTTCTACGATATCGCGCATTATTCGCTGACCCGCTTCCCCGATCTGGAGAAAAAAATCGCGATGAACGAGTCCACGTATAAAATTTTGGCCGAGGAATACGGAACGGAAATCGTAAGCAATGATAAAGAAATCGATGTCATCAGCGCGACGAAGGACTATGCCAGGCTGCTCGAATGCGATGTCGGGGCGAATTTGTTCCGGATTTTGAAAGTCGCCTTCGACGCGAAAGATGAGCCTGTGCATCTCTCCACGTTCATGTGCGAAACCAATCGGGTGACTTTGACGGTTCATCGGGCCAAGCAGGTGCATGAAGAGTCATAGATTTCAAGCAGGACCGCTTTGCATTGTCTGTCACATTAAGCGTTAAACCTTCCTTTAGCGGAGGTTTAACGCTTTTTTTTTTATGAGCAAATCACGCCGGCATGAGCCCAATTTAGGCGTTTGCAAGTCACATAGGCATTTATCCCGTCATATTATGTTGCTAAATCGGTACAGTAAAGGAGAATATGAATGTATCCATACCATTACGGTCCGTCCGGTTATGCGCCCCATGGTTACAACCCGTATGCTTACGGCGTCGTGAATGATCCCGGCGGTTATCCGACCGAAGCCTCCGATCCTGCAGTACGTCAGCAGGAATTGGGAGTCGAATGGCACGAGCAGGAAGGTCCTTGGAGAGGCATATGGCGCAGAAGGGGGAACAGCAATACGTTCGATGCTACCTGGACCATGCCGGGGGCTCAGGCCATCACGGCCGTGTTGACGATCCATATGTTTGGCAATTTCGTTTATGTCCTGCGGCAAAACAGCAGCGACGGGAATACCTGCGTGTACACCGGCACGCTTTCCGGGGACGGCCGAACGGTGAGCGGCAATTTTCGATGCATCCGGGGTCAGGGCACTTGGACGGCAACCATCATTCATCGCGAGAGAGCCCGCCTGGGACGAATCTGGCATGAGCAGGAGGGCGGATGGAACGGCGTATGGACCCGCCGCGGGAACAGCAACGTTTTCGACGCCAGATGGACGATGCCCGGAGCTCAGGAAATCACGGCCGTGTTGACGATCAACATATACGGCAACAATGTCCAGGTTCTGCGGAGAAACAGCAGCGACGGAAACAACTGTGAATACACCGGTACCCTCTCCGGCGACGGCCGAACGGTAACTGGAACGTATCGTTGTACCCAAGGCGGAGGTTCCTGGAGAGCTACCATAACCTTTTAAACCCATGCAAGGTATGATGCCGAACGACGAATTGACGAATTGTTGGAAGAACAAAAAAATATTCTGCGTGCATTAGAAGCTTCCGACCGCCAATAGGCGGCATTTTTTTATTGGGGCCGGTCGAAACGAAAATCATCTTAGAAACATGGCATGTTGGTTAGAAAAAGGGCAGTGATCGGCGGAAGAACTGCGCTTTGGAGCATCCTCATCCCCATTTTGTAAGTGGGGTGACCTGCGACAAAAGAAGTGCCGTTCATTCACCAACGACACTTCTTTCAGGTAACCGCTGAAGTTTTAAGGTGTCAACGGATTGCAGCGGAATTCGCCCCAAAGTCGGTCGGCATCATGCCTTCGGCCCGCCATACCGTGCCTTTTCGTTCATATTCGAACAAGTTTTCGATGGCATTGGCGATTCGGGGACCTAACTCACGCTCGACCAAATACAGCGCCACGTCCAGTCCCGAGGTTACGCCTCCGCCGGTCACCAGCCGGGGGTCGTCTTCCACGACTCTGGCATTGACCGGAATTGCGCCAGCGGCTTTTAACGCAGCCATGCCCATTTGATTCGTAACGGCATGTCTATCCTTTAACAAACCGTCCATGGCAAGCAGCAAAGAACCACCGCATACCGTAGCTACGGTCACATTCTTATTATCCAAAGCCTGTTTTATCAAACGCGTCAAGTCTGTATTTTTGGCCTGCCGTAATATCATCGGGACGGCATCTTCCGAATTTCCCGCCGGCTTGCCCGAAGCCCCGGGCACCACGATGATTCCCGGACGATTCGGATTTAAGGCGGCCTGAGCTTCCAGGGCGGGCCCCTTCAGGCCGCTCGGTACGGAACGTTTGCCTTCCGCCGACACCAATTCGACAGACACCTTTCCTTCGGCGAACATGCCCGCGGCCGCAAATACTTCATACGGCCCCAACGCGTCCATGAGGTCAAACCCATCGTACAATACGATCTGCACATGAAGGCTATTGGCCTTGGAAGCTTCTTTTTTGTCTGCCGATGCAGCGCTTGCTGCAGGAGCCAATAAACTTATGACCAGCGAAATGGCCATGAGCAATCCTAAAATTTTTTTCATGGAATACTTATCCTTTCTCGCTGATGCGGCTTTAAGAAACGGAGCCTTTTTAGCGTTTGGAGTATTTTATACAAGAACACCTGCAATTCATCTAACAGGCGGGCAGGCCGCCTTATTTACGAGGCGATGGCAGCATCTCCGGTCCGCCCGATCCTTCGAACGATGATTTCAGGAATAATCAGCAGCAGTACGATGGAGACGTAGATGCTAATGGTATAGCTGGTGACGTACGTCATTCCGAATCCCCGGTGGAAAAGGGAAGTGATGAGATGGATGAACAGGTTCGTAAAACAAAAGGCATAACTTCGGATCATCCAGTTCCGGTGGCGGTCGATCCGTTTCTTTTTGATTTGCGCAAGCGCCGTGATGCTGATGAGCAGCCAGATGATATTCAGCGCATTGAACGCCATGCCGCTTAATTTGCCGCCGGTGGCGTATGGAGCCATGTATCCGGAAGTCAGCACGACAATGAGCACGGATAGAAAATAAACGTAGCCGTTGACGCGATGGAATCGGCGGCTTTTTTCGAACATGCGATTCGAAAAATTAAGCAGGCCCGCCGCCATGGCGATGCAGGCAAACGCGACATGGACGTACATCACGTTCAACCAAGCGGGGAGATTCAGCTCCCGTTTCAGTCCGGTTTTATGGCTTAAAAATGCCTCGGCTCCGGGATCGATGATATAGTTTTGCGTCAGGGCGTAAAGGATAAATAAGATGCTTGCACAGGCAAGAAGCGTGTATAGCGCTTTTCGTTTCATCATGTCATGCCAAACCTCCGCGGCTTTTATTTTTGTTGCCGATGCCGCTTTCCGTCAGGAAATCCGCATGCCGGTCAATTTCGACGCCGGCAGCATGCCGGCCTTGGCGATTCCGACCATTTGGTCCCCGTCGGCGGCAACCTCGAATTTCAAATGGAGGCGCATCGGTTTCGTGATCCGCAGCATCCAGGTAAGCATGTTGTCCTCGAGAACGGGATTGATAAACTCAACCGTTTCATTTCCCTGAGTCGCTTTGCCGCGTATCGTCCCATGTCGGGTCGATATGGACAGCCTGACTTGCATTTTTCCGACCGGCGTGGCGATCACCGTATCCCAATCCCCGTCGAAATCGGAGGCTCGCGCGATAAGGCGATCCGGGCTCGGGCGTTCATGTACCTCGGGAGCTTCATCCGATGCGCTGCTCGGTTCGGTTCCCGTCAAGGCGTCCTGACGGCCTAGCGCCATTCCGGTCTCTCTCCATACCGTTCCTCTTCGTTCATATTCAAACAGCCGTTCTACGGCGTGCGCGATGCGCGGCCCAAGCTCACGCTCGACCAAATAAAGAGAAACGTCGAGTCCTGAGGTGACGCCCCCTCCGGTAACCAGATTGCCATGGTCCACGACACGTGCCGGAACGGGTACAGCGCCGGTCGCTCCAAGCAATTCCATGCCCAGATGATGCGTGACGGCCGGTCTGTCCTCCAGCAATCCCCCCATGGCGAGCAACAGAGAACCGCCGCATACCGTAGCGACAATGACGTCTTGTTGCCCAAGCGCCCGGGCCACCAAATCGATGACTGATGTATGTACCGCCCGCCCCAGAATCGCCGGGATCGAATCGGGACCGTCACCCTCGATTTCTCCGGACGCGCCGGGCACAAGGATAATTCCGGATTGCTCCGGATCCAGCGTGCCGCTTGCCTCGATGTTCAACCCGTTTATGCCGCTGGTCACGGATCTTGGTCCTTCGGCGGTGACGAATTGTACGCTTACCGCGTTTTTGGCATGCAATGAAGCTGCGCTGAAAACCTCGAATGGCGCAATGGCATCCAGCAGGTCGAAGCCGTCAAACAGCACGATTTGAACGTTCAGCATTTGCCAAACCTCCTAAACTTTATTTTTTTGCCAGAAGATCTTTCAGCCTGCGATATTCGTTTTCGTCCAGTTCGCCTTTCGCCATCCGGCTTTTTAGAATCGAAGCGAATTCGGGATCCTTTGCTAGCTGAACCTTGTACCGCTGCCTGATAGCATAGATTCGAACGGCAACAAAACTAAAAAGCGTCAGACAAAATAATGCGCCAAACGGGAAAAACGAAAAATGGCCGTTGTCCAAGCCCATTTGAAAACCTCCTTCATCCGGTATTGTGTCGCGGCGAGCGCGGTTTAGGTTCCGCCCTGGCCGTGCTTTGCATGATGTATCATAACAAACGAATATCTCAAATCAGGCCGTAAAAAGATCACAAAACAATCAACATGGCATCGCAACCTTCGAAAAGGTTGAGCGGGTTTGGACATATGCAGAATATGATGAGGAATGATGGATTCAAAATAGGGGACTTGCGCTTTTGCCACCATTCGAATATTATAGATATTAGATATCCATAATAATGATAATGGTTAGAGAGGAGGTGCAAACCATGCAGTTCTCCAAAAGTACGGATTATGCGCTGCACGCCTTGCTTCATTTGGCTCTCGCGAAGATTCCTCATAACGGCAACGGCCACAAAGGCCATAACGTCGGGATCAAGGAATTATCCGCCACGCTTGGCGTTTCGGAAAGCTACTTATCCAAAATCATGTCCAAGCTGAGACAGGATGGGATCGTACGTGCCGTACCGGGAGTGAACGGCGGTTATGAGCTTGCGCGGCAGGCGGATCAGATTACTTTTCTGGACGTGATACAAGTGATTGAAGGAAGACAGGGCATGTTCGAATGCTCGACTTCCGAATCGCGGCAGCATCGGTTGTTAGCAGAAGAGGGGACTGCATCGACAGAGCAGGAAAGCCCGGGGAAAAACGGATGTTTGATCGAGAAAGTGATGTTCGGCGCGGAACGCCAGCTTCACCAGTATTTGCGGGAACATACGATCCAAACGGTGCTGAACGAGGCTTCGGAGCGTTGCAATCCGGAAGCAAACAAGAAGTGATACACTTCTTGCGCTTTAATTATGGACATTATAGATCTATGGAGGTATAAAAATGATGATGAGCAAACAACTTTTGGATGCGGTGATTATCGGCGGGGGACCGGCCGGGCTGAATGCGGCCCTTATGCTTGGGCGGGCGAGGAAGCATGTTGCGGTGATCGATGAAGGCAAACCCCGTAACGCGGTTACCCGCGAGACCCACGGATTTCTTACCCGCGACGGCGTCAGCCCTTTTGAATTTCGGCGTATTGCGAAAGAAGAACTTGGCGCCTATCCTTCGGTCACTCTCGTGGAGGATACGGCCGTATCAATTGCGGGCGAGGATGGGAATTTTCAAATCGAAACGGCCCAAGGAAACCTGTATGCGAGCAAAAAGCTGCTGTTTGCCGTCGGAATGAAGGATCGGCCGCTCGACATTCCCGGGCTGGCTGAGGTTTACGGAAAAAGCGCGTTTGTATGCCCGTATTGCGATGGTTGGGAATTAAGGGACGAGCCGCTCGTGGTTATCGTAAAAGGGGCGGATCTGATGCACTTCGCACCGCTAATTTCCGGATGGACGAATCGTTTTACGGTCTGCACGAACGGCCCCGCCGGGCTGACGGACGATCAGCGGGAAGAACTCCGGCGGCATCAAGTGCCTTTGTTCGAATCGCCGATCCTTAACATTGAATCCAACGAGGGGATCGTGCGACAAGTGGTTCTGGAAGACGGCACGTCCATTCCTTGCAGGGGGATCTTTTTTAAGCCGGAGCTGACGACGGGCTCGGATTTGCCGCAAGCGATCGGTTGCCGCTTAACGGAGGATGGGATGGTCGTCGTCGACGATTTTGGAAAAACGACCGTTCCGGGCGTCTATTCCGCCGGAGATGCGGCGTCGCGGCTGCATCAGGCCGTTGCGGCCGCAGCCAAAGGGGCGTTTGCCGCGGCGGCGCTCAACAATGAACTGAACCTGGAGGCCTGGAGACAAAACGGCTAACGATTTGACCCAGCAGGGTCACGGAATATTCGTTGACAGCCCTAATAAATATTGGTATTGTAAATTTAACAAATGAGATTGAGAATCAATATCAATTAAAGGGGCCTGGAAATGAATAAAAAGTTATTTTTGCCCATCGTTTTTATGTTGTCCGTCATCTTGCTCGGCGCTTGCGGGAACAACGCCTCTAAACATCCCTCGAACGCCGGCCCGATCGCGAGCGAACCGGCATCAGCCGCGGCCGGGTCTGCGGCGAGCACGGAAAAAGTCACGTATCAATCCGAGCTGGGCCCGGTCGACGTGCCGGCCAATCCGCGGCGGATCGTCGCTCTGACGAACGCGCCGAACGTGCTTTCCCTCGGGGGAACGCTCGTCGGCGTAGATGAATGGACGGAGAAAAATCCGCTGTTCACCGGGAAACTCAAAGGGGTAGAGGTCGTCTCCGACGGCAATCTGGAGAAGATCATCGAGCTGAATCCGGATTTGATCATTGCCGACGCCAGCAGCAAAAATATCAAAAAGCTGGAACAAATCGCGCCTACCGTCGCCTATACATGGGGAAAAAGGGACTATTTGGCGCAGCAGATTGAAATCGGGAAGCTGCTGAGCAAGGAGCAGGAGGCGAAAGCTTGGGTGGATGACTTTTCGAAACGGGCTAAAGCAATCGGAGAAGAAATTAAGAAGAAGATCGGCGAAAACGCGACCGTATCGGTGTTCGAGACCGACTCGAAAAACTTCTACGTGTTCGGCAACGCCTGGGCGCGCGGAACCGAGCTGCTGTATCAGGCGATGGGGCTGAACATGCCGGAGAAGGTCAAAGCGGATGCGCTTGGCCCTGGATACTATACGCTCTCCCCGGAAGTGCTTGGCGATTATGCCGGGGATTACATCGTTCTCAGCAAAAGCGCGGCGGGAGACAACTCGTTTATGCAAACGAAAACCTGGAAGAATATCCCGGCCGTCAAAAACAAGCATGTGATCGAAATCGACACAGAGGCTTCGTCTTACAGCGATCCGACGACGCTTGAACATCTGCTGGACATCTTCAAAGAAGGTTTCTTAAAATAAGCCGTCCTCTCATGAACGGGCAATTTCCGAAAAGCTTCACACCGGAAGAAGGCGACATCACGGAAAGAAAATCAGAGGTGTACGTTCAGCCTGTTGAAAAATTTCAACAGGCTTTTTTTTATGATTCAGGAATAATTATACGAATCAGAAACGTTTCGCAACTTCCTTAGCAAGTGCAATCGCTTTTTCTTTTACGAATGGTGCCTGCTCCGATACTGCCGTTCCTTCCACAAAAATAGCCTCTGATTCAATCCCGTAAAACCGCAGAATCTTGCTCAGATAGCTGAATCCCATTTCAATCGTAGCAAGAGGACCTTCCGAATAAACGGAACCGCTGGCTTGAATGTGCAAGGCTTTCTTGCCGGGCAACAGTCCTACAGGACCATTTTCGGTATATTTGAAAGTCTTGCCCGGAATCGAGGTCGCATCCGTGTATGCTTTCAACACCGGCGGGACCGAAAAATTCCACATCGGGGAGACATAAACGTACTTATCGGCTGCCATGAATTGATGAAGAATTTCTTCAAGACGAGCTACTTTTGATTCCTCCGCTTCGGACAACTGATCGAATGACGAACCCGACCGAAGCTTTCCCCACCCCCTTAAAACATCGGCATCGATCTGCGGAATGTTTTCTTTATACAGATCCAAATGAACGACTTCATCTGCCGGATTTGCTTTACGGTATGCTTCAATAAATTCCGCGCCCACCGCGAGGCTATACGACTCTTCGGGATGCAGGGGGTGCGCTGTGATGTACAATACGGTTGCCATGGTTCAAACTTCCCTTCTGTTATTAAATGAAATTTCACTTCCAATGCTGATCATATAATATATACTTACTTATGGTAAGTAGGCACAATAATGTGGTATAGTATCAAAAAAGGTACTGAAAAGGAGGCGAACGTATGCCAAAGAACCCTGCCCAATGCCAATTCGTCGTGGCCTTGGATTCGATCGTCGGCAAATGGAAGCCGATGATCCTCTATCATTTGCTTCAGGGCCAACCGTTGCGGTTCAATGAGCTAAGAAGATTGCTGCCCGATATCACGCAAAGGATGCTTACGCTCCATCTGCGCGAATTGGAGGAGGAAGAGATCGTTAAACGGGTCGTTTATCCGCAAATCCCGCCGAAAGTGGAGTACTCCATCACGGAATACGGCAAAAGCCTGTCTCCGATTTTGGAAGCCTTGCATCAATGGGGATTGGCCCATGTCCAGCGAAAACAGCTCCATAAGGGGAACAATGAACAAACGGAAACGGACTAGCGTTCAACAAGATTGCTTGTCCGTTTTTTTGATGATTCAGGGGGAAAGCAAGCAGCTTAACCAGCATGTATAGACATACCGTCATGCAGTATTTAAAATGGCATAAGCAGTACCTTAAGGGTGTATCAGCAGGATTTTGATTTTTTTGAGAGAGCAGCATGTCCTTATTTTTTCGCGGAGAGGAGCAGGATGAGAACGTACACTTTAGTCGGACCCCAATTATACATCGGAGAATAGGTGGATTTTACTACATATGAAAAACCGCGTTTTTCAAATCGTGATCGTCGTAGTCCTGGTGCTGATCGGCCTTTTTGTCATGAACAGGTCCGTGATCCGCCTGTCGACGCTGATCGGCATTTTATGGCCGCTTTCCATTATAGGCATCGGCTTCATCATTTTTATGGAAAACCGTTCGCCGCAAAGCACGCTGGCATGGTTTTTGATCCTGGCATTTCTTCCGGCGGTAGGGGTGCTGTTGTATTTGCTTTTTGGCAGAAGCCGCTGGAGACGGAAAAAACATCTGCACCGGGCGGAAGAACAGAGAAAGCTGTTCCGGGAGATTTTGGCGGGCAGGCGTTTGAATTTGGCCCCGTTGTCTTTGTTAAGCGAGAGGTCGGAATATGTCATCAAGGTCATTGAAAGGTTCGGCGGCGGCCCGGCAGCAACGGAAACCGAAACCAAGCTGCTGACCGACGGCGACGAAACCTTTTCGGAAATTTTGCAAGCCATCGAAAAGGCCGCGCATCATATCCATATCCAGTATTATATTTATCGTTCGGACCGCATCGGTACCGCTATTCGGGACGCGCTGATCCGCAAAGCCGAATCGGGCGTGATCGTACGTTTTCTTTTTGACGGATTGGGCAGCAACGGGTTGCGTAAACGCTTTTTGCAGCCGATGAAAGATGCCGGCATCGAGGTCGTCGAGTTTGATCCTATTTTTTCGCCTTGGCTTCTTGAAACGGTCAATTACCGTAATCACCGCAAAATTGTCATCGTTGACGGCGTGGTCGGTTTTACCGGAGGGCTGAACGTCGGCGACGAATATCTCGGCCGTTCCAAAAAATTCCCGGTCTGGCGCGACAGCCACTTGAAAATCGAAGGAAAGGCGCTCTATAAACTGCAGGCCATTTTCCTGGAAGACTGGCTGTACGCAACCAGCGGCCAAAACCATTACTCCTGGGACGCTTACATGAACAGGTCGTATTTTCCGGATCAGGGGGTCCCGGCGAATGGGGCCGTTCAGATCGTCGCCAGCGGCCCAAGCTCGGAGGATACAAGCATTCGCAACGCGCTGTTGGCCATCATGGCGTCGGCAAAAAAATCGATTTGGATCGCCACGCCATATTTTATACCGGATCAGGAAACATTAACATTGCTGCGGTTGTCCGCGGCGGCAGGCATCGATGTACGTATTTTGTACCCGGGAAAAAGCGACAGCGTGATCAGCGACCAGGCATCCCAATCCTACTTTACGCCCCTCCTTAAGGCGGGAGCCTCTATATATCATTACAAAGACGGCTTTATGCATGCCAAAATCGTGCTGGTGGATGACGAAATCGCATCGATCGGCACGGCCAACATGGATATCCGCAGCTTTGAGCTGAATTACGAGCTTGCCGCGGTGCTCTACGAATCCGAAACCGTGTTGGACATCAAACGCGATTTTGAGCAGGATTTCAAGGACTCCGTCCGCATCGCTTGGGACTCCTTCCAGAAACGAGGCATTCCGAAACGTATTTCGGAATCGCTGATGAGGCTTATTTCGCCTCTGCTCTAAGCGTCGGCCAAAAACAGGCGTGAACCATGGCTACGGCCAAAAAAAACAGGATGCAGCCGTTGTAAGCGATGCCATGGATTCAATTTGCCCGTTTTCGCGCTTCAATATGATTCTTTGCCTCTTTACAGTAAGTATCCGCCGGGAGTATGATTTCATTCGTAAATGAACTTGTGATCCTGAATTGTCATTTTCCTTGATCGCTGAATTCTGTATTCAGAAGCGGGGGAACCAACGGGAGGAAGGGAACTTCGTCCCAGGGGTGAATCACTTGATTATGTTCGCAGGTCGAGTGTAGGGATACTTTCAATCCCGAATCCGTCAGCTAACCTCGTAGGCGTTATGAAAGAAGGATTTGTCGTGCGCTTTTGAAAGCCGCGGGAAAGCCCAACTTTCCTGTGGCTTTTTTTGGTGTGCCCAAATGGGCCAAAAGGGGAAACAATAAGGATACTTTCATGGAACTTCAACTTGAACAGTGGCGGTGAATGACACGATGGCAGCGTTAAAAAGGCTCCTCATTGGACGTCCTCTAAAATCTGCGGAATTGGGAGAACAAAAGCTCAACAAAAAGAAGGCACTTGCGATACTTTCCTCGGACGCGTTATCCTCCGTCGCCTACGGTCCCGAGCAGATCCTGCTGGTGCTGATCACGGTCGGCGCATCGGCTTTCTGGTATTCGATTCCGATAGGAATCGGGGTCCTTATTTTATTATCGGCATTGATTCTCTCGTATCGCCAAATCATTTTCGCTTATCCGCATGGCGGGGGAGCATACGTCGTATCCAAGCAAAATTTGGGGATATACCCTGGATTGGTGGCCGGCGGCTCGCTGTTGGTCGATTACATTTTGACCGTGGCGGTGAGCGTCTCGGCGGGAACGGACGCCATCACGTCGGCGTTTCCCGTGCTGCATGAGCATACGGTGGCGATCGCAGTCACGTTTGTTATCCTCATTACGCTCCTGAATCTGAGAGGCGTCACCGAGTCGGCTTCCATCTTGGCGTATCCGGTGTACTTATTCGCGCTGGCGATGTTCATTTTGATCGCCGTCGGGCTGTACCATATCGCGACCGGCCAGGTTTCGCCTAACCTGCATACGCCAGTCGGCACGCCGGTGGCAGGGATCAGCTTGTTTCTGCTGCTGAAAGCTTTTGCATCGGGCAGCTCGGCGCTGACCGGCGTCGAGGCGATATCCAACGCGATACCGAATTTCAAAGATCCGGCCCCTAAAAATGCAGCCAAAACGTTAATGGCCATGGGCATTCTGCTGGCCCTGCTTTTTTCGGGTATCGTGTTCCTGGCTTATTATTTGGGGATCTCCCCGAATGGGCAGGAAACGGTCGTATCGCAAATCGCCAAGGAAACCTTCGGGCGCAATTTCATGTATTTTATCATTCAAGGAACCACCGCGCTGATCTTGATCTTGGCGGCGAATACGGGGTATTCCGCATTTCCCCTGCTGGCGGTGAATCTTGCCAAAGACCGGTTCATTCCCAGAATGTTTACCGTAAGGGGCGACCGCCTCGGATATTCCAACGGCATCATCATTCTTGGGCTGCTGTCGATCGTGCTGATCATTGCCTTCCACGGGCAAACGGAGCATTTGATTCCGCTGTATGCGGTAGGAGTCTTTATTCCTTTTACGTTGTCGCAGACGGGGATGATCGTAAAATGGGTGCGGGAAAAACCCGCAGGCTGGGTAACGAAACTTATCATCAATGCGATCGGCGCGCTCATCAGCTTCACCGTATCGCTCATGTTTTTCGTGACCAAGTTCCCGCAAATATGGCCGGTGTTGATATTTTTGCCCTTGATCGTGTATTTGTTCCACAGAATCAAAAAGCATTATGAAGCGGTGGGCGAGCAGCTTCGCTTGTCGACCTGCGAACCGGCGGTTCCGATCGAAGGAAACGTCGTCATCCTTCCGGTGTCCGGCATCACGCACGTGGTCGAACATTCGTTGAATTATGCGCAATCCTTGTCGGCGGACCAAATCATTGCCGTATACATCCCTTTTGAAAAGGAAGAGGAAATACGCTTCGAAGAAAAATGGAAGAAGTGGCGGCCGGACGTCCGGCTGGTGACGTTGCCTTCCCCTTACCGGAGCATCATCCATCCGCTGAGCAAATTCATCGATACGGTTCATCGAAAGGCCAGCGAGTCCCACTATCAGGTGACGGTCGTCATTCCCCAGTTCATACCGAAGCGGAGCTGGCAAAATCTGCTGCATAACCAAACCAGTTTGATGATTCGCACGTATTTGCTGTACCGCAAAGACGTTATCGTAACGACGGTGCCGTACCATCTGAAAAAATAAATGAACCTAAAGAACCCGGTCGTCGTATGGACGGCCGGGTTCTTGCACATTTCGATGAACTTATCGGATACAAATATGTCTCGTACGAACGACGACCCGTCAGCTTCAAAGCGGAAATAAGATCGACCCCGGGTTCCCCAGCTAGATACGCTGTTCTTCGTTTATTGCAAGGAGGCGGCTGCAGGAAAAGCAATGACGCGGTATTCGTACGGACCGACTTCAAGCTTGCCTGCCGATACGATGGCGCCGCTGATTTTGTCCGTTCCTTCGTGCGGTAGCGTTACGCTGCCGCCTTCTCCGTTCATGTTCACGATCACCCACAATTCCTCCGTCTCCGATACGCGCGGCGCCACGATCGTTCCTTTTGTCGTGTCCGCCCTCCGCGTGACGTTAGCCTCGTTCCCGTAGTGAATCAGCATGCGTTCCAGCATCTCGTTGCCGTCGTCGCCCGCCGGCATGGAGCCGAGCAGCACGAGCTTGCCTTTGCCGCGCTTAACCTCGGTGAGGAAAGACAAGCCCGGGGAAGGGCCGCCGGATAGGTTGCCCATACTTATAGCTTCCGAAACTTCAAACACGGTGCTCCAGAGCGAAAGGGGGGCTTTCATCCCAAAAGCTTCGCCCAGCGTGCCCGTTCCGTCCATCGCGTACGTAAACACCGTTTCCGCGCCGGCGAATGGCTCCAGCCCGCCGAGTCCCGCGTCGGTCGGGACCGTATGCTCTTCCGTTCTAATGCTTGTCAGCGGTCCGACGATCCAAATGCCGCCGTTTTCCACGAAGGCGAGCGACCGCTCGATCAAATCGGAAGATAGATGCGGAACGAAGGGCGTCCAAAGCAGCTTGTAGCCCTCAAGGGAGGTTCCCTCGGGAACCAGATCCCGGTGCATGCCCGTCCGGAGCACGCGTTCGTACGCGCCGCTGACCAGCCCGCGGTGGCGAAGTTTGCCGTGCGACTCGGTCGCAAGAAACGCTTTGGCTTTGTCGGAATAGGTGATGGCGACCTGCGCCTGGGCCGGACGGGTAGCGATGATGTGGGGCTCGATCGCCTGGCGCGCCCGCTCCGCTTGCAGCACGTTCCGGTACCCGATCCCGGGTTGGCCCCAGGCACTGACGACGGCGCCGTGCGGCTGCTCGGAACCGGCCCGCTGCTGCCTCCACAGCCAATAGCAAAAACCTTCGGCACCCAACGCGTAAGCGGCAACCGCTTCGGCAGCCAAATAGCCGTTCGGATGGGGGACGCCGCTGGACGCGATCGAGCCGGCGTGGGAAGGACTCGTCTCCATGATCCAAAAGGGCCGTCCCGGCTTGAAATTCCGGAATAAATCACAGTTCAGCAAATAAGCGGCGTAATGGGCCGAGCTGGCGTACGTATCCAATGAAGCAAAGTCCAGATGCCGGAACAGCCGCTCGTTGTCGAGATGAAAGGCGACGCTGCTGTTATGCGTAATCGGGGCGTCCGAATATCGCCGGATGATCGCGGCCTTCTCGTCCGCGAACTCGGCGATTTTCTCCATCGAAAAGAGACGATACATCGTTTGCAGCGACGCGTTGTGCAGGAACGGGGTAGGCCCGGGCTGCGGCACTTGGTCAAAAGCGTTATACGATTCGCTCCAGACGCGCGTTCCCCAAAGTTCGTTCAACCGATCCACCGTGCCGTAACGCTTCTCCAGCCATGCGTGCCAGAGACGGCGGCATTCGGCGCACATGCACTCGGATACATGGGCTTTAAACTCGTTGTCGAGCTGCCAGCCGATGACTCCGGGAAGGCGTCCCAGTTCCCGGGCCAGCCGCTCGATGATGATCGCAGCCTTTTCCCGGAAAACAGGATGGTTCGTGCAAGCGTGCTGCCGCGACCCGTGTCCGAGCGCCATGCCTTCCGCGTTGACGAACAGCCGCTCGGGATGGCCGTGCGAATACCAGATCGGCGGCGTGGCGGTAGGGGTGCACAGGATCGTGTCGATGCCGGCCGCATGCAATCTGCCGATGACGTCCGCAAGCGGCGTGACGTCGATTTGTCCCTCGGCGGGTTCAATGGTCGACCAAAGGAATTCTCCGATCCGAACGACGTTCACGCCGGTTTCGGCCATAAGCCGGATATCCCGGCGCACGACTTCCCCGTCCCACAATTCGGGATAAAAAGCCGCTCCGTGATAAAGCTTTTTCAACATGTGCGTCTCACTCCATTCTTCCGAATGACATCCAACCTCACCTTAAAAGCAGAAGGAGCTTTAACGCAATCGAACATTTTTGCAAAAGGTTGGACGCCGGTTTCCACTCTTTTACCGGGTTTGCACTTTTTTAAAGGTCGCCTGCAAATCATAGCCCGAAATCCTTCAAAAATGTCTCATTGCCGGAAAAGAAAGCGCTGCCGCATAATGGGTCCACAACGCTTGCGTCGAGGCGATAAACGCATATTGGAGGTGGAAAGCGATGAAGCAGGTTACGGCCCGGGGAAACGTTCCGCAGGCTCCCGAGCAGGCGGCCTACCGTACGAGCTTCGCGGCAAGGCTTCGCAGGGATAAATGGCTTTACCTGCTGCTGCTCCCAGGCTTGCTTTATTTTTTGGTGTTCAAATACGTCCCGATGTGGGGAGTCCTGCTGGCCTTTAAAAACTATCAGCCGTTTACCGGGTTTTGGAAAAGCGAATGGGTTGGCCTGGAGCATTTCCGCTTGTTTTTTGACAACCCCGAGTTTTTTATGCTGCTGCGCAATACGCTGCTGTTGTCGTTTTACAACCTGGTTTTCTTTTTCCCGGCTCCGATCCTCTTGGCGCTACTGTTGAACGAAGTCAGGCTGGCGTTTTTCAAGCGCACGATTCAAACGATGATTTACGTCCCGCATTTTATATCGATGGTGATCGTGGCAAGTTTGACTTACGTATTTTTGACGACGGAAGGGGGAACCGTCAACGAGCTGCTTTACCAATATACGGGCAATAAAATCCAGTTTTTGTCCGATCCGGCCTGGTTCCGCCCGATGATCATCGTACAGACGATTTGGAAGGAGTGCGGCTGGGGGACGATCATTTTCCTTGCTGCGCTGGCGGCCGTCGACGTGGAGCAATACGAGGCGGCCAGGATCGACGGGGCGAACCGCTGGCGCCAGATCTGGCATGTTACGCTGCCGGCGATCCGCAGCACGATCGTCATTCTTCTTATTTTGCGGATGGGCAGCGTGCTGGATAACGGCTTCGAGCAAATTTATTTGATGCTGAACCCGCTCAACCGTTCGGTCGGCGAGGTGTTTGACACTTACGTCTACGCGATGGGGATTACGCAAGGCGCTTTCAGCTACAGCACGGCCGTCGGGCTGTTCAAATCGGTGGTCGGCGTCACGCTTGTGCTCGGCACGAACTGGCTCGCGAAAAAATTCGGAGAATCCGGACTTTACTAACGGAAAGGGGAATTCCATCCATGGCCAAGCATTACAGAACCGCGGCCGGCGTCACGTTCGACGTGGCCAATTATATCGTGCTCACGTTGTTCGGCCTGGCGGCCGTGCTCCCTTTCGTCTACGTTATCGCGGGATCTTTTGCCTCGGATGCGGAGCTGACGTCAAGAGCGGTATTTTTTATCCCGAAAACGTTCACGTTGAACGCTTACGAATTCATCTTTTCCACGGGCACCATCGTCAAAAGCATCGGCGTTTCCGTCTACGTGACGGTCGTCGGCACGCTCGTGAACTTGTTTTTTACGGTCACGATGGCGTATTCCTTAGCCAAAAGGGGGCTGTACGGTCGAAATCTGGTGCTGAATCTCGTCATCTTCTCCATGTTGTTCGGCGGCGGCATGATTCCGACGTATTTGGTCGTCAAAGAACTGCATCTTCTCGATTCGCTTTGGGCTCTGATGCTGCCGGGAGCGATCAGCGCGTTTAACCTGATCATCGTCAAAAACTTTTTTCAGGAAATTCCGAAGGAGATCGAGGAGGCCGGCCGCATCGACGGCTGCTCCGAGCTTGGCCTCTTGTGGCGGATCGTGCTGCCGCTGTCGATGCCCGTCCTCGCCACGTTTACGCTGTTTTACGCCGTCGGGCATTGGAACGATTTTTTTTCGGCGCTGCTTTATATTAACGATCCCGGGAAATGGCCGCTGCAGGTGATGCTGCGCCAGATCGTCCTGTTGTCGCAAGCGGCTGCCGGCGATTTGAACTCGATGGACCCGAACTTCGTAAAGCCGCCGGACCAATCGATCAAAATGGCCGTGATCGTGGTCGGCACGTTACCGATATTGTGCGTATATCCGTTCCTGCAAAAGCATTTTGCCAAAGGCGTCCTGCTAGGCTCGGTGAAAGGGTGACGCCGTTTTACCGGCATGCGATCCCGGCAATGCTCCGTTATTTGAACAGAAAACACGGATATTTCACTTGGGGCGCGTCCGGTTTTGCCATATGATCTTAACCATAAAGGGAGGCATTTTTAGTGAAGAAAAAGACCATGAAAACGAAACGCGTTTCGACTTTTCTAGTCCTATGCACGGTTTGCGCCGTTTCCCTGGCAGGCTGCTCATCGGGCGGCGGCGCTGGCGATTCGAAGGATTCGTCCGCGGCTCCTTCCGCAAACGCCTCCACGGGCGGGCAAGAAGCGTTAAAGCTGAACATCATGCTCCCGGTTTTCAAAACGAACTATCCGAAGGATGACAGCCCCGTCGCGGCCGAGCTCGAAAAGCGGACGGGAACGGACATCCATTTCGAGTGGGTGCCCAATGCCTCGTATGCGGATAAGTTCAATATCACGCTGGCATCCGGCAACTTGCCGAAAATCATTTACGTGCCCGACCCGAAAGGCCCCAGCTTCGTAAGCGCGGTAAAATCCGGCGCGTTCTGGGATTTGACCGACAAGCTGAAAAATTACCCGAACCTTGGCCAGGCCAGCGAAGTCATTCTGAACAACGCGTCCATAAACGGCAAAACGTACGGCGTATACCGCGGTCGCGAGCTCGGGCGCAACGGCGTGTATTACCGCCAGGATTGGCTGGAGAAGGTCGGCCTTGAACAGCCGAAAACGATCGACGATTTTTATCACATGCTGAAGGCTTTCAAGGAGAAGGATCCGGACGGCAACGGAAAGGACGATACGTACGGTCTGGTCATGGTGAAGTGGACGGCCGGTTGGGGCGCAGGCTTCGACCAGATCAAGCTATGGTTCGGCGCGCCGAACGTATGGGGCGAAAAGGACGGCAAGCTCGTGCCGGAATTCGAATACGAAGAGTATGTTGAAGCGCTCAAGTTCATGAAAAAGCTGTATGACGAAAAACTCGTCAACCAGGATTTTGCCGTGATGGATTCCGCGAAGTGGACCGATCCGCTCGTGAACGGCCAAGCCGGCGCGGTTATCGATGTCGTCGACGGGGCGGCGCGCGTGGATGATAAAATCCACGCCGCGCTGAAGGCAGCCGGCAAAGAGGACGCAAGGGAGCATTATATGGACGTGTTCGGCGCCTTGACCGGGCCGGACGGCCAACTGCGTACGCTGCCGACTTCCGGTTTCTCCGGCCTTCTGGCCATTCCGAAGTCAAGCGTGAAAACGGAAGAGGAGCTGGACCGCATCTTAAAGTTCCTCGACCAGTTGAACGAACCGGACCTTCAGACGTTGACCAGCTTCGGGCTGGAAGGGGTGCATTACAAAAAGATCGACGATAAAACGCTGGAAAGAAGCCCGGATTCCGTCCTGCTCGAGTCCGAAGTCGAAGGATTGAACCAAATGGTGCCGTACATTCCCGAAGGCAAGGGACTTCAAGTGGCACAAACGCCGCTTCGCCTGAAGCAAACGGAAATCCAGGCGAAAAACAGGGATACGATCGTCGCCAACCCGGCGGAGCCGTTTATTTCCGAAGTCTACTCGCAAAAAGGACAGCAGCTCGGCAATATCATTAACGATGCCCGCATTAAATTCATCGTCGGCCAGATCGACGAAAAAGGCTGGCGCGACGCGATCGAACTGTGGAAAAAATCGGGCGGCAACGATTACGTGAAGGAAATCAACGAGCTGTACGCGGCATCGAAATCCTGAACGCGTGAAGCTTTCGGATGGGGGGCCGGGTTCTAAAAGTTGTGCCAGCCATGGAAGAAGGGGCCTCAGCCTCTTCTTTTTTCGGTTTCTCCGTTTTTTGAACAAATCGCTCGGAAAACTTGCTGGTTCGGCGGCAAAGTTCAAGGTATTCTAACCGCAAGCGGATGATTGGGGCCCGACCTATATGTATTCGCTTACATAATTGGTGGGGCATCGAGCAGAAATATGGGGCAGGATTAATAATGATTTGGTTGGTGAGCGGATGATGGGAAGAAAGAAGGTTTTGGCCCGCTTATCGGGCGGATCCGGCAGCTTTTATCGAAAAAGCTTGATTTTGTTCCTGTTCGTAGCCGGCATTCCCGGCATCATTACGGGGATTCTCGTTTATTGCATGGCCGGAGGCAGGCTGGAGAAGGAGCTCCTCCAGCTTCATAACAGCCAGATCGAGCAGCGGTCGCTGAACCTCGACAAACAACTGTCCAATCTTGAGATGATGCTGGCGCATTGGGCGTTCGATACGCGCTTTGATTATTCGCTGGCGGATCATGATTTCGTGCGAGATTTTGAAAAGGCGCGCGACGTCACGAATACGCTTCTCGTCATGCAGGGCTCCAATACGATGATCCGCAATGTCAGCCTCTATTTGCAGGGGGATCAGCCGGTGTTGTTTTATCCGGAATATTCCGCTTTGACGGATCGGCGGAGCGTTACGCTTTACGATCGCCTCATCCATGCCGGAAAAACGACGTATTGGGCGCAGCTTGCCCTTGACCCGGACCAGCCCGGCAAACGCGAATTGACGTTTGTGCACCTTATTCCGGGGGGAAGCCAAACGCCCTTTGGCGCTTTGATCGTCCGCCTGGACAACGATCAAGTCGCGGAAGCGCTGCGAACGATGACGCCATACGCCGATGGCGAAAACTTTCTCATGGAGGCGGGCGGCAGCTTATACGCCTCCGCAAACGGGAACGCTCCGGATTCACCGTTTGTCGCGGCGGTCAGGCACGAAGTCGAAGCGAACGGAGACGCGAAAGGATCATTTCTTCTTGCATGGAACGGCTCGACCTATGCCGTCACTTACGGCTATTTTGCGCGCATCATGGATCGCTGGGTATACGCGTCGGCTTCGCCGATCACGAACATAACGGCTCCGGTCGTTTTGATTTCCAAGGTTATTCTGTCGGTCAGCCTGAGCGCTCTCCTGCTTGCGTCGCTGTTGGCATGGTTTGCCTCGAGGCGGGTGTATTCGCCGGTCAAGCGGTTGATGGCGACGCTGCTGCCGAACGGCTCCTTGGCTGGCGGGGGACGGGTGGACGAATTTACGATCATCGAGCGGCAATGGCAGCATTTGAGCCGGGAGAGCCGTGAACTGCAAAATAAATTGCTGGAGCAGCTGCCGCACGTGAAGGAAAGTTTTCTCCATCAGCTGCTCCAAGGTTATTTGTACGCCTATTCGGAGGAGGATTTGAGGTCGCGGATGGAGCGGTACAAATGGGAGGTACGCGGCAAACAATTCGTCGTCCTTTACGTTCAATTGACCGGAATCGCCAGCATGGAGGGGAAATTCAAATTCGGGGACGAAGGGCTGGTTACTTTTGCCGCCGTCAATATGATCGAAGAGCTGGCGGCCGAACATTTCGAGCAAAGCAGCACGATCAATTTCCATGATCTCGGGTCGGGCGTGCTGCTGATCATGCCGGAGGGGAGCTCCGTTTCGGAACCGGTCAAAGCATTCAGCGACGAACTGGCGCAAACGGTGAACCGGATTCTCAACATGCGGGTGGCGATAGCCGTCAGCCGGGCAACTGCCCGGATCAGCGATATCCCGCTCGCGTTTGAGGGCGTGAAGCATGCGGCCAGTTTTCGCAACTGCGACAACGACAATCAGGTCATCGAGATGGAGCAGCTTAATTTCGAAGATTCGTCCGAACCGCCGTATCCGTTTACGCTGGAGCGGGAATTCCTTCAGGCGCTTCGCACCGGGCAGGAATCGGATGCCCGTGCGCTGCTCCGGGACTTCCAGGATGCCCTGTCCGTTAAAGGGGCCAAAGCCATCGACATGCAACAAGGGATGCTTCATTTGCTTGGGGCCGTGCAGCACGCGATTCTCGTCACCGGCATTCAGCCGAACCGCCTGTTCAAGGGCGCAAACTTGTACGAGCAGCTGTCGCAAATCAAAGAGCCGGCCGGCGCCCGGGATTGGTTTCAGGAGAAGGTCATCGCCCCGTTCATCAAGGAGCTGATGAGCAGGACGGACAGTCAGGTGAAACGGCTGATCGAGCAGGTCATGATCTACATGCAGCAAAACTATATGCATGACATTTCGCTGGACGACTGCGCCGACCAAATCGGCACGAATCCGTTTTTCCTGAGCAAATCGTTTAAGCAGGTCACCGGGAAGAACTTCATCGATTATTTGACCGAGCTTCGCATGGACAAAGCCAAGGAGCTGCTCCGGGAATCGGAGATGAAAATTAACACGGTCGCCGAACAGGTCGGGTACCGGCACAGCTATTTTAACCGGATCTTCAAAAAGCTCGAGGGCATGACGCCCACCCGTTATCGCGAACTAAGCCGCGAGGAGTAATTTGCGAAGATAAAAAGACGGCGCAATATTGTGCAAGGCATGCGAAATAGTGCAATGCGGCCATCACCCCCCATTTCAAGAAAGTCTCATTGCCCGTAAAACCGCCTTTCTCTACAATGAGGGCGTCAAAACATGACGGAAACGAAATCATCGTTATAGGAGATGAGTCCAATGAACGATACGCGGGCAAGATTACGTTGGTTGAAGGACGCGGTTCGGGTACCGGCCGGAGTAACTTGGGGAATGCCTTGGAAGGAAGGAGAGCTTTGGCGGGATCAAAAGCTGTCGCTTCGGGCGGAAGACGGCAGAGAGGCGCCGGCGCTGCAAAGCTGGCCGACCGCATTTTGGCCGGACGGGAGCGTCAAATGGACGGCGCATGCTGCCGTTTTTCCGGCGGGAGCTGCTCAGGGTTACGTCGTGGCCAAGGGGAATGAGGGGCCTTTGACGCCTTCGGTTCCGTTGTCCGTAGACGAGACGGAAAAAGACATTGTCGTCGACACCGGCGTCGTTTCGTTTCACATCCCGAAAAAAGGCAGCCGGATCATCGATAGCATAAGCCGCAACGGCGTTGTTGTATGCTCCGGCGGGACATTGGTCGCCATCAAGGAAGCAGCGAGCGAGCTGACAGGCGTGCGAACGATCCGGGAGGAGCGGTATCATTCCGAAATCTACGAGGCGAAGGTCGAGCAAGCAGGACCGGTACGGGCGGTCGTGAAACTGACGGGACGCCACCGGGCCGTGAACGGAACCGGCGAGTGGCTGCCGTTTTCGCTTCGTCTCTACGCGTATGCGGGATTGGAGTCCATTCGGATCGTGCATACGTTTTTTTACGACGGCAATCCGAATGAAGATTTCGTCAAAGGGCTTGGCATCCGCTTCTCCCTGCCGATGCGCGGGCGCCTGTATAACCGTCACGTCCGGTTTGCCGGCGATGCCGGTTTTTTGAGCGAGTCGCCGAAGACGCTGCATACGCGCCGGACGAAAGGCAAATATTTGGAGCAGTTCCGGCGCCAATTGAACGGCGAAACGTTGACGGACGAAGAAATGGACGATGCCTATTTCATGAACCTGCTGGACGATTCGGCTTGCTGGGACGGATTTAAATTGGGGCAGCTTTCGGCCGACCACTACCGGATGGCGAAACGGACCCAACCCGGCTGCAGCTGGGTGAAAGCCGCCGAGGGCCGAAGGGCGCGCGGCGTAGCATACGTCGGCGGACCCGGTGGAGGGCTTGCGCTGGCCATGCGCCATTTCTGGAAAAAACATCCCGCCGGTATGGAGGCGCACGGCCTTACGGGTGACGAGGCGCAGCTGACGGCTTGGTTCTGGTCGCCGGAAGCGCCGGCCATGGACATGCGCCATTACGATACCGAAACGCATGTCGAATCATCCTATGAAGGCGCGGAGGAGATGCGCGCAACCCCCTACGGCGTCGGCAACACAAGCGAGCTGACGATCTGGTGCCGCGAAGCAACCCCAAGCCCGCCGGAACTGCAAGCTTACGCGGAATATAACGACTCTCCTCCACAGCTTGCGTGCGAGCCGGCTTATTTGCGGCAGCAGGGCGCATTCGGGATTTGGAGCCTGCCGGATCGGGAAACGCCTGCCAAAGCGCATCTTGAAGACCAATTGGACGGCATTGTCGCCTTCTACCAAAGAGAGGTCGAGCAGCGGCGCTGGTACGGCTTCTGGGATTACGGCGATTTCATGCACAGCTACGATCCGGCGCGCCATGCGTGGAATTACGACCTCGGCGGCTGCGCATGGCAAAATACCGAATTGGCCCCGAACATGTGGCTGTGGCTGATGTTTTTGCGTACGGGACGGGAGGATATTTTCCGGATGGCGGAAGCGATGACGCGTCATACGAGCGAGGTCGACGTGTACCACTTCGGCGAATACGCCGGGCTCGGTTCGCGTCATAACGTCGTCCATTGGGGCTGCGGCTGCAAGGAAGCACGGATCGGCATGGCCGGCCTGCACCGTTATTATTATTATTTGACGGGGGACGAAAGAATCGGCGACATGATGGACGAAGCAAAGGATGCCGACTATACGACCGTCCACATCGATCCGATGCGGGCCTATTTCCCGAAAGACGAACATCCGACCCATATCCGGGTCGGCCCGGACTGGGCCGCATTCAGCTCGAACTGGATGACCCGCTGGGAACGGAAAGAAGACGCTTACTATCGCGACAAGCTGTTAACGGGCATTCAGTGCCTTAAGCAGGCGAATTTCGGCCTGATTTCCGGCCCTACTTACGGCTATGACCCGAAAACGGGCGTGCTGGCTTCCATTGGCGACGATAATTGGGGGCGCCATTTGGCTTTGTGCATGGGCGCGCCGCAGGTATGGTTCGAGTTGTCCGGCATGCTGAAGGATCAAGAGTGGGATGAAATGATGGCCGATTTCGGCGTTTTTTATAACCTTTCCCAGGCAGAGAAGGATCAAATCACGGGCGGGACCATCAGCACGAAACAGTTTGAGCATCCGGTGCTGACGCTCGCGATCGTCGCATTCGGGGCTTGGTACCGAAAGGATCGGCGGACGGCCGATTTTGCCTGGTCGACGCTGCTGAACCACCCGTTTGCCACCGTCGACCTGGAAAGGGACGCCGCTACCGTGACGTATGTCGACGAGGTGCAGGAATTGGAGTGGATGAACACGAATGAGGCGTCGCAGTGGTCGTTGAATACGATCATCAGTTTGGCGCTCATCCCGGACGCTTTGCCTGAGCATGCCTGTTCATCACGGGAAAAAGCCAATGCGTGACCGGGGACGGCCGACAGGCAGCCCCGCCGCGAAGGAAAGGAGGAAGTCGATGGGAACAGGGCAACCGCAACTTCCCGATGCAAAGGGAGTGCAAACGGCCAAAAGCACTCTCATCCCCGAAGTTTGGGACGTGATATATGTTAACCCGCTTGCCGAGCCGGAACATATCGCCGGTTTTCGGATGGAAGGCGAGGCTGCCGTTACGTTTCCCTTGGGCCGGATGCGGCTCGAAAGCGTCCGCGACGAGTCGGAGGGACAACGCGCCAATTTCGTGTTGTGGTGCCCGGAGGATTTTCCGGCCGACGTTGCCGTGTCATGGGAGTTTTGGCCGGTGCGCGAGCCGGGACTGGCGATCATGTTTTTTAGCGCAAACGGCACGGACGGCCGGGATTTGTTCGATCCTTCGATCAAGCCGCGTACGGGCGAATACGACCAGTATCATCACGGCGAAATCAACGCCTTCCATGTCTCCTATTTCCGGAGGAAATGGGCGGAGGAGCGTAAATTCCACACGTGCAATTTGCGCAAAAGCTACGGTTTTCACCTGGTCGCGCAGGGCGCAGACCCGATTCCGGGCGTCATGGATGCGGCCGGGCCCTACCGAATGCTGATCGTAAAAAACGGACCCTGCATTACGTTTGCCGTTAACGACCTTCCGGTTTTTTCGTGGAAGGACGACGGCGAAACGTACGGACCTCCGCTTGCAGGCGGCAAGCTCGGTTTCCGCCAGATGGCGCCTTTGATCGGCGAATACGCGAATGTCGCCGTATATGCCGAAAACGGGAAGGATAGGGGTCTATAGCCGGTAATCATCAGAAGAGGCTGTACGTGAACATCGCGCCAATGATGTTTCGCGACATCCTCTTTTTTTGCATTTCGAACAATTCTCCCACAACCCTCGGATGTTGAAGTATAATCGATTAAATTGAGCAAGCGCGCCGCGTGCGTCGAAAGGGGAAGAGGACCATGCGGCATGAAGAAGCTAAAAAGGGGGAGTTGCCAATGAAAACACTGCCGACCATTTCGTTAGAAAGACTCGTATTGCGGCCTTTTATTTTAGATGATGCCCCGGTGGTCCAACAATTGGCGGGGGATCCGTATGTGGCCGAAACGACTTTATATATTCCGCATCCATATGAGGACGGCGTCGCCGAAAAATGGATCGGTACGCATGCGGACAATTTCAACGGGGACCGATCGCTTGAATTGGCCATTGTACATAAGGAAAAAGACGAGTTAATCGGCGCCATATGCATAGGATACAATAACAAATTCAATCATGGGGAACTATCCTATTGGATCGGAAAAGAATACAAAAACAAAGGATACTGCACGGAAGCAGCAAAAGGAATCGTCGACTATGCATTCAAACAACTGAAATTAAACCGCATATTTGCCCGACACTTGGGGAAAAACCCTGCATCGGGAAAGGTGATGGAGAAATTGGGAATGAAATACGAAGGAACGTTAAGGCAGCACGTGTTAAAAAACGGCGAATATGACGATCTGGTTTATTATGGTCTTTTAAAAGATGAATGGCGGAACAGGCGAGGATTTGACCGGAACGGTGAACGCGCTGCCTCAAGTTATACGGAAACTTAGGAGCCAAAGATTCAAGTTGGCGACGATTCCGAGTTACTGGATGTCCCCGCGAAGTGAGCAGCAGGCGGAGCTTACCTCGCAATATATGACAGAACATAGATGCATGACAAGCTGCGATTCTCGCGGCTTTTTTTGATGCTCTCGTTTTCTTATCCGGCTGCATGTCCCATAAAACGCTGCAAACCGAGCAATGGAGCGGCTTTAAAAAGCAGATGCGTTCCGAGCATAAAGAAATTAAAGATATGGAACTCCAAATGTCGCCCACGCAAATTGAGATCAACTATTACCTCGATCGCAAGCCGGACGTCGAAGAGGATCAGGAGCTTTTTATGAAGGCGAAAGCACTAGCTCTTTCATCCGATTTTCAACGGACGGTAATCGAAGAGTCGTACTTCAAACACTATTCCAAGGACGAACGAAGGTATCCCGATATCATAATCCGCTTCTTCGGCACCAAAAAAGACGTCATCCAGTTTGAGTATTTCGCTTCATATTATGGGCCTGGCTTTGAGGGCGCGAAAGATCGGCCGATCGACGCCTACAAGACATGGTTCTTCCATGATTTCAAAACCAAAAGCGTACCCGTTGAGCCATGATTTTTTGACTTGAACGTGAACTTGAAACCCGATTTCATGCAAGAAGGCCATCATGAATAGGATGGCCTTCGAATGGCTTGCTCTAATATTTTTTGCCATAAAAAACGGCAAACTCCAGATTTTTGTACATACAGTCCACATCGCCGAATCCGGCTTCTTTCAACCACTGGATTTGTTCCTCCGCCGTAGCGTTAATGTCGAGCTTCCTTCTTTCTATAGAGGCTTCAATCGCTTGCCGGGGAAGACCGCTTGCGTTAACGGATGCCAGCCATCGCTCTTTGTAATAGGCATCCGTCTGAGGGGTGCTGCCGCGCACTTGATCGGCATTCACGAATATCCCTCCCGGACGGAGGGCTTTGAACAAGGCGGAAAATAGCTTCCGTTTTTCTTCGTGAACCAGATGGTGAATAGACAGGGAGGAAATAATCACATCGTACGAATCCGTAAAATCGTAGTTAGAGTAGTCGGCGGCAACATATTGAACATCGGCCGATGGACCGAATCTTTGTCGTGCGCCTTCGAGCATTTTGTCGCTGAAATCGATGAGAGTCAGCCTGGCTTCAGGATACTTTTGAAGGACGAGGCCGGCGAACAGTCCGGTACCTGCGCCCAAGTCCAATACCCGGGGACTGCGTTCGTCCGGCTCGACCAAAGACACGGCCATGCCGTAAAAGTCGTCAAAGCAAGGAATCAATTGCCGCCTCTGCCAATCGTAATCGTCCGCCCCGGAATCAAACAGCTTTTTTACGTTCGGATCCATCGTTAGTTCCCCCTTAAAGCAATGTTTACCGTTATTGTATCAGTCCAAGATCTTATTGCACAAATATATAATTCAAATAGGAATAATAGATGAAACCTATAAGAGGCGAACTAGTTCACCGCAAATGCACGCCCGATCCATCATCAGGGTCCGTGAAGGATTTTGATTCTTCCGGGCTCTGTTTTTTTGTTATCACGATCCCCTGGGCCTGTTTGCCATGGCTTGAATCCTGTTTTTTTGCGGGAAAAGGATAGCAGATCATGCTTAAGTACCTAGCAAAAACACAACCCCGGTAAGTCGAGAGGCCGATTTGAATCATGTTATGATTTTTTTGAGAACTGTAACGGTTTAGACAAGACACGACGGACCTCTCACAACACGACTTAAGCTCGCAGACATAAAGGAAAGGACTGGGGACCGATGAACCAAGTGAAATACGCCAATATGCTGAACATGACGGAGCTTGCGACGCCGGAAAATAGATTGTTTCCGTTCGATATCCTGCGCCGGCTTCGAAACGAAACGCCCGTGCGTTATGACGGCAGCCGCGGCTGCTGGGATATTTTCCGTTACGACGATGTGCAGCGCATATTAAAGGATTCGAAAACCTTCTCCTCCGAAAGGGGGGCAGGAGCCGGCGGCTCCATCCTGTTCATGGATCCTCCGAAACACAAGCAAATGCGCGATCTGGTCAGCAAAGCATTTACGCCAAAAGCAATTCAGGAGCTGATGCCCCGCATCCAGTCCATCGCCGAGCATTTGTTGGATGCGGTACCGGAGAACGCCATGGACGTGACGCGTGATTTTGCCACGCCGCTTCCGGTCATCGTCATAGCGGAGCTGCTGGGAGCGCCGAAAGAAGACCGGGAGCTATTCAAGCACTGGTCCGACGTTCTGGTGGAGAGCGCCGACGATTTGTCCGATGAAGCTTTCCGGCGGATTACCGATAAGCGGATGAAAGCGATGGGGGAGCTGTACGACTATTTCAAGGGGATTATGGCGCAGCGGGCCATCGAGCCGCAGGACGATCTGATCACGGCGCTTATGAATGCGGAGATCGAAGGGGAGAAACTCACGGAAAAGGAGATCGTAAGCTTCTGCGTGCTGCTCCTGGCAGCCGGAAACGAGACGACGACCAATTTGATCACCAATGGCGTTCGCGTGCTTACCGAAATTCCGGAGCTTCAGGAAGAGCTGTATCAGGCGCCGGAGCTTATTCCGGCGTTTATTGAAGAGGTGCTGCGCTATTACCCGCCGATCGTTGCGATCGGACGCATTGCGAAGGATACGGTGCAAATCGGGGACCGGACCATTGAAAAGGGCGCGCAGGTCATCTCCTGGGTGGGGGCCGCCAACCGCGACGAATCCCGGTTTGACGACCCGGACGCTTTCCGTCTGGACCGCAAGCCGAATCCGCATATGACGTTTGGGTTCGGCATTCATTTCTGCCTGGGGGCGCCCCTTGCCAGATTGGAAGGAAAAATAGCGTTCCAAGCGCTGCTCGATCGATTCAAAAATCTTAGGAGAGAACCAGGCGGCAGCATGCAGCCGATTCAGAGCTCTTTTGTATTCGGCGTCAAAAACTACCCGATGACCATGGACCGCAGATAAGGTTAGGGTATATCCTGTTATTCATGACAGTCCTGTTCCCGGGCTCCGGGGCAGGGCTGTCGTTTTTATTATGAAAAAACGACCCGAATGCAAGGCAAATCAAAAAACGGTTGCCGCATGGAAGAAAAAATAAAACGTTTGGAGGTTAGGCAAACGCGGTCAAAGCAGCGGCCGGGGGATGACACCATGTTAAGATTCGAACGGACGCTGCTGAAGCCGGAAGGAGGAACCATATATTTGACGAGCAGCTTCTACTCGGAGCGTAGGGAGCTTTGGCTGAATTTTTACTATGCGAGTTTCCAGCCGGATCATGAAGTGGAGATTGCCATTGATCCCAAGGACGGCACGCTGGTGCATTCTCCGGATTCCGGGATTTCATTAAAACATGCCGCGAAGGAATACTCAGACCGGGATCTGCGTTTGCTGCTGTTGTACGGTTCGCAAACATCGGTGCAAGGGGGATATTATATGCGGTTTTCTTTTTTTTAATCGAAGCATCGGTCCGAATAAGGCCGCTTGTACTTCCAGCTCATGCCCATGCCGGATAGATGCGGGCGTTTCAAGGCTGCTACGATTTATGATAGAATAGTAAAAGCAGCCTGTACATAAGCATCAGGATCACAGGCATCCGTTTACTGCGAAGGTTCCGCGAACAGCATTTGCAGGAAAGAACGGGTGCTTTTTTCATAGGCTCAGCCGGGATGATCATTTCGTTTTACTGAACGTATAAGGAGTTGAACGCCCGTGGAAAGGCAAGTCCAGGAATTATGGCACGAGGTCCTGTCTATGATTCAGAAGAAGATCAGCAAACCCAGTTTCGATACTTGGCTGAAGTCCACGAAGGCTGTAAGCCTGCAGGATAATATCCTGGTCATCGGCACGCCGAATACCTTTACGCAGGAATGGCTGGAGAACCGATATGCCAAGCTTATATCCGACGCCGTTCGTGAATGCCTGCAGGTCCGGCCCGAGCTTCACATCGTTACGCAGGATGAACTGGCCGCCGCTTCGGAGCAGGCTTCCTCCCAGTCCATGGTCGCGATCGAAGAGCCTCCTCCGCTCGAACAATCCTATGCGGCAGCTTTGAATCCGAAATATACGTTCGACACGTTCGTCGTCGGTCTCGGCAACCGCTTTGCCCATGCGGCGGCGCTGGCGGTGGCGGAGGCTCCGGGCAAGGCGTACAACCCGCTTTTCCTCTACGGCGGCGTCGGACTGGGCAAAACCCATTTGATGCACGCCATCGGCCATCATGTGCTGGAGCACAATCCGCAGGCCAAAGTGCTGTACCTCTCTTCCGAGAAATTCACCAATCAATTTATTCATGCCATCATGAACAACCGCGGAGAAGCCTTCCGCAACAAATACCGCAACATCGACGTCCTTCTGATCGACGATATCCAGTTTATCGCCGGCAAGGAGCAGACGCAGGAGGAGTTTTTTCATACCTTCAATGCCTTGAAGGAAATGGGGAAGGCGATTATTATTTCCAGCGACCGCCAGCCCAAGGAGATCCCCACGCTGGAGGAACGCCTGCGGTCCCGTTTTGAGTGGGGACTGATCACGGACATTCAGCCGCCGGATTTGGAAACCCGGATCGCCATCCTGCGCAAAAAAGCCAAAGCGGAACATCTCGACATCCCGAATGAAGCGATGGTATATATCGCGAGCCATATCCATACGAACGTTCGTGAGCTCGAAGGGGCCCTGATCCGCGTCATCGCCTATTCTTCGTTGATCAATCAGGATATTACCGTGCATATGACGGCCGAAGCCTTAAAAAATATCATCCCCTCATCCCGGCCCCAAACCATTTCCATCCAGGACATTCAGGAGCAAGTAGGGAGCTACTACGGACTTAAACCGGATGATTTCAAAGCGCGAAAACGTACTAAAGCCATCGCTTTTCCCAGACAAATCGCCATGTACCTTTCGAGGGAGCTCACGGACCATTCGCTGCCCAAGATCGGCGAAGCCTTCGGCGGGCGGGATCATACCACGGTCATTCATGCCCATGAAAAAATCGCTTCCGTCATCCGCAAGGACGAGGAAATTCAGCAAACCGTCGCCAAGCTGGCCGAGCACATTAAGAGCCGGGTACAGCCGCGGGTATAAATCGTTTTACGTTTGGGCAGGGAACATCGATATTCCGACTTGCTTTCGGATCAAACGGCGATTAAAATGAATGGAAATATTAGGGTGAGATTGGCATCCAGAAGGAATGACGACACCGTGATGGAAAAAGGTGAAGAAAATTGAAAAAAGTCGATTTCGGCAATAGGGAATGCATCATTTTCGTCGGAATCCAAGCTTCCGGGAAGTCGACTTTCTATAAAGAAAAATTTTTTAAAACCCATATCCGGATTAACCTCGATATGCTAAAAACAAGACATCGGGAGCAAATTTTTGTTGACGCTTCGATCCTGGCCAAACAACCGTTTGTCGTCGATAATACCAATCCGACTAGAATCGATAGGCAAAAATATATCGAGGTCGCCAAGAAACATCGATTCAAGGTCATAGGTTACTACTTCGTGCCGGATTATGAGCTATCGCTCGAAAGAAACGAAACCAGGCAGGGAAAAGAACGGGTTGCCGACATCGGAATCAAAAGCACGCTGAAGAAATTGGAGACGCCTTCATATCATGAAGGGTTCGATGAGCTCTATTGGGTTAGGTCGCAAGACGGGCAATTCGTGGTGGAAGAGGTGTGAAACCGCTGATCGGGATCAGCGGTTTTCTTGTTCCTCCTTCGCCGGTTTGCGAAGGTTCTCGGTGAGATTCCGGAGGATTCGATTGGAGTGGGTCACGTAATCCAGCACGGTCTGCAGCTCTTCCCGGCTGTATTTCGAATACAGCTCAAGCATGGCCTCGTTTAACGGAGCGAACACCTTTTGAATGGCATGCAATTGCGAATATACCGGTCCGGCATAGACGACCCTTTGATCGCCCGGATCTTTGGTCCTGCGGATGTAACCGGGTAACCGGCCTGGTATACCATACCGGGCCCGGTCCAGAGTAAAGGGCGATGCCTGGCTTTAGCCATACTACCAAGGGCCAGAAGTTATGAGGAAATATGTAACTACATGGAATTTCCTGCGTTTTATTACATAAGCAGCCTAATTCGTTTGCAGGGGAGGGGATTATCATCAAAGGCGCGATCATGGGTTTATTTATGGTTATTATTTTGGCCGGTTGCTTGAACGATAACGACATGGCATTCACTGGCGAAAGCCAAAACTGGTCGGCACGGTACGAAGTATCCCATACCATCGACGATAATCATAGGAATACGCTGACTTTGACTTACGAAGGGGACGACCCGGCTCATGTGGGCACCGTAAAATACAAATATGCGGCCACTTCCGGGGAAGGAAGCGGTGAAACGGAATTGTCCGGGCGAAGGGAGATTGTTCATCAAAGCGGCGGCAATGGCGCCATCCCGCTGAAAGATTCGATCATCGAGGTGACTGTCGAGTGGAACGGTCATAAAGAAGAGCTGAAGCTCTCTGCCAATAAAAAGTAGGGATGCGGAAGAGAAAAAGGCTCACCCTGTAAATTCGGATGAGCCTTCTCCGCAATTCAATATTGAAAGAAAGTAAACATCTCAATGCATCGTCAATGGATGGTTGATGTTATTACCAGCTAAAACTTTTCGCGATGATCACCAGCAAAATGAACAACACCAGAATCGCTGCCGCATTTCTACCAAAACCGCCGTGACCATATCCTCCAACTACTTCGCTCATTCCATACTCCTCCTTGAATTAAGATACAATGTATTATATGGATTGGTAAGGACATGGTAAGGGCATCAAGGCAAAAATAATATGGAATATTGCATGCTATCCTATTTTTGAGTGAAAAATATATCTTTTGACTGCTATATCTATCCCTTTCGATCTTACCAGGATGTTAATAACTCAACTTTCGCACCTTGAAAATTAGTGTTAAGCCTTGATATGACTAGGATTTCTTATTGAAAAATCTCGTTCTTGACAGAAAAACACCTTTCCGTTTGGTAAAATGGAAGTGGATA
>NZ_BORW01000022.1 GCF_018333375.1 Paenibacillus cookii
AGTGAAAGAGGCAAATTACACTGAGCCTGAACAATTTATTGTCAGGCTAGCGTCTTTAGGCGCAGTTTGGCAACAGGGGGTTATACCCCAAGTGCAAACCACCCGTTGGACGGGTGGTTATGATTTTCGTTTGCACCGGATTCCTTTCCTTGCATTTCGAAGGACGATCACTGGCGCTCCTCTTGAATCAGCTCGACAAAATGCTGGGCCGTTGCGGACAAATGATGGCCTTTGAGCCAAATCAAACCGGTGGCGCCGGTCAGCTGGGGATCCGTTATTTTGGCGGCATGGAGGTTCCCGCCCGGAATTTGGCGGGTAACCGTCTCGGGCACGATCGCCGAACCGAATCCGGAAGAAACAAGCTGGAGAAGCAGCGGAATGTCGGAGCATTCGGCGACGATGTTCGGTTTCAGCTGCCGGGCGGTGAACGCCATGTGAATGGTGTAGTGAACGCCCAAACCTTCCGTGCTCGGCAGGATCAGCGGCACGTCTTGGAGATCGGAAAGGGACACTTCCGAACCGCTTCCGCGCATCTTTGGCGACGTCAGGCAATAAAACGGCTCCGTATGCAAATGGATGACCGAAAACGCGTCCAGCTCCAGGGGCAAACGGATGATCGCAAGCTCCAGCACCCGGTTTTTGACCAATTCGCACAGGCGGGAGGATTCGTTTTGCTGGATTTTGTACGTTACATGCGGATAACGGGCCTTGAACCGGTGCAGCAAGCCGGGCAGTTCCACGGAAGACAACGTGTTGATCCCGATGTTCAGGCTGCCTTTCGCCCCTTTCCCGACCTCCATCACTTCGGAAACGGCTTCGTCCATCAGCTGCGTCATTTGCAGGGCATACCGGTACAGCGCTTTTCCGGATGCGGTCAGCTCCAGCGTTTTGCCGCTGCGTTCGACAAGGCGCGTTCCCAGTTCGTCTTCCATCGCTTTCAGCTGCTGGCTAAGCGGCGGTTGGGACATATGCAGCCTTTGGGCCGCGGCGGATATCTTTCTCTCCTCCACGATGGCGATAAAATATTTCAGCTGCCTGATATCCATGATTCCCCTCCATAGGTCCAAAGTACATCGATGATGCTGAGGTTAGACGGTTTATCTATATGATTAACGTTTGCAATTGAAAGGTTATTAATATTTTTCATATAGTCATCCCCATGTTAGCATAGATGATACGCAATCCGATAGATCCAATTTCGAACAGGCAGGAGGCAAAAGACGGATGCAAAACGACCATTTTTGGTTCACCCATGTGCGGCTCGAAACAGGCTACCGCCTCGAAAACGGGGTCGTGACCGGCACGGAAACGGGCATCTTCCATATGAGGGTCGAACAAGGGAACATCGCGCAAATCGAACCGGAAACGTTTGTTTTCGAGGATTCGCTGCCCAAACGGGACATGAACGGGAAGCTGATGCTTCCTTCGTTCCGGGACATGCATATCCATTTGGACAAAACCTACTACGGAGGGCCGTGGAAGGCTCCAAGCATCGCGACGAACGGCATTTTTACGCGATTTGAAGAGGAAAGGGAACTGCTGCCGAAGCAGCTTCCGGTGGCGAGGGAACGCGCGGGCAAGCTGATCGAGCTGCTGCTGCAAGCCGGAACGACGCGAATCCGCAGCCACTGCAACATCGATCCTTCGATCGGGCTTCAAAACCTGGAGGCAACGCTCCAAGCCGCCGAGGATTACAAAGGAAAAGCCGGGATCGAAATCGTGGCGTTTCCGCAGCACGGGCTGCTGCTCAGCCAATCGGTTTCCCTCATGCGGGAGGCTTTGAGAAACGGGGCGTCGCTGGTTGGAGGCGTCGATCCGGCGACCGTGGACGGCGACATCGAAAAATCGCTGCAGACCACGATGGAGCTTGCGGTGGAGGCGGATGCGGACATCGATTTGCATATTCACGACGGGGGACATCTCGGGTTGTTCACGTTCCAGCGGCTGGCCGATTTGACGGAAGAAGCAGGCTGGCAGGGCAGAGTGACCATAAGCCATGCGCTGGCGCTGGCCGACATTCCGCAGGAAAAAGCCGCGGCCTTCGCCGACCGTCTGGCCGGCTTGGGGATATCGATCGCTTCCTCCGTGCCGCTCGGGCGGACGATCCCGATTCCGCTGCTGCATGAGCGCGGGGTGAAGGTATGGCTTGGGGACGACAGCATTACCGATCACTGGTCCCCGTTCGGCAAAGGGGACGTGCTGGAAAAAGCGGGAACGCTGGCGGAACGTTTTCACCTCGTGGACGAGGTCGAGCTGGGGCAAACGCTCGGGTTTATTACCGGGGGCGTGACGCCGCTGAACCGGAACGGCGAGCGGATGTGGCCGCGCGTCGGGGATGAAGCAAGCGTCGTGTTCGTGGACGCCGGCTGCTCGGCGGAAGCCGTGGCCAGAAGGTCTGAGCGGGTCGCCGTCTTTTTCAAAGGCAATCTCGTTGCCGGAGCGCTTCCGGCCGCCCGCTGAACTTATGTCGAATAGAAAGGATGACCGATGATGGAACATCGCTATTGGTTGATTAATGTCCGTTTGGAGAGCGGTTATGAGACGAAGGACGGCGTCGTGACCGGCACGAAAACGGAAGTGCGCCATCTGCTGATGGAGGAAGGGAACATTGCGCAAATCGTTCCGGCGGACCGGCCGATCGAAGACGGGCTTCCGCAAATCGACGCGGGGTACCGCCTTGCGCTGCCGTCTTTTATTGAAAAACACTGCCACCTGGACAAAACGCTGCTGGGCGGACGCTGGAGACCGGTCACGCCGGTGAAGTCGATTTTCGGTCGGCTCGACGAGGAGAAGAGCTTCGAGGCGTCGCGCTCCATCGCGATTCGCGACAGCGCGGCGAACTACCTGGAAGCGTCTTTAAGATCGGGGGCCACCCATATCCGGACGCATGTGGACATTTTTCCGGAGGTCGGGCTTTCCCACTTGGAAGAGGTGCAGCAGGCGCTGCATCTGTACAAGGACAAGCTTTCCCACGAAATCGTGGCGTTTCCGCAGCAGGGGCTGCTTCGTTCAAATTCGGAAAAGCTGGTGCGGGAAGCCGTCCGGCAAGGCGCGGGTTATGTCGGCGGCGTCGATCCGGCGACGGTGGACGGGGACGTGGAAAGATCGCTGCAAACGATGGTGACGATCGCCGCCGAGGAACATGCGGGAATCGACCTGCATCTGCATGATCCGGACCGTCTGGGCATTTTTACGATCAAGCGCCTGGCGGAGCTTACCGTCGAAGCCGGGCTGCAAGGCAAAGTGGCGGTCAGCCATGCCTTCAGCCTCGGGGACATTCCTGCTGCGCAGGCGGCGGAAATGGCGGATATGCTTGCGGACGCGGGCATCACGATCATCACGAGCGTTCCGATGGGCCGGAAATTTCCGCCCGTGCGGCTGCTGCATGACCATGGGGTTGCGGTCGCCGTCGGCTGCGATAACGTGTTCGACATTTGGTCGCCGTTCGGAAACGGGGACATCCTGGAACGCGCAGGCCGATTGGCCGAAATTTCGGGCTTTGCGAACGAACGCGCGCTCGGCCAAACGTTGGGGTATATCACCGGCGGCGTGACCCCGCTGGATGAAGCCGGCGTTCAGGCTTGGCCGAAAGCAGGAGACGAAGCAAACCTGGTGCTGGTCGAGGCCTCTTGTTCCGCCGAAGCGGTCGCCAGAAGATCCAAGCGGGCTGCAACCTTGTACAAAGGGGTTGTCGTCGCAGGCGCTTTGGATCAAGAGCAATAAGATTCGGCCGGTCCATGACGGCAAAAGCCGCAAACACAGAAAGCGTGTTGCGGCTTTTTTTTGCGCCCATGTTTTTGTCCGGAGTCGGGGCCCGAGGAGAATACGGATAAACGTTTTGGAAATTCCGACTAAAAGGGTATACAATAAAAGGAATGAAGCAGCAGAGGGGAGAATGCCGCATGAATTCCATCCAATCGGATCCGTTTGTAAGAAATGGGCGCGAAAAAGGCATCGCAGCCCGGTCCGACCGGCTTGCGGCCTTGTTTGCGGAACGTGCCGCGCTGCACGACCGCGAAGGGTCGTTTCCGTTTGAAAACTTTGAAGATTTGCGCGAAGCCGGGTATTTGGCATTAACGGTGCCGCAAACATTCGGCGGGGAAGAAGCATCCTTGTATGAAATGCTGCTTGCGCAAGAGCGGCTTGCCAAAGGAGACGGGTCGACGGCGCTGGCCGTCGGCTGGCATGTGAGCCAAGTGCTGCAGATGAGGATCAAGCAGTCGTGGCCGCCGAAGCTGTACGCGGATTTTTGCCGGAGCGTCGTCGAACGAGGCGCCATGATCAACCAGTTTGCAAGCGAACCTTCCACGGGCAGTCCGAGCCGGGGAGGACGCCCGCAGACTTCCGCAACCAAAACCGGGGGCGGTTACCTGTTAACCGGGCGCAAAACATTCAGCTCGCTGATTCCGGTCCTCGATCAGTTTACGGTCACGGCGTTCGTCGAAGACGAGGAACGCATCGGCACGTTTTTCGTGCGCAAAGGTCCCGGCGTCGGCATCGACGAAACCTGGGATACGCTCGGCATGCGGGGAACCGGAAGCCATGATTTGCTGCTGGACGGCGTCTTCGTGCCGGCGGAGGAAAGAATCGACGGAAACGAAGGCGACGGTCAAGACGCCGGGGAAGGGATGTCCGACCACGGGGGCGCGCTGCTGCATATCCCCGCATGTTATTTGGGCATCGCTTGGGCGGCCCGCGATTTCGCGGTGCGATTCGCCGCGGATTACCGGCCGAGCAGCCTGCCCGGACCGATCGCGGAGCTGCCGCATATCCAGCAAAAAATAGGGGAGATGGAGCAGGAGCGGATCACCGCCCGCACGCTGCTGTACAGCGTCGCGGACCGCTGGGACCGTCTGCCTGAAGAGCGGGCTTCCATGAGGCCGGAGCTGGGCCTCGCCAAAACGGTGGCGACGAACGCCGCGATTCGGATCGTCGATTTGGCCATGCGGATCGTGGGCGGATCGAGCCTGTCGCGCAGCCTGCCGCTCGAGCGGATGTACCGCGACGTCCGCGCCGGCCTGCATAACCCGCCGATGGACGATTCCGTCATCGCCATGCTTGCCCGGCGGGCCGTTGAAGCATGCAGGAAAGGAACGAACCTTGCCGAGTGAATCGAGGGGAAAGCCTCCGGAGAAATCCGGAGGCTTTTTTGCGATGAACGGCCCGGCTATGGCCCGGCGGATGCATCTATGCGTCCGTGCGGATTTCGGTATACACAGATCCGGGATTACATGGTAGGATATAGCTTATATCATTTTGACGAAAGAGGATTGTTGAACGTATGCTTACTGCAATCATCCACGGTATCCTGCTCGCTTTCGGGCTGATTCTCCCGCTCGGGGCGCAAAACGTGTTCGTGTTCAACCAAGGCGCTTCGCAGCCGAAATTCAGGGGGGCCATACCGGTGATCGTGACGGCGGCCTGCTGCGACTCGCTCCTGATCCTGCTTGCCGTTCTCGGCGTTTCCATCGTCGTGTTTACGATTCCCGTGCTGCAAACGGCCATCTTTGTTGTCGGCCTCGCCTTTCTGCTGTATATGGGCTGGTCGATCTGGAAAAGCAAACCGGCCAGGCTGGACAAGCGCGAAGCGGCATTGTCGCCCAAAAAGCAAATCATGTTCGCCATGTCGGTATCGCTCCTGAACCCGCATGCCATCCTCGACACGATCGGCGTGATCGGAACCAGCTCCCTCGGCTATGCCGGCGCGGACAAGCTGATGTTTACCGTCGCCACGATGGCCGTGTCCTGGATCTGGTTTTTCGCGCTGGCGTTTGCGGGGAAAACGGTAGGGGCGGTTGATACCGGCGGCCGGATATTAAACGTAATCAACAAGCTGTCCGCCTTGGTCATTTGGGGCGTGGCCGTCTACATCGCGTTGAAGCTGTTTAAGCTGGTTTGACGCGGTCCAAAGAGGTTTTCGGGCACTTGTTTAGGCCGGCGGCCGGCAATCGGAAACGACTCAAGGAAGCCATCCCGAATTCGTCCAGGTTTTGGGGATGGCTTTTTTCCCGAGAAGCAAGGCAGCTGAAACATTTTACTTACTTTTATAAAGTTCATGTGATAAAATAAGCATAATCATACCGATTGGAAAAATATACATAGAGGAGAAGATGCATCATGAGCCAGTTTCAACAATTGGTGCAGGCCCGCAGATCGGCCAATAAGTTTAAGATGGATGTCGCCATCAGCGAGCAGGAGCTTCACGACATGTTCAGCCTCGTCAAATTCGCCCCTTCCGCGTTCAATTTGCAGCATGCCCGTTATGTGGCCGTTACGGACAAGGAACTTAAGGATAAAATATACGAGGCCGCCCATAAGCAGTACAAAGTCAAAACCAGCTCGGCCGTCATTGCGGTCCTGGGCGACCTGGAGGCTTACCGGAACGTCGGGCCCATCAATGAGGGGCTGCTGAATCTGGGGGTCATGGACCAACGGGAATTCGACGACACCGTCAACGACGTGACCCGCATGTACGAGGAAGGCGGCGATTCGTTCAAACGGGACGAGGCGATCCGCAACGCAAGCCTGTCCGCCATGCTGTTCATGCTGATTGCCAAGGACAAAGGCTGGGATACGTGCCCGATGATCGGTTTCGATCCGGAACGGCTGAAGCAGGCGCTGAACATTCCGGACCGTTACGTGCCCGTCATGCTGATTGCCGTCGGGAAAGAGGACACCGAAAAGCAAAGGCCCCGCGGATACCGCAAACCGGTCGGCGAATTCGCGTCGTTTAACGGATTATAAAAAAATGCCGCAAGAACCGTCTTTCCGAAAAGGCGGTTTTTGCGTTTTGTCGTTCTCGCACGTCGCGGCAAACGCTGCTGCCGATTGGAAATCCGCCCTCATTTTGTTACGATGGTAGGCAGTAAAACGCCGACATTCATCACGGGGAGGGATATTTTATGAGAGCTTTCCGACAGCTTTTCTGGATCGCTTTGCTGTGCGTTGCCGTCACCGGATGCACCGGAGGCGGGAAACAGGCCGAAGCCGTCCAACCGGCGGATAACGGGACAAGCCCGACAAACCCGGCAAGCACGAACGCTTCGCAAACGACTCCTGCAGGGGACAACGCATCCACAGACATCCAGGCGTATTTTACCCAGGAGGGGGATCGGCCGGAGGAGGCGATCATCGAACTTATCGAGGAGGCGAAAAGCACGCTGGACATTGCGATCTACAGCCTGAACTACAAGCCGATCGTGGATGCGATCGAAGATGCCGCCGACCGGGGGGTTCGGGTGCGGATGTTGACCGACCGGGAGCATGCGGAGGAAAAAAGCAAACAGCGCGATGCGCTGCAAAGACTGAAGAAGGCCGGCATCCCGGTCAAAATCAACCGCCATGAAGGCAAAATGCATTTGAAAATGCTGGTGGCCGACGGCGTCAATGTAGAAGCGGGATCGTTTAACTATTTGGACTCCTCCGTCAAAGAAAACGACGACGTGGCGCTCATCATTCGCGACGATCAAGTCGGCCGGAGGTTCGAGGCTGCTTTTGACAGGATGTGGAACGACAAGGATCGTTTTGAAGACGACCAGTAGCATTTGCTTGGCCGGATGTAACAAAATGATGAACATTGCCTTTCCAGGCATTCGGGTGCGTGAATATCGTTTGACATCCACGGGGAGTTTTGTTTTAACTATATTTAACGTAGTAGCGCGTACTAGAAGCGACAAGCTGGAACAGACAGCTGGAACAAACTCTCATGGAGATTGGAGTCATACCATTGTATCGGAATTTGGAAGAATGCATCGTTGACCTGGAAAAACACGGACATTTGGTCCGGATCAAAGAAGAAGTCGATCCTTATCTGGAGATGGCCGCCATCCATTTGAAGGTGTACGAAGCGGGCGGCCCCGCTCTGCTGTTCGAAAACGTCAAAGGCTCGAAATATAAGGCGGTATCCAATCTGTTCGGCGATATCGAGCGCAGCAAGTTCATGTTCCGGAGCACCTGGGACCGCACCCAAAAGATCATCGCCCTGCGGGACGATCCGATGAAGGCGCTGAAACACCCGTTTCAAAACATCGGGAACGGACTCGGGGCGCTGAAAGCTCTGCCGCACAAAAAAGGAAGCGGGGTGCCCGCCGGTTTTCGGGAAATCCGGATTTCCGACCTGCCCCAAATCCAGCATTGGCCGATGGACGGAGGCGCCTTCGTGACGCTGCCGCAGGTCTATTCCGACGATCCGGAAAAACCCGGGCTCATGCATTCCAATTTGGGCATGTACCGGATCCAGCTCAGCGGCAACGATTATGTGCAGGATCAGGAAATCGGCTTGCATTACCAGATCCACCGCGGCATCGGCGTCCACCAGGCGAAGGCGAGCAAGAAGGGAGAGCCGCTGAAGGTCAGCATCTTTATCGGCGGTCCTCCGGCCCATACGCTGGCGGCGGTCATGCCTTTGCCGGAAGGCCTGAGCGAAATGCTGTTTGCGGGCCTTTTGTCCGGGCGCCGTTTCCGGTACAGCTACGCCGACGGTTATTGCATCAGCCATGACGCCGATTTTGTCATTACCGGCGACATTTACCCGGACGACACGAAACCGGAAGGGCCGTTCGGCGACCATTTGGGATATTACAGCCTGACGCACCCGTTTCCGGTGATGAAGGTCCATAAAGTATACGCAAAACAAAACGCGATTTGGCCGTTTACCGTCGTCGGGCGTCCGCCGCAGGAGGACACGGCGTTCGGCGAGCTGATTCATGAGCTCACGGGCGACGCGATCAAGCAGGAAATTCCGGGGGTCAAGGAAGTGCATGCCGTCGATGCGGCCGGGGTTCACCCGCTTCTCCTTGCGATCGGCAGCGAACGGTATACGCCGTATCAGCGGGTGAAGCAGCCGACGGAACTGTTGACGCTGGCGAACCGGATTTTGGGGACGGGGCAGCTGAGCCTCGCCAAATACCTGTTCATTACCGCCGAAGACGACCGCCCGCTCGATACCCACGATATCGCCGGATTTATGGCCTATATATTGGAGCGGATCGATCTGCGCCGGGACATTCATTTTTACACGAATACGACGATCGATACGCTCGATTATTCGGGAACCGGTTTAAACAGCGGGAGCAAAGTCGTATTGGCGGCTTACGGGGATGCCAAGCGGGAATTATGCCGCGAAGTGCCGCAGGTGCTTCGGGAACTGCGCGGATATGAACATGCGCGTCTGGTCATGCCGGGCGTCGTTGCGCTGCAGGGACCTGCCTTTGAGGATTATCCGAAGGCGGAGCGGGAACTGAAAGCTCTGGGCGAAGCCGTGGCGGCCCATGGCCCGCTGGACGGCTGCCCGATGATCGTGTTATGCGACGACAGCGCGTTCGTTTCCGACACGTTGTCCAATTTTTTGTGGGTCACGTTTACGCGCAGCAACCCGTCGCACGACATGTACGGCGTGAACGACGGCGTGCGGCACAAGCATTGGGGCTGCGACAACATGATCATCGACGCGCGCGTCAAGCCGCATCAGGCGCCGCCGCTTATACCCGATCCGGCCGTGGAAAAAAACATCGGGCGTTTGTTTGCGAAGGGCGGGAGCCTGAGCCATATCGCCATAAAATAACGTCTTAACGGGCTGCCTTTCGTTCGAACCGATCCGGGTTGGACGAAAGCGGCCCGTTTTTTTATTTCCCGGTTATTCCACGACGGGCCATTTTTCCTTGCGCAGCGCATCAAGCAGTTCGGAGCCGACGTGCAGGTTTTCGCCGACAAGCTCCTTTGGCGTCAACGCCATCCATTGGTTCAGGGAGACGTCCTCGAACCGGTCGCTGCGGAACATTTCAAGGAACCAAAGGCTTTCGGTGCCGGTATTTTGGATGTAATGGCCGTATGCGAACGGGACGTACCCGACGTCGCCTGCCCTGTAGTTGAAGGTTCTGGCCGCCCCGTTGCCGGCAAATACCGTCATCCTCCCTTGGCCGGTCAAATAATACTGCCACTCATCCTGGTTGGGATGCCAGTGAAGCTCGCGCATGCAGCCGGGTTTGATTTCGACCAGGGCGGCCGCGATCGTTTTGGATATCGGGAAGTTCGAGGAGTCGACGATCCGCACGCTTCCTCCCGGGGTCACGATCGGCGTTTGGGCGAGCAGCCGGTGCTTGAAGCTGAGCGGCACCGTTCCGTACGGGGAGTCGACGCGCTGGCTTTCCAGCGAACCCGGGACGGGGGCCTGGAACATGTAGACCTGTTCGTCCGGCACGGATTCGAAAGCATGCTCGGGCACGCCGAAATTGGCGGAGAGCACGTCTTTCGGCGTATGCGCAAACCAATCCGAAATCGAGAGGGTGTTTAGATCCGAGAAATGTCCGTCATCGAACACGAGCAGGAATTCGCAGCCGTTTTCTAAGCCTTGGATGGAATGCGGCAGGCCGGCCGGGAAATACCATAAATCCCCCGGGCCGATGTCGGCGATAAAATTCCGTCCGTTCTGGTCCATGGCGGTCACCCGGGCGCTGCCCAGGATCATGTAAGCCCACTCGGCCTGTTGATGCCAGTGCAGCTCGCGCACCCCGCCGGGCGTCAGGTACATGTTGACTCCCGCAAGCGTTTTGGCCACCGGCAGTTCGCGGACCGTCACTTCCCGGGACCAGCCCCCATGGTCCAGCTTCATATTCGTATCGGAAAAAGAAAATTTAAGGTTCGGCAAAAGTCCCGCGTCGGTGACCGGAGGGACGAACATATCCGGATTTTCCAGGTCCCTTAATACGTCGCGCGGCCCCCAATCCGGACCGCCTGCTCCGTCTGCCCGGACAGGCTGGGGAATATGCGGGTTGCTGCCGGACGGGCGTTTCGGGTCGTCTCTCATCGCATGATGCCTCCCGTTCATCAGTTTTTTTCAGATCCAACGTGCCATGATCCGTATCCCAAGATGTGAGATGTGTATGAACGATGGCCGGCCATTATGTTCGCCTCCGCATTCTTTCAATAAAACCTTTGCAAAATGATCCTATCAATGGCATCATATCCGTATTGTGTTCGCCAATATTTTACATAAAGGATGTGCGGGAGATGTTTCCGGAACTCGAGACGGAGAGATTGGTTTTAAGGGAAATCACGAAAGAGGATACGGACGATGTCTTTGCTTGCTTTTCGAACCCGGAGGCGATGCGTTATTATGGCCAGGATCCGTTTGAGCGCCGCGAGCAAGCGGAGCAGCTTATCGGCTTTTTCGAGGGCAACTTTCGCGACCAACGCGGGATCAGATGGGGGATCGAACGCAAACGTTCGCCGGGCCTGATCGGCACGATCGGGTTGAATGCATGGTCGCCCAAACATCGGCGCGCGGAAATCGGGTATGAAATCCATCCGGACCACTGGCGCAAAGGATACGCCTCGGAAGCGGCGGCCTGCGTGGTGGGCTATGGGTTCGAGGCTTTACGCCTCGCCCGCATCGGCGCCGTCGTGTTTACGGAAAATGCCGCTTCCAGCGGGATGCTGGAGAAACTCGGCTTTCGCCGGGAAGGGGTGCTGCGGAACTACATCGTACAATCCGGGGTTTCGCACGATACCTACGCGTACTCCGTCGTATCCGAAGGGGAGGGACGATAGGCGGGTTTCCTTTCAGGGACATTCCGTCCCTAACAAAACACCTTCCATCATTAAAAATGACGGAAGGTGTTTTTGGATGTCTTCGCCTTACTTGTTGTTTTGCGCTCTCCATTCGTCCAGCTGCTTCTGGCATTCGGCGATGATTTTGTCGATGCCTTGCGCTTTCAGCTTTTCGATCGCCTTCGGAAGCACTTTGTTTGGATCGACGGAGCCGGTGTTCAAGGACGGGCCGTATTCGTCCACGGCGTTTTTGACGTTGGCGATTTCGGTCAGCACGTTCGTCGGGTCGAACTGGAAGCCGAGCAGAGGCGCGTTGGTCGCGGACGAATTGAATTTTTCGTATTGCTCCCACTTATCCTTCGGATCTTCCTTCAGCTTGTAGAGCAGGAACATGTTGCCGAGCGTAAACGAAGGCATCGAATATCCGGAATCCGGAATCGGCTCGTACGTGTCTTCGGACAGCTTTTTGTAATGCACGCCCTCCAGGCCGTAGTTTACCAGGTTGCGCAGGTATGCGTCGGTGTTCAGCAGGTTCAGGAATTCCATCGCTTTTTCCGGATGTTTGGATTTGGCGGAAATGGCCTGCATCGAACCGGTGACGGACCAGTTGAAGACCATCGGCTCGTGAATCGGCGATGAAACGATCGGATAACCAAGGGAATCGGACCACAAAATGTCGGCGAAAGGCACGGTATGCTGTTTATCGACCAGCCATTTGCCGGTTTTTTCATGCTCGTTGCCCTGTTTGGTGGCGGCGTCCGGCGGCAGGTAGCCTGCTTTATAATATTTGTGCATCGTATCGAATACCTGCTTCGCCTCCGGCGTATCCCATACGTTGACGACCTTAAAATCCTTCGTGTCGATCGACACGCCGACCGGCAGGCCTTCGAGCGCGAAGTCGTACGGCAGGTACGGGCCGATGTTGGACGGAATCGGGTAGACGTCCGGTTCGTTGTCTTTTACCGTTTTCAGCATCGGCTCCAGGCTTTCGAGCGTCGTCGCTTTCGTCACATCGAGCTTATATTTGTCGACGAGAACCTTGTTGAAGCGCCATACGGCTTGCGCCGGAAGCTCTTTGTTCGTCGGGATGGCGTAGTTGTGCCCATTGACTTTGGAGCCTTCCAGGAAGGCCGGGTTCAGCGCTTTCGTGATGCCCTGGCCGTATTTTTCCAGCAGGCCGTCAAGCTCGTAGAAGTAGCCTTTTCTTGCGCTTTCCACGTAATTGAACGCCCAGGACGAGGTAAAGGCGATGTCGAACGGCTCGCCGGAAGCGGCGATGACCTGCATTTTCTGGGAGTAATCGCCCCAGTCGATCAGGCGCAAATCGATTTCGGCATTGATTTTTTCGCCGACGTATTTGTTGACCTCCGCCATGACTTTGTCCTGATCCTTTTGCGGACCGCTGATGGTGTACCAGATCAGCTTGACCGGCTTTTCTTTTTCGGTGCTTTTGGCCTCGCTGCCGGTGCTGTCGGTTTTGGTGCCGGCCGTGTCGGAGCCGCCGTTATCCTTGCTGCCGCAGCCGGCGAGGGCCATGGAGGTCAGCAGGAACAAGCTGAGCAGGAGCGTAAGTCCTCTTCTTTTTTTCATTTCTTTTTCATCCCCTTGTAATTTGGTAGTAGTGCAGCTGTAAAAACCTATGTGATGACTATTCCTTCACAGAGCCAATCGTCAGCCCTTGCACGAAATAGCGCTGGAAGAACGGATACGCGAATATGATCGGCAGCGTCGCAAGCACGACCATCGCCATGCGGGTGGTTTCCGCCGGCATGCTCTGGGCGATGGCCGAACGGTCCGTGCCGCTGCCGATCGCGGAGTTTTGCAAAATGAACTGGATGTTGGTTTCGATTTTCATGAGCAGCGACTGCAGCGGCAGCAGCTTGGCGTTGTCGATGTAAAGCAGGGCATTGAACCAGTCGTTCCAATATCCGAGGGCCGCGAACAAGCCGATCGTGGCGAGTCCCGGCAGGGAGATCGGAAGGATCAGATACAAGAATACGCGAAATTCTCCCGCCCCGTCGATCTTTCCCGATTCGATGATGGCGTCGGGCACCATCGTTTTGAAAAAGGTCCTCATGATCAAAATCGAAAACGCGCTTACGCTCATCGGCAAAATGAGGGCCCAAATCGTGTCCTTCAGGTGGAGCACCTGGGAAACGACGATGTAGGAAGGGACGAGGCCGCCTCCGAACAGCATCGTAAAAAACGCGATGAACGAAAAGAGGCCGCGGAACTTGAAATAAGGCCGTGAAATGGCATAAGCGTAAAGCGAGACGATCGCGACGGTCAGCAGCGTGCCGACGACCGTGATCAAAATCGTGACGCCGTAGGAGCGGAGCAGCTGGTCGCCCGTCTGGAAAATATACTGGTACGCCTGGAAGGACCATTTTTCGGGAAAAATGCTGTACCCGTTCAGCGCCAGCGTTTTTTCGTCCGTCAGCGAGATGACCACGACGAACAGGAACGGATATACGCAGGCGAGGGAAAAAAGCCCGATGACCAGATGCGCCGCTGCGTTCCAAAACGGCGACAACCGGTGAAAATCCCGCGTTTTTTTTGCGCGTTTGTCCGGCCGGCTTGCAGGCTGCCGGGAGATCACGCTGTTTTCCATGCGGCATGCCTCCTTTTAGAACAAAGCCTGTTCCTTGTTGATTTTTCGAACGATAAAATTGGTTGCGATGACAAGCACGAATCCGACGACGGATTGGTACAAGCCTGCGGCGGTGCTCATGCCGATATCCCCGGTTACCTTCAGCCCGCGGTATACGAAGGTATCGATGACGTTCGTGACCGGGTACAAGGCGCCGGTGTCGCGCGGAACCTGGTAAAACAGCCCGAAGTCCGCCCGGAAAATGCCGCCGATGGCGAGGATGAACATGATGACGATAATCGGGGTGATCATCGGGATCATGATTTTCCGGATTTGCTGCCATTTGCTTGCCCCGTCGATCATCGCCGCTTCGAAATAGGATTTGTCGATGCCGACGATGGCGGCCAAGTACACGACGCTTCCATAGCCGACGCCTTTCCACAGGTTGACGATGACGAGGATGTACGGCCAGTATTTCGTTTCGGAGTACCAGAATACCGGATCCGCTCCGAAAAACTTCAGCACCTGGTTCAGCACGCCTTTGTCGACGCTCAAGAAACTGAACACGAAATAACTGACGATGACCCACGAAAGAAAATGGGGAAGGAACATGCCCGTCTGGTAGATCTTCGCCATTTTTTTGCTGGCGATTTCGTTGACCAGGATGGCGACAAGCACCGAAAGCACCGTGCCCAGCACGATAAAAACGGCGTTGTACAGCAGGGTGTTCCGCACGATAATGAAAGCGTCTTCCGTTTTGAACAGATATTCAAAATTTTTAAACCCGACCCAGTCGCTGCGCAATATGCTCGCCAAAAATCCGTCGGTGTCGTACCTGTAATCCTTGAAGGCGATGACCGCGCCGGGCATGGGCAGGTAGCAAAAGAGAATGAACCATACCGTTCCCGGAAGCACCATAAGCAGCAAAGCTTTGTTGCGATTGAGCGTCCTGAGCCAGCGCATCGGCCCGTGTTCCATGAGAGCCCCTCCCGTCTGTGGTGTGTATGTTGATAATCCTAATCTACCGCAGCTGTAAGCGCTGTCTAAAGTGAAAAAAACAAACAAAAGATGCACAAACCAAAGAATAGTTCGGCGGGCATGGGCCGGCTCCGGGGAAATTATGGTAAGGTAATAGATGAAGCGGAAAAAGGAAACAACGCCTTGTTGAAAGCGCATACAAGATAGAACGAAGCCTGTCGCAAAGGATGATTTTACGGCATGAAAAAGCTGGTTGATTTTTATAAAATACATTTCAGGAAAAAGCTGTTCAACAAAATCGTGTTCATTTATTCGATCATCACCGTGTTGTCGCTGGCCAGCCTGTCGGCCTTCGTTTACACGTATCAGCTGAACGTGCAGGCGAGCAAGGAGCTGGAATTGAACAACCGCATCCTGTCGAACATCGGCAAATACTTGGACATGCGGTACGCGACCTCCCAGCAAATCGTGCAGCAGATCTACCGCGACGAATCCGGGACGCTGCTCGAGGACGTGTATTCTTTCCTGCGCAGCGATTTTGCCGAATATTTGGACGACCGTCTCGAAAAATACGGCGATACCGGCGTCCGGAGGCGGGACATCATGTCCTACTTGCGCCTGCAGCTGAACAATTATCCCGACATCCGCATGATTGCGCTGTACAGCGAGAACAAAAAATTCATTCTGCTGCTTACCCGGGACAGCCAAAATTACTATGAGGCGAACGGGGATCTGCAGTCGGCCCTTAAGCGGTACGTCGTTTCCGACAAAAGCTTCACGACCGTCAGCAACATCAACAGCATGACCCGGCAGGAGAGCATCGGGAACCTGATCATCGATTACGACCTGAGCGGCATGTACGGGGATTACATGATGGATTGGGGCGATCTGAAAGGGTATGTCGCGGTCGTCACGCCCGCAGGCGACGTTCTTTTCGATTCGTCCAGCCGTTATTACGGCAAAACGTATCCTTATCTGTCCAAGCTGTCGTCTTCATCCGCCGTTCAGCATTTCGAAGAGCCTTCCTATACGAACGTCCAGGTTTCGAACCGGTTCGGCTATTACGTGGTCGGGGTCATCCCGAAGGCCGAAATCGCCAAAAGCCTGGTCGGGCTTCGGAACACGCTGTTTCTGGTGACGGGCATATGCATCGCGGCGGCGATGATTCTGACCCGGTTTACGATCGTCAACTTTTCGCGGCGGACCCGGGCGATCATGAAGGCGCTTGAAAAAGCGAGGAACGGGGATTTGTCGGTGCGCATTCCGGTGGAAAAGGAAGACGAGCTGTATGAAATATCCGACCGGTTTAATCATATGTGCGCGGATCTGGCGGAGTACATCGACCGGGTGTACGTGTCGGAGATCAAGCAGAAGCAGGCCGAGCTGGTGGCCTTTCAGGCGCAGATCAAACCGCATTTTCTGTACAACACGCTGGAAGCCATCCGCATGCGCGCCCTTTCGAAAAAAGCGGATGACGTCGGCGAGATGATCTATATTTTGTCCACGCTCTTCCGGTATTCGGTCAAACGGGATACGATCGTTGCGCTGGCCGACGAAATCGAATACTGCAGCTTGTATTTGGACCTGTTCCGCATCCGGTACGCGAACAATTTTACGTACGAAATCGACGTGGAGCCCGAGCTGATGAACATTCCCGTGCTGAAGCTGTCGATCCAGCCGCTCATTGAAAATTATATCGTCCATGGTTTGGTCATGTCCCGTTCGGACAACCGGATTTCGATCCAGGCGGAGCTTCGGGGGAGGGATCTGGTCATCGTCCTGAAGGACAACGGAAAGGGCATCGAACCGCAGAAGCGGGAAGAAATCAGGCGGCGCCTGCAAGGGGAATCCGCGGAGCGTTCGGCCTCCATCGGGCTGGTCAACACGCATGAACGGATCAAAATCTGCTTCGGTGACCGCTACGGGCTGGAGCTCTCGGACGAGAGCCGGCAGGGAACGGTCATCATCATGAAATTACCATCTGGGGAGCAAGGAGGACGATTGTATGCGTAGCGTGTTTATTGTGGATGATGAGCCGTTTATACTGGAAGGCTTGAATAACGTCGTCGAATGGGAGGAGCTGGGGACGACGCTGTGCGGCAAGGCATATGACGGCAAAGAGGCTTTCGAGCAGCTGCGGGAAACCGGGTGCGACATTCTGATCACCGACATCATGATGCGCGAGATGGACGGTTTGGAGCTGATCCGGCGGCTTAAGCCGCTGCATCCGCACATGAAATTCATCGTGCTGAGCGGCTACAACGAATTTAATTACGTGAAGGAAGGCATGAAGCTTGGCATCGAAAATTACCTGCTGAAGCCGGTCAACATGAAGGAGCTGGCGGAAACGATCCAGAGCACGGTCCAAAAAATGGACAACGCCGAGCGCCCGGCATATTGGAATGCGGAAGAGCTCGATATTTTGCGGGACAACGTCATGAACCGCTGGGCAACGGGACGGATCGACCCGGCCGAGTTGAAAAACCGGCTGGAATTTCTGGATATTCCGTCCGATCGGTCCTGCTATGCGGCCGCCGTCGTCCGGGAGATTGCCGAAATGGAGGAGCCTGCCGGCGCGACCCCTTGGTACAAGGCGGAGGCCGACAACCGCAAGGTGTACTCCCTTTGCAGGGAGATGACGGAAGGCGGCGGGTCCGGCATTTGTTTTTGCGATACGGAGGGCGACATCGTCATCGTCTATGCGGGGTCCGACCCGGAATCTTTGCAGGCCGGCAGCCTGGAGCGGCTGGAACAGATCCGGCACGCGCTGAAAGGACGGCAAATCGACGTCATGATGACGCTCGGGAGCATGGAATCGGGGTATTTGGGCATGCCGCAAAGCTACAGCCAGGCCAAACGGCTGCAGGAATATTTCCTGACCCACGAGGAAGGCGAAATCATAACGGCAAGCCGGATGTCCCCGCCGGACGAACCGCCCGCTTGGGCTGCGCTGGATACGCTGGAGTACGAAAAACGGCTGCTTGCCAGAAACAAAACGGCCGTCGACGAATACATCGATCAGGCGTTTAACGTAAAAACGGCCGTGCCGGTGGCCCGCATCCACAACATGGCCGTCGAGCTGGTCCTGTGCACGAAGCAGGTCGTGAAGGAAAACAAGCTGAATTTCGAACTTGCCACGAGCGGTTACAAGCAGCTGTTCACGGCTTTGTTCAAAGCCCAGACGATCGCCCGGCTGGCCCAGCACGTCAAATTCATCGCCCATGCCGCCATCGATTATTTGTCGGTCGATGAGGATGAATTCAGCCCGGTCGTCAAGCAGGTGCTGCACCAGATCCGGACGAAATACGCCGAGGAAATGTCGCTCAAGACGCTTGGGCATGAATTTAACGTCCATCCGTTTTATTTGGGCCAGCTGTTCCAGAAGGAGACGGGCGTCAGCTTCAGCGATTACCTGAACTCGCACCGGATCAAGCAGGCCAAGGCGCTGCTGACGGATACCCCGATGAAGACGAGCGAAATTTCGAGGCGCGTCGGTTATTTGGAGCCCGGATACTTTTACAGGCAGTTCAAAAAATACGCGGGCGTATCGCCGACCGAATACCGCAACAGGGTCAAAATGTCGGCATGCCGCGACGAACAGGCTTAACGCCGGAACAGCATCATGATAAGCGACCCGATGACGCTGATGAGGATGCAGGTCACGATCGGAAAATAGAATTTGACGTTTCCCTTTTCATAGACGATGTCGCCCGGCAGGCGGCCGAGCGGAATCCAGCGCCCCACCAGCCACCAGATCAAACCGGCGGCGATCAGGACGATGCCAAGGATGATCAGGATTTTGGATGCACTAGGCATTACTGTTTCACCTCGCAAACTTCGATATCGGATACGGATATTTATGCTATAATTCTCACAAAACGGCCGCCGTCTATCGCGGGGAGCAACGGCCCGACTTTTTCTTATTGTATATCAAGGAAGGGATTATAATCCATGACACTGCAGCAGTTGAAATACGTCATCGAGGTCGCGAACCGGGGGTCCATGAACGAAGCCGCCAAACGGTTATTCATCTCCCAGCCCAGCCTGTCCAATGCGATCAAGGAGCTGGAAACGGAGCTTCGGATCACCATTTTCGAACGGACCAACAAAGGAATTACGTTATCCAAGGAGGGGGCCGAGTTTCTCGGCTACGCCCGCCAGGTCATCGAGCAGGCCGAGCTTTTGGAAAGCCGGTATTTGAACGCCAAACCCGCGCCGCAGCATTTTTCCGTCTCCACGCAGCATTATGCCTTTGCGGTGAACGCGTTCGTCCATCTGGTCCGCGAATACGGGCAGGAGGAATACGAGCTCGCGCTCCGGGAAACCAAAACCCATGAAATCATCCAGGACGTCAAAACCCAGCGCAGCGAAATCGGCATTTTGTACCTGAACGAGTTCAACAGCAAGGTCATCAACCGCCTTTTGAAAGACGCGAACTTGAAATTTACGAGCTTGTTCACGGCCAAACCGCATATTTTCATCAGCATCCACAACCCGCTCGCCAAGCAGTCGATCGTCACGATCGACCAATTGGAGGCCTATCCTTATTTGTCGTTTGAGCAGGGGGAGTACAACTCGTTCCATTTTTCGGAGGAAATACTGAGCACCCTGTCGCATCCGAAAAGCATCCGCGTCAACGATCGGGCGACCCTTTTCAATTTGCTGATCGGGCTGAACGGCTACACGATTTCGACCGGCGTGCTGAGCGCGGATTTGAACGGGAACGAAATCATCCCGGTTCCGCTGGACTGCCAGGAATCGATCAACGTGGGCTGGATTTGCCACCAGAACGCTGCCTTGTCCAAGCTGGCATTGGCGTATATCGACGCTCTCCATGAAGCTATCAAGTAAGGTGGGGCTGCAATCTTCCGCTCGTGCGGGCGGTTGGTTCGGCCCGATCCGGTCGGGTTTTGCGGAATTGCTCGGCGGGTATTTTTCTTGCTATAGCCTAAAACTATAACCAGATATAGTTTATTGGAGTTACTTTATAACGTGAGCATTGTGCTATCTTTTTTTAAAAGCCATTCATTCGAATCGGATAAAGGGGATAGGACAAATGAGCATCATCGAACATCAAGCCAAGCAACGAAACAAAACTCCGTTCAGACACGACATCGTAGGCAGCTTTCTTCGCCCGGAAGCGCTGAAAGCCGCGAGAAGAAAATTCCAAAACGGCGAGATTACGGCCGAGCAGCTGAAAAAGGTCGAAGACGAGGAAATCGTCAAGCTGGTCGCCAAACAGAAGGAGGTCGGCCTGAAAGCCGTGACCGACGGGGAATTCCGACGTTCCTGGTGGCATCTGGACTTCATGTGGGGGCTGGACGGCGTCGAGAAAGCGGAAGTCGAAAAAGGCTACCGGTTCCAAGGTGAGGAAACAAGAGCGGAAACCGCGCGTCTGACCGGGAAAATCGGTTTTTCAGACCATCCGTTCGTGGAACATTTCAAGTTCCTGAAAAGCGTTGCCGGCGACGACGTCGTTGCGCGCCAGGCGATTCCGGCACCGGCCCAGTTCCTTGCCGAACTGCAGCGTCCCGAAAACATTCGGGGCACCGAAGCGGTCTACGCCAGCCGGGACGAGCTCATTGCGGATATCGCGCAGGCCTATCGGGCGGCCATTTTGGCATTTTACGAAGCGGGCTGCCGCAGCCTGCAATTGGACGATTGCACGTGGGGAATGCTGTGCGACCAAAATTACTGGAAAACGCGGCATGCGGCGGGGGAAGACGTGTCGCAAATCGCCGAAACGTATGCCCGCCTGAACGAAGCGGCCATCTGCGATCTGCCGGAGGACCTGGTCGTCACGACGCATGTCTGCCGCGGAAATTACCACTCCACGTGGGCTTCCTCGGGGGGATACGAACCGGTAGCGGAGAAGCTGTTCGGCATCGGGAACATCGACGCGTTTTACCTTGAATTCGATACGGAACGCGCAGGGGATTTTTCGCCGCTGCGTTTCCTAAAAGGCCAGCAGGTCGTGCTGGGACTCCATTCTTCCAAAACCGGCGAGCTTGAAGACAAAGAACAGATCGTCAGCCGGATCAAGGAAGCGACGCAATACGTCGATCTGGAGCATATTTGCCTCAGCCCGCAGTGCGGATTCGCTTCGACGGAGGAAGGCAACATCCTGACCGAAGAGCAGCAGTGGAAAAAACTCGCGTTCATCAAAGAAATCGCCGACGAGATTTGGAAATAATAGAGCGCAAATCCTTAGGTTTTGCCTTCAGCCATCCGGCTGAGGGCTCTTTTTTTGCTTCCATGGCAAAGCGACGCCTTTAGCCCTGATATTGGAAGAACGGGGCTTTTTGCCGTTTATGCAGGAAAGCCGTATTTAAGGATTGACCCTTACCTTGGAGGAGGCCTCATGATGGAATCCTAAAGACCGAAAAGGAAAGGAGTCCAACCCGATGTTATCTTCATTCAAACTGTTTCGCCACCGCTTTATCCGGATTATCCTGATCTCGAATTTGTTTTCGCAGATCGGAATCTGGGTGCGGAATTTCGCGATATTGCTGTACGTCATGGACAAGACGGAAGGAAATGCGCTTTACGTTTCGCTCGTCTCGGTTGCCGAATATGCGCCGATGTTTATTTTCTCTTTTATAGGCGGCGTGTTCGCCGACCGGTGGAAACCCCGGAAAACGCTGGTTTGGTGTGATTTTCTCAGTGCGGCATCGGTAGGGATCGTTTGGCTGGCTCTGTTGAGCGGGCTCTGGGAAGCGGTGCTGCTGACGACGTTGATTTCGTCCGTGCTTTCCCAGTTTTCGCAGCCGGCGGGGATGAAATGGTTTAAAATCCACGTCCCGGACGAACTGGCCCAGCCGGCGATGTCCCTGTTGCAGACCTTGTTTGCCGTCTTTATGGTGTTAGGCCCGGTCCTTGGAACGGGCGTTTATCAAACGTTCGGGATTCAAGCGGCCATAGGCATGACGGGGATCTCCTTCCTGATGTCGGCCGCTGTGCTGCTGTTCCTCCCGCCGGACCGCCCCGGCAGCGGGCAGGAAGCGGCAGCTTCGCTTTCCGTGATTCGGGACATGAAGGCAGGGATTCGATATGTTGCCGGCCGAAAAACGCTGTTGCTGCTCAGCCTTTGTTTTCTGCTCGTTGGACTCGGCGTCGGGTTGATCTCTCCGCTTAGCGTCTTTGTCGTCACGGAGAAGCTGGCCCTTCCGGCGTCGGATTTGAAATGGCTCTCCATTCCTTACGGCCTGGGGGAGATCGTCGGCGGCATCGTCACGTTCGCCGTTGCGAGCCGAATTGCGCCGAGCAGGCTGCTGGTGCTGGGACTGCTGGTCAATGCCGCCGGCATGATCCTGACGGGCTTGTCGGGCATGTTATGGCTTGTCATGCTTGCCCAATTTGTCATCGCGCTGCTGCAGCCGGCGATTTTTATCGGCAACCAGACGCTGGTGATGCAGCATACCGAAGCCGAATATATCGGCAGGGTCACCGGAATCCGCACGCCGCTGATGACGGGGGCGATGCTGCTCATGATGGGGCTGGCGGGCGTTTTGAAAAACATGTTTCCGCTTGAATGGATATACGGATTCGCCGGCTTGTGTCTGGCGGCCGGTTGTTTGGCCGTGCTTCCGCTTCTCCGTATCCACGGCGATGCGGGCGGCACCGAAGAGGCGGTATAGTCCTTTCCGGCGGCCGGCGCATTTATCGATCTGGAGCATATTTGCCTCGGCCTGCCGTGCGGATTCGTTTCGACGGAGGATGGCAACCTCCCGACCGAAGAGCAGCAATGGGAAGAAACTCGCGTTCATCCAAGAAATCGCCGACAAGATTTGGAAATAATATAGAAGGGCATCCGTATGTCTTGCCTTCAGCCGTCCGGCTGAGGGCACATTTTTTCGCTTCCATTGCCGGTCTGCTTCTGATATATTTACATTGTGACCATTAATTCACTAAATGTACACAAAGTAAAATAAAATCGCATGATCCACTACAACAAGCGACCTGCATAAATTTTGAAGCAACCAAAAAAGGGGGATACGTATGGAGAAATGGGATGCGAGTTACGATGTGGTGGTTGTAGGTTCCGGAGCGGGCGGGTTGACCGCTGCCTTGACGGCACAATTGAAAGGGCTTACAGCGCTGGTGATCGAAAAAACGGATCAGTACGGCGGGTCGAGCTCTTTGTCGGGCGGCGCGATTTGGGTTCCGAACAACGTTTATCTCGAACGGGCAGGATTGAAGGATACGATGGAAAAAGCGGAGGCCTACATCGAAGCGACGGTCGGCGACAGGGTGCCGGCGGAGAGAAAACGCGCGTATTTAACCCGCGGGCCCGAAATGGTGAAATTTTTGCATGAGCATACGAACCATGTCCGGTTCGAATACATACCCGGCTATTCGGATTATTACCCCGAAGCGCCCGGCGGTTTTCCGCAAGGGAGATCGGTGGAGCCCGTCGTGTTCGACCTGAAAAAACTGGGGGAAGAGCGGAAACGCATCCGGCGCGCGAACCTGCCGACCTACGGCATGGTCATGAACGCGTACGAATTCCATAAAGTCAACATGATCACCCGAACGTGGATCGGCAAAAAAACGTCGCTGAAAATCGGCATGCGGCTGATGCGTTCGATATGTACCGGCTACCGCCCGGCGGCCTTGGGGGAAGCCTTGATCGGCCGTTTGCGGCTGTCGCTGATGGAAGCGAAAGGCGATCTATGGCTGTCGACCGCTTTTTCGGATTACGTGACGGAAGGAGGCCGCGTCACCGGCATTCATGCGGTCCGCGACGGCAAGCCGGTCCGGATCGAGGCCCAACATGGCGTCATCCTGGCTGCGGGCGGCTTTTCGCACAGCCAAGAGCTACGGGAAAAGTATTTGCCGCACCCGACGTCCGCGCAATGGACTTCGGCCGCCGAAGGCCAAACCGGCGACATTCTCGCCGCATCGCTTCGCCTGGGAGCCCGAATCGACTTGATGGATCGCGTCTGGGGAGCGCCGTCGGCGGTTCCGCCCGGGGAAAAGCCGTTTTTCCTCGTGGCCGACCGCGGCATTCCCAATATGATGATCGTGAACGGAGCCGGCGAGCGGTACGTCAATGAGGCGGTGCCCTATCATGAATTCGTCGATACGATGTACGCCCAAAACAAGCCTGAAGCGCCTACCACCCCGTCGTGGATGATTTTGGACCAGCAGGCGAAAAACCGCTACATTTTTCTCGGCTTGTTCCCGGGTCAGCCGTTCCCGAAACGCTGGCTGGAAAACGGGTTCGTGAAAAAAGGCAGCACCCCGGCCGAGCTTGCAGGGCAAATCGGCATCGATCCCGCCAGGCTCACGTCAACGTTCGAGCGCTTCAACCGCATGGCGCAAAAAGGCGAGGACGAAGACTTTCACCGCGGCCAAAGCGCCTACGACCGTTATTACGGCGACCCGACGCTCCCGAATCCGAGCCTGGCGCCGATCGCGAAAGCACCGTTTTATGCCGTTCCCGTGGTGCCGGGCGATATTGGAACCAAAGGCGGGCTGGTGACCGATGCATGCGCCCGCGTGCTCCAGGAGGACGGGACGCCGATCGGCGGATTGTTTGCGACAGGCAACTGCTCCGCCGCCGTTATGGGCGAAACGTATCCCGGTCCCGGCGCAACGCTCGGGCCTGCCATGACGTTCGGGTATGTGGCCGCGACCTATTTGGCGGAAACGAAACAAGTCAACCGGATGAAGCTGTAGTTTGAGCGAGCCTTGATCTTCAACGAAGATCGGGGCTTCCGGCCGTTCCTCCGCTATGATTTGAGGCGTTCCTCGGCAAGATGGATGAAAGCCTGCGCGGCATGGCCCAAATATTTATCCGCCCGGTAAATGATGCTCATTTCCCTGTACGGCGGATCATCATGGATGGGCAGGAACCGCAGCTTGGGGTCGCCGATGGCTTCAACCAAAGCAGGCGTCTGCACGGTGACCCCCATGTTCTCCCGGACAAACCGGAACAGCGAAGGGTTGGACGTCGTCTCCACGACGATGTTCAGGTTAAAGCCGTGTTTCCGGCAGAATTGCTCGACGAGCTCCCTTCCCCAGAACCCTTTCGGATACATAATGACCGGCAGGCCGTTCAGCTCGTTCAAGGAGACCGAATCCCTGCCGGCGAACGGATGCTCTGCAGATACCACTACGCCGTACTCCTCCCGGGGCAGGCAGCGTAACACGAGCCGGTTGTCGTAAAGCGGCTTGAGCGAGATGCCGATGTCGATTTCCGCACGGAGTACGAGATCCGCCACATCGACGGCCGAGACGATTTTGAGCCGGACGTTCGGATACCGGTTGCGGAAATCGATGAACATCGGGGTCAGGCGGAAATCGAGCTCGGAAGGCAGCACCCCGACGCCGAGCGTACCGCCTTGGTGATGGCGAAGCTCGCCGATCTCCAGCTTGGCGTTCTGCAAATTTTGAAACATTCCCCGTGCGTGCTTGAGCAGGACCGCGCCCGCATCGGTCAACGCGATCCGTTTGCCGATCCTGTCGAACAGGGGCATGCCGATCTCTTCCTCCAGCGCTTTGATCTGCAGGCTTAGATTCGGCTGGGAGATGCCCACCTTATCCGCGGCCTTCGTAAAATGCAGCTCCTCGCAAACGGCCATAAAATACTCCAACTGTCTCAGTTCCATATATCCACTGCACTCCGATCCTCAACCAAAATGTTTTCCGCCTGAAGGCGGCGGTTTCTTCGTATCATTTGTATAACAAATTATTATTATAACTTCAATATAATTGATAAATGATTCCTCTCCAAGTAAGATGTGTTCAAATCGATCTGCAAGGAGAGGGAATGATGAAAAAAACTTCACGGTTCATGATGGCTGCGGCCTTTATTTTAGCTTCTTTGAATCTGCGGCCTGCGATGAACTCCGTCGCGCCCATGCTGCAAGCCATCCAGCGGGATTTGGGCATGAGCGCCTTGACGGCAAGCCTGCTCACGTCCATTCCTGTGCTGTGCATGGGGATTTTTCCGGCCTTTGCGGTCAAGCTGGGCCGGCGTGCCGGGCTGGAGCGCGTCATCGCCTGGTCGATTGCGGTCATCGGCATCGGTACGGTGCTGCGGTGGTTTACCGGGTCGCCATCGTATCTGCTCATGACCTCGATTTTGGCCGGGCTCGGGATCGCCGCGGCGGGACCGCTTCTGTCGGGCTTCATTAAGCAGTACTTTCCGACCAAGGTGCCTTTCATGATATCGCTTTACACCGTATCCATGGCGGTCGGAGCCACGCTTTCATCGGGGATGTCCCTGCCGCTGGCGGACCGGATCGGTTCGTGGCGCGAATCGTTGGCAATTTGGGCCGTCCTGGCTGCCATCGCCCTGCCGGTATGGCGGTGGTCGGTTCTTCGCCATGCCCGGCCGTCCGCTGGAGAGGCGCAGACGAATCGTACGGCCGGATTGCCCTGGCGCAGCGGAAAAGCATGGGTTCTTACGATGTCCTTCGGCCTGCTGGCCGTCTTGTTCTTCTCGGTCACGGCTTGGCTGCCGCCGGTCGTGGAGCATATGGGTTACGGCAAAGCATATGCGGCGAACATGCTCGTCCTGTTTTCTGTGACGCAGATTCCCGTCGGCCTTCTGTTCCCTCATCTGCTGCGGCGTTTTCCTTCCCGCCGTTTCTGGCTGGCGCTGGGCGCGCTGGCGATGGCCGCCGGCTTCCTGATGCTCTGGATTTCGGCGGCGCCGTGGCTTGCGGCGATTCTGATCGGCATCGGCCCCGGCGTGCTGTTTCCGGTTAATCTGATGATGCCGATCGAGGCGGTAAGCGATACGGAGCAGGCGACGGCCTGGTCGGCCATGACCCAGTCGGCCGGATACGTGATCGGTGCGCTGGGACCGATGCTGCTCGGCGTAATCCACGATGCTGCGGGCAGCTATGCGCTGCTGATCCCGGTGCTGCTGACCGTCACGCTGGCGATGGCGGCGGTTCATCAGCTGGCGGCGAAGGCGGCCAAGCCCGAAGCGCCGGATGTTTTAAACAAGCCCAGAGAAAAGGAAAAAGCCCTTCCTTTGGCAGAGTAAGGAAGGGCCTTGGATGGAACATGTCCACGCCTGCCTGCCGACCGTTCGGAACCGCCCCTTAGCCGTTTAGCAGAGCACTTCGACCGTAAAACCGCCCGGCGCCTCGACATAGAACGTGTACCCGTGCGCATGCTGCGGAGGCTTGACGTCGTAGCCGTCCTCCAGAAGCCTTTGGTTGATGCGGTCGACCTGCTCCTCGGTTGGCTGCGGGAAGCCGACGTGGAACGTTTTGGGGTACTGCACCTCGCGGCCCTTCATCAGCGTCAGGACAAAGCCGTCATCGTCCAAGAGCACGGCGAAGTTGTCGCCGCGGGTAGCCCGGCAAACCAGGCCGAAATAGGTCTCCAGAAACGCCCGGGACGCCGCCACATCGGTCACCGTCAAATTCAAATGGTTGATTTTCATATGTCTCCTTCTTTCCAAGTGGAGTATGGAATCGTCATTCACCTTTATTATATGACCTTCATGCAAGTGATAAGGTTACGGCATCATGGAGGGCAAGGGCTCAACTTGAAACGGATAAAGCAGTATAGTCCTCGTTAATCATGGGAACGTAGGGGACGGTTATTGCGGATGTTGGCGAATCAGCTCCACGAGATTGCGGGCCGCGGCGTTTAGCGGCTCGTTTTTGCGCGTGCAGATCGCGATGACGTTCTTTAGGTCGATGCCATCGACGTATACGCGGCATAACTCGCCCCGGGCGACATGCTCGCGGACGACCAGCGACGATACGAAGTTGGCTCCGTACCCGGCAATGACGGCCGTAATCGCTTCATGCAGCCCGTTGAACTGCAGGGCGATTTTCGGTGCGGGAGCGCTGTACGTCCGGCATAAAGCCAGCAGCCTTTCCCGGGTGGAGCTTCCTTCTTCGCGCATCACGAAAGGCTCCTTCACCATCTCGTGAAGCGAAACCCGGCGGCCGGCGTATTTATGGCTCGGCGCCACCACGAACCACAGCTCGTCTTCGAACAATTTTTCGGTGTTCACCGAATCCGGATATGCTTCCGGCAGCCCGCCGTAAATCGCCAAATCCACTTCGACGTTCAGCAGCTGCTTCAGCGCTCCGCTGGAATTGGTCGTCGTAATGGACATTTCGACCTGCTCGTACCGCTGTTTGAACTTGGCGAGCCATGAAGGAAGGAGGAACTGCGCGGGAAGATACGTCGCTGCGAGCCGGATTTGCCCGTCCATCCCCTGACGGTAATCTTTGGCGAACTGCTCGATTTGCTGCTCGACGGCAAACAGGCGTTTGGCCAAAACGGCGACCTTCTCCCCGGCATCGGTAAGCGCGATGCCCCGGCCCTGCGGGACCATAAGCGTTAAGGCCAGCTCTTTTTCGAATTTTTTGATTTGGGCCGTAATGGCCGGCTGGCTGATGTTCAGCAGCTCGGAGGCGCGGGTGACGCTGCCGGTGTTGGCAATTTCGTGGAACAGGCGCAAAGCGTGCAGGTTCATCGTTTCTCACCTCGGATTGATTCATATATGTAATGTATGAAAACGTTAAAAAGATATATTATTCTTATCATTATATTCCGGCTACAATAAAATCAAAAGCTGATTCTCTCTAATTTCAGGTCGGCTTTTCAAAAAGTGGATGCGAAATCCGAGGAGGAGATGGAACATGAAACAAACGTGGGAACAAGTGGATGAGTATATTACGGATTTGCTTTGCCCGAACGATTCGATTCTGGATGACGTGCTTGTCGCGAACCGGCAGGCGGATCTGCCGGAGATCGACGTGACGGGAAACCAGGGAAAGCTGCTGCAGCTGCTGGTGCAAATGCAAGGGGCGAAGCGGGTGCTGGAAATCGGAACGCTTGGCGCTTACAGCACCATTTGGATGGCAAGAGGGCTGGCGGAGGGCGGCAAAATCATCACGCTTGAGCTGGAGCCGCATCATGCCGAGGTGGCGAATGCCAACATCAAACGCGCCGGGCTGGAGCATGCGATCGAAGTTCGGCAGGGGAATGCGCTGGAACTGCTGGAGGAATTGGAGCGGGAAGGGACGGAGCCTTTCGATTTCATTTTCATCGACGCGGACAAACCGAACAATCCCCATTATTTGGAGTGGGCGCTTCGCTTCTCCCGTCCGGGCACCGTCATCGTCGGGGACAACGTCATCCGGGACGGGGAAGTTGCCAGCCGCCACAGCACCGATCCCCGGGTACGAGGCGTCAGAACCTTTTTCGATATGATCGCCGGGGACCCGCGCATATCGGCGACCGCGATTCAGACGGTGGGCAGCAAAGGGTATGACGGTTTTATGATCGGGATCGTGCAGCAAACCGTTCAATCGCCTCAAAAGGCAAATGATCGGTAATGAGACTGCCGTAGTGGGCGACCTGAACGATTCCTTGTTCATCGATCAGAAATTCGGCCGGAATCCGGTTGAAATTGGAGCCTTCCTCCGGAATCAGTTTGAATCCGGCTGCTTCCACCCGGGCCGTAATCTCGTGAATGTCCGGCTGCGCTAACGTTGCCTTCATTTTCGCTTCCGAAGACTCGACGCCGTACCGCGCGTAAATTTCTGCCTCAGGATCGGCAATAAGCGGGAAGGGTGCGTTTTGCCGCCCGACGTATTGGCGGAGGTTTGCCTCCGGAGATTCGAAAAAGGCGACGACCTCCATCCCTTGCCGCTTCCACGTTTCATATCGCTTTATAAATTGCTGCACCCGTAAATTGCATAAAGCGCAAGCGGAGTTGCGGAAAAAGGCGAGCAGAAGGTTGCGGCCCGAATAGGTGTCCGGCGTGACGGGTTCCCCGTTCTGATCCGCCGCTTCAAACCATGGGGCGGCATCTCCGGGGCGGAGCTGATTGTTCATCGTGAATCCCTCCTAATGATCGGTAAAAGGCGTTTCTCGCCCGTACCGCTACCTTATCAGGAAGGTGCCGCCTCCTCTGTGACTTAGTCACACAACATGTCTTCAAGCCTGTTTCTCTGCAAGATTTTGATCCGTCCCCGCCCGGTTTCCACCCATCCGCTGCGCGCAAACTTAAGAAGGGTCCGCGAAACGACCTCGCGCGCTGAATTCATTTCCTCGGCCAGCTCTTGATGCGTCGCGGCTACGAGCGGCTCCTGTTCGGTGGTCACGCGCAACAATGCTTTGGCGAGCCGCTTTTCTACGGGCATCCGCTCCTTTTCTCCCATCATGTCGATCATCCGGAACGTGCTTTCGAGCAAACCTCCGAAAACGGTGCTGCGGAACGACTCATGGAACTGCACCCAGCGCAAGAAACTGCTCCGGAGCACAAACAGCACGTCCACGTCCGTTTCGGCTACCAAATAGGCGGGATAGTCCCTTCCGCACAGCCCGCTGAGCACAAGCAGCGAACAGATTTCCCCCGCGGAAAGCCTGTTGAGCACCGTCTCGTTTCCGTTTTCGTGAACCGCCGTAATCCGGGCCGTTCCGCGGAGCAAAAACATGCCGTACAACGATGCATCCTCCCGCTGGAAGATGTTCGATTTGGCCGGGAACCGTTTGACATGCGGCCGGGCTTGCTCCCATTCTTCCTGAGAAAGACCGTTCAGGGAGGGGAAAACGTCGAGCAGGTTCGTTTCTTTTATCGTCTCTATGCTCATCTGTTACACCCTTTCGATGGTGGTATGATCCCGGATGGCGCCGGTAATCTTCGGCCTCTATCATATCATGGCTTGCAAGATGAATTTGGTGGTTATTTAGGTTCGAGACCAATGTGAGGGTTGGACCGAGTCCGTTGTGACGCGGCCCGGCCCTTTTTTATGTTTTCCGGTTGACAGGAGGAAAGTTTTGGCATATATTGAGGTTAGTTACTTAAGTAATTAACCAGTTGGGTGGTGGAGAAATGGGGCCTATTATGGATGACGGCCGTCCAATATTCATACAAATCGCCGAGAAGATTGAAGACGACATCATTGCAGGGGGGCTGCCGGAGGAGTCGCAGGTCCCTTCGACAAACCAGTTTGCGTCCTTTTACCAGATTAATCCGGCCACCGCGGCCAAGGGAGTGAATCTTCTGGTGGATCAAGGCATTCTGTATAAGAAGAGGGGGATCGGCATGTTCGTGGCGTCGGGAGCAAGGGAGACGCTGATCGAGAAACGGAAGGAGCAGTTTTTCGAGCAGTATGTCATCACGATGGTTCAGGAAGCGAGGAAGCTTGGCATTACGATCGACCAATTGACCGACATGGTCCGGAGAGGGGATGGGAAGCAATGAACCGCATCGTAGAAGTAAACCGGTTAAATAAAACGTACGGCAGCGAAACCGTCATCCAAGACGTGAGCTTTACGATCGAGGAGAACAAAATTTACGGCCTTCTCGGCAGGAACGGAGCGGGCAAAACGACGATCATGCACATGATCACGGCCCAGCTGTTTCCGTCGGGCGGGGAGCTGAAGGTATTCGGGGAACATCCTTACGAAAACAACCGGGTGCTGACCCGGATGAGCTTCATCAAGGAAAGCCAGAAATATCCGGACGTGTTCCGGATCGCGGACGTGCTGGACATTGCGGCGGACCTCTACCCCAATTGGGATCAAGGTTTCGCAGAGCAGCTGATCGAAGATTTCCGGCTCCCCGTCAAACGCCGAATGAAGAAACTGTCGCGGGGCATGCTTTCCTCGGTCGGAATCATCGTGGGCCTCGCCAGCCGAGCGCCGCTGACCATTTTCGACGAGCCTTATCTGGGGCTGGATGCGGTCGCAAGGAACCTGTTTTACGAACGGCTGCTCGAAGACTATGCGGAACATCCGCGAACGGTCATTTTATCGACGCATTTGATCGACGAGGTCAGCAATATGCTGGAGCACGTCATCGTCATCGATAACGGAAAAATCCTGCTGGACGAAGAGGCGGACAGCCTGCGCGGCAAAGCGTTTACCGCCGTCGGTCCTGCTGCAACCGTCCGCGCTTGGGCGGCAGGGAAACAGCTTATACATGAGGAAGCGATCGGCGGCCTGATGTCGGCATCCGTGCTCGGAAATTTAAGCGCGGCAGAGCGGCGGGAGGCGGAAGCGCAGGGCATCGAACTGGTCCCCGTATCGCTGCAGCAGCTGATCGTTCATTTAACGAGCGGCAAAACGAATGGAAAGGTGGCCGAACTCGGATGAACCGGATGGCAGGAGTCATGAAAATGCATTGGAGAGACAAATGGAGCTGGATTTTTATCCCGTGGGTCGTCGTGCTGTTCAGTTTTGCGACCAACCTGACCATCGGCGGATTGACCGGGGGAGAGGAAAACATCAACTCGGGCGGTCTCTCATCGATATTTATTTATATTTTTGTGTGCAGCTTGATCGTGCAGGGGCAGACCTTTCCTTTTGCGTTGGGGCTGAACGTGCGGCGGCTGGATTTCTTTGCGGGCACGAGCGCGATGGGCGTGTTGGTCTCGGCGGCTTCGGCGGTTGTTCTGCTTCTTTTTTCGCTCGCGGAGGAATTGTCGGACGGCTGGGGCGTCAGCGTGCATTTCTTTAACCTTCCGTTTATGGACGGCATTTCTCCGCTCGGACGGCTCGGCATCTACTTTGTCGTGATGGTGCATATGTTTTTCCTGGGCTTCGTGATCGCCAGCATCTACCGGCGGTTTAAAAGAACCGGCATGTTCGTGTTTTTTGCGGCGCTTTTTGTCCTGATGAGCGTGGCCACCTTTGCGCTGACGTATTTTAATTTGTGGCTCGATCTGTTCGGCTGGTTCGCGAATCATTACATGGACATTTTCGTCTGGATGGCTCCGATCGCGGTTGTGTACGCGCTGTTGTCTTACGCCATGATCCGCCGGGCGACCATCTGAGGAACGCAGGGACGTGGCAGAAGCGGGAGGAATCGGCTGAACCCGTTGCCGCATCATGCATAAATTCCGGATAAAGAGCGAAGTTTATGGGATGGAAAACAATTCTAAAAACCATGATCGCTAAAGGAGATTTTGACGATGCCGTTAGGTGCACACGAAGCCCACGAACTCAACGAATTGCTGCTCAGCTGCACGAATTCCATCCAAAGCATGGCGCTTTTCATCGATCAGGCGACCGATCCGGTCTTAAGAAACATGATCACCCGCCATTATGCCGTGCACGTTCAGGATTACAATATGAAGGTCGAATACGCGAACCGCTTCAGTTCGCCCGATCAGCTCAACGTTCCGGCCATGCCGATGAATCCGCCGATGCCTGCGATGAATCCGGGTCCGCAGCAGTATCAGCCGCTTCAGCCGCAGGTGAAGCTCCATCAGCTGGACGACCGCGCGATCGCGACTTCTTACCTGCTGACATTAAAACGGGCCGGCCGGGAGTATGCCTGGTCCGCATTCGAATGCTCCACGCCGCAGCTTCGTTCGTTCCTGGAGAACGCATTCCAGATGTGCTCGCACCAGGCTTTCGAAGTTTGGCAGTACATGGCTTCCAGAGGTTATTACGCGGCCGTGCCGGCTTCACAGGACGTGCTGCAGCCGATGCAGCAAATGTACAAATCGGTGCCGGAACATCAGCCGGGCCGGTTGTACAGCTGACGACCGCGATCCGTTTATGCAGCGCGTTTGCGCCAAGGTCCCTTGCGAGAGGGGCCTTTTTGCTTGTGCGGAACAAGCTGCAAACCCCGTCTGAAAGCGCTTCAAAAAATGTATTGCCAACGATAAAATCCCCTGCTATAATCGCCTTGAAAAGGTTTTCTTGTAAAGGAAGTTTTGACGATGAAGCCAACGATTAGAGATGTTGCCAAAATGGCGGAGGTATCCATCAGCACCGTATCCCGGGTGATGAACGCGCCCGAGTCGGTCAACGAGAACAAAAGGATCCGCGTTTTGGAGGCCATTGAGAAGCTTGGTTACCAGCCGAATTCGTTTGCGCGCGGACTGATTTACAACAAATCCTTTACGTTCGGCCTGCTGATTCCGGATATCGAAAACGTTTATTACACCGGGATTATCCGGGGCATGCAGGACGCATGCATCAAGCTGGGGTACAGCCTGATGATCTGCAATACCGACAGGGACCGAAGCAGGATGCTTTCGTATATCGACGCGTTTCACGAAAAGCAGGTGGACGGGATCGTATTCGCAAGCGACATGATGTTTCCGGAATACCACGAGAAGCTGGTCCGCTGCAAAATTCCGTTTGTGCTGCTGTCGACGCATTCCGAGGAGTTCGAGGTTCCCTGCGTCGAAATCGATGACGAGCAAGCGGCTTACGACGCGGCGAAGTTCCTCATCGAGCTCGGCCACCGGGAAATCGGGATGATCGGTTTCGACCACGAAAATTCGATCTCCGGGCCGCCAAGGTTCAAAGGGTTCGCCAAAGCCATGCTCGAAGCGGGGCTTGAACGAAACGTCCAGAGGGTAAGGGGAGCGGCGCACAGGTTTGAGCAGGCTTATCAAGCCGCGCATGAATTGTTCACCGATTTTCCCGAGCTGACCGCCGTCTTTTGCGTGGCCGACGAATTCGCGATGGGCGTCATCTCGTATTTGAAAGACCGCAACATATTGGTTCCGGGCCAGGTATCGGTCGTCGGCTTCGACAACCTCCGGTTCGCGAACATGTTTATTCCGAAGCTGACGACGATCGCGCAGCCGATGTACGACATGGGCTACCGCGCGGCCGAGAAGCTCCACGAATTGGTGACGACGGGCAAGGTCGAGGTTCTAAGGGAAAAGATGGAGCATAAATTGATTGTCAGGGAGTCTTCGCGGGAAAGGTGAGGCGTTTGCGGCGCTGGATTTGAAAAGCTTTTCAGAATGTCGCATCCCGGTTGGTTTTGCATGCTGCGCAGCCGGGTAATAGAGAGGGTTCCTATAACAATGCACTTATGAAAAAACATGGTTTGACTTGAATGAATTGAAAACGCTGTATTTTGAAAATAACCTTGATTTTGCAAGGAGGTGATCCGAGCATCCGCTGCATCTGTTCACCACGCGCCGAGACCGGAAAAGACAGTCCTGCGGCCGTTTGACGAAGACGCTTGCCTATCGTTGGCGCCAGAAAAAGTCAATCGACGTTTTTCAGCCTATTTCTAAAAAGGGGATGTTAGTGTATGACCAAAGGAAAAAAAGCCAGAACATCTTTGCTGCTCTCGCTTTGCTTGTCTTTTACGATGCTGCTGAGCGCCTGCGGAGGATCGGGGGATGCCGGGCCGACAACGGAACCTGCCGCCTCCGGAGGAGACAAAAAAGATACGGCCCAGGAAACCGCCGCGCCGGAAACCGGCACCGGCTCGCCGCTCGAGCTGGCGCTGCAGGGCAAATATAAAGGAACGAAAGTGACGATGTTCGGACCGTTCGTCGACGTCGACCAGAAGAAATTTGAAGAAAGCATCAAGGACTTCGAAGACAAAACCGGCATCGACATCCAGTACGAAGGCTCCAAAGAATTCGAGGCGACGATCAACGTCCGCGTCGACGGCGGCAACGCGCCGGATATCGCCGACTTCCCGCAGCCGGGCTTGCTCGCTTCGATCGCGAAAACCGGCAAAGTCGTCGATCTGACGAACATTCTCGATCAGGAAAAGCTAAAGAAAAACTACAACCAAAGCTGGCTGGACATGGCCACCATGGACGGCAAAGACGGCAAAATCATGGCCGGGATCTGGAACCGGAGCAACGTGAAAAGCCTGGTGTGGTATCCGAAAAAGCAATTTGAAGAAGCCGGCTACAAAGTGCCCGAAACTTGGGACGAGATGATGGCCTTGACCGAGCAAATCGCCAAGGACGGAGATCCGGCATGGGCGATCGGCATCGAAAGCGGCGCCGCCACCGGCTGGCCGGGCACCGACTGGATCGAAAACATCATGCTGCGCACGACAACGCCTGAAAACTACGACAAATGGGTCAAGGGCGAGCTGCCGTTCACTTCGCCGGAAGTGAAAAACGCGTTTGAAATCATGTCTAAAATCTGGATGAACAAAGATTACGTGTACGGCGGCACCAAATCGATCGTCACGACGGCCTTTGGCGACGCGCCGAAGCCGATGTTCGAAAATCCGCCGAAAGCCTGGTTTAACCTGACCGGCAACTTCATTACCAGCTTCTTCCCTGAAACCGCGAAAGTGGATCAGGACTACGACTGGTTCTACCTGCCGCCGATCGACGAAAAATACGGCAAACCGGTGCTCGTCGCAGGGGACATCTATGCAATGTTCAACGACCGTCCGGAAGTGCGCGCCGTCATGGAATTTTTCACGACCGGCGAGTCCATCAAGTCCTGGGTGCAGTCCGGCGGCGTGATCGCGCCAATGAACGACGCCCCGCTGGAATGGTACAATTCCGAATCCGACAGACGGATGGCGAAACTCGTGCAGGATGCAACGACGCTTCGTTTCGACGGCTCGGACCTGATGCCGGGCAAAGTCGGCGCAGGCTCCTTCTGGAAAGGCATGACCGACTACGTCAGCGGAACCGCTTCGCTGGATGAAGCGCTGCAGCAAATTCAAAAAGGCTGGGACAACAAATAACGCAAATCATGGATCCATCGAACGAATCGGGGCGGTATGCGGCTGTGCGGCCGCCCCTTTTTTCCAAAGAATCTATATCCGATGATCCCTGCTGTAGCGGCGGCGCGCAATGCCGACGAAGCCGCTTACCGGGGGTTTTGAGATATCGAAGGGCAGGAACGACTTATGAATACGCAAGCGAAAAAGAATTTCAGCCTGAAAGCCGCGCTGCTCTTTGTCGTAGTGCTGCTGCTTAATATATTTGTCCACGGAGCCATCTTCATGCTGTTCCGGGATTCGACGCTGAATCCGCTGTTGACGGCGCTGTTTGCGGTCATATGGGGAGTCGCGGGCGTTTACTTGCTGTACCTTTCGTTCAGTTGGGCGGTAGAGCAGTTTCCGGAGCAGATCAGCCGCAGGATGCTGCCGTACGTTTTCATCGGGCCGGCCGTTCTTTTGCTGGGTTGGCTGCTGGTGCTGCCGGCGCTGCGGACGCTTTATTTAAGCTTTTTTAATGCATCTTCTGATAAGTTCGTCGGTCTGGGCAACTATCTGGCGATTTTCAGCGACCGGCTCCTCGCGACCGCTTTGCGCAACAACCTGCTGTGGGTATTCGTCGGTACGCTGGCCTGCGTGGCCCTCGGGCTGCTTATTGCCATCCTTGCGGACCGGAGCAGTTATGAGCGGATCGCAAAATCGATTATTTTCATGCCGATGGCCATTTCCTTCGTGGCTGCGGGCGTCATTTGGAAATTCGTTTATTATTACCAGCCCGGCACCGAGCAGATCGGCCTCCTGAATGCGATCGTGATCGCGCTTGGGGGCGAGCCGCAGGCCTGGGTGACCATGCTGCAGCCATGGAACAACTTTTTCCTGATCATCATCCTGATTTGGATGCAGACAGGCTTTGCGATGGTGATTTTTTCGGCGGCGATCAAAGGCGTTCCCGACGACATCCTTGAAGCGGCGCGCGTGGACGGGGCGGGGGAGATCCGCATCTTTTTCCGCATCATCATCCCGTATATCTCGACGACGCTGCTGACGGTCACGACGACGATCATCGTGTTCACGCTGAAAATATTCGACGTCGTCATGGTCATGACGGGCGGCCAATACGACACCGAAGTGGTGGCGACGCAGTTTTACCGGCAGTTCTTCATGTACCGCAACTTCGGGTACGGTTCGACGCTGGCGATTGTGCTCCTGATCGCGGTGCTGCCTGTGATCTACTTCAACCTTCGCCAAATCCGCAAGCAGGGGGGATTCTAAATGGCCGGAAAAAAGAAGAAAAAGGGCAAAAAGTGGCTCGTTAACCTTATCCTTGGCATCATTTGCTTCATTTGGCTGATTCCGACCGTGGGCCTGCTGATTTCTTCCTTCAGACCTGCCGCGGATATTCTCCAGACCGGCTGGTGGAAGGTGTTCCCGCATCAGGAATGGAAAACGACGGATACGATCAAGCTGTCCAGGGACGTGGACCTGCGCCAGCCGATCGAAGTGAACGGCAAAACCTACTCCGACGATCAGCTGAAAGCGGGCGTGAAGTCGGGAGACGAGCGCCTTATTTGGGAGAACCGCCGCAACCGCGAGATCAGCGTGCAAAAACCGGGTTGGGTGGCTAGCACCCGGCTGACGCTCGACAACTACAAAAACGTCATTTCCGGCAAAGAGTACACGCTGAAAGGACCGGACGGCAGCGAAACGAAGGAAAAGGGAACGGGCCTCTCGCAAGCGTTCTGGAATACGCTGACGATCGCCATCCCGGCGACCGTCATCCCGATCCTGATCGCTTCGTTTGCCGCTTATGCCTTCGCTTGGCTGCGGTTCCCCGGCCGGAAAACGCTGTTTGCGGTCATCATCGCGATGCTGGTCGTTCCGCTGCAGGTGGCGCTGATACCGGTGCTGAAGGATTATACCGCGCTGGGCCTGAACGGCAGCTATCTCGGCATCTGGCTGGCGCATTCGGCTTTTGGCCTGCCGCTGGTCACTTATTTCATGTATAACTTCATCAGCCAGCTGCCGAAGGATTTGTTCGAATCCGCCTTTATCGACGGCGCGAGCCATTTTACCATTTTCAGCAGGCTGATTTTGCCTTTGTCGGTGCCAGCGCTGGCTTCGATCGGCATTTTCCAGTTCCTGTGGGTATGGAACGATTATCTGGTTTCGCTCATCTTTATCGGCAACCAGCCGGAAGTGCAGGTCATGTCGATGAAGATCGCCGACCTCGTCGGCTCGCGCGGAAACGACTGGCACCTGCTGACGTCCGCAGCCTTCATCTCCATGCTGATGCCGCTGGCGATTTTCTTCCTGCTGCAAAAGTACTTCGTCAGAGGGTTGATGGGCGGTTCGGTGAAAGGGTAAAACGAGGGAAGAAGTTCCCGCTTAATGATAAACATCGGAACATACCGCAGTCATGTTTTGCGTTATTGGGTCACGAACATGGGGCATGTCCGGAAAGAGCCGCCGGAACGGGGGCTTTGCGCGGATGTGCCCGTGTTTTTTCGGGGAGGGCCGGGGCATTTGCGGAGGACGAAATTGGCGTCTTTTATTCTCGAAAACTTTTTTAACAAAATGCTTGACGATGAGAGGCTTGTCATGATATGATCTATCTTGTCGCCGCGAAAGAATGCTTTCGACGAAGACGATGACCGATATGCGGTCGTGGCGGAATTGGCAGACGCGCACGGTTCAGGTCCGTGTGGGCTAACCCCCCGTGGAGGTTCGAGTCCTCTCGACCGCATTCTATCAGAAAAAGCTCGCAGATTGCTTTTATAGCCGTTTGCGAGCTTTTTTGTATTTTGATCATGAAGTTGTTGTTCTCTACCAGGGCAGAGGGACTTTGAAACGGTCATAGAGCTTAGAAGTCATGAGTACGGATTCAAATCATGTATGGTATTTGCCTCATTTACGAGTACATTTCCGTGATCATCGTGACGGCTTCTTTGGCGATGATGAATCGATCGCATTTCAGAATTTGGTATACGTTGAGGGAATCGGCTGCGGCCGTTTCCACGCCAGGGATGTTATTGGCGCTTTTCATCACAATGTTATCGATAGTAGGCGTAACGATCAGCGCCTTTTTATCCGCCCCAAGAGCATGAAGCATAGCTACGATGGTCTTCGTCCTGTAATGTTCCAACTTGATCTCGTCGACGACAATGAATTCTTTGTTTTGGACCTTGCTGGACAATGCCGATTTTAGAGCGAGCCGCTTCACCTTTTTATTGAGCTTGTAGCTGTAGTCCCGGGGTTTGGGAGCAAACACGACTCCTCCGCCTCGCCAATGCGGCATGCGAATCGAACCCGCTCTAGACCGATCGATTTTGTTTTGCTTATACGGTTTTCTGCCGCCGCCCCTAACTTCACCGCGTGTTAATGCAGATTGCGTTCCTCTGCGTTTATTTGCCAGGTAATTGACAACGGCTTCATGCATAACCGGTTCATGGGGAACGATGCCGAAAATGGATGCTTCAAGTTTTTATTTGCTGTAAATGATTTTTCGGATGGCATAAACCGAAAGGCAGTAAGATTCTGCGAGTTCTTGTATCGAAGCACCGCAAGCGTAAGCGTGCATGATGTCCCGGTTTCGCCGATCGATTTCCTCCCGGGAACCGGATAATTCCCCCCAATGTTTGTGCTGATCCTTGATTGCCGGAATATAAAGGTACTCGCCTTGCACAAAATTTTGCAACTTTTCGACCAATTCTTTGGGGAGAATCGCGTTCGCGTTAATATATCTCATGAAGACCCACTCCTTGAATTCATATCCTATCTCAAGCAGCAAAGCCAGCATGATTGGTGATGACGTTATTCCATGCAAATATCACCAAATATCTGTCTTTGCATGGAATTGAACATGGGTGATTGCAAGGTTGTGACGAGACATCATTCATTCTCCTTGATCGATATGTTTTCGTGCTAACTCATTGACTGTCGTGACCGTATAGTTGACCGCATGCTGCATCAATGTCCGTTCCGAATTGGGTTCGCACAGTGACCTTGATTCCTTGGGATTTTAAAATCCCGGCAAACTTTCGAACCCGGTCTTTGTCCGATTGGCGAAAGCTTTCGGGCGTCACGTCGGTTGAATTGTAGGGGATCAAATTGACATGGTATAAATGTTCCCAAGGACCTCTGTCCCTTAGCAAAGCAGCGATGGCTTCCGCATGTTCATTTGAATCGTTTTGTCCCCGGAGCAAGATATACGCAATATATACTTTTCTGCCTGTCTCCCCAATATGCTGATCCAACTTGTTCAACACGTCATGAAGCGGAAAGCGGTTGTTAATGGGCATGAGCTCGCTCCGCTGTTCGTCGAACGGAGAGTGCAGCGAAAAGGTCAGGTTCACCTGCGGAAATTCCTTTGTCAAACGATCGATCCCGGGCAAAATGCCGATGGTCGAAACGGTAATTCGCCGGTGCCCCAAGCCGAAGGTCCGGGGGTCCGTTAGAATCTTAAGCGCGTCGAAAATATAAGGATTGGCCAGCGCCTCACCCATGCCCATAAACGAAACGCTGTCCAGGGCTTCGCCCTGCAAATGAAAGTATAACAATTGGTCGGTAATTTCATCGGCGGTCAGATTTCGTTTCAGTCCGATCGTGCCTGTGGCACAGAAGCGGCAACCGTATCCGCATCCGCACTGGCTGGAAATGCAGTATGATTTCCATCCGCGCTCATAGCTTAGTTGAACCGCTTCGATGCGTTCGCCGCCTTCAATGGAAAAAAGCACTTTATTCACTTGGCTGGACGTCTTTTGCAGGACAGGGGTTAGGTTCAACACGTGTTCGCCAAGGTTTTTGATCAGTTCGTTTCTTATTCCCTCGGGCAGGATGGTCATTCTGTCATATTCACCGATTTTTTGCTTGAAGATCGCATCCGCGATTTGTTGAAACCGATAGGCGGGCTGCTTCAATTCGGTCAATATCCGTTGAATCATTTCGTATTTTGAAGTTGATTTCATGTTTTTTTCTCCTCTTGGGCCGGAGAACAAGCCTAAAGCACCGGTAAAGGATGCTTCACGCCAACATTAACCAACTATATGACAATCCGTGATGCTTGCAGCTTCGGCCGCTACGTGCATCGATCGATAGATGGATAACGCTCCGGCATCCGTTTCATATGTTCGTGAACCGTACCAACGGACAATGAACGATTCACACGATTGTTTACGACCTCAAACATGTATTTCAGCCTCCTCGTCAACTGGCGATATTTTTGCTAAATCAGATCACTTTCTCGAAAAAAACAAAGAGCCGCAAGAAAGTTACCTTTCCCGCAGCTCAAACAAATACAACATCTAACCCCATGAATGGATTAGATCCGGTTATTGAATGGAGCGAAAAGAATAAGTAACTTTCTTGCTTAACAACAAATAAAACAATCTTGTTTTATCATCGTAAATAAGCAAGAAATATTACATTATTCCCATCATCTCCCCGAATGAAATTACCAGCATTGTAGCACAACCCGTTTCGCTTTTCAACTTGGCATCTCGTCCATGCGCTGAGCGATCGAATTGGCGGTTGAAATGGCTGCGAGCTGCAACTTCCGGAGCGCCAAGGCTTGTCCACGCTTGAACTGATCATGCAAAAATAAAAAGATTATTGACACTATTAGAAAATGGGTATAATATATATTTTGTTGCTGCAAAACAATGCAACGATGGAAATATGCGGTCGTGGCGGAATTGGCAGACGCGCACGGTTCAGGTCCGTGTGGGCTAACCCCCCGTGGAGGTTCGAGTCCTCTCGACCGCATCACAATAAAAAGCCCTTGATTTGTCGAAAGACAAATTCAAGGGCTTTTTTGCGTATTCGGAGCGCGTGCGGAGATTGGATCGCCGGATGGCCGATCTCTCCAGCTCTTTTTGCCCGATCGCGCCCATTTTACAAAAATTTCCATTGAGTGGACTTATTCAGTTGACACGTCATATTATTAATATTAATATTATGACTATGAAAAACAACACGATCAAAAAGTCGCCCGTCGCACTAGCCATTCTTTGTTTCCTGATCGAGGAGCCCATGCATCCTTACCGTATGCAGCAGCTCATTAAGGAGAGGGGGAAAGAAGAAGTCATCAACGTTCGCCACCGAACGAGCATTTACCAAACGATCGACCGGCTGCATCGGGACAACGCCATTGCGATCCAAGGGAAAAAAAAGAATGAAGGGAAGCCGGATTTAGTCGTTTACGAAATTACGGATTTAGGCCGAAATGCCGCTTATGCATGGATTCGGGAGATGATCTCGACGCCCGCCCAGGAGTTTTTGGAGTTTCCCGCCGCCGTATCTTTTCTTGCGCTGTTAACGCCGGAAGAGGTCGCATCGCTATTCGCCAAAAGATTGGGCACTCTTGAAGGCATGTTCGCCCGGCTCGAAGATCAGATGCAATCGGAAGCGGCGATAGGCCTGCCGCGTTTGTTTTTGCTGGAGACCGAATATCAGCGGGCGGTGCTTGCGGCTGAAATGGCCTGGCTCCAATCGGTGATCGCGGATATCCAAACCGAAAAGCTGAAATGGAGCATGGAAGAACTGCGCGAGACAGCCCGGCGTTTGGAGCACGGCTTTGAATGAAAACCATTTTGGATCCGAAAGGACGGATGTTGGATGAATACACTCCTTGATCACTCCTCGTTTGATGAAACGGTTCCTGTCCTCGTGGTCGGAGGAAGCCTGGTGGGGCTTTCCTTCTCCCTTTTACTGGCGCGCCAGGGAATACGGCCTTTGGTCGTCGAGCGTCATCCGGGAACGTCGATTCACCCGCGCGTTTCGAGCCTGACGGCCCGAACGCTGGAAATATTCCGCTCGGCCGGAATCGAAGATGAGATCCGCCGCGAAGAGCCTCCTTTCCCGCGGGAATTCGGCGTCATGTTCGTCGAAAGCTTGGCCGGACAAACGTTTGATAACCTGATGGAGGATATGAGCGCTTATTTTACGGATCTTAGTCCCGTGGAAGGAAACGGCATTGCCCAGGACCTGCTGGAGCCCGTCCTCCGGGAACAGGCCGAGCAAGCCGGCGTCCGTTTGCGATACAACACGGAAATGATCGACTTTGAAGCCGACGGGGACGGCGTTTCGGCCGTCATTCGCGATCGGATCAGCGGGGAAACGCGCACGGTTCGGGCGAAGTATTTGGTTGGGGCCGATGGAAGCAAAAGCGGGATCCGCGCCAAATTAGGCATTGGCCAGCACGGGGAAGGGACGCTTTGCCATCTGGTCAGCATGGTTTTCGATGCGGATATTCATGAACTGTTTGCAAGCCAAAACGCACATATGTGTTTTTTTGCCAATGATACGACAAGCGGGAGCCTTGTGCTGTACCCTGGAACGCACAGAAGACCGCATATGTACCGATTGGACGTCGTGTATGACCCGGAGGAGGAAAGCATCGCCGATTATCCGGAGGAACGATGCATAGAGCTCATTCGGGCAGCGATCGGAATTCCGGACATTCCCGTCACGCTCCATAAGGTGTTGACTTGGGAAATGGCTGCGCGCGTCGCGGACAGCTTCCAACAAGGCCGGATGTTTCTGGTCGGCGATTCGGCAAGGGTTCAACCGCCAAGCGGCGGTTTGGGCGGCAACACCGGCATCGCCGAGGCGCACAATCTCGCCTGGAAGCTGGCCGCGGTCTTGCGCGGGGAAGCCGGTCCGGATTTGCTGGGCACTTACGATGCGGAGCGGCGTCCCGTTGCGGATTACACGGCGGAGCAGGTCGTCATGTTGTCCCAACAGCGCGAACATGAAGGATCGGAAGGAATTACCGTCAACACCTTGCACGTCAATATGGGTTACCGTTATCCGGAAGGCGCCATCGTACCGGAATCCGGCGGGGCAAACCTCCCTAACGTGCAGTCGCCCGAGTTATGGACGGGGCAGCCGGGAACCCGCGCGGCGCACGTCGTTCTGGAGCGGGACGGTCAGACCTTTTCAACATTGGACCTGTTTGGTTCCCGGTTCGTGCTGCTCGTCGGCCCTGACGGGCAAAACTGGCTGGAGGCCGCTCAACTTGCCCAAGAGGCGCTCCATCTTCCGATGGATATCTATCGGATCGGCGGGGATGAAGGCGGGATCGGCAATCCCGGGAACGATTTTCTCGATGCTTACGGAATCGCCTCTGCGGGAGCGGTCATCGTGCGGCCGGACGGTTACATCGGATGGCGGAGCAAGGCTGCCGGAACGGACCTGGAAGAAATGGAACGAGTTTTAACGGGGGCCTTATCGACCATTCTCTTTCGTTAACCCCTGTACCCATGAAGGAAAGGAAGATGACCATGCTTACGTTTGAGCATACGGAAACCTATGATTATCCTGCCTCCGGCGTTTTTTCGCGTCTCATTGATCTGGAGGAACGGGCCGCCTGGATTAAAGGCATTATCGAAACCCGCGTGACGCCTGAAGGACCGGCCCGGGTCGGGACCGAATATTTCGAAAGCGGAAAATACTCGGGCTTCAAAAGCGAAAAAACGATGGTCGTGACCGAACTTGTTCAGGATCAGTTGCTGATCTTGGAGACGGCTCCCCATGAAAAACAATCCTTTCGCGAAAGCTACCGTATTGAGCCGATCTCCGACGCATCCTGCCGGGTTCATTTCGCCATTGAAGTCGGCAACGTGCCGAAGGTGGCCGAGTTTTTTATGCGCCAATCGATGAAAAAGGAGCTGCCGCAAACCGCAGCCGGTTTGAAAGCGGTCCTCCAGGACTGACAAAAAGCTATTTTTTACTTATTTATCTTAATAATTAAGATAGTTCGAGACAAAAATCCGACAAAGGCGACAGGGCGGCGTTCGCTCGTCACAATGAAAAAGGCTTGCAGATGGCTATTAGGCGGTTTGCAAGCCTTTTTTCGCTGGCCCATAGCCGCAGATGATTCGATGGCAGGCGCTCGGAAAGCGGCTGGCGGATCTCCCGCGCCATGGACCGGCAACTCGAACATAATGGGTTTATGAGCCGCCGGCATTTGGTCGAGCGATCTCACGCCCCGGGAACGAGTTGACAAAGAAAAAAACAAAACATAAAATAAAATTGTTTCATATGAATAAATATTTTTATGATATGCCTGTAATTCCTTTTATTTAAGCAATTTATATTTATTCTCAGGAAACAATAATGAAATATTAAGGGGGTTGTCCATGGTCTGAAAACTGAATTAGCCGTTTCATTCACGGCTGAAATTCCTTCGGTTTGCTCATATTGTTTCGTGTGAAACTAATTTTAGATATAATGAAGAAAAAATGAGTTTGAGGAGCTTGCCAAATCATGAACGATACGAACCGGATGGTCAAAATTGCGATCCATGACAATTTCATTCGATTCCTTGAGCAAAAGGAACAATATGAGAACCGGGAAACCGCCGTTTTTCTGGAGGAACTCCGGAAAACGATCGAAGTGGAATCCACCCTGAACATGACGGAGCTGCACACCATCGCATGCATTGGGGAGCAGGAGCCGATCAATGTCACTTCGATCGCCGAAAAGATGAATCTAAGCAAAGGGAACACCTCGAAAATTACCAATAAGTTATTGAACGCAGGCTGGGTACGCAAGACGCAGCTCAACGATAACAAAAAAGAAGTGTATTTCCGGCTCACGACGGCCGGGAAAAAGCTTTTTGCCCTTCATGATGAACTTCATCGCAAGGAACAGCAGAGGATGTACGAGTTTTTGGATAAATACAGCGAATCCGAACTTGATTTTATAAAGCGGCTGTTGGGAGATCTGTCGGACTTCTATCGTTAAGGACAGCGGTAAAGACGCCGGTGGATCCATCCATGGCCTGGCGAGGCTGGTCTTTGTCGCTTTCATCTTCCAAGTTCGGGTTTGGGGAAAGAGGTCATGGCTATGGATTATGATGTGATACTGATCGGCGGAGGACCCGTTGGCATGATGCTGGCAGGAGAGTTGGCTTTGGCCGGCGTCAACGTCTGCATACTGGAACGATTAAAAAGCGCCACGCCGTTTTCGCGCGCGCTTACCGTTCATCCGCGAACGCTTGAAATCATGGATATGCGCGGCTTGAAATCGAAGCTGCTGGATAGAGGGCGCCGTTTGCCGATGGGGCATTTTGCCTCATTGGATACGCCCTTGGACTTTTCGGTGTTGGATTCTTCCTCCAATCACACCCTATTTTTGCCGCAAAGCGAAACGGAAGAAGTGCTGGAGCAATGGGCGCTGGACTTGGGCGTAGAAATACGGAGGGAAACGGAAGCTTTGTCCGTGCATCAGGATGAGGAAGGCGTTGCCGTGCGCATGTCGGGCCCTCAGGGGGAGGGGACGCTCAGATCCGCGTACGTCGTCGGCACGGACGGGGCCAAAAGTCTGGTCCGAAAACAAGCGGGCATACCGTTCGAGGGCCACGACGCGACGTTTATGGCTATTTTGGCGGATGCCGCCCTTCCCGGCCTTCCGCCGATGAGCGTTGTCTCCCGCATGGGTGAGAAGGGAATCGTATCGATTTTCCCTATCGATTCGACGACTTATCGAATCCTAATGCTGGATCCGGAAAGATCGTCTGCATCCAAACACGAGCCGGTTACGTTGGAAGAATTGCGATCGTCGCTGATGCGGACGGCGGGAAGCGATTTTGGGCTGGCTGAGGCGAAGTGGGCGTCGCGTTTCGGGAATGCCACGCGGCAAGCGAGCCGCTATCGGGACAATCGGCTGTTTCTCGCGGGAGATGCCGCACGTATTCATTTTCCGGCGGGAGGACAGGGGATGAATGTCGGCCTTCAAGAAGCGGTGAACCTGGGATGGAAACTCGCCGGAGCGGTTCAAGGCTGGGCGCCGGAGTGGCTGCTCGACAGCTATCACGCAGAGCGTTTTCCTTGGAGCACGGCGATGCTGAGCAATACGGAAGCGCAGTTTACGCTGATGGATACGAGTCCCGGCGTCATGGAACTCCGGAGCATCATGTCGAAACTTCTTCTTCATCCGGAGGTGAACCGTCAGATGGCGGAGCAAATTTCCGCCTTCAATGTCCACTACGCGCCCGATGACCAAGCGCCGTACCATGCTTTAAACGGGAAGCGTTCGACAGAATTGATTCTGCGGCTGAAAGACGGCGATTTGGCCAGCACGTATCAACTGCTCCGGTCAGGAAAGTTTCTTTTGCTGCATCTGTCTTCGGAGGTGAAAACCAGCGGGGAGTGGGATCGTTATGGGCATCTTCAAGTGATCGAAGCTTCATTGGCGGCGAAAGCGCCCCATTGGGACGATGTTCATACCGCTTTGATCCGTCCGGACGGCCATATCGCCTGGGCGGTGCCCGTGTCGGACCCGGATCCGGCAGGCGCGATCAGGGACGGCGTCGTTCGTTGGGCAGGGGCCTTGAGCAGCTTGACGGGCGGTTCGGGCGAACAAAAGCCGGGGGGGAAATAAAATGGATTTCATGAAGACGATCCAGGAGCGCAGAAGCATCCGCAGGTTTCGTTCCTCCCCCGTGGACCCGGAGCTGGTGTTCACATTGCTCCGCGAAGCGCAGCAGCTGTATTCATCCGGGGAGGCCGCGGCTTTCCGGTGCGTGTATGCGGGAACGCCGGATTCCAGGGAGCGTCTGGCCGCCTGCATGCTGGAGCCCATGGTGAAGAACAGGCTGGTCAAATGGCTGCCGGAGAAAGTACGGGATTTCGTCCGGAAAAGGGTCACCGATATACCGGGCCATCTTGCCGTCATTGCCGTCACCGGTCCGGACAGGAGGGAAAGCGACCTGAATTATGCTGCGGTTTGCGGGATCATGCAAAATTTTCAGCTTGTGGCCTGGCAGCGGCGGCTTGGAGTGCTGTGGGACACGGAACCGATGATCCAAAGCAAGGAGTTATTCGATCTGTTCCAAATGAAGCCCGAAGAGAGGCTTGTCGGGATTTTTCACCTCGGATTTTTTGATAAAATGCCGAAAGCCAGGGCAAGGACGCGAGCGGAAAAGAAATGGACTGTTTTGTCGGGAGGAGGAGGGTGACTTGTTGAATCATGCTAAAACCGGTTACTGCGGAGTCCATTCATTAAAATATAGCGATAAATCCGTTTCGGAAAATCACGTACTGGATTTATTGAATGTAGCCGTATGGGCTCCGAACGACGGACTGCGGGAGCCTTGGCGTTTCATCTTCATGGGACCCGGCAGCACGGACATCATGCGCGGATTGCAGGAACAGGCTCCAGCCTACCTGGTATTGGTCGTAAAAGAAGAGCATGACCTTCATAAAAGGGAGGAAGATTTTGCGGCGACCTGCTGCCTTATGCAGAATTTTCGCCTGCTGGCGCGGGAAAACAATCTCCATGTCCGCATGACGATGAATGATTGGATCTATGACAGAACTTGTGCCGGGCGTTTGGGTGTCCAAAAAGATGAACGGATCGTTGCCGTTTTGGAAATGGGTTATCTAGAACCGACCGTTGAACCTGCAGCGGCAGGGAATATGCCGGACCTTACGTTTGAGTTGTTGTAAGAATTTTGGCATGTTTCCAGGGGTTCTCTGGCGATCCCGGTCCTTTCTCGGAAACAGGCTCGCAGACTGCTTTTAAAAGCAGCTTGCGAGCCTTTTGGCATTTCCGTTTGGATTTCCGGTCAATGTAGGTTAAAAATCCGTCTTTACTTTTGCTCGGCATATGGTATATATTGTTAGTGAGTTAGTCAGATAACTAACTTGATGAAAAAAAGGAGATCATACTCATGGCTAAACCGAATGTCGTTTCCAAGCAGGAGCTGATCGAAGCAGCCAAACAATGCATCGTGGAGCAGGGTTTGGAGAAATTGACTTTAAAAATGGTGGCGGAGCGCATTGGGGTGACGCAAGGAACGGTATATTATCATTTCCAGACGAAAGACCGGCTGATGCTGGACGTCGTCAAAGACGTATGCGAACGCTCATGGAATGAGTTCTCTGCTTTGCAGACCAAGGAGTTTGTCGTGCCGGAGGCGCTGGGAGCGGCCAAAGAACGGGGAGGGCCCGATTCTTTTTTTCACCGCTTGTTTCTATCGCTTGTCGTGTTCGGCCTGAAACATGAAGAAACGAGGAAGGAGCTCGGCGTCTTGATTTCGTTCGAAAACGGGGTGCTGGCGGAGAAGCTGCGGCAGCTTGCCTTCCCGGCACAAACGCCGCCTTTGGCGGAGCCTTCCGGGAGCGGGGAGCGGCCGAAAACGGACCCGCCGAACGGCGAAACTAGGCGCCATGACCGTCAGGAAGCCGATGCCGGAACAGATGATGCGGATGTTCGCCTTATGGGCATGTCGTTCGAGGTGTGGGCCGTCGTCATTAACGCGATTTTTGACGGCTTGGCCGTGCAGAGCCTGGTGTCCCCCGAGCTGGACCGGGAAAAAGTGTTTGCGGAGCTGGGCGTTTTCTTTGAGCGTTTGCTTCGGAAGGCTGGAACGGACTAACATCTATTTTTGCATGGAAGGGAGCATGGGATTGGACATGTTTTCGGAAAAAATGGGATTGACGCTGTTGTTTTCGGTGCTGGTTTGGCTGGGGGCGACGCTGTTTTTCGTCTTTTTCGGACCGCTGGTGTTGGTCAGCCCGTACCGGCAAAATTTTTTGCCGCCGTTTCTTTTGCTGGAGGCCGCGACGGGCGTCGTGCTGTACGTCGTATTTGTCCTTTTTCGCCGATTCGATCCGAGTCCCTACGCGGCCGTAAGGCTTGGCGTGGTGGGCAGCGCCGTCGGTTTAATCCTGGACACGTTTGTGATATGGAATAAGGGCGTCTTTTTTGCAGGGTTGTCGGATGAACAGCTGCTGGCCTTCGTCATTTGGATGGCGTTTGCTTACGGGTTGTATTTGCTGCTGCCGCTGCTGACGGTCAAAAAGGGGACGCCGTTTTGAGAGGAGCCAAGGACGCATGCTGCGGAGCAGGGACGATATTTTACGGGATATAACGGAATTAATTTCACTTCATCAACCCCGCCGTCTGGCGGACGCTGTGCGTCACGATCGTGGATTTGCTGGACGGGGACTTGCGGAACCTTTTCCGCCAAAACGGGAATTCCGTCCTCCGGATCAAGCAGCATATCATGCAGCATAAAAAAAGCTTCCCTTTTCTGGGCGGCGACAAAATCATGAACTACTGGCTGTACGTGATGGAACAGTACACGGACGTTGCCTTTCCGGATCGGGAATGCATTACGGTGGCACCCGACACCCATGTCCTTCAATCCAGCGTCAAACTCGGGGTCCTGACCGAGGAGGAAGCGGCCGCCCCGAAGGCCCGGGAGCTTGCGGCTTCCAGATGGGAAGAGCTGCTGCAGGGCAGCGGGCTGTGCCCGATCGACATTCATACGCCGATGTGGCTGTGGAGCCGGAGCAAATTTGCGGTGCCGGTTTAGAAATGTTGGCATCACCTTTTGAACCGAAGAGGGGCTGTTTTTCTTCAATATAAAAAGGGGCGTCTCTCAAGATCCAAATGATCCGGGGAGATGCCCCTTATCAGTTTTCGGCCTGTTCCCGCACGTATTGGATAAACCTTTCGCAAACGGGCGAAGCCGGCTGATCGGCATGGTACGCAAGCACGCCGGTCACGGTTGGATCGGCCTGTCCGGGCAGCGGCAGCGAACGGAGCGCACCGGACGCAAGCTCCTCCCGGATGCCGGAAAGCGGGAACAGGCTGATGAATTCACCGGACCGCACCATGTTTTTTACGATTTCCGGCGAATCGGCCGCCGTCCGCTCCCAAAGATGGATCCCGGAAGCGGCCGCATACGCGCGCGCGTAGTCCGTCATAAACGCCCCCTCGCCGTGCTGCGCGAAAAACTGCTGGGCAATGAGCTTCTGCGTCACCGACTTGAGTCCGGCAAACGCATGTGTTCCGGAAAAAATAAGCTCGATGCGATCTTGGGAGAACTTTTCTTCTTTTACCGGCTTCTGTCCGTCAGGAGAACCCTCGGCTTCGGCATAATAAAACGCCAGATCGATCTCCTGGTTCAGCAGCCGCTCTTTGGCGAGGCGGGTGGGCGTGACGTTCAATTCGATTTGGACGCCCGGATACAGGCAACAAAAGCCGCTGATCAGCTCCGGGAGCACGTAAGACCCCATCATGCCGTCGGCCCCGATGTGCAAGCGCCCTTTGTTGAGATCCGCGTAATCCTGAACCGCTTTGCGGGCTTCCTGCGCCATCGCCGTCATTTTCACCGCATACGGATACAGCGCCTTTCCGGCCTCGGTCAGCCAGATGCGGCCCCTTTTCGTCTCAAACAAGGCTACCCCCAGCTCTTCCTCCAGGCTTTTCATATGAAACGTCACGGTCGGCTGCTTCATATCCAGCTCCCGTGCCACGTCCGTCACTTTTTTCAGTTTCTCGATCAGAACGAGGATGTGCAATTTTAACAAATTCATGGGGGTCCCCCTGGTGATCATCAAATTCTTAACTACCATTATAGATTTATTCTATTTAATTATAAATAGATTATATATTTTTTTATTCTTCATTTTACAAAACGCAACATTTCATAAAACGATAGGGAACTACAATGAGTTTGTAGGCAGCCAAGAGAGCTGCCGGGAGATCACTCAAAAACAGGGGGAAACCAAAAGATGATCAAGATGAAAAAATCGCTTCTCATGCTGTGCACGTTGGCGCTGGTTGTTATGCTGGCCGCATGCGGCAGCAAAAATACCGAAGACACGAGCAGCGCTTCCGGCGCTGCGACAGACGATAAATCCTCGGCCACGGAACTGAGCGGCTCGATCCTGGCGGTCGGCTCGACGGCGCTTCAACCGCTCGTCGAACAAGCTGCGCAAAAATTCATGGCGGAATCCCAATACTCCAAAATCCAGGTTCAAGTGCAAGGCGGCGGCAGCGGCACCGGTTTGACGCAAGTTGCAGGCGGGCAAGCCGACATCGGCAACTCCGACGTATTTGCGGAAGAAAAGCTGAAAGACGAAGCCAAAGACCTGGTTGACCACCAGGTGGCGGTTGTGGCCATGGCGGCGGTAACCAATCCGGACGTCGGCGTAGACAGCCTGACGAAGCAGCAGCTGGTCGATATTTTCACGGGTAAAGTCACGAACTGGAAAGAAGTCGGCGGCAAAGACGAAAAAATCGTCATCGTCAACCGTCCGGCAAGCTCCGGCACCCGCAAAACTTTCGAAAAATACGCGCTGGGTACTTCGACCGAAGATCTGAAAGGTTCCATCCAGGAAGAATCCTCCGGCACGGTCAAAAAAATCGTGGCTGAAAGCCCAGGGGCGATCGGTTACCTGGCACTCTCTTACCTGGACGACAAAGTGAAAGTGCTCAAATACGAAGGCGTGGAAGCAACGGTTGAAAACGTAACGTCCGGCAAATATCCGGTATGGGCTTACGAGCATATGTACACGAAAGGCGAACCTAAGCCTGAAGTCAAAGCATTCCTTGATTACATCGCTTCGGATGCCGTTCAAAACGGCGACGTCGTAGAGCTTGGCTACATTCCGGTCAGCAAAATGGAAGTCAAACGCGACGCCGAAGGCAACATTACGAAGTAAGCCCTGACCGGGCGCAAAACCTCATGGCAAGAAAGAGGCGAAAGGGAATTTCGCCTCTATTTTCACATTAGAAAGAAGGACAACGATGAAAACCATTGATGAAAGGCCTGTTCAAGTTCAGCCTGCGCGCGGCACCCGCTGGAAAAAACATCATGCTGAAGATGTCGCGGGCCGGAGCTATACGTTCATTTGCGCGGCTCTGCTCATTGTCATCATATTATCCATCGTCTATTTCGTCGCGTCCAAAGGACTTGCGACTTTCTTTCGCGATGGCGTCAGCCTGAGCGATTTTTTGTTCGGCACCACCTGGGACCCGGAAGGCAATAACGGCGAGCCGATGTACGGCGTGCTGCCGTTTATCTTCGGGTCGTTCGCCACGTCGCTGCTGGCTGCGCTGATCGCAAGCCCGCTCAGCATCTGCGCTTCGCTGTTCATGACCGAAATCGTGCCCGGCTGGGGCAAAAAGCTGCTGCAGCCCGTCATCGAGCTGCTCGCCGGCATCCCTTCGGTCGTTTACGGCTTTATCGGCCTGACCGTCGTCGTGCCTTTTTTGCGGAACGTGTTCCCCGGACAAGGGATCGGGATCGCGGCGGGGGCCATCGTTCTTTCCGTCATGATTTTGCCGACGATCACGAGCGTGGCGGCGGACGCGCTGGCGTCGCTGCCGCGCGGCTTGAAGGAGTCTTCGTTTGCGCTGGGGGCGACCCGCTGGCAGACGATCTCCAGAGTTATTTTGCCAACCGTTTTGCCTTCTATTCTGACGGGCGTCGTGCTGGGGATGGCTCGCGCCTTCGGCGAAGCGCTGGCCGTGCAGATGGTTATCGGCAACGCGCCGCATATTCCGCGGTCGCTGTTTGAATCGGCATCGACGCTTACGAGCGTCATTACGCTGGATATGGGCAACACCGTCATGGGATCCGCGCACAGCAACGCGCTGTGGAGCATGGCGCTTGCGCTGATGTTCATGACCTTCGTATTCGTTATGATCGTCCGGCTTTTGGAAAGGAGACATCGGATTTGAGAGCGAAACTGACCGACAAAATAGCAACTTTCTTCATCGTGGTGTTTTCCTTGTTGATCGTCGCGGTGCTTGTAGGCCTGATCGGCTTTATTCTGGTGCGGGGGCTCAGCCATATCGACTGGCATTTCCTGACCTCCGTTCCGCAAACGATCCGCGAAGGGGGCGGCATCGGCCCGCAGCTGTTCAACTCCTTGTTTTTGCTGGTTCTGACCCTGATCATTACGATTCCGCTCGGACTCGGCGCAGGGATTTACATGGCCGAATACGCGAAGCCGGGCAAAATCACCGGCACGATCCGGCTGGTCGTCGAAGTGTTGTCCTCGTTTCCGTCGATCGTGGTCGGTTTGTTCGGCCTGCTGCTGATCGTCAATACGTTCGGTTTCGGATTTTCGCTGTTCTCCGGCGCGCTGGTGCTGACGATTTTCAACCTGCCGCTGATGGTGCGGATTACGGAGCAGGCGTTCCGCAGCGTGCCGAAGGAGCAGAAGGAGGCGGGGCTTGCGCTCGGGCTGTCCAAATGGAAAATCATTTCCTCGGTCCTGTTCCCGGTGGCTCTTCCAAGCATCGTGACCGGTACGGTTTTGGCCGCCGGCAGGGTGTTCGGGGAAGCGGCAGCGCTGCTCTTTACGGCAGGGATGTCCACGCCGCGCCTGGATTTCACCAATTGGAACCCGCTTAGCCCGACGTCGCCGATCAATCCGTTCCGTCCGGCCGAAACGCTGGCCGTGCATATTTGGAAAATCAACAGCGAAGGCCTGGCGCCGGACGCGGCCCAAATCGCCGCAGGCGCATCGGCCGTGCTCGTCATTCTCGTGCTGCTGTTTAATCTGTTCGCTAGGTGGCTTGGCGGCGTGTTGTACAAAGCGATGACGGCATCCAAGCGCATGGGATAGGAGGGACATCATACATGAACAACGCAACGTTTCGAACAGAACATCTCAGCGTATTTTACGGGCAATACGAAGCGGTTAAAAATATCAGCCTGAGTTTCCCGGAAAAAAGCGTCACCGCCCTGATCGGTCCTTCGGGCTGCGGCAAATCGACGTTTTTGCGCTCCTTGAACCGGATGAACGACGAAATTTCCCAGGCCAAAATCAAAGGGCGCATCTGGATCGACGGGGTGGACATCAACGACCCGGGCACCGACGTCATTCAGCTTCGCCAAAAAATCGGCATGGTCTGGCAGAAGCCGAACCCGTTTTATAAATCCATTTACGAAAATATCGCCTTCGGGCCGAAATACCATGGCATCAAAAATAAAGCAGAGCTGGATGAAATCGTGGAGACAAGCCTGCGCAAAGCGGCGCTGTGGGACGAGGTCAAAGACCGCCTGAAGCAGTCGGCCTTGTCCTTGTCCGGCGGCCAGCAGCAGCGTCTCTGCATCGCAAGGGCCTTATCCGTCAAACCGGGCATTTTGCTGCTCGACGAGCCGGCTTCGGCGCTCGACCCGGTATCGACGGCGAAAGTCGAGGAGCTGATTACAGACCTGAAAAAGGAACTCAGCATCGTCATCGTTACCCATAACATGCAGCAGGCGGCGCGCATTTCCGATTACACCGCGTATTTTTATTTGGGAAGCTTGATGGAGCATGATACGACGGAAAAAATCTTTACGAATCCCGAGCAGCAGATGACGCAGGATTACATTTCGGGAAGGTTCGGTTAATTGTTCTCCGCCGGAACCGCTGTCCGTGCCAAAAAAAAGGGTACCCCCAGGTTCGCTGAACCTTCGGGGATACCCTTTTTGGCATGCTCTTTTCGAACCCGCTATCTGACGATCATGACCGCACAGTGGGCATGCTGCACGACGCTGTGGCTGACGCTGCCGATCAGCAGTTCCGACATCAGGCCGATGCCCCGGCTGCCCATGACGATCAGGTCGGCGTGCTGCTCCTCGGCCGTTTTGCAAATGACGGAAGCGGGGTCTCCGGTTTTGGTGTACGTTTCGTAACCGATCCCCTGCTTGGAGAGGGATGCCGTGGCCGGAGCCAATACTTTTTCTCCTTCTTCCCGGATGTGCTCCTCCAAATCGATGCCTACAGGCGGCTCGTTGATGGAGATGGAGGGATTCACATGAAGAAGCGCCAGCTCCGGCATGTTTTTCAAGCTTTGCATGAGCCGTACGGCCGTATCCAGCGCGCGGCGGGCATGCTCGGAACCGTCAAGCGGCACGAGAATTCGATTATACATGAAGAGGACCTCCTTTTAATGGCCTTCCGCCCGGTCAACATGCTTCAGATGACGGCGGCTGGCAAGTAAAACGATGACACCAATAAATACCATCAATCCGCCAAAATAAAACGGCGTTTCGGCATGGTACCATTCCGAAAGCTTGCCGGCGAGCCAAGGAGAAACGGCGCCCCCAAGGAAACGGACGAAGCTGTATGCCGCGGAAGCGACGGAACGTTCCACCGGTGCAGCCTGCATGACGGCCGTCGTGATCAGCGTGTTGTTGATGCCGAGGAAAATGCCGGCCACGATGACGCAGACGATGACGGTTTTCGGCGAGTGGTTGTACGTGCCGATCCCCATGATGACGAGGACGATCGTAAACAGCGTAAGCACCGTGCAAATCGATTTCACGACGCTAAACCGTTTTTGCAGCTTCGGAGCGACAAATACGGACGTGAAGGCAAGCAGGATGCCCCAGCCGAAGAAGACGTAACCGAGACCGTGCTCATCCAGTTCCATGACGTACGGAGAGTAGGCCATCAGCGTGAAAAAGCCGAAGTTGTACAGGAATGCGGTGATTCCGAGCGTCAGCAGGGCCGGATAGGACAGCGCTTTGAACGGGTCGGCCAGGGTGCTGGCTTTTTTCGGCTTCGGAATGGACGGAAGCATAAAGATGATGAAGATGAAAGCAAGAAGCATAAGGACCGCAACGCCGAAAAACGGTCCGCGCCAGCTGATGGAGCCGAGCTCCCCGCCAAGCAGCGGTCCGACCGAAATGCCGAGGCCAAGCGCGGCTTCGTACAGGATGATCGCTTTAGCCGTGCCGGACGTGGACAGGCCGACGATGGCGGACAAGGCGGTAGCGATAAACAGGGCGTTGCCCAGTCCCCAGCCTCCGCGGAAGCCGACGATTTGGCCGATCGTGTCCGAGAATCCCCCAAGCGCGGAGAAGATGATGATGAGCAAAATGCCGGTAAGCAATGTTTTTTTGATGCCGATCCGGCTGGAAATGACGCCGGTAATGAGCATGGCTACCCCGGTCACCAGGTTGTAGCTGGTAAACAGGAGGGATACCTGGCTTTTGCTGGCATGCAGCTGCGCGGCGATCGCAGGCAAAATCGGGTCGACGAGTCCGAGACCCATAAAAGAGATGACGCAGGCAAAGGCGATCGCCCATACCGCTTTGGGCTGGGAAAGCAGCCCGGCTTTCCTCTGTTCAAGTTCCAGAGGTTCGGTTGCGTTAGACTTCATGGAATACATTACCTCACTTTTTTGTAAATGATTTTTCATTTTTCAGAAGTGCGCATCACAAGAAAACGGGGCTTCAAGGCTTTGCCGAGAAAAAAGGACCCCATTGCTCCTGGTTCGGGCGCTTCGGTCCGTTTCCCCCCATCGAATGCGTGACCGAAAGCGCCGAGACGGTCCTTCGTCCGTTCCGCCCGGTCTGCATCGCCTTCATTTTTACGATTTTATGGCAAATCCATTCGAGTTGCTTGTCGAGCGATTGCCGCATGTGCGGGAAGCATGCCCGCGCTTATAAATCCGGCGACATCCATCATTTTAATCCTATATAACGTTAACGTCAACGTTAACTTTTGAGTGGACGCCATTTGTGCGTGCCGTTTTTCTCCGGAGCTATTTGTTCGAAGCCGTAGTTAATATGCCCAAACGAAAACAGCTCTATAAGCCGGAAGGATTGCCGGATCATAGAGCTGTTTGCCAAGGGTTGGCTTGGTAAACGCCGTATTTTGGTTAGGATTCGTTTAAAACGCAGTCCGCAAACAGGATGAATTTCGGGATGCGGAAAAAAAGCTCGGCCCGGTCCTGAAAGCTTGGGGATGGCAAGGTTCCTTGGTGCAGCCATTTGCGAAACGTGCCGGGGTGGATGTCCATCCATTCGCTGACGTCGCTGACCGAAAGGTCATGGACCATGCAAAGCCCCGTTAAAATTTTGTTGTCGACAGGCGAACGGGTTAACGTTCTCCGCATGAATCTGGACGGCGAAGGCTGACATATGATCGGGCTGCTCGAAGTTACGGAGCGGTTAAACAGGATATGGTGGGGATACCCGAGAAACTGGCATACTTTGTCCAGATTTTTTTTGCCGGGGATCCGGCCTTCATACACCCAGGCGCTGACGCTTCGGGAGGAGACGCCGAGCTCCTCGGCAAGCTGCGACAGCTTGATGTCGTTGACCATCAGCACCGCCAGCAACACCCGGTTGCGGATCTGGCAGCGGGAAGGCTTGCGAAAGCGTTTGACGCGAATGCCTTTTCCCAAATATTTGCGGTTGATCAGAGACCACGCCTGAATTGAATGCTGTTCTTGTTGTGTAGGCATATTTCCTCCGAAGATTTTTCTTCAAATTCTACATTTTAAAAGGCTTCTTTTCAATAGTAACTATCGCCCATTTTTATGCCTTTCTTCCTAGTGCGTTATGCATTTTTCGACATTTGCAGGCTGTTGGTCACAAACGAGCTTCTATGAATCTCCTTGATTTCCTAATATTTACGAAAAGATGACAGCAATGGTTACTGAATTGAAATTGAAACGACAGGCGGAGTCGGGTACAATGCAGAGGAACTAGATTGCTAGATTCGAAGTTTGGATTTGAGGAAAATGGTTTAATAGATTCCTTGAGACTGCAAATCTATGCAAAATACGCGTAAAAGGTTGGTAGAGAGAAGTGAAAAAGGTTTTGCAATGCTCCAAATGGATGTTATCCCTGATCCTGGTCTTCGGCTGCATTTTTTCCGCCGGACAAGGCAGCGCGTCTGCGGCGGGGAGTTCGGCGGGCGCCGCGACGTCGTCCGTATTCGTTGCCGTGAACGACACGCTGGTTACTTATCCAATGTCGCCCATCATACATAAAGGCACTTTATACGTTCCTTTGGTTCAAACCGCTTCGGCCATGAATCTTACGGTGCAATACGCAAAGGGGAACGTGAAGCTGACCCATCGGGGCGGCGCTTCGGCGACGCTTCCGGCAGACGGCAAAAACACGCTCGTCAAAAACGGCAGAACGTTCATTTCGTTCCGGATTTTAAGCCAAAAGTTCGGGTTTGCGCTGTCGTATTTGCCGAAACAAAACCTGTACCGCGCAATAAACGGCGGGGCGGCGCTGACGGATGCGCAGCTGGCAAACAAATACGCCGGTTATATCCAGCAGCATAAGCCGAAAACGCCGACGCCGACGACCAAGCCGGCGGCAGGAGCGAGAACGATTTATATTACCTTTGACGACGGTCCGTCCCCGTATACGCCGCAGCTGCTCAATGTTTTGAAACAGTATAAGGTAAAAGCGACGTTTTTCATGCTCGGCAACCAAATCGCCCATCATCCCGCATCCGTGGCGCGCCTCGTCAAGGAAGGGCACGGCGTAGGCTTGCACGGCATGACGCATCAGAAGGACAAGTTCTATGCATCGCCGGCTTCGGCGCTGAACGAAATGAACATGGACAATGCCAAACTGCACCAGGCCGCGAACGTGTACACGAAGCTGATCCGGGTGCCTTACGGCAGCAAACCGTATTTTACGAAAGTTTACCGCGACCAGACGGCTGCTTACGGTTATCGCCTGTGGGATTGGAACATCGACTCCAATGACTGGAGATACCAAAGCAACCCGCAAAAAATTTACGACAATGTCATGAGAGACGTCAAAAACATGAAGAAAAAAGGAGTCACCCCGATCGTCTTGTTCCACGACCAGCATGCAACGGTAACGATTTTGCCGAAGCTGATCAAGGCCATTCAGGCGGAAGGTTACACGTTTAAGCCGCTGACGAACGATATGAAGCCGATGAACTTCTGGAACGACGAACGATAATCTTGCATTTTTAAGACATAATATACCACAGCAGCATCCGCTACCTCGCGCGAATCTATGAAATAGGCCGGCAATCAAGGCGATTCGGCTTCGCAGAACGTGTCCTCCCTTCATAAGATATAGAAGATGATAGGAAGGGAGGCGCAGTTTTATGAATTCACTTGCCGTCAATAGCATCAGCGCGCTCGCCGGCAGTATTATCGCGATGGCATTCGGGGGATGGGATCCATTGCTGTGTTTTTTTTTGTTCACCATCGTGGTCGATTACGTGACCGGTTTGCTGGCTTCGATCAAGGAAGGATCCGGTTTGAAAAGCGACGTCGGCTTCTGGGGCTTGACGCGGAAGGCGCTTATGCTGGTGGTCATTGTTTTGGCCCATCAGATGGACGTGCTTCTTATGGGAGGGACCGATGTCCTCAAAACGGGAGCTATTTATTTCTATTTGGCGAACGAGCTGATATCGATCACGGAAAACTACGGACGGCTTGGACTGCCCATGCCCGACAAATTGCGGAGAATGATAGCGGTGCTGAAAAACAAAGACAGCGACAAAGAGAAGGACCCGCCGAAACGATAACCTCTCCCGGATGCTTCTCTTTCCCAAAGCGGGAGGATATGGTATATTTTTTTTGTAACCTTACGACTCGTACAAGGAGAACAGGCCATGATCAAGCATATCGTTTTCATTAAATTGCAAGACCGATCTCCGGAAAGCGTTGACAAAACGGCGGCCGTGTTGCGTGCCATGGAAGGGAAGATCCCGCAGCTGCGCGCGATCGAGGTAGGCGTTGACATCGTTCATTCGGAACGTTCGTTCGATATCGCCCTGGTGACCGAATTTGCTTCCCTGGACGATTTGCAGGCATACCAAGTGCATCCCGTCCATCAGGAAGTCATTCGCCATTTGAACGAAACGAAAGAATTATCCCTTAGCGTTGATTACGAAATCTAGCAGATAGGAAGTACGAATTATGAGCGATCTGGAATATCCAATGGAAACATTGTTCCTGCTTTTCGTATTTGTCGCAGCGATTTTCGTCATGTTTTTCTGGCTGAAGCGCCGCGGCAAAAAAGGCAAATAACATTCGCAGCTTGGAGGTACAAACCGTGTATTATGTAAATCAGGAGCAGATTCAGCTTCGTCTGGGCACGATTCCGGAAATTGCCGAAGCTCTCAAGCGGACGGCCGAAGCCTGGGATGGCAGCGTCATGCTCGGCATGGTTCAGGAACGGGCGCTGCATTTGGCGATCGAGGTCGTTACCGATGTCGGCAGTTATTTGATCGACGGCTTTATTATGCGGGATGCCAGCAGCTACGAAGATATTATGGAAATCAACCATGAAGAGAAGGTATTCGATGACGATATTTACCGCGTGCTTCGCGAGCTGGTCGGCCTCCGCAAGCCGTTGGTTCAGGAGTACTATTCCTGGAAACGCGCCGAGATTCACCCGCTCACGCCGGTGCTGCCGGACATTCTGGACCGATTTGCCGTTCAGGTGCGGGAATATATCCGGCAAGAGCTTGGACATTAATCGTCGTTTCTTAAAGCCTGCATGGACTGCTTAAGCCCATCCTGAAGACCGGATCGGGCTTGTTGTTTTTTCGCGGGCCGATTTTTTTTCGAAATACGCCTAGTCCTTTGTGTCAGGACAATCTCCCCGTGCTTATAATATCCTAACAAATGGGCATTAGCCCGTAAGGGTGAAGGGAGTGACACCGTCATGTCGGAATGGGGCGCCATAGGGTTTGCCTGCGGATTCGCGATATTCGCCGTTTTTGGGCTGATTCTGCTGCACACGATCCGGAGAGTGCTGCTTCGAACCGAGGATGTGCTTGGAAAAGCGGGGCATGAGATTTCGCAGCTTGCCGCCGAGTCCAAGGAGCTGCTTGCGCAGACCTCGGCGACGCTTTCGCAGCTGAAAGCCAGGACCGAGGAAGTCAAGCCGTTCTGCGAGTCGCTGAAGCTTGCGGGCGAAAGCCTGTCGAACACGGTCCAGCGGGCGGACGCCATTGCGCAGCTCGTGACCGATACGGCCATGGAACGCTTGGAAAAAGCGCGCCGGGAAAACGAGCTTCGTCTGGCGGAAGCTTTCCGGTGGCTGGATGCGGGGTTATCCGTATGGCAATCCATCAAACGGCAGTCGCCATCCCCTGCGGACGATGATGCCTGAGCGCAAAGGAGAGATCAGAGCGATGAAGGAAAAAAACAAAAGCTTGTTGTGGGGCGCGTTAATCGGCAGCGTGGTAGGTTCGGTCACGGCACTTCTCTTGGCGCCGAAATCCGGCAAGGAACTTCGTCAAGATATCGCTGAAGGCGCAAGAACGATCGGCACGAAAACGCAGGAGTTTGCAGGGAAGGTCAGCGAGCAGGGCGTTACCTTGATCGAAAGGGTGAAGGACACGGCCGGCAACGTCATTTCGGATATCCGCGGATGGCGCAAGACGGACGAAGACGAAGAAGAGGTCGAGCTGGCTCAAATCTCATCGATCCAGGAACGCGGCGAAAAGACCGTCGTCTCAAGCAAAGATTCGAAAGAAGACGCCGGAGAGCTGTAATCGGCAGGCGTTGCGGGCGGGTCCGTTCCCCATGGTCAGGGGATAACCGGGCCTGCTTTTGCTGCGTTTTTGCGCGGGCAGCGGCTTCCGCCGTATTTGGCATCATTAGCGTAAATGCCGGAGGTACCTTTGGCATCACCCGTTCATATGTTAGCAAATGAAAGAGCATAAATCGACAAGAAGGAAGCGGTGTGTTCGTGCAGCAAGCAATCGCGATATTAGACTCGGGCGTGGGGGGATTGACGGTCGTCAAAGAGATCATGAGACAGCTCCCACGGGAAAAAATCATTTATTTCGGAGATACCGCCCGCACGCCATACGGACCCCGTTCGTCCGAAGAAGTGAGAAAATTTACGGAACAAATCGTTGATTTTCTCAGCCAGTTCAATCCCAAGGCGATCGTCATCGCCTGCAACACGGCAACGGCCGCGGCGCTGGAATATATTTCGGAAAAGGTGCCCATTCCGGTCATCGGCGTGATTCACCCCGGTGCAAGGGCGGCCATCAGCGCCACGAAAACCGGTCATATCGGCGTCATCGGTACGACCGGAACGATCCGGAGCGGCGCGTACACGGCGGCCTTGAAGCAGCTTTCCCCTTATGTGCACGTGGTGAGCGAAGCTTGCCCCGGGCTTGTTCCGCTTGTGGAACAGGGACAATTCCGGTCGAACGAAACGACGTCCGTCGTTGAGGCATCCCTCCAAAACATGCGAAGCTCTTCGATCGACTGCCTGATTTTGGGCTGCACGCATTATCCGTTTTTGAGAGATACGATACAAGAGGTCATGGGAGAGCAGGTGAAGCTGATCAGCTCGGCGGACGAGACGGCGAGGGAGGTCAGCACGATCCTGTACGACAAGGGGCAGCTTGCAAGCAGCGACGAAAGCCCCGTGCATCAATTTTTTTGCAGCGGAGACCCGGAAATGTTCCAGAAAATCGCCAAAACCTGGTTGGGCGAGCAAATCCGGCGAACTCCCGTCGTCTGGCAGGTTTCAAAATTCATGGAAGACTAAGCCAAGGAAAGGGCTCCGGAATCGCCGCGAGCCTTTTCCTTTTTTGATTTATGGGCTTCGTTCGATCATCCCCCTTCTTGTTCGGTGCCCCCTCAAATCGAAATCAAAGCTTCGCTTGGTGGGGGCATAGAAGCATGGTCCAAGGCATCGGCGTCATAAAATCAAAAAAGCACGATCACATGCGGCTGCCGCGCAGTCCGCAGGAAAGGAAGACGCCATGCAGCAATATACCGTTAACAAAGGGGATACGCTGGATCGGATCGCCGCCAGCAGAGGGTTATCCCGCACCCATATTATCAATGCGAATCCTTGGGTTGGAGAACAGCCTTACCTGGTGCCGGGACAAATCATATTTTTGCCGTCCTCCCCGCGGAGGAGATATGTCATACAGCCGGGAGACAGCCCGGATAAGGTAGCGGCTGCTTTTCGCATTCGGGAGGCTTCCTTGCTCGAAATGAATCCCGGGCTTTCCCGCAGCTATTTTCCGGAGGGGCGGGTGCTGGTGCTGCCCCATGCCGAAAGCGACCGGATCGTCCGCCTTGAAGGAGAATACGGCTATAGGCATCTGTGCCGCGACATCGTCAGGCTGTCGGAGGCGTATCCGCGGCTTTCCTCGGGAACGATCGGCGAAAGCGTGCTGGGCAAGCCGATCCCTTACGTCAAAATCGGCAACGGGAAAAAGGTGATTCATGTGAACGCTTCCATCCATGCCAACGAATGGATCACGACCCCATGCATCATGCATTTCATAGAGGAGTATGCGGCGGCCCTGAAGTCGGGCATGCGCTGGAACGGCTACGATCCCCGCCAGTGGTTCGAGCAGTGCACCCTTTGGGTGGTGCCGATGGTCAATCCGGACGGGGTGGAACTGGTCCAGGAGGGCGTCCAGCCGAGCAATCCGTATTACGGCATGCTGACGGCATGGAATGGAGGCCGAAGCGATTACCGCCATTGGAAGGCCAACATCAACGGCGTCGATCTGGGCGACCAGTTTCCTGCCCATTGGGACGAAGAGGTCCAGCGGCGCGGGAAAAAATCCCCCGGGCCGAGGGACTATGCGGGCACTTCGCCATTGTCCGAGCCGGAAGCGGAGGCGCTTGCGGCATTTACGCTCAAAACGTCGCCGGATGCGGCCGTTTCGCTGCACAGTCAGGGGCAGGAGATTTATTGGAACTACCGCAATTACGAACCGAAGGAAAGCCGGGAATGGTCGCGAAGGCTCGGCCAGGCCAGCGGCTACCGTCCCGTGAAGCTGGAAGGCAGCGATGCGGGGTATAAGGACTGGTTTATCCAGGAATTCAGGCGCCCGGGTTTTACCGTCGAGATCGGGCTCGGCAAAAATCCGCTTCCTTTGGAGGATTTCGACAACATCGCTCTGGAAACGGGATTGGTCGTAGGCGAACTGATGTCGATATGAAAAGGTTAATGAAACATTTTCTGTAAAGATACGTATACTACAGGTGAGGAGGCGGCCGCAGCCGTATCGGAGTGGTTGTCTCCTCTTGCGATGATCATGAAGGTGCCCCGAAAGGCCAGATGAAGGGAGCGGTGAGCATGAAATGGAGAAAGCTGCTGTCGATCAGGCGCCTGTCGCATATGCCCGGCCAATTATGGATGTATCTCACATCCCCGCAAGTTTCCTTTGTGGACAAGCTTCTTTTTTTGGTTCCGGTCGGGCTGTATTGGGTTTTGCCGGACGTGATGCCTTTTGTCCCGATCGACGATATCGGCGTCACGCTTATTGTCATGGGCTGGTTCGTCGCCCGAATGGAACGGAAGTATCCGTCCATCAAGCTGCCTCCGCCGGGGGGGAACCGCTGAAGCAGTCCTTGCGGGCTTGCACGGATTCTTTTAAGATAAAAGGTACATGCAGCGGCGCGCCAGCCTGGCGCCGGCAGGCATGTTGCTGTTGATTGGGCAATATGATTTTATCCTCAGGAACGGGAGATGTCGTGAAGCGATGAAATGCAAAATTACGCGCAATGCGGCCAAAGTGCTGCAAAAAGAACTGGATAAAGAGGAAAACCGCGATCTGAAGCTTCGCGTGCTCGTCACGCATGCCCACGGAGATCACGCCCACTATGGATTGGATTTGGACAAGCCGGGCGAAAACGACGAAGTCGTCAGCACGGACAAAAACATCGATGTGCTGCTGGACCGGAACGAGCCGATGCTGGACGGGGTCAAAATCGATTATTTGTATTTCCCCGAGGAAGGTTTCGTCATCACCAATCCGTCGAAGGGCAATCGCGGCGACCATTAAACCGCGGTGGTTCCGGGTTGCAGGAAAAAGAGGGCGTCACGCATAGTTCCTCGCGCGAAGCTCCATCCTATAGGGTGGATAGCAACTTTTCGAGTGAAGGAGAGAGCAGCCCATGGCATCCAGATACGATTCCAGCCTGCAATCGCAAAATCCGATTTCCCAAGCCCAAAATTCCGTGGAGAAGCTGCATTATGCGGTGTCTCAAGCGATGTCCCATCCGAACGAACGGATGATCGAGCAGGCGCAAAACCGTCTGGCCCATACGGAACAGGCCGTACGCCAAGCGGGCAACAGCCTGAACGGACAAGCCGTGGAATTGGCCGAAGAAATGCTGGCAGAGGAAAAAAGCCGTCTGGCTTCCCTTACGTCCCGCCAGCAAGGAGAACAAACGAAATAAGTTGCGTGTCTAAAATCCTGCGAAGCCCAGCTTTGCAGGATTTTTTATACAGGATTTTTTTAAGCATAAACTAGTCCGCAGGAGGACTCATGCCGGCCGGCACGAAAAGGAACGGCTTTTATTGGAAGCGGACGGGTGTGCTATAATGGACATGCATTTACGATAAAATTGTTTAAGGGGAAGGAGCGGATCCAACATGAAGCATATTGCCGACCGCACGACGCTGAACAATGGAGTCACCATGCCATGGTTTGGCTTCGGTACATATCAGGCCAAGGGCGACGAAGTGTACGAAGCCGTCAAGGTTGCGCTGGAAGCGGGATACCGGAGCATCGACACCGCCGCCGTCTACGGCAACGAGAAAGAAGTCGGCAGGGCGATTGCCGACAGCGGCATTGCCGGAGACGACCTGTTCGTAACGACGAAGGTCTGGAACGACGATCAGGGGTACGACTCCACGCTGCACGCTTTTGAAGCAAGCCGGAAGCGGCTTGGACTTGACGTGATCGACCTGTATTTGATCCACTGGCCGGGCAAGGATAAATTCAAGGACACCTGGAAAGCGATGGAACGCCTTTACGAAGAAGGCAGCATCCGCGCCATCGGCGTCAGCAATTTCCATGTTCACCATCTGGAAGAGCTTCTGAAGGACAGCCGCGTCGTTCCGGCGGTCAATCAGGTCGAGCTTCACCCGCGCCTGAGCCAGCGTCAGCTTCGGGAATACTGCCGCTCGCACGGCATTCAGATCGAAGCCTGGAGCCCGCTTATGAAAGGAAGATTAAGCGATAACGAGACGCTGCTGGAGATTGCCGGGAAATACGGCAAAAGCCCGGCGCAGGTCATTTTGCGCTGGAACCTCCAAAGCGGGATCGTGACGATTCCGAAATCCGTTACCCCTTCGCGCATTCGGGAAAACGCGGACATTTTCGATTTTGAGCTGACTTCGTCCGAGCTGGAACGAATCGATGCGCTGAATGAGGATCGGCGGGTCGGAACGAATCCGGACGAGCTGATGTTTTAAGCAGGGAACGTTCGCATTGAACGGACGGTATCCATAACATTGTTTTTTTGCCGAAAAACCCCGGACCTTCTTCTTTCGGAAGGAGGCCGGGGTTTTGGCGTGTGTTTCAAGGTTTGGCGCGAACCGTTTGTCCGCGTGGAGATTAGGGCTTGCGCGGCGGAAGCGGGCCGAAAAACTGGTAATATTGGCATTCGATCCGTCCGTTATACAGCTTGCGCCGTTTATCCGCTTTCCGTCCGAAATAATGCTCGAACTGCTTCGTCGGACTGATGGCGAAAAAGGACCAGGTCGGCAGCTGGGCGGCGGTAAAGCCGAGCTGGCGGATCATTTTTTCGACTTCGTCTTTTTCGCTCAAGCGTTCGCCGTAAGGCGGGTTCGTGATCAGGCAGCCGTAGTCGCCCTCGGGTTTGATTTTGGCGGCGGGCAGGACGTGAAACGCGATATCGCGCCCGAAGCCGGCGCTTTTTGCGGACGCTTGGGCGATTTCGATCGCCTTCGGGTCGATGTCGCTGCCGGTAAGCTGGAGCGGCTCATCGTCGCGAACGGCATCGAAGGCTTCCTCCCGGGCTTCGCTCCAAAGCCGCTCGGGAATGATGCGCCAATGCTCGGAAGGAAACGAACGGCGCAGTCCGGGCGCGATGTTCCAGCTCATCATGGCGGCCTCGATCAGGATGGTGCCCGAGCCGCAGAACGGGTCGTACAGCGGGCGGGAAACGTTCCAGCGGCTGAGCTGGAGCATGGCGGCGGCCATCGTTTCCTTGATCGGCGCTTCCGTCACGAGTTTGCGGTACCCGCGTTTATGCAAAGCCGGACCCGTCGTGTCCAGCGTCAGGAGCGCGACGTCTTTGTGCAGGTTCACTTCGATGACGTAACGGGCGCCGTTTTCCTGGAACCAGTCCGTGCGGTAACTTTGCTTGAGCTTCTCCACGATCGCTTTTTTTACGATGCCTTGGCAGGCGGGGACGCTGCTCAGCTGCGAGTGATGCGAGCGCCCTTCGACGGGAAATTCCCCGTCAACGGGAATCCATTGCTCCCAAGGGAGCGCTTTGGTTCCTTCGAACAGCTCGTCGAAGGTTTTGGCCGGAAACTCTCCCATTTTGACGAGGATCCGGTCCGAGGTACGAAGCCACAGGTTGCAGCGGCAGATGTCTTGCAGATCGCCGGCGAAGGTAACGCGTCCGTTTTCGACCTCCATGTCGCTGTAACCCAATTCTTTAAGTTCGCGCGCCACGATCGACTCCAGGCCCATCGGTGCGGTAGCAATCAATTGCAAGCGGGACATAAGCTTTTTTTCAACTCCATTTTCGTCAGGTGCGATTCGTATGTAACCTAAGCGCCGGCTGGGCCGACGGAATTGGATTGAATCCCTCCAATTTCATTCTATAATAGTATAGGGTAACGCAAGGCGAGACACAAACCTTTTAAGGCTTTCGATTTTTGAATGCGAATGTGAGGAGAATTCATGTATGAATCCTGAAGAATACGCGGACCGTTTTCTTGAAAATGATGAGCTGCTGGCCCGCGTCCAACAAAATATCGCGGATCGAGGCATGCCGGCCATTTCGATCGCGCCGGGATACGGACGTCTGCTGACGATGCTGGTGGCGGCGACCAAAGCGGAACAGGTGCTGGAGATCGGGGCTTTGGGCGGCTACAGCGGAATCTGTCTGGCCCGAGGATTGTCTCCGGAGGGACGGTTAACGTCGCTGGAGCTGAAGCAGGACTATGCCGACCTGGCGTTAGCGCATCTCACGGAAGCGGGATTTGGCCATCAGGTCGAATTCAAGGTGGGGCTGGCGGCGGAAAGCCTCGAACAACTGAAGCAGGAAGGCCGGACCTTCGATTTCTTTTTTATCGATGCCGATAAGGAGAATTATCCGGTATACCTTGAATATGCCATCGAACTGGCCAATCCCGGGGCGATCATTGCCGGGGACAACACGTTTTTGCGCGGCAGAACGCTGAACCCGGACAAAAACGGGCCTTCGGTGCAGGCGATGCGCCGTTTCAACGAGCTGATGGCGACCGATGAACGACTGATCGGCACGATTTTGCCGGCGTACGACGGATTGGCCGTAGCGATGGTGAAGCCGCGTCAGCCTTAAATCCGCGCAGGCCAAAAAAGGTGGGCAGGATAGATCCTGCGCCACCTTTTTTTCGAATGCCCGCCAAAACCATCGGACGGTCTTTTACGGGGACATGCCGGATTTGCCGGTTCCGATTACCGGAACTGCGGCGAATTGCCTTTCTTATACAGCTTAAGCCGCACCCACACCATGTTGAGCAGAAGCAGGCATCCCGATATGATAAACAATCCCTCGATGCCGATAAAGCCGGATAAAAATCCGCCGACGAGCGCGCCCAGCATGTTGCCGAGCGCCAGCGTGCTCGTGTTGAAACCGAAGGCCCGGCTTTCCATGCCGTCCGGCGTGTACGAACGGATCAGCGCATTGACGCTCGGGAGCAGGCCGCCCATAAAAACGCCCATCAGGAAACGGACGATGATCAGCTGCCATACCGATTGGACGAAGGCCTGCGGAATCAGCATCACTCCGGCGCCGATCAGGGCATAGGTCAAAATGCGGTGCGCCCCCACTTTGTCGCTCAGCTTGCCGAGAATCGGCGAGGTGATCATGTTGGACAAACCGGTGACGGCGCTGACCATGCCCGCCCAGAAGGCCAAATTCGCGGCGGATGCATGCAGCTTCTCGACGTACAGCGGCAGCAGCGACATCGGGCTCATCATCGCAAACTGCAGCAGGAAGGTCACGGCGAACAGGGCCGGAAGCTGCGGGATTTTCGTCAGCTCCTTGAAGCCGGCAAGCACGGACGCCTGCGGGATTTTTGCCGCTTGTTCGCGGTTGAAATTTTCTTTGACCAGGAACAGGGCCAGCAGGGAAGCCGCAAAAATAAGTACGCCGATGATATAGAAAATAGGACGGAATCCGAACAAATCCGCAAGGCCCCCGCCGATCAAAGGCCCAAGAATGGTTCCCGCCACCGAGCCGGACTGCATGATTCCCATCGCAAAACCCATCCGTTCTTTCGGGGTCGTACTTGACACCAGCGAAATCGAAGCGGGGTTAAAGCCGGAGATCGTTCCGTTCAGCAGCCGGAGCAGCAGAAGCTCCCAGGGGGTGCGGGCAAACCCCATCAGCGTGATGACGATCGCCATGCCGAAGCCGGAGCGGAGCAGCATGATTTTCCGGCCGTACCGGTCGGCCAGCTTGCCCCAAAGCGGCTGGAAAATAAAAGACGTCATAAAGTTGGCGGCAAAAATCAAACCCGCCCATAAGCCGATCTCATGCTCGCCCCGCACGCCCAGATCTTTCGCCAGATACAGGGACAGGAACGGGGTGATCATGGTCATTCCGGAGTTGACCAGAAACTGGCCGATCCAAAGCACAATCAAATTGACTTTCCACGATTTCAATGTGCTTTTCACTTCCTTTCTCTTGTGACTGCAAATTCAGCATGAAAAACACAGGTTATTCCAGTATAGCATATTTACCCAAAGGACCATGTCACAGTTGTCATACTATTGTCACCCGAACGGAAAGACATCCGGTTGTTACCGACTTTTAAAAAGGGCATAATATAGATTAGAGAAATTCTAAAAAACATTGGAGGCCCCTTCATGACCTACAACGATACGCTCATACGCGCCAGCTACAAGCAGGAAACGGATCATGTTCCTGTCTGGTATATGAGGCAAGCGGGCAGGTACGACCCTGAATACCGCAAAATCAAAGAGAAATATTCGCTGCTTGAAATTTGCCGGCAGCCGGAGCTTGCGGCCGAAATCACGATGATGCCCGTACGGAAGCTTGGCGTGGATGCCGCGATTTTGTATTCGGACATCATGAATCCGGTCGCTTCGCTCGGTGTCGATTTCGATATCGTCAAAAATATCGGTCCCGTGATCGATAACCCGATTCGGAGCAAGGCGGATGTGGAGAAGCTTCGTCCGATCGACGTGGACAAGGACTTATCCCATATCATGGAAACCATTCGCATCCTCGACAAAGAGCTTGAGGTGCCTCTCATCACGTTTGCCGGAGCGCCGTTTACGATTGCGAGCTACTTGATCGAAGGCCGTCCGTCCAAAAGCTATATTTTGACGAAAACGCTGATGTACAGCGAACCTGAAGTGTGGAAGCTGCTGATGGATAAGCTTGGCGATATGGTCATTACATATGTGCGGTCCCATATCGAAAACGGCGGCAAAGCGTTCCAGCTGTTCGACAGCTGGGTCGGAGCGCTTGCCCCGAAGGATTTCCAAACGTATGTCCTGCCTACCATTACCCGTATCTTTGCCGAACTTTCGGATTTGAATGTACCGAAAATATATTTTCCGGGCGTCAGCTCCGGCGAGCTGCTCCCGACGCTGAAAGAGCTTCAGGCGGACGTCATCGGGCTCGACTGGCGGGTATCCATCGCGGAAGGCCGCAAGCGCACGGGCGGCAAATTTGCGGTGCAGGGCAACCTGGATCCCTATATTTTGACGGCCCCTATGGAAACCATTAAACAATATGCCAAGGAATTGATTGATGAAGGGATCCGGGAGCCGGGATATATTTTCAACCTGGGGCACGGCCTGTTCCCGGAGGCATCGCTGGATAAACTCAAGGAATTGACGGATTATATTCATGAGTACTCGGCGGCGGCGTTAAAAAACAAGTAAGATTTCGCATGAAATCCTATATAGAGCGAAACCATCAAGTTCAATATTTAAGTTAAGAGGTGACTGCTTCGTGAAAACCAAAATCGGCGTTCTCGTCATGTCCTACGGCACTCCGGAAAGCATGGAAGGCATTGAGGCATACTATACGCATATCCGCCGCGGACATGCGCCATCCCCCGAGCAGCTGGAAGAGCTGTCGGATCGTTACAAAGCCATCGTGGGCGGCGTGTTCCCGCTTCGCGAAAACACGAACAACCAGGTGGAGAACCTGCAGGAAGCGCTGGATACGGACAGCCGTCTGCTTGACGTGGAATACGTCTGCTATCAAGGGCTGAAACACGCGAGTCCGTTTATCGAAGACGGCGTGGAGCAGATGGCCAAGGACGGCATCAAAAAAGCGGTGGGCATCGTGCTGGCCCCCCATTATTCCACGATGAGCGTCGAAAGCTACGTCAAACGCGCCCAGGCCAAAGCGGACGAAGTCGGGGTCCAATTCACTTTCGTCAAAAGCTATCACCTGCATCCGCAGCTGATCGAAGCGTTCAGCCGCCGGGTGAACGCGAAGCTCGACCTGTTCAAGGAAGCGGGAGCCGAACGCGGCGAAGTCCGCGTTTTGTTCAGCGCGCACAGCCTTCCGGAAAGAATTTTGAGCATGGGCGATCCGTACCCGGAGCAGCTGCTCGAGACCTCCCGGGCCATTGCCGAACAGACTGGCGTTACGTCCTGGCAGTTTGCATGGCAAAGCGCCGGGCGCACCGCCGAGCCGTGGCTTGGTCCGGACATCCTCGATACGCTGCGGAACCTCAGCAAAGAGCAGGTCAAAAACGTGCTGGTCGCTCCGATCGGCTTCGTATCCGACCATCTCGAAGTGCTGTACGACTTGGATATCGAAGCCCAGGAAGTCGCCAAAGAGCTGGACATGCGCCTCATGCGCATCGACATGCTGAACAGCGACCCGCTGTATATGGAGACGCTGCGCGACGCAATCGTCGAACAGCTTCAAAAATCGAAATTGGCCTAAAACGGGACATCGTTAAAGGAACCCTCCGCTTGCGGGGGGTTCTATTTGCTTCTGAGGGCCTGATATAATAGTATGGATTCTGGAGGAAATCTACTAAAAATTAGGATTTTCAAAGATTCCAAACTGTTTATTTTAAGGAGGAGCGATGTATCCGCCGAGGTCACAAAAAAAACGAACCGGTTCCAAGAACCGGAAAAAGAAGCAGAGACGGCTGTGGCTCACCCTCAACGCTTGTTTGCTTCTGATGATTGTCATTTTGCTTGCTACTTATTTTCTTGCCGAAAATCGTGGCGCGGCAGGAGTCCCGCCGCAGCAGCCGTCATCCGCGAATACGGAACGGAACGAAACCGCGGCCAAGGATAACGGCACGGCGCCGGACTCCGATGCGGGCTCCAAGAAAGATGAGCCTGAAGCCGAGGCTGCCGATCCGGCGAAGGAGGAGCCTGCAGAGAAGCCGGATAAGCCGGGAAAGGCGCAATCGCAAACGCAGCAGACGGGAGAAACACAGGAGAACGATGGGCAAAAACAGCCGCCGCAGCAGAACAAGGACAATCCGCCGGCAGATGCCGCCGATCAAGGAGACGGCGGGAAAGACGCCGGTGCCGAGGACTCTGAAGCGGCAAAGGAACATAGTATAATGAAGGATGACGGGAAATCCGTCACGATCCATTTTGTCGGGGACATGATTTTTTCGGGCAAAGTGGAAACGCTGCTTGAAAAAAACGGTTACTCATACCCGTTTCATTATTTGGGAGACATGTTCAAAAAAGACGATCTTACGCTCGGCAATCTGGAGACGCCTGTCACGACGGGCGGAGTAAGCGCCCAAAACAAACAATTCGTGTTCAAGTCCTCGCCGCAAGCGCTGGAAGCGCTGCGGGCCGCGGGGATGGATGTGGTCAATCTCGGCAACAACCATATTCTCGACCAAGGCGAGGTCGGTTTGCTGGATACGATCAACTATTTGGATCAAAGCGGCATCCAGTACGTCGGCGCAGGGAAAGACGCGGATCGCGCTTATCAACCGGTGTATTTCGAGCGCGGAGGCATGAAGATCGCCGTCATCGGCGCGAGCCGGGTTTACCCGGAGACGAACTGGGCGGCCGGAACGAACAAGCCCGGCGTGGCCAGCGCTTACGATAAGGCATCGCGCGTCATCGCCACGATCGGCGAAGCCCGCAAAAAAGCCGATCTCGTCATCGTCATGGTGCACTGGGGGATCGAACGCGCCCTTACGCCGAACGATATTCAAAAAAAGCTGGGGCATGATTTTATCGATGCGGGGGCCGACCTGATTATTGGCGGGCATCCCCATGTTCTGCAAGGCTTGGAGCAGTATAAGGGAAAATGGATTGCTTACAGTACAGGCAACTTTATTTTCACGAAATCGGGCACGCCGTCGACGTGGAAAACGGCCGTATTTCAAGCGACATGCAAAAAGTCGGGCTGCAGCATGAAGCTGGTGCCGTTCCATGCGGAGCTTGGCCAGCCCGTACCGATGAATGCGCAGGAGGGAAGCCAGCTCATGAAAGAGCTGCAAAATCTATCGATCGGCGGCGTCAAAATTTCCGGGGACGGCGTCGTAACGCCGGGATCTTAAGCAGGCTAACTTTGAAACCTTACGTTTGGGGGGAGAAGGATGAACAATCTGTGCGTGGCTCATCGCGGTTTTTCGGGTATAGCGCCGGAGAACACGATGGCTGCTTTTCGAATGGCTATAGCCGAACCCTTTGTTCAGTGGATCGAAATCGATACCCAGCTTACGATCGACGGGATTCCCGTGGTCATCCATGATTTTACCCTGGACCGGACGACGACCGGCACGGGCAAAGTAAAGGATTATACGTGGCAGCAGCTTCTCCGGTTCGACGCAGGAAGCTGGAAAAGCAGGGATTACCACGGAGAGCGGATTCCTTCTCTCACCGAGGTGCTTCATCTTTGCTGCGGCCGGGTCCGGCTTAACATCGAGCTTAAAACGTCGGGAAACATGTACCCGGGATTGGAGCAGGCGGTGATCGACCGGGTCGCTTCGTATCATATGGAGCAGGACGTCGTGCTGACTTCCTTTGACGCCGGGGCGCTCCGTAAAGTGAAGGAAATCAATCCGGATATTCAAACCGGTCTGATCATCGATGCCAAACCAAAGGACCTTGTCGAGCGGCTTCAGGCGTTGGGATGCTCCTTCTTGTCGATCGGCCATCCGAATTTGGACCCGGAGCTGTTTCAAAGACTGAAAGCGGCAGGCATCGAGGTGATGGCCTGGACCGTCGACGACGCCAGAAGGATGAGACGGATCGCGGATATTTCCCCGGAAATCTTGATCTGCACCAACCGGCCGGATGTGTGGAAAAAAACGTTTATGGGCTAGACGGGAACATCTACATTTTTTACTAGCAAAGGATGGGAATAGGATGATTCAAAACGTGTATTGTGTCGGTCGCAACTACAGGCTGCATGCCGCCGAGCTTGGAAACGACGTGCCGGATGAGCCGATGATTTTTTTGAAGCCGTCCCATGCGGTCGCCCGCTTGGCGGGTCAGACGCTCGAGCTACCGCAAAACAAAGGGGGGGTTCATTACGAGGGAGAACTTGTTCTTCGCGTGCGCCGCTCCTATGAGCCGGGCATCAAGGTGGATGACCTGATAGGCCAAATGGCGCTTGGCATCGATTTTACGCTGCGGGATGTGCAGACGGGCATCAAGAAAAAAGGACATCCATGGACGGCCGCCAAAGGCTTTAAAAACGCCGCGCCGATTTCCGAATTCATCGATTTTCCCGGAGCGGAGGCGGCAGAGGGCGAAGACTTCACGGTACGCCGAAACGGCAAGGAAGTGCAGCGCGGAAATATTAAGGATATGATTTTCCCTTTGCAGGAGATTGTCGATTATATCGGCGCGAATTACGGACTTGGCGAAGGGGATGTCATTTTTACGGGCACGCCCGCCGGGGTGGGTCCTTGCGCTGCCGGCGATACGTTTGAGCTGTATTGGGGAGAACGTCTTCTCGGAAGCTGCGTGATCGGTTGACATGTTCTGGCTGATCGGCGCGTTTTGCGCCTTTGTCGTCGCCGGAGGAGCCTACTGGAAAAAGTCGCTCACCTTCTCGGGGGCGGCTGCCGCGTTTGTCATGGGCACGGTTTATTTTGGCGCGGGTAATTTGTTATGGTTCGGCACGCTGCTTGTGTTTTTTGTCAGCTCTTCGCTGCTGTCGAAGTTCAAACAAGCAAATAAAGAAGAACTCGAAAAATCCTATGCCAAAACCGGCAGGCGGGACGCCGGTCAAGTATTTGCCAACGGCGGCGCGGGCATGCTGCTGTGCATATTTCATGCCGTATGGCCTCACCCGGGTTGGATTTACGCCTTTATCGGCGTCATGGCGGCCGTGACGGCCGACACCTGGGCGACCGAATGGGGAGGGCTCAGCCGCAGGCCGCCGCGTTCCGTGCTGACGGGAAAAATCGTTCCTCCCGGCACGTCGGGGGGCGTCACGTTGATGGGCAGCGCAGCCGCCGCGGTCGGCGGGCTTGCCATTGCGTTGTTCGCCTGGTTGTTCGCCTTGTGGACCCGGACGGACGCCGCCTGGTTGGGCTTATGGCTTGCAGGGCTTGCCGGCGGGCTCGCCGGCGCGTTTGCCGATTCCTTTCTGGGGGCGACCGTGCAGGTCATGTACCGATGCCCTGTATGCGGCAAAGACGTGGAAGTGCTTGAGCATTGCGGACGGCCGACCCGCCGGATTCGCGGATGGCGCTGGATGAACAACGACGCGGTCAATTTTATTTCTTCCTGCGTCGGCGGTCTGGCGGCGTGGCTGCTGGCCTTGGCGCTCTGATCGGATCGAATTTCATAAAACCGTCCGGATTCGGACGGTTTTATTGCTTCCATGGGCGGGCGACGGACGGCTCACCTGTTCCTATCGGACCTAACCGTATGCTAAAATAGCATTATGCTTTTTAATTCAAGAGATAAGTAGGGAAAAACGATATGAACATCATGACCGTTGAACATATATCCAAAAGCTACGGCGAAAAGATCCTGTTTCAGGATGCTTCCTTCGGCATGGAGGATCAGGACAAAATCGGCATCGTCGGCGTGAACGGAACGGGCAAGTCGACGTTTTTGCGCGTCATTGCCGGGCTGGAACAGCCGGATGACGGGAGCATTTCCGTCGGAAACCAGGTCAGGGTGCGTTACCTGGCGCAAAATCCGGATTTTAATCCGGACAATACGGTGCTGCAGCAGGTGTTTGAGGGGAATGATCCGAAGCTCAAGGTCGTTCGGGATTACACCGAAACGATGGAACGGCTGGAACGGAATCCCGCGGATTCGGCGCTGCAGGAAAAGCTGCTGAAGCTGAACCAGCAGATGGACGCGCTTCAGGCATGGCAAATGGAAAGCGAAGCGAAAACCATTTTGTCCAAGCTTGGCATCGTTCGGTTCGATGCGCCTATGGGCACGTTGTCGGGGGGACAGCGCAAGCGCGTCGCCTTGGCGCAGGCGCTGATCGAACCGTGCGAGCTGCTCATTTTGGACGAACCGACGAACCATATCGACAACGATTCCGTTATATGGCTTGAGCAGTATTTGCAGAAGCGCCGCGGCGCGCTGTTGATGATTACGCATGACCGCTATTTTTTGGACCGGGTCGCGAACGTGATGCTGGAGCTGGACCAAGGCAGATTGTTCCGGTACGAAGCCAATTACTCCAAGTTTCTTGAGCTGAAAGCGGAGAGGGAGGAACGGGAGGAAGCTTCCGAACAAAAAAGGCAGAACCTGCTGCGGAATGAGCTGGCCTGGATCCGGCGCGGAGCCAAAGCAAGATCGACCAAGCAAAAGGCCCGGATCGATCGCTTCGAAGCGCTCAAGGAGCAGCAGGGGCCGACGCGGAGCGGCACAGTGGAAATGTCGGCAGCCTCGACGCGATTGGGACGCAAAATCATCGAGCTCGAGCATGTGGGCAAAAAAGCCGGCGACAAGCTATTGATCCATGATCTGAATTATATTTGCGTACCCGGCGACCGGATCGGCATCGTGGGGCCGAACGGAAGCGGGAAATCGACGCTGCTGAACATGATTGCCGGAAGACTGCAGCCGGATGAGGGAGAGATCGTCGCCGGTCCGACCGTTAAAGTCGGCTATTTCACCCAGGAGCATCAGGATATGGACGGCAGCATGCGCGTGATTGAATATATTAAGGAAGAAGCTGAAGTCATCCGGTCCGAGGACGGCGGCAGCATTACCGCTTCCCAGATGCTGGAGCGCTTTTTGTTCCCGCCTGCCATGCAGTGGACTCCGATTTCCCGGCTGTCGGGCGGCGAGAAACGGCGCCTGTATTTGCTGCGGGTACTGATGTCCGCGCCGAACGTGCTGCTTCTCGACGAGCCGACCAACGACCTGGACATCCAAACGCTTGCCGTGCTCGAGGATTATTTGGACGATTTTCCGGGCGTCGTGTTTGTCGTATCCCATGACCGGTACTTTCTGGACCGGACCGTGGATAAAATGCTGGCCTTCGAGGGTGAGGGACGGGTACGGGTCCATGTGGGCAATTTTACCGAATACAGCGAATGGATGGCTAAAAACGCCGAACCTGCCGCCGCGGAACGCAAGGCGGAAAAGCCGGCTTCTGCATCGAAAAACGACCCGGCGGCCGCTCCGCGCGAAAAGCTGAAATTCAGCTACAAGGAGCAGCGCGAATACGAGCAAATCGATGGCCTGATCGAGGCTTGCGAAAACAAACTGGCCGGCATCCGGAAAAAGATGGAGGAAGCGTACAGCGACTCCGCCCTTCTGCAGGAGCTGCTGCAGCAGCAGGAGGAAGCCGAGCGGGAGCTGGAGCACCTGATGGACCGCTGGACGTATTTAAACGAGCTGGCGGAAAAAATCGAAGCAAGCAAAAACAGTTAATTGGCGACGGGCGGTGACCTATGGGCATTTTTCAGAAGTGGTTTAAAGGGCGGAAAAAGGAGCCGCGACGTTCCCAAGGCGGTTATCCGGGGACCGCTTTTTCCGGATTGGCGCCTGAAGGGCCGGATTTTCGGCCGCATGCATTCCTGATCCCGATCCAAACCCGGTTCGACGAGGTGTTTCGGAAACACGGGGAATATTGGGATCACGTGAGATCCCGGTTCCTCGCCGGGCATCCGGATGTATCGGACTCGATGTATTCGTGGCTGCTGCTGGAATTCAAGCGTTTTCTGGCTATGAACATGTTTATGAAAAGCGTCGGAATGTACAGCGCCATGGTCGATGAAATCTGGCATGCCGCCCTGCTTTTTTCCCGGGAATACCAGGAGTTTTGCCATGACCTGTTCGGGGAAATGATTCATCATTCGCCCCATACGGGCAAATCCGCAAAACCGGGAGAAGCGGAAAGGGCCCGGTTTGAGCTCGTTTATTCCGTTTTATTCGAGATCCACACCGAAAGCACGATTCTGCTGGGCGGCTTCGGGCGCAAAAAGCTGGAACCCGTATTTGTGGAACATGTTTTGACGGGCGACGTCGGTTTTTTGCATGAACATTATTTCAAAAACAATCCGTCCCATGTTTTTGCCGCGTCCGTGCAAGAGTTTGTAAAGCATCTCGCAAACGTTGTTCAAAGCAGGGCGGAGCTGCAAAAAAGGCTGCCGACAACGCCGCCCAATCGTTCAAAGGCGGGGCAGGCAAGCGGAACGGGGGCCAAATCTCATTCCCGGGAAGCCTTCTCTTCCAAAGCGGATTCGTACACGTATTCCGGCAGCGACGTAAATACGTTGATTTTGTTTGATATCATCGATGGAGACGGGAGCTACGGCGATGTGTCATGCGGCAGCGATTCGGATCGCCAGGGGGAATCGGATTGGAGCGATCCTTCATGCAACGGCGATTCGTCTTGCAGCAGCGAATCTTCATGCAGCAGCGATTCGTCATGCAGTTCTTCGTCCTGCAGCAGTTCCTCGTGCAGCAGCTCTTCTTGCAGCAGTTCATCCGATTAAGGACTAACGGAAATATAGAGAAATAGATAGAATTAAGAACGCGCCCATCATCGATGGAGCGCTTTTTTTTCGGCGCAGGTTCGGGCAAATGGGCGAAGTTGGGATTGACTTCCGAGATTACATGTGTAATATTATGAAAAGAGATTACACGTGTAATCCATGGAGGGAGGAAATCCGTTTGCATAAACTGCCCGTCATTTCGGAGGCGGAATGGGAAGTCATGAAGGTGTTGTGGCAGAACTCGCCGCTCACGGCCAATGAGGTCATTGACGCCCTTGCCGCCTATATGGACTGGAGTCCGAAGACCGTTCGGACGCTCTTGAACCGGCTGGTGGCCAAAGAAGCCGTTGCTTTTCACCCGGACAGCAGGCCGTACTCCTATTATCCGCTCATAACCGAAGAAGAGTGTCAGAAAGCCGAAACCAAAAGCTTTTTGCAGCGGATTTACCGCGGTTCGTTGAAACCGCTGCTGGTTAACTTTTTGAAAGAGGAAGAGCTGAGTCCCGCCGAGATCGAGGAGCTGAAGCGGCTGCTCGATGAGAAGTCGGAATCGAAAAGGAGGGGATAGGCCGTGCAATGGCTGGATAACCCCTGGTTGAGCGCTTTTTTGGATTGGGTATTCAAAACGACGCTGCTGGCAAGCGTCATGACCGTTCTTATACTTATCATCAAGGCCGTCTTGAGGGATCGGGTAAAACCCGGGTGGCATTATGCGTTATGGCTGCTTCTGATGCTGAGGCTGCTGATTCCGTCGGGCCCGCACAGCGAGTTCAGCATGGACAATATTTTTGCGTGGACGGGGGCCGGTTTGTCAAACGAAGCGGATACGGCCCTGCCTTCGACCGGGGACGAAACGGAGCCGTCTTTGGCAACCCCGGAGATCCCTGTGGCTGGTCAGCCCGATTTTTCGGGAGACGCCGCGGCGGATGGTCCGCATCAAGCCGCCGGAACATGGAGCTTGAAGCACGCGTTGATGGGGATATGGCTCTTGGGATCTGCGGTGATGCTCCTGCGGCTGGTGGCCGTGAACATCCATTTTTCGTCGAAGCTGCGCAAATTTTCGGAACCGGCTGCTGCGGCCGATGTTCAGGCGTTGGAGAGGGCCAAGCAAACGATGGGGATGAGGCGCCGTATTCGCCTCAGCTATTCGGCGGTGGTGGCCACGCCGACGCTTTTCGGCTTGTTCCGGCCCCGTTTGATTATGCCGGCCGGCGGCAGGGGGCTGCATGAGAAACAGCTCCATCACATTTATTTGCATGAACTATCGCATGTGAAACGCGCCGATATTTTCGTAAACTGGCTGATGCATTTGCTTCTGGCGATCCACTGGTTCAACCCGGTGTTGTGGTACGCCTTGTACAAAATGAGAGAGGATCAGGAGCTTTCGGCGGACGCCTTGGCCCTGTCGCGGATCGACCCGCAGCAGGTGCCCGAATACGGGCATACTATTATCACCTTGCTTGAGAGAAGCCGGCTGCGCGCGCAAATTCCGGGAGCGGCGGGATTGTCGGGCTCGAAGCAGCAGCTGAAAAGGAGGATACTGATGATTAAAAACTTCAAAAGAAAATCGCTCGGTTGGACGATGGCCGGGCTTGCCTTGATGGTTGCCCTGAGCGGATGCGCGCTCACCAACGGAAAAACCGCCGCCGATGAAAACGCGGCGAAAACCCGGACGGGGGCGACGACTCCCGCCGAAGCGACGAACCCAGCCGGGAACGATTCCGGGCAAGATACAAACGGCAACGCCGCAGTGGGGGATGCCGCCCAAAACGGCTCGGCTTCGAACGCGTCGAATACAGCCTCAACCCCCGGCGGAAGCTTCCAGGCGCCCGCGAAAGGCAGCGCTTCTTCGGGAGGCGCAAAAGCGGCAGGCTCGAAACAACCGTCGCAGGCAACCGATACGAAGGGGCATGAACAGCTGATTAAAGATATCGTGGCGTTGGCGAAAAAAGGGAAAGTGAAAGGTGCGGACTTTGTTTCGGGAAAAACTACGATCGATGAGGTTCACTCCGCCTGGGGCGAACCTGACCGTCCCTGGCAGCCGACCGACCGCTACGCTTACGACAGCTATTCGCCCGGAGCGGGCCGGGGGACGTATGCCTTCGGCATCGGACGCGGCGAAGTTGTATACGATATCCGCTATTTCGGTTCCCCGATGGACGAAAGCCAAGCGTTGAATCAAATCGCTTTTTCGGAAATTAAGCGAACGCTGGGCAAACCAAGCGCCATCAAAACGAGCGGCAGCGACGATATTCTGGTTTACAAGCTCGGGGATTACGAGCTGAAATTCGTCGGTCCGCATCAAACGCAGCGGCTGGATCATATCTCCGTATATTCCCCAAGAGCTGCGGCGCCTATGGGCGGTTCCGCAAAATAAGGGGAATGAAGGAGCAGCGCCTTCGCGTACCGCAAAAGGGGATTTTTGACCAAAAAAGCTATTCGATCAGAGGGATCGAATAGCTTTTTTTTTCGGTATGATAGATCACCGTGAAAATGGATGGAAACCGGTCCGTCGGTCCGGCGCTTGCCCGGAAAACATTTGCTTTACATCAAGCTTTCACGTATGCCGCAAGCAGCTTGGACGTATTAAACACGGCCGTTTTATGCGTCCGTTCCATCGCGTGGGAAGCATGCACGCCCGGTCCGATCAACGCAGCGCGGATATTGTTGCCGGCCGACAACGCGGCGGAAGCGTCGGAGCCGTAATGCGGGTACACGTCGACCGCAAACGGGATGCCTTCGGCTTTGGCCAGCTCGATCAGCTTGCTTGTCATGTCATAATCGTACGGGCCGGAAGAATCCTTGGCGCAAATGGAAACGTCGGTCTCCTTGCAGCTGAGATCATCGCCGATGCAGCCCATGTCGACGGCGATCAGTTCGTCGATGTCGGAAGGGATAAAGGCGGCGCCGTGTCCCACTTCCTCGTAATTGGAAATGAGCAGCTTCAAATGATGTTTCGGCTTCCAGTTTTCGCGTTTCATCGATTCGAGCAGGCCGAACAGCGCAGCCACGCTGGCCTTGTCGTCGATGTGGCGGGATTTGACGAACCCGCTTTCGGTGATGACCGCGCGGGAATCGAAAGAAACGAAGTCGCCGACGCCGATGCCCAGCTTCAGGACATCCTCCTTGGATTCGACGAGCTCGTCGATGCGGACTTCCATGTTTTCTTCCTCGCGTTTGAAGTCGCGGGCATCGTCGTAGACATGCACGGAAGGATGCGTGCTCAAAATCGTGCCCGTATACGTTTTGCCGCTGCGCGTATGGATGACGCAATATTCGTTTTCAATGCTTTGCAGCATAAAGCCGCCGACGCGGGTCAGGCGGAGCCGGCCGTCGGATTTGACGGCGCGGACCATGGCCCCCAGCGTGTCCACGTGCGCGCTGAGCCCGACCGTGCGGGAGGGGTCCTCGCCTTCCACTTCAAGAATCGCGCCGCCCTTTTGGTTCCAGGACAGCTTGACGCCGAGGGAGGCCGCTTCCTGCTCCACGAGTTTCAAGGCCTGGGCGGTAAAGCCGGTGGGGCTTGGCGTGTCGAGCAGTTTTTTCAAAAACGTTAATATGTATTCTTCGTTCGGTTGGATTGACATGCAGATGTCCTCCTTATTTCATGGATGAAGATGATGGGTTCCCTACGTTGGCAGTTCGCCTTCGTTTTTTTCTTTGCCGCCGGTTTGGATTTCTTCCGGGGAAGGGGGCGTATATCCGGTTTCGTTTTGAATATGCGTCAGCTGGGCGGTCAAAAGCTTGATTTCCTTTTGCAGCTTGTACTGCCTGAAGATTCCGTAAGAGCCGACGATGATGCCGCCGATCAGCGTGCAGCCGACGATGAGCAGGATGAGCGGGATGTCGACTTCGCTGAACATAAAATTCACCCGGACAGGATCCACGTTAATGACGGCAAACACCGCCGTAATCAGCGCAAACACCAATCCGGCAATCAGCGACCATTGGATTTTCATGCGAAAGATACCTCCTTCTTAAAGACAGTATAAAATCCCTTGACCTGCAAGGACAAGGGATTTTATGCCGGATGCGTTATTTCGTCATTTGCTCCAACTGCTCGATGACATTTTCAAAGACGCTCATCGCTTCGCGGATCGGCTGCGGCGAAGACATGTCGACGCCGGCTTTTTTCAGGATGTTGATCGAAAAGTCGCTGCCGCCGCTTTTCAGGAAGCCGAGGTAGCGGTCCACCGCGGGCTGGCCTTCCTCCAAAATTTGCTTGGAGAAGCTTGTCGCCGCCGAGAATCCGGTCGCGTATTTGTATACATAGAAGCTGTTGTAGAAATGCGGAATTCGGGCCCATTCCATTTCGATGTCCTTGTCGACGACCATGCCTTTGCCGTGGTATTTCACGTTCAGGTCGTAATAAATTTCCGAAAGCGCCTGCGGCGTCAACGCTTCGCCCGATTCGGCGCGCTCATGGATGAGCTTCTCGAATTCGGCGAACATCGTTTGACGGAATACCGTCGTGCGGAACTGGTCGGCGTAGTAGGTCAGCAGGTACATCTTTTCCTTCGGATCGGTCGATTTTTTGAGCAGGTAATCCATCAGGAGCGCTTCGTTGGTCGTCGAAGCCACTTCGGCCAGGAAAATGGTGTACTGCGCGTCGCGGTACGGCAGCGCGTTGTCCGAATAATAGGAATGCAGCGCATGGCCCATTTCGTGCGCGAGCGTGAACATGCTGTTCAAGTTGTCCTTATGGTTCAGAAGCACGTACGGATGGGTGCCGTAAGCTCCCCAGCTGTATGCTCCGGTGCGTTTGTTTTCGTTCTCGTATACGTCGATCCATTTGTTGTCGAAACCTTCCTGCAGCGATGCCAAATAATCGTCGCCTAGCGGTTTGAGGCCTTCCTTGACGGTCTTTTTCGCTTCGTCGTACGTGATGTCCATTTTGTATTCGTCCACGAGCGGAGCGAACAGATCGTACATATGGAGCTCGTCGACGCCGAGCAGCTTTTTGCGCAGGTCCATGTATCTGTGGAGCAGCGGCAGGCTTTCATGGATCGTGTCGATCAGGTTCGTGTACACTTCCTTCGGAATGTTGTCGCCGTAAAGGGACATTTCCAGAACGGAAGGGTATTTGCGCACGTTCGCGTAAAAGATGTTTTTGTTGACGTTGGCGTTCAGCGTAGCGGCGATGGTGTTTTTTTGCTTGGCGTAGGTATCGTACACCGCTTTGAATGCCCGCTCGCGCACCTCTCGGTTCGGGTTCTCCAAGAACTGGATGTAGTTGCCGTGGGTCAGCTCGACTTCCTTGCCTTCTTCGTTTTTGATCTTCGGAAACTTCAGGTCCGCGTTGTTAAGCATGCCGAAAATCGTTTGCGGCGCCTGCGACAGGTTGCCGACCTGGGCGAGCAGCGCTTCTTCCGTTTTGGAAAGCACGTGGGCTTTTTCGCGCTTCATTTCGGTCAGGGTGAATTTGTAAGGCGCGAGTACGGGATCGGCGATAAACGCGTCCAGCTTTTCGTCCGGCAAGGACAAAATTTCCGGCGTAACGAAAGAAAGGGCTTCGCCGACCTGCACGTTCAATTTTTTCGCTTTCTGGGATAATGCCTGGTATGTAGGGTTTGCTGTATCTTCGTCATGGTGCAGGTGAGCGTATACGTAAAGGCGTTCGGTTTTGAGGGAAATGTCGTCCTCAAGCGCAAAACAGTCCTTGACCGCGTTCGCGTTGTCGAGCTTGCCTTGGAATTCGGCGATCTTTTTCAGCTCCTGCTGCAGTTCGGCATAAGTTTGGTCCCAGGCTTTTTGGCCGTCGAACAAATCCTCCACATTCCATTTATGTTCTTCGGCTACCTCGGAACGCTTCAATAATTTTTCCATGGGAATCCTCCTTAAATGTTGGGATGAAAAAGCATGGGTTCCATTTGACGAAACCGCTGGAGGAAAGCAGGAAGCCGCCCCCACGACAAAGGTGAGCAGCGCGGCGATCCTGATCGTCTTGTTGAAGTTCACTACCAGGGGACCTCCTTATAAAGGAAAGATGTCCCTTAGTATGAACTTTTCCCCGCGATAATATGAAACCTTTCCTTCAAGGGCTGGAACCCATGGTAAACAGATTGTATACAATAAGGATAAAGGCAATCAGGATCATGACGGCCGCAGTGCCTGCCATGCCCCGTTTCAGCCTTGGCGGGACCGAGTTTTTCATCAGGATGAGCACGGCTCCCAGGCAAAAGGCCGAGATGATGTAAATAAGGGTGCTGTTGTATTCCATTTTAAGGGCTTAGACTCCTTTAAAGGCGGCCATGATGGAGCGCCATTCTTCCATGTTGTCTTCGTACTCCTCTTTGGGGAACCGGGATTCGGCCCATTGCATGAGAGCCGGTCGGCTCATGAAGGTATGGGTTTCCTCGCCCCATTGATCGGAAATCTCCCGAAGCACGATGTAGCGGCCCTGCACTTCGACGGTCATCATGTTCCATTTGTCTTTTTTGTATATTTCGTGTTTTTTGATCATATGCATTCTCCGTTTGCTCTTTTGGTAAAATGATACCTTAGAGGAAGCTACAAAAGCAAATGAAAAAGTGCAATTTCGCAAAAGATCGATTGCATTGTCAAGAAGCATGAAGTATAATGTACTTATTCGCCACATATGGCGGTATTTTTAGGAGGTTGTTCATTTGAAAGGTACAGTTAAATGGTTTAACGCAGAAAAAGGCTATGGCTTTATTCAAGTTGAAGGCGGCGAAGACGTATTCGTGCATTTCTCCGCAATTCAAGGCGAAGGCTTCAAAACTTTGGACGAAGGTCAAGAAGTTGAATTCGAAATCACCGAAGGCAACCGTGGCCCTCAAGCTGCAAACGTAACTAAATTATAAGATCAACTCCGTTTTATGGATTTCTGTGAATTATGATTTTCGGCATCGGCTGAAATGTCGTAATCGCATGAAAAACTTCGGAAGTAGCGTCGAACCGACGTTTTCTTATAGCTTTGGTTAAAAAAAAGCCTATAAAGCACAGTTCTCGAAAGAGAGCTGTGCTTTTTTTGGTACGCCCAGCATGGGCGTCATCTCTAGGGTGAAAGTCCCGAACGGGGGCTGGCGAGCGCCTACCGTTAGCCAAGGGCAAGGGTGTCTGCCGCGAGGCAGAATCCGAAGGAAGCCGGAGGCAAAAGCACGGGCCAAGGTACACGAACTGGATTTGAGGCAGGGATAGCCGGATGAGCTGCCCGAACACAGCGAAATCCCAAGCCGCCAAGAGCTATTTCTGTAAACTCCAGT
>NZ_BORW01000023.1 GCF_018333375.1 Paenibacillus cookii
GAGGGGGAAAGACTACCCTCTTTTCAGAATCGTCGCGTAATCCACTGGGTATTTCCCTGTTTATTACAGTTGTTGCCTACTAATCCTGCTACAAACTGGCCACCATTATGGGCTTTCGAAATTCAGGTTGATTTATCTTCCATTTGGCCCATCAAAAAAGCCATCCTGTTAACAGGACGGCTTTAAACCGAAAAAAGTTACCCGATTGTAAAAATATTGAAAAATTTTAGCTTTGGTTTTGTTGATGGCTTTTCTTGCGGCGGGCCATGCGTCCGAAGACGCCCAAAACCGGGAGCAGCAGCACGCCCGCGGTCAAAACCGAAGCCCGCACGGACAACCGGCTGCCGATCCATCCGACCACGGGGCCGCCCGCGGTTTGGCCGAGCGCGTCGGATTGGCTGACCATGGACAGCACGGTAGCGCGCGTTTTGCTTTCCAGGTTCATGTTCAGCCATGTATCGTATACGGGCTCGCTAACCGAACGCGCCGCGCTAACGACGAGCACCGATAGGAGCGCCCAAACGAAATTCGTTGCGGCTGCCAGAGACAGGATCGCCGCTACGCGGATCAGGGTGAACCAAAACATCGCGACCGATACCATGCGCCGGCTTGCCATGTCCATTTTTTTCTCGGCCAGGCGAACCCCGGCCAATCCGAGCAGCGTTGCCGCCGCGGACACGATGCCGAACCAGGCGGCCAGCGACACAGGCAGATCCGGCAATCCGATGCCGGTGATCAGAAGGCTCTGCCACAACCGGTCGTATCCCTCCGAAGCCGCGCCGCCGAGCAGGGTTACCGCCACCATCGCCAGGAGCAGCGGCTGCCTGCGCACTACGCCGGCCCCTTCAAGCCAAGTGCCTAACATTCGTTTGAAATGGGACTCTTGGAGGGCATGCTGTTTTCGCATGAATTTGGTTTCCTTCATCCAAAAGACGAGGGCGACCCCGAGCGCGGCATACAGGAAGCCCCCGGCCAAAAACGTCAAGTTCGGAGAGGCCGTGGACAGGCCTACGCTGCATGCGATGCCCATAAGCGAAGCGACCAGCGACATGCGCTGCGACTTCATCAATATGGTCCCCGCGCGCTCCTCGCCTGCTTCGTCCACCATCCAAGCGGTGTTGGCGCCGCTGACGAACGTCCAGCCGATCCCGAACAGCAATTGCGAGATGACCACCCAAGCAAAAACGGAAATGACCGAAACAAGGCCATGAAGCCACAGAATGCTCCCTTCCACGGCAAAACCGGCGCCAAGAATGAACATGCCGATGATGACGGAGACCTTGCGGCTGTACGTGTCAGCCACCACCCCGGTAATGCCCTCGAAAATGAGCACGGTCAACTCCAGAATCGTCCCCATCAGCACCAATTCGAACGGGTTTAGCCCCAAAGACGCGACATGGTAAATCCCGCTGGTCGTAAACATGATGCTGTTGCCCAATGCCATCATAAAACTCATAAACACATAAATTTGTGACGCAGATTTAAAATTCAAGACAGACTCCGCCCTTCCGGCAGGCGGTGCGTCACGTAAACACATATCGCGAATATCTTTGATTATTCAAAGATCGAAAACACCTCTGCTATGACGTGCGCATCACGCTGCCTGTAGTTTTTTTCGAAAACCGCTTCCGTTTGCGCGTTGCTTCCATATCGTTTTTGAGACACTTCAATAACCTCCTGTCGGGATTCCAGGAACCCCTCTGATATTAGGACTCTGCCATCAAAAGCAAAATGATTTGCTTTTTTGGCAAACCGCCCCCAAATTAATTTGATTATACGCGGTGTTCAGCCTCCGTCACAACCATCTTTCCGTCCCTTTCACCGTCAGATCCGATCTTACCATTCTTTCATGTTCCATCATCCCGGACAGCACCTGCGTATCCTTGAGCAGGTTGCCCGTCAATATGCACAGCGCCGTCTCCTCCTTGTCGATGACCTTCTCCGCCATAAGCTTGCGGAGGCCCGCCAAGGAAGCGGCCGACGCCGGTTCGCAGCCGATCCCGCTCCGGTCGATGATTTGCTTCGACGCCAAAATCTCCTCGTCCGTCACGCTGCAGGTAACGCCCCGGCAAAATTCCAATACGCGGCGCGCAGCCTTCCAGCTTGGCGGGTTCCCGATATTCAGCGCGGAAGCGACCGTCTGCGGCTGAGGTTCGGGGCGCAGCTCCTCGGCCCCCGCCGCCATCATCTTATGAAAGGGGCTCGCCCCTTCGGCCTGAACCAGCGCGATCCTTGGGCGCTTCGGGATCATCCCGAGCGTCCACAAGTCCTCGATCCCTTTGCCGATCGCGGTGACGTTGCTGAGCGCGCCGCCGGGCACGACGATCCAGTCCGGCAGCTCCCAATTCAAATATTGGGCCGCTTCATAGATGATGCTTTTCTGGCCTGCGATCCGGAACGGATTGATCGAATTGCAGACATACAGCCCCAAATCCTTGGCATGCCGCTCCAAAAAAGCAATGCCGTCATCATACGTGCCGTCAAAACGGATCACCCTCGCCCCATACGCCAACGTTTGCAGCACCTTATTTTGGGAAATGCCGCTTTCCGGCACGAATACGTACGAAGAGCTTTCCCCCATGGCGGCATACATGGCCAGCGACGCCGACGTGTTGCCGGTCGACGAGCAGGCAAATCGCGTATATCCGAGATGCCGGCCATGGGAAACCGCGACGGTCATTCCGTTGTCTTTAAAAGAACCACTGGGGTTCTCGCTTTGGGCTTTGAAGTACAGCCCGCGAATCCCCAGGCTTTTTCGGATCGTTTCCGGCGCGTACAGGCCGGTATTCCCCTCGTATTTCGTCACGATCCGGTCCTCGGGGAGTTCCGGAAAAATCAGCTCCTTATACCGCCATACGCCGCTTGCGTATACCGACATCCGTTCCCCTAACCGTTCCCGGAAAATCCCCTTCAGCTTCTCCCCGTCCAGCCCGGTCACGTCCTGCTTGACCTCCAGCCTGCCGCCGCATGGGCATTTGATGATGAATTGCTGCCAATTCCGCGTTTGGCCGCAGTGAACGCATTCCAGTTTCATTTGCCGGTTCATCCTCTCCGTTTTGGGCTTTGGCTCCAAGATACCCTTGCCCCAAGCCCTTCTCAGGATTAGAATAAGCAGAAACGTCCCATAAATCTAATATATTATATTTACGTTTTCATAATATTTTGTTATGAATTGACCACCCAAACTGCAGGAAAGGACGGGAACCCCGATGAACTTACATGCCCTGAGGTTTTTTAGCAAAGTGGCCGAAACCGGCAGCGTGACGCTTGCTTCCGAGTTGCTTCGAGTCAGCCAACCGGCGGTAACGGCACAAATCAAAAGGCTTGAGCAGGAGCTTGGCATGCGGCTGTGGATTCCCCAGGGCCGCGGCGTGGCCTTGACCGATGCCGGGCGAATGCTGGCTTCCGAAGCGCAAAGGCTGTTTGACCTGGAACGGTCGATCGAGGAACGTCTCGAAGGAATAAAAGAAGGCAAAGAAGGCAAATTGCATCTTTCGGCGACGTATTTGCCGGCCAACTTTTTGCTGCCAAGGCTCGTTGCAGAATTTAAAAAACGGCACCCCGCCGTGGAGCTGGAATGGACGACGACCAACTCCGCCCGGGCGCTCGAGCTCCTGCTCCATTACAAAGCGGACATCGCCGTCGTCGGCGGCATTCGCGGGGAACATCCGCAGCTCTACAAAACGGCGCTTCTCGAGGACGACATGTGTTTTGTCGTCCACCCGGAACATCCTCTGGCCGGCAAGGATGTCCCGCTCGCCGAGATGCTCCGGGAGCCTTTCATTTACCGCGAAGAGGGAAGCTTCTCCCGGGAGCAGCTTCTGGCGCTGTGCAGCGTCCGCGGCCTGCCAGCCCCGGCGGTCGGGCTGCGGATGAACGGGCTGCATGAGACCCTGCGCGTCGTGATGGAAGGCTACGGCACGGCCCTTCTCTCTTCCCTCGAAATCGAATCGTTTATAACGGAGGGACGCTTGGCCAAGGTCCAGGTGCAGGATGCCAAGCTGGGCAACCCGATCTCCGCATATACCCGCAAGGAGCCTCTTCCCCCCGTTGCCCGGCTTTTTTTCGAGGCGCTGGCCCGGAGCTTCAATGGGTAATCCGTCACGGGAATAGCCGCTTCGCTTTTTTCACCTCCCGCAAAGTTTCCTCTAGCTTCTGGCGGCTCTCCCTTAATCTTGCCTCCTTTTCCTGAAGGAGGGTAAGCTGCCTTTCCAGCACCTTCTCTGCGAAAAGGATCAATTCTTCGCTGCCGCAGCCACCATGACGTTTCCATTCAAACACAGCCTGAATGTCACTCAAGGCCAGACCATAGCTTTTTAATTCTTGAATGACACTAAAGTCTTCTAAGTGCCTCTCCGTATACTCTCTCCTCCCATCAGGTCTTAACGACTCGATCAGCTTCAAGTCCTCGTAATGCCTAACCGTATCTTTGGTCGTTCCCGCTTGAACCACGAATTCACCAATCCGCATGATTCTTCCCCTCCCTGCCATGAATCATAATTCAGTTTGACACGGGGTCAACCCCGTATTGTTTACTTCTTTTGGCGATAACTGCTTCAAATATGTAAAACGAAGGAGGTTTTCTCTACATGGTTCTCAGCGTTATTCTGTTTGTTTACAGTCTGGTAAGCTTGGCTGCCTCTATTGTTCTTCTCTACCGGAGGCCGGTTTCCTGCAGCGGTTTTGGCAGTGCCGCAGCCTGGTGTTCTGCGCTCTTCTTCCTGCTATGCCATCTGATTCTGGCGATCCTGGCTCTTTATCACGCTCTATACCCGCTTGCCTATCGATGGTTTATCGGATGTCTGATTATGATTTTGCTGTCACGCTGGATGAACGGGCGTATTCTTTTCGGCCGCACTCATTGGCGGCATTACGCCATTACGACGCTTCTCTTTTCTGCAGCCATGATACTTGACCGGATATTTTAAATCTTTCGCGGCTTGAAAAGCGTCGTACAAATCAGAACAACGCTCGCCAAATTCCATCAAAATGGTCGTTTTTTCGCGGTTTGGCCCAGGAAGGAATACTTCAGTTCAAACACGAATGCATACATCATAACTTGGCCGGATTTGAGCGAACTGGCGGCTGGAACCCAATGCTTTGATCGAGGGCTTTCGCATGGAATTTCGGATCATTGAAAAAAGACGCTTTTACCGTAACGGGAAAAATTCGCGAAGTTGCTACGCAGGATGAAAGCAATTTGAGGGAGATCCCGGCATTTTGGCAGGAGTGCGCCCAAGACGAAAACGGCCATGAAGCTGGGCGCGTTGAAAGAGGGCGGGGAAATGTTCGGCATCTGCATGGATTTTGCTGAGGAAGGCCGGTTCAATGATATGATCGGGGTTGAGGCCGCTGCGTGTGCAGACGAAAATGCGGGACTCGTCTCGCGTTATGATCCCTAAAGGGGTAAGCAAGCTCATTACTGTAAATCATCAATATTTTGTGAAATTCGAAATCACAGATAAGGTTAAAAAGAAGGAACTCTCATTGAAATTGATCCTACTACAAAAAAATGAACCGGGATTTGCCTAAGATTTTCTTGGCCGGTAACCGAAAGGCATGATCAGCTTCGCCTGCAAATTCCGCATGATTCAAAACAGCCTCGGAATTGTCCGAGGCTTGTTTTTATCGTGAGAGGTCTGCTGCCCCTCTAACATATCTAAAATACTGCGTTACATAAGCTTATTTCAACGGCGCGGTGCCTTCCCCTACCTGCAGAGCATGTTGCAGCTCCATCAGTGCATCACGAAAAGAGGGAGAGGACGGGATCTCCGGGACACGAACCCGTGCAGGAGACTCCGAACGCGCGACCGCCAGCGACATCTCATCGAAGAACTGCCTCAGACTTTGCAGCGTTTCCGGCGACTCTTTGCGTTCAGAGCCTTATGTATACAAACTATTTTCGTGATAACTAAAGTTCCGGGATGAAAGCGCTAATCGAAGCGCCAAAAGCAAAATATAATCCCCACAAAAAAGAACAGCTTCAAAAGCTGCCCTTTTGGTCTTACGCGTAAGATACCCAATAACGCCGTTTCATATAAGATTAACCGTCATTCTGCCTGCAGTTGGTCCAAAATCAACCCGGCCGCGCCGACGGCACCCGCCTCATTGCCCAGCTGTGCAGGGCGCACATCCGCGTCCAGCTTCAGGTCCGCCATCGCTTCCAACAGCAAAGGCCACCAGAGCTGCTTGGAGTCGATCAGCCCCCCGCCTAGAATGACTGCCTGCGGATTCAAGCCTAAGTGAAGATGGTTGACCGCAATGGCCAAATGTTCCGCAAAATGCCTCATGACGTCGATCACCTGGGGGTCGCCTTTAACGTAGTCATCCAGCACTTCCATCCCAGACGCGTAGGATTTGCCCGCGGCTTCGCTCGCCAGCCGCATCAGGGCGGTTCCGGACAGATACTGCTCCATGCACCCTTGCACGCCGCAATTGCAGGGACGTCCTCCCGGCATCAGAATAGTGTGCCCAAACTCGCCTCCGTTCCAGCGCGCCCCCCGATACAGCCGGCCGCCGACCATGTTGGCTCCTCCGACGCCTGTTCCGAGCGTCAGCATGGACACGTCGTCCAAATCTTTTCCCGCTCCGAGCCAGACCTCGCCGGCAAGCGCCGCATTGACGTCATTGTCCACGAATACCGGCAAGCTGCGGGCATCCTCCAAATAAGCCTTGAGGTTCGTCCCCTGCCAGCCCGGCAAATTATCGGTGGCATAGACGACTTCGCCCGTCCGGACGTTCACCCGGCCTGCCGTGCCGATTCCGATCCCTTGAATGTCGGCATGTTGAGCGAGCAGCCGATCCAGAAGCGACAACAGGTTTGCCAAAATCCGATCCTTGCCCTCCCTGGCATCGGTTTCGATTTTCCCCTGATCGAAAAGCCGCCCCGTACGATCCACGACCATGCCTTTGATGGAAGTTCCGCCGATATCGATGCCGATGACCTTCATCCTTCCCCATCCTTTCGCGTTTGATGGCACGCTAATGCACTTGTCCTTTACGCACGTCGCGAATCGCGTGTGCAAACCTCTCCGTGATCAGCTTCGGCCTCGTGATCGCCGACCCGACGACGACTGCGTGGGCCCCGAGTTCCAGGCTGTACGCCGCCTGCTCCGGAGTATGGATCCTGCCCTCCGCGATCACCGGAATGCGGATTTGCCGCACGGCCTCCTGCAGCAGCTTGAAATCCGGGTCCTTTTGCCGCGGCGAATAAGGCGTGTATCCGGAGAGCGTCGTTGAAACGCAGCTCACGCCGATCGATTCGGCATAAAGCGCTTCCTCCAGCGTCGAAATATCGGCCATGACTTTTTGTCCATGGCTCTTCATGAAAGTTACCAGTTCCTCCAGCGTTTCCCCGCCCGGCCTCGATCGGCCCGTCGCGTCCAGGGCGATGACGTCCACGCCGACGTCCATCAGTTCGCGCACCTCGCGCAAGGTGGGCGTAATATAAATCTCGCTGTCTTCATAATCCCGTTTAATGATGCCGATGACCGGAAGTTTCGTTGCCTTCTTGATGGCGGCGATATCCTGAACGCTGTTGGCGCGGATGCATACCGCCCCGCCCTGGTCGGCGGCCAACGCCATTTTGGCCATCATGTCGCTCCCGTGAAGCGGCTCATCCTCCAATGCCTGGCAGGAAACGATCAGTCCGCCCCGAATGTTCTCGAAAAAATGATCGCTCATGGCTTCATCTCCTAACGCTCTACTCGCAAGTAAAGCGGAACTTTTTTCCACCTTGTTCGCATTCATTATAGCAGCGATTAGAGATTTTCTCCAATAATAATTTTATTATGGGAGATTTTTTTCTATTAGCGACAAGCGCTGCCTTGGGCAAAAGAAAAAGCCCCGCCTCCCGGCAAAAGGGGGCATGGGCTTCATTTTCCGAAAAAACGCCGCGATTAATCCTCGTCCACGGCAATTCCTTTATCCATCAGATAATCCATCTCGGCATCGAGCACGGCTTCGACGGTCATTTCATCCAATTTGACGTCTTTGCGGCTCATGACATAGTCGACCAAATCGTCGCTGTCGATTTCCACTTCGCCATGTTCATTCGCTTCGGCAGTGTTGATGTACGTCTTTTCATGTTTCAGGACAACCCTGATGCTCTCGGGCTCAGCGCCCGTCTCAGCCGCTATGTACTGCACAAGCTCCTGCTCGTTGATTGTGCCGCTCATGGCTTTTCATCTCCTTATTTCATGTCCTAGGGAACATTGTAACATAAAAAGCGTCCGTTTCCATTTTTTCATGCAGCATTTTTACAAAATTTACAAAACTTTAACAGGAATCCGGACCGTCCGGCTCACAAGATCACCCGGCGGAGAATCCGGCCCACCCGCCAGCGATGCAGAGGAAAATGCATCAATCTGTAGTTTTCCCATCTCATCGCTTCTTTAAGCAGCCTGAGGTTCATAAGATTGGCAGAGAGCTATTCCCATTCAGTGACTTGTATTCCGCGCAAACGCGAAAAGCGCCCACATCATCCGAAAAATCATGTAAAATGGGAACATCCAAGAGAAAAAGAATTTCGGCAAGAGGAAGGCAGGAGTCAACATCGTGTTCAAAAAAGCAATCGATACATACTGGAGTCCTTACCTGGTGATGGCGATCGCCGGCGTGCTGAGCGCGCTGTACTTCGGCATCACCGGCACCGTCTGGGCCGTGACCGGCGAATTTACCCGTCTGGGAGGACATATCCTCGAATGGTTCGGCGTGGACGTTTCGGGCTGGGCCTATTTTAACCTAGTCCATATGGAAGGAACGACGTTCACCCGCACGGACGGCTGGATCGTCTGGGGCATGTTCATCGGCGCGCTGCTGATGGTGCTGCTCAGCAACAATTTCAAAATCCGGATGCCCCGCCAAAAGCGCCGCCTGCTGCAGGGGCTGATCGGCGGGTTCGTGGCCGGCTTCGGGGCGCGCATGGCGCTCGGCTGCAACCTCGCCGCGTTTTTTACCGGCGTGCCGCAGTTTTCGCTGCATGCCTGGTTGTTTATCGTGGCGACGGCCGTCGGCACCTTCGCGGGCGCCAAAATCGTCGGCACGTCGTGGTGGAAGGGCAAGCCGGTTCTGCAAAAGGGCAACACGGCCCACATCGTCAAGGAACGCAAAAAAATCCAGCCCTACATCGGCGGCCTCATCGGGCTGGCTTATGCCGGACTGATCATCTATTTTTACGCGGACGGCAAAACGATGCTCGGCACCGCCACCTTGTTCGGCGCGGGTTTTGGCATTTTGATTGAAAGAGGGCAAATTTGCTTCACTTCCGCATTCCGCGATTTGTGGATCAGCGGGCGCGCCACGATGACCAAAGCGATTACGCTGGGCATGGCGGTCAGCTCGGTCGTCACCTTGATCATCATCGTCGCCGGCGGGATGGACCCCGTCACCAAAATAGCGGCGCCAAGCACGCTGATCGGCGGTTTGTTGTTCGGCATCGGCATCGTCATGGCCGGCGGCTGCGAAACCGGGATGATGTACCGTTTGATGGAGGGGCAGGTCGTGTTCCTGCCGGTGTTTATCGGCAACATTGCCGGAGCCACCGCGCTGGCGTACGGATGGGATCATCTCGGCATTCAGAAGGCGCTGGTGTCGATGGGCAAACCGGTCAACCTGATCGAAGCCATGGGCCCCGCCTGGGCGCTCATCCTTACGCTTGTCCTGCTGGCGGCGGGCTTCGTCACGGCCGTCCTTTGGCAAAAAAATTACCGCTTCGGCGTCGGTTTCAAGAAAGGAGAAACGCATCATGTCCATTGATTATACGCTTGATCTTCGCGGGGAATCGTGTCCTTACCCGGTCATTTATACCCTGGAAACGCTGCAGGGAATGAAAAAAGGGGAGCTGCTGCAAGTCATTGCCGATTGCCCCGCGGCATTCCGCAACGTGCCGGAGGAGGTCGTCAAACACGGCTACACGCTGGAACGGGAGCCGGTCAAAAACGGCCGCGAGCTTCTGTTTTATATCAGAGCCTAGACATAACGCCCCTGTAAAGCGGCGCCTGCGGCTTCATAGCCAATGCAGGATGCAAAAAAGGATTAGGTGCGACTCTCCCGCCCTAATCCTTTTCGATATCTAAATGTTCCGCTACCCAAGCCATAAACGGAACACGTCCCGGCACGTCCAAATCCTTCAAATGAATAAATACGTCGCGGTCGGCCTTCATCATGATTCGGATCCAATGATCGTAAATCTGTACCTTCTCCACGTCTTTGACCTCGAGCGTCCGGGTTGCTTGAACATTCGCGATCGTGACCTTGCCGTCCTGAATGCGGATATAACGGGCATAAACGTGCAAGAACCGGAAAGACAGCAGTACGAGCGCCGCCATCAGAATCACGTTCCAGACGCCCTCCGTCCAGGTATAGTCCGAGGACCACTGCAGCAGGAGCCGAGTCAATGCCGCCAGCAGCAGCAGTCCAAACAGCGCAATGTTCATCTTGTTGCCTTTAAATTGTGCAGTCATCGTTTGAAACATCCCTATCCTATGATTTCTTTTCTGCCCAAATATGGGAACAGGTCTTCACTATAACCCTATTTGACGTGCCTGCACAAGTCGATCGTTAAAAAAAGCCCCCCGCCTGCATCCGGGAAAGGGGAGCACGTAGCACGTATCGCAGGTTTGCCCTCCGGCCAATGCAAAAAGCCCCTCCCGGATTTCCGGAAGAGGCCTTCGCGCGAGCTTATCGATTTTAACGGTACGCTTGCCGTTTTCTCCGCATCCCGCGAGCTCACGACGCGCAGCTTACCCTACTTTAACGAGCATTTTGCCGAGGTTCGCGCCCTCGAACAACTTCAGGAAAGCGTCAATGACATGATCGAACCCTTCGATGACCGTTTCCTCATATTTCAGCTTGCCTTCAGACAGCCATTTGCCAAGCTCCACCATTCCTTCCTGCTGCCGGGAAGCATAGTCTCCAAGAACAAAACCTTTCATCAGCGAGCGGGTCTTGATGATTTTCGTTTGAATGCGAGGACCTACATCCGCGTCCGTGGTGTTGTAGGAGGAGATGGCGCCGCAAAGCGGAATCCGCGCATAGTCGTTCAGCAGGTTCATGACCGCGTCCGATACCGGGCCGCCGACGTTGTCGAAATAAACGTCCACGCCGTTCGGGCAGGCTTCCGCCAGCGCTTTGTCCAAATCCGCCGTCTTGTAGTTGACCGCAGCGTCAAAGCCAAGCTCGTTCACGAGATAAGCGCATTTTTCGTCCGTTCCGGCGATGCCGACGGCGCGCGCGCCTTTGATTTTCGCAATTTGGCCGACAAGCATGCCGACGGCGCCGGCGGCGCCGGAGACGACGACGGTTTCTCCCGCCTTCGGCTGGCCGATGTCGAGCAGTCCGAAGTAGGCGGTGAGCCCCGTTAGGCCAAGCACGCTCAAGTAAGCGGACAACGGCGCGATGGATTCGTCGACCTTGCGGACAAGCTTCGCGTCCACCACGTTGTACAGCTGCCAGCCCAGCATGCCGATCACTTTGTCTCCCGGCTTGAACTGATCGGATTTGGACTCGACGATCTCCCCGACGATGCCTCCGCTAATCACTTCATTCAGACGATACGGCTCGACATAAGATTTGGCATCGCTCATCCGGCCGCGCATGTAGGGATCGACGGACAGGTAGATGGAACGGACCACGACTTGCCCCTCGGCTGGAGCCTGAACGGGCGCTTCGCGGAATTCGAAATTGTCCATGGAAGGCATGCCGACCGGACGGGATACAAAAACGATGGATTTATTCATTAGCTGACTCATGAAAAAGAAACATCTCCTATGTTCTTATTTTGTGGTTCAAGGATGGTATAAGATCCTTCATTCAAAAGAAAACCTTCAGCAGATGGCGCGCAAAACTCCATGGCTTTGACAGTCTTGAGTCAGATAGTTTTAAAACTTTAAAACTATCTGCCGGAAATAAGGGTTTCCCGTCCATCATAAGGTGTCCAGGAAACCCGGCAAAAATTCGTTAAACGTATCCTCTTTGAGTTGGCTGAGCCGATTTTGGCCCGCACGGCTCACGTCGATCAAGTCGGCTTCGTATAAAATTTTGAGATGGTACGACACGTTGGACTTGTCCATTCCCATCGCTTCCCCGATCGTCCCGCAGGTGTTGTTGCTGCGGTGGGCACGCAGGTAACGAATCATTTCAATCCGTTTTACTTCCGACAGCGCCTTGAAAATTTTGGCCCGCTTTTCGTCTTCTTTTGATAGTTTGATTGTCATACAACTATACTAGTACCCGCTTTGGAAGAAGTCAAACCGCCAAGGCTTCCTTTTTATGGTTGACGGGACATCCAATGTGCCTCAAGGGCCGCCGCTAAGTTTTATCGATATAGGAGTGCGTCGCTTACTCTTGCTTATTTCCGTTCCATCAAATATTGAACGATCTTCTGTTCCTCCGGACCCTGGCCCGTGAACTGTGCTTGGTAGCATACGCCCTCGTCCAACCAGAAATAGCTGACCAGATCGGTTTCGTTCGGGCTGCTTAACGGACCGTCCACTTTGTATTTGTCCGACCGGAGAACTTCCCTGCCGTCAATGAGAATCGGCTGCAGCTTCACCTTGTTACGCTCGCCGTCGATTCGCGTGAAGGAGACCGTATTGCCTTTTTTCATATCCTCGTACATCTGCCCGTTCAGCATTTGCGTGAATTTGACGCTCTTAATGCCCGAAGTCTTTTTCTCTTTATCCGTTTTGTCCCGGTCCTTCGGGTTGTAGGTTACTGCAAGCAGCTTCCGCATGGAATCCGCTTGATTTTCCGGATAGTTGAAGTTTACTTTTCTCGAAACATACGATCCGGTGGCGATGAAACCTCCGGGCAGCCGGCGCGGAAAAACGGCGTTGTAACCGATCAGTTTTTGCGCCCGCCGGATATCTTCGGTATCAAATAGAAAGTTGATGGTTTTCCCGTGATAGTCATTGTTTTCATACCGATGGTTCAGCTCCGCATCCGGGGATTTCATGGATGAAATCATCGCCTCTAGGTCGCTGCTCGGCAGCCGATCTAAGCACTCCATTTGATACGTGACGCCTTGATCCTTCCAGACGTAGTAGTACTGCTCCGGCTGCCCTTTCCACCCGGTCATGCGGATAGTAATTTTAAGGCCGTTTACGCCCGGGAGCGCAATCGGCTCTTTTTCGACGACGAGACCGGCCTTTTCATCGTAGTTGCCTTTTTCGCCTTCGGCGATCCTTTCATAGGCTTCCTGCAAACCGGAGCTGCGCGTCATGTTCAAGATAATATGTCCAAATGTCGTCGTCTCGTTCGCTTTTAAGAAATCGAACCGGATCTCGGAGCCGGCCGACGACGTGTGAGGTTTTGAATCAAACGTCACGGCGTCAAAATGATAGCCTTCCGGCAGCTTCGCGGGCACCTTAAACGGGAAAGGCGCCATACGCGCCGCTTTCTCCAGGTTATCATATTCGCGAAATTCTTCCGGAAACAGTACCTCATTCCCGCCCCTTTCGGCATGAACCCACTCGGCACCGTCCGCTTCCGTTACCTTTCCGTTGGTCAGCGTTAAGGTGCCGATCAGCAGCATAAGCAGGATCGCCAGCATGGAAAATTTATAAGAACCCTTTTTAAAAGATTGAATCATCCGAATCCTCCTCACAATGTCCTTTTCGCCGGTCAAGCCCTTAAAATACAGCAGCTGAGTCTGGCTTCCCCGTGAAGAGTAACGTTTCAAAAAACTGATGATCGTCATGCCGTAGGCCACGGCCTCCGTTTCGCCCAGCGCCTCGAGGACGCAGGCATCGCATGCCAGCTCGCGGTCGGCCTTCATTCTCCGGATGATCAGCCACGCAAACGGGTTCATCCAATGAACGGCAAGGACCAGGCTGCCCAGCATGTTCCAGGCCGTATCTTTTCTTTTGTAATGGGCCAGTTCATGCGCGATGACATGCTTCAGCCGGGCAGCATCTTCCGGTTCATGACCGAACCCTTCGGGCAGGTAAACGGCAGGACGCCGGATTCCCGTGATGTACGGACTGCGAACCGACCTTCCCGAATAAACGGAAACCTCCCGCTTGATCGAAAATAAACGGCGGCATTCCCCCACTACGTTCAGGATGTCAGGGTCGGCGACGCGAAGGAAATGTCTATGCCTCCCCTTCATTCGCAGCAAATACATCAAATGATAGGATAAAAAGGCTGCAACGCCCGCCAGCCAAACGACGGACCATACGCGCACCATGGGATGCGATTCGGTTCCGGCGGCCGCCGCTCTCTTTGGGGAGTCTTGCGGCACGAAGGTTTGCGGGATGTTCCCGTCACGTGCTTTCGTTGTATAATGTGGTTGGATCAATGTACTTTGTTTGCTGTTTTCGGCTTCGGGAGCAGGTTCGTCCTGCGAAAACAAAAGCCCGGAAACAGCCTTTTTTATGTCTGCGGCTTCGGGCATCATGTTGAACAAACTGACCGGGCTTTCCGGAACTACCGGCAGCATCAGCCTGGCCAGAACGATCAGCCATAACGCATACCTTAGACGGGCGCCAATACGCCTGCGCAGGACATGCTGGACCGCCATGACCAGCACAGCGGCGAGACTTGCCGTCAACGTGGATAGGGCGAACCATCCGAAGAGGCTTTCGGCTACACTCATTTGGAATGACCTCATTTGATTTCAAATTTCACGGTTTTGGCCGTGATGCGTCCTGCGAACCTTTTCCCTGCTTTTCCGTCAAAATCCGCTGCAAACGTTCGATCTCCTGATCGGAAAGCGGGGTTTCTTCCAAAAAATTGGTCATCATCAGCCCGGCCGCCCCGTTAAAGACGCGGTTGAGAAAAGACCGGCTTTCCGCCCTCACGCATTCCTTTTCCGAAATGAGCGGGGAATACAGGTAGCTTCGCCCCGACTTTTCATAGCCAAGCGCTTTCTTTTTCACCAGCCGATTGATAAAGGTCCTCACGGTCTGATCGCTCCATCCCATGCCTTCCGGCAGCTTGTGCGCGATTTGCTCGGCGGTCAGCGGGTTCTCCTTCCAGACGATTTTCATGATTTCCCATTCCGACTCCGAAATTTTCGGCATTGCCTCCATCCTCTTCACCTCCTTTCCGATGGAGTTTAACTATTACAAATGTAAATATAACGGATATCCCAAGCTATTACAATTGTAAATTTTAAAAAAGCAAAATAAAAAGCGTGCCCGGCAAGTCTGCAAGACTTCCTGCACGCCATAACATCAACGCGATTCTTTGACAGCCACAAAAATGTCCACGACGGCATCCGCCGAATGAAAATCGCGTACCTCATACCGCTCGAAATCGCCGGAATACGTCCGCTCCAGCTCCGCGTTTTGAAAAAACGCCCAGATCTCCTGCCACAGTTCGATCACCACCCGCTGTACCGGTCCCCGCTTCGACGTAAACTTGATGTATGCCGCTTCCGGGACCGCCGCGGAATTTTCTCCCCGTCCGCTTACGGCCCGTTCCGTCTCATGGCCAAGCAGCAGCGTGTACTCCCCGTTTACGTCGCTTTCGTAGTCGGTATATAAGGCGTATAGAACAGACGGATTTTTAAGTCCCGGCTTCTGCTGAAGCCCGCTGGCGAAATATCGCTCCCATAAGGACGGTATTTGAGCTTCCGGACCGCTTTCCCGCAGGTTGGACGTCCGAACGGCGACCCCTGTCAGCGTCATGGCAGGCATATGCGTCATGGTTTCATGCATGGTTTGGTTACATCTCCTTTGGATCAGATGCACCCATTGTACCCGGCCGAAGTGGACAACAGGGTGTCCGCGTTCCGATACAGCCGCAAAATATGTTCCGCACGCCGAACCACTTCTTCGGCCGCCTGCGCCGGTTCCTCAATGACGACGTGGCCGCCATAGCTGAGGATCATGCCATAAAACCATTCATCCAGCGGAAAATCCCCCTGCACGCGCAGGCTTCCGTCCTCCAGGACATGGACCTGATGATGGTCGAAGGCGTCTCCAACCCGGTGCCTCACCGCAGCGGAAAAACGGAGGGTGACGCCGACCGCGGCAGCTTCGGACCAATCGGGCTTCCAATCATACTGCTCCTGCGGCGGCAGCTCCCGCGGTTCGAACCGTTCATCCAGCACTTCGATGCCCTGAATGCGCGACAGGCGGAAGGACCGGAAATCCCCGCGAAGCAGGCAATAGGCTTGTACGTACCACACGTTCCCTTTTAAAATCAGCCGTCCCGGCTCCACCACCCGTCCGCTGTCCGTGCCGTTCATGTTGATGTACTGCAGCCGGACCCGCCTGGATTGTTCCATCGCCTGCCGCAGCAGGCCCAGTTTGCCTCGGGCATCTTTTCCTTGGCCCCAAGGGTTCAAATCGAACAAAAGCTTTTCGGAATAAGCCGCGCCCTGCCCGGAACCGGGCCTGCGAAGCAGCGCCCCTACCTTTTCCAGCAGCCCGTCCAGCGCGCGGTCATCGAGGGCAACCTTGACGCCTTTGACGGCTGCAAAAATGGAGGCGATCTCGTCGAAGGTCAGGTGCTGTCTCGAGATCGTATAATGCTCCATCAGCTCGAATCCGCCGCTCGCCCCCGGATAGGCCGCGACCGGGATGCCCGCCCGGCTTAGCGTATCCATGTCCCTATATATGGTTTTAGTCGATACTTCAAACCGATCGGCCAGTTCTTTGGCGCTGATCCTCCCCCGGTTGAGCAGCAGGACGGTCATGGCTAATACGCGGTCTATTTTCATGCGCTTTTGCTCCTTCCTAGGTCATCCCTGCTTCCGGGCCTTCGAAAAAAAACGATAATCTACGCCGCATTGGCACTTCATTTTCCGCAAACTGGCGGTGCCTGTGCCCGTTGGCCCCTGAAGGATGCGGGAATCCCCATAAAACATGCTCCTCCCTGATCCTTCCCTGTTCCGCGAACCGCCGAAGAACCCGTTCCACGGCCCTGCCCAGCGGGATCATCAGCGCTTCACGCAATTCCTTCAGCTCTTCGCATACGGATAAAGCCTGCTGCCGGAGCAGCGGCGAAGACCATATGTCGGGGTGGGCCCCCGTATAATTGCGCTTCTCCGCAAACACCGGATAACGCAGCAAGGAGATCGTATGCAGCAAATGCCGGGACTCCCCAAAAAGCGCGCTGCTGGATGAAATCTGCAAATATTCCGGCAGCCCCAGACGATCCAGCATGTCTTGGAGGTGGCTGCGCATCGAACCTGCAAACCCGGCAGCCTGTTTGGCCCGGCGGCAAACCTCTTCGTCCGGCAGACCTTCGGCGAGGGCCGTCCGCGCCGCTTGAAACGCCGTCTTCATTTGCGTCCAGCCGGGCGTAATCCCGATGATGACGATTCGCGCGGAACGGTTCAGGCATTCGTTATGGGGTGCGTAAAACATTTCGAGCTGCCCCTCCGTCGCCATGAGAAAAACATCCGTCAGCAGATCCTCTTTCCCCAGGCTCCGTCCGGATGGCAGCGATCCGATCGCCTGCTTATAATGCTGAAAAAACGGTGCGAACTTCAAGCCGTCAGCCTCCTACGTTCTCTGCCCTAGTGACTATGAAGCCCCCGTTGAGGCATCTAGGTCATAAGGCGTTCCTACCCTCAGCTTACCCCAAAAACCGAACCTTCGCACGGGCGTTTCGAGGAATGACGGGTTGAAGACAATCGGCTTCCATGTTGAAAAGGGGTTTGCCTGCCGGAGCTTTCCTTTTCAAGCATCAGCAAGAAACCCGACTCGGACGCATCCGAATCGGGCCATTTCCCGTACATGGCGGTTTAAAATCATTGGATATACACGGACTATCGTTTTGAACCATCCTCCGGCTTCGTGCCAGCCCCGTACCGGACCTGGTTATAACGTCTGACCACCTGCTCCACCTCATGGGGAGCGAGATGGGTATATTCGGTTTTGGCGGAGATCAGATCCGCGTTTTCGGACGGGGTAAGGCTTGGGCGGAAAGCATACCCCTGCTTGACGGCACGGCGGATCAGGTTGGCGTAAGCCCGGCGCGGGTCCCCGCTCCCGGCCCCAGCTGCATCGTCGTTACGCCTTCTCCACCGCCTTCCGGGCCGCTTCTGCACGGGTTCTATTTTCTCCACCTCGTCGACGTAATCCCCTTCATCCAGCGTCGTCCGCCGGATCTCGCGCATCAGCCGCAGCCGCTGCGCCAGCCGGGCCAGCCAGGCGCGAAGGCTTTCCGGAAGCCAGCGCCGCAGCAGACGGTATAACAGGAACAACAGGACGAGCGCCACGGCTGCTGCCAGCAGGTAAAACAGGAGCTGGCTTGCGACCTGTACCCAATGCGGCGTGGGGGACGCTGGAGGAAGCCCAAGATCGGGCTGCTGGGGTTGAGCCGGCGGTTCCTGCACCGCTTGCGGCTTCTCCCCGCCGCCCAAGCCGCGCAGCCACTCGGCCAGCCAACGCCTGGCATAAGCCAGTCCCTCGCCGAGACCGTTCCATAAGCTTAGCAGCGCGATAACGGCAATGGTCAGCCACGTCATCCGGCGGTTTCTGGCCACAATCCGGCGGAGAAGCTGACGGTCGGTCTCCTGCGCGTTGGAGGCATCGCGGACGCGATCTCCGTTCCAGCGGAGCAGAACGGCAAACAACGTAAACAGGCTCATGAAATAAAGCGAGATGCGGTACGGCTCAAGGGCGCCCACCCTGGAGGAAAAGCCGTACACGATCAAAGCGGCCCCAAGCCCGGCCAACGGAAGCTTCAGATCGATTTCCCGCCACAGTTCCTTGCGGCCGACGACGAGTCCGCGAAACACGGCGATGAACGAAACGAGCGCCGCCAGAACGCCCGCCCGAAGGCCGGTTGCCGCCAGCGGAATCAAGGCGGCGGCGATCAGGGCCGCTCCAGGCAGCAGCGCTTTTCCTCCCCGGGCCTGCCGGATGCCCGTCAGCGTCCCCGCAGCATGCAGCAGCCAAATAAGCGGCAGCAGCCAGCCGGGAACGAGATCCATCGCAAACGCCATGTAAAGCAGCAAAAACGGATAACAGGCCGCCGTCTCAAGGAGCGAATTCCCGAGCACGGACAGCACGCGCCGCATGGCCGTGCCTTTCTCTTGCTTCATCATGCCCCCGCCTCCTTGGTCCCATCGTATACATCGGCGATCGATACGCGATGGCCCCGCTGCTCCAACTTCCGAACGGCGTCCCGGATCGCGGGGGAGACATGGGGCGTGACAAGGAAGTAGTCGATCGCATCCGTCCTCTCCGCTTCGGCTTCAAGCCGGAGAAGCTCGTGAAACGGCATTTGGACTTTCATCTCGACGGCGGCCATCGCCTCCAGCACGGCCTCCAGGTGCGCTTGGCCGTAATCCGGCATCAGCTCCGACCGGCTGGCGTCGGCATGGGGCGAAAGACAGGCGTTGCTCGCAAACCCGGCAGCCATCCCCTGGCGGATGAGCGCCGCGGCGCAAGTCGCCGCATAGGACAACGCATCTTCGATGACCTCAGGTTTGGTCACCACGTTCCACATCTGCTCCGACACCTCGATATTGAGAAGAATCATCGCCTTCGGATCGGCCGAGTGGCCGTGCTGATGTACCTGGAGTTCTCCGCTTCTGGCGCTGGCTTTCCAGTGGATGCGATTCATCGCGTCTCCCGGCGCGTAACTTCGGACTCCCGTATACAGAAACGGATCCTCGACGATCCAGCGGCGGACGGCCAGCTCGCCCTGCCAGGTTTTCCAGGAAGACGGCAGCTCTTCGTCCCTGCGCAGCGACGGGTAAACCACCAGCCGTTTGTTCAAGTTCACTTTCAGGGACGGCGTATACATCGCAAACAAATCGCTGCCGGTCATCGTTGCCGTATCCATGCGGAAGATGCCCCGTCCACGGCACTGAATCTGGTGCGTCCGGGTAATCCGCGTTCGGGCGGGCAGCGAGAAAAAGCTCGTATGGTTTTGGTAAATCTCGCCTTCGCTGACCCACGTTTCCTTGCTGCGCTTGAATCCGAGCGATGCCGGTAGCATCGCTTCGAGCCGCAGCCAAGGGATCGGCACGCGGCGTTTGTTTTCGATGACCTCCACCATCTCGATCCAGTCCCCTGCGTAACATGTCCGGGTACTGAAATGGCGGTCGTAGTTGAGTTTGCCAAGCGCATATTTCCCGAGAACAAGTCCCTGCAGCACCATGACGGCTCCGCAGGCAAGGAACAGCCATAACACCGCCATCTACTTCACGCCGCTTTCGAGTTCTTTTTCGCTTGGAACCGGGATGCCGTTCAAAATCCCCGTCAAAATGCGCTCGGCATGGCTTCCGGCTTCATGCCGCTTTCTCAGCACCAGCCGGTGCGACCATACCGGCAGCAAAAGCTGCTTAATGTCGTCCGGCAGCACGTAGTCCCTTCCCTGCAGCGCCGCATAAGCCTGGGCGGCCCGAAGCAGCGCCTGCGTCCCGCGCGGGCTGATGCCGAGCGCCGTTTCGTCATGGCTCCGGGTCGCTTCGGCCAAAGCGACGATATAACCGAGCAAATCATCGGCCACCCGGACCTGTCCGCACAGCCGCTGCGCTTCAAGCACCTCTTCGGCCGTTGCCGTCCGCGCAGGTTCCCCCGGCTTCAGGCTGCCCGCGGCGGCCGCCGTTCTTTTTAAAATTTCGACGCCCTCCGCCGACGATGGATATCCCAGCTTCATCCGGATCAAAAAGCGGTCCATCTGGGCTTCGGGAAGCGGAAAGGTCCCTTGGTTGTCCACCGGGTTTTGCGTCGCAAGCACCATAAACGGGCTTTCCAGCGGCATCGTGCGCCCTTCGATGCTGATCTGCCGCTCCTCCATGCATTCCAGCAGGCTGGACTGCGTCCGGGGCGTGGCGCGGTTGATCTCGTCGGCCAGCACGATGCGGGCGAACAGCGGCCCGGGCCGGAAGTGGAATTCCCCGTCCTTTTGATTGAAATAATGAATTCCCGTCAAATCCGAAGGGAGCAAATCCGGCGTGAACTGAATCCGCTGAAAGCTGAGGCTGAGCGACGCCGCCAGGCTTTTGGCCAGCAGCGTTTTGCCCGTCCCCGGGACGTCCTCCAGCAGCACATGCCCCGACGCCAGGAGCGCCGTCAGCAGCAGATCGACCTCGCGTTCCTTGCCGACGATCACGTTAGCGATGTTTTGCTTCAATTTTTGCCCGAGCTGATGAACGATCTCCATATCGATCCCCGTCCTTCCTCCTTGCCTCCATTTTGATGCCTTCGATTCCAATCGAAGCCGGCGCCAAATCTATAAAAGCGCTTGCAACATGGAGGGAGTGTATGTTGAAATTGGAACTGCCCTGTATTCCGGTTTCCTTTCTCAACCATTTTAACAAATAATTCGGGCAAACGGAGACTATAAAACGTTCCCGGCCGAATTCGCGGTGGAGCCCAACATTGACTCCTGCGCCATGCCATCGGTAATATGGGCTTAAGAGGTGATATGACTTGGACACGATGCTGATTCTTGGCGGGATCATGCTGTTTCTTGCGGTAGCGCTTGGCGCTTTCGGAGCGCATGCCCTGAAGGAACGGTTGAACGAAAGCCAGCAGAAAACATACCAGACGGGGGTGCAATACCATTTGGCCCACGGGCTTGGCCTTGTGCTGATCGGTCTTTATGCGGGCATGGCGGAGCAATCTTCCCTGGCGGTGCTGGCGGGCTGGTTTATTTTTGCGGGGATCGTTTTGTTCTCCGGCAGCCTGTACGCGCTTAGCCTCACCGGCATCCGGAAGCTCGGCGCCATCACGCCGCTGGGCGGCGTGGCTTTTTTGGCCGGATGGGTGTTGTTTATCGTTGCGGCGGCGCAAGGGTAAAATTAACGAATGGCCGTTTTTGACCGAAAAAAGAGCGCATCCCGGAAGTAAGGGATTGCGCTCTTTTGATTCGTCCGACAAGATTACTCGTTTGCTGCCCGGTTTGCCTTTGCGCCGCGCGCGCGGTCGCTTTGGATCTGCTTGCTGCGCAGCTGGCCGCAGGCTGCATCGATGTCCGTGCCATGCTCAAGCCGCACGCTGACGCTGATATTGTTTTTCTTCAGCGTATCGTAGAAGGCGGTGATCGTCTCCTTGGAACTCCGCTGATACTGGCTGTGCTCGTCGACCGGATTATACGGGATCAGGTTCACGTTCGCCAGGTTCCGGCGGCTGCCTACCAGCTCCGCCAGCTCCTGCGCATGCTCCGGCTGGTCGTTGACGTCCTTCAGCAGGATATATTCCAGCGTGATTCGGCGGTTCGTTTTCTCCAGGTAATAATCGATCGCCTCCATCAGCGGCTCGATCGGATACGCCCGGTTGATCTTCATGATTCGCGTGCGGATGTCGTTGTTCGGCGCGTGCAGGGAAATCGCCAGATTCGTTCCGAGATCGCTGTCGGCAAATTCGCGGATCTTCGGCACCAGGCCGCTGGTCGACACCGTAATGTGCCGCGGACCGATCGCCAGACCTTTAGGGTCGCGGATGACCCGGATGAAATTCGACATATGCTCGAAATTGTCAAACGGCTCGCCGATGCCCATCACGACGATATGGCTGACCCGCTCGTTATTTTGCCGGCCGTCCAGGAAAAGCTGGACCTTCATCACCTGTTCCACGATTTCGCCGCTGGTCAGGTCCCGGCTTTTGCTCAGCAGGCCGCTCGCGCAAAAGCTGCATCCGATATTGCAGCCCACCTGCGTCGTCACGCATACGGACAGGCCGAATTTATGGCGCATCAGCACGGTTTCGATCAGGTTGCCGTCCTGCAGGCGGAACAGAAACTTAATGGTGCCGTCTGCGGATTCCTGGCGGGTATGCTCCTCCAACGTTTGAATCGCAAAATGCTCCTCCAGCAGCGTCCGGCATTCCGGCTTCAGCTCCGGCATCTCGGAAAATGCCGTCACGCGTTTGCGGTACAGTCCTTCCCAAACAAGCTGGGCGCGCGATTTTTTATGTCCATGCTCAGCCAGCCAAGCGGCCAACTGGTCCACAGTGAGTCCATAAATGGATGGTTTGCTCATTGGTTTACGTTCCTCTTTTCCAAAAGCGTAAAATTCTCGTCCCTCTCTACTTTACCAGATTGGAACGAAAATCTGTCATTATTGTCCCAAAATTTCATTAGCAAAACAAGGGGAGACAGGCAGGATTTACGGCAACCCTTGCGCTTGTCCAACCTTGCCCGTAATTCCCGGCGCAATACAACTGCCCTGGAACGGATGCTTTGCTTGCCAATAGGGATGCCGAAAAAGGGATTCCCGCGAATGGGGCTTATGAAAAAGAAAACCTGCAGCTGTCAGCCAGCTGCAGGTGCATAGATTTCGACCGTCAAATTGCCAAAAACCGTTCGAGCCGCTCCTTTTGCCGCAAATGATGCCGGAAATGCATTTCAACCAGCATGAACCACTCGGCTGCATTTAAAGCGCCGAAACCGGGGTGGACCAGCTTGTTTTGCAGCGGGGCCTGATGCACCAAAGGCTCTGCGTCTCTCATGCCGTCAAGGACCGACCGCAAACCGCTGATCATTTGCTCCTTGCTCGCGGGTTGCGGCGGCGTATACGCCGGGGATGGCGGGACTTGGATCCGGATGTTCGGAAACTCCCCGTTTAAGAAGGCAATCTTCCCCCGTTCCGTCTTCTCTCCGGCCTTGGCGACGCCCTCCGCGGACTCGGCGCATGCCCGGACGTTCCTTAAATGCAGATGCAGGGATGCCTGAATCAAATGCATGTACATTTGCCCAAGCGACCATTCCTCTTCGCCGGGCTTGCGGTGCAATTCCTCCAGGCTAAAGCGTTCCAGCTCCCCGATGTAATGCCCGGTGATGTTCTCCAGGCTGCGGATCGTTTCTTTTGTATTCATCGCAATCACTCCTTGGTTATTGGTTCTGGAATAACCATAACAAAACGCTACTGACACCGTTATGTCAGTAGCGTTTCAGGAGTTTTTCGGCTTCATTCCGAATCCGCTCGCGAAGGGCTTCCGGCTCGAGCACGGTCATGGCCGACCCCCAGCCCATGATCCATTGCAGAACCTCCTCGATGCGACGGACGCGCATCCGGATGTGGAGTCCGTCCGGATGTTCCTCCAAAGCGTCGATATAGTAGTTGTCCGACTCTCTGATTCGGCCTTCGATCGCGCGGTCGGCCGACAGGAGAATCACAAGCTCGCGGTCATCGGCCGGCCTGTACTTCTCCAGGTCGAATCCGTCCGGAAGCTCATAGCCATCGGCCAACACGCGAAGTTCGGACATGCGGGATACCCGGAAATGGCGAATATCCCCGCGCAGCTCGCAGGCCGCGACCAGCAGCCAGGCTCCCCGGTCATAGATCAGGCCATAAGGGGCCGCCGTGCGTTCGCTCACCCGGCTCCCCTCCGTCCCCGGACCGGCTTTGGCGTAGCGGAAGCGGATTTTCTTCCGCTCCAGGAGCGCCCCGCGCACCAGCTCCAAGTTTTCCCGCTCCATCCTGCCGGCGTCCGCTTCCGGGATCTGCAGCAGGCGCATGGTAGCCCGGATCCGGCCGGCTTCGGCGCGTACGGGTTGGGGGAGAACGGCTTCGATTTTGGCGTTGGCGGATGCGGCATGAATGCCGTAATTCGGCTCCAGCTTCTTTTGAACGAACTCGGCGCCCAGCAGCAGGGCAACCGCCTCAGCGGCCGTCAAGCTGACGGGAGGCAAAAAATATCCCTCCATCAGGGAGTAGCCTTGCCCGGGAGCGCCCACAACCGGCACGTTCGCCTCGCTGAGCGCTTGCATATCGCGGTAGATCGTGCGGACGCTTGTTTCGAACCGCTCGGCCAGCTCTTCGGCCCGAACGATTTTTCGGCTTTGCAGCTCCAGCACGATCGCCAGCAGCCGGTCTGTTCTGTTCATAGGGATGTCGGCTCCTTGCTCATCAATTTCGGCTTATTTTCCGGCGCGGTCCGCCAGTGCGCGAAGGCCTTCAAGCGCTCCTTCCCAGTGGCTTTTCATCGTTTCCCTGGCATGCATGTCCTCCAGCTTTTCCTGATGAAAACTGACGGTCGCCTTCCCCTGCGCGGCAGGCAGCACGCGGATTTGCAGCGTGGACGGATGATTCCAACCGGGACGCTGCCATCTCATCCGCAGCTGCTCCGGCGGCTTGACCACCCTGAGCTCTCCCGTAACTCCCTCTGCCGCGGCAAAGGTTTCTCCCGGTTTCAGGTCCAGCCCGTCCGCCTCGCCGATCCACAGCTTCATTCCCTCGGGAGAGACCAAAAGCGACCAAGCCTCCTGCACCGACAAGGGCAAGGTTCTTCGTACTCCGATTTGAAAACCCGCGGCGGCCGTCAAACCGACCGGTTTGGCCTGCTGCCCGTTCCCTGATTCATGTTCCGTTCTGGACTGGGTCATGGTGAGTCGCCTCCAATCTTTGAATGGGCCCTGCGTTCATAAAAAAATCAGGGCGATGAAGCCCTGACAAATCATTCGACGCCGATTCCCTAAACTCCTTGGGGCCGTTGCTATTCGGCCATATTCGTTCACAGCAGAAATATCGCTAAAACCGTCGTCGCAAGCAGTCCGATCAGCACCGGCTTCAGATTGCGGCGGGCGAGCTCGAACGGGCTGACCCCGCAAATGGCGGCCGCCGGGATCAACGCCCACGGGATCAGCGTGCCGCCTCCGACCCAAATCGCCGCCACTTGGCCCAATGCCGTCAGCGTTGCCGCACCCGTATGCGTCGCAGCCGCAAACAGCTGGGCGATGGAGCCTGCAAGCGAGATGCCGGAGAAGCCCGAGCCGTCCAGGCCGGTGATCGCGCCCGTAATCGTCAGCGTCACGGCTCCGACCGCCCCGTTGAGGGGAACCAAGCCGGCCAGCGCTACGCCGAGGTCGTTGACGATGCCATGCGACGCCTGAGGCAAAACCTTCCCGAACAAGTCGGTGAACGCCGAATCGCCCAAGTAAAAGAAAGCGGCGATCGGAATGACCGGGCCGAACACCTTAAAACCAAAGACGAATCCGTCGATCAAATAAGAGGTGATTTTCTCCAGCCCCCGGTTTTGATGGGCAATAAGCGATATCACGACCAGAATGAGCACTGCCGTGCCTCCGACGAGCGCCGTCGCATCGCCGCCTTGGAGCTTAAGCACGAACATGGCCGCGACGTCGGCCAGAAAAAGGAGCAAAATCGCGACGGCCAGCATGTTTTTGGTTCCGGCGGACAGCTTCACGCCTTGTTCATCCTCTTCGCCGCTGGCGGCGAGGGTGTTGCCCGCGCTTTTGACGGTCACCAATCCGTCCCTCCACGTTCCTTTTTTCAGGTCCTTTCGCATCATCCAAAATGCCGTTACGGTCGTGACGACCCCCATGCAGATCACAAGCGGCACGCTGGCTTCCATGACGCTCGCCACCGGAATTCCGGCCGCGTCGGCCGTGAGCTTCGGCGCTCCCTGGATAATATAGTCGCCGGACAACGCGATGCCGTGGCCGAACAAATTCATCGCCATCGCCGCGCCCAAGGCGGGCAAGCCGACCCGAAGCGCAACCGGAAGCAGCACCGCGCCGATCAGCGCGACGGCCGGCGAAGGCCAGAAAAAAAAGGACGTCGCCATCATGATGATCCCGATGCCCCAGTAGGCCAATGCCGGCGTCCGCAGGAACCTCGTGAGCGGCGCCACCATCGCCTCATTGATGCCGGTTCGGATCAGCACGCGGCTCATCGCCACGATAATGGAGATGATCATGATCGTCCCCATCAGCTCTTTGGTCGCATAAATGAATGAATTGAACACCCCGGATACGGAGCCGCTGATCGTGCCCGTCGCCAGTATGCCGAGCGCAAAAATGCCCGCGACGCAAATCATCGTCGTATCCCGCCGCCGGATAAGCAGCGCCATAATCAACACGATAAACGCCAGGTACACGTAATGAATTGCCGTTAAATGAATGACCATGTCAGGGTCACTCCCTTCCCCTGCTGCAAAGTGTGTTATATGTTATGCAGGGGCCTGGGCATGGGTTCATGGCCTGGCTTTTCGGGCGTCCAAGCAAGCTTGGGCAAAATCAGGGGTACTGCTAAAAGCAACATTCTATATTACAAATGGAGGGATATATCTCCCATCAATATCCGTAAAACCATACTCCAGCGCAAGGTCGCCTACCTGCAGCACCTGCCCGTGTTTATCGTGCCTGTTAGGGTCTGCAGCTAATGCGCATACGGCCCGCCCGATATAATAGGTCGACTCGGTACGGCCGAGGGCCTCCACCTCTTGCCAATGATCTTCGTCGGTGCCGAAGTTTTTCAGCACAAGCTCTGTTCTCATCCAACCGGGAGAAACCGCCGCCACCGTAATGCCGGTATTTTTCAGGTCGTGAGAAAGGCCGAACACGGTTCGATGGATTGCATTTTTGGCAAGATCGTAATAAAAGGTCGACAAATACTTGTCCTGATCCCGGAAGGTGGTATGCACGATGATGCCCCTGCCGGTTTCCAGCATCAGCGGAATAGCGTAGTGATTGGTCGCTATTTGCGCACGCACGCCGCTCTGAAATACCGCATCCCACATCTTTAACGGGTATTCCCAAAAAGCCCGGGGCTTTAAATTTGCTTCGAAATCATGCAGCCCCCAAACGTTGTTTACCAAAATATCAAGCCGCCCTTGCTCTTGGCGGATTCTCCCGATCAGCGCTTTTGTATCCTCGTCCCGCGTATGATCGCACCGGCATGGCACCGCCTGGCCTCCTAAACGGCGTATTTCTTCGGCGGTTTCGTCGATGCTTCCGGGAAAGCCGTTGGTGGACTCGCCGCGCAAGCTCCTTCCGGAAACGTAAACAACCGCTCCGGCCTTCCCAAGCTCTATCGCGATTCCCCGTCCCGCTCCGCGGCTCCCTCCGGTAACTAAAGCGATTTTCCCATCGAGCGGTCTTTCCATCGTATCAGCTCCTTCATTGTCATTGTTTATACTGATCATACAGGGGAACTACGTCACCGAATGTCATAAATGCAAAAAAAAATATGCCGTCACGGAAGGCGCGTCTATCCGCACCGTCTGTAACGGCAATAGGGTTAAGTCAACCGATACGTCGCAAAGGGCTTGCCGTACCGGAAGGGCTCGCTGATCTCGTTCAGCCGGCTCAAAGCCTCCGCGTCCGGATTCAGCTCCAAGCTCTTCAGGTTTTCATCCAGCTGCTCGGGACGGGTCGCCCCGACGATGACGGTCGAAACGGCAGGTTGTTCCATCAGCCAGGCGAGCGATAGCGTGCTAGGCGTACAGCCGTGTTCTCCGGCAATCCGGCTCACCTGCTCGGAAAGCGTCAACGTCTGATCGTTGATAAACCGGCCAAAGCTTGGGTCCGTTTGCGCGCGAGACTTCAGCGGCGCCCGGTCGGCGAAGCTGTATTTGCCGGTCAGAATGCCCCCGGCCAGCGGGAAATACGGAATGATGCCTACGCCTTGATCCAGGCAGAGGGGGATCATCTCCTGCTCCGGCGTACGATCGGCGAGCGAATAGCTGGTTTGAAGGGATACATAACGGGTGAGCCCTTTCATCTCGCTGATCCCAAGCGCCTTCATGAGCTCCCAGGCTGCATAGTTGGAAGCGCCAATGTAACGCACTTTGCCGGCACGCACCATGTCGTCCAGCGCCCGAAGCGTCTCCTCAAGCGGCGTGTACGGATCAAACGTATGGATCTGGTATAAATCCACGTAATCCGTTTGCAGCCGTTTCAGGCTGCCATCGAGCTCACGCATCAAGTGATACCGCGAGGAGCCCCGCTCGTTCGGACCTTCGCCGCGAACCATGCCTGCTTTCGTCGCCAGCACCACTTCATGCCTTCTCCCGGCCAGAGCCTCCCCGATGATCCGTTCCGACTCCGTGCCAGCGTAAATGTTGGCCGTATCGATAAAGTTGATGCCCCGATCGAGGGCATGATGGAGAATCCGGGTCGAAGTCTCCTGGTCCGCGCGTTTGCCGAACGCATTGGTCCCGAGACCAAGCAAAGACACTTCAAGCCCGCTGCTTCCAAGACGGCGATATTTCATGAACATCCGCTCCTTTTCCCGACTTTTTATTGTTTTTAGCAACATCTTAACATTAGCCGGAGGGACGCGCCAAAAATATTTTAGACAAAATGATCCCCCCTTCCCCTGGCCACCATCGGTATTCCCACTCCGGAAAAACCCGCAGCAGCCGTAAGGAAGCCGTCTTCGTCATCAACCATCAAGTCGCCAAGCTGCCGAGACGCAGCAGAACGTCTTCCGCCACGCAGCTGGCCAGCGGAGCCGGCAAATTCAGCACCGGCGGCACCAACGCCGCCATCGAAAGCCCGTACACCAAGCAGCAGCAGGCCGTAGGAGGAAGAAAAGGCGGCCGTGCCGTCAACAAGCTCCGAAAAAAAGTCGACGGATCCAAACGGCGTTAACGGACGTCTTGCATCTAGGCTTTAAATCATATAAGCGGTACGCCACCGCCCTTAAAACTCAAAAACCCCCGTCATAGGGGATTTCTTTGGGTTCGGATAACTTCCGGCGAACTTGCGTAAAATGGATCGCTCGCCGGACTTCCCGGCTCCCGGCAAAAACCCGGACGGTTTAGCGACGAAATTCCCGAAAAACCAGAGCGGGTTGATATGAAAAACAGACCCGACCGGCCTTTTCCAAGCCGACCCGGGTCTTTCCGTTTAGGAGACGGATTGCTGGGCGGGCAAGTTTCGATCCGCCGTTTTGCGTCCCCGGGACGTTTTGTTCGCCACCAGCGTAACCGCAAACGCGAGCAGCAGCGCAGCCGCCATGGAGATCGTAAATCCCACCACGTTATTGGACAAGAGAGGCCCCATGAACGACGGGACGTAGGCCGTGCCGCGGACTTGAAACACGCCGACCAAACCGCCGCCGATCCCGGCTGCGGCAATCGCTCCCCCGAATACCCACTTATTCGAAAACATGAAAGGGTAGGCTGCCTCGACAAAGGTGCCGAAGCCCATGTTAATCAGGAAACCCGGGGCAGCCACCGCCGCTTCGCCTTTGTCTCTCGGCGCCACCAGATTCGCCAATGTAATGCCTGCCGATACCATGACCAGCCCGACCATATCGATGGCCCCGAGGAAGCTGTTGCCCGTCTTCTCCATTTCAAGGAGTACGATCGGCAAAATCGCGGCGTGGTACACTCCGCCGAGAATCGCCGGCCAGATCAGCAGGCCTCCGATCACGCCCGCCACGATCGGGTTGAATGAAATCGCCAGATTGATCAGGTACTTGATGAATTCTCCGGCCTGCAGCGCAAACGGAGCCACCAAATAATACATGATGAGCCCGGAAACCAGACCCGCGAACCCTCCGGCAACGATATTGACCGTGGTCATCGGAAAACGCCACTGCACGCATTTGACGAACAGGAACTGCACCAGCAGGCCCGCCCCGATTCCGCCGAGAATCCCCCCGATAATCCCGCCGTTCATGGACAGCGTTCCGGCGATGACGCCGGCTACGATGGACACTTCGTCCATATCGGATATTTGCTTCGCCGCGATCACCGCCAGCACGACCGGCAAAGCCTTCAGCATGATGTCAAACACGGCGCTTAAACCTTTAAGGGCCGGAATTTGGCTAAGCGCAAGCACGATCGCCATGGCGATAAAACCGGGAAGGGATGACTGCATGATCCCTTTCAGATTGATCCTCCGCCAAGGATTGCCCGCAGGCTGCTTGTAGCCGTCGGGGCTTCCAAGCACAGGAACGTATTTCATCCCCCAATGCTTGCATAACGACGTTATAAACGACACCGCTCGCGTGCGGTTGGTCGTGCCCGTCGTACCCGAAGCGGCGATGACCTTCGCGCCTTTCGAGCCGATCAGCGCCATGGAGGTCCCGCCCGTGCCGACGACGGGGATGGACTTCTCCGCCGCTGCCCGGATCGCCTGGCCGTTGGCGCCTTCGGGATCGGCGCTCATGACGATCAAGCCGTCGATTTGTCCGGACCCGATCAGCGCAGCCATATCGGCGTCCAGCTCAAAGGCGGCCTCGTTGACCTCCTTTAACGTGCCTTCCAGGCGTTTTGCCAATCGGCGTTCTTCCGTATTCCAACCATATAAAACGGCCGACGTCGTTTCTTTGGCCGTATCCATCGATTCCGACGCAGCGATAAATTGCACTGCGCCCAATTCCATGCCGGCGCTGTTGCATTGGGCCGCAATTTCCCCGACCAGCTTGTCCGGGTCTTTGCCCCCCAAATTATATAAATTGCCGCCGCTGCTGCCGATGACCGCTATTCGTTTCATGATGTGCTCCTCTATTCGCCGTTTATTCGCTTTATTATGGTACCGTATTACCATATTATAAGAGTAAAATATGATAGCGACAACCTTTATTCCGATAAAATGTCCGATCAACCGGGAAGCGGCAGAACACCTATCACCGGTAACATTTTTGATGAACAAAAAAAGAGAGGGGAGCATCCCCCTCCACGATGATTTACCACCAGAACCGGTTCGGCTCCATCCGCCACGGGTGCGAAATCTCCGGGCCTGAAGGCCGCTGCTCCTGCCCATAACCCGGCTGCAGTCCCGGATAGGAGCGCGCATCATCCCCTTCATAAAACGAACCCTGCGAAACGCCGGGAGCGTTCTCCCGATTCCGGGATTCGACGGACGGGCCCAGGACGACGGATTGCCGGATCGGCGCCACCGCCTGCGCGAACTCCTCCGGATTGACGCCGTAAGCCAGTCCCATGATCTCTTTGGGCGTAAACCGGAGAAAATCCGCCGCGTATACGATATCCGAATTCGGACGGTCAAAGATCGCCATGATAAAGGTATCGTCCGTCAACGAAACGATCCAGTGGAACCACCCCTTCGGAAATTGGGCAACCTTTCCCGGCCCGAGCCGGTATGTCATTAACCGCTGCGTATTGGGGTTAAAGACCGAAGTCGTCACTTCGCCGGCAATTACCACGACCATTTCGCTCGAGTTCGTATGCCAATGCGGCGTAATCATCACGCCCCGGCTCATGCGGATATTAAAAAACCCGGTCTCGGCCGCAGGCAACTGCGGGGAAAAAAGCTGGGTAATGTAATTCCGCGAATCCCGGCGATAAGTCACCACCTCGTTCGAATCCGCGCTTAAGTTCAAGGATGGGGATGTTAAGTCAACCGCCACTTCCGAAGCCTCCCTCCGCAGGATCATGTCATCAATCCTTGGGTCAATGTCTACCCTAATGTATGCGAAGGTTCCTCCTCATGCTCCTGCGCTTTGCTAGGCATAGTCTAAAAAAATCGCTTCTTGTCGGCCGCCGGAATCCGCTATAATAAAACTCATAGCACGGGATGGATATCTTTAACAATGGTGGAGGGTTCTATGAAGCAGCAAAACGCAGCATCGTTATCGGACATCATCACGGAAGGAATCGACAAGACGCTCGCCAAGGCCATGCCAAACGCCGGCCCGGACGAGCTGGAACATCGGCGGCAGCAAATGAGCAAAGCAGAACTTATGGACGCCTATCTTTTATCGTTCGATCAGGACTTGACGGGGCAGGTCATTCATGAGGTCGTGCTGCGGGTTTTTGGTTTGGATCTGGATCATGCCTTGGTGCTCCCGGAAGCCGAACGCGAAATCCGCGCCGCTGCCGAACGCAGGCTAGGGGGAATGCAAGCTGGCAGCAGCCCGATCCCTCCCCGCGACGTCATCGATTTGCAGCTGGCCGAATGCGGCAGGCGGCTGGCAGGACCTGAAGTTCGCCGCCTGCTGAACCAGCTGTTCGGCGTGAATCTTGACGCCATATCGGCTTTGGACAAAGCAAGAATATCGCTGTTCTCCAAAGGCCAATGGATCGTGCGGCAAGATCGGGATTTGTTCGTCGTGTATACGGGCGAAGGGGACATCGACGTCAGCGTGTATCCCACAGCATATTTCCGGGAGCGGACAGGACAGGACGAACTGCCGGAGGACCTGGGACAGGCTTTGGCCGATCTGGGTTACAGCCCTGTTGCGGAGGGGCAGAGATATTATTATGTCAATCCGGACGGACAAGCCGTGCCGGACGCCTTTAAAGGCCAAACGATGGGTGCGATTATGGCCTCCATCCGGAATGCGTACAGCCATCTATAACCCGCGCTTTCCTCATTGGCGTTCACTCAGCCGCCTTCCCGGCTGCGTTCAGCGCTTTTGCCGCGCCAAAAAAAGGGCCCTGATCGAAGATCAGAGCCCTTTTTATCATACGGATCATTATTTACCGAAAGAGGACAAAAATTTCACGCGGTCGCCCATCGGAGGGGTGTTGTTGTCCACCAATGCGATTTCGAGAAGCGCAGGTCCGCCGGCATTCAGCAGTCCGCTGAGCGCTTCCTTGTTCAGGTCGCTCATCTCCTGTACGCGATAGCTTGGGATGCCCATGGCTTCCGCCATTGCCGCAATGCTGACTTCCTTCTGGGCAAAGGTCGCGTGCGACCGCTTGTACTGCAGCTCATGCCCGTGGTATACCATGCCCAGCCGCGCATTGTTCATGATGACGAACAGGATCGGCAAATTGTATTCCTTGGCCGTCAGAATCTCCATGCCGTGCATGAAGAAGCAGCCGTCTCCCGTGATGCATACCACAGGACGGTCCGGATCGGCGAATTTCGAGCCGATGGCGGAGCCGATGCCGCTGCCCATCGCCCCGAAATGGACGTTAATGTCGAACGTGTTGTAATCCAGAACGTTCATGTAATGGATCACGTAGGACATGAACTCCCCGATATCGACGGTGTAGCGCGTATCCGCCGGGAGATGCTTCTGCAGGTTTTTCAGCACGTTTTGCGTGTTGTATTCCTCTGTCGCGACGTAACTTTGCGGTTTTTCCAACGCTTTTGCGCCTTGCTTGGGCAGTCCGAGCGCTTTCAGTTCCTCGAGCAGGAACATCAGGCTCAGGTTGATGTCGCCAAGAACCGGGATGTCGATTTCGTATTTGCGGCCGAATACGGTCTTGTCAAAATCCATCTGCACGCAGAACCGGTTTTTGGTCAGATTCATATTCCAGTTGTTTGTTGCAGTTTCGCCCAAGCTGGAGCCGAGAATCAGCAGGGCTTGTCCATCCCCGTCATTGATGAGCGCCGAAGTCCCTTCATGACCCGCGAAACCGAATACCCCGGACAGAAGCGGATGCTCTTCGGGAATCAGTCCCTTCGCCTGCGGCGTGGTCACGATCGGCCAGTTGAGAAGCTCCGCAAGCTCAAGCACCTGATCCACCGAACCGCGGACGCCTTGCCCGATGAAAACATATCCGCTCTCGCGTTTCGCCAGCTCCTCCGCAACCTTCTTGATCGTATCCAGTTCCGGCACGATCGGCGTTCTTTTCGGCGGCTCGGGAATCGTAACCTGCACTTCGCCCTGCTGCACGTCGATCGGCATCGCTACATGGACCGGCCCGGGCACGCCGGATATCGCGATTTCAACCGCTTTTGCCACCTCGGCCAGCAGATCCTTGGATTCGCGCACCGTCACGCTGTATTTGGTGACCGACCGGTATACCGGCTCGGCGTCCAATTCCTGCGACGCGTTCAACCCCACCGTATTGACCGGAACCGCACCCGTCAAAAACAATACCGGCAGATGCTCGCGCATCGCGTTGGCCGCGCCGGTGACAAGATTGGTTCCCCCCGGCCCGCTGCAGCCGATGGCCACGCTAAGCTGGCCCGAATATTTGGCATAGGCCGCCGCCATATAGGACGCAGCCCCTTCATGTTTGGTAACGACCGGCGTGATTTCGGGCATCTCCACCAGCTGGTCGAACAGGACGTTAACGGAACCGGCGGGAATGCCGAAAATATGCCTTACGCCTAATCCTTTCAAATACTCCAATACTGCGCGTGCTGCTTTCATAAAAAAACCTCCTAATAAATTTCTATTTATCTATGGTGTAAAGAGTGACCGGGCCGAAAAGAAGGCTCAGTTCACTCCGCAGGATAGGTACAATTGAGCGATGTCCTCCGCCTTCATCGGACGGCTGAAATAATAGCCCTGCATCAGATAACAGCTGCGGGCAGCCAAAAACTCGGCCTGCTCCTTGGTCTCGACCCCTTCGGCAATGACGTTCAGGTTCAAATTCTGGGCCAGCGTAATAATCGTGTTCGTGATGGCCGCATTGTCGTCGTCCTTGATGATGTCCTGCACGAAGGATTTATCGATCTTCAGCGTGCTGATCGGAAAGTTTTTCAAATACCCCAGGGAGGAATAGCCCGTCCCGAAATCATCGATGGCAATATTAATGCCCAGACCCTTAAGCTGCTCCATCGTTCTGAGCGTCACGTCGGTGTTTTTGATGATCTGGTTTTCGGTGACCTCCAGGTGCAGAAATTCCGGCGACAGGTCGGTTTTTTTCAAAATGTTTTTCACGACGGTGAACAGGTTGTTCTGCTCGAACTGCCTGACCGACAAATTGACGGATACGCTGATCGGCGGGAATCCTTTTTTATGCCACTTCTTGATCTGCATACATGCGTTCCGAAGCACCCATTCCCCGATCGGGACAATGAGCCCCGTCTCTTCGGCGATCGGAATGAACTCGTCCGGCGGCACCATGCCCTCTTTCGGATGATTCCAGCGCAGAAGCGCCTCCACGCCGACGATCGTATTCGTTTTATAATTGATTTGGGGCTGGTAGTAGAGAATGAGCTCGTCCTGATCAAGCGCTTTGTATAACGCGTTTTCGAACTTGACGATTTCGAACGTCCTCGTGTCCATGCCCGTGCTGAAAAAGTGATAGCTGTTCCCGGATATCTCTTTCGATTTATACATCGCGGTGTCCGCATTTTTGATCAGCGTTTCGCTGGTGTCCCCATGATCCGGAAACAGGCTGATGCCGATGCTCGTTTTGATGTACACTTCATGGTCTTTGACGTAAAACGGTTCCTCGAACGAAGCGATGACCTGGTTAACGACCTTCGAAATCTCTTTTTTGCTTTTGATGTTCGGCAGGAAAATCGTAAACTCATCCCCGCCTTGGCGCGAAACGGTCGCGCTTTTCGGAATGGAGTCAACGAGCCGTTTGGCAACGTCCCGCAGCAGCAAATCGCCGTAGGTATGCCCCAGCGTGTCGTTAATGAATTTGAAACGGTCCAAATCCAGGTACAGAAGCGCTATTTTCCCTCCGTTCGCTTGGGCGTATTTAATGCCCTGATCGAGCCTGTCTTTGAGCAAAACCCGGTTAGGCAGGCCCGTCACGCTGTCAAAGTAGGCATGGTATCTGATTTCCTCCTCCATCTGCTTTCGTTCCGTAATGTCTTTGAAAGTCACGACGTCGCCGACGATATCGTCCCCTTCCTTGATGGATGAAATGACGTATTCGACCGGAAAGCTGGAGCCGTTCTTGCGGTAAAAGCAGTCGTCCGCATGGCATTTATCCCATTTGCGGTAATCCATGCCGTCCCCCCGCTCCCTATCTTCACCCTTGCCGTAAAAAATAACGCTGGCCGGCTGGCCGATCAGCTCCCTGGCTTCATAACCGAGCATCGCCTCGCCGGCGGGGTTGCAAAAGGTGATGTTGCCCTGAAGGTCCAGGCCGAAAATCCCTTCGCCGGCCGAGTTGAGGATGAGCTCCTTCTCCCGGCTCAGATGCTGAAGCTCGGCCACGACCCGCTCCAGTTCCCTGTTCTTGAACGTAATTTCAGAAGTCCTTTCCTCGATGATGACTTCCTGCTTCTCCATGTAAAGCAAATTCGACAACGTCGAAGCCGTGGCTTCCACAATGGATTGGCACAGCTGGATCGTGGCTTCCGAATACGTCATGATTTTTTCGCCGAGATTGACCACCGCGATGACGCCTAGCACTTCCCCCATCGAAACCAGCGGAAACATGTACATCCCTTTGATCCCGAAATCCCGGCAAGCCTCATGGTTAGGCCTGTCGTCCTTGGAAACGTCCGGAATGATGATCACTTTTTTCGTGCGCACGACCTCGTGGAAAACGCGATCATTTTCCGGGTCGATTTTCACCCTTTGATGCGTTCGCATCCAGTCTTCCTCGGACCAGTCGCTGTCCTTGCTCAGCTTGGCGGGTTTGATTCTTTTCCCGGCGAGCGGGTCCAGCAAATGGGCCCCGATGTTGTAGTTGTTCAGCACTTTGGCGATATAATAAAAGCTTGTGTCCAGCCCCTGCTGCATGGTCGAGCACATCGATAAGTTGCGTGTCACGTCAAGCAGAAGCTGCTTCTCGGCGATCAGATTTTCCTTATGCGTCAAATTGTTGGCGTTGCGGATGGCCACGGCCGCCATATTGACGTAGGCCTCGACCGTCTGAATCTCCGATTCCGTCAAATTCATCGGAATGCCGTAATCAAAAAGAAACACGAGCCCAAACAGCTCCTGCTCATACGAGATGGGAAGAACGAGCAGCGATTTGATCTCGAAGCCTTCGATCGCCCAGGAGTCGGGGCGCCGATCTTGTGATGTGTCCGGAATGTAGATCGTTTTTTGCGTTTCGATCACTTCTTTGGCGAGCTGATCGCGGTTGGTGTCGATGATATGCATGTCCAGCGTCATCCCGTTGATGATCTCGGGTTTGCCGACATACCCCCTAAAGGTCCCATCGCCTTGCGGCAGATAAATGCCAACCGAATCGCATTGGACGATCTCCTCCGAAATAGCTGTCGTTACATGCTGCAATACCTCTCGCAATTCCAATTTGGTGTTGATCAGTTTCGTAATATTCGCGAGCCGGGAATACCTCGTTTGCTCCTTAACCATCACACGCTCTCCCCTTGTCATCTTCGTTTGACATCGATGTATGGTCCTGCTAAATATGAACTATTTATGTTATATAGGCGTATGATCTCCCTATCCTAGACTTCCGTCATGCGTGATGAAAAAATATAAGGTCCTATTTTCCTTATTTTAACTCAGAACGGTATCTTTTTTATATATCGAATACTAAAAAAAATAGTAATTTTTAGTTATTTCCCCTATGATCAGCGAAATTGAGGCGCTAAAAGGGGTAGATGCGTCGGGTAAGGGCGATTTTTGAAAAAGGAAAGCTTGAAAACTCGCGGAGAATACAAGAAATCATGTAATTTAAAGGAAGACGTTTCCGGGAAAGAGCTCTTGCGATGCAGGTACATTGGTTGCGCTTCTTCCTGATCGGGGATTGTTTAATGGAATCATACCCGCGACTTCTTGACGATACGAAAAAAAGCCCCCTCGCTTTGCGACAAAAGGACTTTCTATCGGTTCGCGGTTTACCCCATCATTTTTTTGACGAGATCCCGGTTTCTGTCTTTGAACGCTTCGTTATGCGAGGAGACCATGGCGACCGCGTCGGCGTCCGGCTGAAGGAACCGTTTCGCCTTGTTGACGGCGTTGGCCGCATCCTGGAAGGCCCCCGCAATGAGGTGCAGCTTGCCTTCATGTTTGAGGATATCCCCGGCCGCGTACAATCCGGGAACGGAGGACTCGCTGCTTGGCGTGCCCGCTATGAAATATTCGTCGGCAATGTCGATTTTGAGGTCGCTTTGCTGCAGCAAGGTCGTGTCGCGTTCATATCCGTGATTGATGATCACGTCATCCACGTACAGCTCCATCACGTCGCCCGTCTGCTGATGGGTCAGTTCGACGCGTTCGATCGCTTCATGGTCTGCGCGGGCATGCAGCTTGGTAATCGTCCGATGGAACAAACATTCCACCGAGCTGTTCAGCAGCTGTTCCACGGAAGCTTCGTGCCCGTTCAGCGCGTCCTTGCGGTAGGCGACGTAGACCTTTTTCGCGATGGGTTCCAGCTCGTTGGCCCAGTCGACCGCGGCATTGCCCCCGCCGGAAATGATTACCGTTTTATCCTTGAACCGCTTCAGCGATTTGACCGTATAATGCAGGTTGCTGATCTCGAAACGGCTTGCGCCTTCGATCTCCAGCTTCTGCGGATTCAGAATGCCGCCGCCGACGGCGATGATGACCGTCTTGGAGAGATGGACGCGCCCCGAACTGCCATGCAGCTCGAAAATTCCGGCCCCCCGCCGCGTAATGGACTCGACCTTTTCGTTCAGCACGACCTCGGGGTTAAACGTCAGCCCCTGCTGCACCAGCTGCTCGATCAGCTTGGCTCCGGGAATCGGCGTCAAGCCGCCGACGTCCCAAATCATTTTCTCCGGGTACACATGTATTTTGCCGCCCAGCTCGGGCTGGAACTCGATGATTTTGGTCTTCATTTCCCGCAGCCCGCTATAAAAAGCGGAATAAAGCCCGGCCGGCCCCCCGCCGACCACTGTCATATCGAAAATTTCTTCCTGACCCATACCCGCTCGCTCCTCAACTTTATTTATAATCATTCTTATTAATGATAACAATTCTCATTCTCAATAAAAATATACATGGATTTTCCTTGATTTTCAAGATTCTATTGACATCGACGCAAAATCAACTTATTCTTTTAACGATATTGAGAATCATTATCAGTCATGTCCGAACATATTATGCTCCATTTAGGAGGGTTTATTTCGGCAATCATATCTTGTCTCTAAAAAATATTTTGCTATATAAGGGAGGGCCACTCATGGTTCGGCTGTACACTACGGAACTCAGCATCGGCTACGGCGAACGCTCTATCGTCAAAAATCTCAGCGTCAGCATTCCCGACAAAAAAATCACCGCCATCATCGGCTCCAACGGATGCGGCAAATCGACGCTGCTGAAAGCGATCACCCGCATTATTCCGCACCAGGGCGGCACGGTGATTCTCGACGGAGAGGACATCGCCAAGGAGAATACGAAGCTGCTGGCCAAAAAAATGGCCATCCTGCCGCAAACGCCCGAAAGCGCTGCGGGGCTGACCGTCGGCGAGCTGGTGTCGTACGGGCGTTTTCCGTACCAAAAAGGCTTCGGGCGCCTGACGCCGCGCGACGTCGAGGTGATCGACTGGGCGCTCGCGGAGACGGGCACGAAGGATTTCAAGTACCGCTCGGTCGATACGCTTTCCGGCGGACAACGCCAGCGGGTATGGATCGCGATGGCGCTCGCCCAGGAAACCGATATCATCTTCCTCGACGAGCCGACTACATACCTGGACATGGCGCATCAGCTGGAAGTGCTCGAACTGTTGCAGAATCTCAACACAGAGCAGCAGCGCACCATCGTGATGGTGCTTCACGACATCAACCAGGCCGCCCGTTTCGCCGATTATCTCATCGCGCTGAAGGACGGGGAAATCGTCAAAACCGGCAGCGGCGAGGAAGTGATCCGCCCCGAAGTGCTGAAGCAGGTCTATTCGATCGATGCGGCCGTCGGCCGCGACCCGCGGACCGGGAAACCGATGTGCGTCACCTATGATTTGATCAAAACTTAGCGGAATCCAAACATATATTTTGAGAAGGAGCGTCAATCCAATGAAAAAAGCATTTTTACCCCTTTTATTATGCCTTATCCTCGCCTTAAGCGCCTGCAGCAGCAAAAACGGAGCCGACGGCAAGGTGGAAGGAAACGCCGCCGCGGAACAAGCAAGCTCCGAAACGATCACCTACCAATCCGAAAACGGCCCCGTGAAGGTGCCGGCCCATCCGAAACGCGTCGTCGTTCTCTCCAGCTTCACCGGCAACGTATTGGCGCTTGGCGTCAACGTGGTCGGCGCCGACTCCTGGTCGAAAATGAACCCGAACTTCAAAGACAAGCTGAAAGATGCGGAAGAAGTTTCGGACGAAAACCTGGAAAAAATCATCGAACTGAACCCCGACCTCATCATCGGACTGTCCAACATCAAAAACGTCGACAAGCTGAAACAGATTGCGCCTACGGTCACCTACACCTACGGAAAAGTCGATTATTTGACGCAGCAGCTGGAAATCGGCAAACTGCTGAACAAGGAAAAAGAGGCGCAGGCCTGGATAGACGATTTCAAAAAACGCGCCGATGAGGCCGGCAAACAGATCAAAGCCAAAATCGGCGACAAGGCGACCGTGTCCGTCATGGAAGTTTTCAACAAGCAGCTGTACGTCTACGGCGACAACTGGGGCCGCGGCACCGAAATTCTGTATCAGCAGATGAAGCTGAACATGCCCGAGAAGGTCAAGGAAACCGCTCTGAAGGAAGGGTATTACGCGCTTTCTCCCGAAGTTCTGCCCGAATTCGCCGGCGATTACGTCATTTTCAGCAAGGATCAGGATTCCGGCAATTCCCTGGAGGAGACGGAGACGTACAAAAATATGCCTGCCGTAAAAAACGGCCATGTTTTCGTCGCGGATGCCAAAGCGTTTTATTTCAACGATCCGATCACGCTGGACTACCAGCTCGATTTCTTTATCAAACATTTCCTCGGGAAGTAGTGCGCGATGGACAAGAAAACTGGACGAATCCCATTTACGTATAAAATGCTTGCGGCGCTGCTGCTGCTGATTGCCGTCTTCGTGCTGGCGATGCTGGTCGGAGCCGCCGACGTTTCGGCCAGGGACGTATGGATGGCCTTGACCAGCAAAAGCGCCGGGGAAAAGCTGTCGATGATCCGGGAAATCCGCCTGCCGCGGGAGGTTGCCGCGATCTTCGTCGGGGCGGCGCTGGCCGTCGCCGGGGCGATCATGCAGGGCATGACCCGCAACCCGCTGGCCGACCCGGGGCTCCTCGGCTTGACGGCGGGCGCCAATGCCGCGCTGGCTGTCACGCTGGCGTTACTGACCTCCGTCAATTATTTCGGCCTGATGATCGCCTGCTTTATCGGCGCGGCCGCAGGCGCGGCGCTCGTCTTCGGGATCAGCTCCGTCAAGCGGGGCGGCTTCTCCCCGCTGCGGATCGTGCTGGCGGGCGCCGCCATCTCCGCCTTTTTGAACGCCGTTGCGGACGGGGTAGGAATTACCTTCAAAATTTCCAAAAGCGTCTCCATGTGGACCTCCGGCGGCCTGATCGGGGCGAACTGGAGCCAGCTTCAGGTGATCGTGCCCTTTATCGTCGCCGGCATCATCGTTGCGATGCTGCTGTCCAAGCAGCTGACGATCCTTAGCCTGAGCGAGGAAGTGGCCGTCGGCCTCGGCCAGAAAACGGCGCGGATCAAAGCGATCCTGTTCGTGGTGACGTTCCTGCTTGCGGGCGCTTCGGTCGCGCTCGTCGGCAGCCTCACCTTCCTCGGGCTGATGATTCCGCATATCGTGCGCGCCATCGTCGGCACCGATTATCGGTTTGCGATCCCGATGGCGGCCGTCATGGGGGGAGCTTTCATGATGATCGCCGATACGCTGGCGCGAACGATCACCGCCCCGTACGAGGCGCCCGTCGCGGCCATTGTGGCGGTGCTGGGACTTCCGTTCTTCCTCGTCATTGCGCGGAAAGGAGGGCAAGCAAGCTCATGATCCATCCGTCACTGATCCGCAAGCAGCGCCTGATTCTGCTGATTCTGCTCATCCTGATTGTACTGACGGCCGTCGTCGGCATGGGGCTCGGTTACGCTTCCCTATCCTTCGATCGGCTGATTCCGACGCTGCTTGGCCAAGGCACGTTCAAGGAAAATTTCGTGTTGTTCTCCGTGCGGCTGCCGCGGATCGTCATTACGCTGCTGGCCGGGATGGCGCTGGCCCTTTCCGGTTCGATTTTGCAGGGAATTACGCGCAACGAGCTGGCCGACCCCGGCATCGTCGGCATCAATTCCGGCGCAGGCGTCGCCGTGTCGATCTTCTTTCTCTTTGCTCCGATCGAGGCCGGCTCGTTCATCTATCTGCTGCCGCTGATGGCTTTCATGGGAGCGATGGTAACCGCCCTCCTGATCTATGTCAGCTCGTACAGCCGCAAATCCGGCCTGCAGCCGGTGCGGATGGTGCTGATGGGCGTCGGCTTCTCCATGGCGCTATCCGGCGTCATGGTCGTGCTGATTTCGTCCGCCAACCGGGAGAAGGTCGATTTCATTTCCAAGTGGATCGCGGGCAGCATCTGGGGGACCGACTGGCCGTTTATCTGGGCGCTTCTCCCTTGGCTCGTCGTGCTGATTCCTTTTACGATGTACAAGGCCAACAAGCTGAACATGCTGTCGCTGAGCGAACCCGTTGCCATCGGCGCCGGCGTATCGCTGAACAAAGAGCGCGTCGTGCTGCTGCTGACGGCCGTTGCCCTGGCGGCTTCCGCCGTGTCGGTCACGGGCGGCATCGCCTTTATCGGCCTGATGGCGCCGCATATCGCCAAAGCGCTGGTCGGCCCGCGGAACCAGTTGTTTATTCCGGTGGCGATCCTGACCGGGGGCTGGCTGCTCGTGCTGGCCGATACGATCGGCCGCCAGGTCGCGAGTCCGGACGGATTGGCGGCGGGCATCGTGGTCGCGCTCATCGGCGCGCCGTATTTCATCTATTTGCTGCTGAAAAAGTAACCGCAGTGCTGCGATTCGCAAAAAAAGGCTCAAGCCGAACGCGATTTTTAACGCGTCGGCTTGAGCTTTTTAGGTCCCGTTTACAGCTCCTTCACCCACTTCAGCAGAACGGCAGCCTGTTCCGCCGTCAGACCGCGGCCGATTTGGGCATTCACTTCGTGTTCGAAAGCCTGAAGCTGTCCCTGTTTGGCTTGCTCGTTGCCCCTTGCAGCCGATTCCTCTGCATTTTTCAGTTTTACGCCCAAAGCGTTCGCGATGCCGGGAGAGGATGCAAACGAATCGACAAGCACGCCCAAGCCCTCACAGGTCGCAGCGATCTGATATGAAAATTCCTTCGTAGATATGTTCCCAGCCAAGTCGACGGCTTCGGCGGATAGCGTATTGATGCCGGGAAGAAGCGCATAGGCGGGCAGATTCACTTCGCTGCAGGTATCCGAGGCGATGCCGGACACGCTATCGGAGGCTTCGCAGCGGATCGACACCGTCTGATCCAACGTGTAAACGTCCTTCCCCGCAAAAACGATGTCCGGCAGGGACTTGTCGATCTTTACCGTCTGCTCGCGCGGTATTTCTTTGTTGCCTTGCCGGTCTTCCGCCCAATACGTCACTTTCGTTATGCCCTCGGCGGTTATCGCGAAAGATGCTGGACTCCCCTCGATCCTGACGGGATCCTGCCGCATCGCTCCGGCGGCGGCATACGTGATGCCTGCAACGCCGCTGCCCTCGCCGTCTGCAGCATCGATCCGAACGCTTGCGTCGCGGTTGACCCACCCGGCTTCATTCGCGTCGGGCACGATAGCCGCGACGGAAACCGGCGCATCCGTATCTTTCGGCTGTTCCGCCCCTTCCACTGAAAGGGCAAAGTCGTCGTAGTAAGCGGAAGCCATGTTATATCGGCTGACCACCGCGATGAGTCTGGCATAGGCCGCATCGGCCGGTGCCGCGCCGGAAAGCGTGACCTCCTGCCATTGTGCCAGCCGGCTCTCGTCCAAATGCGTTTCGAGCGTGCTTAGCGTGCGGTTCCCGGCGTCGAAGAACCGGAGCATGACTCCCGGCTGGCCGGACTCGACGTAGACCTGAACGCCGGCAGTATATTTTTTGCCGGGAGTGACCGGAATTTTATCGCTTTGGAGGGCCACGGATGCCGTCCGCGTGCCGTCGCCCAATTTCAGGCTGGCGCCGCCGGAGAAGCTGCGATCCGTGCTGACGGCATGGTTGACGTCAGAGCCAACTGCGAACAGCGACGCCCAGCCCGGAATCATGCCGCCGCTTAGCGCTTCTTCAAAGCCGGCATTCGTGACCGGCAGCGGAGTTCCCGGGGGAGATTCAACGATCTCTCCGCCCGCCCGAATGCGGTATAAAATCGTATTGGTCGCTTGATCCGTAAAATAAAGATGGCCGTCTTTGCCCAGCTCAAACCGTGCGGCGGTCGTGACCATGCGGGATTCCATCGTTTCCGGGTCGATTACGGTCAATTTGTTGTTAAACAACACGTACAACAACCCGTCGTCCGACCAGCGCATGGGATGATGCGCCCACTGCGTGTAGCTGAGGTTCGACTGGATCTTTTTGCTTTTGACGATTGCATAGGTATCCGGGTCGATCGCAAAAACGTACTCGTACGCTGCTCCCCAAATCAGACCGTCCGGCCCGACGCTTAAATCCCCGATAAAAACGGGTTTATCCAGCCCGATGATCCGCAGCGGGAACTCCGTGATTTTTTGTTTCGTTTTTGTATCCCACACGAAGATTTTCGCTTCGTCCGCAGCAGGCTCGGAACCGAGGCCGCCGCGGATCGTCGTCGAACCGAACAGCTTGCCGTCCTTGTAAGCAAGGCTCAGCACGCTCTGGTCTTGCACGATGTTCCGGTATACCTGGGCTTCCCCCGTTGCCGGGTCATATTCCGTAACGGCTCCCCCCAACGTATTATAGGCGGGAATCGTGGCGACATACAGCTTGCCGCCGCCGGACGTCATATTGACGAGCCGCTCCTGCTGATTTCCCAGAACAAACAGCTTTTTCGGATTCTCGGCGCCCGGTTCAAGATTCATGTCGTATCCGTACAGGGCTCCTTCGGGATAGACTCCCATATACATCCGGTTGCCGAGCGGATACACGCTGTCCGCCTGGCCGATCGAAAAAGGAACCGACGTTAGGGCGTTCGGGTCGATGATCGACCCCCTGCTGGATTGCACTCCCGTTACGAACAGTCCGCCGTCCGGCGACGATTGTATGCGGTTAACGACTCCCGGCGTTCCCGGTACGACCGAGGGGTATAGATGCACCTTCTTCGTTTCGATGTTCAAAATGGCCACGCCGCCGTCGTACCGGACCGTAACCAGGTTTTTGCCGGGCAGGTCGGGATTGTCCGGAAACTCTACCCAATCCGCGCCGCGGAAGCCGCTTCCGTACTCCATGCCCGTCTCCGCAACCTCATGCGTCGTCAAGTCAAAGGTCTTCAGCTTTTTATCGGACATAAAGTAAATTTTGCCGTTCAGCGAGTCGGTCTCATGAAGACCCGTCACATGATCGATGACCGTATCGAGCCAGGCGTTCGCCGACGTATCATAGATATAAGCTGGCCCCGGCACGCCGCTTCCGTCCGTATACCGCGCGAACAAATACCGGTTATCGATCGTATCGAGGTCGTATACCGTATCGTCGCCTTCCGGAACATGGAGGGACGCGGCGATGTCGGTTTTTTCTCCTGTCGCCAGATTGACGCGCACAATCTGATGATGCGCCGTCCCCGCATAAATATAGCCCCCTTGATAAGCGATGGAACGGACGTATTCCTGGGCTATATGGCCGATCACGCGGCCGTAATCCTTGATCTGTCCGGTAGATGGATCATACTGGATCACTTTGCCGCCCGGATACGTGCCCACGTACACCCGTCCGGCTTCGTCCGTCGTAACGCAGATCGGCCATGATTCGCCGTCGAACACCGCGGCCTGCTCCACCGTATGCGTCACCGGAGAGTATTTCCACAGCCTCGCTCCGCCCCCCTCGGCCGCGACGTACAAGGTCCCGTCCGGCGCCACCGTATGGGCCCACGAACTCTCCGAAGGCGGGATCGGTATGCTGCGCAGCAGCTTGTAATCCGCCAAATCGATGACGTTCAGCCGGCCCGGCTTGCCCTTGGACGTCGTATACAGCACCGGACGCCCTTCCTCCCGGCCGACCGTCCCGTTAAAGACGGAGACCGTGTAATTCAGCGGCGGCAGCAGCTCCTCGGGCGGACCGTAGACCTTCTGCCCCAAGCGGCTTTCCTGGGCGCTTGCCGCACCTCCCCAACCGGCAATCCCTGACAACAATACGATGACGACTGCAACCGCAAACCATGTTTTGCGCATCGAACTTCCTCCCTCAGTCCCCGTATGTGATTAACGTTCCCATGACACCCGGCGTATTCAAATAGTTGTCATAAGCGGCCTTGGCTTCGTCCAGCCGATAACGATGCGAAATAAGCGGCAAAATCGAAATCCGTTTTTCGGCCAATAGGCGGATGTACTCCTCAAGGTTCCTCCCTTCGGTCCAGCGCACGAATCCGATCGGATAATCCCGGTTGTCCCTCTCGTAGCCCGGGTCATACCTGCCGGGTCCGCCGGCCCGCGAGATCAGGACCTGCGCTTCTTTCCCGAACATTTGCGCCCTGGAAAAAGAGGTGGACAAGTCGCCGACCACGACGATTTTTCCCCGGTCGCGAATCCAGCTTAAGGAACGGTTAATGAGCTCTTCACCCGGCCCGCCGGCGCAAAGGAGGGCGCAATCCGCGCCATGTCCGTCCGTAACGGCTTCAAGCCGGTTCTGCAGCCCGTCGTGCTCGGTGAAGACATGCTCCATGCCTTGAGCCCGCAGCATGTCGGCACGGCTGGCATTCACGTCGAGCGCCATGACGCGAAACGAGGCTGCCGCCGCGATCTGGGCGATCATCTGTCCCAGAATGCCCAAGCCGACGATTACGGCCGATTCCCCGAACCGGAGATCAGCGGTCCGGAGCGCATGAATCGCGATGGCTCCCAACCCGCCGAAGGCCGCTTCCTCGGGCCGGACGTGATCGGGCACCGAAGCGATCAAATTGGACGGCACGGTCAATCGTTCGCAATGCCGGACATAAGGGGCGCCGTAGCAGGCCACCCGCTGGCCGATCCGGAATCCGCTTACCCGGTCCCCGATTTTTTCAATGATTCCGACGGCGCTGTACCCGAGAAGGGAGGGCATCTCGGGGCCTCGTTTCAAAAAGGACAATTCCGTCCCCGGGCTGATGGCCGACAGTTCGGTGCGGATCCGCACATGCCCCTCCGGCACGGTGATTTGTTCCTCCGTTTCCGTAATGACGATGTTTCCTTTAAAAGCGGCGACGGCTTTCATGTACCCCTTCCTTCTATCCCTCGCCCGCGGTTTTCCGGTATTCGCTGGGAGAGATGCCGTAATATTTTTTAAACGTGGTCGTAAAGGTGGAGGCATTGGCATACCCTGTTTTTTCCCCGATCTCGGCGATATTGAAGTCGGTATTTTTCAGAAATTCCCGCGCATGCTCCAGCCGGACCTTGTTCAGGTATTCGACGTAGTTGATGCCGAACGTTTTCTTGAAATAGTTGGAGAAATATTTGGGCGTGGTATCCAGCACCTCGGCCATCCGGTCCAAATACAAGTTGTGCATGTAATTCAGTTCGATATACTGCGAGATAAAGGCGGGATTCAGCTTGCTTTTCGGCTCCCGGCTCCGTTTGTCCGCGATGCTTTGCACGAGCTCGGCCAGCGCGTTGCCGATTTCGTCGTGGCCGAACGCCTCGTCGACCTGGCGGATGAACCGGGCTTCGAGCCGCAGCAGCTCCTTGTCGTCCGATACGGACGCTTCGACCGGTTTGATGATATAGAGAAAGATGCTTTTGGCGACATGGGCCAAATGGTAGTGGTGGATGTTCCGGGCCGCATTTTCCGAAATGATGTCCCTTACGATGTGAACCGCTTCCTCGGTTCTGCCGCCGGTCAGGCAGCGGGTCAGCTTATCCATCTTCTCCAGCGGAAAATAGACGTCGGCCACGTAACGGATCGATTCGGTATCGATCACGGCCTGCGCTTCGTCATGGGTGTTCCGGTAGCGAAGCCCGTTCAGCAAGTCCTGATATGCCGGCCTGCACTGCTGAAGCCGGGATTCATACGTTTTGGAGACGCAAGCCCGAACCGTAAAGCCGGCAAAAACGCCCTGCCCCGCATGGAGCATAAAGGATCGGACGCCGTCGATGATTTCCTTCCTCCCGGCCCCGGGAACGATGCCGATCAAAGCGGCAAACCGCAAATCCTGCACGTGAAATACGGCCGCATGCCCGGCGACGTATTGCAGGCCGCCGCGAATCTCCTCCGCCATGTCTTCCGGGTTCAGGCCGGCGTTTTCCCCGGTCTCCTCCTTGCTTTTGAACTGGAACAGCGCCATCACGAACTGCTTTTCGCGGAACAACGACCGTTCAAATCTCCGCGCCTGCGCCCCGTCATCCCCGGCGTGCCGCCCTTCGAGCAGCGATTGAAGGAAAACCGCCCGGCAAAGCTCCGCATCCGCGGATTGGATCTGTCTCCGGAGCTCTTCGTTTTCCCGCTGTGCCTTGGCGATGCCGCTGTGGATTTTGCGGAAGTCGTTCCCTTTCACGCGGCCGCCCCCCAGAAGCTTCAGGATGCCTTTGACCGGCAGGTACAAATAGACGCTGAGCAGTCCGGCGAGAACCACCGCGCTTACGATCGCCACGATCATGATGAGCCTGCTTCCGCTCGCCACGGAGTCGATATTTTGGAATTGGTACGGCATTTTATCGATGTAGATGAAGCCGTTGTAGTCCGACTGGTAAAAGCTGTACTCGAAGTCGCCCCGCGTCAGCGATTTCCCCTGCGGCTGCTTGAAGTATACGTCGTTCAGCACCTCGACCAGATCCAGGTTTTTGTCGGTGCTGAGAATGACGTTGCGGTCGGCATCCAGCACGATCAAGGAAGAACCCGGCACCATCGCCTGCAGATTCACGTGCTGCAGCCATTTTTCCACGTTGATCAGGACCATGACGTTTTTGTCCGATAGCTTGTATTTGTTGCCGTCCATGACGACCATCAGCCGTTCGCTTCTCGGCTTCGAGCCTTCGGCCTGCGCATAGAAATCGGAAGCCGGGAAAACGGTGAACGGACGTTTGGACTTGGCGAAATTCCTCCAGTAGGCCGCATTGTACATGTCATGCCTGTATTTATTCTGAAACAGCAGCTTCATGTCGCTGGTCCCGCTCGCGGTAATCGCCAAATCCACCTGATCGTAGAACACAACCACGTCCTCAATGTAATCCACCGACGACACCAGGCTGGCCAAATTGTCCTGCAGGGAATACACCTGGGACATGTCGAGGGTTGAGCTTCCCCCGGATTTCAAGCGGTCGTAAGGAAGTCCGTGGATCGTGAAAATGAGGTTGTTCACCGTCGTTAGGCTGCTGTCGAACGCCTGAATGATGTTTTTGACGGCCAACCGATTGTTTTGCGTCACTTTTTCGTAAATCCCGGAAATCGAATTGCGGTAAACGACGTAGTTGGACACGGACATGATCACGATGACCAGCAGCAGAGAGAAAAAGATTTGCAGCAGTCCCCGGCTTGCGATTAACCGATTCATTGGCGTCACCTCTCATGATGACAACTATTCCACATTCCGCCGCCTAACCCTTCTCCGCCCCCAGCATAACCCCCTTCGCGAAATATTTTTGGGCAAATGGATAGATCAGCAGCACCGGAATCATCGACAGCACGATCGTCGCGTTTTTCAGCGCCTGCGGCGCCAGGGCCGCCCGGTCCACGAGCCCGGCGTCATTTTCGGTGTTGAAGATGAGCATATCCCGCAAAACGACCTGCAGCGGATACATGTCCTTGTCGTTCAAATAAATGAGCGGCAGGAAGAAGCTGTTCCAATGGCCCATGAAATAAAACAAACCGATGGAAGCCAGCGCGGGTTTGGAGAGCGGGATGACGATGCTGAAAAGAATCCTCGTTTCCGACGCGCCGTCGATGAGGGCCGCCTCCCGGATCTGGGAGGACATGTTTTCGTAAAAGCTTTTTAAAATGATCAGCTCCATCGTCCAAATCGCGTTCGGCAGCACGAGCGACCATACCGAATCCGTCAGTCCCAGCTTCTGGACCACGAGATACGTCGGAATGATGCCGGGGTTCAGGAACATCGTGAGCACGATGGCCAGCATGAAAAACCGGCGGCCGAAAAACGTTCTCTGGGAGAGCGGATAGGCCGCCACCGCCGTAAACAACAGATTGATGAAGGTGCCCAGCGACGTGTAGTAAACGGAGTTCAAATACGCCCGCGGGATCAATTTGTTTTTGAGCACCTCCGCGTAGGCGTCGAAGTTAAAGCCCTTGGGGAACAATAACACCTTCCCTTGGACGACCGAAGCCGTATCGCTTAACGAGGTGACCGCAATGTACCATACCGGATACAGCGTCGCGATGGCGACGCAGGCCAGGATCAGGGCGTTGACGACGCCAAAAACGGATAATCTGCGTGCCCCTACCATAATCCCTTCCCTCCGATCTTCCGGCTGACGGCGTTTGCGCCCAGCAGCATCACCATGGCCACCAGCGCCTCGAACATTCCGACCGCCGCCGCGTAGCTGTAGTTGGACTCGAGCAGGCCCTTCCGGTAAACGTACGTCGAAAACACGTCGGCTACGTTGTAGGTCATCGGATTGTACAGCAGCAGCACCTTTTCATACCCGACGCGGATCATGGAACCGGTTTTCAGGATAAACATGATCAGCATGGTGGGCATCAGCCCCGGAATCGTAATGTGCCGGATCATGTGAAACCGCGTTGCCCCGTCCACTTTCGCCGCCTCGTACAGCGTCGGACTGATGCCGGCGATCGCCGCAAGATAAATGATCGATTCGTACCCTACCGTGCCCCAAATTTCCGAGATGACGTAAATCGGCCGGAACCACCCGGAATCGGCGAGGAAATATTTTTTCTCGAACCCGAGCGCCGCCAGCAGCTGGTTGAGCAGCCCGTTCGTGGGCGAGAGGAAATCGATGATCATGCTGCTGATGATGACGACGGATAAAAAGGCCGGGAGATAGCTCAGCGTTTGCACGGACTTTTTGAACCATTGAACCCGGACCTCGTTCAGCAATACGGCCAGCAGGATCGGAAACGGAAATCCGAATACGAGCGTGTAAAAGCCGAGCAGCAGCGTGTTGCGGAACAGCATCCAAAAATCCTGATTGCCGAAAAACTTGATGAAATGCTTCAGCCCGACCCAATCGCTCCCCAGCACGCCGGTAAACACGCTGTAATCCTTGAAGGCGATGATGAGTCCGTACAGCGGACCGTAACGGAAAATGACGTAAAAAAGGATGCACGGGATAAACAGTAACAGCAGCTCCCGGTCCCGCCGGATATGCCTCAGCATCTCCTTGGACCGGGATTTTAACGGTTTATTCATCATGTGTCGTTCCCCGTTTCATCACTTGGCCGCGTCGTACCGCTTCTGGGCGTCGTTGTAGATTTTGATCAGGTCATCCATCCCCTGCTTGGAGATCGACTTTTTGAACTCTTCCCACTGTGCGTCCCCGTAAGATTTATCCAGAATATACTTCGCGTTGAACTCCTCGGACGCTTTCTGCAGCGAAGTCTGCAATTCCGCCAGCGTGGAAATTTCGTCGTCGGTAAAGTTCAGGATCGGATCGAACGGCTCCCGTTTGTCCTCTTTCATGATTTTGTCCTGGGCCTCTTGCTCCTTCTCGGAAAACTTGTAATACACGCTGCGTTTGTCCGGTCTGAGATAAGCGCCTTCCAGCCACATGCCGTAACGGTCCTCGAGCACGCCGATGTCTACCAGCGGCAGGTCTTTCAGCTCCGGATACACCGGCCGGCCGTCCTCGCCCCAATTGAAGTTGACGCCTTCCACGCCGACGGTCATCAGCTCGCCCCCGGACGGGCTCGTCAAATAGTCCAGCAGCTTTAATGCCGCTTCCTTGTTTTTGTTGTTGGCAACGGCCACGCTGAAGTCGGAAACTTTAGGCAGCGTGCGGACATGGCCGGTAGGTCCGATCGGATTGGCATATCTCAGGTTGTAATCCGGATTTTTCTCTTTGACCTGGTTGTAGAATAAGTCCAGTCTGCCGATCCAGTCCCATGTGACGAACGACTTGTCGGTCGTCATTTTCGTGGTCCACGAATCTTGGGTATCGGTCAAAAATTCGGGATCCATCAAGCCTTCGTTGTACAGCTTTTTCATGAAATCGAGCATATCCTTGTGCTCCGGCTGCACGGAGGCGTATTTCCAGGTCCCGTCCTTCTCGTCGTAATAGGCCGGATAATTGTCGTTATTCCCGAGCCCCCAGCCGAAGGACCAGTCGCCGAAAATGTGGGCCAGCCCTTTCGAGGCATACGGATAGGAATCCGGATAAATTTCTTTCAGCTTCTTCAGCGCCTGATAAAATTCTTCGGTATTGGTCCATTCCTTGATGCCGTTTTTATCGAAAATGTCTTTCCTGTACAGGAAGCCGTGATTGACTTCCCGGTTGAGGTCATAGATCGGCCACGTATAGATATTCCCGTTTTGGTCGCCGTAGGACTTGATGACCCAGTCGTTTTCCTGCAAATACAGCTTGGAGAAATTCGGCAGCATGTCGGCGTATTCGTTGATGGCGACCACGCCCTTTTGCTGGCCGATTTTTTTGAGCTCCGCCGGCTTCAGTCCGATAAAAATATCGGGCAGCTTGCCGGAGGCGACGACCACCTTTAATTTGTCCTGATAGGTTTGCGGCGAATAGGTTTGAAACTCTACCTTGATTCCCGTCCGCTTCAGCAGCTCCTGAACGATCAGCTTGTCGTCGCCGATCTTGGAGGAATTGCTGGGCAGCATGAACTTGATGGTTGTCGGTTCGTCCACCAACGGAAGCTTAAGCCCCCCGGTATCCCCGTATTGCGCAGCGCTGGCGGCAGCAGGGGGTTCGTTATTGGAAGCAGGCGCCTCGGCCTGATCTTCAGCGGGGGCTTTGCCACCTCCTCCGCCGCAGGCGCTGAGCATGAGCATCAGCACGGAAAGGATGACAGACATACGGATCCGCTTTTTTGGCATTCTTTTTTTTCCTCCTCGTTTTGTCGGGTGCATGCTCCAGGCATTTGCCGCCGTTGTTCCCATTCGTCTGACTGTTGCCCGTTGGATTCCATCATAAAAACGCTTTCAAAATTGGTAAACCCCATGATTTCCCCCGCCTTCGAATTTGCGTCCGTTTTAGGCGGAAAACCCGAAGAAATGGCGGTATATCAACGTTTTAAGCGATGTGGAAAATGATAAACCGGTAGAAATATATCAAATCCGGCATGCATTTCATCCAGCTGTTTCCGTTCTTCCGCCACCTCGGTTTACCAGCTCCGAATCATGCCGTTCTCCCGGCGAAAAAAAATCGATTGCCAAGGCATATACCGGCATATATGATAGAGTCACCAATCCATCCGCATGGGAAATCTTGGTTTTATTCTGGGCTAAAGAGGGGAAAAAATGAAGAAAACGTTCATCTTCAAAGTCATGACCACGGCTGCGCTGCTCAGTGCCGCCGCATTGCCGGTCACAGCCGCGCCGGCCGAATTTACCGATATTAGCGGCTCATATGCCAAAGACGCGATTCTGGAGCTTGCCGCCAAAGGAATCGTCAATGGCAAAGGAGACGGAAAGTTTAATCCGACGGAAGCGATCCAAAGACAGGACTTCGCCATTCTTCTGGCCAAAACGTTGAAGCTTGAAACGGCATCGGGGCCGGCCAATGCGACTTTCTCGGATGTGCCCGCCTCGAATTACGCCTACAATTTCGTGGAAGCGGCCGTAAAAGCAGGGATCATCAAAGGCATGGGCGACGGCAAGTTCGGCACCGGCCAGAATCTCACCCGTCAAGATATGGCCGTCCTGTTCATGCGGGCACTAGAGTCCATGGGCTACGTCGAAACGGCGGGCAAAGGCTGGTCTCTTCAATTTTCGGACAGAGACCAAATTGCCGGTTACGCCAAAGATTCCGTAGCCGCGGCCGTCGAGCTCCGCCTGCTGCAGGGAGACGCAAACGGTGCCTTCAATCCGACGGGAAGCGCGGACAGGCAAGCCGTTGCGGCGGTGGCAAGCCGTCTCCTTAAAGCTCAGGAACAGATCAAGAACAACGGAACGACGCCATCCCAACCTCCAGAAAAACCTCCAGTTAAGCAGCCCGAAAATCAAAAGCCGTCCCCTACGCCAACGAATCCGGGTTCGTCCGGCGGCGGCAGCGACTCCGGCCCAAGCACGCCGATCCAACCGGATACCGCCGCGCCGACCGTAACGCTCGTCTCCGCTTCTCCTGTGCAGATCGGCCAAAACGTGATCGCGAAAAGCAGCGAAGCCGGCAGCATCTATCTCGTGCCTTTCGGCCAGAACCCGACCAGCCGGGAATTGTTGGACTCTTTGGTCAGCGTGAATATGGCCTCCAAAGCCTCCGCCGCCGCCAACACGGAAACCGCCGTCCCGACATCGGCATTGTTCGAAGGCGAATACAAGCTGTACGCCGTGGACCCGGCCGGCAACGTATCCGCTCCTTCCGCGAAAATCCTTCTTCAATCCCATGCGCTCGGCATGCCGGCGATTTCTTTTGCCAAGGGCGACACCCTCGTGCTTGCTTATGACGAAGAGCTGGATTCGAATCGCGTTCCTTCCGCAGCCGATTTCCACATCTATGCGAAAGAAGGTTCCTCTTCCTTTAAGCGAGCCGTCAAATCGGTCGCCGTCGCAGGCAAAACGGTGCAAATCATCACGGATTCACCGCTGAGAATGGGGGATGTCTATGAAGTGTCCTACCATCCGCAGTCGCCGGATGCCTCGATCCGGAGCACATCCGGCAAACTGGCCGCAACCTTCGATCATGTTCAAGCGGCATTTGCTTCGGATAAACAGCTGTTCGGCAATCTTATTGCGGAAGCGCAAGCGTTGTACGACCACGCGAAGGAGAACGTCGGGGAGACGACCGGGAAATATCCCGAAATCGCGGTCGAACACTTGAATGAAGAACTAGCCCATGCCAAAGAAGTGAATGCGAATCCCGAAGCGGACGCAGAGACGATCGCGAACGCCTACAACAGCTTGCAAACCACCGTTATCGAGCTGAACAACGCCCAGGTTCGGCCGTTGGCGCTGAAGCTCGCGGCAGACGGGTTCGTGTTGAACGGGACGGATACCGGCGTGTACATTGGTGCAAGCTCCGATCCCGAATATTACAATAAAAGGAATATCAAAAAGTTGATCCAGATCACCCGCGGAGAAAGCGAAAATTTGGATTACGTCCATTCCTACGACCCGGAACAAGGCGTTTTCAAACTAATCAAAAATGACGAAACGGTCGGCTTCATCGCCATCGAATCATCCGATCCGGCGAATATTGCGGTCGAAAAAGACGCAAGCGGCAACGCCGGACTGATCGTAAAACCCAAGAGTCAACCCGACAACGCGTCCCTTGTATTCAAGCTGTACGAGAACGGTACCGTTACCAGCATCGTATCGCTGCCGATCCGTTTCGACCAGGAAGCTCCGACCGTGACCGGCGCGACTTACGGGGACGGGAAAATCAGCCTGTCGTTGAGCGAGCCCGTATGGTGGCAATACAATGGCATCTACCCGCAAATCGGTATAAAATATGCTCCCGATGGAGTCATCACGGACTCGCTCCCCGATCTGAAATTTGAAGATGATTACCTCTACGGCGTCTCCAACGGCGATACTGCATTTGCGATCATATTAAAGCCGAGTTTCATGGAAAACCAGCTTAAGTCCGGCGGCAAATTCCGGATTGCGCTTAGCAGCTTTACCGATTTCGCAAACAACGCCAAGGATCGGGTTGTCGAAGTCGATGTCCCATAAAAGCGAAGGAGCGATGCTTGGACGTCCGCATGCACCGGGAACTCGTCCTGCTTAAACACACAAAAAACCTGCTCGCCTATGAGCAGGTTTTTTGCGGTTTGCGTCCTTATCCTCTTTGCAGCGGCTCGATTCGGTACACGCCAGGCTTGCCGGCTTCTTCGCGAATGACCCAGCCGAACGACATGACGGACGCAAGGCGTTCCTTCTGTTCGGGAGTCAGCTCGGCGATCACCGCTTCGTGCCCCGGCTCGCGAATGACCTCCGGCTCGAAGCCGCAGGCAACCAAAATCCAGGAGCGGAGGCCGCCAAGCGTGTTGTACTTGATGGAATAACCGTTCGTTACCGCAGACCGGAACAACTCAGGTTCGGCCGCGGCCCATTCGGCCAAGGCCTGATAATCGAACTCAAACATGCTCGTATCCTTCGGCAAATCGCGCTCGCGGACTCTGCGCAGCAGCTCTTCGTCGGACCAGCCGTATGCGCGGAGGCCTTCCAGCATTAATGCATCCCATTGGGATAGTTTGACGCGCTCATTTTTCTCCATGCTTCAATCAGCACCTCTAATCTTTTAATGGTCTGCCACGAAATGGCCCGGGCTCACTTCACGCAGCTCGGGCACCACGCCGTCACCGGCCGTGGGCACCTCGTATTTCACCGCCATTTTTTCGTTGGCCGCGCGCGGATCGGGAATCGGAATGGACGACAGCAGCGCCTTCGTATACGGATGCAGCGGGTTGTCGTACAGCTCGTCGCTTTCCGCCACTTCGACCAGGCGGCCTCTGTACATAACGCCGATCCGGTCGGAAATGTGGCGCACCATGGACAAATCATGCGCGATAAACAGGTACGTCAGCCCGAATTCGGCCTGCAAATCCTCCAGCATGTTGACCACCTGCGCCTGCACGGACACGTCCAGCGCGGAGATCGGCTCGTCGCATACGACGAAGTCCGGACGGACGGAAAGCGCCCGCGCGATCGAAATCCGCTGCCGCTGCCCGCCGCTGAATTCATGCGGGTAACGGTACAGATGCTCCCGTTTGAGCCCGACCTTTTCCAAGAGCCCCGCCACGAACTCCTTGCGCTCATCCGCTTTTTTATATATGCCGTGGATATCCATCGGTTCCCCGATCAAATCCAGCACGCTCATGCTCGGGTTCAACGAGGAATACGGGTCCTGAAAAATCGTCTGAATCCGCCGGCGGAACGGCTTGAGCTGCTTGTCCCGCAGCTTGGACAGGTTTTGCCCGTCAAAAAACACTTCCCCTTCCGTATAATCGTACAGCCGGATCAGGCAGCGTCCGACCGTCGATTTGCCGCTACCGGATTCGCCGACGAGGCCGAACGTCTCGCCCTTGCGGATTTGGAAGCTGACGCCGTCGACGGCTTTCAGCACTTCGCCGCCTTTCGTGAAATGTTTCTTCAGGTTGCGCACATCAACCATGATATGTTCGTTCATTGACCGGTTTCCTCCTCCCCGAGCGCTTCTTTCAGCGTGCTTTTGTCCTGCACGAGCCAGCACAAGGAGCGGTGGCCTTCACCAAGGTCCGCCATCGGCGGAAGCTCCGAGCATTTGCCGAACGCGTACGGACAGCGGTCCTGGAACGGACATCCCGCAGGCGGGTCGATCAGATCGGGAGGCGAGCCTTCGATCGGCACGAGCCGCTCGCGGTTTGCGCCTACGCGCTTCGGAACCGAACGCAGCAGCCCTTGCGTGTACGGATGGCCGGTCCGGTAGAAAATATCTTCGACCGTCCCCTCTTCCATGACCATGCCGCCGTACATGACGACGACGCGGGAGCAGACCTGGGCAACGACGCCGAGATCATGCGTGATAAGCAGCACGGCGGTATCCGACTCCGTCTTGAGCTGCTTCAGCAAATCGAGAATTTGCGCCTGAATCGTCACGTCCAGCGCCGTCGTCGGCTCGTCGGCAATCAGCAGCTCCGGACTGCAGGAGAGCGCCATCGCGATCATGACCCGCTGGCGCATCCCGCCGCTGAATTCATGCGGATATTGCTTGACGCGGCGCTCCGGCTCGGTGATGCCGACCTTCCGAAGCATTTCCACCGCTTCCGACAGCGCCTCCTTTTTTCCGAGCCCGCGGTGGCGCCGGATGACTTCCGCCATCTGGAAGCCGATCGTCTTGACCGGGTTCAGCGACGTCATCGGGTCCTGGAACACCATCGCAATCCGGTTGCCCCGGAGCTTGCGCCACTCGTTTTCGGTAAGGCCGCTCAAATCCTCCCCTTGGAACAAAACCTTGCCTTCCGTAATTTTTCCCGGAGGAGCAATCAGTCCCATAATCGCTTTGGCGGTCACGCTTTTCCCGCTTCCCGATTCGCCGACAATGCCGACCGTTTCGCCGGCGCCCACATGAAAGCTGACGCCGCGGACCGCCTGGTTTTGCCCGTCCCTGGTTTGGAATGAGACCTTGAGCCCATCGACGGTTAGCAGTTGTTTTGTCATCTTGGTTTCTCACTCCTTCATCGCCTTACGACGGCGGTTTATCTTTTGCCAAGCTTCGGTTCGAGACCGATGCGCAATATATCGCCAAGTATGTTGAAGCAAAGCACGGTCACGAAAATGAGCAAGCCCGGGAACAGCGCCATATACGGCGCATTGACCACGTACCCCTGCGCGCCGTTGAGCATGCTGCCCCAGGTCGCGTTTGGCGCCTGCACGCCGAAGCCCAGAAAGCTGAGGGACGACTCCATCATGATCGCCGAAGCGATGTTGTTGGTGGCACTCACGATGATGACCGACAACAGCCCCGGCAGAATATGCTTCCGTATGATGCCGAATGCGCTTTGACCGGACGCCTTGGCGTACAGGACGTATTCCCTCTCCTTCAGCGCCATCGTCTCCGCCCGGACGACCCGGGCGATGCTCATCCACATCAGCAGCGAAATAATGACGATGATGTTGCCCACGCTCGGTTTCAAGTACACGCTGAGCAGCAGCAGAATGAGGAAAGACGGGATCGACATGATGATATCCAGCAGGCGCATCAGCAGGCTGTCGAGCCACCCGCCGAAATAACCGCTGATGATGCCGACCGTCACGCCGATCGCCGTCGCAAAAATCATGGACAGAAAACCGACCGCCAGCGAGACGCGGCCGCCGTAAAGCGCCCTTGTGAACGTATCCCGCCCGTAATCGTCGGTGCCGAACCAATGCGCCTTGCTCGGCGGCTTCAGCCGGTCGAGCGCATTGATCTGGTTCGGATCCTTGGAGGACAGGAAAGCAAAGATCGCAGCCAAAGCGATGATCAGCAACACGATAACGGCGGCGATCCCCAGCTTGTTTCCTTTAAGCTCACGGGCAACATTAATCCATTTACTCCGTTTCATGAGATCACCTCGTTGTTTTAATTCTCGGATCGACGATGCCGTATAAAATGTCCGCGAGCAGGTTCCCCAGAATCAACAGAACCGACGAGAACAATGTGATGCCCATAATGACCGGATAATCCATGCCCCGCACGGCCGTCATGCCAAGCGATCCGATGCCCGGCCACGAAAATACCGTCTCGGTCACGATCGCTCCGGCAACCAAATCGCCCATGGACATGCCCACCAGCGTAATGACCGGCAGCACCACGTGCTTCAGCACGTGCCGGAACAAGATGATCCGTTTCGCCGAACCGAAAGCGTACTGGATTTGCACATAGTCCTCTTTCAGCTGGCTGATCGTGCTCGAACGGATATACCGCACGTAGACCGTCAAAAAGCCGATCGCCAGCACCACGCAAGGCAAAATGCCGTGCCTGATGACGTCCAGCGCCGAATTGACGCCAATCGTGCGCATGCCCATGCTCGGCAGCCAGTGCATCTTAATGGAGAAAAAGTACATCAGCAATATCGCCAGCCAAAAAAGCGGAAGCGAAATGCCGATGTACGCGATCATGTTGACCAGCTTGTCGACCCAGCGGTTGCGGTTCGCGCCCGCGACCAAACCGAGCGGAATCGCCAAAATGACGGCCAGCGCGATCGCCGACCCCATCAGTCCGGCCGTTGCGGGCAGCCGCTCCAAAATCTGTCCCATGACCGGTTTGTGGTTCACGAGCGAGTAACCGAAATTGCCCGTCAAACAATTTTTGAGCCATATGAAATATTGAATGTACGCAGGCTTGTCCAAGCCGAGATTATGCCTGACGCGTTCAATGTCCTCCGCATGCATGTTCGGTGTAATAAAAGAACGCACGGGGTCCCCGGGCGCCGCTTTCACCAAAATGAAGCAGACGATCGACACAAAAAACAGCATCGGCACGGTTTGCAACAATCTTCTGACGATCAGTCTTTTCATGCTCTTAGTCCCCTAGCTTAACATCCTGGATTTTGAATATGCCTATCAGTCGTTTACCCACTGAAAAAAATAAAGCTGGTTCCAGCACCGAAAGAGGGATAACCCCTGCTTCCAATGCTGGATGACCGGCTTGATTGTCGTTGATCTTCCCGGCTTTCGCGTCCGGTTTTATTTTATCGAAACCCTTATTTCTGGTACAGCTTGGACGGATCTTCAAAAATCACGACCGGCTTCAGCACGGCTTCGTCCAGGCCGCCGAATTTTTTATCCACGGCAACGATTGTTTTCGTATAAGCGATCGGGTAAATGACCGCATCGGCGGCAATCGTTTCCTGAAGCTTCTTGTAGATCTCTCCGCGTTTGGCCGTGTCGGCTTCGCCGGCGCCTTCCTGGAAGAGCTTGTCGACTTCCGGATTCGAGTAGTGCGCGTAGTTGGAGTCGCTTCCCGTCGTGTACAAAATGCTGTATGCGTCAGGATCGAAGCCCATGATGTAACCGCCGACGGTCAGCTCGTAATCGCTGGTTTCCGGATTCGTGAACTTGTCGCTGAACGCCGATGCATCCATCGACTGGATTTCCACGTTGACACCGACATCCTTCAGCTTCTGTTGCACATAGAGCGCGATCGCTTCTTGAGCCTTGTTGCCGCTCGTTACGATAAAGCGCAGCGTTTTGCCGACGACGCCGTTTTTCTGCAGCAGTTCCTTCGCTTTTTCCACGTCGTTGTCGTACGTCGTGACGTTGTTGTCATGATACAGCCCGTCCGGCGTGACGAAGGATTTGGCCGGATCGGCATAGTCAGGCGACGTGTAAGCCACTTGAATCAGCTCTTCGCGGTTCAGGGCGTAGGACAGCCCTTGTCTTACTTCCTTGTTTTTCATCAGGCCCGTGTCGCTGTTTTCGTTGAACAGCATGTAAGCCAGGCGGCCTTCGCTGTAGTTCTTCATTTCGAAATTGCCTGTCGCTTCGATCGTCGCCGCATCCTGCGGATCGACGTATTTGATGTTGATTTCGCCGTTTTGCAGGGCGAGGTTCGAGGCGTTCGCATCCTTGGAAATGCGGTACGTGATCGTGTCCAGATGCGGTTTGCCGCCGAAGTAGTTGTCGAAGCGCTCCAGCGTCACGTATTCGCCCGTTTTGTATTCCTTGAACTTGAACGGGCCGGAACCGACCGGCGTATTGTTCTTAGGACTCTTTTCGATGTCCGCTTCATGTTCGAAGATATGCTTCGGAATCGGCGTGACCTGAACGAGCGTCGCTTCGAATGCCGGGCTCACCTGCGGCAGCTTGAATTCTACCGTCGTATCGTCGACTTTTACCGCTTTGATCGGTTTGCCGTGAATGATGAAGTTGCCTCTCAGCATGCTGTTTTGTTTCTCGTCCAAAATCTTGTCGATGGTGAACACCACGTCATCCGCCGTCAGCTTCTCTCCATCGTGCCAAGTCAGGCCGCTTTTCAGCTTCAATGTATACGTCAAGTTATCCGCGGACGGCTCCAGGCTGTCGGCGAGATAAAAGGTTTTCTTGCCATTATTGACTTGGAAAAGAGGCGCATAAAGGGCTTGGTCAATCGTCAAGCTGACGCGGTCCCCTGCATAGTTCGGGTTCAAAATGACCGGATCGGCCTGTACCCCGATGATCAGATTGCCTCCGTCTTTAGGCTGGTCGCCGGTTGTTTGCGAAGACCCGGAAGACGAAGCGTCCGAAGGTGCTGCCGAATTGCCGGCATCCCCGGAGCAAGCCGTGACCAGCATGGTCAGCAGCGCCAAAATAACGACCCCTGAAAAATATTTACGCATGATGTCTTATCCCCCACTCTCTATTGACTGTTTTCAATTGTATATCGGATTACTAGGAATTACAATCCTTATCCGATCCCTTCATGTTTTTGCCATTTTAGCCTTTTAACTGACTAAAACGTCCACTAACTTTATTTTAGTGTCAAACTGTAAAAAATGCTATAACTATTTTCGAATTTTGTCGAAGTTTCGTGTCGAAATAAGGTGGTTTTAAGAAAAAAAGCCTCGCCGGCTTCCATCGGTAATACCGACATAACCGGGCGGGCTTCATCAGGTGTTCATGCAGTATTTGGACCGCTTGCAAGCCGCCCGCATCATAGCTGCCTGGAGACGACGTCAAGCAATTCCCGCACGCGGTTCAGCAGATGATGCACATAACCGGCATGCGGCGAACGCCGGGCAACGATCCCTAACCTCCTCACGCCGATCCAGACGGCCCAAAGATCAATTTCCAGCCGATCCCATGCCGTTAAGGGAACGACGCTTCGGTATCCTTCGCATAACGCCGGAAAACCTTTATGCCGCTGTCCATCGTGAAGTTTGAAATGCCCCAGATCGTATAAAGGGCTGCTTCCCTGAATCTCGCCGAAATCAATGATCCCCGTGTAGATCCCGTTGTCCTGGAAAATATGCGAATCGTCGAAATCCCCGTGAACAAGCCGCGGCTCATGCCGGCCCATCAGCGGAAGCCCCCGTTCCATGACCCTGCGAATAATAGAGCCCTCCGCTTTGCTGAACAGCTTTTCCGATAAAAATTGCACGTCATCCTCCAAAAATTCCAGCAGCTGCTCTTCTGCCGAACGGTTCTCCCCCCGCAATACCGCGCCGTCTTCGTTCCGCCCTCTCCTGATCCAGCCAAAGCCGTCTACCGGTATCCCGTGCACCAAGGCAAGCTGGCTGCCGGCATTCTCCATGACACGTTCGTATGACGCTTGAGACGTTACCTGCCCGGCATGAACCCCAGGGATTTCCCGCACCAGCATCACGGACAGGCCCAGCTCCTCATGAACAGGCTCGAAATGAAGCACTTCCGGCACCTGCACGCCTTTTTGCAGGAGCAGCCGATGGACGTGTACCTCGGGGGCAAAGCTCATTTCCTGCTCCGGAAGAATCCGCAAATAAAAGATCCCGCCGCTGGCGGCAATGCGATATACATAAGTGGATACGCCCGACGGCTCCCTTTCGATTTGAAATGCGGTTGAACGAAAATACCGGCGGGCCAGGGCCGAAACTTGTTCCAGCTCCGGTTCTTGGTTTTTGTTCATGGCGACTCCTCCTCCGTTTTTCCTAGCTGGATTGTATACGACGGCGGAGCATTTCTCCCGGGAAAAAACGTTTATAGGGAAAAATTACGGAGTGTTCGGGAGCCCCTCCGCCTGGGCGAGCCCGTGACGAAAAAAAGAGGAGCACATGGGTGGTCATGTACTCCTCTTCGGGGGCAAAACTTTATTCTTTCGTAAATTCAATCGTGCTGCGCACGGTGTCGATCGGACGGACCAGTTTCTCGATTTGCTCGCGCTTAGGCTCGAGGAACGGAGGCAGCGACAGCTTTTCGCCAAGCGTTTCATACGGCTCGTCGCCCATGAAGCCCGGACCGTCGGTCGCGAACTCGAACAAAATTTGCGGCGCCACCCGCGCATACAGCGATTCGAAGAAATGGCGGTTCACGTAACCGGAAGTCGAAAACCCGAACTGTTCCATCCGCTTGATCCAGTGCTCCAGCGCGCTTCGGTCCTCGACGCGGAACGCCGCATGGTGGACGGTGCCGAAACCTTGGCGGGACGGCGGCAGCACGGCGTTGTATTCGACGACGACCTGCGCCCCGTTGCCTCCTTCGCCCACCTCAAACAGATGGAAGGAGCCTTCTTTCGCGATTTCCTTGAACTCCATCACCTTTTCCAGCATTTCTTTGAAGTAGTCGAAGTTGGCGACTCGCACGAAAATCGGGCCCAGACCCGTGATCGCGTATTCCAGCGGAATCGGTCCCTTTTGCCATGGCGTGCCGGACGGTACGCCCTCGTTGTTTTCGTCGGAAATCAGCTGGTACTGCTGATCGTCGAAGTCCACGAAGGACAGCGTCTTTTTCCCGAACATCTCTTTGATGCCGAAATGCTTGACGTTCATCCGGTCGAACCGTTTTACCCAATAGTCGAGCGCTGCGTCGCTGGGTACGCGGAACGAGGTTTTGGAGATTTCGTTCGTGCCGTGCACCCCTTTCGGAATGCCCGGAAAGTCAAAGAACGTCATATCCGTGCCCGCGCTTCCTTTATCGTCGGCAAAAAACAAATGGTACGTTTGAATGTCGTCCTGATTGACGGTTTTTTTCACCAGGCGCATGCCCAGCACGAAGGTAAAAAATTGATAGTTTTTCTCGGCGCTGCTCGTGATCGCCGTAACGTGGTGGATTCCTTTTAATCCATTCATGGCAGATTCCTCCTTGGGATTAACGTTCCCATTCGTTGTATTTAAAATCAATGAACTGAAGTTTGGATCATTTATATTAAAGAAAAGAATCTTTAATTCGAGATAAATATAACACTGAAGATCTTTCTTGTCAACGATTTGCGAATGCATATAAACACCAGAAAAAACTGCCGCAAGCTTTTGGCTGGCATGGAGCATGACCGCGACGCAGGCCATCCGGACCAGAGTGGACCGAAGTTTTCCGAGCCTGCACAAAAATAAGGCCACCCCTTGTCGGAATGACCTCTTTGCCGAAGGAACCGGGTATTTCCGTCAAGCGGTTTTCGATGCCGCTTCTTTTTCGGCGCGCCGGGCGAACCAGGTGGCCAGCAGCGAGCCGGAAATGTTGTGCCAGACGCTGAAGATCGCGCTCGGAACGGCCGCTACCGGATTAAAATGCGCCGATGCCAGCGTGGCCCCGAGACCGGAGTTCTGCATGCCGGTTTCGAACAATATCGCTTTCCGTTTGCTCAAGTTCATGCGGAAAAGTTTTGCGAACAAATAGCCCAGCGCATACCCGAGCAAGTTGTGCAGGATGACGACCGCGAAGATCAGCAGCCCGCTTTCGATGATTTTCGTTCTGCTGCCGCCGACGACGATCGCCACGATCAGCACGATCGCCAGCGTGGACACGAGCGGAAGGGCCTGGGCGCTCGCTTCGGCCTGCTTTTTGAACAAGGTCTTGACGATGACGCCGAGAACGATCGGCAAAATGACGACCATCAGGATGTCCTTGATCAGCGCGCCGCCGTCGATCGGCATCCAGCGACCCGCCAGCAGGCTGATCAGAGCCGGCGTGGCGAGCGGAGCGATCACCGTCGACACGGATGCGATCGATACGCCCAGCGCGACGTCGCCTTTGGCGAGCAGCGTCATGACGTTCGAAGAAGTGCCGCTCGGGCAGCAGCCGACCAGAATGACGCCCACGGCGATATCCGGCGGCAAATTCAGCACCAGCGCCAGCACGTAGGCAAGCAGCGGCATGATGATAAAATGGCCGACGACGCCGATCAGCACTTCAAACGGACGGCGAAAAACCTCGCGGAAATCGGCGGAGGACAACGTCAGCCCCATGCCGAACATGACGATCCCGAGAAAAAGCGATACGTACCCCTTTAAAGGGATAAAGACCTCCGGCATAAAAAAACCGAAACAAGCGAACAAAATGACCCATACGGAAAACGTTCCTCCGACAAAACGGCTTACTTTTGCTACGGCGTTCATGGCCTAACCTCACTTCCGGTGTAATGTCAACGTAAGAGTATTAGGCATCATTTTACGCCGATATGAAGATATTGACAATGGTAAAAATTTCATATTGCAGTCTGATATAATGATTTGAATTTACATAAAAAAGAGAGGCATTACGCCCCTCTTTTGGCCTTATTCCTGCGGCTCGCCCGCAGCTTCCCATTTTGCGACCTCTTCGCGCACGATCGGCGCGACCTTCGTTCCAAGCAGCTCGATCGCTTTCATCACGTCGTCATGCGGCATGCTGCCTACGGGAACGTGGAGGAAAAACCGGGTAATGCCCACCCGTTTGCGAAGATGGATGATTTTCCGGGCCACCGTCTCCGGATCGCCGACGTACAGCGCTCCCTCGAAGCTCCGTGCCATATCAAAGCTGCTGCGGTCATAGGGCCCCCAGCCCCGCTCCCGGGCAAGGATGTTCATGCTGTATTGCGTCGACGGGTAAAACTTATCCGCCGCAAGCTCCGTTTCCTCCGCCACGAAACCATGGGAATGGGAAGCCACGGGCAGCTTCGACAGATCATGTCCCGCATGCGCGGCTGCCCGCTTGTAAAGCTGCACCAGCGGCGCAAACTGCGTCGGTCTGCCGCCGATGATCGCCAGCACGAGCGGCAGGCCGAGAAGGCCGGCGCGCACGACGGACTCCTGATTGCCGCCGCTGCCGATCCAGACCGGGAGCGGATCCTGAACGGGACGCGGATAGACGCCGCGGTCCTGGATCGCCGGGCGGTGCCCGCCCTTCCAGGTTACCTTCTCCGACGCCCTGATCTTAAGCAGCAGCTCCAATTTCTCGTCGAACAACGCGTCGTAATCGTTCAGGTCATAACCGAACAGCGGGAACGATTCGATGAAGGATCCCCTTCCCGCCATAATTTCGGCGCGTCCGTTCGAAATGCCGTCCAGCGTAGCGAAGTCCTGGAACACCCGCACCGGGTCGGCGGAGGACAGCACCGTCACCGCGCTCGTCAGCCGAATCCGCTTCGTTTGCGGCGCGGCGGCCGCAAGCACCATCGCCGGCGAAGAAACGGCGTAGTCCTTCCGGTGATGCTCTCCGATGCCAAATACGTCCAGTCCCACCTGATCCGCCAGGATGATTTCCTCCACGACCTCCCGAATGCGTTCGGCATGGCTGAGTACGTTGCCGGTGCGAACGTCCGGCGTGGTTTCCGCAAAAGTGCTGATCCCGATCTCCATGGGTGAGCCCCTCCCTTATCCCATCATGTCTTGCTGCCAGGCAGCTTAAACATGTGTATTTTAATAATTGATATCTTTATATTGAACTATTTGACCGAGTTTTTCAAGCACCTGTTTTCCTTCTATATGATGGCGGCCGTTTCCCTTTGCCATCATTTGGTACAAAACCAATTCGGCATGGCGCCGTCCAACTATACGTAGAGGAGGATTGGGAACTCCGAACATCAGTCAACAAGGAGATGAAGGCATGACCAAAAGCAAAGCTTTGCTTCTTTCTCTGTTAACGGCTTCGCTGCTTCACGCTGCCCCGACGCATGCGGCAAATGCGGTTCAGGGTCAGGAGGGAGCCAAGCCGGTATCGATTTTTCTGGACGGGCGCCAGCTTCGGCCCGAAGTGGAGCCTTACAACGTAAACGGAACCCTGCTCGTTCCGATGCGCGGGTTGTTTGAGGCGGAAGGCGCCCGATTGACTTGGGATAACGCCGCCAAAACCGTCACCGCCAAAAAAGGGGTCGCGACGCTTGTTTACCGCATTGGCGAGCACACCGCTTCCATAAACGGACAAGCTATATCCGTCGACGTTCCCGGCCAAATCGTCAACGGATATACGCTTGTTCCCCTTCGTTTCGTAAGCGAAGCGCTCGGGGGCACCGTAAAATGGGACCCGGGTTCGCGCACCGTTACCGTTACCTCGGCCATCCATGCGGAAACGTCCATTCTGTGGGGAGTGAACTTGCGCGACAAACCCGACGCCGAGAAAGGCGCTTCGCTTGCCATGCTGGCCGCCGGGACGAAGGTCCATGTCCTGCAGGAGGTCAACGCCTCGTGGCTGAAGGTGCAAACGCCGGACAACCGCACCGGATACATATCGGCCAAACCGAAATATACCGATTATGCGAGCCCGAGCCTCGCCAAACTGCAGGGCGACGCACTGATCGCTTACGGGAAGACCTTTTGGGGCGCGCCGTATGTTTTCGGAGCTTCGCCGGACCAGACGAAAACGTTCGACTGCTCTTCCTTCGTCAAACGCGTCTTCCAGGACACGCTCGGGATCGATCTGCCGCGGGTTTCGTACGACCAAGCCAAAGTCGGCAAAGAAGTGCCGGTCGATCAGCTGCGCAAAGGGGACCTGCTCTTTTTCACGGCGCGCAATTTGCCGATCGGCCATGTGGCCATTTACGCGGGCGACAACCAAATTTTGCACACCTATTCCAAAGAGCTTGGCGTTCATATGGAAGCCTTTGACGGGCAGTGGAAAAAACGGTTCGTTACCGCGCGGAGAGTGTTTTAAAGTGTTATACCCGAAGCTTTTTCAGGGCCGCCTGCGGGCGGCCTTGTTCTTTTTCCCGGAGCTTTCAACCTTTCCAATGCATTTTTGCATGTAACCTAAACCCGTTTTTTCCGTATATAGGCATATAAAACACGCTGTTGCTTTCAAAGCAGCCGGACGCGTATAGTGAGATTGGTTTTCTATCATTTTAAAAAATCCAATGGCATGGGAGGGAAATGATTGATTTCGACTACCGATCAGGATTGCATTCATGAACGCGCCGATCGGCGTATGGAGCCTTTTTACTGGATACTTACCTTCGAGGTCATGACGTTCGTGTTGGCGCTTGGCGCCGGGCTTGTCATAGGCCCGCTGTACTGGGCCTACAGGTACCAATCCTGGGCCTTCCTGCTGCTGATCCTGCTGGTGCCGGGGTTCTGGCTGATCCGGTTCTCCGTCCGCTACTTGCGGTCCGCGATTCGCAAAAACCGTCTTCTAAGCCGGTACAGATTGTGCCGCGACCGGATCGAATACCGGATATACCATCATCCCGATCCCGAAGTCAGCGAAGGGACGATCCCGCTGGATCGGGTTGAACGGATTTACGTTTCGTATTATGTGGCGCCGTACCATTATGCCTACCGGAAAAGCAAATTCAACGAACACCAGCCGATGTATCATATTTTGCCGATGATCAACGTCGTTTACCGGGAAGAGACGGACCGGCGCGTGCTGGGCGTTCCCTTTTTCGAATATTTCGACGCCGAGCAATGGCTGAAAGAGCTGCAAAGCCGGGACATTCCGATTTGGGCGACCGCCGTGATGCCAAGTGCCCTGCCAAAAGAGGAGCAGCTGCCGCAGCTTGAAGACGAATCCAATTCAAGGCCTTTTCCGTTCCACCATCATTTGCAAAAGGAACTGGAGCAGCTTGTCAGGGAAATCGAACACGGCAGACCGGGGCAAGCCGCCAGTGCAGAGGGCCCTTCCCAGCAGGAGGCCGGTACTCGCCATCCCGCAGGGATCAAGAGATTCAAGCCGCAATGGACGACACCGATCATTTTTGCGCTTTTATTCGCTTTCGTATACGTTTTTCTTAAAATTGCCTTAAAGGGGAGCATTGCATCGGACGGCGTCGGCATTTGCTTTGCCGTTTCGCTCATCGGCGGAATAATCTATCTGTTTTTGGCAAAACGACTGACGTACTGGGTTCCGCTGCGTTATGCCCTCCTGTTGTTTTTCGGATGGGCCCTGATCGGCGCAATGATGCCGGAAACCGATACCGGGGCCGGCGAAGAGTATTACGTCTCCACGTTGACGGCCGCCATCTTCGCAGCGTTTGCCATCTGGCCGGTCTTCGGCATCCTGTACTGGATTCGCCGCAAGCGCCGGGGCCGCTCTTAACATGAAAAGCCGGTCGGACTTGGAGCACAAGCAAAGCAAGATGAAAGGAGGCGTCGGCACTGTCGCTCTTTACGGAAATGTTTTTTTCCAAGTGGCATCTGATTACCCTTGTCCTGATCGTGATCGCTTGGGTGGCGCTGATTGCGGGCGGATATGAACGGCGCGTGGTGCTCCGCAGCGGTTTCGGGGCGGTCGTCATGCTGTACATCGTTACGACGATTCCCATCGCTACGATCACGTACAACGAAAAATCGATGGAAATGAAAATGCGCGCGGAAGTCGCCCGCCACTATGAATATAAAATGGAGCAGCTCGGCGATTCCGTCCGCGATATCGACCGTTTGGCGCTGGCCGCCGGGTCGTTCCGCGATGACAAATCATTCAAAATCAAATTATATGCCGGAAATTACAACGATTCGTACCGATTCACGGGAACTTTGATCGTCACAACCTATGATGAGCAGGACAAAGAGCTGGATCGGAGAACCTACGAAAAAGTGACCGTTGAACCCGGCGAAGTCAAGGAAATCGATACGTATTATTCCTCAACGTCGTTCGAAAGGTATAGATACGAATTTATACCGCAAAATGAATGACGCTTGGAAGGGTATCGATTCGTTGCATGCATGACGCAAGGGGCGCCCCTCGGGTGCCCCTTGGCTTTATTCTGGTCATTCATGTGTTTCTCCCATCTTTCGCCGCAGTGTCTTGCGAAATCACACTTATTTTTTTAAAAAAATCGGCCTAACCTTAACGTAATGTTCGTAACCATCCATTCATGAAAAACAGCCCCCGCAGTAACCCGCGAGGGCTGTTTCGATTTTGCCAGATCGTAAAAAACACAAGGCTTAGTCAATCAATTTCGTGACTTTCAATAGGCGTTCCATCAAGGCCACCGTCTCGGCGCGCGTCATTGGCGATTTCGGAGCCAAATCCTTTGCGTTGCCTTGGGCAATGCCTTCGGACAGCAGCGTCGCCACGGATGGCTTCGCCCATTTGGCTACATTGGACCCATCCTGGTATCCTGCAAGCAGGCTATTGATCTCGGCCTCGCTGATGGCGTGGCCCGGACGGATCAATTGATAACCGCGGGCAATCATCGCCATGCCTTCTTCACGCGTGATATTCTGGTTGCCACGGAACGCGCCGTCGTCGTAACCGAGGACGATGCCGAATTCGCTGGCGATGGAGATGGCGCTGCGGTACCAAGCATCGGATCGTACATCGTCAAACGTATTCTTCGGTTCCTCCTGGCGCATCAATCCGAGTCCCAAAACAACGATTTCCGCAAATTCGGCGCGGGTTACGTTGCGGTTCGGCGAGAACGTATTGTCGCCATTTCCTTCCAAATCGAGCCGGGCCGCGATGTTGTTGACGTTGCGCTGTGCCCAGTGGGTTCTCACATCATCGAAATCTTGAGGATTCCAAATAACGGAGTAGGTTCCGCTGCTGCGCAGATCATGGATTTCCGCATAATAACGGTTGCCGATTTTCGTGACGACCGTCGGCAAATGGAATACAGTTCCGTCCGGGTTGACGACCACGCCGGTCGTAATCCGGTTCGGATCGATGCCCTCAGGCAGTGCGATGTATTTCGCGGCATATCCGTTTAACTGCCCGGATCTTACCGTAGAGCCGTTATGCGTAAAGGTCATGTCCAGGTCGACCGGATCGACCAACAGGTCGTATCCTTTGGTTTTCGCCTGGTTTTTGGCGTTTGCGATGACCGCGTCCGTAGAACGTTTAATGTCGATATGCACGGCGATATCGCCTGCTGCCGCGTTGCCCAGCTGCTGGACGATTTTGCTTACATCCAGCTGCCCGCCCGGAACCGGATAAATGGCGAGCTGGTTGCCGATTTCAAGGCTGGCTTTTTTGTCGGCCAATTTTTGCACATCGGCTGCCGTCAAGCCGTCGACGCTCAGGCTGCCTTCGTTCGGGGATTGGATAGCAAGTTTTTGCCCATTTCCGCCAGATAAAATATCGTTCAGTTTAGAAGAGTCGACTTGAACGGACGTCTGCTTTCCGTTATCGGTTGTGGTCGTTTTGCCCGTGGCAAATGGCGTATCGTTGCCGTTTACGGACGTATCAATCCCGGAATTGCCGGATGGCGGTGTAGGCGTTGGGTTTGTCGTGCTTCCGCCGCCGTTATTCCCGCTGTTGCCGCCGTTGCTTCCGCTGAATTCTCTATAGATCGTAATCGTATATTCTTTGACATTGTTATCCGCATCCGTTACCCGAACGACGATCGTATTCTCGCCTGCATGCAGCGGAAGCTTGTCGCTTGCCGTGCCATTAGCCGTTTTCGTGAACGGAGCGCCGTTGAGCGAGATTTCGATTTTGGAATTCGGATCAAACAACTCAGGGTTAATCGTCACGCTATAAACATCGTTCGTAACGGAAGCCTGATATTTTGTTGCGCCATTAAATGGTGGAGACAACGGGATTTTCGTTCCGTCCCAGCTGTTTACCTCCAGCCCGGCAAGCGCAGTATGATCCGTCGTGTCGACTTGAATGTCTTTTGCGGCTTTGGACACCTTGGTGTCTTTTTCGGTTGCTGCTTCTACTTTATAATTTTTTCCGTTTTCCAGCGGCTTGGATGGCGTAAAGCTCCAGTTGCCGTTCGGATCGGCCGTCACGATTTGCACATCGATCTGCGCCCCGGACTCATCGTAAACGGCAACGGTTACCGTCGCGCCCGGCTCGGCCGAACCTGTAATTTCCGGCTGCGCGGACGTTACCTTCTCGCTGGCAGGCCCATCAATGGAAAGTTCGGGCAGGACGGTATTGACGGTCAAATCTTTGCGTCCCGTCGAGGTCTCGAGCTGATCCCTTTTCGCGCTGACCTCGTAAGTGTATTTGCCGTCTTTTAATCCCGGTTCGGGAACGTAGCTCCACTCCCCGTTCGGGCCGGCCGTCACCTCGACCGGTTGTCCAACGACGTTGCCGGCTTCGTCATAGACAGCGACCGTTACCGTCGCGCCAGGAGCGGATACGCCGCTAAACACCGGTTTTTCTGTATAAACAGTGTCGCCGCCCGGTTTTGTGACCTCCAGCTTGAGCTTCAGGTTGCCTTGCGCCATTTTCACAGCTTTCGTAGCCGCGTCCACATCGGCTTGGGTTTTGCTGGTTTGGTTCAGGATGTTTTTCGCGTCTTCCAGCGCCTTCTGGTACTCCTTCCAGCTGGCTTCGTCATAATCCGCTTGTTTCAGATCATCGCCGTTTTTGATCGCCTGGTTCAATTCGGTGACATCGACGAAGTTGACCGTTTTGGTGGCGCTGATTTGGATATTGTTATCGTTAGGCATGCCGCCGTACTCGACGATGTAGCCCGTAACGGACTTCGTGGGAGCATAGTCATTCCATTTCCCCGGTTTTGAACCCGGTCCGAAAATATGAGCGACGTATTCACCGCCAGTGTCATTGGGCTCGCCGTTATCCCAGTTTGTATATCTGTTCTCTACTGGGCCATGTACTGGTGTTACATAATACCCCTGATAAAATTGCAAACCTTTGCCGCCATCCTCCAGTCCTTCCGGACCCGTGACCCAGCGCCAATCTCCATTTTGCCTCGCTTCGCCGTTTTTCCGTTCAATGTCCTCCGCACCAATCCAGCCGAGACCTTGCGCCTTTTCCGTTACGAAGTTGTTTTCTTCCTTGGAGGTAATCGTCACTAGATACCCTTTACGCCCGAAGTATTCCATCTTTTCTGCGGCCGTTTTCGCATTATTCCAGGTAATGGCGGAACCATTGTTGATATATTCATAAAAATGCCCGTTCACGTCAAACGGCAGCGCGCTGCCAAGCGAAAACTTAATGGTTCTGTCCGATACCTTGCCTGAAGCAGGCGTAAACAAAACGCTGTTCAGCGCATCGATGTACTGCTGAGCGGTTGCGGCTCCCGTTAATTTAAGGATCCCGTTCTGAGCGTTATACTCGCCCTTGATTTCGTTGGTATCCGTAAATTCCAGCTTGTCCCCCGGTACAAATCCTTCAATGATTACCGTTGCCGCATCCAAAGGCTTATCGTAATCAATGGACAAATTTTTATCGATGATTACGCTTTGGGCTGACCCATTTCTGTCGTAGTTTACGCTGGTTGTCCCAACCGACGTCTTGATGGCCTCACCTGCCGCTGCCGCGTTTGCCGTTAGCGGAGCAAACCCCGCAGGCAGTCCGCCTACGGTTAGCGCGCAGGTCAACAATACTGCCGCCGGCTTTTTCCATTTCAACTTACTTTTTCGTGTAGACACGATCTCTCGTCCCCCAATCATATTTTCGGAGAAATCGCCTTGCTCTTGATGAGTGGCTCTTTCGACCGAATGCCGCAATTTCTCCCTTCTTACAGTGTAGCAACCGGGGCTATACAAAACCTATACAGGCTATTCTGTGAGCATTTAGAGAGAAAGGGATGCCCCAATTTAGTCGGAGCATCCCTTTTTTCAATTTCTATAGCTGCTTACACACATACGCACGTCACTGGGCTCCGATCTCCCGATCCCCTACTCGTCCTCGCCAAACACCGGCTGAATCGTCACCTCGAACGTAAACGACTTTTCATTCAGCCGATATTTCTCCATGAGACGCGGTCCGCAGGAGTTGGAGCCGACGCCGCTCATTTTGTAGTCGAGATGGACAATCGTTTCGTCGCGGCGCACCAGATCAACGTTATGCCGGGCTGCCGTCAGGTCTTCCGGCGTATAATGGCTCGCATTGAAGGAAAAGCGGTCAGGCCCCGCAAATCGCAGCCCCATGCCCAGAGAATTGCTTACCACCGCCCATTCGGTATGATAACGGGAGCCGTTTTCCTGCGGCATGATGTAATCGGTATGCATCTGGTCGACGCTCGTATCATACACGTCCCGCTTCACGCTCAGCTTCTTATCGATGTAGCTCTCATGCGGCCCCAAACCGTAATAGGTGACGGCCTCGTTTCCTTTTGGCATCGTAAGCTGCAGGCCGAACCGCGGCAGGAAATCGACCGTTCCCCCGACTTCGACGTCGGTTCTAAGCGTAATGGATCCATCCGCGAAAACGGACCATTCGGCCGTGCCCCTCAGGATGTTCCGGATCGAATATCCGCCCATGGAATAACTCACTTCGATCGTCACCCGGTCGTAAGCAGGCTGCTGCCAGCTTACGCTGTACACCTTCGTCACGGCCCGGTCCAGCCCGGCGTTCGCCCAGGCATGTTTTTCGTTGCGGTCATTGTCGGTGGGCGCCCGCCATACCTCGAAATGCGCCGGAGCGGCAAGCATGTTGACGCCGTGCTTCGTGATCCCCGTGAAGGTGCCCAGACTCAAGTCGAACGTGTGCTTGAAATCGAACCCTTCGATGACGAGCAGCCGCCCTTCTTCAGCGGCCTGAACCGATTTTGCAGGACCCCATGCCCCGCCTTGCTCCGCTGCTGCACGAATCGTCCGCGGTCTGACTTCAAATTGCATGCTTGCAATCCCGTATCCCGCTTCCGCCCAAACCTGATCTTCGTTCAGGACCACGATAAACTCCAGATCGACGGCTGCAGCTATCGAGGCGGGAATATTCAAGTCGACCGTCACCTCCGCGCTTGCATGCGGGGCAAGCTCCGGCACGGCGAGTTCCCCCTGCGCAAGCAGCGTGCCTTCGGCTTTCAAGCGGTAGCGGATCGCAAGCTTGCCCAGCGTGCTGAAATCATAGCGGTTCGTGATGCTGAAACGCCCTTTCGCCGCATCGATCGCTTCGATCTGCACCGGAGCGTAAATCGCCTTCAGTTCCAAAAGCCCGATATTCGGCTTGCGGTCCGGGCTGACCAACCCGTCGAGGCAGAAATTGCCGTCATGCGGTTTCTCGCCGAAATCGCCGCCGTATCCATAAAACGGCCTTCCGTCTTCGGTATAGGTTTGAATGCCGTGGTCCACCCATTCCCAGACGCAGCCGCCCATCAGCTTCGGATAAGCATAAATGATCTCCCAGTAGTCTTTGAGATCGCCCGGGCCGTTGCCCATCGCATGTCTGTATTCGCAGAGAAACATCGGTTTTCGTTTGCCGCCGTCCTTCGCATAAGCCTCCAAATCGGGGACGGACATATACATGCGGCTTTCCATGTCCAGGCAGCTTTGATCGAATTCTTGCTCCGGATCATGGGCTGCGCTTTCGTAATGTACGAGCCTGGACTGATCGCGGGCATGCGTCCATTCGGCCATCGCGACATGGTTCGGCCCGTAGTAGGATTCGTTGCCAAGCGACCAGATGATGACGGAGGCATGGTTTTTGTCCCGCTCCACCATGCGGATTTGGCGATCCAGGAAGGCTTCCTTCCACTCCGGATTTTTCGGGAAGCTTCGGTTGTCTTTCGTGCCGTAATAAAGCGAAAAATCGCCGTGGGACTCCAAATCGGCCTCGTCGATCACGTAAAAGCCGTACTCGTCGCAAAGATCCAGAAAACGCGGATCATTCGGATAATGGGAGGTGCGGATCGTGTTGATGTTATGCCGCTTCATCAGCTTCAAATCCTCGATCATATGGCGGAGCGGTATCGTTTGGCCGAGCTCGGGATGGGAGTCATGACGGTTGACACCTTTGAGTTTGATGTCTTGTCCGTTAATACGGAATACCCCGTCTTTGATTTCGATACGGCGGAAACCGACCTTGAAGCGCAGGACTTCCTCCCCGCTCGAAACAATAACCTCGTACAAATGCGGTTGTTCGGCGTTCCAAAGCATGGGCGAATCCACCGGAAGGTCGAAGGCATGTTTTCCGTCCACGTCTCCGCGCTGATTCAGCAGTTCCCGCCCGCTTGGATCCGTCAGCAGAACGTCAACGGACGCGGCGCCGGTGGTATCCACCTCCACCTGGATCCGTGCCGACTTCAGATCCTCGGCAAGCTCTGTTCGGCAGAACACGTCGCGGACATGGGCTTGATCGCGTGCCAGCAGGTACACGTCCCGGAAAATGCCGGTGTAACGCCACTGATCCTGGTCCTCCAAATACGAACCGTCGCACCACTTTATTACCATCACGGCGATTTTATTGCTGCCTTGGCGCACGTGGGGGGCGATGTTAAACTCCGCCGGGACGCGGCTCCCTTGGCTGTATCCGACGTATGCGCCGTTTATCCACAAATAAAAGCAAGCGTTTACACCCTCGAACATAATATACGTGTCTTTGCCGGACCATTCCGGACCGATCCGAAACTCCCTGACGTATAATCCGGCGGGATTGTCGTCCGGCACGTAAGGCGGATCATAAGGGAACGGATAATTGACGTTCGTATATTGAAGCTGGTCGTAACCCTGCACCTGCCAGCAGGAAGGAACCAGCAGGTCATCCCAACCCGATGTATCGTACCGTTCCCCGGTCCAATCGGTGTCGACATCCTTTGCGCGCGGGCGATAATTGAATTTCCAGCTGCCGTTCAGCGTTTGGTACCATGGCGAGCGTGCCCGTTTGCCGGAACGCGCGCTTTCCGTGTCTCCGTAAGGAATATAGGAAGCGCGGGCCTCTTCGCGGTTCTCTTGCAATATTTTAGGATTCTCCCAATAAGGTTTTAAGGTCACTTGGATTCCGACTCCTCTCGTAAGCGAACGATGGACGCATGCATTCCCAAGGGCATCGTCCCCGCTTCAGCGTTATGTTATATTAACATTATAAAAGGGGCGTACCGCTTGATACAGAACGCGATTTTCTTATTTATTCAACGATTTTCACATCATGCCGCTATCGCCTGAGGGGTGGGAACATGGCAAACAAACTTGGATTTCTGATGCAAACCGACACGGTCATGAAGCTGCCCGTCTATATGACGGGCGCCGGACATTGGGATCACCAGGACCCGATCCACAGACCCGGCGGTTATCCCCAATTCCAATGGCTGCACTGCGTATCCGGCCAAGGAGAACTGGCGGTCCGCGGGCAAACGTACCGGGTCAGACCCGGTTCGGGCATGTTTTTGTACCCGGATGAGGAGCATGCCTATTACGGCGTTGAAAAACCTTGGGAAGTGTATTGGATGACCTTCTTGGGGCCGGAGGTGGAAGCGCTGGCACGGCTTGCCGGCATGAACGAGTCCGCGGTCTATCCGGTACACAGGCAGGAGCTGATCCTCAACCACATGAAAAATGCGCTGTCCCTAACGTTTTCCGACAAACCGCTTGCGGGGCTGGAATGCTCAAAGCTTGCCTACATGTTTTTTATCGATCTGATGACGGACATGACCATGCACGCATCCTCCACCGATCAAGGATATTTGCGTCTTCAGCCCGTGTTTGACTACATGGAGGAACATTACGCCCGGGATCTTCCGCTGCAGGAGCTTGCCCTGCAAATCGGGGTGTCCGCCCAGCATCTGTGCCTCCTGTTTCGGAAAATACTGAACAAACGCCCGATGGAGTACCTGAACCAGCTTCGCATCCATAAGAGCAAAGAACGCCTGCTGGAATTTCCCGAAGCCCGAATCGGCGAAATCGCAAGGCAGGTCGGATTCACGACGCCGGGGTACTTCAGCACGTTATTCAAACGAACCGAGGGGATGACCCCGGAGGCTTTTCGCAAGCTGAACGGAGTAAGGTAACATATGTCTTACAAAAAAAGGACGCGCCCGGGCCCCTATCGCACTTAAAGCGACAAGGGAAATTGCCCGTACGCGTCCCTATTGATTTAAGGTATGGAAACGGCCCGTGGCCGATTACAGCACGATCTCCCGGCCGCGTTCGGCGGACTCGTAGATGGCGCTCAAAATTTTGATCATGTCGACGCCCTGCTCCGGCGTGAAAATCGGCCGCTCATGGCCGAGCACGCAGTCGATGAAATGCTGAATGTTGGCCGTATGCTGCGGAATTTCGTCCTTAAAATACGGCTGCTGGTTGATCAGCGCTCCTTCGTTCTCCAAGTAGAGGTTGAGCTTGTCGTTGACTAGACTGAAGCCGCCTTCGGTGCCTCGCCACTCCAAAAATTTTTCCTCTTTTTCGATATTGGACGCCCAACTGAATTCGATCTGCAGCGACGCTCCGTTGTCGAACCGGATGAAACCGGACGCCAAGTCCTCGACGTCGAACGTGCCTTCCGGCACCTTGCCGGACGCATCCGGACGGTCGGCGAATTTGCGGTACGTCGAGCCCGATACGGTAACCGGCTTCGGATTGCCGCTCAGCCACATCGCGAGGTCGATCATATGTACGCCCAAGTCGATCAGCGGCCCGCCTCCCGACAGCGCCTTCGTCGTAAACCAGCCGCCGCGCCCCGGAATGCCCCGGCGCCGGACCCAACCGCAGCGGCCCATGTACAGTTCGCCCAGCTGGCCTTTTTCGACCAGCCTTTTAACGTACTGCGCCTCCTGCGAAAATCGGTTGTTGCGCATCACCATCAGCAGCTTGCCGGTTTCCCGGGCCGCATCGGCCATTTTTTGCGCTTCGACCGGATTGACCGCATCCGGCTTTTCGCAAAACACATGCTTGCCCTGCCGCAAGGCGGCGACGGCGATTTCCGAATGGAACACGTTCGGCGTGCTGATGCCGATGATGTCGATCGACGGGTCCGCCAGCACTTCGCTGAAATGGTCGTACACCTTCGCTCCCGGAAAGTTGGCGGCCAACGCCTCCGCGGAAGCGCGCAATGCGTCGCAAAAGGCGACGATCTCCACCTCGGGCCGGGAAAGCCAGCCCGGCAAATGGGCCGCTTTAAACATGCTTCCTGTCCCGATAATGCCTACCTTTAATGTCATTCTAGTCTCTCTCCTTCATATGTTCTACGGCTATGCCGGAGCCTGCATAGACCCCCCGAAAATAATAGAACTGCTCCCGACGCGATGTCGCGAATGCCCCGCATTTTTTTTTAAAATAACACATCTTCCCCCATTATTCACCAACGAAAAATTCAGCAAACCAAACCGAAAAAGGAGCATGGGGGCGATATTCCCCTTGCTCCTTCCCAGCCGATCAAAGATGTTACGATCGATATGGTTGACGCACTTTAGTTTTTCAGGAAATCCGGTTGGGCGAAACTGGGATTCGGATATTTGTAGAAGCCTTCTCCCGTCGCTCTTCCCAGCTTCCCTTTGTCGATATATTCCGATTTCAGCAGGTCGGCTATCTTTTGGAACTCTTCGTCACCTGTCGCCTCCGCTTTCGCGCGCCCGATATTGTATGCGGTGTTGATGCCCACCACGTCCAAAATCGCAAACGGTCCCATCGGCGCTCCCGTCGCCACCATCCAGGTTTTGTCGATCGTTTCGACGTCGGCCACTTCTTTGATCAACAGGCGCTGAGCCGCATCCAGCAGCGGAACAAGCAAAGAGTTCAAAATATACCCCGGCTGCTCTTTATGCAAAGGCAGCGCAACCATGCCGATCGCTTTCGCGAACTCGACCACGTCCTGGAACACGCCCATGTCCGTTCCCGGATGTTTCATGATTTCCGCCGTATTGTTTTTCCAAATCTCGTTGGCGAAATGCAGCGCCAGAAATTTCTCCGGACGCCCTGTAGCTTCAGCGAATTGGCTTGGCAGCAGGGTGGAGGAGTTGGTCGCGAAAATCGTCTTTTCCGGGGCTGTTTTCCCCAGATTCGCATAAAAATCGTTTTTGATCGAAACGACTTCCGGAATGGCCTCGATCACCAGATCCGCATCCGCCACCGCTTGCGACAAATCGCTGCTGAACGACATCCGGCCGTATGCCGCCTCAACCTCTTCCTGCGTTGCTCCCAGATCCGCCTGATAATGCGGCTTCAGCTGCGAGATTCTCTCTTTGGCGCGTTCCAAAGCTTCATCATTGATATCATATACCGTCACCTGAAATCCCTTAAAAGCGGTTTGGTACGCGATTTGGCTGCCTAAAACGCCGCTTCCGGCAACCGTGATGTTTTTATAGTTCATGATCGGTTCCTCCCAAGTCATAAGTCTGTTGATTCATGCGGAGACGGGCAATCCAGGTCACCCTTCCGCTTCGGGTTCGTCCTCCCGGCGGAGTTTCTCGAATCCCCCCCGCAGCTTGGCCAATCCTTGAAGCAGCGAGTCGATGTCGCTTTCCCCGAATTCCGACACGAGCTGGTTCATTAAGGAAAGAAACAACGGCGTCATTTCCTTTACCTTGCTTAAACCGGCCTCCGTAATGGAAATGACCATGCCGCGCCGGTCGCGGTCGTCCAGCTCGCGCGCCACATATCCGCCCTTTTCGAGGGCGTCGATCATGGAGCTTACCGCTGCCCGGGTTACCTTCAAATGGTCGGCCAACGCCGAAGGGTTGGACCGGCCCTCCGGTTGATAACGGAGCACGCAGAGCAGCATGTATTGCCCGTAGGAGATGCCGAATTCCCGCGCGCGGCGCTCCAGGTCCTTCTGTATTTCGGTGGTGAGGAAAAACAGGTTGGCCAACACCCTCCCCGTTTTGTATTCCGTTTCCGAAACATTCAATTTGCCCGAGTATCGTTCGATCGCATGCAAGAAATGAAACATCTGGTCCCCCCACGTATATAGTTTACTTTTTAATAATAAACCAGTTAACTAATTTTCGTCAACGTGAAGGGAACATATCCTTTTCATGAACCACGGCCGGATATGTTCCTTTTGAACCCTTCGCTATCCTCAAGTTGGAAGCCGTTTTGCCGCGACGGCTCAACCGATTATTCGTTCCCGCCGCGGTCCACCATTTGCTGCTGCGCCAGCCGGATCATTTCGCGCACCATCGAGCCGCCGATTTTGCCGCCGATCTGGCCCGCCGACTCCGTGGTTAAATTGCCGTTGTTGCCCGGCTCAAGCGGAACGCCGAGATCCTTCGCCACTTCGTATTTCACGTCGTCCGGACGGCTGGGATCCACGTTGTAGCCCTCGCGCCGCATCACTTCCGCTTTAAACGCCTGCATGCCGCGCTCGGCTCCCGGGACCGCGTATCTTCTGTTTCTTCTGGACATTGCGCTCACTCCTATACTCCTGTTTTTAACTAAGTTGCCCGAAACACGGAGCCGCCATCCTTGCTAGTTTCTGGCCTGGCGATCCGGATCGGGAACGAACATGAAAAAAAGGATGCCCCCAAAAGTCGCAAACGACTTTCAAGAACATCCTCTGTTGTTTTCACCCGTTTAGGCTTGCGGCTTGTTAGCCGCCCATAAAGACTCGAGGTCTTCCAGGGATTTTTCCTTCGTCTCCGGAACGACGCGCCAGCTGAACACGACGGTAATCAGCGACATGATGCCGAAAATCCAAAACGTCATCGCCGGACCCGCCGAGGACAGCATCGGAGGGAAGGCCTGCGATACCACGTAGTCGGCCGCCCACAAGGCCATCGACGAAATCGAGGTGGCAATGCCGCGCACGCGGTTCGGGAAAATTTCCGAAATGACGACCCATACGACCGGTCCAAGGGACACGGCGAAGGCAGCCACGTAGATCAAAATGAAAATAAGCACGAGCGGTCCGGACGTATGTCCCGTTTGGAAAGCGATGCCGATCACGGCCAAGCAAATCGTCATGGCGGCCGAACCTACGAGGAGCAGCGCCTTGCGTCCGACTTTATCGATCAGCCAGATGGCCAAAATCGTGAACAGCAAGTTGATCAAGCCGACCAAAATGGTCTGGATCAGCGCCGCGTTCGTTCCTGCTCCGGTCTCTTTGAAAATTTCCGGAGCATAATACATCACCGCATTGATCCCGGTAATCTGCTGCAGGATCGCAAGACCCACGCCGACGATCAAGGCCATGCGCAAGCCGGGCCCGAACAGCTGCCGGAACGATCCTTTTTCCTGTTTGAACGATTCTTTAATATCAAGCACTTCCTGCTTCGCCAGCTCTTCGCCGTGGATGCGCAGCAGGATCGGAAGGGACTCGGCCGCCCGTCCCTGCTTGATCAGCCATCTTGGGCTTTCAGGCACCAAAAACAGCAGGACCAGGAACAATACGCCGGGAACAACGCCGGCTCCGAACATCCAACGCCACGCGGAGGATACGTCCCAAGCATCGTCCCCCAAACTTGCAATCCACAGATTGACGAAATACACGAGCGAAATGCCCGTAACCGTAGCCAGCTGGTTTAATGCCACAAGCCGTCCGCGGTATTTGGCGGGAGCGATTTCCGCATTGTAAAGCGGGCATAGGGTAGAGGTAATCCCGATGCCGATGCCTCCGATCATCCGGGCGACGATAAAACCGCTGAACGTGCTCGGAATCGCCGAGCCGACGGAACCGATGATAAAAAGAATGGCCGCCGTAATCAATATTTTTTTGCGTCCGAATTTCTCGCTGAGCACCCCGGTGCTCAAAGCGCCGACGACACAACCGATGATCAAGCTGGAAACGGCCCAGCCGACCTCGAATTCGCTTAAATCGAAACGTATTTGCATAAAGCCGACCGCACCCGAAACGACCGCGGTGTCAAACCCGAACAACAAACCGCCGAGAGCGGCGACGATCGAGACCAACGTGACGAACTTCATGCTGATTTGCTGTTGATCGCTTACTTGCTGTATGTTTGAGCTCATCATCCGATGTCTCCTTCTATGATGTAATAGGATTAACTCAACTTTCGCAGCTTAATTTTCCGAACAAAGCCTTGATATAATTGGGCAAACTCGCAATCCATTGCTGGAGTTGACATACAACGGCAGACTGATCCCGTTTGGATTTTGCTTCCGTGAACGC
>NZ_BORW01000024.1 GCF_018333375.1 Paenibacillus cookii
GACTTCCTCCATCCTTGAGGTTTTTGGGTTTGGTCACTTGAAAACTTCTCCAAGTTGGGGTGAAGTCCCTTTTTTATGTCCGAAAATCCTTACGGCTCAAGGCCTCAGATTACTGCAAAACGCTCATAATAAATATAGAGGGGCTTCAGGTGTAAAAAGATGAGACATTCCAATTGGGGAGGTACATGTTATGAATTCCGATTTACGTTATCCTATCGGGGAATTTGCCCCGTCCGAGACGATCAGTCCCGCCGAACGCAGCTATTGGATCGACCAGCTTCGGGCGCTTCCGGGCCAGGTCAGGGATGCCGTGGCCGGGCTTACGGATGAGCAGCTGGATACGCCTTATCGCCCGGGAGGCTGGACCGTTCGCCAGGTGGTGCATCATTTGGCCGACAGCCACATGAACGCGATGCTGCGGATCAAGCTGGCGCTTACCGAAGATGCGCCGACGGTTAAACCGTACGAGGAAAATCTTTGGGCCGAACTAGTGGATTCCACCGCTCCGGCGCCGGAGGTTTCGCTTAGAATATTGGAGGGCGTTCACGCCCGCATGGTCCTCATTCTCAAAAACATGAAGGAAGACGATTGGCAGCGCTCGTACATACACCCGGTGAACGGTAGCACGACGCTGGACCGCCATCTCGGCTTGTATGCCTGGCATGGACGCCATCATCTCGCCCACATCACCTCGCTGATCCGCAGAATGGATTGGTAATGTTTTCATTTTTGCCTTGAGCGGTTAACATAGGATAAAGCGACAAATACTAACAAAAAACCGTTCCATAGGCGAGGGATGCGAATTCATGAAAAACATTGCACTTATTTTTGGCAGGGATATCCGAAATATCGTCACCAACTGGGCGGCATTGGTCATCATTGTTGGATTGGCCATGCTGCCGTCTTTGTATGCATGGTTTAACATTAAAGCCTCGTGGGATCCTTACGGCAACACCGGCGATATCGCCATCGCCGTCGCGAACAACGACAAAGGCACCACCCTCAGGGGCAAACCCATCAACCTCGGCAACGAGGTCATCTCCTCCTTGAAAGACAACCACAAGCTGGGCTGGCGTTTCGTTAGCGAAGCCGATGCCATGAGGGGCGTCAAACACGGGGACTATTATGCGAGCATCATCATTCCCGACAACTTTTCGGCGACGATCGCCACCGTTCTCTCCGATCAACCCACCAAAGCCGAAATTTTATATTACGTCAACGAAAAAATAAACGCCGTATCCCCGAAAATTGCCACCTCGGGAGCCAGCGGCATCATTCAGGAAGTCAGCAAAAACTTCGTCCAAACGGCCAACGGCACCATTTTTAAAATATTTAACGAGCTCGGCATCGAGCTGCAGGAGCAGCTGCCGACCATCGAAAGGGTACGGACGTTGATTTTCAGGCTGGAAAAAGATTTTCCGGAGATCAACCGCGTCGTGAATACCGCCATGAATGACGTGCAAACCACCGACAAACTCGTCAAAAAGGCCCAAAGCAGTCTCCCTGTCGTGACCGAAATCGCGGAAAAAGGGCAGCGCTTTGCGTCCGGTTTGGACACTTTTTTGACCGAAGCATCGGGGGCCGCCAAAGAGATCGCTCCGAACGTCAAACAAGACCTGCTTTTGCTGCAGCAAACCGCCATTTCGACGCAGCAGCTGGCCTCCGCCCTGAAGGATCCGAACGTGGACCCGTCGGTCGTAACGGGCATGCTGGACCATGCCGCTTCCAGGCTCGAGATCGGGCTCAAGGTGCAGTCCCGGCTCATCGAGTGGTTTAATCAGCTGAACAAGGTGACCGGCAACAAACTCGGTTTCGTCAGCTCGCGGCTAAAACAGGTGCAGGATAAAATGAAGGAGCAGCAGACGCTCGTCAGCAGCATCAGCAGCGCCGTGAAAAAAGGCGAAAAACCCGCTTCCGATCTGGTCGACCGGCTGGGCAAGGTGTCCGGGGACGCCTCGGAGCTGCTCGGCAACATCCTGGACAGATACGACAGCGAAATCCAGCCGGCCATTCTCGGCGGGGTGAACCAGGCGCGGCAAACGGCGGAAAAAACCCGCGACACGCTCAGCGACGCGCTGAAAAGCGTGCCTGACGTGAAAAAGATTTTAAGCGACGCATCCAAAGGCCTGGCGATCGGCACCCAAGGTCTGGCCCAGATCAAAAAGGATTTGCCGACGGTCGAAAAAAAGATTACCGAGCTGGCCAACAAAATGAGGGAATTCGAAAGCAAAGGCAATCTGCAGGAGGTCATCGGCCTCCTCAAAAACAATTTCCAGCTGGAAAGCCAGGTTTTTGCCGAACCGGTCGTCCTGAAGGAAAACAAACTGTACCCGATTCCGAATTACGGATCGGCGATGTCCCCGTTTTTTAGCACCCTTGCGCTATGGGTCGGAGCTACGCTGCTTGTTTCCCTCGTGACGACGGAAGTGCACGGGGATCATCCCTACCGAAACTATGAAGTGTATTTTGGCCGGTTTTTGACCTTCCTGACGATCGCGCTGCTGCAATCCGTACTGGTCACGGCCGGCGATATGTACATCCTCGGAACCTACGTCGTGGACAAACCGTGGTTTATCGTGTTTGGCATGGTGAACAGCGCCGTGTTTATGCTCATGGTTTATACGCTGGTATCCGTATTCGGCAACGTGGGCAAAGCGCTGGCGATCGTCCTGCTCGTGCTACAGCTTGCCGGTTCCGGCGGCACCTTTCCGATTCAGACGACCCCGGCTTTTTTCCGGGCCATCCATCCCTTCCTGCCGTTTACGTACGGCATCAGCATGATGCGCGAAGCGGTCGGCGGAATCATTTGGCCCATTGTGCGGAACGACCTGCTGATCATGTGCATTTATGCCGCCGTCACGCTGGTGGTCGGCCTGGCGCTGAAAGGCATCATTAACCAGCTCTCGGCCGGACTCGTCAAAAAAGCCAAGGAGAGCAAGCTGATTCATTAACGCCCCGTACGCCGCTCCAACCCGCGTGGCAAACGTCATGGCAGCTTCCCGTGCCAGAAAAAGCCCTGTCCGAAAGCGACATGAATCGCTTGCGGAACAGGGCCTTTTTTCATGGGAATGAACGAAACAAAATGCCTAGTCAGCTTCTACGGTATTTCTTGGTTCGCTCATCCTCGATCACGCCGCCCCAGTTCATCCCGAAGGCAAAGTCATATACATGCTTTTCCGAATCGACATGGCATTCCATATCGTGCGCGACATCTTCCAGCTGCTCTTCGACGGTGCGCATATGGGCGGGCATTTGCATCGGCAGCAGCCCGGACGGCTCCGCCGCCCCCGTCAATACATCCATGATCGCCTGATCCTGAACGCCGAAGTTCGCCACGATGGCATCCACTTCCGCTTCAAACTCCGAAACGACCGTGGGATTGCTCAGCAACATGGAGACGATGACGGGTTTGCCTTTCATTTTTTCCTTCGTCTCCAGCACCATGTTTAAATCCGTCGTATTGTGCGGAATGACGGTTTTTCCTTTATAAGAACGGTTTCGCGGTTCGTTCCCGTGTTCATCGCCGGCCAGGCTGACTTCCCGGGCATATTCCGCCGTATACGGCTTGTATTGCAGGCTGATCGGCACATAACCGTTCCCGCCCCGCTCCTCGTCCTCTTGGCTGTAGCCTGTGCCGGACTTCGGGGATGCGATAAAGACAAGGCCGAATTCCGCTTCATCCGGTTGATCCGTAACTTCGAAATATTTCGAGACAACCTCCAGGTTGACCGGATAATCATAGCTCTCCGGCGTCGGATGGCCGAACCAGTCTTTTCCCGGCGGGAGAAAACGTTTGGGGATGTAAACTTTGCTTTTCGCGCGAAGCGGGAGCACCCCGTTTTTGTTTTTGAGCATGACGATCGATTTTAGCTGTGCTTCGTAACCTTCCCGCATAAATTCGGGGTTCCCGACCAGCTTGGCGCTTTCCTGTGGATCGAGGTACGGATTTTCAAACAAGCCGAGGCGGAACATATTTTTCAGCAGCCGGACGGCCGATTGCTCGAAGCGTTCCCGCATATAGGCTTCGCCGTGTTCTCGAACCCCGATCTTGTAAGCCTCCAACACCGGCTCGATCTCATTGTTGCCGCCGAATTGGTCAACGCCCGCCATCAGCAGCTTGTAATGGCGCTCGGCCACGGTCAAATCCTCCACGCCCCATGGTTTTCCGCTCAGAAAAGAATCCTTGGGACCGGAGACGTCGGCCGTGATCATCCAGTCCGTGCATACGACGCCGTCATACCCGTATTTCCCGCGCAGCAAATCCTTAATCAGGTACGAGTTATAGGAGTTGCCGACATTTTCGCCGTTTACGGTGTCCTGGCCGAAGGAGATCGTGTAATACGGCATGACGGCCGACGCCTTCCCTGTTTTGCCGTCCAGCTTGAATGCCCCGTCAACAAAAGGCACCAGATGTTCGTCAAAGTTGTTGCCCGGATACACCGCATACTTCCCGCAGCTGTAGTGGGCGTCCCTTCCGGCTTCGCCCGATCCGCCTCCCGGCCAATGCTTCACCATCGCATTGACGCTGTCATAACCCCAACCGTCCGCGATATCCCGTTCGCCTTCGGAAGTCTGGAAGCCGTCGACATAAGCCCGGGCCAGATCGGCGGCGAGCTTCGAATCTTCGCCGAACGTGCCGTTAAACCGGAACCAGCGCGGCTCTGTAGCAATGTCGATTTGCGGAGACAGGGCGGTTGCCAGCCCTAACGCGCGATATTCCCGGGAAGCGATCATCCCGAACTTCTTCGTGATCTCGGGATCAAAAGTAGCTGCTAGGCCGAGCGTCTCGGGCCACATGGAGATATGGCCGCCCGCACCCGCGTTGAATTCGGAGCTTGAATCCGAAGCGTGGCGGGGATCGGAGCTGTTGTTCACCGGAATGCCAAGCCCGGTGCCTTCGGCAAACGCCTGGATTTTATTGTTCCAGCGTGCCGCAACTTCCGGACTTTCCACCGTGGTTACGAGCACATGCCGCACATGGTCCTTGGTCAAAAATGCGATCTGCTCATCGGTCAGTTCCCAAGGCTTCGCTCCGCTCTCTTCATACGTTTTCCCGCTGTACGTGCCTGCAAACCAGCCGGTACTGAGGGCGGGGATCGACTGATGACGGCTGTACAGCATCAGACCGGCAATCTGCTCGACCGTCATTTTCGAGGCCAGATCTTTCGCCCGCTCCTCCGGCGACAGCCGCCAGTCCTCGTATTTGTCCAGCTTGCCGTCACGGCTTAAATCCTTGAAGAACAAGCCGTCCTGCTCGATGATGCCCACGCCCGATTCCTCGCTGTAGCCCAGCGTGGGGCCGCCGGGATTTTTTACGTATCGAACGGTTTCTACTGTCTTATTGATCGTGTCTGAAGTATGGTTTCTCATGTTCGCTCTCCCCGATTCTCTTTGTTTTTATCCGAGTGTTACGTTCAGTTTATGTTGCCTGCCGCAAGGTTGATGCCCGCCGTTTCTGCTCCGTTCTCCGTGGCTACGGGTTCGCCTACTTCCGGCAGCGGCTTGATGGAGATCATGCCGATTGCCGTGAATATGGCAAGAACGAGGTAGAAGAACGTCCAGCCGCCAATTCCAATCGACGTGCCTGCGCTTAACAGAAGCGGCGCAATCGCCGGAACGATCGATTGCGGCAAGGCGTTTGCCACGTTCATGATGCCGAAGTCCTTCGCCGAATCTTCTTTGCGCGGCAGAATGCGCGCCACCAAAGCCATATCGACGGCGGAGAAACAGCCGAAGCCGAGGCCAAGCACCGCCGATGCGACGACATAAGCCGTGTAATGCGGAACAAACGCGAATACCAGCACGGCAATCACCATAATGAATGCAGACAAATACAAGAACGGTTTTTGCTTGCGGAATTTATCCGACAACATCCCGCCGAAGATACTGGTCAGCGCCATGGCAATCGTGGAAATAATGTTCACGGTAGCCATGGTGTCGCCTGCGCTTCCGTGTAACCCATCCGGTTGACGAGCATCACCGTGAGGTAAAGGCTGCTGCAGTATCCCATCATCATCAGAAATATCGAAGCGACCGCCCAGGAAAACACCGGGAATCGCCGCGGGCTAGGGTAAATTTTGCTCAGCTTTTCGCCGAGCGGCACGGCCGTGTTATGCTCGCGGATAATTTCCACTTTTCATTCTTGAATCAGGAACAGGCTGATCACCGGGCCTACGATGCCGATTGCGGCGATCAGCGTCCATTTCGCGGCCGAGGAGACATCAGGCAACAAGGTCATCAAGACCATCCCGACTACGATGCCGAGCGGTAAGGACATGCCGAGCAGACCGGAAATCGTGCCTTGTTTTTCTTCTTTCACCTGATCGGGAATGAGCGCCGTGTACGCCGCCATCCCGAAGTTGAAGAACAGCTGCGCAATTGCCCACCCGACGATGATGAGCCATAACGAGGATGTCCAGCCAATCATCAGAAGCGCGGCGCTGCCGACCAAGGGGCCGAGCAAAATCCAGGTGCGCCGGCGTCCGAATCGATTGATCGTCCGATCGCTGATCGCACCGCCCAAAGGGTTTCCGATCAAGGCGAAGAAAGCGCCGATGCCGGCCACGAGTCCATAAGACGACGTATATCCATTCGGATCGATCTCGATCATCTTGAATGTCAACAACAGTGTCGCCGGCGTCATGAGTGCGACCATCATCAGGCCGTAGCCCAACATCACGCCGAAGGTCAATCGGCCAAAAGGGGTTTTGACCTGTCCTTTTACTTTAGCTCCAGCCATTTATATAACCTCCCATTGTCTTGAAAACGATTACATTCAAATTATAAAAGAAACCGCCTTCATGAAGACAGGCGGTTGTTTACAGACTTATGGGGCGATTTTTAATCTCATTATGAAAGCGTTTAAATCCCCCTTTCCGATCGGCTTAAAAATTGACACAGATTGCGCTGCCGCTCATACCATAGGCGTTAATTCAATCAGCTGCACCTCATGCGGTTTCAAGGTGGAGCCAACCACCGTCCCGTTCTCCACGTTCAAGACTTGAACCTCTCTTAATGGGGAGGAACTCTGCTTCAGATAAGCGATATCCTCAGCCGTCAATGATTCCGGTGCCCCCATTTCCACCCATTTGTCGTAGCTGCTGCCGTGTTTGCGGGTGATCGTTAGGGTAACCATGCGGTACGCGCCTTGAGGCAACCCGCTAAGCGCGATGTCGATTTTTAAGATTTTCTCTTCCTTGAATCCGTTATACCTGTGTGTTTCATCTATAAACGAAGTGTCGCCGAGAGCATATAGATCATCATAATGACAGTAATTATACGTCATGATTTGAAAGGTATCTCCGCGGGCAGCCACGATATATCCGTCCCCGCGGGCGATCAGCGTCTCCCCCAGCTTGCCGAGCAGCCTGTACGCATGCATGGCGGGCTTCGGGATCCCGTATTGGGCGATCAGCCCAAGTCCTCCATGAAACAAACGCGGTGACGGGAACGTTTCCTCGATGTTGTCGCTCAGCACCCAGTAACCGAAACCGTCGATGCTATCAAGATTATCGAGGATGTTTTTGGCGATATAGGCAGCCTTGTATAAGGTATCGTTCGTCAATTCACGGTGATAGGCTGTCGAATTCCATTCCGTCATATAAACCTCGCGGCCGGATAACCCCTGGTCGGCGAGCAGCTGCAGCTCGATCGCAAGTCTTTCCCTAAGAAAATCGGGATTCGGCGAAATCCCTCCGAATTTCTCCAGCAGCCTCCGGTACAGATCTTCATCCTGCTCGAGTTCCGCTTCCTCCTGTTGTATTCGTTTTTCGATTTCTTCATGCGGATAAAAATGCAGCGGAATGAAGTCGGGAAGACAATCGTGCTTGCGGCAAAACGCGAAAAAATTCGTCGCCGTTTCCGGCGAAGTCACAGTGATGATCCGTCCGGGCGCGCCGATCTTCAGTCCTGCGGATAACCGTTTGACGATTCTGTAGGTGGCCAGGTACAGCTCATGGTATTCCTGAACGGATCCGGGCCAAAATACGTTTAATTCCGGCTCGTTCCAGAACTCGAATCTCCAGCTCTCGACCTCCGCCGCGCCGTAACGGTTCATGCAGTGGCGAAGGAAGTTGTCGATAAGTCCGCACCATTTATCCAGCGACTTCGGCGGGCTCGTAAAGCTGGCTCTGTAGAACACCGTCTTCCCGGGATCGGATGCCAGCGCGGAGGGCATAAATCCCAGCTCCACGAACGGCTTCAAGCCAATCGACAGCATAAAATCGAACAGCTGGTCCACCAGCCTGAAATTGTAGCGCGGCCGCCCTTCCTCGTCTTCATCGTATACCATCATCCCGTCGTCAAAGATCCCGTGGAAGCGCAAATACCGGAACGGACAATTTTGCTGGACATAGATCAGCTGTTGTTGTACGTCGGCATGCAGCCCTTCCTGCGCTTTCCCGATCGTGATGAGGTTTTTCCATGTATGCTTCATCTTTCTTCCCGGAGCGGACGCGTTCACCTCGTAGGTCTTCGTTTCGATGGCCTGGATCGTTTCAACCTCCAACGATTCGGTACGCCGCAAATACTGACGGATGATCCCCAGTGCGCTGGATTGGTTAAACTGAAGATAATTCGAAGAGATGTCTTGCTTTTTGGCTTCCGTTTCCCGGTCAGGCCGATATTGTTTACGGTATTCGTGAGGGGTCATGCGGTATTTGTTTTTGAACGCCGTGTAAAACGATTTGGCATTGGGAAATCCGTGGCTTAACGCCAGATCGGCAATCGGGAGGTCTTCATGACGAAGCAGCTCCTCCACCGCGTTTTTTAACCGGATGCTGGTCAAATAGGCTTGGAAATTAAGTCCGATGTTTTCGCTGAAAAATTTGGACAGATACGGCACGGACAGAAATTCCTTCTTGGCGATCGATTGCAGGGTGATCGGTTCATTGTAGTGCTCATCGATGTAATTGATGATTCGGAGCATGCGCTCCATGTATTTCTCGTTGATCGCGCCGCCGTTTTCGGAGGATTTGAACTGCTTAATGAGCATGGAAAATACGGCCAGCATGCGGATGCCCATATCCAGCTCGTACGCCTCTCCTTTTTTCTGCTTCAGCTCGACCATCTCTGCCAGCATCTGGCGGATTCGGTCCAAACCGCTTTTCTGTTCCGGCCGGACCGCGGAAGAATTGCACTCGAACTGTATGTCCTCAATGCCTTTAATGTTTTCCTTCAAAAATACCATTGGGATCAGAAACGTGGCGATAATGTTCATATCGAGCCCAATGACCTCATGGACATGGCTGGAATTGATCACAAATACGTCGCCTTCGGTTATCGTGTGCCGCTCGGTTCCGACGGTGACTTCCAGATTGCCGGACAGCACGAATATGATCTCCACGCTGTTATGCCAATGGCTCGGCACGTAATTTACCCGGTGCAGCGATACGTCAAACGGCAGATCGTCCGCTGTCTCCACCAACTCAAAGATGGACGTTTTCAAAGATGTCCCCCCAGACAAAGATTGTGTCTCTATTTTGTACTATCGTCCATTATACAAAATAGTATGCTTTAATATCTAAGCGCATTGTAGAAATGCGGCATTATCCCAATCTCCAACCCTCCCAACAAAACAAAATGACCCTAATCGAAGTCTAAAGACCGCGATCAGGGCATTTTGTGGTATTGGATGTAGGCTTTAACTCCATTCGCATGCAAACGAAACGAAACTAAATAACCAGCCGCCGATGGATCACAGGCGACTGGCTGCTTTACTTGAAAGGTGTTTGGATTAGGTCCATTTTTTATAGCTTTGCATATGAGCCCTACTTCTTAGCGGAGCAAAAAAATAATGAACGACGTGGAATTTCGGCGTTCATGCTCATCATCCTTGCTTCGCTTCCAGCTCTTGCAGCGTTTGGATCAGAAAATGCTTGTTGCACTCAAGCAGAGCCATGCGGTGGCGGAAAGACAAATTCACGCCGATGCCCTCGCCGTGCGGCGGAATTTTCGAACATGCCCCGATCAGTTGCTGCACTCTCTCCAGCTTGATCTTAAGCAGTTCTATGGCATCCTCCCGCGACAAATGATCGATAAACATCAGTCCGATATTCCCGTCCGGCGTCGTATTTTCGGCATGGACCAGGGAAGCTCGGAGCAATTGAAAAAAACGTTTTTTGCCTTCTTCCGTGATCGAATAAATCTGGCGCGGCGGCCGGTTGCCTTCCTGCTCGACCGTCACGTTTACGCAGCCCTGCTTGTCGAGCCGCTTCAAAATGGCATACGCCGTCGCTTTTTTCATATCGGATACTTGACCCAAATTGCGCTCAATGAAATCGTTGATTCGATACCCGTGCTGGCTTTGGGTCATCAGCAATCCCAAAACGAGCAGTTCGCGTTCATCCATCGTTAAGACTCCTTCAATGCTGTTGCTACTTCTAGTATAGTCATTCTTGACTAGCAGGTCAAAAAATGGTTTGGCGCGAGGCTGTTATGAAATCATGGCAGAAGATCGCCTAACATCCCAGGTACCGCGTCCGGGGGAAAGCCGCGCAGGCAGATCGTTACCATTTCTTTCGGGCCGCGATGATAAAACGGTGACAGCTCGTATCCAAATATCCTTGCTGCTCCAACGTACGATGAAGTTCCCGAAGCTGCCGGTCATACCGCTCCACCGAAAAGTCGGGGATTTGCCAGGGAATGACGCTTAAATAATAGACGACGGCTCCCAGGTCATAAAATCTGGAACGCGTTACCTCTTCGTCTCGGCCTTCAATATCGAAATACGGCTCCAGCTTCCGCACGGCGTAATCCAAATTCCAATGCGCAAATTCGTCGTTCGGCGCAGCCAGCCATTCGTTCAGCTCCTGGTCGTTCGTCCCCCCAACCTGCTGGGTGATGAACAAGCCGCCCGGTTTCAAAATCCGGTGAACCTCCTTGGGGCAGTACGATTCATGGCGGTTGATCACCAGATCGAATTCCTCGTCCGCAAACGGAATCTGCTCATCCTTTTCAATGTAGGAAACCCGGACGCCCAGCGGTTCAAGCCTCCGGCGGGCTACCTCCACATTCGGCTTATACCCTTCCGTAGCGCAAGTATGCGCGGGAAGCCGGCTGAGCCTGGACAAGAACTCGCCGCCGCCAGTCCCCATATCCAGCATGCTTTCCGATTGGGATATGGCTTGTTCCACCAGATTGTAATAATTCCAGCGCAGCGGAAATTCCTGCAGCCTTCCCGTGTTCCCCAGATAAGAAAAATCCCAGCCGCTAAACGTCATGTCCGTCGATTGAACGACTTCCTCATAGGACAGGTCCGTCAAATGCTTCATGTTCCCACACCCTTTCGTTTCTCTCTGTCGTCCTGAACATATCATTTCTATGAAAACGGCCAAAAAACCTTTTTCCGGAGGAGGGATGTTCTTCTGCCCCTTTTTCGAAAAAAATGAATGAATATATTTTTATACCATGATAGCATCCAAAGTGAATTCACTCATATGACCAGAAAAGGAGCTTAACGATGAACATGAAGATCGAAAACATTCCGAATTACCGTTTGGCCTATGTGCGGCAGGTCGGCCCGTACGGCCCGGCCAATGCCCAAGCCATGGAAACACTGAAACGATGGGCCGCAGACAGACATTTGCTGACCGAATCGGCCATTCTGCTCGGAATCCCGCAGGATCGCCCCGAAACGACGCTTCCCGAAAACTGCAGGTATGACGCCTGCATCGTGATTTCGGAAAATGTTGCGTTGGATGATACCGTGGAGGAGGGCGAATTTACCGGCGGCGAGTATGCGGTTTGCACGGTGAAGCACACCACGGAAGAAGTACAACAGGCATGGGCCGCCGTTTTCCCGGCTTTGCGGCAAAGCGGATATCAACCGGACAACAAGCCTGCCTTGGAACGATATACCGGGAAAATGATCGCCGATGGATATTGCGAAATATGCATCCCTGTGATGAGAACGGTCTAGAAAATAAGCAAAAAGAAGAACAAGCGGCTGCCGATCGCGACAGCTCCTTGTTCTTCCTTATACGCATGATTTATGGCACGATGATGAGCTTATTGCACGATGTCATTTGAATCGCTTATCCGCCCAATACGACCCGATCGTCCGACAGCTTGTGGCCGCTGATCCGTTCGAATTCGCCGAGCAGCTTTTCGATCGTAAGATCCTTTTTCGTCCGTTCATCGATATCGAGAATGATTTTCCCCTTGTCCATCATGATCAGCCGATTTCCCAGCCGAATGGCCTGCTCCATGTTATGGGTGACCATCAGCGTCGTCAGCTGCATCTCGCGCACAATCGTATCCGTCAATCTCGTAATCAACTCCGCGCGGGCGGGATCAAGCGCTGCGGTATGTTCGTCAAGGAGCAAAATCTGCGGCTTGGTAAAGGTGGCCATCAGCAGGCTGAGCGCCTGCCGCTCCCCTCCGGACAACAGTCCGACTTTGGCGCGAAGCCTGTTTTCAAGGCCGATGCCCAAACGTTCGAGCGATTCGCGGAACATGCTGCGGCGGCTTGCGTTGATGCTGACTGAAAGTCCCCGCCGGGCCCCGCGCCGGTAAGCCATCGCCAAATTTTCCTCGATCGTCATTCGCGGCGCCGTTCCGGCCATCGGATCCTGGAATACGCGGCCGATCCATCGGCTGCGGCGGTATTCGGGAAGGCCGCTGATCTCCTGGCCGTCGATCCGCACCGCGCCGGCGTCCGGTTTCATCACGCCCGAAATGATGTTCATCAAGGTCGATTTGCCTGCGCCGTTGCTTCCGATGATCGTGACGAAGTCGCCGGGATTCAGCTTCAGGTTGATGTGCTGCAAAGCGATTTTTTCGTCCGGCGTTCCCGGATTAAACAGCTTGGAAACATGGGATAATTCAAGCACGGAGATCACCTCCCTTAAACTCCTTCGATAAGGCCCCCGTGATTTCTTCGGTACGCTTTTTGGCCATTTTTTTCTGCTTCATCGCCCGGCTGGCCGTCGGGAAGACGAGCGCTATGATGACGATGACCGCCGTGATGACCTTCATGTCCGAAGCATCGAGCCATTCCACCCGCAGCGCCAAGGCAACGACGATCCGGTAGACGATCGCGCCGAGCACGACCGATATCGTGGCATGAATGATGTTGCGGGCCCCGAATACGGCTTCGCCGATGATCACCGATGCAAGTCCAACGACAATCATGCCGACCCCCATCGTAATGTCCGCAAATCCGGATTGCTGCGCGATCAGGGCCCCGGACAGCGCCACAAGGCCGTTGGAGAGGCTGACGCCGATGATTTTGGTCGTGTCCGTGTTTGCCCCGAAACTGCGGATCATCCGGTCGTTGTCGCCGGTTGCGCGCAGCGCCAGGCCGACGTCCGTCCGGAAAAACCAATTCATGAGCAGCAGCACGATGATCAGCATGCTCCCCAGCACGATCCACGGGTTGACGGAGGTAAGCACGGTATCGGCATCGATGATCGCGATGTTCGGTTTGCCCATAATCCGCAAGTTGATGGAATGCAGCGCAATCATCATTAATATCCCGGACAACAGCCCGTTGATTTTTCCTTTGGTATGGAGCAACCCCGTGCATAACCCTGCCGCGATGCCGCCGGCAAAGGCCACGATGCAGCTCAGCCATGCGTTATATCCGTGGGAAATCATGACTGCGGCAATGCCGCCCCCTGTCGTAAAACTGCCGTCAACGGTCAAGTCCGGAAAATCGAGAATCCGGTACGTAATATAGACGCCAAGCGCCAACAAAGCATAAAGCAGTCCCAGTTCGACCGCGCCTATCAGCGAACTGATCATAATGACGTTCCTCCTTCGGGTAATTTCCGCACCGACCGGGCGGAAGAGTCCATAGATGCCGCAAATCCGGCCCGTATGCAATGAAGGGAGTGGACGAAGGACGTCGCCACTCCCTATCACACCAATCCGTGCCGTTACTTATTGATGATGTAGTTCTCCTTGTCCTGCACTTCGTTCTTCATTTCTTCCGTTACCGTAACCCCTTGCGCCTCGGCAGCCTTCAAATTGAGAACGACGTCCAGCTTCTCCTGCATTTTCACCGGAATCTCTCCCGGATTTTTACCGTTTTTCAAAATGTCCGCCGCAAGTTTGCCGACCTCGTATCCGTGATCGAAATATTTGAAGCCGACGGTCGCGAACGCGCCTTTTTCAACCGTGTCGTAGTCGCTCGAGAAAAACGGAATATGATTTTCGTTGGCCACTTGGATGATCGTATCCGCTCCGCTGACCACGGTATTGTCCAGCGTAATGAAAAGCGCGTCGGCGCGGCCGACCAATGACTGCGCGGCTTGCTTGACTTCGGACGTGTTGGTCACGGCCGCTTTGACCAGCTTGATGTTATGCTTGGCCAGCGCTTCTTCGGCATTTTTGGCCATGACGACCGCATTCTGCTCCCCTTCGTTGATGATCAGACCTACCGATTTGATGTTCGGAAAATGCTTGGCGATAAAATCCATCAGCCGTTGAACCGCCTCGGGATTCGTGTCGGAAACGCCGGTCACGTTGCCGCCCGGCTTCTCCAGGCTGGAAACGATCTTGGCATCGACCGGATCGGTCACGGAGGCGAACAGGACCGGTTTGTCCTTGACCTCCTTCACGACGGCCTGCGCCGAGCTGGTGGCGATGGCAAGCACGAGGTCTTCCTTGCCCGAAGCAAACTTTTGCGCGATGGACAGGTTGGTCGCCGGATCATTTTGGGCGTTTTTATAATCCACTTCCAGATTGTCGCCTTCGGACAACCCCGCATCCTTAAGCGCTGCCATGAAGCCTTCCCGCGTCGCGTCAAGCGACGGGTGCTCGACGATTTGGGAAATGGCGATTTTATACGTTTTTTTGTCCGCTTGGTTTCCGGAGCCGCCGGCTTCCGTTTTCTTGCCGTCAGAACTGCCGCAACCTGCAAGCGCTGCCGCCAAAAGCGCCGACATGACGACAGGCAGCCATTTTTTCTTCAACATCATTAGACCCCTCCAACATTTTCCTCTACACTGCTTTTGTGTTCGAAAGCATTAAAGCAATCGGGTAAAAAAAAGAGTGCCGATCGTATAAAATTTTCCATTCCATACAATCCGTTGATTATTCATAATCATAAAGGGGCACTCCGGCATCCGTCAATCGGTATCATGTAAAAAAATGAATTTTTTTATCGGATTTTAAAGGATGATTATTCCAATTCGCCTACCCGGTTTTGCTTCTCCAGCCGTTCGATCAGCTCGTTTAACGGCATCGCTTCCATGTCGGGGATTTTCAGGTCGTAACCTTCGAACGAAAAGGTCGTCGTCATCTCGTTCGGCACGATCACGGTACGGACTCCGGCTTGTTTCGCCGCGATAAACCCGTTCAAGGAATCTTCGAAAGAGACCGCTTCCTCCGGCCGGATCTCCAGCTTTTGCAGCGATAATTGATAAAGCTCGGGGTCCGGCTTCACCTTCTTGACCAAATCGGCCGTATTGAAGAATTCGAAATAATCGTGCAGGCTGAATTTGTCCAGGTACGGCTCGATCCAGTTGTAATAGGAGCTCGAGGCGATGCAAACCCGCAGCCCCAGCCTTTTGGCTTCCTGCAGATAGCTGACGACGCCGGGCCTCGGCTGCACGTCCTTCAGCAACTCCCGGTAGCAAACGTCGACCTGCTTGCGGATCCGTTCGGCATCCCCGGCCTGTTCAAGCAATTCGGCGAGGTATGTATATGGGTTGAAAAATTCGAAGGAAGTCCCCACGCACCGGGCATACATTTCGAGCGGGAGCTCCTTGCCGTATTCCTTGTATATTTTGCAAAAGGCGTGGTAGGCCGGCGTTTCCGTATCCACGATCAATCCGTCGAAATCAAAAATAAGCGCTTTAATCATGTAAATCCCCTTTTCGTCCTCGTATTCTTTTCTTTGCTCCGTAGCCGATCCCCATTTTCCCAGCCGTTCGGTCAGAACCCGCCCTTTCCCCGGGAAAATAAACAGCCGCTTGCTTCACGCTTGCTCTGAAATAGGACTCGGTTTATACTATAAAATTCTTCGCCGGCGCGGCACATTCCTCTTTTTTCGGGAAGCGGCGAAAGACCGGACGCCAACGCGCCCGGCCATACAAATGATACTCCCGCAAGTTATAATGCCGTGATCCGTACCTGCCCGCGCAGCCGTTCCACCTCTTCCGGTTCGATCAGCCCCGCTTCGTCCGTCATGGCGTTGGAAGTGCCTGCCGCCGAAGCCAGAGCCAGCCCTTCTTCGAGAGACAGCCCTGTGGCCAGCGAGACCGCCATTCCGGCGACGTACGAATCCCCGCAGCCGACCGTGTTCACGACGTCGACCTTCGGCGTTTCCACGCGGAAAGTTCCCGCTTGGGACGCCACCATGGAGCCTGCGCCGCCGAGCGAGACGCTGATCCGGTCCATGCCGTATTTTTGCAGGAGCGTTTCGACCGCCTTTTGGAGCGCGGCCTCGTCCTGAACGCGGATGCCGAGAAGCCCCTCGACTTCCTCTTCGTTCGGTTTGATCATATCCGGCCCGGCTTCCAGGCCGAAGCGCAGCGCGTCCCCGCTGGCATCCAAAATGACGTAGGCTCCGGCTTCTTTGGCGATTGACACGAGCTTCACGTAAAAATCCTTCGGAACCCCGGCCGGCAGGCTGCCGCTAAAGCAAACGATGCGGGATTTGGCGGCGTGCTCGCGGATTTTCTCTTCCATCTGCGCCAAAGCCTGCGGGTCGACGGTCGGCCCCGGCTCCAAAAGCTCGGTGGAAATACCGTTTTCCTCGTCCAAAATGTTCAGGCAAACCCGCGACTCCCCTTGAACGGAGACAAAATCATGCCCGATGCCCATCCGGTCCAATAGCTGTTTGATCATTTCGCCGTTAAATCCGCCGACGAAACCGGTTGCGGTCACCGGCACGCCGAGCTGGGCCACGACCTTCGCCACGTTGATTCCTTTGCCGCCCGGCGCGGCGCGGTACCGCTGTACCCTTGAAACCTTGCCCAGCGGAAACGTCGGAAGAAAATACGTCTTATCGATGGCTGCATTCAATGTTACGGTCGTAATCATAAATACCCTGTCATCCCATCCTAGCCGTGAACGTGAGCGCCTTATCCGTCATGACCCGGCCCGGGGAAAGCCGTCCTTCGCTGCCTGCTCACCGTTTGCTATCCGTCTCGATGCCCCCTGAAGCCCTTGCGCTCATGGGCAAAAAAGCCCATGCCGCCGGGCACATCGGCAATATCCAAAGTATACCTGCATGCCTCAAATTGCACAACGTTACATTCCGAAGCTTCTCACGCCTCTTCCAGCATCGCGTTTACTTTTTCCAGCGTCGGCAGGGAGCCCGTCCCCCCGATCCCCAGCGTCGAAATCGCCCCGCTCGCGTTGGCGAACCTCACCAGCTCCCGTCCGCGCAAACCGCTGCGGTAAGCATAGATCAAACCGGCATTAAAAGCGTCCCCTGCACCGGTCGTATCGACCGGCGCGACTTGGAAGGAGGAGACCAGTTCCGGTGCCTGCTCTCGCGTGAACAGCATCGCTCCCCTTTTGCCGTATTTGACGACCACGGTATGTACGCCTGCCGGAAGCCCTCTGGCCGCTTCTTTTACGCTTTCGGCCCCGTAAATGTGCATCATTTCCTCTTCGCTCGGAATAAACAGGTCCGTGTGCGGCAGCAGTCGGTCGATTTGTTCGCGGTACCACAATCCGCGGACGTCCCAGCCGGTGTCAAAGGAGGTCGTCGCCCCCTCGGCCCGAAGGCCCGCAAACAACGTTTCCCAATGCGGCCGCATGCCGTCCTGAAGAAAATAAGAACCGGAATGCACATGGTCCGCTTCCGCAAGCAGCCCCGCAGGGAGGTGCTCCGGCGCAAGCAGCGGAATGCTGCCCGGGTACGTGAGCAGTCCGCGGTCCCGCGGCGTCGAAAATGACAAGGTGACCCCGGTTTTAAGATCCGCCTTCCGGAGGACATGTTCGGTATTCACCTGCATCCGATCCAGCTCGCGCAAGCAAAAACGCCCGAAGTCGTCTTCCCCCACCACGCTTACGAAATGAACTTCGGCGCCAAGCGATGCCAGCGCGCATGCGGTAATCGCCGAAGACGAACCCAGCACGACGTCAAAGGAATCGATCAGCTTTTCCCTGTTCCACTCCGGCATCACGTCGGTGCCGGCCAAAATAACGTCCACGTTCAACTCGCCTACGACAACGATTTTCACGGCATTTTCCCCTTTGCAATTGGTCTTATGCCCGCATTACAAATTGACGGCGTCCAAATGACGGCGGCAGTTGTACAAATCGCATACCCACTGTTCATCCAGCTTGCGGATCAACGTGACCGACGTGTTGTGAAGATGCTGGCGTTCCCCCATGTTCGCAACGAGCGCCGGAAGCAGCGTCGAGATCAAGGCGCCATGGCTGACGAGGAGCACGCGCTGCCCGGGATGCCGCTGGCAAACCTCCTTCACGAGTTCCGTTCCGCGCGCAATCATCGACTCTTCGGTCTCGATGCCAAGCTCAAACTCCCGCCAGTCCTCGCCCCACATGCGGATCCGGTCTTCCTCCGTCGTGCCTTCGATTTTACCGCAGCCTTTCTCACGCAAACGCTCATCGATATAGAGCGGAATGCCAAGCGCTTTGGCAATCGTTTCCGCCGTTTCCTTCGCCCGCGACAAATCGCTTGCGTACACGGCATCCCATGTCTCGTTCCGGAACCGTTCCGCCAGCGCCCGGGCTTGCGCCCGGCCCGTATCATTAAGCGGAATATCCGTTTGTCCCTGCGCCTTTTTCGCCACGTTCCAGTCGGTAATGCCGTGTCTGACCCATCCAATCGTCGTCATCCTATGTTCCCCCTGTTATTCGTCGTAAAATGTCATATGGCCTTTTTCCGCCCGGTAATAATCGAGGCGGTCCTGCAGCGTGCCCGTGTGAAGCTCGAAGCGGTGTCCGTCCGGGTCCAGGAAATAGACCGATCGCTTATCCTTTTCATCGCGTTCCCGTCCGGGCAGGATTGTGACATCAAGTTCCCTCAGGCGGCGGGGCCATAAGTCGAACTCTTCTTCCGCCACCGAAAAGGCGATATGGGTATACGTCCGCGGCATCGCTTCTCGCTTTGCATCCTCTTCGTTCAGGGCAATCCACAGCCCTTCCAAATCGAAGTAGGCAAGCTTTCTCCCTTTGACGAGCCGTTTTGCTCCAAATACGTTTTCATAGAAGGCCGTCGAGGCGTCGAGATTCGAAACGGAGAAACAAATATGATTGATTCCCTGCAATTTCATGCGGCCGCTCCTTTCCTTGAAACTCCCGGATCGGCTTCGCTCACTGCCATACTTCATCCAGCTTATCGGCATAAAAGCGGATCGCCCTAGCGTAACCCCGAATCCCGTCATCCCCGGACGTATCGGCGATTTCGGCAAGCAGCAGTTCCATCGCCTTCGGGTGTCTGCCTAAATTATACAACACCATCGCATAAAACACGCGGAATTCTCTTCGCTTACGGAAACGCGCCCATTCCCCGTTCAAGCACCTCCGCCGCCCGGCCGTATTCCCCGAGCGACCTGAAGGTGCTGCCAAGACCGAGCAGCGCGCCTGCCAGCGATTCTTCGGCGAGCCCTAACCGGATGGCTTCTTCATAATACGGCACCGCCTCCCTTTCGAGACCGAGGACATCGTGGGTCCATGCCGTCTGGTACCAAATTTCCGCATTGCCCGGCTCCTCTTCCAGCAGCGACAGCCATAACTTCCTGGCCTGTTCGGCATCGCCCGATTCCCGCAGCGATATCGCCTGACGAATCTTTTGTTCCGTATCCGGCATGTTTCCTCCCCTTCCTTTCCAAGCCCGTTAGTCCAGGTAGACCGTGCTCCGCTTCATCTTCACGCTGGACTCGCGAACGATCAGCCTTGGTTCGAATTGCACCCTCTCGTAAGCGCCTTTGGACGGTTCGCGGATCCGTTTCAGCAGCAGCTCCGTCGCCAGGCGGGACACTTCCGCCCCCATGATGGATACCGAGCTGATCTGCGGGGAAGTGAGCGTCGTCCAAATGTTGTTGTCGATGCCGACCACGGCCACGTCCTCCGGTACCCTGACCCCAAGCTCTTTAAAACGGTTGATCAGCCCGATGGCGACCATGTCGTTCCCGGCGTAAACCGCGTCCGGCATATGTTTCAGGCTTTTGAAATAATCGGCGGCTTTCGCCCCCGTGCTAAGCGAGAAGTCCTCGCCGAAATAAACCAGCGACAAATCGACGTGCGCCAGCGAATTGACATAAGCGTTGTAGCGTTCCTCGATGATATCCTTCGGCGCTCCGGCGTAACCGATCCTCGTGCGGCCGATGCTGAGCAAATGCTCCATCGCAAGGCGCCCTTCCTGCTGCGACATGCAAACCACGTCCGCTTTAATGTCGGGCCCCAGCTTTTTCCCGTAGTTGATGACCGAGATCGGCACCGGCGATTTGTTGACGAGCTCGACGAAGTTTTTCGGATACGCCAGCGGCAAAATGATGAGGCCGTCCACGTGCAGCTTTTTGACGTCGCGGATCGTCTCCAGCTCGATCTGCCCGATGCCGGACGTGTTGATGTTGACGACGCGGTAGCCGTGATGTTTGGCGGCCTGCTCCACGGACCAGGCGATTTCGGGCATGAACGCGTTGCGGATATCGGGCACGGCAAGCGCAATCTGATAGGTGCTGCGCACCTTCAGGCTTTGCGCCGCAATGCTCGGGATGAAACCAAGTTCTTCGATCGCTTGAAGCACCTTCGCTTTCGTTTTTTCGCTGATGCCCCCGGAATTGTTGATGGCCCTGGATACCGTCGCGATCCCGACGCCGGCTTTTTTGGCGACATCTTCGATGGTGACTTTCGAGTTTTTTGACAAGCCGACACGGCCCTCCTTCGTTCGGAATCGTTTCCTATTTCCGCTCCATATTTTCATCCACTATTTCTATTATACCATGAAAGTTTTGGCGGTTAAATCACGCGGAGAACCAGGTGAAACGCCCCAGCTTAAAAGCCTTTTTTTCAAGAAAAAAACTGTGCCCCCCGTTTCGAAACCGGTTTGACAATCCTGTGAAGTTGTGACATATTAGTTTTCGGAAACGTTTCCGATATGCGAGCAACCAAGCTCATCTGAACCTATTCAGAACCTAAGATCGAAATGGAGATGTCAAGCATGAAAGCATTAAGATGGCATGGCCAAAAAGACCTGCGTCTGGACACCATCGAAGAACCTGTCGCAACGGGCGGCAAAGTCAAAATCAAAGTGGAATGGTGCGGCATTTGCGGCAGCGACCTGCATGAATACACGGCCGGACCGATCTTTATTCCCGAGTCAGCCCCTCATCCGCTGACCGGCGAAAAAGCCCCGATCGTGATGGGACATGAATTCTCCGGGCAAATCGTCGAAATCGGCGAAGGCGTGACAAAATTCGGCGTCGGCGACCGGGTCGTCGTCGAGCCGATTTTCGCGTGCGGCAAATGCGAAGCCTGCAAGCAAGGCAAATACAACCTGTGCTCCGACATGGGCTTTCTTGGACTTGCCGGCGGGGGCGGCGGATTTTCCGGTTACGTCGCGGCGGATGAAGCCATGGTCCATAAAATTCCGGATTCCGTGTCCTTCGAGCAGGGCGCGCTTGTCGAACCGTCTGCGGTCGCTCTGCATGCGGTCCGTTCCAGCAAGCTGAAAGTCGGCGATAAAGCGGCCGTATTCGGCATGGGACCGATCGGCCTGCTCGTGATCGAGGCATTAAAAGCTTCCGGCGCATCCGAGATTTACGCGGTCGAGCTGTCTCCGGAACGCAAACAAAAAGCGGCGGAGCTCGGCGCGATCGTCATCGATCCGAAGGAATTCGACGCCGTGAAGGAAATCCATAAACGCACGCAGGGCGGCGTGGACGTCGCCTATGAAGTTACCGGCGTTCCCCCTGTGCTCACGCAGGCGCTGGAATCCACCAAAATGGGCGGCGAGCTGATGATCGTCAGCATCTTCGAAAAAGAGGCGCCAATCCACCCGAACAACGTCGTCTTGATGGAACGGACCGTCAAAGGCATCATCGGGTACCGCGACGTCTTCCCTGCGGTCCTCAGCCTGATGGAGCAGGGGTATTTCCCTGCGGAGAAACTCGTGACCAAGCGGATTTCGCTCGGCGACGTGCTCTCCGAAGGCTTCGAAACGCTGCTGAAGGAAAAAAACCAGGTTAAAATTCTCGTGAAACCGGAATAACCGATCCGGGATCGTTCTCTTCTTTTGATCAATCCAACTTCCAACCACCTATTGCAAAGCCGGATTCTCGTCCTGAGAAATCCGGCTCTTTTTTTATCCGCCATGTCGAAGCGGATCGAGACAAAATGAGTCGATAATTTTTATATTGACAAATTCTCTATTTTATGTTATGATTAAATATTTTGGTTTGATTATAATTTTTGTGGCGCTATCATAGTACCTGCCTTACATTTTTCAGAACCTTTGGAGGTGCGGCATGAACCCAGCCACGCAAAATTATCGTATTCATATGCTTGACATCGCAGCCGTCGTTTTGGGGAAAGAGGACATCATTCATCCCGTGCTGATCCATGATGAGGGGCACGCGGTGTTGGTCGACGCCGGATATCCCGGCCAGCTCGGCAAATTCGCCGAAGCGCTAAGCCCTTACGGACTTCGCATGCAGGACGTGACGCAGGTCATCTTGACCCACCAGGACATCGACCATATCGGAAGCCTTCCGGCAATCCTCGAAGAGGCGGGGCATGACGTCGAGGTGATGGCCAGCGCGGAAGAAAAACCTTTTATCGAAGGCGAAAAGATGTTATTAAAAATAACGCCCGAAGCGCTTGCCGCAGCGGAAGCCATGATTCCCCCCACCGTTCCGGACGCGTGGAAGCAGGCCTTCCTCTCCACATTAAAAAATCCGCCCAAATCCCCCGTGCACAGGGTCATTCATGACGGACAAAGGCTGGACATCTGCGGCGGCATCGAAGTGATAGCAACGCCGGGACATACTCCGGGACACATCAGCCTATACCATGTTCCTACCAAAACGCTGATCGCCGCCGATGCGCTCCGGGTCGTCGACGGACGTTTATACGGACCGGATCCGGACCAGACGCTGGACATGGGAAGGGCGATGGAATCGGTCGGAAAGCTTGCCGGCTGCGAGATCGAAACGATCATCTGCTACCATGGCGGCATGTACAAAGACGAAAACCTTTCCCGAACCTTGCGGGAACTGGCCGGCCTCTAAGGGAGCCGTCAAATATGCATTGCGTCTGATCAATATAACAGAAGTTTCTTGCTCCCGGTCGTCGACAGGCCGCTTGATTCCCGGACGACTTAAAAAGACGTCGGCAACGCCGGCGGCACGAAACGGCAAAAAATCCGCCACAAATCCCCGCGATTCCCGGTTGATTCGTGACGGATAAGCTTAGCGCTCGGACGGATGGCGCCCGATGCGGCTCTAACCCGTTACTTTTACAGCTCTGCCCGTGTTTGCCGTTCCGCGGCTGTGGTAGAGCTCGAAGGCCTGCTGCATTTTCCGCAAGTAATCCGGTTCCCGGCCGGAGCAAGCAAAACGAATTTCCCCCTTGCCGCCCGAGCCCAGTAGTTTTTGCTCCGCCAAAACGCTCCGGAGCCTGCGGACCGTGCCGCGGCTGCCGTCGATAATCTCCATATGCGCCGGCAAAATCCGGCTGAGCAGCGGCTTATAAAATGGAAAATGGGTGCATCCCAATACAAGCGTTCCATAATCGTTCAAATCGTACGGCGCAAATTTTTCTTCAAAATAAGCCGTCATCACGCCGGGATCAAACTGCATGGCTTCGCAATACGCAACCAGTTCGGGCAGAGGGAGCGAATCCACGATGCTGTGGTCGTCCACGCGGGAGACAAGCTGGGCGTATTTCGATTGGTGAAGCGTCAGCGGCGTCGCGGCGACCAATACTCTTTTTCCGGTGTTGCGGTTCATTTCGACGGCCGGCTTCACCGCAGGTTCCATCCCGATGATCGGAAAGCGGTATTCCTGGCGTAGTTCCTCCGCCGCCGCGCTGGTTGCGGTATTGCAGGCGATGACCAGCGCCTTGATGTCTTCCCGCAAAATTTGATCCAGCGACTCACGCACAAAGTCCTGCACCTGCTCCTTGGTTTTCGTGCCGTAGGGCGCATGAAGGGTATCGGCAAAAAACAAAAAATCCTCTTCGGGCAGCTGCTTCACGGCTTCAGAAAGGACGGTCAATCCGCCTAACCCTGAATCAAAAAGCGCAATTCGCATGTTGTTCACCTGATTTTTTCATAGATTCGTTTCACATGGTTCTTTGGTTCCCTATATGATGAAAACCAAATTATGGCCAAAAGTCAAGGATAACCGCCGTGGAAAAATCATACATTGCCGTGAATCGCCGCGGTTTGAAGCCGTCACGAACCCGGCCCCGGCCAAGTTAAACCCGCCCGCGGACCATGCAAATAAACGGGTTTCCCGGCCGTGTACGGGGGAAGACAAGACGCCCGCCCGCTCGAACCCCGCCTTCCCGTAAGCGCGGATCGCCCGCTCGTTAAAAGCGGCGACGACCAGCCGGATCCCTTTTCCCGGAAACGTACGCTGCACGTACCCGATGCCCTCCTCGACAAAGCGGCGGCCATGCCCCTGTCCCGTCAGCTCGGGCTTCATCCCGAGGCCAAAGTCCACCAAAGAATCATCTTCATAGATTCCCGCGGCATAACCGCCGGGGACTCGGGCCGAAATGCCCGTGCAATAAAATCCGATGACGCGTCCTTCGGCATCCTTGACGGATACGTAATCGCCGTTCATCAGCTCGGCGGCATCCTCTTGGCTCCCGTCCATGCTGTACAGCTCATAGGGAGGCGGATATTGCCACAATGCGATGACCGCCGCGTCCTCCGCGTTCATGCTGCTGATTCGATACACTGCTTAGCACAACCTTTGCCTGATTTTAAAATAAGGTTCTTGCGGATGGTTCTTGAAGAAGGGTTTCTCCAAGCCCGCGGCCGATGACATTCGCCGATACGCGTTTGATGCCAAGCTCCTTGGCCCAAACCGAAAGCTGGCCGACGTGGTGAATTTCGTGGGCGATGACGTGCCGCAGCACTTCGCCGTACACAAGCGGCTCCGCGTGCCATGGAACGCGCACCACGGTTCTCTCTTTTTCCGCGTTTACCTTCGATAAAATATCCTTGATTTGGCCGCGGCAATCCTCCGACAGCATCCTGATTTTCTCCAGCGATGCGTAATCCTCGAAACGAGGCTCCCAATCCTCCATTCCTTCGATCGCCCGGATCCAGCTCAGTTCCACGTCAACGATATGGAACAGCGTCCGAAGTATCGATCCGACGCCCCCCGTCCGTTCCTTGGCGAGTTCGCCGGCGGGCAACCCGCCGAACACCTCAAACCACTCATCTCTCACCTGCCAGTTATACTCAAACCAGGTCTTCAAGCTGCCGCTCCCTTCCATCCCCTTACCATCTTCGTTTTATCCTATGCCGCAAAGGGTCTGCATTCCCTCCGCGGCTGCTATTTTTCATAGCGTTTAGGGATCGTTTTTCAAAAGTTAAACACAGTATACCACGGATCGATTCCGGCTGCCGCAATCAGAGCCCGCAAACGATAATCCCGAGAAAACACGACAAAACCGGGTGGTCTTCCACCCGGTTTTGTTCCATCCGTTCATGCCTGTTATGAAAGGCGTACGTGTCAGTGGTTCAACAGCATATATACCATTTTGGCCATTTCCGCCCGGGTCACGTTCCCTTTCGGATCAAAGCGGAGATTACCTTTGCCTGTCATCAAACCAAGCTCGTTCACCCGTTCGACGGCTTCTTGGGCCCAGGTCGACACCTGATCAAGATCCGCAAAATTCGCTTTTGCTGATCCGCCCTGCATTTTGCCGTACAGCCCGCTTGCCTTCGCCAGAATAACGGCGGCTTCCTCGCGGCTGATCGGAGCCTGAGGCCGGAAATTCCCTCCGCTTCCTTGAACGATGCCCAGCTTGGACGCCTGGGCGATCGCGGCGGCATAATACGCGTCCGCAGGCACATCCGTAAACGATGGCTGCGTATCGGACGCATGTTGGCCCGCTCCGCGCATGACGAGGGTGATGAAATCCGCCCGGCTCACCTGCCGGCCCGGCTGGTAGTGATTCGCATCCACGCCCTGGACCAGATGTTTGGCCGCCAATTTCGCAACGTATTCCTCCGCCCAATAACCTTTAACGTCCTCAAACTGCTTGCGGTATTCCAAAACCGCATACGCGCCTGGCGCATCGGCCGCAAACGAGACGGTGCCGCCGCGGAAGCTGCCGCCTTTATACACGGGCTCCCTGCCAAGCAGGTACACGCCCGCGTAATCGCTTTGAAGCTGTTTTTGCTGCTCGGCCGTCAAACTTCTTTCGATCGTGATCGGACCGCCGAAAACGGCAATTTCCGTTTCGGTTTGTCCTTTGACCAGGATCAGGCGCAGTGAATAAACGAGGCCGGCATGCACGTAATCCTTGGAAGCATTCAAGCTTGCTCCCAGCTTTTGCTTGATGCCGTCGTTCATCGCGGTATCCAGGCGAAGCACCAGTTGGTCGGCTGCTTCGAGCCGTTCCGGAATCGAGGCGGCAGGCATCGTTACCGTGAATCCCGGCGCGGAAACGATGATCGACAGCCCGCCGTCTTTGGCTTTTTTCACCGGCCCTGCAGGGAGGTACAAGGCGGATTCCCCGTCCCCATCGGCGCTTCCGTTCAATTCTACGATGACCTTTCCGTTGTCGGCCGTGGCGACCGCTTTTTCCAGCGCCTGCTCATCGGCCCGGTACGCTCCGTCCGAAGACGGTTTTATCGCGAGATGTCCGCGTCCGGTTTCGGCAACCGGCGGTTTTGCCGGGCCGGAACCTCCCGGATGGGTTCCTTGGTTTCCGCCGGCGTTTCCTGGTCCGCCGCTGTTTCCTCCGCCTCCCGGCGGATGCGGTACGCCGGTGGCTGCTCCTGTATCGAAGCCCCAAATATCCGACAGCACGCTGCCGCTATGCCCGTCTTCCGCTTTGGCGTACCATTGCTGATAGCTGTTCGAAGGCAAGCCTTTCCAGGATACCGATGTTTCGGTACCGCTTGGAACGTTCGGTTGGGCGCCGATTTGCTGGTCGGTGTAAACTTTTACGCCGAAGTAGTCCGTAGCCACCCGTTTGGCGGCCGGCTCAAGCCCGAGATCCAGGCTGAATTCGTCTTTGCCCTTATCCGTTTCCGGATCGTAGTAATTATAATCGTCCAAATAAGGGGAATACGTCTTGATATGCAGCTTGTTGTTTTTCATGTCGAACTGCATGAGACGGATATACCCGAGTCCGCCTTCGGGCGCCCCTTGATAATCGGCAAGCATCTGGTACACGCTGCGATCCGGAATGCCGTCGCCGTTATCGTCCAGCTGATCGACCTTCAGTTCCGCATCGTGATAGTGGCCGGACAACGCCGCGATCACGTTTTTGTTGGGCTTCACGACCTTTTCGAAAATCTGGTCGGCGATCGGTGCCCGGTTGTTCGACACGAGAAGGTATTCATGCAGGCACAAAATCGCTTTGCGTTCCGGATATTTGGAGACGACCTCGTTCATCCATTCGATCTCCTTGTCGCCGAGTCCCCAGCCCATATACACGATGATGAAGTCGTTCCCGTTCGAAGACACCAAATCGTAGTGGCCGCGGTTGTTGTCGTACGATCCGCCGAACACCTGGTTGTCTTTAAAGCGGTCTTCGCCGAAATATTGCTTGAACTTCGTATAATCGTTGTTTTGGTGATCGACGTCATGGTTCCCTGCCAGCACGCCGTACGGAATGCGGGCGTCTTCAAGCACCTTCATGTCTTTGTCCGCTTCGATCCACTGATATTCCTGATACGATTTATCGACCACATCGCCCGTATGGATCACGTATTTGATGTTCATTTTGTCCTTTTGGTCGACGATCCAGTTGACGATTTTTTGGTAAATCTGCGGATAGCTTTGGGAGTAATACTGGGTATCGGACATCCAGACGAACGAAAAATCGTACGGATCCTGGGATTCCGGCTCCGGCTTGCTGCCGCCGGCTGCGGCCTGAACGGCGATTTCATCCTGCACCAATACGTCGATGGCCTGGCCGTTGGCGTATTCGCCGGCTTGCACGACCGCATTCAGCTCGAAATCATCCTTGCCGGCTATAACCTGATCCAGCTGAACCCATTTCCCTTGCGTCGGGCTCCAAGCATATAAGCTTACCTTACGGCCTGCGAGCGATTTCCCTTTCCAGTTGATTTCTACGCGGTCGGTGCCTTTGACCGAAGGATCCAGCTTCACCTCAAAGCGCTGGTAAGGAAACTGTTCCACAGAATCGTTCACGAGATATTTTCCGTCCAATGCGCCGATTTTTTCGTAATCCTCCGCGTTCATGGCTTTTTCCCCGGCAGGGGCCATCTCTTTGGGAGGTTCGGTTACGGACGCGTTCATGTACCCGGTGAATCCTTCCACGCGGCTGCCGTCATATTTGAACCCCTTATAAAACGTCACGTTCATTGGATCCTGGTTCGGATCCTGCACCTTGACGGTCAGGTTGGCTTCGGCGCCGACGTCGGTTTGCCCCTGCTTAGGGCTGACGAGCTGCGGCGGAAGCGGATTTTCGTCCGGCACGTTAAAGTTGACGGTCTTTTCGGAAATGTTTCCGGCTTTGTCCGCCGCCTGAATGGACAGCGTATGGGTTCCGCCCTTCATCGCTCCCGAAGAGGTGCGGTACGGAAGCTCGACCGGTTTGCCGTCCAGATTTACCGTCACCTTGTCCACGCCTGCCAGGGCGTCTTTGATCTCGGCGTCGATGACGAATTCCCCGCGGTACTCCTTGCCTTCTTCCACCGTCGGCCGGATGGTCGGAGCGGTATTGTCCACGATGACGTTCGACGTGATTTGTTCCTTGCCGTCCGAAACGGTCACCCGGTGAGCGCCGTCCGGCACGGTCGACGTATCCCAAGCGTATGCCTTGGCTTTCAGATGTTCCGGCTTCAGGTCGAAGTGAAACCCGATCGATTCGCTTTTGCCTGCGGAATCCCCCATCTTGATCTGCTTTTCCTTTTCGGCATAGGCAGGATCCCAAATTTCGGTGCCGTCGGCCAGCAGCAGCCGGACGTTTTTGATTTCGAAATCGTCTTTGTTTTCTTCCGGACGTTTATCGAACGGCGATGTTTTGGAGCCGGCCCGGATGTAGATGACGTTATCGCCCGCCGCCAAACGGTCCGCGCTGATCGGGAAAGACAGCGTCGTATAAGACGTGATCGGATCCATGAAGGTATACAGGATCGACTTGTCTTCCAGCTCCGGCGGCCCCATCGTCACCGCGTTTTTGAAATAATAATCGACGTTGACGGCATCGAAAACGAAATAAGCGTCATGCTCAAGCCCGCCAAACGTGCTGCCGTCGGGCACTTTGGTCCCGTCGATGCTTAACTCGACGTCTGCGGCTTTACCGGCTTCCGCGGTTCCTTTGATCGTACGGACGCCTTTCAAAATTTCCTGGTCCTTCACGTTCAAGCGGAGCGGGGCATCGCTTACGCCTCCGGCAACGTCCACTTTCGCGATCGCCGATTTCGTTTCGTTCACCCCGTCGGACGCGACGAAATAATATTCGATGTATTTCCGTCCGATCAATTCGGCCGAACTCAGCTTATAGCGGTAAAGCATATCGTTAAAATCTTCCGTCAGGCGATGCCCCGTAAAATTCGGCTGCTTGTCCGAACGAACAAACACTTCGAACGAGGTCACCTCATGATCGTCCTTGACGTCTGCTTTGATCTCAAGCCCTTTGGACTGATCTGCCTCCGTTACGCCCGTGACGTCCGTTACCGTCGGCGGGACCGTGTCGGCTTCGACATGAACCGGCTCGGCGGGAACCTGCGCTGCCGTCACGGAACCGGGCGAAGGCGCGTCCTGGCCCGATGCGGCTTTGATCATGACCGCGCTGCCGTTCACCGGGTAGCCGAAAACAATCGCCTTGTTTTCTTTCGTTTCATCGCCTTTCGTCCCGCCTTCATACATCAGATCCGCGTCGTAATAGGCGGCTGAAACTTCCTTGCCGGTATTCGTTTTGATCACGACCGCCCGTCTGCCGGAGTTAGCCATCCCGTCGCTTTGGATCGTCTGCAGCGTTTCCCCCGGAATCAGGTTCGTTTTGTAAAATTGATTAAAATCATGTTCCGTGTATGCCGTATTGGCGCTGTTTTTGATCCAAAAAACGACGGACTGCTGCGGTTGAATCTTAAAATCCGGATTTACGGACGACCACTCCACGTCGGCTCCCGGTCCTTTGTCCGGATACCGGTAATATATTTTGTAATTTTTGAAATTTACCGGCTGATCGGAGTTGTTGTACACCTCGATGTATTCGTACGCGTCCGTCGAAGTGCCCGGTACGTTGGCCGTGTTCGGCACCAGCTCGGTCACGAGCAGCACGGGCGCCTTGGCCGGATGAAAAGGCTCCATGCGGACTTGGGTCGCGTAAGGTTTGTCGAGCTGGCCCGCTTGAATGCGGTACTGCAGCGTCGGCTCGGCCAGCGCGGCCGCAGGAATCGTCGCCGTGTAATCCCCCGTATTGCCGGAGTCAGTCATCGTCGTCACGGTGTATCTCGCCTGGGACGGCGTTTTGTAAAGCAGCTTTACGGCAGCTTTGGAACCATCCGCATTCGTGCCCGGGTTTTGCACGCGGGCTTTGACTTCGTAATCCGCGGCATCCACAACGTCGGCCGGTACATGAGTGATTACCGTTTGTTTTCCTTCTTCAATAACCGGAGGCACCGCTTGCGAAGGATCGATCGTCCCCGGCGTAGCCGCCGTTTTCCCCGATTCCTCCGTTACGGTCATCAGCGTGCTGCCGGCAACCGGATGTTTGAAAAAGATCCCCATATTGGGCTGGACATGCTGCGCTTCGTAAGCAGCCGATACGATCGTGTCGCCGCTGCTGCTTTTGATCGCCAGCGTTCTGGCGTCTTTGTTCGCCATCCCGCCGCCGCCCTGAATTCGGAACAGGTTGACGCCTTCAACCAGGTTCGTTCCGAAATTGGCGTTGAACTGATCCGCCGTTTCCTGGGCGTTTTTGCCGTTCATGATCCAAAACACGACCGGCTGGCGGGCCGGGATGATGATGTCGGTTCCCGGATCGGGCGTCCATGGCTCGCTATTATTGTAAAAAAACGAATAATCCTTGAAGTTCACGTCCTGATCCGTGTTGTTGTATACCTCCACGAATTCGTAAGCGTCCGTGCTCGTTCCCGGCAGGTTGGCCGTATCCGGCACCATTTCCGTGATCAGCAGCGCCGGCGCAGCGGCCGATGCCGCGAGCTCCTTCGGCTGAGCGGCTTGAATGGCCGCGGAATACGAAACCGTCCGAATCACATTTGCCCCGGAGTCCAAAATGTTGATCGAATAGTCCAATCGGCGCCCGATCAGCGCCTCGCCCGGAATGTCTCCGATGTATGTATCCGGCTGCTGCCCCGCCGGTTTCAGTTCGACCGGAGCAAAGGGTTGGCCGTCCACCGCATAACGGATTTGCCCGCTCCATGGTTGATCTGCGCCGTAGACGACGGCGGTCACCGTATAATTCGTCTTCTCCGGCACCGATGCCGCCGGCGTATGCTCCAGACGAATCCCGCCCGGTTGTTCAGCCTGACTCTGTTGTCCCTCCTGCACGGCCGGGATCGGCTCGGCATGCGCAGCGGCGGTCGTCAAAATCCCGGGCGTTCCGGTCGTCAGCATCATTCCGCTTAGCACGGCGATCGAAACGCTCCGTCCAAGCTTCTTTTTCCTGTTCAATGCAGCCTGCAACTCCTTCATCAACGTATTTGACCCAACAAGTCCATTGTATGAAGGTTGTGTTAGCCGGATATTACGGCAGCGTAAAGCGGTGGTTAATCTGGTTAAACAAACGTTAACACAGGAATATATCTAATAAAGCCGTTTTTCGTAGCTTTCGGCCAACGATGCCCGTACCTCTTCCGTGGACAACCTCAGCTTGCCGGCGTGGGCGGCGATGATGGCCGCCGGATCGGGAAGCGATTCCGCCTCGGGCCAAGCATCCGTTTGCCACAGCCGGGATCTTTTGAACGCTTTCGCGCAATGGATGTAGCACTCTTCCACTTCGACCGCGATGCCTGCGGCGGGAGTTTTGCCGTGCGCGGACATCCGCTCCATCAAATCCGGATCGCGGACGATGCAGGCCTTGCCGTTGACGCGCAGCGTCTCCTCCAAGCCGGGGATGACGAAAATGAGCCCGATGCGCGGATTTTCCAACAGATTGCGGAGCGAGTCGTATCTTCGGTTGCCCGGACGTTCCGGCAGAATCAAATGATGTTCGTCCAGGATGTATGCAAAACCGGGAGCATCGCCCCGCGGCGAACAGTCGCATGAACCGTCCGCGCCGCTGGTGGCGACAAAAACGAGCGGAGACAACGAAATGAAATGCCTGCAGTGGCGGTCAAGCGAAGCGACGATCTTTTGGTTAACGAGTTCCCGGGGTTTGCCCGCAAGCTGTTCGAGCTCCTCTACGGAGCGAATGACATGCTGAAACTTTTCCAATGTAAACACACCTCCGGATTTATTATAAAGCAGCGGGTGCCGCTCATTGACTAAAAAGAAAAAACAGGTGCTTTACGAAAATGCATCCGATATAAAAAACGCCCGGCGAACGGCAAAAAAACCGGAGAAAGCTCCGGCTTTTGTTTGGGTGCCTCTATTTTCGACGATCCGCGTATTCGCTCATGGCGTCCCGCATGAAGGCGGCAAGCCCTTCGCCGAACCGGTCGATGTTTCGCGTAAAACGTTCATCGTCTACGTACATTTGTCCAAGCCCTTTGAACGCTTCCAGCGAATAGCTGCCCATCCGGTTCAGGAACTTGTACCATTCGCCGATCGCCTCCTGCGCTTCATCGGATGCCGGGGACGTATGCCGCAGATCCGCAAGCTTGCGGTAGATGGCGTTCATGCCCTCTTTCAGCTGTTTTTGTTCATCCCCGGAAAGGCTGCCGAGCTTGGCCTTGGATGCATCCACCGCCTGATCCCCCCAGCGTTTTCTCGCTTCTTGTTCATACGGGTTGGTGCTGAAGTCAAACCCCGCAAATTTTTCCCGATTCGACATGTCGATCTCTCCCTTTTCGTGTTTCATCGTTTTCTCCAGGGTTTCGATCATCCGCTCCAGCCGGGACCGCTTTTCCAGCAGGAGCTTGTGGTGAAGCTCCATCGCCTCCATCCGGTTAAAATCCGGGCGGCTCACAATCTCGCGGATTTCCTTCAGCGGGAAGCCCAGCTCCCGAAAGAACAAAATTTGTTGAAGCTTCGCCAAATCCTCGTCGGTATATACCCGGTAACCGGCTTCCGTCGTTCGGCTCGGATGCAGCAATCCGATTTCGTCATAGTGGTGAAGGGTGCGTACGCTGATCCCTGCCAGTTCGGCGACTTCCTTAACCATCATGGATGTTCTCCTCCTTTTTGTTCACTATAAAGAATAACGTAACGTGAGGGTCAACAAACAAAACGTCCGCTCCGCCTCTCTGTGATTTTATGGCCTGTCCATGATATCATAGAAAGGAATCGCACCATACATATGATGTTTCATTCGACGGAGGAGTTTCCAAGCATCCCCGACAATAAAAAAGGAGCTGACGAATGTGAAACAGGAAATCATGGAACGTTTTATTTCCTATGCCAAAGTGGAAACGCAATCGAACGAGGAAAGTCCGACTTGTCCTTCCACGCCGGGTCAATTGAACCTCGCCCGCATGCTGGTCGATGAGCTGAAAAGCATCGGGATGCAGGAGGTGACCATGGACGACAACGGTTACGTCATGGCGACGCTGCCTTCCAATACGGACCGCGACGTGCCGACGATCGGTTTTTTGGCGCATGTCGACACCGCTACCGACTTCACGGGGGCCGGCGTGAACCCGCAAACGATCGAAAATTACGACGGCGGCGACATCGTCCTGAATTCCGAGCTGAACGTCGTGCTGTCGCCGAAGCAATTTCCCGAGCTGCCCGCCTATAAGGGACATACATTAATTACGACGGACGGAACCACCCTCCTCGGGGCCGACGACAAAGCAGGCATTGCCGAAATCATGACCGCCATGGCTTACCTGATCCAACATCCCGAGATCAAACACGGCAAAATCAGGGTGGCGTTCACGCCTGACGAGGAAATCGGCAGGGGTCCCGAAAAATTCGACGTCAAAGCGTTTGGGGCGGATTTTGCCTACACCATGGACGGCGGCCCGCTCGGCGAGCTGGAATACGAAAGCTTCAACGCCGCCAAAGCGAGCATTACGATCAAAGGCACCAACGTCCATCCCGGCACGGCCAAAAACAAAATGGTCAACTCGATCAAAATCGCCATGGAGCTGAACGGCATGCTTCCGGCCGAGCAAGCTCCCGAGCATACGGAAGGATATGAAGGCTTCTATCACCTGCTGAGCCAAAACGGCGATACCGAGCGCACGAAAATGGAATATATCATCCGCGATTTTGACCGCACGGAATTCGAAAACAAAAAGGAAAACCTGAAGCGGATCGTGAAGCAGCTGCAGGAGAAATACGGCGAAGAACGGATCGTGCTGGAGATGCGCGACCAGTATTACAACATGAAAGAAAAAATCGAACCCGTCAAAGAAATCGTCGACGTCGCTTATGAAGCCATGGAAAGCCTGGGCATCAAACCGATCGTGAAACCGATCCGCGGCGGCACGGACGGCTCGCAGCTGTCCTACATGGGGCTGCCGACGCCGAACATTTTTACGGGCGGCGAAAACTACCACGGGAAATTCGAATACATTTCGGTGGACAACATGCTCAAAGCGGTTCGCGTGATCGTGGAAATCGTTCAACGCTTTGAACGTCGCGGCGCATGATGCAGATCCCCGAAGGCAACCGTCAAAGCAATGTCGACCGTTTCTCCGGCTACAAGGATTTGTATGACCAGCACCGGCCTCGCGCGCCGCGCGAAGCCGTCCGGATCCTGACGGGATATTTGCGGCATAAGCCCCGCCTCGTTCTCGATGTCGGCTGCGGCACCGGGCTGTCCACTTTCGCATGGAAAAACGATGCGGAAACGATCGTCGGCATCGAGCCGAACGACGATATGCGCAGCAAGGCGGAAGAAAAGCTGCGCGCGCTGCAGGCCGAAGACGCTGACGCAGGCAGGATCCGATTCTTGAGCGGGTACTCCAACAAGCTGGAATTTCCGGACGATTCCGCGGATTTGATCACCTGCTCCCAATCCTTCCATTGGATGGAGCCCGTCAGCACGCTTGCGGAAGCAGCCAGGGTGCTGAAGCCGGGCGGCATTTTTGCCGCTTACGATTGCGACTGGCCGCCTTCCGCTTCCTGGGAGGCGGAACAAGCGTACATGGAACTTTTGAACAAAGCCGACCAACTGCTGAAGGAACGCCAGAATAAGCAGGACCAGGCGTATAAACGGGACAAGGAATCGCATCTGGCCTGCATTCAGCAAAGCGGCCATTTCCGTTACGCGCGGGAAATCGTGTTCCATAACCGCGAAACATGCGACAGCAAGCGGTACATCGGCCTTGCACTGAGCCAAGGAGGGCTTCAAACCGTCATCAAGCTAGGTTTTACCGATTTGGATGACGAGTTGGAGCGTTTCCAAGCGCTCGTGAAGGAATATTTCCAGGATCGTACGCTGGAGACGCTGTTCAGCTACAGAATGAGAATCGGCATAAAATAGTCGGGGGCGGGCCGGTTTCGCCCATCGGGCAATGACAAAAAGGCGAAAAACAAGATCCTTGCATCTTGCTTTCGCCTTTTTTGCATGAGCGGGAACTGGAACGGAGCTGCTTCAAGCGGAGCACTTTAGGCGTAATGCGCGACGTTCGCCTGTGAGGCGGCTGCCCGGCACGCCGCCCCGCACCGGCTACACCTGCCTCTGCAGCATGATGAGCCGCATGACGTTTTCAGCCGCGCGCTCCAAATTGTCCTCTCCCTGGCGCAGCGCCGCCTGAAGATCACACGCGCCGGAAAGTATGCCGAATACGGCTCCGATTCCTTGTTCGTACAGTCCGTCGATGCCTTCGCCGATCCGGCCGGCAAACGCGATGACGGGTTTATGATGTTTTGCGGCCACTTTCGCCACGCCGGCGGGCGTTTTGCCGAACCGGGTCTGGCCGTCGATGCTGCCTTCCCCCGTCCAGACCATGTCCGCCATTTTGACTTTCTCCTCGAGTCCCGTCAGCCGGGCGACCAGTTCAATGCCTTTTTCCAGCTTTCCGTTCAAAAACACCATCAGTCCGGCGCCCAAGCCGCCCGCGGCCCCCGCGCCGGGCACATCCGCGATATCTTGGCCCAGCTCCCGGCGGATGACGTCGGCATAATGCCTCAAATTCCCATCCAGCATGGCTGCCGCCTCGGGCGTCGCACCTTTTTGCGGACCAAACACATGGGACGCGCCTTCCGGGCCGCACAGCGGATTCGTCACGTCGCAAGCCACCCGGATCTTCACCTTCCCGATTCTTGGATCGAGTCCGCTTAGATCGATGCGGGCCAGCTTATGCAGCTCCCCTCCTCCGGGCCCAAGCGGCAGCCCGGCTTCGTCGAGCAGCCTGCCGCCGAGCGCTTGAAGCATCCCCGCTCCGCCGTCATTGGTTGCGCTGCCTCCGATTCCGATCAGCAGGTTGTCGATCCCATGATCCAGCGCAGCTTGAATGAGCTGTCCGGTCCCATAGGTCGTCGTCAGCAGCGGATTTCTCTCCGATTCATGAATCAGGCCGATGCCGCTGGCGCTCGCCATCTCCAGCACGCCGGTTTTCCCGTCGCCGGAAATCCCGTAATAGGCCTCCACTTCACGGCCTAACGGTCCTTGGACCTGGAGCGGATACAGCGTCCCTCCCGTCGCATCCACGATGGACTGCGTGGTACCTTCCCCGCCGTCGGCCATGGGGACATGAAAACAGCGCACGCCCGGGTTCACGCGCCGGATTCCGCGCTCCATCGCCGCGCAAGCCTGCTTGGCAGTCATGCTTTCCTTAAAAGAATCCGGCGCAAGCACGATCGCCTTCACATCGTTCATTTGGCGTCCTCCTCCCGTTTCTAACTCATATGGCATCGAGCATGCCATGCCCAAAGCCTCTCCAGAACAAGATCTTCCGCGGTTTCATGACGATTTGTTAGCACGGATCTTCCGGATGACCTGGTTGGTCACCTCGGACAGCAGCAGGCCAAGCGCAATCGCGCCGGACATCATGAATGCGACCGCTCCCGACTGCACCGCCTGGTCGTATTGGTTTTCGACCGCGCTTCGCATCGCGTCATACGCCAATCCGCCGGGAACGAGCGGAATAATGCCCGACACGCTGAAAACGATGATCGGTTTCCGGTATTTTTTCGCAAAAAAGTAGCTGATCATCGTGACGCAGTAAGCGGCGACGACCGTTGCCGCAAGTTTTTGGATGCCGATATCCTGGAGCCATATGTACAGCACCCACCCCACCATGCCCGCCAGCCCGCACTGCCAAAGCGCTTTTCTGGGGGCGTTAAAAATCATGCCGAATGCGGCGGATGCGATGAAGCTCGTGACGGTTTGTTCGATATAATACATCATGACCCCCTACTGAAACGACAGCATAAACGCGATTCCCGCGCCGATGGCAAAGGATGTAATGAACGCTTCGGCGCCTTTGGACAAGCCCGAAACGAGATGGCCCGCCATCAAATCCCGGATCGCGTTCGTAATCAACAGACCGGGAACGAGCGGCATGACGGAGCTGATCACGATGATGTCCCGCGCCTGCCCGAATCCGTATTTGACGAAAAGCACCGCGCATAACCCGATCATCGACGCGCCCGAAAACTCGGCGAAAAACTTGACCGGGATCAACCGGTGCAGCAGCACCGAGCAGTAGTATCCGATGCCCCCGGCCAACATGGCGGGGATGAAATCGGACCACGTGCCCTGGAACATGATCAGGAAACAGCCGCTGGCCAAGGCGGCCATGAGCACGTTCAGCCATAACGGGTAAATGGCCCGCGTGCGGTCGATTTCCTGCAGTTCCCGGTAGGCTTCGCCGATGGTCATCCCTCCTTGGCTGATCTTGCGGGACAACGTGTTGACCCGGTCGATTTTATACAGATTGGTTGTCCGCTCCGTGATCCGGTTCAGCCGCGTCATCGGCTGCGGGTCTTCCAGCGAAAAAATGATGCCTGTCGGCGTCATATAACTGTGCGTATGGTCGATCCCGTAAGATGAGGCGATCCGCATCATCGTGTCTTCGACCCGGTACGTTTCCGCTCCGCTTTGCAGCATGATCTGCCCGGCAAGCAGGCAAACTTTCATGATTTCGCGTTCTTCGCGCAATGAATCCTCCAAAGCTTGCTCCTTTCGCGTCCTGTAAATGGAATTGAAGAATTTACCTACAGTATAATGCCTTTTTCGAATAAAAGCATGGGGATTCCGGCGTTTCCGGCCTGCTTTTCATGAATATTCGGCATTTTGGAGAAATTCGGTACCGCCCACCTTCGGGCGAGGAGCGATAAAACGGCAATCAGCATATCGTTTTAATCATCCATGGAATGCCGGAAAGCCGGTCCGTCGGAAAGATCTTCCGAATGAACCGGCTGTTCGTTTTTCGCTCCGTTACCCCGTTAGGCCATTCCTAACAACAAAACTTTATGTTTTTAGGCTTGCAGCCTCCATAATGCCGGAACGTTTGTTTTATTTTTTCAGCCATAACGCAGGCACGTTCGGCGGTTCCCATCCTGGAAGCGAGGTATGCGCAATCCGGCATTGATAGACCGTCCCGCCGTAGCTCACCTCGGCGCCGACGTTATACGCCGTATTCGGCGACCATACGGGGACCGTTCCGGGGGCGGAAGCATCCGTGGTCACGCGAACGGCATTGCTGGCAGGTGAAAGGTTTCCGGCTGCATCCCTGGCTTTTACCGAAAAGGTATATTCGGTTTCAGGCGTCAGGCCGTTGACGGTATAGCTGTTGGAAGACGCGGGTACCGTGTCTGCGAGCGCATCCCCTTGATAGATTTTGTATGCGGTAACGGCAGCGTGATCGGCAGACGGCTCCCACTGAAGCGACACGGTCGTATCCGAATGTGCCGTTACCCTCAGATTGGCCGGAGCTGCCGGAGGCCGGGGATCGGTCCCTTGAGCAAGCGTGGATACGGTAAGCGGGCTGCTCGGGTTCGATACGTTGCCTGCTGCATCCGCAGCTCTTACCGTAAAGGTATAGGACGTTTGCGGCTCAAGTCCCGAAACCGTATAAGCCGTTCCCGAGACGCGTGCTAACAGAGTCTGGTCCCGGTAAACGTCATACCCGACGACGCCAACGTCGTCAATTGAAGCATCCCATTGCAGGGAAATGGAGTTGGCCGTTTGTGAAGGTGATTTCAAATGCGAAGGAGTCGTAGGCGCGGTCGTATCGGGCCGAGTCGAATCCGATCGTAAATCCGAGGAGAGCTGATCGAGCAGTTTCGTGCCTGTGCAGGCGAATTTTGGGCTTGTCCGGCAGTCTTCGCTTAACTCCCAAATCATCGCGCCGCCCAAAGAACGGTTTTTGATATAGGCGGCTTTTGCGGCAATCGACTGCGGATCTTCGTAGCTGATAAAAATCTTGGAGGAAGGATTGTAAAGGTACGGCACTTGACTGGTCTGGCTCCAATACCGGGTAAAGCCGTTTTTGTTCACGTACGCGGCTGCCAAGTCGCCGTAATCGAACATCCCCGTCGGTCCGGACTCGTAATTGTCCCAGGTCCCATTGGGAACGACGCTGCCGTTATAATCCGGCGTGCAAGCTTGGTAGAGTCCGTCGCCACGGGGACCGGGCGCGCAATTTTTCCATCCCCGCCCGTACAACGGAATACCCATGACGATTTTGGAAGCCGGCACTCCGGCATTTAAATAAGCGTTTATGGCCATGTCCGCGCTGAACTTATTGGCAGTATCCGGATCGTTCGGGTCAGAATAAAGGCTGGCGTTGTGATTCGTGGTTTGTTCCCAGTCGCCATGGAAATCGTAGGTCATGATATTGATCCAATCCAGTATTTCCGCGATGGCGTCCAACTCGGTCGTCGAAGCGTAAGACGGATTGGCGTGGCCCGCGATCGTCAGCAAATAGCTGCGTCCGTCCTGGGCTCCCGCGGCTGTCAGCTTTTCCCGCGTTTCCTGCAGCAGCAGCGTAAAATTATGCTTGTCCTCCGGAAGGGTGCTGTTGTCCGGCAAACCGCCTTCCACCGGGTATTCCCAGTCAATGTCGATCCCGTCGAATCCGTAGGCACGGATGACTTGAACCGCCGAATTGGCGAAATTGGAGCGTGCAGCGGGATCGGCAGCCACGTCCGAAAAATGGTTGGACCAGGTCCAACCTCCGACCGATAGAAGGGTTTTCAGGTTGGGATTCGACTGCTTCAGCTTGTTTAGCTTATAAAAATTGCCGCATTTGCCTTTTTCGCAGTCCTCCCATTCCAAAGGCACGCCTTCGTTATGATTGACGTCCGCCCATGGATCGCCCAACACGATGGCGCCGTTAGGCACGTTCCCCGTTTGGGTCGGAACGCCGGCATCCCTGCAATTCCACGTTGTTTGGTTCGGATTTCCGGGATCGTTTGACGGGTTGCCGTGTTTGCCGTTCCAGCATAAGTCCGCAAAAGCGTAATTCAGGTGGGTAAGCTTCGACGCATCGATATGCTCCACTTGAAAATTGGGGTCATACATGCTCCAGTTGGTAAAATAACCGACAACCTTGTAGGCCTGATCGGCGGGTGCCGCCTGCACTAAGCCCGCTCCGCCCGGTCCCCATCCGGTCAAGGCAAGCAGCAGGCTGAACCAAACGGCAAGCGCCACTTTTCCCCATTGCCTTTTTGCCATTTCTCATCCTTCCTTCGCTTCAATTTCCGCTCCCCACGCCAGGTTCCGGATTTGGGCATGCGGCCGGAATGCACGCGTTCGCTTTAGAAGTGGAAACTGCTCTTTTCACCTCCTTTCATGGATGAGACGATGGTTGTTGCCGAATCAAAACCAAAATTAATACGCTTTCATTTTCAAGCTTTCAAAAAGGACAGCTGTTGAAGTTGTCCTTTGTCTCCTGTAACCAATTCGTTTACTTTTGTGTTTTCATTTTAATACCAATTTTTGTAAGTAACAAGCTTTAATTTAGTATTTATAGTCATTTTTTAAATAAAATACCATGTCCAAGCAAACAGACGCATCATGAAGGATCGAGATCCTGCGTTTTGGAAATCTCAAACAGTTATCCGTACGATAGACCCCATGGCATGCCTTTTCAAACTCCGTTGGGAACGACCCGTCAGTTCGATTCCAGATCATCCCAAGCCAGGCACAGCTCCGGCACGTATTCTCCGCCGATCTGCAGCTGTTTCTTCATGAGAAACCGCCCGCCCATTTTTTCGTAAAACTTCACGCTCGGATTTTCTTCCAGCACCCAGACCAGCATCGAGCGATATCCCTTATCTCGAAAATAACCGATCATACGCGTCATCAGTTCCCGGCCGTATCCGCGTCCTTGCGCTTCCTGAAGCAGGTAAAGGGAATAGACTTCCGCTTCGATATCCAGATCTTTTTCCCGGCTTGGTCCCCCGTTGATAAAACCGGCTATCCGGCCGGACGGGCTCTCCAGCACCAACGTAGCCGACCCGTTGTCCGAGGCGAAGACTCGCGTCCATAATTCGATCCTCGAGTCGAGATTCAGGCTGTCGAGGTAATGATCCGGCACGATCCCGCGATAGGTCGAGAGCCAGCTGTTCAAATGCACGTCCGCTAAGCCGGGAATGTCCTTCGGGGCGGCGTTTCTAATGATCCAGGAATTCATGCTTCCACCTTCCTCTTTTCAAGATGAGTTTATGAATAATGGTTAAGTTCGAATATAGTTTGCGAGGGGAGGAAAATCAAGTGAATATGTACCGTTTGAACTCAAATGCCCATCAAATAGAAAAACTGCCGATTCACGATGAATCGGCAGTTCCAGCATGAAGCTCTGCACCCGGAATTCAGGGCAGCAGCCGGGGAGATGCTGAATCCCCAAAGATTACGATACTTTGCCCGAAGCATTACCGGCTGCGATTGCCACGGGAGCCGCGAGTGCGTCCTCTTGTCCGGTCGCCGCGCGTGCCGCGGGTACGGTCGCCTCTAGTGCCGCGAGTACGGTCGCCACGCGTGCCGCGGGTGCGGTCGCCTCTAGTGCCGCGGGTACGGTCGCCACGCGTGCCGCGAGTGCGGTCGCCTCTAGTGCCGCGGGTACGGTCGCCACGCGTGCCGCGAGTGCGGTCGCCTCTAGTGCCTTCGCCGCGAGTACCCTCGCCGCGCGTGCCTTCTCCTAAAATCTCATCCAACATATGATCAACTCCTTCTCATAGGATTGATATATGTTATGAAGAGAATCTATCATTTGTTATAGCCACTCGCGCATTTCATGCTAGAGCATCCGATTTGAGCAAATTGCCGCGGAGCTAGATGCCATGCCTGATTCAAGCCGCTCCCGATTCTAACTTTGATATGAATGGCAAGGCTCAAATCTTGATATCTGATAGATTGGCGTCTTAGCCCTTATAGGAGGGAAATCGCAAACTCGTAGGAAAAGCATGTAAATAAAACTTTCAAAGCTTTTTCACGCTTTCCTTCAGCGTCTTTTTGTTTTCCATGTCATAGACTTCGTATATTTCGAAAGTGCCTTCCTCGAAAAAAAGCGGGAAACGCCGCTTAAACCAATCCTGCATCGGCAGCGAAGTGGCTTCCTGGATCGGAACCCAGAGCAGTTCGCCTTCCGGCGGATTCTCGAGCAGTTCCCCCTCGAACGAAGTCGCCAAATAATTAAAAACCATGTACCTGTAGTTCGTCGCGGGATCGACGAATTCGTCCAGCCCTTTATAGACCAGGTCTTTGACGATCAATCCCGTCTCTTCGCGCACTTCGCGGATGGCGCCTTCCGTCAAGCTTTCGGGAAACTCCACTTTGCCTCCGGGGCCGATATAGCCCGGAAATCCCCGTTTGCTCGGGCGGTTCAGCAGCAGCACTTTGTCGCCGTCCTGGACGAGACACATCGTATACAAAGCCACCTCGACCGCCGGAGCGGATGTGATCTGCGTCATGATGATTCCTCCGGTTCGTTTAACATGATCGAATCTGTATGTCCATTCTAGCATATTTTTGGGAGAACTTTAGGTTGAAAGTTCCACCTAGCCACTCCAGGCATCCGAATTATGGCTTCGAACCGACGACATTTGCGCCCTCTGTTCCGGTCCCCAGCAGCAGCTCCTTGTCGCGCCGAATTTCTTTCAAAGTCGTAAAGTCGGCAATGGAGCGGTTTAAGGTGACATCCAGCACGACCTTTCCGTTTTTCGTGAAAACGAGCTTATTCAGCGAATCGTCATCCAGGGGATAAGCGCCGAGGAATGTCCGGTCCAGCAAATACCCGATAAAAGAGCTGCTTGTCGTCCATGAAGTTCCAACGATTCGTTCCATTTCGCTCTTCGTCGTGTACGGGTGAAAAATATAGGCATGATCCCAATCAACCGGCGTCAGCTCCGATAATTTAAAAGCCGCGCTGCCCTTCATGACGGCCTGCAGACGGCTGACAAATTCGTCCGCTCCTTGGTTGGCCGTTTGCTTCGACTGGAAGGAAGCGTAACTGAATCCAAAAGGGATCAACAGAATGATTAACAGCAGCAAAAGGGGGATGGCCCGTTTCTTTTTGTTCATTTTGTTCATCTCAGGGTCTCCATCGACATATATTCATAAACCCGATTCCTAAATAATTCACAGTATATTCATAGGATATATAAGAATTTCCTATATCATACCTTTTAGCGGCGGCCATTTCCAGCTTTTTTTGAAAAAAAGGGCCGATTTCGGACATGGCAGCCGGGGCCCAAGAGGCCCCGGATATTCGGCACAAAAAAAGGAAGGCGCGATGGCCTTCCCCTTCATCCTTCGGTATGGGTCCTTCGAATTGGGGTCCGCAAACTGGGACCACATCGTAATTTCGATCTTTTCCTTGCCCGCTGCCGCCGATGTCCCTTGGTTCTCCGAATCGCCGCTTTTTCCGCAAGCCGCGGTCGTCAGAACCTTGGGAACCCGTTCCTTTCATGGAACATGGAATATCATTGCTTTTTCATTGAAAATGATGACAGTAGGGAACGAAGGGACAGGTGCCCTCGCACCCTGACTATTGGCGGTTTGCTTTTTGATTTCCTTAAAGAAAAAGAAGACCGGAATCTTCGCTGACTTTTCATTATTTTCTTCTTTCGGAATCGGAACCGGACGATCGGGCAGGAACTGGGCTGTGCCTTTCAACCTTAAAGGTCCGCTTCTTTGATAAAGACGATTTTCACGCCGATAATCCGGCCTTCGCCATCGGCAGCGGCATACGCTGCATAGCCTCCGTCGCCAAAGCCGGAATGCGAAACCACGCCCCCGTCCAGCACGCCGGCCTCTGTTTCGCTTCCCGTTATATCGCAGCAGGCAAGATACCATTCACTGTCGGTCGTATCCGGCTCCGGCGCTTCCGGATCGGGAATGCGGTACTTGCTTGCGTCGAATATGCCTGCCTGCCCGCTGTCCACGCCGACGATGAAATTGCATTTCACCCATTCCAGCCGATCTTGCTGATCCGTATATGCGCTATGGCAAGCGACCAGCTTGGCGCAGGCTTCACCCCAATCCCTCACCTCGGCTTTGTGGACGAAAGCGTCCCAGGCGCCGTTTAACGGGCGGTCCAACACGCCCATAATGATCGTGTCCGGGTCCAGGTCGTAACACGGATCGGCTACGACCATTTTGCCGGATGTGATTTCAAATTGTCCCAATGGAATCATCATGTTTTGTATCCCCTCTCTGTCCCTATCGATGGCGGTATGCTGGTATGTACCATAAAAACATCGCTGTATTATTGAGATTAGCATTCGAAGGGTACAGATTTCAAACTGTTTAGAACAAGCCGGACCGGTTATAACGATATTTCTTTGTAGTAAATAACGGTGCTGTCCAAGCTTCCATCCGCCGCACGGGCAAAATGCGGAATTCTGCCGGCCTCGATGAATCCGAGCGACCGGTACAACGTATTCGATGGGTCGCCCTCCCTCGTATCCAGAACAAGCAGCGTCCTGTTCTCTTGGCGTGCCGCCTCTTCCGCCGTCTCCATCAGCATCCGGGCGATGCCGCGTCTCCGGGCTTCCGGGGATACCATGAGCTTTGCGACTTCCGCGCGGTGTGCGGCATTGGGTTTCATTGCAAGGTGAAGCTGCACTGTCCCTGCCGCTCGGCCATCCTTCTCCGCAATCCATAAACGGACTCCCGGCGACATCACCTGCTCCCAATACTTCTTCGCCTCCTGCTTTGAAAGCGGCGGCAAAAATCCAATCGATGCCCCGTCCCCGACGACGGCGATGAGGACCTCCGACAGCTGCTCCAACAGATCCGCATCAATCGCCGTGACCTCCAAGATATTCATTCGTTCATTCACCGAGTACCCTCCCCTTCCTGGATGAACCTGATCTAATGACGATGCAAGATAACCGTATGTTTCCTTTGATCATAGCCGATCCGGACGGAAAACGGTAGATCAAAGATAAACTGTCTCTTCCCCACGGACATCTTCCATTTTCTGCTTCCCACCGGGAGATCCTCCTGCTACAATGGGGATGACCATACAACGATGACAATGACGGGGGATCGGCAAAATGCATGTACTGCATGCGGTTACATCAGGATGGAAACTTCTCGGCCGCAATATCCGGCTTTTTTTTCTGGCGAATGTGCTGTACCAAATCGGGACGGGCATGTTCTCGGTGCTTTACAACTTGTATATTCAAGCATTAGGGTATGAAGACACGATGAACGGGACGATCGTCAGCGTGCAGTCCTTGGCGACGGCGCTCGTATTTATACCGATCGGGCTGATCGCCGACAGGGCCAGCCATAAGCTGCTGCTTTCGCTTGGCGCGATGCTTACGGGACTAAGCTTTATGGGAAGGGCTTTTGCGAGCGGGGAATCGGGACTGGTGCTGCTGGCGGTGGCCGCCGGCTTGTTTGCCGCCTTTTTTCAGGTGATCGCCGTCCCTTTCCTCGCGGAAAATACGGATAAACAGCAGCGGCTGAAAATATTCAGCTACCACTTCTCCCTCGTGCTTGCGGCGCAGGTGCTCGGCAGCAGCGGGGGCGGCGTTTTGGCGGATCTGCTGCAGCAGGCGGGAATGGAAAAAATCCATAGTCTGCAAACGGTGCTGTTCATCGGGGGCGCGGCAAGCTTGCTGGCGTTTATTCCGCTTTTGTTCGTCCAAAAAACGGCGAAGGAACACGTGCCGGTCGAAACCGTCGTTCCGGAGGCGACAGCCAAACCAGCGGTTCCGGCCAAGGATGACTGGATAGCCATCTGCAAATTCACGCTCGCCCAATTGATCGTCGGAACGGGCTCCGGGCTTGTCGTGCCTTATTTGAACCTTTATTTTACGAACCGTTTTGCCGTTTCGTTATCGGCCGTCGGGATTTTGATTTCGCTCGGCCAGGTGATGACCATCGTATCGATGCTGATCGGACCCACGCTGGCGAACCGGGTTGGCCCCGTAAAAGCGGTCGTGCTGTTCCAAATGATGTCGTTGCCGTTCCTGCTGCTGACCGGTTTCACGAACCTGTTCGTCATCGCGTCGATCACGTTCCTGTTCCGGCAGGCGCTCATGAATGCGGCCAATCCCATCCAGTCCTCCATCATGGTAGACCGGGTATCGGACGCGCGCCGGGGCATCGCCAATTCCATGACCCAAACCGCTTTTATGCTCGGCTGGGCGACGATGGGACCGGTGCAGTCGTTCCTTCTGACCGCCTACGGAACCTATTGGGGATATGCGATCACCTTCAGCATGACCGGGGTTTTGTACATCACCGCGTCGGCGATGTATTATTTTATGTTCAAAGAAGGAAAAACCGCAGCTTCCGAAGCGGCGGCGATGTAACTTCTATTCATTTCTTCTTATTTACAAAGTCGTTTCTGTCAGGCGGAAGGCGATGCCTTCCGCCATTACTATAGAAAAAAAGAAGAGCTAATGGCAAATTTTTTGACCGTTGGCTCTTCGAATTAAAATTTAGATAGTTTTATAAAACTTCAACCACTGTAGCAGCGGTCAGATCTTCCGTAGATAAGCTTCCATTTTCGGTATCGATACGAATCAACATAACGACCTTTATTTTATAACGGCCTTTGGAAACATGACGGCCCTTTAGATCTTTAAAATCCCATGTTTCTTTGTAACTTAGTACCTCCTCATTCTTTAATTCCCGTTGTATTGATTTCACGGGAAATACTCTATTTGTAGACCACCTGTAAACTTCTTCATTTCCCTCATTCATTATAAATATCTCGTATTTTTGAGATCCATAGTGAATTAGTTGGTCTTTCCCTGATTGTAAGTTTTTTCATGCAATTCACCTCAAGTAACTAACGAGGTAAATATAGGGAATGTTTCAAAAAAACTCCGAGTGCCCTTCAAAAAGCGCCCTCAATTCCTCCACGGTTTGCACATGATACGTCGGCCGAATCGCGGTCAGCTCCTCCTCGCTTCCGTATCCGAAACCCACCGCTACCGAATCGATGCCGTTTTTTTGCGCCCCGATGATGTCATGCTTGCGGTCCCCGATCATGATGGATTCTTCCTTGCGTAAGCTAAACTTCTCGATCACCTTGGCGATGATCTCCGCTTTGTCGGACAACGTTCCATCCAAATGGCTGCCGCAGACGTATTCGAAATAAGCATCGATGCCAAAATGCTTCAGCACCTCCACCGCAAACACGGTAGGCTTCGAAGTGGCCACGAATAACCTCCGGCCCTGTCCCTTTAGCGCTTCAAGCAATTCATGGATGCCGTCGTACAACTCGTTTTCATAGATGCCCCGATCCTGGTAATATTCGCGGTATTTCTCCACCGCCAGCACCGAATCCCGCTCCGAAAAGGAGTGGATCTCCCGAAAGGAACTTGCAAGCGGCGGACCGATATACGGTATGAGCGTATCCGGATCCGCCACCTCAATGCCCCAATGGGTTAATGCGTATTGCACCGACTTCGTGATTCCGGCCTTCGGGTCCGTTAACGTGCCGTCGAGGTCAAACAGGACGTTTGGATATTGCATAGCTTCTCCCCCTTTTAAAATCCCCCGGCACCATCCTGCCGATCAAATGCCGGTTTCTCTTACTATATAAAGATTTTGCAAAAAGGGATAGAGAAGTTTTTAATGCTGCGGAACCATTCCCGTCGCCAAAAAAGTATTCCGGACATAATCCGGGTCCTGAAGGAGCGGTCTGCCCACCGCGATAAAATCGGACAGGTTTTCCGATACGATGAATTCCGCAAGCGACGGGTCATAGATTTTTCCGACGGCGATCACCGGAATGCCCACGTATTGTTTTATAATGGAAGCATACGGGACCTGGTATCCATCGGGCGTTGCGAGCGGATTGACCGGCAGCAGACCGCCGGAGGACACGTCCACCGCATCGATGTAGGCTTCCAGCCCTTTGAGGATCTTCCCGACTTCGGCGGGAGTCAATCCTCCTTCGGCAAAATCGGATGCGGATACCCGGACGATCACGGGATAGTCTCTTCCCGTCTCCGAACGCACGGCTTCCAGGATTTCTTGCAAGAAACGGCTGCGGTTTTCGAGCGATCCGCCGTATTCGTCGGTCCGCCGGTTGGACAGCGGGGACAGGAACTGATGCACCAAATGCCCGTGGGCCGCATGCACCTCGATGCCGTCGAATCCCGCCTGCAGGCTTCTTCGGGCTGCGAGGCGGAAATTCTCCACTTCTGCGCGGATGTCCGCGACGCTCATCTGCTCCGGAACGCCGTATTCATCGTCATAAGCGATGGCACTTGGGGCCAGCAGCCGCGATGCGCCGTTTCGCCAAGATTTTCTGCCGCCATGCGTCAATTGAATGAATACCGGCGTATCCTTGGCGTGAACGGCATCGACGACCGGTTTCAAAAATGCGGTATGGGCGTCTGTAAAAATGCCGATGTCATTGTGAAAAAGCCGCCCATTCGGGGAAACGCCGGTCGATTCGATGATCAACAGCCCTGCCCCGGATGCCAATTTCGCGTAATGCTGCACGTGGTAATCGGTCGCAAACGATTCGGGCGTCCCCTGCCACTGCTGCATCGGGGATACGATCAGGCGATTTTTCAAAGTCAATTTTCCTATATTTTTTTCGCTTAAAATGGTTGTGTTCATCCGCTAAACCCTCCTGAATGTTGAACTTGTGTACTGCTTCTTTTTTAATTACAGTTTATCGGGCGGAGGGCTGGCGTGCCATGCCAATAACAAGTTTTCCTTCCCGTTTTACTATGGATTTGAAGGACTATTTCCCCTTATACTTAAAAAATGAAAGCAGCCGTTGCATGGCGGTGCGATGCCGATAATCGCGCATGCCTTGAAGGCGCCAGGAATAAATCCTATTTCGTAAGATCATATGCTACATGCCGCCAAAGGAGGATGCCCCTAATGGATCAAACCGACTTGAAAATATTGAATATACTGCAGGACAACGCCCGGATTACCATTTCCGAATTGGGCCGGATGATCAACATGACCGGGCCGGCGGTCACGGAACGGGTACGGAGGCTGGAGGAAAAAGGAGTGATCCGTTCGTATCGGGCCATGCTTTCTCCCGAAAAACTCGGAAAAGCCATTACCGCGTTTGTGGCCATCCAGGCGAACCGCTGCGACCTGTTCACCGATTTTTGCCGGCGGTCGCCGGACGTCGCGGAAATTCATCAGATCAGCGGCCAATTCAACTTCCTCATCAAGGTCGTCACCGAATCGATGCAGTCGCTTGACCGATTCCGGAAGGAATGCAGCGAATACGGATTTACGCAGACGATGACCGTGCTCTCGACCCCGTTCGATCCCAAAGGCGTGCCTCTTGACGTTTAAAAGGCTGGCCGCCCGGATGTTTCGTAGGGTGGAACGTTCGTTTCCACCCGCCCCAACACCGGCAATGCAACGCTGACGGCCCTCGTATCTCATGTTATCCGCCCGCAACGGAGGTCGACACCGCATCTGAAGCATGATTCGCCTTCCATCCCGAAGCCAGCAGCAGTGCCAAAAATCCCCCGGCGATGCCGCACAACACGAAGACGTTCGAAGAGGCCGCGCCCAACGCGCCAAAGTACATCGCTTCCCGCAGTCCTTCTGCCCCAAACCGAAGCGGCGTCCACGAATAAATCCATTCACGCGTCGCCTGTGACAGAAACTCCGGGACGGCGTTCAGCAGCGGCACGGAGAAAAACATCAGCAGGACGAGCAGCGGCATCGCAGGGAATCCGATCCAATTCAGCAAGGAAGATTGCAGCAAAAAAAACGCCGATCCGGCCAACCATAGGAACAACCAAATTTCACCCGCGTTCACCAGCTCCATGCCGTACCACGACGAAGCCATCCATAGGGTGAAACCCGACGTTATGCCGGCGATCACAAGTCCCGCGATCGCTTGCAGCGCGCTGACCGTCCATCTTCCGGAACCCGCCGCGACCGCTTTCCGGCTGGCCAGGAACATGACGACTCCGGTCACCAGGCTGCCGATCCACATGATCTGAATCAATAACCCCGGCGCGTTCCCCGACGCATGGTTCGCCCCCGGCGGATGCACGACTTCCTCCTGAACGCTCACCGGCGCTATAAAAGCTGCGGCCGTCTCCACCGGAATTTGTACCGTTTGCTGCCCGATCTGACCAAGCAGCTGCTGCGCCAGCTTCCCGCTGATCATCTCCATCGCTTGCCCCAAAACCTGTCTTACGACCGTCGAGGCTTGAGCGTTCATCCCCTCGTTGACGATGATCTTCACCTTAGGGTGAATCGGCGAGGGAGTGGCTAACGAGAGCATTCCGCTGCTCAGATCCGCCGGAAGCACCAATGCTCCGTAATATTTGCGTTTATCCAGTCCTTCCCGGGCTTTTTCCTCGGAATCCACGACATGCCAGGCGAAAGGCAGCGCCTGGTTCGACAACATTTGTTCCCGAATCGTTTCCCCGACCGCCAACGTTCCTCCATTCGGCAGCTCCGCAGGCCGGTCAAGCACAACAAGGGCCACCGGAAGCTCCTTGGGCTTCGATCCAAGCACCGATCCCATCATCGCCGCCCCGAATACGACCAACGCGACCAGGACGATCGCCACTCCCAGCCACGTCATTTTTTGTTTCAGCATGTTCATGATCCTTTACTCCTCGTCTCTATACAATGAACAAAAATAGCGCTGCTGCGGCAACGCGGCCGTACCCATTGGGCACCCCCATGTATTTGTGATTCGAAAGACATCGCCCTGTAGAAAACGGCGATGTCTTTTTTGGTATTCAGCTGCGCCAACCTTAAAATCTGCTGTTCGAGTTTTTGCGTTTTTCCGGCGGCAGAATCGCCTCGACGACGTCCCAATGCTCGGCAATCTTATCATTCTCTACGCGGAACAAATCGTAAAAAGCCGTAGGTCGGCCGTCGAAGAGCCCTTCACTCACGGTAAGAACAAAATCGCCTTGTCCGATCACCTGATGAAGATGAGTGTATTCGAATGTAACATTTTTTTCCGCCAGTGCCTGCAATGCGGCATGAAGACCCGAAAGCCCGTCCGCAATATGCGGTCTATGCTGAATGTATCGATCCCCGTCAAAGTATGAGGCAAGCAGGTCAGGGTTCTTCCCGAACAAAATGTTCTCGACATAGCTTTTGACAAGCGTTTTGTTCGCGTCCGTCTTGTCGATATCCTGAATCGTGACCGGTCCGTCAATCATCGTATGGTTGCTTGGGGTCTTCTCCGCCATCGCTTGCAAATTGTCCCAATGTTCGACGATCAGTCCATTTTCAAAACGGAAAATATCAATAGCGATTTTGGGGCCGAAAAAATCGTATACGGAATGAAGCACCACATAATCACCGTCGACAAAAGCGCGTTTAATGCTTACCTTAGTTCCAGCTTCCTTCAAATGCGCAAGTGCGCCAAGCATAGCTTCACGGCCATCGAGTAAAGCCTGGTTGTGCTGAATGTATTTTTCCGGATGAACGTAGGCCTTTATCGCTTCGGGATTGCCGCTCTCCAAACTTTCCAGCACGGCGACGGCCTTATTAACAAGCTCATTTTGATGGTTAAACGTCATATGAATACCCTCCTGATTGAATTGATAGACACCAAGATAAATAATGAACTTCATGTTGTTTATTTATCTGTTGCTCATTATAATGAAGGTGAATATGACGCTCAATATTCAATATTTTTAGTTTTGAAGGATAACATACAAATTCTCATCGCTATGTCGCTTAACGATCGAAATTTTATTTAGGGGAACGAAAACCATGGACAAAAAAACCGATTTAAGAGTGCTGCGCACGAAACAATCGATTCGAAAAGCGTTTTTTGAACTGATTCAGGAAAAAGGATATGAAGCGATCACGATCCAGGATATTGCCGATCGGGCCATGATCAATCGGAATACGTTTTATCTTCACTACCAAAATAAACCTGATTTATTGGATATTTGTATGGAGGAGCTGCTAAGCGAATTAAAGAAAGCCATCGTCCTATGTCCGATCCACATGAATCCTTTCAGCATTTCCAGGCTCGAAACCGTGATGCAAGCGATATTGGATCATATTTCAGGCAATATCTCTTTTTATTACGCCATGCTGATTGATGAGAATAGAATCTACCCGTTTCGAGCGAAAATGGAGAAGATCATGAAAGACAAATTAAATGAGGGATGGAATCCTGCGCAGGGAGATCCCCCTTTGGCGATATCCAAGGATTTGCTGCTCGAGTATCTCGTGTCGTCTTTCATGGGAGTTATCGTTTGGTGGATTAAAAACGAGATGCCTCTGCCTGCGGGTGAAGTTGCATCTCAATTCAGCAACATCGTCGCCTACGGGCACTGGAAAGCTGCCGGTATCGCCATAGAGGAATAAAATTAGCACAGGCTTTAATATCATGTTGCAATGCAGCGACGGGCGGGAGGACAAGCCATGAACAAACAAGAACAGATCATCATGGAATTCAGGGACTTATTTAACAAGATGGGGTGGCTTAATAAAAATAAGATGGAACACCGTCTTAAGGGTTATAAACCTTCTGAAGTACATTGCATCGAATCCATTGGAAAAAATACGGAACCCAACGTGACCAAACTTGCCCAGTCTCTTTATATGACTAGAGGCGCCATAAGTAAATTAACGAAGAAACTCATGGAAAAAGGCCTCATCGACAGCTACCAAAAGCCGGATAACAAGAAAGAAATCTACTTCAAGCTTACGGAGCAAGGCAAAGTCATTTATAACATCCATGAGGAACTGCACAAAGAATTTCAAGAGCGGGATCAAGCCGTATTTGAGCAGATCACCGAGGAACAATTTGACGGCATGCTTCACTTCATTGAAGCGTATAGCAGGCATTTGGATGCAGAAATAAAGAAACAGGGAATAGACATTCATTAAGCCGGAGCGCTTTTGAACCATGAAAATGAAACCGCAGGCAGCCGGGCTCTCTTGAGCATGGGTTGCTTTTTTGCACCCTTGTTTTTGTTGACACGGAAACAAATTTGCGATATTGTTGACGAGGAAACAAACAATGCCAGTAACAACATCGGAGAGGAGAAATAACAATGGCAAAAGACAAAGCAAAGGAACCCGGATTAACCCGGGGAAGCCTCTTGGCTGCCTGGGCGATTGCACTTGGAGCCATTGCCCCCATGCTGGACTCAACGATGGTGAACATCGCCATCGATACATTATCGAAGGATTTCCACACGACATTGGATACCATCCAATGGGCCATTACAGGTTATGTGTTAGCCCTTGCGATTGCGGTTCCCGTATCCGGCTGGCTGATGAACAGATTTAACGGAAAGAAAATCTTTATCGGAGCGGTCATTGCCTTCGGTCTCATTTCCGTTTTGGCAGGCATTAGCCGGGATATTTCCAGCTTCATCTTCTTTCGTTTGCTTCAGGGATTCAGTGCGGGGATCATTACCACGCTCATGTCAACCCTATTGGTTCAAACGGCTGGTCCGGAAAATGTAGGGAAAGTGATGGCCATCGTCAGCACGCCTATGATTCTCGGACCGATCTTAGGGCCGGTCATCGGGGGATTCATCGTTCAAGGCGCATCATGGCACTGGATATTCTTCATCAACGTGTTTATTGTTCTGATTGCTGCACCCCTGATGATCAAAAAAATCCCGGACTTTGAACCGTTCGACAAAGACAGTACGCTCGATGTTTTTGGAATTATTGATTTGTCCTTTATGAGCGCTGCCTTGATATACGGCATTACGAAAGCAGCGGACCATGCGTCCTTTAACAATCGCGAAACCATCCTATGGGTGGGCATTGGTCTGGCTTTAGCCGTCATTTACTTCGTATATAACCGGATCCGGAAGAATCAAACCGTGCTTCCAATGAATTTATTTGCACGCAAGAGCTTCGCGGCTTCGAGTATCGGTTTGTTCTTGGCGAATATATCCGTCATGGGCCCGATGCTGATCCTGCCGCTATACTTCCAAAACTTCCGTCATTTCACGGGATCGAAGCAGCGCTTGCGTTAATTCCCCAAGGCGTCGGGATGCTCGTTACCCGGCCGATGATCGGAAAAATGATTGATAAGATCGGTGCGAAATACGTGGTCATGGTCAGCCTCGTTCTTTCGCTGATCGGATCGATTCCGCTAATCTTTGTTACCGATCAAACAAGCATGATCTGGATTTCCATCGTATTGTTCATCCGGGGGACCAGTTTCGGAGGAATCATGCTTCCGCTCACGAGTGACGCTTATACAGGACTTGACGGCAAACTGCTTCCGAAAGCAGGCGTCGGCATAAATATGATTGAAAACCTTGGCTCCAGCTTTGGCTCGGCTGTGATGGCAACCGTCGTCGCAACGGCCCAGCAAGGGATGCAGCCGTCGATTGCCAACGGATTAAAAGGTTATCATGCCGGATTCTTGGTATCCGTCGTTGTCCTTGCGGCAATCTTCATTCCGGGTCTATTCCTCACCCATAAAAAGAAGGCGAAGAGCTTTGGTTCGTCTGTATAACCCGGAGACGGTCGAAATCCGGAGTTACTAAAAAAGCGCTGCCGGCGAAATGACCGCCGACAGCGCTTGGAACATCCGTTTCGGATTATACCTCATCCCATATCCGTCTTAAATTTTCAAGGCCCAGCCTCGTGCCTTCGCGGCACTCCTCCATGCCTTCGAATTCCAGCGTGACGAATCCGTCGTAGCCGGACGCCTTGATCATCCGCAGCACCCGCCTCACGTCGATGTCTCCTTGCCCGAAGATCGATCCCCGCAGGTAGTTTCCATGGGACGTCCGGAACCAGGCTCCGCCCCCCGGGTTCTGATCCGCCGGACGGATGTAGAAATCCTTGACGTGAATCAGCGAAGCAAACGGCAGGTTCCGCTTCACGCCGACGAGCGGCTGCTCATCGACGCAGAGAAAATTGCCGATGTCGAGCGTCGTTTTGAAGTTCGGACGGTCCACGGCCCGAAGCACCCGCTGCACCCGGTCGCTGGCCTGCACGCTGACGCCGTGGTTTTCGATCGTGGTCGTGATGCCGTATTGCGCCGCATAATCCGCGATGCGCCGGCAGCCCTCCACGATTTGCGCCAGATTGTCCTCCAGGTAGTCGATGCCCCATTTTTCGGGCGGGAGCGTAAAAGCCGTCACGTCGTGGCGCATATGCTTCATCCCTAGGCGATGGACCGCATCCACATGCCGCTTGACCCTTTCCATTTCGGCTTCGAACGCTTCCTGTGTTTCCTGCACGAAATTCGCGGGCATCGAATAGTTGGACAATGCGATGCCTTTTGCGGCTGCCCGCTCGCGGACGGCATCCGCGAGTTCCGGCTGGTCCTCCAGGGTGAAGCCGTAAGGAACGATCTCCATATGCTCGCCGCCCTGCTCCGCGATCCAGTCGATGACGTCCAAGACCGTCATCTCCCCCGCTTTGATCGCTTGGAGCAGACTATAGGTGCTGACTCCAGGTTTCATTCCGTTCATCCTCCCTTTCGGTATCGATATCAACAGCTCATTTGGACGATCAAACGCTTACAATTCCTCCGTCAGTTCAAGCTCAATGACCGTATCCAGTTCATCCGGCAAGTCTCCTCCGGGGATGTGAATGAAAGCGCCGCTTTCCGTATCCGAATATTGGTCCGCCATCCAAGGCGTATGCACATGGAGTTCGCTGCCGTCCGCAAGCAGGCGGGCTTTTTTGATTTTGCCCTTCAGCCCCTGGAAGTAAATCGGCCCGATGCCCCGGTCGAAGACGTGCGCGTACAGCTTGTTGCCGCGCTGGGTGTAGCGGCCCCACTCCGGCTTCGGCAGCTTGGCGATGCCGCAGCCGTAAATGCTGTCGCCGTTGCGGCGCAGCCACTCGCCGACCGTCTCCAAAATTTCAAGCGATTCCTTCGGAATTTCCCCCTTTGCGTCTGGACCGACGTTCAGAAGCAGATTGCCGTTTTTGCTGACGCATTCGACGAGCGCGCGGATCACCTGGCGCGGGGATTTGTAATTCCGGTCGGTCGCGTGGTATCCCCAGTGGTCGTTCAGCGTAATGCACGCTTCCCATGGAATCGGCTCGCCCGCCGAATTGACGATGCCCTGGGGCGGAATGATCTGCTCCGGCGAGAAGAAATCCCCGGCGTACACTTCAGGCTCCGCCGCCATGATGTTGCCGCCGAGCCGGTTATCGATCACGATATCCGGCTGCAGGGAACGGATCATTTGGATGAGTTCGGTCGCGCGCCACTTTTCGCCCGTCATATCGTCATAGGAAAAATCGAACCACATGATATCGATTTTGCCGTAGTTGGTCAGCAGCTCCCGGACCTGGCCGTGCATATAGTCGAGGTAACGGTCAAAATCGATCTTTTTGTCCTTGTAAGCCTCGTTGTCGCGCATCGGGTGCTGACGGTCGCCATAAGCCGGATAATCGTCATGATACCAGTCGATCAAGGAATAATAGAAACCGACCTTCAGCCCCTCCTCGCGGAAAGCGTCCACGTATTCGCGAACGAGGTCGCGCCCCGCCGGCGTATTCGTCGCCTTGTAATCGGTCAGCTGGCTGTCGAACAAGCAAAAACCGTCGTGATGTTTCGTCGTAAGCACCGCATATCGCTGTCCGGCGGCTTTGGCCGCTTTGGCCCAGCTCTTCGGATCGTAAAGCACCGGATTAAATTCTTCGAAATAAGGCTGGTATTGTTCGTTGGTGATCCGCTCCTGGCTTCGCACCCATTCCCCCCGGGCTGGAATCGCATACAATCCCCAGTGGATAAAAAGGCCGAAACGGTCGTTCATCAGCGGCAGCGTTCGTTCGAAACGCGGATTCATGTCGTATTACCTCCGTTTGCTAGGTTTATTATTTGTTCTTTTCGTCGTAAGCCGTCTGGTAAATCTCCAGATATCGCTTCAGGTTCATCGCGTCGAGCTGGCTGACGTAGCTGTCCCAATCCGCATCCAGGCTGGCGTCGCCAATGACGAAGCGGGCGATCATTTCATCCACGTAGTCATTGATCGTTTTCGCCAGGTCGGCGATTTCGGACGCCTGCTCGTTCGTCAGGAACAGCGGCGGCACCGTGCTGACATCCTTCGGTTTATACGGCTCATATTTATTCTTCGTCTCGTTGTACAGAATTACCTCTAAATCGTCGTCACCTTTTGCGACGGCAGACAATCTGAAATCGTTCGTACGCAGCGCCGGGCCGGTTTGCGCCCAGTTGACGTTTTGTACCGTGCCGTAGGATTTAAGCTCCGACCACACCGCAGGTTTGCCGTTGATGCCGATTTCGCCTTCCTTGGCGTCGCGCCATTCTTGATCCGGACGGCCGTACACGCTCCGCAGCGTCATTTCTTTTTCGTACAGCCCGTCGGCCCAGCGGAGCGCCAGCTCCGGATTTTTGGCTTTTTTCGTGATGATGAAGGCGCCCGGCGTCAAAGCCGTCGTGTCGACGGCGGCATACTGCACGCCTCCCGGTCCTTTTAACGGCGGAACCGCTTTGTATTCCTTCCAGCGTCCGCTGTCTCCCATGAGCTGCGTGAATACGCCTTCATGTCCGCCCGTGGATGCCCCCAAGATGACGGTACCCGGATTTTCCCCTTGCTGAATCAGCTGGTTTTCGTCCTGGGTGAACGATTCCGGCGCAATCAGGCCTTCCTTGTAGAGTTTGTTCAGGTACCGCAAGCCCTCGCGCCATTCCGGCTTATTGAAGGCCACGTCCAGTTTGCCGTCCTTAATGAACATATGCTTGCTGCTTGATCCGTACACCGGATTGTAGATAAAAGAGTTCATCAGAAACGCGTCGATGGTCGAACGCCATGATTTTTGCGTGATGGACAGCGGGATTTCGTCCTTTTTCCCGTTGCCGTTCGGGTCGTTTTCCTTAAAAGCCTTCAGCACGTTGTAGAGGTCGTCGGTCGTTTTCGGCATCTCGAGCCCCAATTTCTTGAGCCACGGCTCATAGATCCACATTTTTTGGCTCATCGAGCAGTGGTAGCAATCGTTGACCTCGGGAAGCGCATAAATGTTGCCGTCGATCGCCGTGACCGTTTCTTTGATTTCCGGGTTGTCCGCGAACATTTTTTTCGTCTGGGTGCCCTGCTTTTCGATCAAATCGTTCAAAGGAAGGAACGCCCCTTGGGAGCCGTAAATCATCTGCTGGGTCGGCGAGACGTTCAGGCCCATGATGACGTCGGGATAATCTTCGCTCGCCAGCACGAGATTCAGCTTTTCCTGCATGCTTTGTTCCGGAACGACCTCCCATTCGATATGGACGTTCGTTTTTTCCTCATACCATTTGGTGAACTCGTTCGTTTCGAAATTTTCCACCAGCGGGTTGCCGCGGACCATGATTTTCAGCGTTGTTTTTTCTTTAACGAGCGGATAAGTCCCCGGCGGCGTCAGCTCCACAGTGCCCGCAGCGGGCGGGTTGCTTCCTATCGTATCCGCGCCCTCCTCTTTCGCGCCCCCGGAGCAGCCTGCGAGCAGCATGCCGGCGGCCATGACGATCCCCGCGATTTTATTCAGCTTTTTATACATAACGCCCCTCCATCGATTTCAATTTTGGCTTCCGTCTTATCCTTTTAATGAACCGATCATGACGCCTTTCACGAAAAACTTCTGCACGAACGGGTACACCACCAGAAGCGGCACCGATGTGACGACGATCAGCGAATATTTGAGCAGCTCCCGCAGTCCCTGCCGCGCAGCGGCCGTTTTGGCGTCCCCGAGCATATCGATATTGATCTCGTTTTGGACGAGAATGTCCCGAAGGATCAATTGCAGCGGATATAGCTCCGCCCTTTTGAGAAAGATCATCGCGTTAAAATACTGGTTCCAATGCCCCACGGCATAAAACAAAGCGATGACCGCCAGAATCGGCCCCGAAAGCGGTAGCACGATCCGGAGCAAAAAACGAAAGTCAGAACAGCCGTCCAGCTGGGAGGCCTCCAGCAATTCGCCGGGGATCGTCGTTTGGAAATAGGTGCGCATGATGATGACGTTCCAGACGGACAGCGCCCCCGGGATCAGCATGGACCACACGGTGTCGATCATGCCCAAATCTTTGACGAGCAGGTACGTCGGGATCAGCCCCCCGCTGAACATCATCGTAAACACGAACAGCAGCATGAACATGTTCCGCCCGCGAAAATCGCCCCTGGACAGCGGATACGCCGCCAAAACTGTAAACAGCAAATTGATGCCCGTTCCCGCCACCGTATAAAAAATCGTGTTCATGAAGCCGCGCACGACCATCGTGTTTTTGAACACGGCCCGGTAGCCATCCAGCGTCGGTTCGACCGGCCATAACCATACCCGTCCCGACAACACGGCGCTGCTCGAGCTGAATGAAGCGCTTACAACATACGCAAGCGGGTACAGCACGATCAGCATGACAAGCGTCAACACGCAAAAATTCACGATCGTAAACAGACGGTCAGCGCCGGCTTCCTTTATTTTCATTGCATGCATAGTTCCGCCGCCTTTCTACCATAAGCTTTCCTGCTTCAATTGCTTCGCCGTCTGATTGACGATGATCAGCAGGATGAATCCGATCACCGCTTTGAACAGGCCGATGGCCGTCGCATAAGAGAAATTCATCGCCTGCGAGACAAGCCCGACCTTATAGACGTATGTGTCGATCACTTCCGAGGTGCGCAGATTGAGCGGGTTTTGCATCAGCAAAATTTTCTCGAAGCCGGTCTCCAGCATTTGCCCCGTGTTCAAGATGAGCAAAATGACGGCGATCGGAAGAATGCCGGGCAAATCGATATGACGCATCCGCTGAACCTTGGTCGCTCCGTCCATGACGGCCGCTTCATGCAGCGCCGGGTCGATGCCGGACAGCGCCGCCAAATAAATGATGCAGGCAAACCCCGTGTTTTGCCATACATGCGACCAGACGTAAATCGATTTGAACCACGACGCCTGCGCCATAAAATGGTACGGACCAAGCCCGAACCAACCGAGCAGCGTATTGACGAGCCCCGTCCGCGGATCGAGGAACTGCAGCAGAAGGCCCACCAGCACGACCAGCGAGATAAAATACGGCGCGTACGTGATCATTTGGACCGACTTTTTGAAGCGTTCGTTTTTGACGTAATTGAGACCGAGCGCCAGGATGATCGGGAACGGAAAACTTGCGACCAGCGCGTAAAAGCTGACCACGAGCGTGTTCCGCAGCAGCCTCCAAAATTCATGCGAGTGGAAAAAACGCTCGAACTGCGCGAATCCGACCCACGGGCTGCCGGTGATGCCTTTCGTCACGTTAAAATCCTTAAACGCGATTTGCGCTCCGTACATAGGCACGTATTTAAATACGATGATGTAAATCAGCGGCAAGGCAAACAAAGCGTACAGCTGCCATTTGCGCGTGATGTCTTTCCAAAGATTCAGCTTGGTCACCCCCCTTTGGTTTGGATGGAAAAATCCGGCCGGTGATCACAGCTTGCTTGAAAGCGCTTCATTGCGTAAATCTGCATGTTTTGGCGGTTATGCCGGGCTTTAGAAAAGGCATTATTCCGTTTTCCCGGCGGTATTCGTTTTTTAAGAAAAGGCTGCGTGCGGCCGCCGTATAGGCCCTTACGCTTCACGAGGCCGGGAAATTTTGCGGTATTCGGTGGCGCTTACGCCGTTGGCCCGTTTGAACGCCCTGCTGAACGAGTTCAGCGACAAATACCCGGTCCGGACCGCAATTTCGCTGACGGGAAGGGCGCTGCCGACGAGCAGCCGTTTGGCCTCTTCCATGCGGACATGCTCCAAATAATCGGAAAAGTTCATTCCGGTCTGCTCTTTGAAAAAATAAGACACGTACGCTTCCGAATTCCGGGCTTCCCTCGCGAGTACCGCAAGGCTTAAATCCGGATCCGGGAAATGGCTGTCGATATATTCCATCAGCTTGGCCGCCAGCGTATCGTTATGGCTCCGTTTTTGTTCCTCATGCTTGCGGCACAGCTGCATCAGGGCTTGAAAAAGCTTTTGGACGGCTTCGTCAGGCGACCATGCGGGATCGGAAACTTCCAGCACCACCTTCATCTCGTCGGTCAACGCATCCCGGTTTGCGAAGGAAGGCTCGCAGCATTTCATCAGCGTTCCGCTCAGCTCCTGGGCCAGCAGCTTGTGGGCGACGACGGGCAGCGGACCGCTGCCTTCGTTTTTCTCCCGGATTTCCCCGATCAGCCGGGCCGTCTCCGGCTCGTTGCCCGACCGCACCAGCTGGATCAACCGCTGTTCCACGTCGGAAGGGTAAAAATAAACGGGCGGCGGCACTTCCGCTTCCTCATAAAACAAAATCGGCTGCCGATCGCTCCAGGCCGCGTTCACTAGAAGAAACTCCGCTTCGCCGAGGGAACGATAAACTTCGGTCAATCTCGTCTGGCACGTGCCCACGGCAATCCAAAGCCCGGAATGGCTGGTTTGCTTCACATGATCATGCAATTGCGCCACCAGCCGTTGGACCCCTTGCATAAAATCGTCCGGCGTTTCGCCTTCCCCGTGAACGAGCAAAACCAGTTTGTTTTCGCCCAAATCATGCGCCTGAGCCGAGATCTGCACCCCCGGCCCGATCGGTGGGATGGCGTCCCGGATGTTCAGTTTCACAATGTCCAGCTCCGTCAGCATCTCCTCGTTGTACGGAGCATGGTAGCCCCGAATTTGGATGGCGGACACGGCGAAATATCCGCTCCTCAGCTCCATCCGGGCATGCTCCATGGCGGCTTCGACCTCGCCCACGGACGTATACCCGCCCTGAAGCAGACGATCAAAAAACACGCTGCGAAGCAAAGGGACTTGCGCCTCGAGCCTGCTGCTCAGCTCGCCATGGCTTTCGACCAGCGCGGAAACGGAGCTGCGGATGTCGTCCATCAGGTTGCCGAACGGGCGGTTTTTGCGGCCCCCGGGTTTCAGCGGCAGCAGCTGCAGCAGTTTAAACACGGGCCTGCTGCTCCGGTAGGCCAGCAAAGCCGCAACGGCGAGCCCTGCGCCCAACGCCAGCATAAATACGGTTAACGTCAGCTCTTTGATGTAATTGGCCTTGGCAAGCACGACCGTCTCCGGTTGGGCGGATACGTAGGTCCACCCGTTGTACTGGGAAGTCGTTTGCGTGATCAGCATCTTTTTCCCGTTCCAATCAAATAAGGAAAAACCTTCTTTAACAGGAAGCGCTTTCATGTTTGCGGTCGACGGATCCATGCCCACGTAACTGATCAGGTTGCCGTTTTGGTCCGCAACATAAGCAAACCCTCCCTGCTCGGCATCGATATGCCGCAGCATCTCTTGAATTTGCTTGTTGTCGATCAGCACGGCAATGACGCCTCCGCCGTCTTTCGTGCCGAAGGACTGCATATAGCTCACGACCGAATACGGTTTTCCTTCATACCAAACCTGCCTGCCAGGCTTATAGGTTTTGTAATAATACCGCCCGAAAAGCTCGTCGCGCCACTCCTCGTAGGATTTGCCGTCATAACGCAGCTGCAGGCCGTAGAACTGCTTGGCGTCGTACACCTTGCGGGGCGAAATGAACATGCCGCTGTTTTTGTACGCGATAAAATAATCGATGATAAAATGGTTGGTTATCCGGTAATCGAACAAGCTTTTTTCCAGGTCCCAGAGCCGGAAAGGATTCGTTTGCTCGAACGGGGCTTTGACGAACTGAAAGGACTGGATTTTGGACTCGCTGGCCATCTGCTGCGCAATCGTCTCCACTTCGGCAAAACGGCCGTCAAGCGCCTCGCGGATTTGGCCGAGCGCCGCCGCATTGCTTTTCATCGTTTCGGATTCCACGAGCGACGACGTTTTATGGTAGGCGAACCACCCCGCAAGCAGAGACCCGAGCAATATAAGCACATATGGAACAAAAAATCGAAGGATCAACGTCGCGCGTTCACTGGAAGCATTCACAGGCATATCCCACCTTTGGATCTGTTTTACGGATCATGCCGGCCGCAAGCAGCGGCCGTTTACCTTAACGATTATAGAATGCGGCAGATCATTTGAAAACGCATTCATCAAAAAAAGAAGCCGGCCGGACTGTAAGTTTTCCGGCACGGCTTCTCCCTATGCGGGTTCGAACCCTTGTTGAACAAGGAACAGCCCCAGCTTTTCCTCGTCCCAATCATGCATGTCAAGCAGGCGCTGATACGGATCTCCTTCGAGGCCCAGCAGCCTCGCAAAGGCGGGTTCGGTTTTGACGCCGCTGCTTTTTAATTTTCTGACGTTGTCGCGAAATACGGGTCCTAGCCGCTTCAATATCCGGTCTTCGACGACCATATGTTTATAGGCGTTCTGCTGCGTCACCTGCCGGTTTTGGGCAAATATCTCGACGGGCCACGGACCGAACCGGAAGTTGCACACGATGACCCTGTCGCCATGCATGCGTTCCCGGCTTAACGCAAAACGCTCCAGCGCGCCGTATGCCGGGATCAAAACCTGCTCCAGCGCCTCCGGTTCCCGCATCTCGCAAATGATATCCAAATCGCTGTCTTCGACATCGATATCGATCGGAACGGTTCCGGCGAGGACCGGGCTGAATGCCGCCAATGTTCTGAAAATGCCCAGCCGGTCGAGCGCCGCAAAGGCCTCCCGCTGCTTCGCGTTTCCTGTTTTCAAGTATGAAATGTCCATAAAAGGTTGACTATTCCGGGTATCGATCGCGATCCTTCCTTTCCGCCTTCCGTTGCCGGTCCCGATCCAGCGCTTCCTGCACGTAATCCCGCTTCAAGACGTTCATCCAAGTCCTCCTTCGATCCGGGCGTGCGGATCAGTCCGGCCAACATCTCGTCACGGCTTGGAGCGCCCGGTCTTCAAACACCAGTTTATAGACGTCCGGCATCGAAATCGATCTCCAAAATGCATAACCGAATTTCGGGTCAAAAAAGTTCAAGATCAGCGTCATGATGTCCCCGTGCGTGCCTAACGCCAATTTCTTGCCGGGATGCCGCCGAAGAAGCTGCATAAAGGCTTCCGTACCTCTGCGCTGCGCTTCTTCGCTCGATTCCCCTCCCGGAAACGCATGCCGGAAGTCATTGTACAACCGCTTTTTAAAATCGGCAAACTGTTCGCTGGGGATTTGCACATGATCCGCCGCAAGCGTACGTTCTCTCAGCTCGTCGATGATCGCGATTTCTTTTCCGGCCGCCCGTGCAGCAGGCTCCAAGGTTTGGACCGCCCGCTGATACGGACTCGAAAAAAACGCGTCGATCCCTTCCGGCAGCAGCAGATCTTTTACCTTTACCGCATCCTGCCTGCCTTTTTCCGATATTCCCCTGGCCTTTTCCTGGCCCGGTATATACTGCGATTCCGCATGCCTGACCATAAAGATGACCGTCTGAATGGGTGCCACCCCCTATGAATTTTACCGTTTGGCCGCAACAAACACTTGAATCGGACCGTCCCAGCCCTCTTCCCTGATCTCCTCAAACTGCCCGTCTGTGTACTGTTCGATGACTTTGCGCCAGAACCGCTGCGCAGGTACGTTCGTTTCCATTTCGGCAACCTTCCATTTCCCGGGCAATCGATCGAACAATTCAAATGCCGCCTGCTGCCCCGCGCCCGAGCGGCGATATTTTTTCAAAATAAAAAATTCGGCCATTTCGTAAACGGGAAACTCATTCTGCATATCCAGCCGACGAACCAAAGCAAATCCCGCCAGTTTCCCGCCAACGCGGAACAAAAAAGGATGCCTTCCTTCCTCGGTCCAATAATGATCCAGATACATGTACTCATACAGGCCGTTTTCGTTCAGGTCGTCCTCCGGATCGAACTCGCTGAAATCATACTTGTACAGCTCCAGCAGGTTTCGGAGCGTCGATTTATCGGCATACGCCGCTTCATGAACCGTTATCATCTGATCCATATGCCTACTTTCTTGTATAGTTTGCGTACCAAGCGGGAACCGTCGTTTCAAAATAACGATGATCCTCCAAAACCCGATCGATCCTCGCCAGCATATCGCCGAGCCCCTCCGGGTAGACCTTCAGCGTCCATGCCACCGAACCTGCCAGATTCATCGCCAAATAAAAGGAGTACAGCCGCCAAAATTCGGCGTCCGGCTCCCGGCCCTGGTGATATCCGTGGATTTGCCCGACGGCAAAGGCAGCGCTGATGTCCGCGGAGAAAAAACCGATTTTCAAAAAATCATGGATCGGATCTCCCCAATCGCAGCGGTTAAAATCAATCACGCCCGATAAATGCCCGTCCTTGACGACCAGGTTTGCCAGATGGAAGTCGTCGTGCTGGAACCGGTTCGGACGGTCTTTCATGGCATCCAGATGTTCTTCGACAAACGCCAGCAGCCGTTCATCCCCCCGAAATCGCATGCCGCTGTTCAGATACTGCTCTTTATTCCGCCCATGTTTCTTCGTTTGCCGTTCATGCCAAGGCCCAACCGTGTCCGGCGCCTCATATCGATGGATTTTGAGCAGTTCGGCTCCCGCCTCCAAACCGATCGTATATTGGATTTCGTCCGGAAAGGCTTGAATTGCTTCCGCTGCCTCTTCGCCCTCGATATACGTTAGTATCATGTATCCCTGCTGCGCTTCTTCCCAGCGCCCCAGTTCCAAAGGCCTTGAACAGAGCACGTTTTCCTGCTTCATTCGCTCCAGCGCCCTGAACTCCATTTCCTTGCGCGGATATCGGTCCAGTTCAAAAACCCGCAGCAGAAAAGTTTCGTCCCCCTTCGTGACGGCATATTTCCGATCTTCGGAAAAGCCTTTGGCAATGAGTTTCGGCTCGCCGCCTGCAAGCAGCGGAATCCGTTCGATTCGCGCCCGCAATTCTGTCGCCTCGTCTGCCAAGTTATCCCCCTCCTTAACGGCACCGGTTGATGCCCCTCGAAATGCCGCTAGCGGTTCATTCCGTTTTGCGAACCCCCGTTGTCCTGCTTCATTCGACGATGGCCCTTAGAATCCTCTCTTAACCTATGACAAAACTTAACCTCGATAAATTCTACAATTCTTAGCAATTTTTGAATCTTCCATTGAAGACCGTTCCGGATCATGCTTATAATATGGTTACAATCCGACAAAAAACTGGAAAAAAAGAGAGGAGATTTGTAGTGCTACGTGATCATGTCCAAAATGATGATCTCATCTTTCGGCACGCTGCTCTTGGAATGGCTCTCATATCGCTTCACGGAACCTTCATCATGGTCAATCCCGCGTTATGCGATCTATTGGGACATCCGCAGCACGACATCGATTCCACCGCTCCCCTGGACCATACCTACAAAGATCTTTTGGCTGACATCCGACGCTTCGGCGAATCGCTTGCAAACGAACGGAACATTTCAGGCCGGTTCGAGCGCCCGCTCGACCAAGTCTCCGGCCGACGGTTAACGGTCACCATCCATGTCTCGCTCATCCGCGACAAAGATGCGCTTCCGCTCCACTATTTGGTCCAGTTTGAAAACCGAACCCCGCTGCTTGAAATCGAAGAGAAACTGAAATCCACGGAATTCGCGCTGACGGATATCCACAATTCTTACCACGAACTGCTGGAAAAAATGCCGCTTGCCGTTTTGATCACCAAAAAAGGGATCATTCAATACGCCAATCCCGCTGCCCTCCGGCTGGTGCACGCCCAAGACCGAAGCGAAGCGCTCGGCTTATCGACCAACATGGTCGTCGATGCGACCTATCACACGGCGCTTGAAGAACGGCGGAAGATCTATGATGTAAAAAAAGCGCTAAACCCCATTGTTTATCTCATCAATTGCATGGATGGGCGTCAAAAATACGTGGAAGGGTTCACGCTTATCATCAATTATGAAGGGGAACATGCCGCCGTCAACGTATTTAAGGACATCACGGATCAAAAACAGCGGGAAGAATATATGATGCAGTCCGAAAAACTGACGATGGCCGGGCAGTTGGCTGCGGGCATCGCCCATGAAATCCGGAACCCGCTGACGTCGATCAACGGCTTCATGAAGCTGATCCGATCCTCCAAGCGCAGCCCCGAAACGTATTATGAGATTATCGAGTCGGAACTGAAGCGGATCGAACTGATCGTCAACGAGCTGCTCGTTTTATCCAAACCTCAAGGGAAACATGTCAGCAAGCCGATCAACGTTCTGCCGATGTTGGAGCAAGTGATTACGTTAATGAATGTTCAGGCGGCGTTAAAAAACATCGAAATCACGCTTGAACGCGCCGATGTACCGCAGTGGATCGTCGGGGAGACCAATCAGCTCAAACAGGTGTTCATCAATTTGCTCAAAAACGGCATGGATGCCATGGACTCCAGCGGAACCATTCTCGTGTCCGTCGATTCCACGGAGCAAGAGGTGTGGATCCGCGTCCAGGATGAGGGCAGCGGCATGACGCCGGAGCAGGTTCAGAAGCTTGGGCAGCCTTTTTTTACCACGAAGGACACGGGAACGGGACTCGGTTTTATGATTACGCAAAACATTATACATAACCACGGCGGCTCCATTCAGATCGAAAGCGAACCCGGACAAGGGACGGCCTTTACGGTGAAGCTGCCAAAAACGATGAAACCGGAACATACATAGCTTGCAATACGATCAGGATAAGCAGTCCTTGCTGAAATAAGGACTGCTTATTCGTTATATCGAAAGTCAGGCACGAAGCTTATTTTGCCGGCGGATCAGCCGGGTACCCAAGCACCTTCCCTTGGATCGAACCGATCGGCAAAGGGCCGAAATGCCGGCTGTCGAAGCTTCGGAACCAATCGTCGCCAATCACGAATACATGCCCATCCGGAACGCGCAAGGCGTCCAGCTGATTCGACGCCAGATCCTTGATCGCATGTTCGAGATTTTGCCTCATTGGATCATCCGGATTTTGTTCCAGCGCCTTTTTCAACCCTTCAATATCGGAGCCCAGCCGGTGGGCTCTTCCGTAAAAGGACTCGAGACTGCGCTGGTCGATGTATATTTGCCCCGATTTGATTTCGACCGTTTCTCCCGGCAGGGCCACGATTCGCGAAATGCTCCATGTTTCAAGCGTAACCCGCGGGTATTTGGCATGATCGAAGTCCGGGGGTTGAAAGTATACGATCTCTCCCCTTTTGTAAGGATGCTGCTCGTAATAATTGGGATCGATGACGGTCCGCGCCTCGAAATCATGATGGCCGCGGTCCATGTTATCATAACGATGGTGATAGATGATATATCCGTCCTTCATCTCTGCCGCGGGAATATCGGGAACGGCGGCTTCGTCCTTGAGGGGCGGGCCTTCCTCGTCTTGGCATCCTGCGAGCAGCAGGATGAACAGCGCGGCATATCGTACCGCTTTTTTCATGGGTCACCTCGCCCGTAAGTTCGGATCAAACGCAGTTTGACGCCCGCTTGGATTTACGGCCCCGTTCCGGCCGATGAAACTCTCCAGCCCAACGCGGATTTTTTGACGTATACGAAAGGCCTGGATGACGCATCCACGAGGTAAAGATCGCCGTATCGGGGATCGTTTTTGATGTTTCCCTCTTGGATCGGCTCCAAACAGGCCATCATGGGATGAAACGATAACAGCAAATGCTTGCGGACGGCGAGTTCGGGCGAAGGGGACGGGAAAAAGACAATGTAGAGCACGGCAACCGCGATGATCGCGATCCACCATTTCTTTTTCTTCATGATGGGGTGGGCCTCCTTTTTTAGGGGTGTACGGGCATTGTTTATCGCTTTCCGCTCCCGCTTGTATCGCAATTCGCATAATCTTCGATTCACGAATAGGAAAGGCACTTCTTCCTGTTCAATAAAAACGCCGCAAGCTCTGCCGGGGTCGGTGACCCGTTCGATGTCCGGCTCGATCGGCACGGATTCGTGTCGCACCAGTTCCCCGTTGCGATACTCGCAGATATGCTCGTAGCAGCGGTCATCGTACAAGATTTTTTCGATGCTTTCCGGTATATTGCAGGCGACGCCGCGGTTTTCCGGACGCAATATCCATGCAAATATTGTAAGCGATCATAAAAACGCCTCGGGGTATATGAGCTCTCCCTGGATCCGGCCGAGCGCGCCGTCCTGCAGCTCACAAACCATAAAGACATCATCGGGAACGTCAAATTGCTTTAATTCGAGACCGAAGGGGCGAGCCGGCTTAAAGCCGAATTTCGGATAATACGCCGGATGGCCGATTAACAGCACGAGCTCATAGCCCATCTGCCGGCAGCGTTCCACACCTTCCTGGATCAAAAGCCCGCCGATTCCTTGTTTCTGATGTTTCGGGTCGACGGCGAGCGGAGCCAGCGCAATCACGCCGGTCTGTTGGTCCCCGTTGACAACCTTTGCCTTGCTTAATAAAATATGGCCGACGATCTCACCGTTTTGCTCGGCATCCGCCCGCGTTTCCGTTCGAACAGTTACGGTTGGCATCCCTATGTTTCTCCTTCTCTTTTTGCGCGCTATCATTTCAGAAAATAAAACGGCCCGGCCTGGATCCATCTCCCTCCGACCGGGTCTCGTAGTCACTCCATGCTGCCGATCAACTCGCGCAACACCGTTTTGCTTTCCTCGTCCTTCGGGCGCGGCATTCTGCCGATCTCCCGATACACTTCTTTTTCTTCGAGAAGCTGCCGGGGATGAAGGACGCGTGCCGAGATGCCGCCAAGGCTGAACGTCTCGGTCTGCAGCGCATCCGTCCGCCATACCCATTCGGGGAGTCCGTTCAAGATGATATGGCCGTCCTCCGTATAGGTCACGTAACAAATCTGGACATCGGTTTCATTTTTCCGAAAATCCGTCTGTCTTCCGCTGATCGGGAATTTTTCATAACCGGCATCGGCAAGTCTCTGCTCCAGCAGATCCCGGCATTCAACGAAAGCCACTAGGTCAAGATCCTCATGGGGACGCGTAATGCTGCCCAGCAAAAAGTCGATGGCCCAACCTCCGCGAAGCCAAAACGGCCGGTCCAAAGCACAAAAGATGGCGGCGATCTCGCGCAAAATTTCCAGCTGGGCTTTTGATTTATCGTCCATTTTCCCGCTTGGGTCAAAAGCCGAACCGCTATGTTCATGTATTAACGGCAGAAGGACCGCCCCCTTTCTTTCTTACCTAATATTATACTTGGTGTACGCTGGGGGATAAAGACACTTTCACAAGATGCTTCCATGCGGTTCATTTGGGAAACGCAGCCTTCAGGCCGGCTATGAAAATGCCCGTGCGAAATATCTGAAACGCGTTCATACGCGACGTTTTTGATGGCCTTACGGCTTCACGATCGACAATGCCGCCTCATGCAAAATCGGCCGCAGATGCCTCAATTCGTTATGCTCCCTGCCCAAATGCACCCCGTTCGTCAAAAATACGACGGTCATCTCGTCTACCGGATTGATCCACATGCTCGTCCCCGTAAATCCCGTATGCCCAAAGCTGCCTTCCGGCCAATTCGGGCCGCATGACAGCCCTTCATCCGAGGCGCCCTGCACCTGCCACCCCAGCCCTCGTCCCTGAAAAACAGGCTTCAAGCATGCATCCACCGTCTCTTTGGAAAGCAGGGAATACCGTTCGGGGTAAAGCCATATTTTCGCATACCGGGCCAAATCCTCCGCCGTCGAAAACAAGCCCGCGCTGCCGGCGACGCCCCCGAGGCGGTAGCAGGTTTCGTCATGCACTTCCCCGAGGATGTACTTTTGGCCGTCCCACTCGGTTGGGGCGATCCGGTCCCGTAAGGTTTCCGGCGGGTTAAAATAACTGTCTTTCATGCCAAGCGGTTCAAAAACATGCTCCCTGGCCCATTCGTCCAGCGGCTGCTGCGTCAACCGGGAAACGATCCAACCGATCAAAATCATGCCGATATCACTGTAATTCACACGCTCGCCGGGGCGGGATTCAAGCTCCAGCTCGAAAATTTGCCGGATGTCCAATGGTTTGTAACGATCTTTGAAATCCGGAACGCCGGAAGGCAATCCCGAAACATGTTTTAGACAGTGCTCGATGGTCACATCCGGATGGCGAAACTCCGGGATATACGTTTGGATCGGGTCCTGAAGCGAAACCCGCCCCGACTGGACCAGCGTCATGATCGCCGGCAGCGTCGCCGCCACCTTCGTTAGCGAGGCCACGTCAAAAATCGTATCCCGCGAGGCTGTTCCGTAAGCGGCTTGCCATTGAAGCTTGTCTTTGACCTGAATGTCAATGACCGCGCCGGGTATTTTGTTCTCCGCCACCCAACCTTCGATGAATTGATGCACGTTCTCGATTCCTTTCATATCGCCACCGTCTTCCATTCGAGATTCGAATCTTTTTGATCATGTCCATAAGCCGTGCATTCGGGGTATTCAGAACCCCTCTTACATATCATTAGGAACGCGCCCGAAATTCCTCTTCCAAAAGCGCCATCAAAATCATGTCATGAAACCGGCCATCAAGATAAAGCGCATCCCGCTTCACGCCTTCCCGGCTAAAACCCAGCTTCTCATACACATGAACGGCCCTCGGATTAAACGCATACACTCCGAGCTCGATCCGGTGCAGGTTCAAATCTTCAAAACCGTGCCTGAGCATCAACCGCATCGCTTCCGAACCGTACCCTCGATCGCTGTGGCGCCCGGAAACCATGATGCGTATGTTGGCGCAGCGATTGACCGGATCGATTTCGTTCAGAACGACCTCCCCGATCAATTCATCCGTTTCCTTTAAGGCGATCATCAAATCGACGCGATCCTCGTGAACGCGGCCGATCTTTTGCAGCCATGCCGACGTGGATTCCTTGGTGAAACGCTCCTGCGTTCCGGTCAATCTCATCGCCTCAGGCTCCTGCAATAGCCCGAAATAAGCATCCAATTCGTTTTCCCGTACGGGTCGAAGCAGGATACGTTCCCCGGTCAATCGGGTTTCAAGCAGCCCTTCCATCCCTTATCCCCTCCAGCTTGCAAAATGTTCTTCAAAAGAACGATGCCGGCGAATGATCGGTTTCCATCTGCGGCAACAATAACCTAAACAATTATAAAACGGAGTCCAGCCTAGTGAAAAGCAAATTAACGGATATCATTAAAAATAATGGCACGGTATGGAAAATGCCGTTAGCTGCGGCGCTGTCATGGGAAGCCGCCGAATGGGCCGGGTCCAACCATCCTTACTTGGCCCCGCTGACGGCTATCTTATGTTTTCAAATTACGGTCAGCCAATCCCTGCGATTTGCCTGGCAGCGTATCATCGGAACGATCGCTGGCGTTGCGGCGACCGCATGCATCACGCCTTATGTCGGCTTAAGCGGATGGAGCATCGGGCTGTTGGTGCTGCTTGGGGCCGCCATCGTCAAGAGGCTGAACAGGGATCATGCCTTGACGGTCCAAATTGCGCTCAGCATTTTGCTGGTATTGTATTTTCAAAGCAAAATGCCGAGCTATCCCTTTTACCGCGTGCGCGATACCGTGGTGGGTGCCGTCGTTGCGGTTCTTATTCACGCGCTGTTGTTTCCTCCCGATTCCATCCCGACGGCCAAACAAAAAATGACGCGTTTTGCGGAGCGTTTAACCCGCCAATTTTATCAAACGGCCGACTGGGTACGGCATGGCTGCCCGGCAAGCCAAGGAAAAACGGTGGAAGCCAAGCTGCAGACCATGTTTCAATTCCAGGGTAAGTTGCGAGACGTTCGTGGATAAGCGGGGCGTCTTTGGGGTAGGCTTGGCTCGGGGAATGTACGATGGGCAGAGGTTCATATTCGGCTTGAATCCGCAAAGCGGCCATTTGGGCGACATATTCCGAGTCGGCGACGACCAAAGCCACCGGCTCGCCGTAATATCTGACTTTGTCGATGGCGAGCGGCGGCCGGTCTTCGAGCGGAGACCCGGTCAACACCGGAAAATGCCGCCCTGTCACGACCGCTCGTACGCCGGGAATGCTTAAGGCCTGCGAGGTATCGATCGAGTTGATTTTGGCATGGGCATGGGGACTGACCGCGAGTTTCGCATACAACATCCCCGGTCTTGCGATATCGTTCACATAACGGGCCGTTCCGGTCGCTTTTTGCCATGATTCCTTTCTCGGAACGGTTTTTCCGATTGCTGAACCGCTCATGGCTCCCCTCCTTGGACCTTGAATGGGCGTATAAATTCATTTTCCACAGCTATGTATATGGGAAACGAGTGGCCGATATATCTGAATGATTGGGGGATGTTCCTTTCCGGACGCGGTGCCGGCAGGAGTTCTACAGCAGTTTCCTGAATCCTTCGACCTGTTCGTCGCGGTAACCGAGCTTCTCGTAAAACCGGTGCGCTTCCTTGCGCTGTTCGCCCGACACGAAAATGATATAACCGCAATCATGGTCCCTCGCGATTTGCTCGATGGCTTCCATCAGCTTCTTTCCGATGCCCTGCCTGCGAATGCGGCTTGAAACGATGACGTTTTCGATGACCATAAACGGTTTGCAGCTTCCGACAAAGTCGAGGCATATGATCCCCATCAGCGATCCGGCGAGCTCCCCTTCATGGAACGCGCCCAAAATATGATAGTTTCCGCTGCTTTCGGCGCTTCGGAAAACCTGAAGCATCCTGTCCCCGTTCGTCGGAATTCCCATCAGTTCTTCGTAGAGCCGGGCAAGCGCCGGAAGATCGGATTCGGCAATGTGTCTAATGTCTGTCATGATGTCTTCCCTGCTTTCTGTCTTTTGTTTTCGTAAAATCTTGCTTGTCTTCTTCCTACATGAAGATTCATATCAACGGCTTCGTCCGCATACCGGCTAAAATACCGATGATGTTCGGCGTGAAATTTCAGCAGCTCGGCGGCCGGATTGGGGGCCAGAAAAAGCGTCCCCGACCCGATAAACGTACCCAGCATGCCGAAGTTTAACGAAAAGCCCGCCCTTGCGTTGTAAAAACGATCAAACATGTCCATGAACTCGGCCTCATCCAGATTCGAATAATCCGCAAGCGTCAAATGCGGCCGCCGGTTCGGGACCTCATCCACGTATCCCGAGATGCCCCGATCACGCATTTCTTCCCAGATCCGTTTCAGCGCTTGTTCCGTCTGTTGATCGAAGCGGAGAACGACGGCATACATATCGGATTCGCACCTTTCCCTGGCTTACTCCTGCATCTCTTCCCGAAGCATTTTCAGCCTTTTTAGAATTTGCGTCATTTTGCCGTTTTCAAGGACTCGTATCCATACCCCTTCCGTAAATCGGTCCCCGCGCACGTAACTTGTGACAAGTTTTCTTAGCGTCTCCAGATCCGCCTGCATCAAATGGTCTTCGATGTCCCGGTCGATATCTCGATAGATTTCATGCTCCGCGACCCACGAACTCCAATCGAATACCATCATGAAACCCGTGTTGGACAGCTCTTGCACAAAATTCCGGACAACCTCCGTTTCAAAGCGGTAACGTCCGGACACAGCAGACAACGGCTGGTTCGGATCTTGAAGAACATTCAAAAAAGGAAGCAGCCGATCCAGCTCCCCGGACGTGATCGTTGCATCATAGGGCATAACATTTCCTCCAGTCTAAGTCATCGTTTGGAAGCACGACATTTACTGATTCCATACGGTGTACATCAACCAGGCTACAAGCAGGTACACCGGGACCGACAGCATAACCGAAAGCCATCTTCGCTTCCTTTGGATCAAAATGGCCGAACCTGCGAATAAAAGCGGAAAAGCGAGTCCCCACAAATGAAACCGCGGCGTCGCAGCCAAATATAAAGCTAATGGAAGCACCAGCACCGCGGCCAGGTAAAGCAAAACACTTTTCCGAAAAATAAGACCGGTCACCGAAAGGATAACCGCAGCGAAGATTATCATCCAATAAAAGTTGAAAAAGACCACTGGCTTGCGCTCCATTCTTAACGGAAATTACCTTTCTGCTCAGCTTGCCTGCCATTCTATCCCATGTGCATCCGCGTTGCCATCGTTATAAGGCTTATGGCTTAATCCCTGTTTGATTTTTTGCTCCGGAAAATGGAAATGCCGCCGAATCCGCTAATCACCGCAATATAGAATCCGACATCATACCACCAACCCGAATTATAAATTTCATATACCCTAATATGGGGTTTAAACAATCCTATAATTAATGAAATAGGCGCGATCCACCCATGCCAGATTCCCCAGAAAAAACCTGCGGCATGCTGGGGCGTATTCGTGCCGTCTCCGGGGACGCAACCTGTTAAAAGCGAAATCGCGGCAAACACCAACAAAAGCGCGAATACGTATTTCTTTTTCATTTCCATCCCCCTTCGTGAGCCCTGGCGTTCGCTTCATGAATGACGGCATAAAGTTTCAAATCTTCGAATTGGCCTTTTACGAGTATATTTTTTCGTAAGACACCCTCGAATTCCATTCCGCATTTTTCCATCACCCGGCTGGAGCCAATGTTAGACAGATGACACCGGGCTTCGATCCGCACCAATTGCATCGCCTCGAATCCGAAGCGGATGATTCTTCCCGCTGCTTCGCTCATCAACCCTTTGTTCCAATGCGCCCTGGAAAGCGCATATGCCAATTCGGCCTTTGCATGCTTGGGATGCCAATACACAAAACCGACCGTGCCGATGACGGCTCCGGTTTCCTTGTCTTCGATCCCCCATGGCGCGATATCGTTTTGTTCGTACAACCCGAGAACACGATCGACGTACTGCACGGAATCCTCGATCGTCTGATGCGAATACCAGGTGGTGTATTTCGAAATTTCTTCGTCGGAACAGTAGGCGAACACGTCGCCGGCGTCGTTTGCCGTCAATTTCCTTAATATCAGCCGCTCGGTTTCCAATACCGGGTTGCCGGGGTTTTGCGGTTGCGGGTGCGGTTGCGGGTGCATGCTCATCACCTTTCTACGCTTTGTCGATCAACGCGATGATTTCATCCAAGCTGTCGATCCGATGCTCAGGTTCGTCCAGATCGCGATGCCAATCCATAAATCCTCTCAGCCAAACGGCCTTTAACCCGGCGCTGGTTGCGCCGAAAACATCGTTCCGCGGATGGTCGCCGACATACCAGCTATTCTCCGGTTTGGCTTCCAACCGGCTTAAGGCCAGCTCAAATAGGCGTTTATCCGGTTTATGGAACCCCGCTTCGCCCGATACGATCACGACGTCGAAATATTCCCGGATTTGCGCCTTGTCGATTTTGGCATGCTGCGCATGCGGCGAACCGTTGGTGATCAGGCCGAGTTTAATGTTTTTCCGTTTCAGTCGCTCCAAAACGTCCAAGGTTCCGTCCATCAGAACGGTATAATTGTAAAATTCGGCGAACCAATGGTCGAGCAGCTCTTCGGCGGTCGTTTCCGGATTTTTCAGCGGGAAAGCGGCCAGGCATTCCAGAGCCATTTCCCGTTTGTCGCGGTAGCTGTCCCGATCCGACACCCGCATGAATTCGACGAATTCTTCTTTTTGCCGGGCATCCCGGACGGATGCGAACCGGTCGATAAAATGCTCCGAATAAGCGCGAAAAGCAAGCTTCCGGTTAATCAACGTGTTGTCGAGGTCGAAAATAACGGCTTCCGTTTTCATGGGCATGTTCCTTTCCCTCTTCAAATGGCTGCGTTCAAGCGCCTACGAGGGCTCCTGAATACCGGCAATCCTCGGCTCCGCAGGCTCGTAAAACGCGATTTTATTGCCGAACGGATCGATCACGCAGCACTCCAGGGTCTGCCACGGCGTTTTCTCCAAACCGGGCCTGGAGTATCGATACTGCTTGCCGATCAGCTGCCGCTGGAAGGCTTCGATGCCTTTCATTTCGACGCGGATGGCGGCTCCCGGGCTGCAATCCCCGTAATGCTCGCTAAGATGGATGGTTGCTTGATGCAAGGAGATTTGCGCATACAGCGGCAGGTTCGGTTCGAACCGGTGCCCCCAATCCAGCTTGAAACCGAGGTAATCGATATAAAATTCTTTTGCTTTCCTTTCGTCGAATATGCGTAAAATCGGAATGATTCCTTGGGCTTGCACGCCAACCGCCTCCTAAATCTTTCGATCTGCAAATCACTCTATGTCATCATTGGTTGAATTTATTCTACCAACAAACCACAATTTTCTAAATATCTCAAATTAAATCGGTGGTTGCGAAGTTCATTTTGTCTCTTCCATGAAAAATCCCCGCCGGTCCAAATGAATCATTCACGGCGGGGACTGCTTACGCGCTTAGTCCCGGCGTGTGCAAGCCCAAAACAACAGCGCCAGCGCGCTTACGGACGCACCCAGCGTGCAAACCCCGGTCCATCCAAAATAGGAGTACACCGCCGTGGATGCAATGGATCCGAAGGCGCTGCCGATCGAATAAAAAATCATATATCCGGCGGTCAACCGGCTTCTTGCTTCGGGGCGCACGTTAAAAATCAAGCTTTGGTTCGTGACGTGCACCGCCTGAACGGCCATGTCCAGAAGAAGGATGCCAAACACCAACAAAAGCAGGGAACGATGGAGCAATCCGATCGGCAGCCACGACAGCAGCAGGAGACCAAGCGCGATGCCCGTCGTTTTTTGGCCAAACCCCATGTCGGCCCAGCGGCCTGCCCTTGCCGCAGCAAGCGCCCCTGCGGCCCCTGCGAGCCCGAACGAGCCGATGGCCGAATGGGAAAGGGACAGCGGCGGACGGCTAAGCGGCAGGACGAGCGAAGTCCACAGAATGCTGAACGAAGCAAAAATAAGCAGCGCCAATATCGCGCGAATGCGCAAAATCCTCTCCTGCATAAACAAGGCGAGCACCGATTGCAGCAGCTGCACGTAGTTTAACCGCGGTTGATCCCGATGTTCGCGGGGCAGCGAGCGCAGCAGAATGCAGGCCACGAAGAACAGCATCGCGGCGGAAGACAGGTAAACGGAGCGCCAGCCGGCAATATCGGTTAACGCCCCGGCGAAGGTACGGGCGAGCAAAATGCCGATGACCACGCCGCTCGTCACCAAACCGACGATTTGTCCGCGTTCGGAAGGTGCCGCCAAACTCGAAGCATACGCAACCAGCGTTTGCGTCACGACGGCAAGCAGCCCGACCACGGCCAACCCGGCGAACAAAACGGCGGTGCTGCCGGCCGTACCGGCCACGATCAAAGCGATCACGGATAACAGCATCATGCCCGGGATGAGTTTTCGCCGATTCTGCAGGTCCCCCAGCGGGACAAGCAGAAACAATCCGAGCGCGTAACAAAGCTGGGTTACCGTGATGACGATGCCGACGGAAGAATTCGGAAGTCCGAATTCGCGGGCCAAAGCATCCAGCAGCGGCTGGGCGTAATAAATGTTGGCGACGGATAACCCGCAGGCCACGGCAAACAGCAAAGCCATCCGGCGCGAGAACGAAAATGCAGGCTTCTTTCCTCCCTCACCTTCCCCGCCATGTTCGCGGGATGGCGCGGCTGGGGCTTCCATTGGTTTTTCAAAAACCTCCGTGTTCATCAAATGCCTCCTTTTATTTCATACCGAAAAGTATATTATACCGATCAGTATATTATGATGAGCTTACAATAACCTCCTTTGAAGCAAACTGTCAAGAGAAGGAGAACCAAAAATGGACGGATGAAATCGGGAAAAGCAGTTCTATAGAAGGTTATTAGCGCTTTTCGACGCTGTCTGTACGGGCAAGTCTTTTGACATTTCAGCATCAGATCGGCTACAATCATTTTATACTGAACGATATGAAATGGGGTGCCATTATGGTCCGGCAGCGGGAATTTGATGTGGACAAGGCATTGGACGCGGCCATGCAGCTGTTTTGGGAAAAGGGGTACGAAGCGACCTCGTTAAGCGATTTGACTTCGGCCATGGGAATCCAGCGGCCAAGCATCTACTCCACGTTCGGGGATAAAAAGGAGCTTTTCGAAGCGGCTTTGCGGAGGTATACTTCAGCCCACGCCGCCGGCATCCGCGCGAAGCTGCAGCATCATCCGTCGGTGAAGGAAGCGTTCCGCGTTTTTTTTGAAGGATTGGTGGAAGAAGAATATGCGGGGACGGGGAACCGGGGCTGTTTCTGCATCAATACGATGGTCGAGCTGGCGCCGCATGACGCCAAGTTCGAAATTCTTACCAGGGAGCACGAAATGTATCTGGCGGCGATGTTTCAGGAGACGATTGAAAAGGGGCTTCGTTCAGGCGAACTTCAAGCCGGGCTCGATGCCAAAGCTTTGGCCCAAACGCTGGTCGTTTCGTTGATTGGGCTGACGGTCATCATGAAGGCCCGCCCGGAGCGCGCTTTTGTCGAACATTCCGTCGAAACGATGCTCTCGCTCATAAAATAAACTTGAATCCTTTCCGGGTCCGTGCAAAAATGAATTGGAGACTGTCTGCTTTGCTTATCCATCAAGCGTAAACGCATACAAGACCGCAAACTCCCGGCGGCAGCGCCGCCGCGGGGCAGAAACATCATTCCATTATGAGTCTGGAGGACAGCATTCATGAAAACGATTAAGCTTGGAAGCAGCACGCTGGAAGTCCCTGTCGTTGCCGTCGGCTGCATGCGCATCAATTCCCTCGACAAAACCGGCGCGGAGCGTTTCGTGCAAACGGCGCTGGAATTGGGCGCGAATTTCTTCGACCATGCCGACATTTACGGCGGCGGCGCCTGCGAGGAAATTTTTGCGGACGCCATACATATGAACAGCGACATCCGCGAAAATATCATTTTGCAATCCAAATGCGGCATCCGTCCAGGGATGTTCGATTTTTCCAAAGAGCATATTTTAGATTCGGTCGACGGCATTTTGAAACGGCTGAAAACCGATTATTTGGATGTTTTGCTGCTGCACCGCCCGGATGCGCTCGTGGAACCTGAAGAGGTCGCCGAGGCGTTCGATCAGCTGGAAAGCTCCGGCAAAGTGCGCCACTTCGGCGTATCGAACCAAAATCCGATGCAGATCCAGCTGCTGAAAAAAGCGGTGAAACAGCCGATCGTCGCCAACCAATTGCAGCTCAGCATCACGAATGCGACGATGATCTCCAGCGGCATCAACGTCAACATGGAAAACGAATCGGCCGTCAACCGCGACGGAAGCGTTCTCGACTTCTGCCGTTTGCACGACATTACGATTCAGCCTTGGTCTCCGTTCCAATACGGATTTTTCGAAGGGGTATTCCTTGGCAATGACAAATTCCCTGAGCTGAACCAAAAAATCGATGAAATCGCCGCCAAATACGGCGTCAACAACACCACGATCGCCATCGCCTGGCTGCTGCGCCATCCGGCCAACATGCAGCCGGTCATCGGCACGATGAACATTGAACGTCTGAAAGACTGCGTGAACGCAAGCGAAATCACGTTGTCTCGCGAAGAGTGGTATGAAATTTACCGCGCGGCCGGAAATATTCTGCCGTAAACCGCGAAAGGGCATCCGCCAGCGATGTTCCATACCAAAAAAGGGCCCGGGCCGTTTGAACGACCGGCGCCCCTTTCTATTTGCTGAGCCAAAGCTCCGCTTCTTCCCTCGTTTCAAAAACCCGAAACGCGTTGCCGCCGTTTCATTCGCGCCTCCATTCCTTAAACCTGCCCTGGTTAGACGGGACTCACGTAAAACCAGCAGCCGTTTTGACGCGATAGGTCACCCATTTTTGAACGAAACTGCCCGCTACGCCGGTACCCAGCTCAAAAAAGGATTCCGATAAAGCATCCTTCGCCGTATCTTTTTTTCCGAAAGCTCCTTCCGCATGCCCTGAATCCATCGCAGTTCGTTTTCATATGAGGACAGCAGATTCTCGGAAATTTTGTTCCATAAAAAAACTTCGCATGGATTGCGGCGCAAGGACCTATGTTAAAGGTAACACAGTTAGAAGTAATCCTGAATTTCGAAAGTACTGCTCTTTGAAAATATGAAAAAGTGCTCAAATCTTTGGTAGAATGGTGTTTGTCGAGAACACATCACCCAAAGAGAGGAGCACCCTTAAGGTGAAGTCTACCACA
>NZ_BORW01000025.1 GCF_018333375.1 Paenibacillus cookii
ACACTTTCGCTCACTCCATCTGCAAGGTTTTTTACCGATTTTCCGTGTTTTCTTTGCAGATGAATTCGACAATAGTGCCTCTAAACCCTTGTGAGATAAGGATTTTTTGATTATTCAGCAAGCCCTAAGTACCCCAAAAGCGCTCAATAGGTTGGTTGTCCAAGCATCGGCTCACACGAGACATGCTTTTCATAAATCCATACTTTAGTTGGAGCCGATTATACTCGTGGGACGTGTACTGGAAACCTCTGTCGCTGTGTAGGAGTGGGGTTACACCGGGATTCTTCTCATAAGCCTGCTTCAGCGTATCCACCACGAGTTTAGTGTTGTTGGAATGGCTTAATACCCATGAAACAATGGAGTTATCATATACATCGATAATGGCGCTTAAATAGGCTTTGCGGCCATTTCCATACTTCAGTTCTGTCACATCTGTACACCACTTTGTATTTGGAGACTGGGCCTCAAAGTTACGGTTCATTACATTTTCAACGACATGGGTCTCTGGGGCTTTCATATAGCTTGGTCGTTTCTTACGAATGACTGCTTTGAGGCCAAGCGCACGCATAATTCGGTAATAGCGCTTTTTGTTGTACTGCTTTTTGAGCTTTCGGTTTAATTGAGTACGCATTTGGCGGTAGCCAAGTATTCCGTTTCGCTTGTCATAACGAAGCTTTACTTCTTTGGCTAGCACTTGAATTTCAAGTTCCTTGGTAGATGGCGTCCAACCTAACCACTTGTAATAGGCAGATCGAGCAACCCCTGCTAACGCACACAACTTCTTAATTGCGTAACCTTTTTCTTTGTTCAGTTCTTGAATCGCTTGATACAAGTTTACTTGTCGAACAAGGGTTAGCGTGTATTTCGTCGCTTGATCTCCGCCAACTTTTTTGCGAAGGCATTCTCCATCTCCAGGTATTCGTTTCGAGCTTCTAATTCCTTGATCCGCAGCTTGAGACGTTCATGCTCATCCAGTTCCTCTACAGGCTTCTTTCGACCGCGATTGTCCTTAAGAGCATCTTCACTGCCTGCTTGATACTTCCGAACCCAGGCATACACTTGCTGATAAGATACACCGTACTTTTCGATGGCTTTCTGATAATCCAAACCATTAGCGATTGTATATTGCGCAATTTCAATACGTTCCTCGTAAGTTGTTTTACGTCCTTTGTTCATTTGAGATAGTCCTCTTCCTTTAAGAGTAGGTTTTAATTCTATCTCCTTAGTATACTTGTTAATCCATTTCCGCAACACACTGTTGCTGGAAATACGATGCTTCCTTGTCGCCTCTTCAAGGGAGCAATGTCCAGATAACACATCCTGAACAGCAGCAATTTTCAATTCCCTTGAATACGTTTTCCATGTTCTCGATTCCCCCAATCCATCCAAACCATCTGCTCTGTATTTTCTTATCCACTCTCTAACTGTGTGGGAACTAACCCCTAGTTGTCTCGCTTCATAGTTTGGATTTGACCTGTGCTCCAGGCATCGCTGTATGGCATGCAGTTTCGTTTCAATTGAAGTTGAACTTCTTTTAGACATAGAAATACTCCCATCGTTGTAGTAGTAGAAGTTTTTATTTTTTCTACTGTCTACTATGATGGGAGCATATCAATCGACCCGGGACGGCTTTTTCTGTTCGCTTGATCGCAGCTCATGGATGGAGGGATGCGCTTGAATCCGGACGAACGTTTCAGGCAGAGTCATGCGGCGATGGCTTTGTTCTCCCGGCTCGCGCGCTGCACCCTTACAAGGCGCCAGAGCAGCAGGGTTGCGCCTGCGGCGAGCCCGGCAATGAGCCCGATCCAAAAGCCGAAAGCGCCCAGCGACGTAAAGGAGGCGAGGAGGTACCCGACGGGAAGCCCGATCACCCAATACGAAATAAAGGTAATGATAAAGGCGGGATTGACGTCCTTGTACCCGCGGAGCGCGCCCTGGACCGGCGTTGCGATCGCATCGGATATCTGGAAGAAAATCGCATAGATCAGAAAATGCTGCGTCAGCGCAATGACGTTGCTTTCCTCTGAATACAAGCCGGCGACGTATTTGCCGGCGACGAGCAGCACCACGGCGGTTGCAAGCGACAGGACCACCGCCGAACCGATGCCGAGGATGCTGTATTGCCGCGCATCCTTCAGCCGCCCGGCGCCTTTTTCGAAACCGACGAGGATGGTTAATGCCATGCTGATGCTCAGCGGGATCATGTACAGCGTGCTCGCGAAGTTCATCGCCGCCTGGTGCGCCGCAATCGTTATCGTGTTAAAGCGGCTCATCAGAAGCGTTACCGCGGCAAAAACGGCGGTTTCGAAAAAAATCGAAAAGCCGATCGGCACGCCGATTTTGAGCAGTTCCTTCCATACTTTTAAAGATACGCCGTGAAACTTGCGGAAAATGCCGTAAGCGGCGAACGGTTTCAGCCGGATCACGAACGTGACAGCGACCGCAAACACGCACCAATACGTAATCGCCGAGGCGATCCCGGCACCGGCGCCCCCAAGGCGGGGAAATCCCCAATTACCGAAGATGAGCAGATAGTTCAGAAAAATGTTGATCGGCAGGGAGATGAGCGTAATCGTCATGGAAATTTTCGTATGGCCGAGAGCGTCGATATAGCTGCGGAGCACCGTATAACCGAACATCGGAATGATGCCGATCGACAAAAAGCTCAAAAAGCGGAACGCGACGCTGCGGACCGGGGCATCGAGATTCATCCCGTCCAGAATGACGGGAAGCAGCATGCTGCCGATGGCTAAAATCGCGACCGCAAGCAGCAGGGCCAGCCATAGTCCCTGCATGACGTGATAGGCGACCTTTTGGGCCTGACCCCCGCCGATCAGATGGGAGACGATCGGAGTCATGCCCATCAAAATACCGCTCAAGCCCGTTTGCAGCGGGACCCACAGGCTGGAGCCGATGGCGACGCCGGCCAAATCGGTGGAACCGGCATGCCCCGACATGTTCGTATCAAAAAACGTAATGGCGGAAAGAGCGATTTGCGTGATCAGGATCGGCAGCAAGATGACGAGAAATTGTTTCGATTTCTGACTGAGCGTTACCGTTGTTTTCATGTTAAGCCTCACAGTATATATAAATTTCGCGCTTTTGAACGGCAGGAATCTATTGTAAAACATAAGCCTCCGTTTGAACAGGGATGACTGTTAAATAACCGGAAAGCCGTGCAGGAAATGAAGAAACCGCCGGAGATCACAAGCCTTGAAGCAGGGATTTGCCCTGTCGGGGAAAATCTTAAAAGACCGAAACCCGGCCTTGGAGGGACCGGGTTTCGGCTGTGAAACGGATTTGCGCGATAGAGCAAATTATTTGTAAACCACGCCTTGCGAATAGCGGTTTGTGGCATTCCACAGCAAATATTCGTCGATATGCATATCCTTCAACGCCCGAATCTGCTCTTCGACCTGCGTTTTGCCGTATTTGACGTAGTGGCCGCTTCCCAGCCAACTGGCGGTAAAATCCTGGATCCACGGGCGAACGATCGGCTGCCGGTCCTTGAGCGGCTCGAGTTTTTTGAAGGTGTCGACCATCGAGCCTTTGATCGTGCGGTACGGCTCCTTGTCGGGGTCCTTGGCTCCGAACCAGCCCTGCGTGTAATGGCTTGGATACACCATCGGGCTGATCACGTCGACGTTAGCGGAGATTTTGTTGAAATCCTGGCCGATTCCTTCCGCCGCAGGCACCGATGCCGCATAACCGAAAATGTCGACCGAAACGCGGACGCCCATCGGGGAGAGCTGATTGCGGGCATACTGCACGAAATCGGCGACCGTTTCCACGCGGGTTTTGCCGTTTTTGGCGTATTTCAGGGAGTCGGCCCGTTTTTCGAAGCCCTCGGGGAAGCGGACGTAATCGAACTGGATTTCTTTAAAGCCCAGCTTGGCCGCTTCTTTGGCGATTTCCACGTTGTAATCCCACACTTCCTTGCTGAACGGGTTGACGAAGCTGTCGCCTTTGCCGTTTTTCCATACGGTTCCGTCGCTTTTGGCAAAGGAAAGATCAGGACGTTTTTTGGCAAGAACCGTATCTTTGAACACGACGACCCGCGCGATCGGATATACATTGTGTTTTTTCAGGCGATCCATGAGCCCGCGGATGTCGCGGATAAACGGCTGCGGGTGCCCGTTTTTGATCAGCACCGGGTTGTCCGTTTTGTACGTTATGTATCCGGCATCGTCTTTAATGTCGATGACCATGGCGTTCAGGTCCGTTTGATCCACGAGGTCGAGAAGCTGGTTCATGCGCGACCCTCCGGCGCTGTAGGCCGTGACGTACACGCCTTTGACTTTGGGGGCGTCCGTTTGGGGATCGGTTTTGGCGGCCGAACCGTTCGCGCTTGCGGCGACCTCGTTTTGCCGGGAAGCCTCGACGGCCGAATGAATGGCGGACTTCAACATATTGGCGGCTTGGTCGCTGCCGCTCTGCGGATGATGGGCTGCGCTGCCGCCTAACAACAACAGCAGTGCAAAGATGATATTCATAACAATTCTCTCCCTTGTTAGCGTTCACATTACGATTATATTAGAACGCATAAGCTTAAAAACAACAGGTTTGTAACAATTTGACGATGATTACCGTCGAAAGTTGCGCGGTTTTGCAAGGGGTCCTCAAGCGGTTCGCCGTTATATGGAGTATCTTTGCCTGCGGGGAAACGAAATACATATGGGCAAGGGGATTGCCAGGATTTACGCAATGCTGGAAATGATCGCAATGAGGTTTAGGCCCTGATCTTGCGAAAGCACATCTCCTAAAGTATACTTAATTCATTCTGTAGGGAGTGATTACGATTATGGGCATGGAAAAATCGGACAAGACGCCGATGTACCAATATATTATCAATGACATTAAACGCCGGATCGAAAACGGCGAATTGCAGGCGCATGATCCGCTGCCGACGCAAGTCGAGCTGGCCAAACAATTCAACACCAGCGAAATCACGTCGCGGCGGGCTTTGGCCGATCTGGTGCAGGAAGGCTACATCTACCGGATTCGCGGCAAAGGAAGTTTTGTGAAGGAAGAGGTGGCAGCCCCGCAGCGGGGGGCGATGCGCACCATATATTTAGTCTACAAAAACGAGGCCGTGGCTTCGTTTAACCATCCGTTTTTCACGGAAATGTTTCAAGGGATCCGGGAGGTATGCGAAGACAACGGCATCCGCTTTTTTCTGTGGGGGTTGGACGAAACGTATAAGCTGCCGGACGACCTGAACGCGGGAATCGTGTTGCTCACGAGCAACCATGCGTTCGATATCCGGCATCTGACCGGATGGCAGGAAGAAAAACGGCGGATGGTGACCGTTCATTTCTTTTACCCGCATCTGGGCATTCCTTACGTCATCGTCGACAATTTGACGGGAGGGTATCTGGCGACGCATCACCTGATTTCGCTGGGACATCGGGAGATCGGGATGATCCTGCCGGGAGAATCCATGATGGATATCAACCAGGAATTCTCCTTGCGCCTGCAGGGTTACCGCCTGGCATTGTCCCAGCATCAGATTCCCTTCAATCAGGATCTCATCGCCGTATTGCCGGGGGAGGACTTCGCGGATACGGGATACCGGGGATTCAAGGCGCTGATGTCGCTTGAGCACCCTCCGACGGCCGTGTTTGGCGCCAGCGACCTGAAAGCCATCGGGGCGATGACCGCCGCCAAGGAGTTGGGGATCCGCATCCCGGAGGATGTCAGCATCATGGGTTACGATGATCTTGCCATCAGCGAATTTACGAATCCCGCCTTGTCGACCGTCAACCAAAACACCCGCAAGCTTGGGGAGCGTGCCGCCGAAATCCTTTTGCTCGGGGTGAAGGACGAAGAGAGCGGCCCGCTCCGCGAGGAAATCGTCCCGACGGTCATCGTGCGGGATTCGACGGCGCCTTTGGCCCGGGATGCCGACGCTTAGCGATACCCGGCGGCATCGGCCGGCTTGCCTTTTTCCTGCACCTCTTCGATATATCTCCAGGCATCGGGCCGCGACCCGTCCACATCGCAAAAACCGTATACTTTGGCCAGCTCTCCGCTGGAGACCGAGCAGCCGTTCCAGCGGCCTGCTTCCGGGTCCCCGGCCAGGGCGGCAACCGCACGTCCGACGAAGCGCGGCGTCTCCGAGATGATGAAATGAGGTTCCTTCACAAGCGCGTCCCGCCAGTTCTCTTCCCGCACCCCGTAGTGGTCGAGCATGATTTCGGAACGCATCCAGCCGGGCGTTACCGCGACGGCTGTGCATCCATGGGGCCGCAGCTCGTGGGCCAGCGATTTGGCCATTCGAAGGACCGAGGTTTTGGCCAAATCGTAAAACATGGACAACCGGTAATTCCGGTCGTTGTACGCGGCCGTCCCGTCCGTCATTTCGACGACCAGCCCCTTGCCGCTCCGGATCAGCAGGGGGAGCGCGAAATGGTTCGTGATGAGGTGGGTGTCGATTGCCAGCCGCAGCATTCGGAATCCCTTTTCCAGCGATTGTTCCCATACGGGCATGTTCCACTCGATCAGATGTTCCCCGCCCCAAATGTCGTTGACGAGCACGTCCAGCCGTCCTTGCTCCGCCTCGATGCGGTTCATCAAAGCCCGAACCTGTTCCGGATCCAAATGATCCGTCCGTACGGGAATGCCTTTGCCTCCCGCGCGGTTGACGAGCTCCGCCGTTTCTTCGATGGTTTCGGGACGGCCGTACTCGGAAGCCTGCTCCCTCGTCGTTCGTCCGGTGACATAAACGACGGCTCCAGCCGCCCCTAACTCGACGGCGATGCCCCTGCCGGCTCCACGGGTCGCTCCCGCGACCAATGCTACTTTTCCTTCTAATGAATTCACGTTCTGTCTCCCCTTTCAAAAAATTCATTTGACGCTTTTAGGATATACGTTAACGATGACAAAACCTGTCGTAGATGGACGATATTCAAAATCCAAAGCAAAGTATACGCTAATTATCGGTTTAAAGGCCCCGGAAACGATAAAATCTTCCGATTCATCCAAAAAATGATTGCATAACCGCCAAGTGTTCAATATACTTAATTAAAAAAAGTATACAATACATTTTTTGCCATTGGTTGAACAGCTATGCGAAAGTGCGCCAATAAACTTGCTATGCCGTCATGCACAAACCGTTCAAAGCGCGAAGGGCTTCGCATATGATTTTGGGTGTGAAAAAATCCATTTCGGGAGTCATGCATATGAACCATTATTTGGCCGTCGATATCGGCGCTTCCAGCGGCAGGGTCATCTGGGGGACGCTTCGGGAAGGAGCGCTCCGCTTACAGGAGATTCACCGGTTCGGCAACGGATTCCATGAAAAAGACGGGAAGTTTTGCTGGGATATCGAGTATTTGTTCGGGCAGATTCTTACGGGACTGCAAATGGCAAAAACGCTCGGCGTCGACGAATGCACGCTCGGCATCGATACCTGGGCGGTGGACTACGTGCTGTTGAACCGGAAGGGGGAGAGGATCGGGGAGGTTTTTGCGTACCGCGATCCCCGGACGAACGGCGCCCCGGAACGTCTGCACCGGCATCTTTCGTTTCAGGAAGTCTATGAAAAAACGGGCATCCAGCAATTATCCTTTAACACGCTTTACCAGTTGTTCGTGCATGACCGGGAGGAGCTGGAGGCGGCGAAGCATATCCTTCTCGTTCCCGATTACCTGCACTACCGGCTGTGCGGGGTTTTGGCAAGCGAAGCGACCAACGCCTCGACGACCCAAATGCTCAATTGGCAAACGCAGGATTACGATTCCGATCTGTTGGCGCTGCTTGGGCTGCAAAGAAGCCAATTTCCCGATCTTGTCCGGCCGGGCGTCCGTCTGGGCGCCGTCCTAGGCGAGCTTGTCCGGGAGCACGGCCTTCCCCGCTGCGAGGTCATCTCGGCGGCAACGCACGATACGGCATCGGCAGTGCTTGGGGTTCCGGCCCAAGGAACGTCATGGGGGTATCTCAGCAGCGGCACCTGGTCCCTGATCGGCGTGGAACGGGAGCATCCCTTGACGAGCCGGCTTGCCATGGAGCGCAATTACACCAACGAATGGGGAGCCTTCGGCACGTACCGGTTTTTGAAAAACATGATGGGCATGTGGCTCATCCAGCAGGTGCGCAAGGAAGCCGATGACGCATATTCCTTTGCGGAACTGGCGGAAATGGCTGCGGCGGCCGAACCTTTCCGATCGCTTATTCCATGCAACGACAGCCGGTTCATGAATCCGCCGAAAATGACGGAAGCGATCCGCGGCTTCTGCAGGGAGTCCGGCCAGCCGGTGCCGGCGACCGCCGGGGAACTGGCCCGGTGCATTTTCGACAGCATGGCGCTGTCTTACGACGTCTATGTCCGCGAGTTGCAGGAGGTGACCGGGGAGCGGCTGAAGCAGCTTCACGTCGTCGGCGGCGGCGCGAACAACGGGTTTTTATGCCAGCTGAGCGCCGACGTGCTTGGCATGGCGATTTATGCCGGGCCGACGGAAGCGACGGTGCTGGGCAACCTTGCGGTCCAGATGATCGCGGACGGAGCCATCCGGGACATCCAGGAGGCAAGGGATCTGATCCGCCGCTCCTTTCCGGTCCGCGCGTATGCGCCCCGGCCGATGGACAGCGGTCTTTTGGCCGAACTTCGGGCGAAATACCGGTCGCTTGGCTGAAACGAACCGGGTGGGACGCCACCATTTCATTTGAAGAATCCGGAGGGGAAACAGATGGAGTCGACGATTCAAAACAGTTTTGATGAAGCCAAGAAGCTTTACGGGAAGCACGGCATCGACGTGGACGGCGTCCTCGAACGGCTTTCCCGCATCAAGATATCGCTTCACTGCTGGCAGGGGGACGACGTCAGGGGATTTTTGAACAAGAGCCGGGAGCTTGGCGGCGGCATTGCCGTCACCGGGAGTTATCCGGGGCGCGCCGGCACGCCGGACCAGCTGCGGGCCGATCTTGACAAGGCGTTCGAGCTCATACCGGGCAGGCATAAGGTCAATTTGCATGCCATCTACGCGGATACGGACGAGCGGGTTGATTTGGACGCGCTGGCGCCGAGGCATTTTGAAAATTGGGTGGCATGGGCCAAGGCCAAAGGCTACGGCTTGGATTTTAATCCGACGTGCTTTTCGCATGAAAAAGCGAACGACGGCTTTACGCTCAGCCATCCGGACGCGGGGATCCGCAGGTTTTGGATCGATCACTGCAAAGCCTCGCGGAAAATCGCCGAATATTTCGGCCGGGAGCTGGGGCAGCCCTGCGTGACGAACCTTTGGATTCCGGACGGGTACAAGGACACCCCGATCGACCGTTTGTCGCCGCGCGTCCGGCTGATGGAATCCCTTGACGAGGTATTCCGCGAACCGATCGACGAAAGCTATAATATCGATGCCGTCGAGAGCAAGCTGTTCGGCCTCGGCTCCGAAAGCTACGTGGTAGGCTCCCATGAATTTTATATGGGGTACGCCCTGAGCCGCGGAAAAACCATCTGCTTTGATTCGGGGCATTTCCATCCGACGGAAACGATCTCCAATAAGCTTTCGTCCTGGCTGCTGTTCGGCAAGCAGCTGCTGCTCCACGTCAGCCGTCCGGTGCGGTGGGACAGCGACCATGTCGTGACGATGGACGACGAGCTGCTCGACATTGCCCGCGAGCTGGTCCGCGGCGAACTGCTGGACAAAACCCATATCGGCCTCGACTTCTTCGACGGCAGCATCAACCATGTGGCAGCATGGGTCATCGGCACCAGAAACACGCTGAAAGCGCTGCTGCGGGCGATGCTCGAGCCGGTGGACCGGCTGAAAGAGATCGAGCTGGAAGGGGATTTTACGTCCAGGCTGGCGCTTGTTGAAGAATTCAAGTCCTATCCGTTCGGGGCGGTCTGGGATTACTACTGCTGGAAATCGGGCACGCCGGTAAGGGAAGAATGGCTGGCGGAGGTCAAGCGATACGAACGGGAAGTGTTGTTCCCCAGAACGCAAGCGAAAGGATCCGTCGTCGGTTAAAAGAGCCTTTTTTGCGGGAACGTTTTTCACTGCAGGGACAAACGGAAGAACGCAAAGAACCGGAAGCCCAAGATTCTTGAGCCGCCGGTTCTTTTTGGCCTCATGGCATATATCACATGAACGGATTAAAAATGCCGCCTGTCTCAGTATGGTTCAGGGACTGACTGCGAGGCGGCACGGATCTTTCGGTGAACTAACCACATCTTCATTCATTGAAGAGGCGCAGAGCTTTGATGTTCGCAGATGCTGTACTGGATAATTTCCATGGCATCTTCCTGTTCCAGGATACCCAGTCCGTCCCGCAGCACGATGAGTGAATTCAGTTCTTTTTGCTTCAAAAATGGCATCATGTCGGGGAACCACTTCATGACGATTTGGGACAATTTGACCGTTTCCATTTCCACAAAAATCACCCTTTCCTCTCGGATTCTTCAGAGCCCTAAATCTTTAAAGCCAAGGAACCGGAAAAGCGTGTAAGTGCCTGGAAAACCTTTGTCGATCCTAATCTCATGGAACTCATGCAGGTACCGCGCACCATTAATATACCACAAAACGCATCCTTTTTACACAAAGGGAGCCAAATTCAACTTCTGCGGAACGAACCCATGACCCCGACGGTCTCGACGATGTTGACGAAAGCTTTCGGGTCGGTCTGCTTGATGATCCGCTTCAGCTCTTGGAGCTCGTAGCGGGTGGTTACCGTCATCAGCATGTCCTTGGATTCGTGGGAAAAAGCCCCTTCGGTTTTGATTTTGGTCACGCCGCGCGGTCGTTCGAGCAGTTTTTCCAAAAGGGCCTCCGTTTCGTTGGTAATGATATAGACGGTGACTTTGAAATGGCTGACGTGGATGAAATCGACCATCTTGCCGGTGACGAAAATGGAGATCATCGAGGCCAGGGCAAGATTCCAGTCGTTCTGCAAGTATCCCGCGGCAAGGATGACCAGGCCGTTCATCGCAACCAGCACGTTGCCGACAGGGAAGTCCCGGTATCGCGTCACGATGGAGCCGATAATGTCAAAACCGCCCGAGGAGCCGCCCGCCCGGAAGGAGATGCCTGCACCGACGCCGACCAGGACGCCTCCGAACACCGAAGCGATCAGCGTATCGGTCGCGAGCAGGTTGACCGGAACGACGGCGATAAATGCGGTCGTGGCCACGACCGACAAAATGCTGAGCACGATAAACCGCTTCCCGAGCTGGAACCAGCCCGCGACCAAAATCGGCACGTTAAACACGAAATACAGCACGCTGAGATTCATCGGGGTAAAATAATTGACCAGCATCGACAGGCCGGATACCCCGCCGCTTAACAGCTTGTGGGGGACCAGGAACAGATTGAATCCGCAGGCGATAAACGCCGCGCCGACGATCACGCCGATATATTTCCAAATATTACGGAGCTTCACAGCCTCACCTCAATTTTCTATGCGATTCATTTTCATAAAAATTTTCAATCTTAGTTTCAAGCCGCTGGTGTTTGTAATTTAGTTTGTGATATAATGGATTGGATATTCTTGAGTAGGCTTGTACAATAGTTTTATTCTGACATTGTTTCAGGAGAAAATTACCGTTTACTTAAAAGAGATTTTGCGATGAGCGGCGTTTCGTTTGGCAATTGATGGATCGGGAAGCGGGTGCTTCGTCTACACATTGTGCTCCGGAGCGGCTTGAATCGATGTCATGCAAAGTCCCTGTAGGCGTTTTTGCCCTGAATAAACGCTATAGAGAATATAAGCCATGCAAAAAATCATGAAGAATGGCTAACCTATATATGTTTACCGCTACTTAAGAATACAGACAAGATTGTGGAATGTCCACTATATAGAAGGAGTATGAATATTTTGAAAAATTTTGCAGATTTAGGCCTTGAGCCGAAGGTTCTACGGGCCATTACCGAGCTTGGATTCGAGGAAGCGACACCTATTCAGGCACAGGCGATCCCGATCGCAATGACGGGACGCGACTTGATCGGTCAGGCACAGACCGGTACGGGCAAAACGGCCGCATTCGGCATCCCGCTGATCAACAAAATCTCGAAGGAAACGGACAAAATCGTGGCGCTTGTCATGACCCCGACCCGCGAGCTGGCCATCCAGGTGGCGGAGGAAATCGGAAAGCTTACCCGCTTCAAAGGCATCGGCTCCCTGCCGATTTACGGCGGCCAAGACATCGGACGCCAAATTCGCGCCTTGAAGAAAAAACCGCAAATCATTATCGGTACTCCAGGCCGTTTGCTGGATCATATCAACCGTAAAACCATCCGTCTCGACGACGTCGAAACCGTCATTCTGGACGAAGCCGATGAAATGCTGGACATGGGCTTTATGGAAGATATCCAATCGATCCTGAAGCTGGTTCCGGAAAATCGCCAAACGATGCTTTTCTCCGCAACAATGCCGCCTAACATCCAAAGACTTGCCCAGCAATTTTTGAAAGATCCTGAACACGTGTCGGTCGTGCCGAAACAAGTCAGCGCGCCGCTGATCGATCAAGCTTACATCGAAGTGCCTGAACGCCAGAAGTTCGAAGCGCTTTGCCGTTTGATCGACATGGAATCTCCGGAGCTTGCGATCGTATTCGGACGCACCAAACGCCGCGTCGACGAGCTGTCGGAAGCTTTGCAAAAACGCGGATATTCCGCTGACGGCCTGCATGGGGACTTGTCCCAAAACCAACGCGACACCGTGATGCGCAAATTCCGCGACGGAAGCATCGACGTGCTGGTTGCGACGGACGTTGCCGCCCGCGGCCTGGACGTGTCCGGCGTTACCCACGTCGTCAACTTCGACCTTCCGCAGGATCCGGAGAGCTATGTGCACCGCATCGGCCGTACGGGCCGGGCAGGCAAGGAAGGAACGGCTTGGTCGTTCGTGACGCCTCGCGAAATCGACCATCTGCACCTGATCGAACGGATCACGCGCCATCGCATCGCCCGCAAACCGCTGCCGACGCTGGCCGAAGCGATCGAAGGCAAACAGCGCATCATTGCCGAGCGTTTGCTTGAGACGATCGAAAAAGGCGAGCTGAACGAGTACAAAGGTTTGGCGATCCAGCTGCTTGAGCAGTACGATTCCGTGCAGCTGCTGTCCGCGGCGATGAAAATGCTGACCGGCGAGAAGCGCGATTCCGAAATCCAGCTGACTCCGGAAGAACCGATCCGCGTGAAACGCCGTTACAACAGCGGCAAGCCTGATCTCCGGAACGGCCGCAGACCTTCGGGCAACTACGGCGGTTTCCGCAGCAACAGCGGCGGCAGAGGCGGCTACAACCGCGACCGCGATAACCGCGGCGGCTATAACCGCAGCGGCGGCCGCAGCGATTCCTACCGCGACGGGGACCGCAAGCCGCGCACCAGCAGCAGCAGCGGCGGCGAGGGCAGACGCCAGTCCAAACGCGACGAATCCTACAACAGCTAAGCCGAAGGCGGGGACGTTACCCGCTCAAACTTAAAGAGACGAGGGGCATTGCTGCCCTTCGTCTCTTTTTTGGTTGCTGCCAAGGATGGATTCGCTCGGATTAGAAAATGAATGCGCGCGTGATGATGACCAGCAGAATGAAGAGAACCAAAATCGCACCTGTGGAACCCCACAAACCAAGACCAGGACCATAACCATATCCACCAACATGAGACATTGAGAATTACCTCCTTAAGTGTTTGATTCCTTTGGGTTACTGTGTATCTTATGTGGGTGAGCACCTTGAGGTATAGACCATCACCCATTTTGCGAAAAAATTAGGCTCTGGCAATGTAAGGCTAAAATGCGGTAAAATATCATTAGTACGAGCATAGATAGTGGAGGAGGAGGCTTTTTCTTGGAATTTAAAGGCGCAATGGGCGGTATTTACAGATTAACGGAATGGATCACCCGCTTTGCTTACAGCAACATTCTATGGCTGGTTTGTTCGTCTCCGTTTTTCTTTTTTCTGGTGACCAGGCTGATGGTGACCGGCGTAAACGAATCGCTTCAAATGAACTGGGCCATGGGTATTGTGGCACCGTTTACATTGTTTCCGGCCACGGCGGCGTTGTTTGCGGTCGTGCGCAAATGGGTGATGGGCGATCCGGACGTCAAAATTTTCAGCTTGTTTTTCAGATCGTACAAGGAAAATTACAAGCAAAGCATGATCGGAGGCATTTTTTACGTTCTGCTTCTGGTGATCATGATGGTGGACTACACCGTTTACATGACGCAGTTCAAGAACATGCAAATCATCGGCATCGTGATGCTGATTCTGCTGATCGTCTTGTTCGTGTCCTTGTTCAATTTCTTTTCCATGATCGTCCATTATCATATGAACATTCGGCAGATCATGAAAAATGCGGTGCTGATCACGATCATCCGCCCGTTCCGGGTCATCGCGACGGTGCTCGGAAGCGCGGTCGTGCTGTTCATTGGCTCCAAATATCCGGCGCTCATCTTCTTTTTCGGCGGAAGCTTGATTGCTTACTGGGCATTTTTTAATTTCTACGCGACGTTCACCAAAATGCAGGAACAGGCCGAGCGGATCAAACAAAAGGAACTGGAGGAGCAAGAAGCCGCGGGGGCAGGCATTGATCTTGAAGCTTCATCCGATGCAGCCGGTGGCGAACCCGGCGACGGCGATCGGCGGAGCGGGGAAGCGACAAGAAAGGACTGATCCTGCTCCGGTTCGTTTCGGAATTTTTCTCCCGACATTTACTTTTTGAGCAAAAAGGTCTATAATAAGACTACATCCTGCGATGTTCGCCACGGTTAATCGTTGTTTTGAACCAATGATGATGTCTAGGGAGATTTTTACGATGCGCGGCTGGAACGCCCTGTCTATATGACAAGGGGACTTCAAAAACGCGTCCGCGATCACCCACCTGCCAAAGCAGGTTCAGAAGACAATTTAACCGGACGGCATAGGCGGGTTTTTATTTTAGAACATGGCAGGGCACTCCGTGCTTGCGGATTTTTCCGCAAACCGGGGTGTCTTTTTGGTTTACGAAAAACGTCCCGGCGGACTCTGTTCGGAAGCGATGGCAAAAACGTGCAAACGCTTTATGGAAAGCCGCGCTAATTTGCCTTTTCGCCGAATTTTCCCTTACTTTCTCTTTTGTTCTGGTCCCAACAATGATACACTGTAAAGTATTGATGATGCTTACTACAAAGGGGGAAAGGTCTTGTCGCTGAAAAGGGTTCTAGTGGGAATCTTTCGCAGTCAGGAAGGTACAAGCGACCGGGCGAAGGATCCGAAGATGAAGACGCGCTACTACAATTTATCGAAAGACAAGGCATGGGAGGAAATATCCTCGACATTAAAAAAGATCCCGGGGTATAAGGTCTTGCATGAAGTTCCTTCCGTCGGCGAAATTACGCTGGAGAAAAGAACGTCTTTCGGACGAACGGTGGACATCACGGTATCCGTGCTATCGGTCGGGCCGGTGCGCAGCGCGGTTGACATGTATTCCGCTTCCAGAGGTTCCCTGGGGGATTTGGGGGCCAACTACCGCATTATTCTCAATTTATTTTCGGCACTCGACAAGAAACTGGGCAAATACAAAGTCTCTTAACGATAGGCATGAAAAAGCGAGAGAAAGACACAAGCTTTCTCCCGCTTTTTTTCAGGTAGGGAAAACGCGTCGTTGACGCGCTTCCCGATCCGAATGAACAGAGGACATGAAAAAGCGGTCTGTCTTCAACGAAAAACGACGATAGGCTTTTTCTTATGCCCTGGCAAGCATATACTTAAGGCGAGGGTTTCTTACAGAAGCTCTTTGACGGCTGCGACCGCTTTTTCGTAATTCGGATGTTCGGCCATCTCTTTCAGATATTCCACGTACGTGATTTTGTCGTTTTGGTCGACAACGAAAATGGAACGCATGTCCAGACGGAATTCCTTGATGTGGACGCCGTAGGCTTGGCCGAAAGACATGTCCTTGTGATCCGAAAGCGTGATGACGCGGTCTACGCCGGCTGCGCCGCACCAGCGCTCTTGGGCAAACGGAAGATCGGCGCTGATGGTGAGTACGACCACGTTATCGCCAAGGGCGGAGGCCTCCTCGTTGAAACGGCGGGTTTGGGCGTCGCATACGCCGGTATCCAGGGAAGGAACGACGCTGATCAGCTTGATTTTTCCCGCGAAATCTTTGAGGGTAGCCTGTTCAAGCAGATTTTTGCTGACGGTAAAGTCCGGAGCCTGATCGCCCGCCTTCAGTTCGGGACCGATCAGCGTAATCGGATTGCCTTTAAAAGTTGCAGCACCTGTGCGTTCTTGTGCCATGGTTGATTCTCCTTTCGGATATGGAATTTTGGTGATTCGTGCCAATTCATTATAATCTTTTTAAAAAGGCATTGTCCAATGAGCCGGATGTCGGCATGGCGACGCAGCGAATGCGAACATGGTTTCCCGATATCCGGGACGGTCCCGATATAGCGATAGAAAAGGAAGTGCGGCATGTTATTTGTTCGTTATGAAAACTGGAAAAGCTACTTGAAATATTATCCGATTACGACGATATTGTTTGTGGCGAATATAGTGATGTACCTGATTCTGGTCTTTAACGGAGGGGCCTCCGATCACATCACGATCATCCGATTCGGGGCGCTGACCAACGTGGAAGGAATGAACGAATGGTGGCGATACGTAACGTCGCTTTTTCTTCACGGAGGTTTTTCGCATCTTTTGTTTAACGATTTTGCCATCCTCGTCTTTTGCCCGCCGCTCGAGCGGCTGCTTGGGGCTTGGCGATATGCGCTATTATACCTGCTCAGCGGCGTGATCGGCAATATTTTGTCCGTGGCGCATTATAACCGTCTGGGGGAAACGCTCCTTACGTTAGGCGCCTCAGGGGCCGTTTACGGGGTGTACGGAGCCTACCTCTACATCGCCCTGCTGCAGCGGAACCTGATGGACGAATCCTCGCGCAAGACGATTTATGCCCTGCTTGCCATCGGGATTATTTTCTCGTTTGCTTCGGGGGAACAAATTAAAATCAACTGGATGGCGCATTTGGGCGGATTGGTCGGCGGATTTTTCGTTTACGGCTTAATGGCAAGGATTTTGAAGAAACGGTATGGAAGGTCATAGCAAGAGGACCCGCGTAAAAAGCAGAATGGAGCGAGTAACAGGTGGAATTAAGACAGTTGCAGTATTTTTTGAAGGTAGCGCAGAAAGAGCATGTCACCCAGGCTTCGGAGGAGCTTCACGTGGCCCAGTCTGCGGTCAGCCGTCAGATTCATCAGCTGGAGGAAGAGCTGGGCGTTCAATTGTTTATGCAAAAGGGAAGAAACCTGCAGCTGACGCCGGTAGGACAGCTGTTTTGCAAACGGGTGGACAGCATCCTCAAAGATCTCGACCGGGCGGTGGCCGAGGTTCATGAATTTTTGGACCCGGAGCAAGGCGAAATCCGGATCGGTTTTCCGCACAGTTTGGGGATCCATCTTATTCCGTCTGTCGTGGCCGAATTCAAGCGGCGGTATCCGAACGTGAAATTCAGGTTCAAGCAGGGCATGTTCCCATCCTTGATCCGCGACGTCATTTCGGCGGAAGTGGATCTTGCCTTCATTTCCCCGTTTCCGGAGAAGCATGATCAAGTGGAAGGGGAGATTATGCTGACGGAGGAGCTGTTTGCGATTTTGCCTCCGAACCATCCGCTGGCCAAGGAAGAGAGCATCAAGCTCAGCCAGTTGAAGGACGATAAATTCGTCCTGTTCAGCAAAGGGTACTCGCTGCGGCCGATCGTATGGCATGCCTGCTTGGAGGCGGGATTCACGCCGAAGATCGCGTTTGAGGGCGAGGAAACCGACACGATCCGGGGGTTGGTGGCCGCGGGCATGGGGGTAAGCATTTTGCCGGAGATGGCATTATTCCAAACGAATCCGCTCCAGCCTGCACGGGTACGGATTTCGGAGCCGAAGGTGACGCGCACCATCGGGCTGATCCACCGGTCGGACGACAAGCTGCCGCGGGTGGCTCAGGCCTTCCGCTCCTTTTTGCTCAGCTACTTCGGACTGCAGCAGCAAGCCGGAACTTGCGATAAACCGAAAACATAACCTGAACAATCATAAAACCCCCTGGCCGGTTGGCAACCGTCCAGGGGGTTTTTGGCGTCATAACGTTAATCGCGGTTATTGTTCACGAAAATAAAGATGTAGCGCAGAAGCTCCAGCACGGAGATCAGCGCGGCAGCCACATAGGTCAGGGCCGCGGCGTTCAGCACTTTGGCGACGCCTCTTTCTTCTTCGTTTGTGATATATCCTTCGGCCACCATAATGTCGCGGGCGCGGTTGCTGGCATTAAATTCGACCGGCAGCGTAATGAGCTGGAAGGCGACGGCAACGGAGAAGAAGATGATCCCGATCCCGAGAAGCCCCATCCACTGGAACAGGAAGCCGGCGATAATCAGCAAAGGAGCGATCCCCGACGCAAAGTTGACGATCGGGAATATCCGGTGTCTCAGCACGAGCATCGGATAATGCTGTTTGTGCTGAATGGCGTGTCCGACCTCGTGACAGGCGACCGAAACCGCCGAAATCGAATTTTCGTAGTAGACCGGTTCGGATAAGCGGACCACGCGGTGAATCGGATCGTAGTGGTCGGATAACGCGCCGCGCACCGGTTCGATCGGAACATCGTGCAAACCGTTGCTGTCAAGCATATGCCGGGCTGCATCGTAGCCGGTCATGCCGCTGGCCGCCGGTACGTCCGACCATTTTCTGAACGTTCCCTGGACCCGGAACTGCGCCCACAAGGAAAAACCGAACGCAATGATAATAAGAATATACATTCCCATCTTACAACCTCCTGCTTGTGTCGATACCTGTAAAATAGAACCTCGCTAAAGGGTAGGTCCTTGTTCGAGGAAAAGCCTGATCGCCTCGATGCATGCCGCGCCCTGCGGCAGCAAATTCAGCAGCAGGCGCCGCGCTTGCCCGGGTTTCATCTTCTCGAGAAGGGGGCTGAGCTCCTTGACCTCGCGTTCCAGCTGCTGCATTTGCAGCTCCAGGTGGGAAAGCCTGTCGGATACGTGATGGATCTCGGGGGCGGCATCCCATTTGGCAAGCGTCTGGCGAATCTCTTCCAGAGTATATTTCTCTTGTTTCAATTCATTAATACGTTTGAGACGGAGCAAGGTTTCATGGCTGTACAAACGATAATTTTTAAGAGTGCGCTTTTCGGGGGAGATCAACCCCAGCTTGGTATAGTAGTCGATCGTACGCTCGCTGACGCCCCCGGCCTTAGCCAATTCACCGATCCGGTAAAGTTTCATATCCCCATCTAAACCACCTCACCGAAAAAAGTTTGCGGATGCTGATTGGTTGCAGTATCCCGAGCTCTATAGAATGAACGTCTCATTTTTGTCGGTTTTCTAAAAAAGGATGCTCCGGTTCGTTCAATCTATGTAACTCATTTTAATGACCTGTAGATAAAAATATGATACATGATAACGAACCGTACAGTCAAACGTTACGGTTTTATAATATAACAATTCATGTAATATATTTTTACATATATTATTTTTTCGAGAATTGTATTGTCAATTTCCTGCTTATCTGTTTATAATGTGATTAATAATTTCGTAATATGTTATAAAAACTAACATTAAAGAGGAGTGGGGAACATGAACAAAAAGTGGCTTGGCGGTGGATTGGCTTTTCTTGCGCTGATGGCATTTCCGGCAACGGTATTTGCCGATGACGGGGCAAGCAATATGGTGCTTCAGACGGGACTGAACACGTTTTTCGTATTTATGGCCGCGATGCTCGTCTTTTTTATGCAGGCGGGATTCGCCCTTCTGGAGGCCGGTTCGGTGCGGATGAAAAACGCGGGCCATATTGCCGGGAAAACGGTGCTGACCCTCGGAATCGCCATCGTCGTGTTTTGGGCGTTCGGGTTTGGCCTCGGATTCGGAAACGGCAACAGCCTTTTCGGAACGACCGGATTTTTTATGACCGGCGATTCGATGGCTTCCTCTTTTGACGCGCTTTCGGCGTCGGAGGTCTCTTTATCGGTGAAGTTTTTGTTCCAGCTGTCGTTTGCGGCCGTTTCGCTGGCGATTGCCTGCGGCGGCATGGCGGAACGCGCCAAGCTGAGCGTATATATCGTATTCGGCACGTTGTTCATGATCGTGATTTATCCCGTGGTGGCCCATTGGGTGTGGGGCGGCGGCTGGCTCGGCCAACTCGGCATGCAGGATTTCGCGGGTTCGGCCGTCGTACATTTGACGGGGGCGACCGCGGCGCTGGTCATTACCTACCTGCTTAAACCGCGTCTTGGCAAATACAATAAGGATGGCAAACCAAACAGCATTCCGGGTCATAATCAAGTGCTTTCCGTTCTGGGCGTGTTTATTCTGTGGATCGGCTGGTTCGGCTTCAATCCGGGCAGCACGCTTTCGGCACTGATGGACGGCTTTTTCGGATACGTCGCGCTGACGACCAATCTGGCGGTGGCGGCGGGCGCTATCGCGGCGCTGTTCATCTCATGGGCGGTATTCGGGAAAGCGGACATTCCTAGCATGCTGAACGGCGTGTTGGCCGCGCTCGTGGCGATTACGGGCGCTTGCGCGTTCGTCGACGCATGGGCTGCCGTTGTCATCGGCGCCGTCGCCGGCATCGTCACCTTCTTTACGGCGCAGTGGTTTGAAAGAGCGGGCATCGACGATCCGATCTATGCTTTTTCCGTTCACGGCATTGCCGGCATTTGGGGGGCGATCTCCACAGGATTGTTTGCGACGCCGGAACTCGTGGAAAAAACCGGGGTCGGCAAACCGGGGCTGTTCTACGGAGGAGGATTCGGGCAGCTGGGCGTACAGCTGCTGGGCGTGCTCGGCGCCTTTGTATTCGTGTTCGTCATCTCGTTTGTGATCGTCGGCATCATGAAAGCGACGATGGGAATCCGCGTCACGGAGGAAGAAGAAATGATGGGGCTGGACATCAGCGAACACGGCGCCTACGGGTATCCGGAGCAAATGAAGCTCATCGCCGGCGCCGAGGCGGGAAAATCCGCTTCCGAGATGCCTTCCGTCTCCAAACCGGCGGTAGGGACCGGCGATTCCTTTTAATCCGAAAAAAGCAGGCGAGGACGCAGCGTTTCGTCGACGAGTGCAGCATGACGGCTTGACAGGGGGGTATCGGGTATGGAGCCGGTGAAAAACGCGAAACATGAACCGGATTTGGAGCTCATCAGGCATGCGGATACGCGCGAGCAGCTTCGGGAAGGCAGGCGGGCTTGCCAGTCCCGGATCGAATATTTATATGCGGAAATGCCGATTGCAGCCTGGACGGCGCTTGTGAACGACATGCATGACGAGGTGGCCGCCAGGGCGGCTGCGGTGTGCGAGAAGGAACTGAAGGAAGCGGGTTACGGCCCGCCTCCGGTTCCGTATGCTTTGGTCGTGTTCGGCAGCTCCGGCCGCCGGGAATCCACGCCTTGGAGCGACCAGGATAACGGGCTGATCGTCAGCGACGAAGCCAGTGGACATAAGGACAAGTATTTCGCCGCTTTCGGGCGCCGTCTGTCCGATCTGCTGGAATATGCGGGATATGAGAAATGCAAGGGAAAGGTTATGTGCTCCGAGCCGGCCTGGAACCAAACGCTTGGGCAATGGAGACATCGGCTGGCTGGCTGGCATCGGGATCTCAGCTGGGAGAACGTGCGCAACCTGATGATCGCGTCGGATCTGCGCTGGATCGCCGGCGACCCGTCGCTGGCGGCTGCCTGGAAAAGTTGTTTTGCCCATGGCTTGAACGAATCGCCGGAAACGGCGACCGCCATTTTGCGGAATACGGTGAGGCACAAAGCGACGCTGAACATTCTCGGTCAGGTGGTGACCGAACGTTTCGGCGAACATGCCGGCGAATTCGACGTCAAATACGGGGTGTATATACCGCTCGTCAACAGCATCCGCTATATGGCGCTGCAGGAAGGGGTCCATGAAACCTCGACGTTGAAACGGCTGGAAAAGCTGACCCTGCTGGACGGCGGAAACCTTCTGTTTGAAAATTGCCAGCGCGCTTTTTTGACCGCATTGACGCTCCGCGCATCGGCCACATATACGCTCCGGAACGGCGTGTACTCCAGCAGCGGTTATTTGCCGCAGACCGAGCTGAAGCAAAAACCTCTTCTGTATAAGCTGAGGGAAAGCCTGACGACGGTCAGGCGCACGCACCGGGCGCTGCAAAGAAGGCTGCGTTTTGCGGAGAAGGGGAGATTATGAAGGCTCCGGAACGCGGAAACGGGGGGTTTTGGAGTTTGCTGCGCCAAGGAGGCGTCCCGTCCGCGATCGCTTCCGTCATGGGGGGCGCCTCCGCCCAGCAGATGGCTTTTATCCGCTCGCTGATGAGGGAACAACGCCGCCCGGAAATGCTGCATACTCCTTTGCATAAACTGAAGACGGTCATTTTCGATTTGGAGACGACCGGGTTCAACGTCCAACAGGGCGATGAAATTTTGTCCATCGGCGCTTTGAAGGCCGACGGCCAGCATATCGTGGAAGAGGAGCCGTTTTATACGCTGGTGAAAGCCAAGCGGCCGGTCCCTCCGCAAATTACGGAGCTCACGGGTATAACGCAGCCGATGATCGACCAGGCTCCGCCGTTGATCGAAGGCCTGCACGACTTTATGCATTTCGTCGGGGACCGGGTGCTGGTCGCCCATGCCAGCGGGCATGACAAAGCGTTCCTGAACGCGGCCTTGTGGAAGACGTCCAAGGTGAATCTCGGCCACCGGGTCCTGGATACGATGATGATCGCCCGTTGGCTCGGTCCCGGCCTCCCGAGTTATTCGCTGGATGCGCTGCTTTCGGAAAAAGGCATTCCGGTTGAAGGCAGGCATCATGCGCTGGAAGACGCGAGGATGACGGCCAAGCTGTGGGTTTCCTACCTGCGGGACATTGCGGAAAGCCGCAAGGCGGAGACGCTCGGCGACCTGTACGCTTGTCTCAGCCATGCGTGACGTCCGCAGGAATCAAATGATATAAACCGTTTTTTCCTTTTTCGATCATATAACCGTTTAGTTCGATTTCGCACCCCGTTTTTGCGGGACTGCCGATGAGGTACGCGCTGAGCATGCCCGCGAATAAAGGCAGCTGCCGCAGATCTTCATCGGAAGGAACGGGCGGCGAGGAAGGGTGGGAGTGGAACAGGCCGATCAGGCCGCCGCCCCGCAAGCATTCCCGCGTCCATTCCGCCGGGTCCAGGACGAAACGGTGCAGCGGGTCAGGCGCTACGTTGCGAATCGGGGCAAAGGCGTCGATTCGCATGCCGCCCGCTGCAGCTTTACCCCGCAACACGCCGCAGGTTTCATATGGCAGTCCGGAAACAAGGTGTTCGGCGATTTGCCTTCCGCACGAGGCATTGAGCCGGATTTCCCGCCGGACCGTATGAGGATCTGCCAACCGTAGTTCTCCCCTCTCGATGGCCTCTGCTCAATGGAAGCAGAGGTATTTTTTTTAACGTCAGTCCGACGTTTTTTCGTTTTTTGGCCATTTTCTGCAAACGATTTGTAAGTTCCGATGAAAAGAGGGTACAATACAGAATAGCCACTACAATACGAAAAGGAACGAAGACATCCATGAAGCGTAATCTATATATTCTTCTTGGCGTCATCGTCTTAATCGGCATCGCGCTTTACCAAAATGCGGGACCCGGCATTCAGGCGGCGTTCCAGCATGAAAAACCGATGCCTACCGAGACGGGGCCCGAAGCCGGGCTGCTTGCTCCCGCATTCACCGCCCAAGGACTGGACGGCAAGGAGTATCATGTGGGCGGAACCCGGGATAAAGCGATTTTGCTGAATTTTTGGGCGTCCTGGTGCGAACCGTGCAAGCAGGAAGCGCCCGAGCTGAACGCCATTGCCGAGAAATACAAGGACAGCTTGGCCGTTTACGGCGTGAACGTGACCAAATACGACACCAAAAAAAACGCGCAGAAGTTCGTCGACAAATACGGGGTTCAATTCCCGGTCATGTTCGACCTCAAAGCCGACATTTACGAAAAGCAGTATAAAGGGGTCGTTTTCCCGACGAACGTGCTGATCGACAAGCGCGGGGTCGTGCAGGAAATCGTGCTCGGCATTTTGCCGCAAAAGGATTTGGAGAAAAAGGTAAAAAAACTCATCAACTCCTGACATGCAGACAGGCCTTGCCGGCCGCCATACGAAAAAACCTCGGTGCCCTATGCGGACGTCCGAGGTTTTTTTGCCGTGCTGCCGTCTTAATGATTGACAAGTCCCCGCTGCTCCGAGGCAGGCAATTCCTGCGCCGCATCCCGTTCGTTCAAGGCTTGCCCGAGAAGCGCATACCGCATACTGTCGACGAGCGCCTCCCAGCTCGCTTCGATGACGTTGCCCGATACGCCGACGGTATTCCACGAGTTGTTGATGTCCCGCGATTCGATCAGCACGCGGACTTTGGCCGCCGTGGCGTCCTTTTCGTCCAGCACGCGGACCTTATAGTCGGACAGATGCATCTCTTTGATCGCCGGGAAGTATTGGACGAGCGCTTTCCGCAAGGCGTTGTCCAGCGCGTTGACCGGACCGTTGCCTTCGGCGGCGGTGTATACGTTGTTGCCGGCCACGTTCAGCTTCACGAAGGCTTCGGACATGACCGGCTGTCCTGCCGTTTTTTCGACGAGCATTTTAAAGGATTCGAAGGTGAAAAGCTCCTTCATTTCCCCGCCGGCTTCGCGCAGCAGCAGCTCCAGGGAGGCGTCGGCGGCTTCGAAGGTATAACCTTGGTGCTCCAAATCCTTGATTTTGTCGATTACTTTGCGCGACTGTTCGTTCGCCGGATCAAAGTCGAGCCCCATATCCTGCGCCTTCGAAACGATGTTGCTTTGCCCTGCCAGGTCGGATACGAGGACGCGCTGTTTGTTGCCCACCCATTCGGGAACGATGTGCTCGTAGGTCCTGGAGTCCCGGAGAATCGCGGACACGTGGATGCCCCCTTTGTGGGCGAAGGCAGCGTTTCCGACGTACGGCTGGTTCACCGGCATGTTGACGTTGGCGATTTCGCTGACGTAACGGGCGGTGTTCGTCAGCTGCTTCAGGCGCTCCTCGCCGATGCACTCATATCCGAGCTTGAGCTGCAGATTCGGGATGATCGAGCACAGGTTGGCGTTGCCGCAGCGCTCGCCGTAACCGTTGATCGTGCCCTGCACCTGGCGGGCGCCGGCCTGGACGGCGCTAAGCGTATTGGCGACGGCCAGCTCGCAGTCGTTATGGGTGTGGATGCCGAGATTCGCATCCGGCACGCTGGCATGGAACGAGGCAACGATGCTTCCGATTTCATGCGGCAGCGTGCCGCCGTTGGTATCGCACATGACGAGCCAATCCGCGCCGGCCTCTTTCGCTTTTTTGAGCACGGCGACGGCGTATTCGGGGTTGTTTTTGTAGCCGTCGAAAAAATGCTCCGCGTCAAAAATGACCTCCAGCCCTTTACGCTTTAAATAAGCAACCGAATCGTAAATCATCGCCAGATTTTCTTCCAGCGTCGTTTGCAGCGCGGTATGCACATGGAAATCCCATGATTTCCCGACAAGCGTGGCCGCCTGGGCGCCGGACTCGATGATCCGGTTCAAGTTCGCGTCCTGATCGGCGATGCTGTCCTTGCGCCGGGTGCTGCCGAAGGCGGTGATTTTGGCGTTGAGGCCGAGCTGCCCCACCCGTTTGAAAAATTCGATGTCCTTGCTGTTGCTTCCCGGAATCCCGCCTTCAATATATGAAACACCAAGTTCATCGAGCTTTTTGGCAATTTTGAGTTTGTCGTCCGCCGACAAGCTGACCCCTTCTCCTTGAGTGCCGTCGCGCAGGGTTGTGTCGAAGATGGATATGGACTTTGACATGAAAGCGTCCTCCTTTGGAAGTCTTATGAATTCGTTTTTGGTTTTAGCGGGAATCTAACGATCCACATATATAGTAAATTATTATAGCATTTTTACGCGGGAATGTAACAAAGAATTCCGTGTTTTTCGCGTGTTCCCCATTCTTGACCTGTTGCCGGGGGAACGTTATGCTGAACGTAACGAAATTTTCGAAGGTGAGAAGGCTCATGAATAGGGACGTAGACGCTTATTATCCAACGAACGGAAGGGTCATTTTGCATGTGGATATGAACGCTTTTTACTGCTCGGTCCATGAGGCGGAGGAGCCGGACAAGTACCGCGGCAAACCGACGGCGGTGGCCGGGAGCATCGAGCTGCGCAAAGGCATCATCGTCACCTGCTCCTATGCGGCAAGGCGGAGGGGCATTTCGACCGGCATGCACGTCAACCGCGCGCTGAAGCAATGTCCGGAGCTGATCCTCATCAAACCGGACTTCCATTTATACCGCAAATATTCGAAAGCGTTCATGAAAATCGCCTACTCCTACACGCCGCTGATGCAGGCGACATCGATCGACGAATGTTACCTCGACATTACCGGTTCGAGGCAGTTCGGCACGCCGCAGCAGATCGCGGAGGAAATTCAAAGGCGGATCGACGAGGAGCTCGGCCTGCCGTGCTCGGTGGGCATCGCTCCGAACAAGCTGCTGGCCAAAATGGCATCCGACATGAAAAAGCCGCGCGGCATTTCCGTCCTGCGCATTCGCGACGTCCCGCGCCTGCTCTGGAACAAGCCCTGCGGCGAATTGTTCGGCATCGGCGGCAAAACGGCCGAAAAGCTGCGCAAAATCGGGATCCATACGATCGGGCAATTGGCAAAAACCGACGAAGAGGCGCTGATCCGCACGTTCGGCGTGATGGGCGTGTGGATGAAGCAGGCGGCAAACGGCATCGACCATTCGCCCGTGCTGGAGGAACGCGAGCCCAATAAGTCGATCGGGCATACGACCACGCTGCCGGCCGACATTCAGGAACGCGAGGACGTCCATAGGGTGCTGCTCAACATCAGCGACCAGGTCGCGCGCCGGCTGAGGCGGCAGGGGCTTGTCGCAGGGGGCGTCCAAATCACGATCCGGACCCCGGACATGAAAACGATCACCCGCAGCCGCATGCTGGACACGCCGACGGAGACCGCGGGCGACATCTACGATGAAGCCCGGCGCCTGTACGCGGAGCATTGGAGCTGGGATAAGCCGGTGCGGCTGCTCGGCATTACGCTGCAGCACTTGACGCCGAAAAGCGAAGCGGCGATCCAGCTGGACCTTTTCGAATATGAAAAACAGCCGAAAAAAGAAATGCTGACGCAAACGATGGATATGCTCCGCAACAAATTCGGCGAAAACGCCGTGGTCACGGCCGGCATGCTGGGGGACGATCCGTCGGTGCTGCTGCGCAACCATAAGGTGCGGGGAACGTCGCTTCAAATGGATTTCGTAGGCAAAGACGGGCTGGATCTTCCTTGATTCCCATCGATATTCATCACATATCCGGCAGCGAAAGTGACATTGATCATTGGCATTTTGCCCAAGGTGGATTAAGATAGGTCTGGCGGCCGCATCAGGCCAACTTGAAACGCTCGCGTTTGATGTTGAAAGAGGAGGCTCTCAAGAAATCATGGCGAAATACTGCTGGGTAGACAAAGATACATGCATTTCCTGCGGGGCATGCGGGGCTACGGCGCCGGACATTTTCGATTATGATGACGAAGGTCTCGCCGAGGTCGTCTTCGGCGGAGACGGCAATGAAGGCATGACCGAAATTCCGGAGGACCTGTTCGACGATATGCAGGATGCGGCGGACGGATGTCCGACCGATTCCATTAAGGTAGCGGACAGCCCTTTTCGCGCCCTGATTGAGAAATAAGCGCAAGAGGAAGCTGCTGCGGCACCCCCTTTCCGATCCGTCCGGGAAGGGGGTGTTTTTTTTGACGCCCCGACCCGATATATATAGAAAAGACGTTGTGAGGGATGGAGGACCCCGTGAGAAATTCACTTTATTTGAAAAAATACGTCCAGATGCACCCGGATAACAAAATGGGATGGTATTTGCTGGGCAAGGAGTACGAAAAAGAAGGGCAGCTGGGCAAGGCGAATTACTGTTTTAACCGGTCCGGCGGCATCTATGAAGCGTTCGAAACGAGCAAAATGCCATCCGATATATGGAAGGAATACGAGCAAAGGCTGCTGCAGCAGGCCGAGGAAAGGGAACGGCGGTCCGTTCGGCTGCGCCGCTTGCTGGTGGCCGTCATGGTTTTGCTGCTCGCATTGGTCCCGTCGGTGGATGCGCCAAGCCGGCATCGGAAGGCGCAAGAAGCGCCGGCCGTTCATCGGCCAGATCCGGCTGCCGGTAAGGAGAGGGCGCAGGCTGACCCGCAAGGAGGCGGCAAGGAGCCGGTGACGGAGGAAGGGGCGGTCATGTTTACGGCCGTGAAGGAAGGCGGTCTGGAAAAAGGCGTGACGCCGATCGCGCCGGGGCCGTTAGCCCACCCCAAGCTGCTTGGAAGCCGTCTGGCCGTCCTGGAGATGAAAAAACAGGGGAACTGGCTGGCGTGGAAGCGCCGGCTGCCGGTCGGATATACGCTGGAAAACAAAGGTTCGGGAGCGGTCGCTTACCAGTCATACGATCCGAAAACGTGCAGCTGCCGCCCGGAGGATGGGGACAAGCTGGCCAAAGCCGCGTCCGCCTGGACGGAGAAGCAGGAGGAGCTGGCGCTGTTGAGCAGCGCGATTCGGGCATATCAAAGCCAAACGGGCCAATACCCCGAAAAGCTGGAGGATTTGGTGCGCCCGTTTCCGGACAACTGGATTTCCGGGACGACGGAAGGGATGAAGGAAGCGTTCCTGCCTCTTGTGCAGCGGGCGCGGGCGGAAGCGGCAGGACAGAAGCAGGATTCTTCGGACGCCGAAAAAGGAGGCGGGGCCGCGGGAAAAGGGCCTTTCGCCGATACATGGGGAGGCGGGCCTTATTTCGACGACCCGTTGACCATTCTCGTGGACAAGCAGAACCACCGCCTGGCCGTCGTGAGCGGAAACGTTATGCTGCGGAATTATAAGGTCGGACTCGGGGGCGAACGGACGCCTGAAGGCCGGTTTGCGATCACGGACAAAGTGATGAATCCGAATGGACGCGACGACGGGGAATTCGGCAGCAGGGGGATGCAGCTATCGGACACCAATTACGCCATCCACGGCACAAACGAGCCGGATAGCGTCGGAAAGGACGAATCCCAGGGCTGCATACGGATGAGCAGAGCCGATGCGGAGGAATTGTTCGACCTGGTGCCGATGGGGACGCCGGTTATCATTAGCAAAGGGGGCCTGCCCGACGATCTGCTCGCTCCGCAGGAGAAGTTCCGCACGAAGCGGGAGCAGGATCAGACAAACCCCCGTAAAACATACCACTGGCTGTAAATCAGGTGTTCCAAACAATCAGCACGACGATCAGCAGAATGAGAAGCAATAAACTAAGGCCGGACCAAAATATCGCCTTTCTGTTCACTTCTTCTTTTTTTTGCCGAAGTGTCGGAGGCTTGCGTTTGGTTGCCATACCGTTCTACCCTCTTTCTATCGATTTTCGGTGGACACCTCAATTGTAATGGGTTTATCCCCAAAAAACCAGCGGGACAAAGGGAGTGGCGGCGGAAGAAAGAAGGCAAAAAACTTTTCTTTTACCCCGGAAAAGGATAAACTGGAGAGTAGAGAAAAAACTTGCGGATGGAGAGGAAGAGTAACTGGTGCTGTACCGAAACGTGGCAAAACCGATTTTTTTTAAGATGGACCCGGAAAAAGCGCACCATTTGGTGATCGGAGGATTACATACGGCCGGTTCCTTCCCGGGAGGCTCCGGTTTTTTGAGAAGCATGTACGGCGTCACCGAAACGCCTGATCTGGCGGTCGATTTGTTCGGACTTCACTTTCCCACACCGGTAGGATTGGCGGCGGGGCTGGATAAAAACGCGGCAGCAGTGGAAGGGTTCTCTTCCATCGGATTCGGATTCATGGAGGTGGGGACGGTCACGCCGAAAGGGCAACCCGGCAACGATCGGCCCCGCCTGTTCCGCCTGCCTCCGGACGAGGCGCTGCTGAACCGGATGGGGTTCAACAACGAAGGGGCGGAAGCGATGGCGGGCAGACTGTCCCGCCTGAAAACAAGGCCCGTTCCGGTCGCCGTCAATATCGGCAAAAACAAGGTGACCCCCAACGAGGAAGCGTACAAGGATTATCAGGCTTGTCTTCGGACGCTGTATCCGTACGGCGACTTTTTCGTCGTGAACATCAGCTCGCCGAACACGCCTGATTTGCGGAATTTGCAGTACGGCAGCGAGCTTTCCTCGCTGATGGCGCATATTATGGAAGAGATGCGTCTGCAGGCGCAAAAGCACGGCAAATCCAAGCCGATTCTCGTCAAAATCGCTCCGGACGTCGCCAACGAGGAGCTCGAGATGATGGTTGACGCCCTTTCCGCGAGCGGGATTTCCGGCATTATCGCCACAAACACGACGGTCGGGCGGGACGGGCTGACCCATCCGAACAAAAAGGAAACCGGGGGAATCAGCGGCAGACCTCTCCGCGCGCGTTCCACGGAAGTGGTTTCGCGCGTCTACAGGCAGACGGCCGGCAAGCTGCCGATTATCGGATCGGGAGGCATTTTCAGCGCGGAGGATGCGTACGAAAAGATCCGGGCCGGAGCCAGCCTGGTCGAAATATATACAGCTCTTATATACGAAGGGCCCGAAGTGAACCGCCGGCTGCATGCCGGACTCAGGGAGCTTCTGCGCCGTGACGGATTTTCGAATATTTCCGAAGCCGTAGGAGCGGACCATCGCTGAGGGTGACAGACAGGAGGCATGTGAATGGACGGCAGGGATTGGGGATTATTTTTGCTACCGTATGAGCAAGCCGTTGAGGAACTGAAAGTGAAATTCAAAACGATGCGCGCCGAACTCAAAAAACGCGAAGAATATGCGCCGATCGAGTTCGTGACGGGACGCGTCAAACGGATTTCCAGCATCTTGGAGAAGGCGAAGCGGCTGAACGTCCCGATGGACCAGCTGGAGACCGGCATCGAGGATATCGCCGGGATTCGCATCATGTGCCAGTTCGTGGAGGATATCCGGCGCGTGGCCGAATATATCCGCAACCGCAAGGACCTGAAGCTCTTATACGAAAAAGATTACATTACCAATTACAAAGAAAGCGGCTACCGCAGTTTTCATATGATCGTGGAATATCCCGTGCAAACGGCGCTTGGACAGAAAAAGGTGCTTGCCGAGATCCAAATCAGGACGCTTGCGATGAACTTTTGGGCGACGATCGAGCATTCTTTAAGTTATAAGTACCGCGAAATGCTGCCGGAGGACGTGCGCAGACGCCTGCAAAAAACGGCGGAAGCGGCGGCTATTCTGGATAATGAAATGTCGGGCATCCGCGAAGAAATATTGGAGGCGCAGAAAAAATTCGAGGACGATTCCAACGTGACGTCCCAGGTGCTGACCTTGATTCACCAGCTGTATTTTTATCATCTCGTCAACGAGGCGATGGAATTCCAAGAACGGTTCAACCGGATCTGGTCCAGCCAAGACGGCCGCCCCGACATGGATGAGATGAAGCAGCTGCTCGAAGAAGTCAAACGGGTGATGGCGGGTTGCCGCAAGAACGACTCGCAAGAAGACTAGGCGCCGGCTTCCGGAAGCCTGTCGTCAAGACGAACATCATCCATACGTTCAACCTGCTGTCTTAGGAACAGCGGGTTGTTGTTTTTGATGGTGCATAAGCGAAACCGATTTTAACAAGACAGAACAGGATGATGAGAAACATGGCATTGCAGCTGCCTGCCGCTTTTCAGGAGCGCATGAAGTCGCTGTTGCAGGATCAGTACGAACGTTTCATCGCTTCATATGACCATGATCCGTACAGCGGAATCCGGGTCAACACGTTAAAAATATCCGTCGGCGACCTACTGGCGTCGAGCCCTTGGCAGCTGAAGCCGATTCCTTGGTGCGGAACGGGATTTTATACGGAGCCGGGCGACCGGCCGGGCAAACATCCCTATTATCATGCCGGGCTGTATTATATCCAGGAGCCCAGCGCGATGGCGCCCGTGGAGCTTTTGGATGTGCGTCCCGGCGACAAGGTGCTGGACCTTTGCGCGGCTCCCGGAGGCAAGTCGACCCAAATTGCGGCCAAGCTGCAAGGGGAAGGACTGCTGGTCAGCAACGACCTGAACCAGGAACGGACGAAGGCGCTGGCGAAAAATTTGGAGCTTTACGGGGTGAGAAACGGCGTCGTGCTTCAGGAGCATCCGGAGCGGATCGCCGCCAGCTTCCCGGCCTTTTTCGATAAAATCCTCGTGGATGCCCCCTGCTCGGGCGAAGGCATGTTCCGCAAGGACGAGGACATGGTTCGCCAGTGGACGGAAGAATCGCCGGACAAATACGCCGCCATGCAGCGGGAAATTTTGAAATCGGCGGCCAACATGCTGAAGCCGGGCGGGCGGATCGTGTATTCCACCTGCACGTTTTCTCCCGAAGAAAACGAGGCGATCATCGCCGAATTCCTGCTGGAGCAACCATGTTTTAGCGTCGCTCCGCCTCCGAGCGGGCTGTTCGCTCCGGGAGCCGCCGGCTGGCTTCGCGGCCATATGGAGGAATCCGACCAAATCCCGGATGACATCTGGGAGCAGGCGGAGCAGACCTCCCGTTTATGGCCGCATCTGATCGAAGGCGAAGGCCATTTCGTGGCCGTGCTGCAGCATGACGGAACCGGCACGGACGAGCCCGGCCGTTTTCTGGCTGCGACGGATCGCGGTTCCTCGGGCGGGGCACGTTTGGACGGCAAAGGCAAAGACCGAAAGGAACGAAGCCAGGGAATACCCAAAAAAGGCAAAAGAACAGCGAAAAAGCCGGACGGGGATGATCCGGCCGCCCAGCTGGAAGCCTACGGGAATTTCGTGCGCGACCATCTTGGGTTCGTTCCGGGCGGGTATACGATCATGTTCGGCCAGCATGTCTATCAATCGCCGCTTCCGCCGGGAGCATTGGACGGGCTGAAGGCTGTTCGTCCGGGGTGGTATATGGGCGATGCCAAAAACGGCCGCTTCGTGCCGGCCCATCCGCTGGCCACCGCCCTGCGCCCGCAGGAGTTTTGCCGCGTGCTTTCCTTGTCGTCGGAAACGGGCGAGGCGGTCCGGTATTTAAAGGGCGAAACGCTGAACGTCGAAGCGGACCGGATCCGCTGCACGGACGGGGTCCTGCCCAAAGGATACGTGCTTGTATGCATCGACGGCTATTCGGCGGGGTTTGGCAAATGGCAGGACGGAATGCTGAAAAACGAATACCCGGCAGGGTGGAGGTGGACCTCGGCGTGAGCGCAAAAGGAAGAAATACGCTGCGATTGGACAAGGCGCTGACCCATTTGGGGTATGGGAGCCGAAGCGACATCAAAAAATACGTGAAACAGGGCCTGATTACGGTGAACGGCGTCCGGGCAAAAGACAGCGGGATGCATGTCGATCCGGAAACGGACGTAATCCTGCTGGACGGGGAGCGGATCCATTACAGGGAGCACATCTACGTGATGCTGCATAAGCCGCCCGGCGTCGTATCGGCGACCGAAGACAACCGGGACCGGACCGTGCTGGATTTGCTGGCGCCCGAGTATTTGGCGTTCGAACCTTTTCCGGTGGGGCGGCTCGACAAGGACACCGAAGGGCTGCTGCTGCTGACCAATGACGGCAAGCTGGCGCATGAGCTGTTGTCCCCGAGGCGGCATGTGCCGAAAACCTACATGGCATTGGTGCTCGGAGAGGTTGGCGAGGCGGACGTCGAGCGGTTCGCCGAAGGGGTTACGCTGGACGACGGCTACGTGACGCAACCCGGAGAGCTCGTCGTGCTAGGGCACGATCGTCAAGGGGAAGAGGTCGTCTCCCGGATCGAGCTGACGATTCATGAAGGCAAGTTCCATCAGGTCAAGCGGATGTTCCAGTCGGTCGGCAAAAAGGTGGTCTATTTGAAACGGATCCGCATGGGCCGGTTGGATCTGGATCCTTCGCTGCAGCTCGGGGAATACCGGGAATTAACGGAAGACGAACTGGCCTTGCTAACGGGCCCGCAGGATTAAAGCGCAGTAAAAAAACGACTTGCGCGCAGATGACTAGATGACGTTTCTGTATAAAGCAAAGGAATGGTTTTTTGCATCAATCGAAGGGGTTTCAAAGCCAAATCCCTAAAATAGAGAAAAAGGATGGGTGGAGACATGAAATACAAGCTGATCGCTCTCGACGTCGACGGAACGCTGCTGAACGACAACCATGAACTGACCGAGCAAACGAAACAAACCATTCAGGAGGTATCGCGAACCGGAGCGGAAATCGTGCTCTGCACCGGGAGAGGCCCGCAAAACTCGATTCCGTTCATGGAAGAGATCGGGCTTAAAGGTTATGTGATCAGCCATAACGGGGCGGCGACGGTGGACGTCGTCACGAAGGAAGTCGTGCACCAATTCTCCATGGATACGAAAGCGATCCAGCCGTATATGGATTATTTCCGCGATAAAAAGGTTCATTTTGACGTCAATACGGCATTTCGCATGTATGTGGACGACGTGGACGGGATGGCTGTCGAGGTCCGCAGCATGTACGAGAATTTCCTGATGCTGCCTGCCAACCTGCCGCCGATTCAAGAGCTGGGCGAGCCGGTCGTAAAGGTGACGGCATTCGATTACGCCGACGTGCTGGACAAGGTCCATGAGGAAATCGGCAAATGGACGCCGGAATTCAACATTTTGCGAAGCGGCGAATATTTCCTGGACCTGATGCATCCGGACGCATCGAAGGGCAACGCGCTCAAGCAGCTGGCGGAACGCCGCGGGGTGCGCCCCGAAGAGGTGCTGGCGATCGGCAACTACTATAACGATATCACGATGCTGACCTTTGCGGGCATGGGCATCGCCATGGACAATTCCCCGCTGGAAGTGAAAGCGGCGGCCAACGAGGTAACCGCCTCGAACAACGAAGACGGCGTGCATGCGGCTTTGCTCAAATACTGCTTGTCTTGATGGAGTAACGGATATATAAAAACGAAGGTACCTTGAAGGCTTGCGGACAAGCCTTCAAGGTACCTTCGTTTGTTAAGGGAACGCGTTCCCTTCGGGATCAGAATTGGCGGAGTCCTTTCGGATAATGATTTTTCAGCTGCCCTCCGCTGGCTTTGCCCCACCCCACCGGAAGGCCGTCCACCGTCACGAGCGTCCAGCCGCGGAGATCGGCCGCAACGGGCAGCGTCTCGCCGCGCAGATAGGCCGCCGCCTCCGGCCCGTCCGCTTCCAGAAGGAGCCGCTGCTTGGCCTGTTCGGGGGCCAGCGCCATCGCAAGCGCATGGGCCGGTTCGACGCGGTTTTTCTTCAAGTGGGCCAAATGAAGCCCGGCCCGGGGAACCTTCAGCCCGTCGATCGGCAGCGGTTCGGTGGAGGGGAGAAGATACAAGGCTTCCCCGAACAAGACGGGCGTTCCCGCCGGCGGGACGAATCCGGGAAGCTCCTCCGCCGCCCAGGCGGCAAAGTCGCGATACGCCGCCAACTCCGCTTTGTTTTTGCCCTTGTCTTGCGGTTTGCGGGTTCGTTTTTGCTTTCCCGTCCGCTCTCCGTCATCCTTTTTGCGCAGCACGGCCACGAAATGCCCTTCTCCGTTTTCCTCATGCGGCCACAGCCGTTTCATGGAGACCAACTCCATATCCGGATAGGCGCTTGTGAAATGCGCCATCATCTCCTCGTTTTCGCTCAGGTTAAACGTGCAGGTCGAATAGGCCATCGTGCCTCCGGGTTTCAGCATCAAGTAGGCATGGTCCAAAATGTCGCGCTGGCGGGCGGCGCAGAGTTCGACCATGGCCGGAGACCACTCTTCGAGCGCGTTCGGATCTTTGCGGAACATGCCTTCGCCCGAGCAAGGCGCATCAAGCATGATCCGATCGAATGCCTCGGGAAACCGGCGGGACAGCTCGTCCGGCGGGGCGCAGGTGACCACGCTATTTGCGATGCCCATCCGCTCGACGTTTTCCGCAAGGATTTTGGCGCGTTCCGGATGGATTTCGTTGGAGACCAGCAGCCCCCGGCCGCGCATTTTAGAAGCGATATGGGTGCTTTTGCCTCCGGGAGCGGCCGCCAGATCCAGCACCGTTTCGCCCGGCTGCGGATCGAGCATCTCCACCGCCGACATGGCCGAAGGCTCCTGGATGTAGTAAAGTCCGGCCTGGTGGTAGGGATGTTTGCCCGGGCGCGCGGATTCGTTGTAATAATAACCGGTCGAACACCAGGGAACGGGCTTCAGGTCGAACATTCGGATCACGTTTTCCTGAAGCGCGGCCGTGGCCTTGGATTCATTGAAGCGCAATCCGTGGGTTCGCGGAAGATCGTAGGAGTGCAAAAAGGCGGGGAGATCCCCGCCCAGAATAGATTTCATTTGTTCAATGTACGCGGAAGGCAGCGATTCTTTGCCCATCGTTTAAGCTCCTTTTTGCAGTTTTCGTTTCGTGATGCCGCGATGGCCGGAAAATTTTTTATGGTTAGGGAGTTGCCCTCATGAGCCGGTTTCCTCCGCCGGTTCCTTTTTCGAGGAGGGCGTGCGGTAAGGCGACACCTTGTTTTTGCCCGTCGTTTTGGACCGGTACATCGCTTGGTCGGCTTGTTTGACCAATTCCTCCGCGGTACCGTTTTTGCGGAGCGAGCTGTAGCCGATGCTTAAGGTAACGATCGTTTCTTCGGCGACCCGGGCGCGGATCCGCTCCGCGATTTGGGCGGGATTAGCCCGTTTGTCCACGATCAGGGCGACAAGCTCCTCTCCGCCGAAACGGCCGCTGAGGCCGACCTCGGACACTTCCTCGTCGATGATCGCCGCCACCTGCTTCAATACCTGATCGGCACGTTGGTGGCCCTCGGTATCGTTCAGCTTTTTGAAATTGTCGATGTCGCAAAAGAGCATCGATACCTTGACGCCCTGCTCCGCATATTTGTTCAGCTGTTTCATGAAAAAGCGGCGGTTATACAGATTCGTCAGTCCGTCGGTGATGGAGGAACGGTAAATCGACTGCATCAGCTCGACGATCCGCTCGAACAGGATCAGGAACACGATCGTGTAATACGCAAGCGGAAGCCAGACCGTCGCGGCGTCGATCCATGAGGCATGCCAGCCGGCGTAACGCGCCAGCATCCCGACAGCCGCGTAGACGAAGTAGACGCCGATGCCGGCAAAATATTTTCCGCGCTGCCCGATCCGCGGCAGAATGAATGAAATGCCTGCATATAAGATGCCCAATTGGTAGACATCCAAGTAGATCTTCTGCCATCCGGTCCCTCCGAACGGCAGGACGTAAGAGACCAGCGGCACGAGAAACAGCAGCGCAAGCGATGCAAAAATCAGAGTCGAGGATCGGCTCATCCGGCGGTAAAGCTGAAACACGGCCAGGTTGAGCAGCAGGAACGAAAAAATTTGCAAATCGGCGATCCGGGAATAGCTCCCGCTCCGGCTGCCTGCAGGCGACAAGGCGAAATGGATGTTCAGACCTTCGTATGTCATAATAAATAGAAAGGCGACGATCATCGACACATAGGCCTTTTTCCGCTGCTTGCTGTACATAATGAGGCACATCATCGTCATGATGAGTATGATATAGAAACAGCATGCCGCAGCAATGCCGGCCGAAACGGCGTAGGGTGATCCGGACATGAAAGGCGTCATCCTCCATCGGCTCCCGAAATGGTTTTCCTTTACTGAAACATATGTTCCAATATATCATAATTTCGAAGATCCCGAAACGAGTGGACAGCACAAAACAGATAGAAAGAGATACTAGAAAGGGGCGTTTCCCCATGAGATTACTGCAAGCACTTTTTTTCCCGCCGGAACAGCCGGGCGGCGTATCCTCGATGATTCCTTACATGCAGGAGCGTTTTCAATCCTCGAGATGGGACATGGAGATGTTCTGGCTTCCGAAGCGGATCCGGAACAAGGGACATGAAGACGTCCGGTTCGAAACCTTTGACTGGACGGAATACGGCGACCATCCTATCGTTCAAAAATACATTCAAACCTACAAAGATTATTTATGGTGGACGAAGCTTCGGATCCAAAAGCCGTACGATCTGATCCATGCCCACCATCCGATCGCGGGCCTCGCCATGAAACAGGCGTTTCCGGACGTGCCGCTCATCCAAACTATCCATTCCAGCTACGAAAGAGAACTGATTTTGAACGGCAAAATCAAGGCGGACGGCCCCGAGCACCGATTCCTGGTGTCCTTGTACCGCGAGCTCGAGCTGAAAAGCGAACGGATGCTGACGGTTTCGCGTTCGTTTGCGGATTATCTGGGAGCCTACGTGGAACATCCGGAGCGCATCGCGGTAACGCCGAACGGATTCGACGAGAAACGGTTTAAGCCGGTTCCCCACGAAAACGACGTTCCGCAGCTGATCACCGTCTGCCGGCTCGTCCCGGCCAAAGGACTTGACGTCCTGCTTAAAGCGTGCGCGGAGCTGAAAAAGAAAGGGCTCGATTATGTCCTGCATATCATCGGCGACGGCCCGTACCGCACGGAGCTTGAAACGCTGGCCAAGCAGCTCGGCATTTACAATGAAACGATATTTTACGGCTATACGCTGCACCCCGAAGAGTTTATGCCGTTTTTCGATATTTTCGTTCTGCCTTCCCGGGCGGAAGCTTTCGGTTCGGTATTTGCCGAAGCGGCGCTCAGCTGCCTGGCGCTCGTCGGCACGAACGTCGGCGGGATTGCCGAACAGATCGAGGACGGCGTCAACGGCCTTCTCGTTCCGCCCGAGGATTACGTCGCGCTCAGCGAGGCGCTGGAGAAGGTCATCGCCGACCCGCTTTATCGTTACGAACTGGCGCGTTCGGCCTGGGACAAAGCCAAAAGCCATTATTCGCTGACCCATGCGGTCAATGAACTGAAGAAATTATATTTACAATACTCACCGGTGAAAGAGTGATGGAATGGTTTCTTTTAAATTCATCCATGCCGCGGACCTTCATCTCGACAGCCAGTTTAAAGGCATCAGCGGGCTTTCGGACAACATCCGCGCATATTTGCGCGAATCCACCTTTGCTTCCCTGGAGCGGCTGACGGAGCTGGCCGTCCGGGAGCGGGCCGATTTTATGGTCATTAGCGGCGACGTATACGATGCCAAGGACGCGTCGCTTCAGGCCCAGCTCCGTTTCCGGGAGGCGCTGGACCGGCTCGGCGAGCACGGTATCGGCGTGTACGTCATCCACGGCAATCACGATCCGCTTGATGGCCCGCGCATGGGCACTTCCCCGAAAGAGCATGTGCACGTGTTTGGCCCCGAATTCGAACGGGTCGTCGCATACCGCAGGCAGGATCGCCGGCCGGCAGCGGTCATCGGCGGCATTTCTTATCCGACGGCCAAAGTTACCGAAAATACGTCCCGGTATTTTGAAAGGAGCAAGGATTCATCCTTGTTCCATATTGCGCTTCTCCACGCCAACGTGGACGGCGATCCCGCGCATGAAACGTATTCGCCCTGCACCCGGAGCGACCTGAATGCGGCAGGCTACCATTATTGGGCGCTGGGACACATCCATAAAAGGCAAATCTTGCAGGAAAACCCCCATATCGTTTATCCGGGCAATATCCAGGGCCGCAGCATTCGGGAAACCGGGGCGAAGGGCTGTTATGCCGTTCAGGTGGATGAAGAAGGGAACGTCGGCCTGCGGTTTCATGAGCTGGATACGGTGCGTTGGTTCCGGGAGGAGCTCGCCATCGGCGGCCTGGAAAGCGAAGAGTCGTTCCATCAGATGGTGGAGGCTCGATTGGAGGCTATTCGCCGCGAACGTCCCGGGGAAATGAGCATCGTCCGGTTGACCGTGATCGGCCGAGGCCGTCTTCATGATCGGCTGGAAGAAGGGATGGCGGAAGAGCTTCTGCATGCGTTCCGCCGACAAGCGGTTCAAGCGGCGGAAGGGCCCGGCGGATTCCGCGGGCTCGTATGGATCGAAAGCTTCGAGATCCGTTCCGGCCCATGGATCGACCGGGAAGCGCTGCTTCAGGAGGACAGCTTTCTCGGCGAATTGCTGCGATACGGAAAGCGGGCCGGCCAGGACGAGCGGATCCGTTCCGAGTTGTTCCGCGGCGCGCTGCAGCCTCTGGCGGCGAACGGCGAGCTGCGCAGGCTGCTGGCCGAAACCGGCGAAGAGGAGCGGATGGGGTGGCTGCGGCGGGCCGAAGAGATGGCGGTCATGCTGCTGGCGGACCTTGGCCCGGAAACGGAAGGGGATAAGGAATCGGATGCACATTGAGCGTTTGCAAATTCAAGGTTTTGGCCGGATCCGGGACCGCGACATCCGGCTAAACGCCCCGATCACGGTATTGGCGGGCCCGAACGAGGCCGGCAAAAGCACGATCCTGCATTTTGTGCGGGCCATGCTGTACGGCATACCGAGCCGGTCCTACCCCGGGGAGCGTTTCGAACCGCCGGGAGGCGGAGCGCATGGCGGCGTATTGACCGCCAGGGCCGAAGACGGCTCGGCATGGACCGTCTCCCGGTTTGCGTCCAGGGAAGGCGGATCGGCCTCCGGACGGGGAGAACGGCTGTCGATCGTCAAAACGACCGCCCAAGGAACGGCTGTACATATGACGCAAGACGATTTGGAAAAGGGGCTCCTGGGCGGATTGTCGAGGGACATGTTCAAGCAGCTGTTTGCCGTGACCTTGACGGAGCTGCAGGAAATCCGGACCCTGCAGTCCGAGGAAATGGGCAGCTACTTGTTCCATGCCGGTTTCGGCGGCGGCGCCGGGATCGTCCGGGCCGAGCGGAGGCTGTTTCAGGAGATGGAAAGGCTGTACAAGCCGCGGGGACGGGTTCAAGAAAGCGCAAAGGTGCTGCAATCCATCGAGCGGCTTGAGCGGGAGATCTCGGAAAGCCGCGCTTATCTCTCCAAATATATGGCGGCGGATTCGAAGCTGCTGGAAACCGGAAAGAGCATCGGAGAAACGGAACAAAAACGGGCCGGGATATCCGACAGGCTGGTATTGCTTCGAAAGGCGCAGGACATCCGGCCGCAGTGGCTGAAGTGGAAGGAGGCTGCGCTCGAGCTGGCCGGGCTTCCCGAAGCTGCAAGTTACCCCGAGGAAGGCGTCTTGAGGTGGCATCGGCTTCAAGAGGAGCTGGACCGGCTGAGGATCCGGCAGAAAGAACTGGAGCATGCGGAAGCCGCCATGAACGAACAGTTGGGCCGTCTTCAGCCCGCCGAAAGCTTGCTGGCCAAGGGGCCGCTGATTGATAGGCTGGCGGCAAGGCGGGAGCCGATCCAAGTGAGGATCAAGGAACTCCAGGAATTTTCCGGCGAGGAGGCGGCCTTAAGGGAGCAGCTGCAACGATTGCTCCGGCAGATGGACCCGCGGTGGGGCATGGCCGAACTGCGGGCTTTTTCGGGCAGCGCCGCGGAGCGGGAGGCTGTCCGGCGGTATGCCGCCGGATTTGCCGGGTATGACCGCCGCATGGAGTCGCTTGCATGGGAGCGGGAGCAAAAGGGCAGGCAGCTGGAAGCGGCCGAATATGAGCTTCGGCGGGCGGAAGCCGCTTATGGCGAGAAAAAAGAAGACGGAACCGCCCGTTTCGCGATGTTCATCCCGAAATCCAAAGCCGAATTGCTCCCCGTTTGGAACGAAATCCAATCGGCGGCGGAACGTTGGCGCGAAACCCGTCTTGAACGGTTTTCCCTTCAGGAAATGGAAGAACGCGAGGCCGCCGTCGATAAACGCATAAGGGCTTTGTACCGGAAGCTGTTATGGGGGAGCGTCCTCTTGACGTTGCTTCTCCCTGGCGCGCTGTGGCTGCTGCAGTCCCCCCTGGGAGCCGGTGCGGCCTTGGCTTTGTTGGCTGCAGCCGATGCCGGGCTATGGCTGGGAAGCAGGCGGTCCTCCGCGAAAGCGGAGAGGACAAGCAGAAGGCATGCAAAAAGTTATGATCCGGGAAACGAGGAAAGCCGGTTGTCTTCGCTCATCTCCTCGCTAGTTGCCGACCCGCTGGCCGCTTCCGCCCGGGCGGAGGGCAAAGGGGAAGGAAGACGGGACGCCTTCTTTGCCGAACAGGATCTGGAATCGGCCCTGCGCGAACTGCGCAAACTGGTGGACGCCTGGCTGTTGTGGCAGGACGAACTGGAAAGAAGCAAAGCCGAAGCGTTGTCGGCGCGCCAGCGGACCGAGGCTTTGCGGCATGAGCTGGCGTCGCTCCGCCGTAAAATGGACAAGGAGCAGGGGATCTTCGCCGAGCTTGAAAAGGAGTGGCAGCACTGGCTGGCGGAGCGGGAACTCCAGGCATCCTCCTCGCCCGAGACGGTGATGGACCTGTTCGGATTTGCCGAGCAGGGAATGGAGCTTGTGCGGCGTCTCGATTGGCTTGATAGAAAAATGCGGGGGCTTGAGCAGGAAATACGGGCTTATGAAGAGGAATGCCGGCTGGTTCTGCCCGATCGGGAAGAAAGCGGACCCTCTACGTTTTTCCGGCTTGAAGCGGCCGAGCGGGCGTGGGATGAAGAGAAAAAGCTGCTGCGCCAAAGGGAAATCGTGATCTCCAGATTGGAGCCTGTACAGGAGGAGCGTATCCGGGTGAACGGGGAAATCGAAGCGGTCACGCGGTCCATGGCATCCCTGCTTGCCGAAGCGAAAGCGGCGGACGGAGAGCAGTTTTTGCGGCTCGGGGCCGCATCGGAGCGGCGCAAAGAGCTGGAGCGCAACATCCGCCAGCTTGCGGTCGGCATGTTCGGCGGCTGGCCCCGGGAACGGGGAGAAGCGCTTCGCTGCGTCCTGGACGAGCATGACGCCGCCTCCCTCGACGAAGCGGTGAAGGAAGCGGAACGGGAGCTCGGTCAGGCGGAGCTGCTGCTAAGCGAGCTGCGGCAGCTGCAGGGCAGGCTGCTGCAGGAACGGGACGATCTGGCGCGGTTATGCGCCCAGGATACGGCTCTGCAGCAGCTTGAGGAACAGAAGGCGGCGCTTAAGGACATCGCCGGGCAATACGCGGTTCGTGCCTTGTGCGCCGAAATGATCGCGAACACGCGCAGCATTTACGAACGGGAGAAGCAACCGCAATTGCTGAAGCTCGCTTCGTCTTATTTTGCCGAGCTGACGCGGGGGAGCTACGCCAGAGTCGTCATGAAGTTGGGCGACAAAAGGCTGCTGGCCGAACATCGCAGCGCCGGACTAATCGACAGCACGCTGCTAAGCCGGGGAACGGCCGAACAGCTGTACCTGGCGATGCGCTTCGCCCTTGCCGGGAGCATGAACGGCACAACGGCCGTGCCTTTGCTGCTCGACGATCTGTTCGTCAACTTCGACGAGGAGCGGATGTGCTCCGCCCTCGATCTGGCGGGCAAGCTGGCGGCGGAGCGGCAAATCATCATGCTGACCTGCCACCGTTATATTCTGGATCATGTAAGGCAAAGGCTGCCTCAGGCCGAAATCATCCGGATTTGAGCATCAGCTTGACCACCCAGACGATCGCCAGGCAGCCGAACAGCGGGTACAGCACGGATAAAAGCGAACTAAACCCGATTTGGCTGAGCAGGAAACAGATGAACAAAACGGATGCCGTAATGAGCCTCGGGGAAATGGAAATATGCTGCTGCAGCTGAAGCGTCACCCCGTACAAATCCGCCACGAACGTACTGAAGATTTCCAGGAAGATCAGGATGACGTAGATCAAATGGACGGCCGTTCCCAGATGGGAGGCGATGCTGCCCATAGGGATTTCGTATTGCCGGATGCCGGGCATATGCGCCGAGATGGCGATATGGGCCGAGAGCAGCATCAGCCCGACGCCGATTCCGCCCGCTATGCCTCCCCATTTGACGGCGGCCGCGCTTTCGGTTTTGCTTCCGAGCGGAACGAGGACGGCTTGGGCCAAAACGAGGTTAAAAGCGGTATAAATGATCGGCGATAGCCAAACCACGGACCAATGCGAATCGGCGGGCAGGCTGAGAAAACGGTCGGCGGTGGGGAGCTTGGCCGTATTGAGAATCAGGACGACCGACAAGGAGAGCATTAGCGGAACGACGATGCTGTTGAGCTGCATAATGGCATTCATGCCGTGCTTCAGCAAAAAAAACGTCCCTACGATCGTGATGAGCAGTCCGGTTTGATAATGCATGCCGAGATGCTCCATGAATACGGAGCCCGCCCCCGCGAGCATGACGCTGTTGACCCCGATCAAAATCAACAGCATGATGATGCTGATGACGGACCCCGCCTTCGGGCCGAAAAGATGTTTGTTCAGATCCTCGTAAGAGCGGGCGGAAATCCGGCGCGACAACAGCATCATTTTGGTGCCGAGCCATATGAACAGAATCGTCGCAAGCAAGATGGTCAGGGCGCCCCATTTGCCGAATCGGGTAAAAAACTGAATGATTTCCTGTCCGGTGGCAAATCCGGCCCCGACGACCGTTCCGATGTATGTAAATGCGATTTGGATGATGCGTATCCCGGTTTTCATTAGGTTCCTCCCTGCTTTAAAGCGGCGCTATTGTGTACTTCGCTTAGTACAGGTTATGATGGGATTGTGTAGGACATGACTCAGGCGTGTCCCCATCGGTTAGACCTCGAAAAAATATCCAACTGCTGCCACAGCATGAGAAAAGAGAGGCATAACGTTTGACGGAAATTATGGTTTACCTGACACAATACGGTTATATCGCATTATTTGTTTTGCTGGCATTAGGAATCGTGGGCGTGCCGGTTCCGGACGAAACGCTGATCGCGGCCTTCGGCGGCATGATCGCGCAGGGGCATTTTCATTTTGCCGTCGCGCTTGCCGTCACGTTTACGGGAAGCATGACGGGGATGATGATCAGCTATGCGCTGGGAAGAAAAGTAGGGAAGCCGCTATTGGAACGGTACGGCAAATGGGTCCGGCTCACGCCGGGGCGCCTGAAGTCCGCCGAAGCCTGGTTTAAGCGGTACGGCGCCTTCAGCATCGTGATCGGGTATTTCATTCCCGGATTGCGCCACTTGTCTTCCTATATGGCCGGGATATCCAAACTGCCCGTGGGACGTTACGCCGCTTATGCGGCATTGGGCGCGCTGCTGTTTTGTTCGACGTTTCTGCTGATCGGGCATGCGGTCGGGTATCATTGGAACGAAATCGCGATCATGATGCAGCGGTCGTCGCTCAAGGTCGGGGTGCTGGTGACCGTGCTGCTCGTTGCAATGCTTGCGGTCGCGGGGTTCGTTTGGCGGCGGAGACGTTAAACGCGGTGGTTCGCCGTTTCCGTTACAGGGTATGAATTTTTTTGAAAGGACGTCGATCGACGTTTTTCTTAATCGTTTTGGGGGTTATGAAATGGAAAAATTAAAGCAAAGGATTATTGAAGAAAGCACGGTCATGTCGGAGCAGGTGCTGAATTTGGACGGCATTTTGAATCATCAGGTGGATCCCGAACTGACGATGGAGATGGGCCGGGAATTTGCCGCGCGGTTTGCGGATGCAGGCGTCACGCGCGTCATCACGGTGGAATCCTCGGGCATTTCCGTCGCGTTTGCGACGGCGCTGGAGCTTGGGGTGCCGCTCGTGTTCGCGCGCCGCAAAAAAACGCTTTTGGCCGACCCCGACGCGTTATGCGAGCGTGTCCCGTCCTTTACGAAAGGGATCGTCACCGATATCATGCTGTCGCGCAAGTACATCCGGCCAGAGGATAAGGTGCTGTTTATCGACGACATTATCGCCAACGGCGATGCGGCCAGAGGGCTCGTCAAAATTATCGAACGTTCGGGCGCGGAGCTGGCCGGCCTCGGCGTCGTCGTCGAAAAATGCTTCCAGGCCGGCGCGCGCACGATCCGCGAGCAGGGAATCCGTTTGGAGTCGCTTGTAAGGATCGAGTCGCTCGATCACGGAACCATCACCTTTGCCGACTGATCGTCCAAATATAAACAATTTCTTTCAAGTGGCGTCCTTTTCGCTTATAATATACTTAAGAACTCGAGAGGGGAGGCAGCGAAATGGGGAAAGAACCGGTAACCGAACAGTTTTTCGTCGATAAACTGGCTGCAGCCAAAGATCATTTCGAACGCGCATTGGATTGCAAACATACGGAGTTTGATGATCTGTATCCCTACATGATGGAGCATCCTCAATTTTTCTGGTACAAACGTTACGTCGCCTGGTCGGAACTTCTGACCATCGTGCGTATGTGTGATGAGCTTGACTTTTCCTGGAAGGATTTGTTCGCCCCTCATCAAGTGGAGTATGTCGAAAAACGGGTGATGTCTTCTACAGTGCTTGATTTTTGGTTTGAGAAAAATGACAGCAAAGAGCATGCGCAACGCTAATTCTTGCACGAACGTGGAATTCAGCCGGCAAGCCGCTGCAAAAGATATGACCTAAATGAATCCATTTAGGTCTTTTTTTGTGATACGAACAAAGGAAAGGAGGCCGCTTGCGATGATTACCGACGAACAGCTCAACAACTACCGCCTTTCCGGAGAAATGGTCAGGGTGGTTCGCGACAGTCTTGAAGAAAACGACGTAAAAGGCATCGTGGTGGCGTGGGACGACAATCATGTGCTGATCCGGCGCCGCAACCGGAAGGTCGTCAAGCTTGACCGGAATTATTTGTTCCAGCCGGCGGACGAGCCCCGCAAAAACCCCGAAGCTTGAGCTTTCGGGATGATATAGCTGTAAGCAAAGCCGTTTTAACCTAAGGAATCCTCCTGCCTACATGGCAGAGCAGGGCTTCTCCGGTGTTAAAGCGGCTTTTTTGCAGCTGGGGAATGCATATTCCGGCGCTGCGCGCCAAAAAAGGTTCCGGCTTCAGCCCGAACTTCTGTGCCGCCGATCCGGGAAGAACAAGGGATTCCTTACGTCGTCGAAACAGGAGGGGAAAGAGGGTTGCCCGGAGAAAAGCCGGTGCCGACATTCGGAACGAGTCCCAGATAAGCCTTCATGCGGGCCATCATTTCGCTGCGGAAAGCCGGCCATAAAATGTTCATTTCGCCCGTGTAACCCCTGCATACATATTCCGCGCCGATGCCGCGTTCGTCTTGAAGGATGCGGTATACGCGGATTCGGCGGCTTTTGAATTCGCGTTTGACGCCGGACAGCAGCGTTAAGGCTTGGCGGTCGCCTCCGGCCACCACCTCCATGTACAGCTCGGGCGTTTTGAACACGCCGCTTTCTTCCATGATGCGAAGGTCCCGCTCAAACACTTTGTGAATGTATTGCAGCAGAAGATAACTTTTGATCAGCGCCAGTTCGTCGCGGGTTATGCCTGGTGCAGTCATGTAAGGATCACCGCCTTTCATGGGAACTCATGTTCTTATTTTATCCCGCCTGCCGCATTTTAATCAATGCTTTTTCGCTGGCAGTTGCTTCCGATTTTCATAAACATAAAATGGATCCCTAAAAAATATCGAAAAAGCGTTGACTATATTTTAAAATCATGGTATGATCTATCTTGTCGCCGCCAAAGAGTTATAAAACAACGAAAGCGCTAAGCGATGAATACATATGCGGTCGTGGCGGAATTGGCAGACGCGCACGGTTCAGGTCCGTGTGGGCTAACCCCCCGTGGAGGTTCGAGTCCTCTCGACCGCATCGCTTATAAACAGACCCGTAAATTATGTTCATAATTTACGGGTCTGTTTTTTTATGCAATCCGCAAAGAAATTGGCGAGTCGCGGTTTCTTAAACGAGGTGGCAGGCGACGATGCGCCCCGGTTTCGCTTCCCGGAGCTCGGGTTTGCTTTCCGTACAGACCGCCGCCGCGTAAGGGCATCGCGTCCGGAAGGGGCAGCCGCTTGGCGGTTTGAGCGGACTGGGAAGCTCGCCGCTGAGCACGATCCGCTCCTTGCCCGCCTCCACGTCGGGATCCGGGACGGGGATGGCGGACATGAGCGCGCGCGTGTACGGGTGCAGCGGTTCCGCATACAGCGTTTCGCTGTCGGCCAGCTCCATGATTTGCCCCAAATACATGACGGCAACGCGATCGCTGATATGTTTGACCATGGACAGATCATGCGCGATGAACAGGTACGTCAGTCCAAGCCGTTTCTGCAAATCTCTCAGCAGGTTGACGACCTGGGCCTGGATCGATACGTCCAGCGCCGAGATTGGCTCGTCGCAAATGATGAACTTCGGATCGACCGCGAGCGCGCGGGCGATCCCGATACGTTGGCGCTGTCCGCCCGAGAACTCGTGAGGGTAGCGGGTGGCATGATCGGGGTTTAAGCCAACCATGTGGAGCAGTTCCTCGACCCGATGCCTGCGCGCCGAACGGCTGTCGGCGAGACGGTGAATGTCCAGCGCCTCCCCGATAATGTCCATGATCGTCATGCGCGGATTCAACGATGCGTAGGGATCCTGGAAGATCATCTGCATCTCCCGGCGGAGCGCCTTCAGCTGGCGCGGCTTGAGCCGATAAATGTTCGTTCCTCCGTACCAGGTTTCCCCTTCCGTCGGCTCGTACAAGCGGAGGATCGTCCGTCCCGCCGTCGACTTTCCGCATCCCGATTCGCCTACCATTCCAAGCGTCTCTCCTTGGCGGACGCTGAAGCTCACGTCATCGACGGCCTTCAGGGTCTGGCCCCGTCCCAAGTGAAAATGCTTGCTCAGCCGGTGGACCCGGAGCAATGGCTCTGTGTTCATCTGGCCACCTCCCGTGCCAGCGGATGCAGCAGCCAGCAGCTTGCGCTGTGCGTTTCCCCGATGGCGGTCTTTTCCGGCAGCCGCTCCCGGCAGATGCGCATCGCATCCCCGCAGCGGGCCCAGAACGGACAGCCGGACGGCGGATTGGAAAGATCGGGCGGCGTGCCGTAGATCGGCACGAGGGGCTCATCCTTGCTCCGGTCGATGCGCGGCAGGGACCGCAATAATCCCCGGGTATACGGGTGCTGCGGCTGCTTGAATATTTCCCGCTTGGTGCCGGTCTCGACGATTTGGCCCGCATACATGACGATCACGCGGTCGCACAGATCCGCCACGATGCCCAAATCATGCGTAATCAGGATGATCGATGTCCCGAATTCGCGCTGCAGAGATTTTAGCACTCGCAGAATCTGCGCCTGGATCGTCACGTCCAGGGCCGTAGTCGGCTCGTCCGCGATGAGCAGCGCCGGGCGGCAGGCCAGTGCCATGGCAATCATCGCCCGCTGCCTCATCCCGCCGGAGAATTCGTGCGGATATTGCGAGAAGCGCGAGGCGGGATGGGGAATCCCGACCATCTCCAACATATCGATCGCCCGCCGCTTGGCTTCGCTAGCCGTCAAACGTTGATGTTTGTGCAGCACTTCGGTAATCTGGCGGCCGATCGTCATCGTCGGATTCAGCGATGTCATCGGATCCTGGAAGATCATCCCGATATCCTTGCCCCGAATGGATTGCATCTCCCGCTCTTTCAAACGCAGCAGATCTTTTCCCTGGAACCGGATCGTTCCTTCGCGGATTCGGGCGGGATGCTGCGGCAAAAGCCGCATGATCGCTTGGGCGGTCACGCTTTTGCCACAGCCGGATTCGCCGACGATGGCGACCGCTTCGCCGGGTTGGATATGGAATCCGATGCCGCGCACGGCCTGCACTTCGCCGCCGCGGACGGGAAAGGAGACGCGGAGATCTTGGACTTCGAGCAACGGTTGCATGGGAGAACCCTCCTTGTCCTTATTTTTTCATTTTCGGATCGAGCGCGTCGCGAAGCCCGTCTCCGAACAGATTGAAGCACAACATCATCAAGCTGATGAACAGCGCAGGGAAAGCAAGGCGCCAAGGATAAATGATCATGGTCTTCAGCGCGTCATTGATCATCGTCCCCCAGGACGCGGCCGGGGATTGCACGCCAAGCCCAAGGAAACTCAGCACCGCTTCGCTGAAGATGGCCGTCGGCACGGCCAAGGTCAAGGTGACGATAATCGGGCCCATCGCATTCGGCAGGAGGTGACGGAACAGAATGCGCATGTGAGGCGAACCCAGGGAACGGGAGGCGAGGGCATACTCCTGGTTTTTGAGCTGCATCATCTGCCCGCGCACGATCCAGGACATATTGATCCAGCCGGTCACGCACAGCGCCAAAATAATCGTGCCCAGACTCGGCTCGAAGACCACCACGAGCAGGATCGCCACCAGCAAATCGGGAACGGAGTAGATGATTTCGGAGATTTTGTTCATCGCGTCGTCGAGGCGTCCGCCGACGTAACCCATGATGCCGCCGTAGACCACGCCGATCACGAGATTGATGGCCGCCGCGGAGAAGCCGACGGTGAGCGAAATGCGGGCGCCCATCCACGTTCGGGCGAACATGTCGCGGCCGAGATCGTCGGTTCCGAACCAATGTTCGGCGGAAGGGGGCAGATTCGTCTGCTCCAAGTTGTTGGAGTAATAATCGTAGGGCGTCAGCACCGGGCCGATGATCGCCATCAAGATGATCAGCAGCAGGAAGGCAAGGGCCGCCATGGCAACCCGGTTGCCGAGCAGGCGCAGCCAGGCTTCGCGCCATGCGGACAGGCTTGGTTGTCCGATCGCTTCCGCCGCATGTTCGCCGACGTCGGCCTTCCGGAAATCTTCCAAAGTCAAGGCGCGTTCTTCGGCAGTCGAGGAATGGGGCATGGTCATACCGCTTTCTCCTTTCCCGATACGAGCGTGATGCGGGGATCGATGAGTCCGTACGCGATGTCGGTGATGAAACGGGCGCACATGAGAATGAGTCCATAGAATAGGGTAATGCCCATAATAAGCGAGTAATCGCGGTTGCTGATGCTCGTGACGAATATTTTGCCGAGCCCTCCGATCCCGAAAATTTGCTCGATGATGAAGGATCCTGTCACGACGTTGGCCGTGAGCGGCCCAAGGTAGGTGACAACGGGCAGAATGCCGTTGCGCAGCACATGCCTCCGGATGATGGCGCTGCTGGACAAGCCTTTGGCCTTGGCGGTTTTAATGTAATCGGCCGTCAACACTTCAAGCATGCTCGAACGGGTCAGGCGCGCGATAAAGGCGATCGGCAAGGCGGAGAGCGCCAGGGTAGGCATAATGTAATCGAGCGGCCCGTTCAGGCCGACGACATGCAGCCATTTCAGCTGTACGCCGAAAATATATTGAAAAAACGAAGCCAGCACGAAGCTGGGAACCGATACGCCCAAGACTGCGATGACCATCGAGGCGGAATCAAGCAGCTTGCGGTGCCGCAGCGCCGCCACCATGCCAAGGCCGATGCCGACGATCACCGAGACGATGATGGAGACGATGCCAAGCTTCAGGGAGTAGGGAAAAGCATCGCGTATCGTCTGGCCGACTTCCCGGTCCTGCATTTTCATCGAAATCCCCAAATCGCCTTTCGCCAGGTTGGACAAGTATACGAAATATTGCTCGTAAAGCGGTTTGTCGAGTCCGTAATGGGCCATGAGCCGGGCGCGAATTTCCGGGGGAACCGCTTTTTCCGACATGAACGGATCGCCGGGGATGGACTTCATGAGCAAAAACGTGACCGAAGCCAATACCCACAGCGACAGAACGAGATAGAACAGTTTCGTTAAGGAGTACCGAAACATCGCTGCATCCTCCTTTCCAGTCAGTTCATTGCTTCCCCATGGGTATGAAGAAGAGGGACGCACCGGCACTTGGCCAATGCATCCCGGAGGGCCTCATACCGGCAAGGGCGCAAGCGCTGTTATTCGAAGTAACCCCGGTTGTAGACGATATTTCCTTGATAGTCGACATACACGTTTTTGAGATTCGGTTTTTTTAGGGCGACGTTGGTATAGTAATATATCGGAAGAATAGCCTGATCCTGCTCGATCAGTATGCGCTCGGCCTTCACCATCAGCTCCATGCGCTCCTTGTTATCCAGCGATTGTTTCGCCTCGCGGACGAGCTTGTCGTATTCCGGATTGCTGTATCCGATATCGTTGTTGCCGCTTCCGGTCATGTACAGATCGATGAAGGACATCGGGTCGTTGTAGTCGGTGATCCATCCGGCACGGGCCATCTGATAATTAAGGGCGGTGCGGTTCTTCAGGAAGACGCCCCATTCCTGGTTTTCGATTTTCGCCTTGATGCCGAGATTTTTGTTCCACATGTCGGCGACGGCTTCGGCTACCTTTTTGTGGCTTTCGTCGGTATTGTAGGCGAGCGTGAATTCAGGCATGGCGGACAGCCCCAACTCGCTGAGCCCTTTCTGAAGCAGCGCTTTGGCTTCCTCTACGTTTTCCTTGAAATAATCGTCCTTATGCTCCGTGCGGTATTCGCCGTTTTCGCCCGCGATTCCCGGAGGAACGATGCCAAATGCGGGCAGCTGTCCGCCGAGGGTCACCTTGTCGACGATCTGCTGGCGATCGATCGCCATGGCAAGAGCTTTGCGAATATTGACGTTATTAAACGGCACCTGTTTATTGTTGAACAAGTAATAGTAGCTGGAGGCGATGCCCTTAATCTCGAGTTCGTCCGCTTTTGTCTGTTTCAGGACCGGAATCTGCTCGTTCGGAATGCGTCCGGTCGGCATGCCGGCAAAATCGAGCTGGTCGGTCTCGTACATGTTCAGCTCCGAACCGGAATCGTCGACCATGGTCATCTGCACTTTCGTGAATTTGATATCGTCCTTGGCGTAGTACTGGTCGTTTTTAACCAGCACAAGCGAGCTTTGCTGCTTCCATTCGCTGATTTTGAACGGGCCGTTCGATATGATGGTGCTAGCGTCGGAGGCCCATTTCGGATTGGTTTTCGCCGAAGAATGAACAGGGAAATAGGTCTGGAATGAAAGAAGGCTTAAAAAATACGGGGTGGAGTGCTCCAATTCGACCTCAAGCGTATGGGCATCGACGGCTTTGACGGCAACCGAATTCGGATCGGCGTTTTTTCCGGTGTTATACGCTTCCGCTCCCTTGATGTAGTACAGCTGATAGGCGTACGGCGGCGCAGGTTCGGTCTTCGGATCGAGCACCCGTTTCCACGAAAACTCGAAGTCAGCCGCAGTCACGGGATCTCCGTTCGACCATTTCGCGTCCTTCCGCAAATGGAAGGTATACTTGGTTCCGTCCGATGAAACATCCCATTTCCCGGCGGTACCCGGAAGGACTTCGCCGTTTTGGTTGCTCCGCGTCAGCCCTTCATACAGCCCGTTAAGCACGGCGAACGACACGTTGTCTTGCGACTGACCGGGATCAAGCGTTGGCGGATTCGAATGGAGATTGAAACGGAAGACCTGCTCCTTCGGCGTTTCGGTTTTGTTCCCGGGCGCGGGATCGGCGGGTTTTTCATTGGTCGTCTTCGGCGGCGCGGAAGAGTTGGCGTCCTGGCCGCCGTTTCCGCAAGCACTCATGAAAACGCTTACAGCCATTAATAACAGCACGGCCAGCATGGATTTTGGTTTCGTTCGCATAGCGTACCCCTCTCTTGATATGAAGTGGTCCGCCTTGGCCGGGGGACGACGATATCAAGCGGAATCGGTCCGGCCATCGGCGTGTACCCTATCATTTTATAAACATGCCGACTCGTCTCCATTTATTCCCAATTGCAATAAATTTCGTGAAAAGCGTCATGCCGCCGCAATCGATCGATAAGCCGGCCGGCATCATGGCCAGAGAGTCGTATGCGGATTAGGGTACTGCCGGAATATCAATCGAAAGAGACGGGCTGATTGAACCGATTAACGATGCGCCGACAGCCCTATTTTTACACTACTTTTGTCGAATGTCTTGTATATGCATATTAAATATATTAAATATGTATTATATATCTGCAGTGAAAGAAATATCGGTTCAGTTTCAGGCGAGACAGCGGGTGCGGGATTCTTGAATGTTCAGCCGGAAGAACAAGGTCGTTTCTTTCATTTGCCGACCAATTCAGCGTAAAGTTGAGGTGCATTGTTCATGTTACGAAAGTTCACCACGCTTTGTCTCGCATTGGTTTGCGTGCTGTCCATGTCCCTTCATGCAACAGCCGACCCGGCAGCCGGACCGTCATCCTCCTCCAAGGGGATCAAGTGGCCCGATTCGCAAGCGCTCCCGTCGTTCGCCAAAGTTAAACACCTGGATGTGGCGGATGTCTACGACGCGCCTGGGGATGTCAAAATTTTGCTGGCGACGCTGCAGGGCATCGTCAACCGGAATCAACCGCGGATTTATTTGCTTGAAAACGAGGAAGAAGGAAAAATGACCTGGCTGAACGATCTTCAGGTGCCTTATACGGTGCATAACGACCCTTGGGAAGTGGTATCGGAATTCAAGCATGAAGCGAAGGGGCTTATCGTATACGATCCGAAGGTGCCGGACAGCATCAACGTGGCGACGACGCTGGCCGGATTGAAGGATGCCGTTGTGGCCAGTCCGGAACTTGTGCCGAAGCTCACGTCCGCTCCATACGGCCTGAACGTGCTCGATGATCTTCAAGGCAAATTCAAGGATCGGATGGACGCCTACAATTGGCAGTACGAGAACTTATGGAAGCAGACGACGCACCGGATGCTGATCGGTCTCAGCCCGGATACGCCGGTGAAGCTGCCTCCGGGACTGCCGCCGTCGTTTAAGGTGGTGGCGGAAGAGAAAACCCAGGAACGCGATGCCAAGAACCGCAACACGTATGATCTCGATCTGACCTCTTTTTTGGGCAGGGATGCGGTATACCTTCGGTTCGAGGATGCTTTCCAGCAGGACGGATGGGGCTCCGCCGTTCATGAAGTAACGGTGCGGGCCGACGGCCGGACCATCGCCCGATTCGTGCCTGGAACCGACGGCGAAACCCCTTTCCTGTACGATGCCCAAAACTCCCAGCTCTCGAGCGGCAGCGGCGGACACCGGTTTGCGGACAACGGCCGGTACTTCGTCTACGCGTTTAAATTGCCGGCAGGGACCAAGTCGTTGACGGCTTCGGTGGACATGTGGAACCAGTTCAAGGTATATGCCGGCAACGAAGCGCCGCCTTCTTCGGAACGGAAGGAGCCTTACGGGTATTTGCGCGATTACGCGGTCGCCAACAAAGCGATGGTGTTCTGGCTGGGCACCAATACGCCGGAGCAAAAGGCGTTGTTCGAAAAAATCCTGTCCGACGTTCCGGCAGGGACGCCCTATCTCGGCTGGTTCAGCAATGATACCGAAGGCGAGTTCAACGGGGTGGAGCTTTTGTCGAATCACAGCGTATACGTGCTGGCTGCCGATTGGTTCAGCAACCTGACGGTATTCTCCGGCACGCAGGCGAAAGGTCTCGGTCCGCTCCCGAACGAAAAGGTCAAGGCGCCGAAGCTTGAAAATAAAATATATGTCACTTATACCTTCAGCGAAGGCGATAACTTCCAGTACAACCAGCATCGCTTGCGCCATTTGTGGGACGACCCGAACCGCGGCAAAGTGCCGATCAATTGGACCTCCAGCCCGCTGCTCTATGACGGCGCGCCTGCGATGCTGAGCTATTACCGGAGCACCGCCACCGCCAACGACCAATTGGTCGCAGGCCCGTCCGGCGGCGGTTATTTCTACCCGAACGCCTGGCCGGAGAAGACGCTGCCCGATTTCCTGAAGAAGACTTCTTCCTATCTTAAAAAGACCGGCATGACCGTTCCATATGTCTTGAACCGCGTGGCGAACCAAAACGTTCCGCTTAGCGATTCGGTGGCGAAAGCCTATGCAGACAATTACCGTCCGAACGGACTGTTCCTGAGTTGGGAAGATCGTTTCGGCGTGGACATTCTAAAGGGGAACCTGCCGGTGTCGACGATCCGGGGCATCGGCACGGTAGAGGACGGGCAAAAGGTGCTGGCGGAAGCCAAAGCGGACTGGGACGGCCGATCGCCGCTGTTCGTATCGCTCGGACTGCTGGCCTGGAGCATGACGCCGACCGATGTGGTAAAATTGTCGGATTCGCTGGGTCCGGAGTTCCAGCCGGTTCTCGCTGATCCGTTCTTCACCCTGATCCGGGAGGCGAACGGACTGCCGGCGAAACCGTAACCTTGGCTAACATGATGAAGCGATCGACGCGATGATACGCGTTGGTCGCTTTTTTATCTCTTCCTTTTTGGAGACGAATACATATTTCCACCTGCTTTCTCAAACAATGAGGGAAGAAGTATTGCAGCAAGCGAAAAGGAGGAAGAGGGCTCTTGAAATCATCGAAGACATCACGTTGGGGCATGTGCATGAAAACCGCCGGGCTGGTCCTGCTTTTGGCCGCCGTCCCCGCATTCGGCGCATCGGCGCAGCAGTCGTACGGTGCGTATGCGGATTCGAAAACGTTCCTTGAACAGGGACAACACGGGGAAGCCGCGCAAAAGGCCGCGAAAAAAGAAAAAAAGGTTGCGGTAATCATCGATGACTTCGGCAACGGGCAGGGGGGGACGCAAGAGATGTTGTCCTTGCCGATCAAGCTCACCGTCGCGATCATGCCGTTCCTTCCGACGACGCAAACCGATGCGGAGCTGGCTCATCAAAAAGGTTACGACGTCATTGTCCATATGCCGATGGAACCGAAGCATGGAAACCCGAAATGGCTCGGACCGGGAGCGATTACGTCCAAAATGAGCGATGAAGAGGTGCGGAGAAAGGTCGAAGAGGCAATCGATAACGTTCCCCATGCGATCGGGATGAACAACCATATGGGATCGAAAATTACGGGCGACGAGCGGATCATGTCCATCGTGCTGCAGGTATGCCGCGAGCGGGGGCTGTTTTTTGTCGACAGCAAAACGAACTACCACTCGGTCGTAGGCAAACTGGCCGCAAACATGGGCATGCCGCCGGTCGCCAACCATATTTTTCTCGACGACTCCCACACGGTCAGCCATATTGCCAAACAAATGAAAGCCGTCGAAGCGTATGCCCTCGAACATGATAACTGCATTACGATCGGACATGTCGGAACGCAAGGCAAAAAGACGGCCGAAGTGCTGAAAAACGTTGCCCCGAAAATGCAGGAGCATGTCTCTTTCGTCGGCATCAGCGACTTGGTGCGGGATATATGGGGTTGGCAACCTTCGCCTATATTACCGTCAAATAATAATTGATCCCGTCCGCAATCGCTTTGGCGATTTGCAATTGGCCTCTGCGGTCGGTCAGCATGGCGCGGTCTGCGGCATTGCTGAGAAAGCCGGTTTCGACAATGACGGCCGGATCGGCAATTTGGTTCAGCAGGTAAAATGGACGGCCATGCTCGATATTTCCTTTGAAGCCGTATAGCTGATCCAGCTGCTGCTGAATGGCCGAAGCAAGCAGGACGCTGCGGCCTTCGTTTTGAAAAAGGACGAGTCCGCCGCGTTTGGAGGTGTTTCGTCCCCAATTGACATGCAGACTGACGACCACCAGGGTCGGGATTTGCCGGCTGAGCTCTTTTCGCTGCGCCAAATCCCGCAAATGCCTGGACCTCGTGCCGAGCCAATGGTTTTCCTCGCTCAGCGCGTAGTCGCCTGTCCGGTTCAGCACGGCATGGTAGCCCATGCTGCGAAGGAGCATAAACACTTTTTGCGCGATGGCAAGGTTGATGTCTTTTTCCAAAATATTCTGGAATGACGTTCCTCCGTCGACGCCGCCATGTCCCGCATCGATGATGATGACGTCGCGGATGAACGCGGGGTGATCCTTAACTTCCTCCGGGCTTAGCGCATGCTGAGCCCTTACAGTCGGAGGAAAGGCGAGCACAGACGCCATAAAAACGAGAAAAACGGGCTTCAAAATTTTGTTCATACGTTGAGGCCATCCTTTCGAAACGTATCCGGATGAACCAAAGTCTGGTCCAGTCCGTTCCTGCACAGCTTTAGAATGCGCAATTGTCGGAAAAAAATGCATGTGTAGGATGGACGTTGCAAATCATGGGATAAACTGCCGCGGTTGATTCCGGGGAAGCTTTGTTTAAAAACGCGGGGTTTTGCGAAAGCTAATCCTATCACAGCTGCGAAAGGGGATGCGCACAAGTGGCTAGCGGAGAAGAGCTTGTCAAATACATCACGGAACGCGTCGTGACGTTTATGGAAACTCCCAAAGAGGAACGGCGGCGCAGAACGAAAGAACCTTGGTCGGAAAAATGGTTCGGGATGATCCCGCTCGGCATCATGTTGATGAAGCGGCCGTCCGACAAAAAAGACCGGAAATAAAAAAATCGGGAATAACTTGAAAAAGACGCCTTGCCGTGTATGGCTGGGCGTCTTTGTTATGTTCAACATGATCGGCTGCTTCGCGCTTCGCTTCATAAATAGGATACGTTCAATGATCGGAATTCGCCCCGCGCCATGAGTTCGGAGGCAGGAAGAAACCTGGTGCCGTTCGGGCCGGTGGCCGCGTATAACGTTTCTTTGCCGGTGCCTGCAACCTGCCAAGCATGCAGTCCGTTCACGACGAAAGGAGCTCCAAAGTCCGCATTTCGCCCGGGGGACGTAAATACGAGGCTGCTTCGTCCGTTCCGCATGGCTTGAAGCAAATCCTGGCTGCCCGTCAGCGATAGCTTCGGCGATTGAAGCCAGAGCAGATTATCGTACGGATCGCTTGTCCGCTGCTGCTTAGGCAGCATCGTGCTCGTCAGATGGAGCCCTTTTCGGGAAGCGAGGCCTCCAAGGGGCGCTTTTTCCCGGCCGGTCGGCATCGGAAGTTCTTCGCCGGTAATCGCGTGAAGATAAATCGTTGATTTGCCGGGCTGCGTAATTTCCCACACCGGCAGCAGGGTGAAATAACGCGCTTCGACGTTTGCTCCGGCGGCCAGCTTCGAACCCGGCCGGAGGATGCCTCGTTCTTTCAATTGCTCACGCAGCGCCTGGGCGTTGAACGGCATCGCATCCTCGCGTCCGTATTCGCTCAGCATGTAGTTGCCGTCATCGGTTGAGGTCAGAATCAAATAGCCGACCGGTTTGCCGTCTCGGCTGACGGTCACAAGCCAGCTGTGCGTGCCCGGTCCGAGCGGAGCGTACGAAATGCCGGCGTTCTTCCAGTCCTGGAACGAATCTTGTTTCGAAAGCTCGCTCACGATGGTCTCCGTAAAACTTTGCAGCGAAGACGGGACGGCGGCTTGACGCAGGCCGTAAACGGCAGTTGAGGCCGGCAGGCTCGAATGGATCGCTGCGTCGGAACTAGAGGCGCCGCTGCTGCCGGATGCAAGCGCGGCCCCCGCCGGGACGAGACATCCGGCGAGAAGGAGCGCAGCCGCCGTTTTTGTGGCAAAAGAGAGCATAGTCGCAGGGTTCATTTGGGTTCACCCTTTCCTTTTTTCGCTTTTTCCCGAGATACATAGGCTTTTAAAGTTTACGGCAGGACGAACATTCGGTTCATCCCGGGATAAAGCTCGCTAAATGGCGATTTATTTTCTTTGAAGCATGCCGATAGACTTTTTTCTTATTGTAAAGGACAAGCCGTAAAAAGGCTGTTGCATGCTGTCACGCGGACGGAGGCCGCTCCGGTTCTATTTTTGCCTGCTTTTAGCGAGGAAGGTCTAAATAAATCTACCCTTTTGAGCGGAGATGAAACAGGCCGCAGGTTATGGCGGACAAATGTACTTTGGGCTCGTATTGCCATGTCGTTTCGCTCCGTCTGCTGGCGAATTGCTCACGGATCGCGGCCAGCTTCTCCTCGTCGGGTTCCTTCAGAAGATCCTCGTAATAGATGTCGATGACCGCGAGTTCCTCCTTCAGGCGTTCCTTGGCCTGTTCGGCCCAGCCGTAGTCCATCTCGGCAAGCTTTCCGGTCAAATAGGACTCCAGCAGTCCGGCAGCGGCGTCAAGCGAAAGCGTTGCCGGCTGAATATGAACGTTTTCGGGCAGGCGCGGACTCAAGGTCAGTCCCTTCAGCCGATCGGGAAACGGGGAAGCGATCTGCCCGCTGACAAGGGAAATTCCGATGAAATGAAGTTCTTCCTTTTTCATGTCGCACGCCATTTCCGCTTTGAAGCAGACGCCCAGCCACGGCTCGTAAGGGGCCGAAAACAGCGTTTCGCGCTGCAGCGAAGGCGGCTGCTCGAACAGATACAGGCAGAAGCCTTCCTGGCGGGCGGCATTCCAAATCTGCTGCAGCCTTGCGCTGCCGTAAGTGACGTCCTCGCGTTGGATGCGCCCGGGGCCGAGCTGCGGCAGGAGGGGCGCCGTACCGTAATAACGCGACAGGAGATGGTCCTGCTGCCGCGCGGCCGCGGTTTTTTCCTGCTCGTGTTGGTCGTAGCGTTCCGGGTCGAAAACGAACGTAAAGGATAACGTCTCCGGTTCCGCGCCGGTTCGGTCGACGAATCCCCAATAATAAGGCCTGCCCGTCAGCTGCCGGTCAGCCTGCGGAGACAGCTTGACCGTCACGTGGTACGGCGATTTTTCGATGATCTGGCATTCCGTGCTTTCCAGGTAGGTCATCATATGTTCCCGGACCTCCTGCGGAGACATGCTCATCTCAGGCTTCCTCCTCCTTCATCGTTTCCGATTCATAATCGACCTGCTGCTTGATTTGGTCCAGGGTTTGGCCAAGCGAGTTCACTTTTTGCCGGATTTCCTCGTTCGAGTCGGATTCGAGGAACATTTTGACGAGTCTTTTTTCCAGCGATTCCTGTTTTTCGAACCGTTCGAGGATGACGTCGAGCCCGCCGATGACCATCTCGAACATGTTGATCTTTTCGTGGAGCAGATGCAGAATATGCTCCTCGATCGTTCCGGAGGTGGACAGGTTATAAATTTTGACGTCGTTTTGCTGTCCGAGGCGGTGGACCCGCCCGATCCGCTGCTCGACGCGCATCGGGTTCCACGGAAGGTCGAAGTTGATCATATGGTGGCAGAACTGCAGGTTGATGCCTTCGCCGCCGGCTTCCGTCGCGATCATCACCTGCGCGCGCCCGCGGAAGAGATCCATCATCCAGTCTTTTTTGCCGCGGTTCATGCCGCCCCGGTAAGGGACGCAAATCAGGCCGTGTTTTTGAAAATATTGGAGCAAATATTCCTGGGTCGCCCGGTATTCGGTGAACACGATGACCTTTTCGTTCATTTGCCGGATCAGCTCGATCGTTTTTTCGGCCTTGGTATTGGCCTTGATCGCGCGAATGGCGTTGACCAGCTCCCACACCTTGGCGGTGAGGGGCGATTCGTCCGGGATTTTTTTCGAAAGATTCACCAGCGTCAGGAATACCGCGTCCCGGCTGCTGCAAACCTCCCGCTGCAGGGTCACGAGCGACAGCATGCTGCTCAGATTTCCTCCGGACGCCCGGTATTCGTCTTTGACGAAGGCCGTCACGCCGTCGTACAAAGCCTGTTCTTCAGGCGACAGCTGCAGGCTGACGTTGGTGACGTGCCGTTTCGTGAACTGGACGGGGCCTTCGCCCCGGCGGTTTCGGATCATGACTTTGGCGAGCTCGTCCTTCAGCTGCTCCTGGTTTTTCGGCTGCCGCTTGCCGACGACGAAATTGGTGGCGAAATCGCCCTGGCGGCCCAGCTGCCCGGGTTTCAGCAGCGTGATCAAATTAAACAGCTCCGTCATGTCGTTTTGCACCGGCGTGGCCGTGAGGAGCAGGCAATATTTTTTGCGCAGCTTTTGAATGAACTGGTAGTTGGTCGTCTTTTTGTTTTTCAGTTTATGGGCTTCGTCGATGATCAGCATGTCGTATTCCTGGCTGAGCAAAAAATCTTTATGCGGATCCCGTTTGGCCGTATCGATGGACGCGACGACGATATCGGAATGCCAGGTGTAGGCTTTTTTTTGGGCGATGGCGGGAATGCCGAATTTGCTGTTGAGCTCGCGCACCCACTGCAGCACAAGGGAAGCAGGCACGAGGATCAGCACTTTCGATACGAGGCCGCGAATCATGTACTCCTTCAAAATCATCCCGGCTTCGATCGTTTTGCCAAGGCCCACTTCATCGGCCAAAATGGCTCTGCCGGACATTTCGAACAGCACCTTGCGCGTGGTGTCAAGCTGATGCGGGAGCGGGGAAAGACCCTGCAAATGCTTGAGGCACTGCAGTTCGTCGAAACTGGTGACCAGCCGCGCTTCCTCTCCCCGGATGGCCAGCTGCGCCAGCCCCCAGTCTCCCCAAGGGCCTCCTTTTTCCAGGCGGTTATTCAGCTGATCCAGCCAGCTGCGGTCGATATGCAAGGGAACCGGAAGGGTATGCGGGTTCTCGCTCGTATTGGAAGTGTTCATGCCCCTACCTCCTTCGATGTTTTCGTATGCTAGAGGACTCAGCCAAAATCCATGCGTAGCATTTAGTATGCACGTAATCGAAAGAGTTCATAACCGGCAGCGAAGGAGGATGGGGCCGGGGGATGTAGAGGAGGGTTAATAACGGATCTGCACTTCGATGTCTTGTTCATAATTGCCAAAGTTTCTGCCGAACAGGCTGACGCCGCCGGGATATTTGGCATCTTCGGGCGAACTGATCCGGAAGCGGATCGGTTTGGCGGGGGCGATGGGAATGTCCTGTATGGTGACCCTGGACAGCCGGACGCCGTCCATGAACGTGCCGTCGGCATTGATCCACAGCGTTTTGAGCAGCCCGTGCTGGGTGCTTCCCTGATCCCACCAAAGCGGGGTAAGCTTTCCGCGCACGCTGCCGAAGTCTCCCGGGGACGTCCATTTGCAAACCTCAACCCCGCCGACCGAAAACAGAATGTCCGACGGCCAGTTTTCATCGTAACCCGGAGCTTCGGAACAGATCTCGAGCGAGATGCGGATGTCGGTCAGAAGTTTGCTTTCTACCATGTAATTAGGGATTTGGTATTCGACGTAACCGCTGGCGAACCAGAGATGCTGGGCATGGACATGTTCCGGTTCCGCAAAATAGCGGGGGTCGTCCCGCATGCCGATCAGCTTGGCTTCCGATGCCAGCCCGCAGGTAGGTTTGACCTGATAGGACACGTAATGGCCGACCGGAATCGATACCGAATAGCCGTTTTGGTCCGGATGGATGATTTCGTCCGTGCTGCCGGACGGCTTGAAAACGAGCGTGAGCCGGTCCAGGACCAGAAAGCATTTTTTCTGCATGCCGCGCTTTCCGGACGAAATTTCGGTGTCGATGATGCCGGCTTCCTTCAGCTGTTGGACATGTTTGGTGACGATGGCCGAAGAGATGCCGAGTTTTTGGGCCATTTCCTTGATGTTGAGCGGTTCCCGGCTCAGCATCTCCACCATTTTGATTCTCGTGTCGGAGGCCAGGGCCGCAAATAAGGAAAGGCTGTCGCGGTTTACGTTGAATTCCATGAAAACATCCACCTTTTGTCGTATTCATCATGCGGTCGAACATGTAATAAACATGCAATAAACATGCGTACGGAATGAATTATATAATTAAAAGGTTAATCAAACAAGCGGAATAAACGGCAGGAAGGAGGGGGATTCGCGATAATCTGCAAAGGGCAGCGAAACATATGGTTAACGAAAGGGTTAACGGGGATGGACGGATGGCTGCCGGGGCATGCCGCCACAAAGGCGCCCGTTAGTTGAATAAAATTTTCCTTGCGGAGCAAAGCTTTGAATAACCAACTATTTGAAGCGTTTGGGTGACCCACATTACATCAAGGACGGGAGCAGCTATGTCGATACGTTTTTGGTCGCAAAAAAGAAGACACGCAGAAAAGCCGCCAAAGTCCCCGGAGACGCCGCCCGCGGACCGGAGCGGCAAACGTCCGGAAACCTTCGATGAACGGCTGGAGTGGGTGCGGCACGAACTGGTCCACTGCTCCGACTTGATCATCCACACGTTTCATACGGGCAAGGACCGGAGATGCGCCCTGGTATTTTTCCGGGGCATGATCGCCAAAAACACGGTCCAGGACGAATTGTTGCGGGATTTGCTTTCGCTGGAGGCCGAAGACGCACAGAGGTTCAACGAGCAGCTGTTCGAGCAAAAGCGTTTGTCCGTCACGGGCCTGAGCGTCGTCACCGACATGGATCAGGGACTTGCCGCCGTTTTGGACGGGCACGCGCTGCTGATAGTCGACGGAGACCCGCGAATGCTTGATATACCATGCAGTTCGATCGAAAAAAGGGCGATCGAGGAAGCGCCGAATGAATCCGTCATCCGGGGGCCGCGCGAATCCTTTATCGAAGACCTGGACGTCAATATCAGGCTGCTCCGGAAACGCCTAAAAACCCCGTCCTTTAAACTGGAGTCGATGGACATCGGCACGCATACCAAAACCAAAGTGGTCATTGCTTACATGCAGGGGATTTGCAAGCCGGAACTGCTGGAAGAAGTAAAAAAACGATTGTCGGGAATCGAGATCGACGGCGTCATCGGAAGCAGCTATTTGGAGGAGTTCATCAAAGACAGCCCTTTTTCTCCGTTTCCCCAAATGCAATACACCGAACGGCCCGATGTGGCCACGGCTTCCCTGCTCGAAGGAAGGGTGGCCATTCTCGTGGACGGAACGCCGATCGTATTGATGGCGCCGGTGACCCTGTTCATGCTGATGCAGGCGGCCGAGGATTATTTCCAGCATTACGTGGCCGCGACATGGATCCGGTGGATCCGGTACGTCTTTCTGATTGCTTCCTTGACGCTGCCTTCCACCTATATCGCCGTCACGTCGTTTCACCCGGAGATCATCCCTTCGAGTCTGCTAATATCGATCGCGGCCTCCAGGGAGATCGTTCCCTTTCCGGCGCTTGTCGAAGCTTTTATCATGGAGATCGCCTTCGAGGCGCTGCGGGAAGCCACCGTCCGCATCCCGAAAGCGATCGGCCAATCGGTTTCCATCATCGGTGCGCTGATTATCGGGACGGCCGCGGTGCAGGCGGGAATCGTCTCGGCCTTTATGGTCATTATCGTTTCTCTCACCGGCATCGCCTCTTTTATTAGCCCCCACTTCGATTTGGGATTGGCGTTTCGGCTGCTCCGGTTTCCCATCATGATTTTATCGGGGGTGTTCGGCCTGTTCGGACTGGCTTGCGGCTTGATCTTAATTTATATCCATCTGATCAATCTGCGTTCGTTCGGGACGCCGTATTTATCTCGCAATCCCAGATCTAAATGCTGTATTCGCAATACCTGTATACGACGACGCTGGGGTTTATCATCCCCCTGCTGATCAAAAGCGCCCAATACATGGCCTGGGTTTCCCTGCTTGTGGGCGCCGGCCTGGGCTTGGTGATAACGTACGGCGCCTACCGTTTGGCATTGAAGCGGCCGGATCGGACGTTTGCAAGCTACGGCGGGGAACTGATCGGCAAATGGCTGCATTATCCGTTGACCTTCATGATGCTGTTTACGGCCTTGTTCGTCGCTGCGCTTATTTTGCGGGAGCTATTGGATCTGATTTTACAAATTTATTTGCAGGATACGCCGGATTGGGCGATTGCGATGCTGTTCGGGTGCACCTTCGTTTATGTCGTCCGTTCGGGAGTCGGAACCATCTTTCGGGCCGCGCAAGGTTTTTTCTTCATCAGCGTCGTTTGGATTTTTATGGTCCCGCCGTTTGTTTACAGAGAGCTTAATTTCAACATGGCCATTGCCCTCGTGAACCATTTCAATTTGGCGGGAATTTGGAACGGGAGCTATTCGATGGCGGCGCAGTACGGGGAAATGGCGTTTATCGTGTTCCTGTTTCCTTTTTTCGCGAAACCCGCTAAAACGATGAAATCCCTCTTTTGGGCGGCCGTCACCTCGATCGTCATCGTTCTGGTCGGCCTGATCTCAACGATTTTGCTGTTCGGGCCGTCCCTGGCCGGAAACTTGACTTATCCGGAGCTGGAGCTGATCCGGTACATTCCTCCGGGAGGTTTTTTTGAAAACTTGGACCCGCTCATTATCGCGATCTGGCTCTCCAGCTTATTCATTAAGATCAGCCTGCTGCTGTTCATATCCGTGATCGGCTTGACGCATGCCTTCGGGCTGAAGGACCATAAGCCGTTTTCGCTTTCGATGACCGTTGCGATGGTGGGCCTTTCCCTGGTTATGGTGCGGACGGTGCCGGAACTGGATTATTTGGTCGATCACGGCTTTGTCCCGTTTCTGATCGTCGCGGAGTTGATTCCTCTGCTTTATTTGGCCGCCGACGGGATCCGCTCCTTGTTCGGCCGGCGGAAAACCCGCGGAAAAAACATGTAGGCTTAAGCCGAAAAAACTTTCAAACGCTACTGACATAAGGGTGTCAGGAGCGTTTTTGTATATTGAAACGGAAGAGCAGGAAGGCCGCTTCGGAGGAAAGCAAGCCTTCTTCATCCATAAGGAGGGAAAAACGGATATGCAACTCGCACAAATCAACGAACAGAGCCGCTTTTGGATCGGCGTGGTATCGGCGTCTCATGTCAAACGGGGGGTAGTGGGAGGATTCGCCCAGCTTTGCCACGGCAAGTCGGCGCCGCTGCGAAAGATGCGGCGTGGCGATTGGCTGATCTATTACTCGCCGCGGACGGAAATGGGCAAAGGTCGTCCGCTGCAGGCGTTTACCGCCATAGGGGAGGTTGCCGACGATGACGTGTACGCATTCCCGATGTCGGAATCGTTTGTGCCCTTCCGGAGAAATATCCGGTATTCCCCTTGCCGCGAAGTGAAGATCGCCGGCTTGCTCGATTCGCTCAGCTTTACGCGCGGAAATGCGCATTGGGGTTATTCGTTCCGTTACGGCCATCTTGAGATCCCGCGGGACGATTTTATGACGATTGCCGACGCGATGCTGCGCGAAGCCGACGATGATTGCGGCGCGATCGGCCGCGCCGAATGAAAATGCGGGTGAAAAGGGCCTTATTCCCCAGGAAATAAGGCCCTTTTCGTTTGGCCTGATGGAGATCGATTTCACCCGTGTTCTACACAAGGCTGGTCTAGGTACGCTGCCTGTTAGAAAATGGCGTGTTCACCCGGTCGGAAAAGGGCGATAAGGAGCTGGAACTTTTTTCAAGGCCGCTGCGTTTATATCATAAATCCATAAAAAGGGAGCAGGAAGATGAAAAGATCGCTTTTTATTGTACTGGCCGCATTGGTGATCGGAGGATGCTCCAATACGGAGATGGGCAAGGCGCAGCGTCATGCCGACCCGGTGCCGTCCGGAACGGTCATGCAAGAGGACGGCGGAACGGCGGATCCCGGCGGCAGCGGAACGGATCGTAAGGATGCAGACGAACCGGCGAAGCAAGCATCGGGGCAGAAAGACGGGACTTCCGAGGCTAAAGGCTCCGAACCCGATAAAACCCGTGGGGCAGGCACGGAAGGAACGAAAACAACTGCTTCGCAGCAGCAAGCCGGAGCCCAGGCCGGCAGCCTGCCGCGGTTGGATGCGGCCCGGCTTGCAAACACCTACGGTTTTGCGGACAACACCGGAAAGTACATCCTTTCGTTCGAAAACATGGAGGCAGACGACCTCGATACAGCCATTGGAAAAGACGGTCGGCCGCTCAACATCCGATTCGTCAAAAAACAGCCTCAAGGCCCTCAGGATAACGGAACCCGGTCCGCGAACAACTTCAGCAACGTCCAAGGCCTGCTGTACGAAGTCGTGGACGGCAATGCCGAGCCGAACGAAACCTATTATTTGGCCAACAGCGGCAGGTTTAACGTCGCCTCCCTGCTGCAGGTGAAGCCCGAAATAAGGGGAGGGGCAAGTGACGAAGTAAAGCGGAACATCGAGGCTGCCAAATCCCAAAAGATCGAGAAGATTTGGAAAATAGCCGACATTGCGCCGGACAAAGAGCTGTACGTGGTCCAATTCCGGAAGCGGGGAAAAAAGATCACGGCGTCTCTCGTGCTGCGGGAGGGGGAGCGGATCGCGGCGAAGGATTTCACGGCCGACTACGATCCGGTTTCGACCTGGCGCGTGGACGACGGCGGGGAGATGACACCCGGAATGTTCTCGGTCCTGTTCGCCGCATCGGGCGAAGGCGGGGTCGTATTGTGCGTGGCCTGGGCCGGAGCGGAGGGGGAAAACGACTATATTTTCAAGCAGAAGGGAAATGAACTGGCGGACTTGAATTTAACGACGGGGCGGTACATGTCTTACTAACGCCATAGAAGCCAAACGGATGCTCGGAGCCGCTCCCCGAAAAGCAAACAATATTCAAAAGACCTTATTTCCGATCAAAGAAATGGGTCTTTTTTGGTTTTTTACAGCCATTTTGCGTCACTACGCGTTTAGCTGCAAAAAAATCTATATGCCTTTTTACAAAAAAAGTTTTGCCTTCCCGCCCATGTGCCCTTATATTAAGAGTACAATCATCGATTAATGTTCGTATTTGGACGTGAAAGATGTTGGAATATCTCGCTTTCGGAAAGGTGATATTGCTTTGAAGAAATCCATTTTTCAATTAAGCACAAGAACCGTGGTGACCATCGGCATCGGCGCCGCCCTGTACGGAGCCACCAGCTTCATCGGCATTCCCGTCGGTCCCGATACGTCGCTGCGTCCGGCCATCGCGCTGCTGGCGATTTTCGGCGCGTTGTTCGGGCCGGTCGTCGGATTCGTCGCAGGGCTGATCGGCCACGTGCTGAACGACCTGCTGACCAGCGGTACGGTATGGTGGGGCTGGGCACTCGGTTCGGGCATTACGGCCGCGTTTATGGGACTCATCTATTTGTCCAAAGGATTCGATCCGCAAAACGGAAGTTTTAAAGGAAAGCATATCGGACTGTTTATCGTGTACGGCATCGTCGGCATCGTCTTGTCGCTGCTTTTCTCCGGCTGGTTCGACATCGCGTTTATGGGCGAACCTTCCGACAAGCTGGTCGTGCAGGTGGCCGCGGCCTCGATTTCGAACATCGTCGTCTTTTTGGTGCTTGGCGTTCCGGCCGTCATCGGCTTTGCGAAAAGAAACGCCAAGACGAGCCATTTGAGCGTGAACGAGTAGGCGCGCGGGAAGCGCCCGAAGGAATAGGAGTTTTTGAAGGTTATGCAGCCAATCATCTCGTTTCAACAATACGGATTCAAGTATAAAAACCAGTCGGAGCCTACGCTGAAAGAGATTACGCTGGACATTTATCCCGGCGAGAAAATCTGGATCGCGGGTCCCAGCGGCTCCGGCAAATCAACATTGGCCCATTGCATCAATGGGCTTATTCCTTTTACGTACGGAGGGGAGACCAGCGGCAGCCTGAAAATTGCCGGCCAGAACCCGTCGGAATCGAGCATATTTAAGCTCAGCCGCACCGTCGGAACGATCCTGCAGGATCAGGATTCCCAGTTCGTCGGGCTGACGGTTGCCGAAGATACCGCCTTCGTTATGGAAAATAAAGCGATGCCGCGCCCGCAAATGAAACGGGAAGTGGCGGCATCTTTAAATAGGGTCGACATGCTGGAATACGCCGAGCACAGCCCGTACGAGCTGTCGGGCGGTCAAAAGCAGAGCGTGTCTTTGGCCGGGGTGTTGTCCACCGACGCCGAGGTGCTGCTGTTCGACGAGCCCCTGGCGAATTTGGACCCGGCTAGCGGACGGAAGGCGATGCAGCTGATCGACGACATCCATCGCCAAAGCCAAAAGACGGTCATCATCATCGAGCATCGCGTGGAAGACGTGCTGCAGCAGCCGGTGGACCGGATCGTGCTTATGAATGAAGGGCGAATCGCGGCCATAGGAACCCCGGACGAAATCTTGTCTTCGGGCGTGCTCCACGGATTCGGCTTGCGGCCGCCGCTGTACGTCGACGCGCTTCGGTATGCGGGCGTACCGCTGGAAGGCGTGAGCGGCTTGCGGCTGCCGCAGCGGCTCGACATCCCGGACCTGAAGGAGAAACTCGACCATTGGTGCGAAACCTGCGGGGACGTTTCGGACCGGAAGACTGCCGCGCCGCTGCTGGAGGTCAAAGGGCTGAACTTCGGCTACGAGGCGGAGCATCCGGTCATCAAGGACGTGTCCCTGCGGATCGGCGCCGGGGAAATCGTGGCGCTGCTCGGCAACAACGGCGCGGGCAAGTCGACGTTGTCCCAGCTGATTACCGGCATTTTGAAGCCGCAATCGGGCGAGCTGCGTTATGACGGGCAGGATATCGGCTCCTGGTCGATCCGCCGCCGCGGCGAAGCGATCGGGTACGTGATGCAAAATCCGAACCGGATGATCACGCAGCATATGATCGCCGACGAGGTGGGCCTTGGGCTCAAGGCGAGAGGCGTGCCGGCGGCCGAGATCAAGCGGCGGGCGGAGGACGCGCTGAAGGTGTGCGGGCTGTTCCCGTTCCGCAATTGGCCGGTCTCCGCGCTCAGCTACGGGCAGAAAAAGCGGCTGAGCATCGCGTCCATTTTGGTGCTCGAACCGAAGCTGATCCTTTTGGACGAGCCGACGGCCGGACAGGATTACCGCCATTATAAAGAGTTTATGGATTTTATCGCTTCGTTGGCCGGACAAGGCATCGGCTTTTTGCTGATCACCCACGACATGTATTTGGCGCTCGAATATGCCGTGCGCGCAGTCGTGCTGAGCGGGGGGCGGGTCATCGCCGAAGATGCGGTGGCGCAGGTGCTGAGCGATCCGGCGGTGACGGAGGCCGCCCATTTGAAGGAAACGTCGCTGTCGCTGTTTGCGAAAGCCAACGGGCTGGCATCGCCTGAGCGTTTCGTGCAGGCGTTCATTAACGCAGAGAAAAAGGGGAAAGGCCATGAATAGAACGGGAAGCCTCTACGCCCCTGGGAACTCGCTGTTTCACCGGCTGGACGGCGCGGTCAAGCTGGTGCTTTTTATGGCCTGGACGGTCATGACCTACATGTTTCTGGATTTGCGCGTCTTCGTGCCGATGCTGGTCGTCGGGATCGCCCTGCTTGTCACCGCGGGCATTCCGTTTAGGCGGATGGCGTTTTTGTTTTGGCTGATGATCATTTTTACCGTGCTGAACAGCATTTTTATCGTGCTGATCACGCCCACGTTCGCGACGCGGCTTACCGGTACAGATACGCCGGTCATTCCGCTCGGGTACAACACGATCAACAGCGAAACGCTTTTTTACGTGCTGACGCTGTCGGCCAAATATTTGACGCTGCTGCCGATCACGATCCTGTGCATCTTCACCACGCAGCCGAGCGCGTTTGCCGCAAGCCTGAACCGGATCGGCGTCCCGTACAAAATCGCCTACGCGGTCAGCATCGCCCTCCGGTATATCCCGGATCTGACGGAGGAATTCCGCAGCACGCTGAATTCGATGCAGGCGCGCGGCATGGGCATCTCCAAAGAGGACGGCAGCATCGCCCAGCGGATCCGCAACTTGGCTGCGGTCGTCGTGCCGGTCCTTCAATCGGCGCTGCACCGGATCGATTCCGTCACGAACGCGATGGAACTGCGCGGTTTCGGGACGCAAAAACGCCGTACCTGGTACAGCGGCAAAGACATGGAGCCGCTCGATTGGACGATGGCCGTGCTTGCGGTCGTGCTGCTCGCAGCCGGAATCTGGCTGAAAGTTCAGGTGCTGCGCGGATTTTGGTATCCTTTTTCATAACATCCCATCCCTCTTTGGCTACAACATGAAGGGAACCCGGAGAAGATCGTCATCCTCTCCGGGTTCTTTTTTTGCGTTTTGACAAAAAAGTTTTACTTGCCGCTCCTTGATCTACGGGGGAATTCCGCGTGAAAGACAGGACTTTCTTTCGTTCATTCGATGTAGATGACAAAAATGTAAGGCGAATGTAAGGGAGAACGATGGAATGAAAAAATGCGCAATGGTACAGTGTTATGGGAATATGTCCCATGTAAAAGGGTTCCGGAAGTTTCGGCATAAGCCGGCATAAAAAAGATCAGGATCGGGAGGGCGACGATGAAAGGGACTGGACGTTTGGCTTTGGCCGCTGCCGCGGCGGCTTTCGTTGCATTGGCGATGCTGCAGCCTGCCCGGGCGGAAACGGTGGTCAAAGGTTATATCGTGGAATCAAGCGCCGACCAAGTCAAGCTGACGTTGGAGCAGGCCATTAAATGGGCGAGAGAAAGCAGCCATTTGCTCAAGGCGGCCAATCAAAACGTGGAACGGAACGCGATCATGCTCCAAAGCGCGGCGGACGAGCTGAAGCAGGTGACCAGGCGGGACAACCATGACGGAGAAGATGACAACGGGCCAAGTGACGCGGAAGCGCTGCGCGCGGCGTACAAACGATACGAGGCCGCCGCAAGCATGTACGAAGATGCACAGAAGCAAGTTCCCCTTGCCATGGATCAGCTGGAATTTCAAACGATGAAAGCATACCATGAGGCGATCATGGCTGCCGATCATGAGGCAACGGACAAAGAAGCGTTGGACGTTGCGCTTCAGGAGGAGAACATTGCGCTCGCCAAGGCGGCCCGCGGCAAAATATCGGAGAACGACAAAGCGAAGGCGGTTCAGGCGAGAATGGAAGCCGAGAAAAAACTCGCGGAAAGCAAAGCCGCTTCGCAAAAAGCCGAGGATGCCCTAAGCAAACTGTTGGGGAAAAAGCAGGGGACGGCATACGAACTGGTGGACATACCGATATACAGCAAGCCCAAAGCGATTGACATCGGGTTACATATTCAGGACATGACATCTTCCGGCAGCCCGGCGTTGTACAAGCAGGAAAATGCGGTGAAGCAAGCGATGGCGGAAGCGTCTTTTTACAACGGGACGTCAGTGAGCGAATATCGGCTGAAGACGCTGGACGTCGAAACGGCCAAGATGGAGCTTTCCCAAGCCAAGGAGCAATTGGCGGATACGCTAAAAAACGCTTATTTAAGCATTCAGCAGTACCAATCGCAATACGAAGAACTGCTGCGCAATCTTCAGAATGCCCGGAACGAGCTGGCGCTGGCCGAAAATAAATGGAAAAGAGGGCTCGTGCCCGGCATTGAAATCAAAACGATCGAGACCAAGGTAAAGCAATGGGAAAGAAAGGCGACGGAGCTTGCGATCCAGCAGAAGGAAGCGGAATTTGCGCTGTACAAACCATGGCTTTTATAAAGAAGGCCAAGCGGATGCGAAATGATGAATGTGGAGGAAAACGGCGTGCTTGAAATCGAAAATCATCAGACATTAACCTCTCTGAGGCGGAAGCGCAGAAAACGTTGGATTTGGATGGCGTTCGCGGTCGTTTTATTATGCGGCGCCGGCATTTTGATCTATTTCGAAACCACCCCGAAACCTGCCGCGGCGCTCCCGAATGAAACCGTGAAGGTCGAGCAGGGAGACGTGACGGATACGCTTAGCCTGGCTGGGATCGTTCAGGCGACCAAAGAAGCGAACCTGAACTTTACCAGCGCAGGGACAAGCAAGCTGGTCAAGGTGAACGTCAAACCCGGCGACAGCGTGAAAGCCGGACAGGTCCTGGCGCAGCTTGACGATTCGGAAGCGAAAATGCAGATCAAAAGCGCCGAGTCCAATTTGGCGATTGTCAAAGCAAAGTTGGCCGAGGTGCAAAAAGGCGCCAAGCCGAACGAAATCGAAGCGCAAAAAGAGAATGTCGCAAAAGCGAAAATGGCACTCGATTCGGCGAATGATCCATTTGCCTTAAAGGAAGCCGAAAACCAGAAAGCGGCGGCCGAAGCAAATCTGGAAAAAGCAAAACAGGCCGTCCTTGAGCCGGGGGAAAACGCTGCATTAAGGGAAGCGGAGCAGCAAGTTGCGGCGGCAAAAGCCAATTTGGATAAAAGCCAAAAAGAGTATGACGACCAGTCCTATTTGTTCGGCCTTGGCGCCGTTTCCTTGAATGAAGCGACGGAGGCCGAGAGAAACCTGGAAAAAGCCAACATCGAATATGAGAACGCCAAACTTCAATATGCCAAAGCGCAGACGGCTTTGCAGGATGCGTTAGATAAAGCGCAAAAAGAATATGAGAACGCAGAGCTGCAATATGAAAAAACGGTGATCAAAGGCAAGCAGGCGGAGGAGGAGGCCAAACTTTCCTACCAATCCGCTTTGGCGGGCTTAAAAGCCGCCGAAGCGCCGCCGGAGCCTTCCGCGGTGTTGTCGGCCGAAGCTGCCGTATTGCAGGCCGAAGCGGATTTGAAACAAAAAGAAAGCGAGCTGTCCAAACTGCAGATCACCGCTCCGTGGGACGGATTGGTTTTGAAGGTGAACGGGGATGTCGGAACAACCCCGACCGCTCCTTTTATCGTCATGAACAATGCGAACTCCAATCAGCTGAAGGTGCAGGCCAAAGTGGACGAAACCGACATTGCGAAAATGAAAACGGGGCTTGAAGCGACCATGCGGACGGATTCGTACCCTGACAAGCAATACGAAGGCAAAATCAGCTTCGTTTCGCCGCAAGCCGTGACCGATGCCGGAATAACGACGTATACCGTGGAGCTTTCGATCCAGGATCCGGAAGGGACGCTGAAGACGGGGATGAATATGCAAATATCGATCCATTTGGCTACTCATAACAACGTTTTGTATATCCCTTTGGCTGCGCTGCAGTCGGAAGGCGGGCAAGACGGCGTGTATTTGGCGCCCGACCCGGCGCACCCTGAAACGTACGTGTTCCAGCCCGTTGAAATCGGCATTTACGCACCCGACCGGGTAGAAATCATATCAGGCGTGAACAAAGGAGCCACCGTCGTCATACCGGCCGAACCTCCGGCGGACAACAGCCCCGAGAACGCCGCTTGGAGCGGTTAAACAGCCGTACGCGTCACACACGCATAAGGGGGAGCATGAACATATGAAAACGGTAATCCAAATCGAAGACATGAAAAAGGTATATCATGTGGGAGATCAGAAGATAGAAGCCCTCCGCGGCGTAAACCTGACCATTGGCGAAGGGGAGTTCGTAGCGATCATGGGTCCCTCCGGATCGGGAAAATCGACGATGATGAACATGATCGGATGCCTGGACCGGCCCACTTCCGGAAAATACGACCTCGACGGCTATTCGATTCTGGAAGCGAAGGAACATGAGCTGGCGATCATTCGAAACCGAAAAATCGGGTTCGTATTTCAAAAGTTTCATCTTCTTCCGCGGGCGACGGCGCTCGCCAACGTGGAACTGCCGATGATGTACGCGGGAGTGCCCGCCAAGGAGCGGCGTAAAAGAGCGATTGAAGCTTTGGTTCAGGTAGGGCTGGGGGACCGGCTTCTAAACAAGCCGAGCGAGCTGTCGGGGGGACAGCAGCAGCGGGTGTCCATCGCGCGGGCGCTCGTGAACCATCCGGTCGTTTTGCTGGCCGATGAGCCTACGGGCGCCCTGGACAGCCGGACAAGCACGGAGATTATGGGAATCTTCCAAAGGCTGAATGACCGGGGAGCGACCATATTGCTTGTCACGCATGAAATGGAAACGGCCGAATACGCCAAACGGCTGGTCGATTTCCGCGGCGGCGCGATCGTCGGGTCGAGGGACATCATGAACCGCAGACTGGCGGCGGAGGAATCGGGCGGATGAATGTAACGGAAATCGTACGCGTATCGATTGCGAGCCTGACGGCCAATAAGCTTCGTTCCCTGCTGACCATGCTGGGGATCATCATCGGGGTGGGGGCGGTTATCGCGATCGTAGCGATCGGCAAAGGTTCGGCGGCCAGCGTTGAAAAGGAAATCAACAGCATGGGCAGCAATCTCATCATTGTTTATTCTTATGTTCCGGACGTTGGCGAAAACGGAACAAATTCGTATGAAGCCAACCCAATGACGCTGGAGGACGTTCAACGGATCGAGAAGCTGCGTACCGTTGCCGGCGTCGCCCCCAAAGGCGCCTCCGCCAGCGCAAAGGCGGCAAGGGGGCACCGGAATTTCGATATTCAAGTGGAGGGGACCCTCAACCGGTTTGACAAGGTATTCAGATTTAAATTCGCGCAAGGCAGAAGTTTTACCCAACATGAGATGGAGCACGGCATGAATGTGGTCATTCTGGAAAGCGAAGCCGCGAATCGCCTGTTTTCCGGGGATCAGGGGAATATCGTCGGGCAGACGATCCAGATCAACCGGATTCCATATACGGTCATCGGCGTGCTTGAAAAAATGGAAGGTTTCACTACGCAAAACGATCAATTATACATTCCGATTACCACGATGAAAAACCGTTTCGGCGCAAAAAGGATCGACTCGGTGTTCATCTCGGCGACAACCCCGGAACTGATCGACAAAGCGAGCGCGGATATCGGAGAGTCGCTCCGGATTCAGCATAATTTGAAGCCAAGCGACGCCCGAAATTTCAGGATCGAAACACAGAAGGAATATTTGGAGTCGGCGCAGGGCGTCAACCGGATCATGACCAACCTGCTTCAGGGGGTTGCCGCGATATCGCTGTTCATCGGGGGCGTCGGCATTATGAACATCATGATCGTATCCGTGACGGAAAGAACGCGCGAAATCGGGATACGCAAGGCGATTGGGGCCGGACGCGGACATATTATGACGCAGTTTCTGACCGAAGCGGTGATCCTCAGCATGCTGGGTGGAGCAACCGGGATTTTGTTTGGCATCGGAGCGGCGGTCCTGCTCGAAAAATTCGCCTCCTTGCCGATCGTCATTTCGCTTCCGCCCATCCTGCTGTCCTTCCTTAGCGCGGTAGGGATCGGCATTCTGTTCGGCGTTTATCCGGCCTACAAGGCTTCGCGTTTGAAACCGATTGATGCGTTAAGTTACGAACTCAACTTTCGCACCTTGAAAATTAGTGTTAAGCCTTGATATGACTAGGATTTCTTATTGAAAAATCTCGTTCTTGACAGAAAAACACCTTTCCGTTTGGTAAAATGGAAGTGGATAGTCTTCCC
>NZ_BORW01000026.1 GCF_018333375.1 Paenibacillus cookii
GGCGTTCACGGAAGCAAAATCCAAACGGGATCAGTCTGCCGTTGTATGTCAACTCCAGCAATGGATTGCGAGTTTGCCCAATTATATCAAGGCTTTGTTCGGAAAATTAAGCTGCGAAAGTTGAGTTCTTTATAACTATTTTCCTAAACTTCATACTTTTTTCGTTCCTGCGCTACTAAAAAGGACGATTGGCAACGGCCCAGCAGCCTATTTGGCCCATTGTTCTTCATAAGATGCCGAAACCAGCCCGAATATGGAACGCGTTTATTGCGGTATTGAAACTTGCGGACGCTTCGGTTCGTCTATGACGATAACGGAGGTGCGACATGAAAAAAACGTTCAAAATCAGTTCCATCGTGCTGGCCCTCGCGGTCGCCGTTTCCCTAAGCGGTTGCGGAGGCAAGCAGGAAGCCCAAACGATTGCGCCGGGAACATCCGGCGAACAGAAGGATCAAAATACCCCGCCGGAAATCGGAATAATTCCTGGAACCGATCTGAAAGAAGGAGCGGGACATAACGCCGGCCAACGCCAAAATGAAGACGATGCGGGGACGGCTGGAGAAGGCGTAAAACCACCATCCACCGATCCGAATTCGGAGCCGGTGGCATCCAGGCCGCAAAAATCCCCTCAAGCGATGGGCGACCCGTCATCGGGCGATTCCAAATCTGCGGCTTCCGAGGACGGCGCGGCCGCAAGACCCGGCGAAACCATGCTCGAGGTTACCGTCGAAGGCTCGAAAGAACAACGGCCGGCCAAGCTGGCCCAGGCCGAAGGTTACTCGCTTTATGTGCCGGAGCATCTTTCCTTTGATCCTGCGAAACATCTGATCTACATGAACATCGATCCCCGCTATTCGGTCCGGATCGAAAAAATGCCTTCCGATTACAACCAAGACGAGCTGCTTCTCGAAGGAAAGGAAGCATTGAAAAAACACGGCGACGTCCGGCAGCTTCATTCCGACGATTTGACCGGCCCGTTGAAAGACACCGAACTGTTCCTGCTCGCTTCCGGTACGTCGGGAACGTACGAGTACATCGTAAAGGAACTTGACGGCAGCGGTTTTGTGTTCCACGTCTCCATGCCGCAAGGAGAGGCCTCCGAAGGATTTGGCCCGATGGCCTTTGCCGCTTTGAACAGCATTCAAAACGAGCAGCCGGATGCGATGCCATGAAAAAACCGCCCAACGGGCGGTTATTGCTTAAAGCTTGCCAATATTTTTGTGCCCCGGTCGATCACATTCCTTTGCCGGGCTCAGCCTTTATTGGCGCCGCTTTTGCTTTTTTGGATGTTTTTCAGATGCTCCTGATACGTCTTCGCAAACAAGTGCTCATGGGAGCCGTCTTTTTTCGTGACGTAATACAGGTAATCCGATGCCTCGGGATTCAGCGCCGCTTCGATCGAGGCCAGGCTGGGGCTGCAAATCGGCCCCGGCGGAAGCCCTTCATGCAAATAGGTATTGTAAGGACTTTCGACTTTCAAATCCTTATACAGAAGCCGCTCTTTCGGCTCCGGCAGCGCGTATTGCACCGTTGCGTCGATTTCCAGCTTCATGTTTTTGTCGAGGCGGTTATATATGACCCCCGCCACAAGCGGCCGCTCCTTATCCACCACAACCTCGCGCTCCACGAGCGACGCGATCGTCAGCATTTCATGCAGCGTAAGGCCGCGGTCGCGCAGCTTTTCCTGCAGGTTCGGGATGCCGTCCAGCTTGCTTTGCGTTTGCTCCATCATCCGCCGGAACATTTCGGGTTCGGTCGTTCCCTTTTTAAAATCGTACGTATCCGGGAACAAATACCCTTCCGCCGCATGCTTCAGCTTGCCGTTATCCGGGACTTCCTTAAACGCGGCAATCGCTTCGTTCCCGGGGTGATCCGCCAGCTGCAGGAAAGAGTCGGCCGGAGCCCCCGTCGCTTCGCTGACCTTTGCGGCGATTTGCTCGACGGTGTAACCTTCCGGAATCGTAATCCGCACCATCTCTTCCTTCACCACGTCGCCCTTGTTCAGCTTGGCGATCAGCTCGTCCAACGTCGCGCCCGGCTTGGCCTCGTAAATGCCTGCTTGAAAACGCGAGCCTTCCCGTTTCCACTTCAGGTACCCTTTAAAAACCGCAGCATTTTTGATCAGTCCGTTTTGTTGAAGCACATCGGCTATTTTGGAGGTGCCCATGCCCGGTTCGATCGTGAATTTCACGGGCTCGTCCGACGCTTGAACCGGCTGGAGTCCGTTCCACACGTAATAGGCTCCCCCGCCCGCTCCTAGCAGAAGAATAATCAGAATTACAATTACGACTTTGACAGCTTTCAAAAAAATCCAACCCTTCACAACCAAAAAGGACGGTCTGCACCGCCCTCTTTGTGTATTCATTTTGAAATTTTGTCTTCTCAGGGAAGCTGTAAATGCTCCGAATCAATGTTCGTCGTCTTCCGGGAACGTCATCTCGTCGTACAGCTCGGTAATGTTTTCCCATTCGTCGTCGTCATCGATGGTGGCCAGCTCCAAATCCCCGTCCGGCGACTTCACGACTTTCAAAATGTTGTATTCGCCGCTTCGGTCGTCGGGGCTTTGCAGCACCGCATAGGTTTGGCCGCCCACTTCAAATTCCGCTGCCAGGTCGTAAACTTCGGTGGAACCGTCTTCGTCCTGCAGCTCTACAGTCGGACCGAACGTTTCCTTCAGCACGGAAGTCCACACGGCCTGGTCTGCAGAAAAATCACTCATGCACATTACCTCCATCAAGTTCGGCAACCAAGGTGTTGAAGGTTTCCTCGACGATCTCCCACTCCGCATCATCTTCGATCATGTAGAGCTTGAGGTCATCCCCGTCCTCTTCGTAACGGAACGCATACACCTCGTCCGAATCCTCGTCTCCCGCTTCCAGAGGTACGACCATCATATACTTGTTGTCCGAGCCATCGACTTCAAATTTCATGATGACTTCGAATTCTTCTTCATTGCCTTCGTCATCGGGAATATAAATAATATCCGGTTCTTCCTCAAAAAGATTACGCTCATTGGCCATCTGTGATCACCCTCACCCTTTAGTCTTTGAGTCTAAATAATTTTGCAAAATCAAGCTTGCAGCCATTTTATCCACAACTTGCTTTCGCTTCTTCCGGCTGACGTCAGCCTCGATCAGCGTCCGCTCGGCAGACACGGTTGTCAGCCGCTCATCCCACAGGTGGACGGGTAATTTCAGCATTTCTTTTAGCTTGTCAGCGAAATCGATACAGATTTCACCGCGGGGACCGATGCTGCCGTTCATGTTTTTGGGCAGTCCGACGACGATCTCCTCCACCTCGTAGTCGCGGACCAATTCCGCGATCCGCGATACTTCGGAACCGTCGCGCCGCCGTTCCACCACTTCCAGTCCCTGCGCGGTCCATCCGAATAAATCACTGACGGCAACACCAATTTTGCGGTCGCCGTAGTCCAACCCCATGATTCTCATTAAAGCTCTCCTATCGGTGATTGGCTAAGTAGAACCGGACCAGCTCTTCAATCAACTCATCACGCTCTTTTTTTCTGACCAAACTTCTTGCGTTGTTATGGCGGGGGATATATGCCGGATCTCCGGATAGGAGGTAACCGACGATCTGGTTGATCGGATTGTATTCCTTTTCAACCAATGCGTCATACACCATCAAAAGGATGTCTTTGGAAGACGCTTCCTTTTCGTCGCCTTTAACGCTAAACTTCATCGTTTTATCCATGGAGTCCATATTGTGACACCTCGCTTCTTCAACGGCGTGCCGAAGCACACTGTTGACGAATTGATTCTTTAGGCTTCATATCTTCTTCTAATATAACATAATCATCCCGCAGTAAGGAAACTCCAAGGACAAATTAAACAAATTTTTCTTTTCAGAACCTTCCCGCATCTTATGCGTTGGCGACCAATTCCTCCGCCAGCTTCAAAGCATCATCGAGCTTGCTTGCGTCTTTGGCGCCCGCTTGGGCCATGTCCGGACGGCCGCCGCCTCCGCCGCCGCAAACGGCCGCGATTTCTTTCACGAGCTTGCCTGCGTGCAGGCCTGCTTTGGTCAGCTCTTGCGGAACCGAGACGACGAAGTTCACTTTGTCTTCGATGGCTGCGCCCAGAACGAGCACGGCCGACGGCAATTTGTTTTTCAGTTCATCGGCAAGGGTGCGGAGCCCGTCCATGCTGCCGACCGTAACGCGAACCGCGAGCAGTTCTTTTCCGCCGACCGTTTTTACCTGGTCGGTCAGTTGTCCCGCTTCGATCATGCTCAGCTTGCTTTGCAGCGATTCGTTTACGCGGCTCAGCTCTTTCAGCTGGGCATGAACGGATTCGATGCGCTTCGGCACGTCGTTCAGATTGGACTTCAGCATTTCGGCGGATTGCTTCAGCAAATCCAGCTGGCTTTCGACGAATTGGTACGCCGCGCGGCCCGTTACCGCTTCGATCCGGCGCACGCCGGAACCGATGCCGCTTTCGCTCACCAGCTTGAAGATGCCGATCTCCGACGTATTGCCTACATGGCAGCCGCCGCAAAGCTCCAGGCTGTAATCGCCGACCTGGACGACGCGCACAATGTCGCCGTATTTTTCGCCGAACAGGGCCATGGCGCCCATCGCTTTGGCTTCGTCGATCGGCTTGTATTCGATGTTTACGTTCACGGCGTTCCAAATCTGCTCGTTGACGCGGCGTTCGATGTCCGCAAGCTCCTCGGCCGAGATGCTGCCGAAATGGGAGAAGTCGAAGCGCAAACGCTGCGGCTCCACCAAAGAGCCGGCCTGGTTGACATGCTCTCCAAGCACTTCCTTCAGCGCCTTATGCAGAAGGTGGGTTGCCGTATGGTTTTTGACGATATCGCGGCGTTTGGCCTGATCCACTTCGGCTTTTACCGTTTCGCCCACTTTGAGCTCCCCGGCTTCTACAGTTACGATATGCACGTGCTGCCCGTGAGGCGCCTTGTACAAGCCCTCCACTTTTGCGGTCACGCTGCCGCCGCGCAGAAGCCCTTGGTCGCTGACCTGGCCGCCGCTTTCGGCATAAAACGGGGTTTTTTCGAGAATGACCTGGCAGGTCGCGCCTTCGCCGGCACTCTCCACCATGGCTTCATCCACGATGATCGCCAAAATTTTGGACTCCGCTACGGTGTCATTATATCCAACAAATTCGCTTTTAACCGTATAATCGGAGAGCGCGCCTCCCTGCACCTTCATGCCGCCGCTTTCCTGGCGGGCCGCACGCGCGCGGTCGCGCTGCTCCTGCATGGAAGCGTCGAACCCTTCGCGGTCGACCGTAAGGCCATGCTCCAGGGCGAAATCTTCGGTCAGGTCAAACGGGAATCCGTAAGTATCGTACAATTTGAACGCATCCTGGCCGCCGATGACTTTCGTGCCGTTTTCCAGCGCCTTTTTGCTGATGTCTTCGAGAATCGCCAAACCTTCGGACAACGTTTCATGGAAACGCTCCTCTTCCGTGCGGATGACTTTTTCGATGAACTCGCGTTTTTCGACGACTTCCGGATAAAAAACGCCCATGATATCGCCGACGGTTTCGGTCAGCGTGTAAAGGAACGGACGGTCGAGTCCGAGCACCTTGCCGTAACGCACGGCGCGGCGGAGCAGACGGCGGATGACGTAACCGCGGCCTTCGTTGGACGGCAGCACGCCGTCGCCCACGGCGAACGTCACGGTACGGATATGGTCGGCGATGACCTTCAGCGCAACGTCTTTTTCCACGCTGTCATTGTAGTTCACGCCGGCAAGCTTGGCCGTTTGTTGAATGATCGGCTGGAACAGGTCCGTGTCGAAGTTCGAATCCACGTTTTGCAAAATCGAAGCAAACCGTTCCAGGCCGGCGCCGGTATCGATGTTTTTATTCGGAAGCGGCGTATAGGAGCCGTCTTTGTTATGGTTGAACTGCGAAAATACGAGGTTCCATACTTCGAGGAAACGCTCGTTTTCCCCGCCGGGATACATTTCGGGATCGGACAGGTCGCCGTAAGCCTCGCCGCGGTCGTAGAAAATTTCGGTACAAGGTCCGCAAGGGCCTTCGCCGATATCCCAGAAGTTATCCTCCAGCTTGACGATGCGCTCGGCAGGCAGTCCGATTTTTTCGTTCCACAGCTTAAATGCTTCTTCGTCTTCCGGATATACCGTGACGGAGAGGCGCTCCGGATCGAAGCCGATCCATTCCTTGCCGGTCAGGAACTCCCATGCCCACGTGATGGCTTCTTCCTTGAAGTAGTCGCCGATCGAGAAGTTGCCCAGCATTTCGAAAAACGTATGGTGGCGGCGGGTTTTGCCGACGTTTTCGATGTCGTTGGTGCGGATGCATTTCTGGGAGTTGGTCAGGCGCGGATTTTCCGGGCTGATCCGTCCGTCGAAATAAGGTTTGAGCGGCGCCATGCCCGCATTGATCCATAGCAGGGACGGGTCGTTATGCGGCACGAGCGGGGCGCTCGGTTCGATTTTATGCCCTTTGCTTGCAAAAAACTCAAGCCATTTGGAACGGATTTCGCTTGCTTTCATGGTTATACAGCCTCCAGCTTCAATTTATGGGAAAACAACATAAAAACGCCCCTGAAAAATTTCAGGGACGATCATATCGCGGTACCACCCTGGTTATCGCCCGAACCGTCCTGTTGCATTCCGCAGAATGCCCGTCCGTCGGAGCGATCTCCTCGTATAGCCTGTAACGGGGCCAGCCGGCGGGGTTTGCCCGCACTCCGAAATCAGCTTTCCGGCAGCGCCCGCATGCGGATTCTTCCAGCCATCCGCGCTGCTTCAGCGCGAAGGAATCCGTTCTCTGTCCAAGGAGCCTCTCAGCCGTACTTCATTTCATCGCCGTTTTGTCCATTTTGAACATATTCTACACAAGTATATCGGCGCAGCGGGGGAATGTCAATCCAGGGCGGTTCAGGTCGTCTTGCGCTTGATGTAATAGGCGAAAAAATGCTGCAGCAGCACCTTCAGCACCGCAAACACGGGAACGGCGAGAATGAGGCCGACGATGCCCGCCATTTCCCCTCCGACAAGCAGCGCAAAAATGATGACGATCGGATGGAGATGCAGCTTTTTGCCGACCACCTGCGGAGAAATGACGTTGCTCTCCAAAATTTGGCATATCCAATTGACGACGATGACCAGCAGAACCATTTTCCATGAAATCGTCGAAGCCATGACGACCGCGGGAGCCGCCCCCAGAAAGGGGCCGAGATACGGCACGATGTTAAAAACGGCGACGATGCTGGCCATCAAAAGCGCGTACGGCATCCCGACGATCATATACCCGATATACGCCAGCACGCCGATGATGAAACAGACGATAAACTGCCCCCGCACGTAATTGCCGAGCGCCAGGTCGATCTCTTTCAGCACGCTTACGGTCGCTTTGCGCCGGGAACGGGGAAGATACGAAACGATCGCCCGCTCAAAAACGTCGAAGTCCTTCAAAATATAAAAAATGAGGAACGGAACGATAAAAATGTTCAGCACCAGATTAATCGTCGTACCGATGTTGTCGATAAAATCGGAGATCCCCGCCGCCAGCCGGTCTTCCCATTGCAAAAACCAGCGGTCCACCCCTGCCATCACCCCGTCCGGGAGCAGTTTCTGGTCCAGCCGGTTCATGAGGCTTTGCGCATGCATCGTCATTTCCGGCAGGTGTTCGTTCAGCTCCTCCATTTGCTCGATCAGCACCGGAATCATATTGATGAGGATGACCGCCACGCAGGTGATGAACACGGCGTAAATCAACAGCACGGCAATGCCCCTCGGCACTTTGCGGTCGGCCAGCAGGCAAACGATCGGATTCAGCACGTACGAGATGATCATCGCCACGATAAACGGAGCCAAAATCACTTTGAAAAAATGGTATATATTCATGAACATCGGGCGAAGCAGCCAAATGAAATAAAGGGCGATCAGGCCGAGAATAAACCAGATGAGCAAACGGAACCACTTGTTTCCGGTCATGTTCTCCAAGGAAGCTTTCCTCCTTTCGGACTTGCTGTACACGTTATTATATGTGCGAAAGGAAAAAATTAACCTTGAAAGACCAGCCCGCCCCGGCCAAGCGATAAAGCAAAAGAAACCCATCACTAACGCGCGTCTTTCGAGCGAACGCTAGTGATAGGTTTCTTTTTTTGCCGAAAAAGCATGTTCATAAGTTCACTTTCAATTGGACGCGTGCAGATGCGGGAATTCCTGAGGAATTTCCTCGAAAAACAGATCGTCCAGCGAACTAAGCGTGCCGTCCTCTTCGACTTGATAGACGGACATTTTATCTCCGTTGACCGTCAGTTCGATAAAACAGCCCCAGCAATAAAATTGGTGCGAACCGATTTTACCGATATCTTTGGAATTACAGTTGGGACATCTCATATTCATAGATCACCTATCCGTTAACAGAATGAATGGTTTTTCCGAGGCGCTCTTCGCTCATCGGCGGCACCATGATTGCGTTTTTGCCGATGGACATGCCCTCCGCAAGCGGCAGCCATTTCCGGCCTTCCAGCAAATCCGAGACGAAACCGTCGCTGATTTCTATACCTAGTATTGTATTTCCCATTTCCTGGTCAAAATAAACGTCCGTCGCTTTTCCGAGCAGAACGCCTTCCTCGGTCAGCACGTCCATGTCCTTCAGTTTATTTTTGCCCGTCAGGAACGTGTATTGTATATCGTCGGCCTTTGTCTTTCGAACAGCCTGTTGATTCCGAATCATCACAGCGTCTTCGCCGTAAGCCACGATATCCTCCCAGGATACGGACTTGGCCGAACTGGAAAACAGGCTTCTGCCTTCAAGCTCCAAAGCTTGGAGCTTCCAGTCCCCGCTGACCCAAACATCGCTGATTTTGCCGATCTGCCCGCCTTCGTCCACATCGAACACGGCAAGGCCGATCAATTCTTGAAACTTCATGCCAGGACCCACCTATCGTCATGAGATTGAAACGAAGGCATCCCGCGAGAGGCGGGACGGATGCCCCTGCGGGCACCGATCCTTGTTCCGGACGGTATGGAAGCACGCCTCCCTCCTTGTCCATACATAGAGAATCCTAACTTCTAATACGTAAACGACGAAGAATGGTTGCAATTTTTTGGGCGGTGTATTCCATATCTTCCGTAGTATTACCCAAACCGAAGCTAAAACGAATCGCGGAGCGCAAAACATTTTGTGGAAGTTTCATAGCTTGAAGCACATGGGACAGCTCAAGGGAACCGGAGGTGCATGCCGAGCCGCTGGCTGCCGCAACGCCTTCCATGTCCAGGTTCATCAGGAGCGTCTCCGTGTCTGTTTCCGGGAAGCTGATATTCAGTATGTGAGGTAAAAATTCAGAGGGATGTCCGTTGACGACAAACGCGTCTTGTCCAATTTCCTGTTCCAGCAAACGGATAAACGTATCCCGGAGCATGAGGTCATGCTCTCTGCGCGGCTCTAGTTGTTCCGCCGCAATTTCGACGGCTTTGGCGAATCCGGCGATGCCCGCCATGTTTTCCGTGCCTGCGCGGCGTTTTTTCTCCTGAAGCCCCCCGTGCAGTCTCGGCGCAAGGTGGACGCCGCGGCGCACGTACAAAGCGCCGATCCCTTGGGGGCCGTTGATTTTATGGGCCGAAAAGCTCATCAGGTCCACGGGCAGCTCGCGCAAGGATATCGGAATCGCCCCCAGCGCCTGAACGGCGTCCACATGGAACAGGATGCCGCGGCTTCGGGCGAGCTCGCCGATTTCCCGGATCGGCTGCACCGTGCCGACTTCATTGTTCGCATACATGATGCTGATCAGCGCCGTATTTTCCGTCAGCGCCTGTTCAACGTCTTCTGCACGCACCCTTCCCGTCCCGTCAACCGGAAGATACGTGACGCGGTAGCCCTGCCTTTCCAGCTCCTCGCAGGCGTGCAGCACGGCATGGTGTTCGATGGACGAAGTAATGACATGCTTATCCCGGCCTTCCATCGCCTCCAACGCGCCGAACAACGCAAGGTTGTCGCTTTCCGTTCCGCCGCCGGTGAACACGAGCTCATCGGGGTGGCAGCCCAAATATTTGGCGATTTTGTCCCTGGCCCCGCCCACCGTCCGTTTGGCGGAACGGCCGAAGGCATGAACGCTGGATGCGTTGCCGAATTGCCCCGTCATCACGTTCATCATTTCCTGCGCGACTTCCGGATGGACGGGCGTGGATGCCGCATGATCCAAGTAAATGGATTTCATTTTCGCATCTCCTTTTAAATGTAAAACATGTAGTTATCGGCGGCGTCCTGCTCCTGATAGGTGATCAGGTCGAGCAGCGTGGTCGAATCCAGCACGTTCGCGATGCCGTCGCGGATGCGAAGCCACAGGTTGCGCTTGGCAGGATCGTCTTCTTCCGTAAAATCGACCGGGGAAATCGGGCCTTCCAGCACGCGGATGACGTCTCCCGCCGTAATTTCCGAAGCTTCGCGGGACAACACGTAACCGCCGTACGCGCCGCGAATGCTTTTCACGAGCCCGGCGTTGCGCAGCGGCGCGATCAACTGCTCCAGATAATGCTCGGAAAGCTGGTTTTTTTCGGCGATGCTTTTCAGCGAGATCGGGCCTTCGCCGTATTTGGCCGCAAGCTCCATCATGATCGTCAGGCCGTAACGCCCTTTTGTCGATATCTTCAAAGGTGGCACCTCTTTCAAAAGTTCATGTTTTCTTTTAAATATGTCGGGATCCGTTGCAGACACCTTAGATCCTGAGGATAATATCTGCGTATTCCGATCATAACCCTTTGCTTATGTTAACATATCCGGCGTTTTTTTGGTATGTTAACGTCAACCGATGTACTTCCACGGAAGACAGGCACGCCTTTCCCCCATTGATTTGATCGCGTAAAAATCGGTTTCCCCCGGCAAAAACTTCTAAAATTCCATCATATATAATCTCGGGCAAAACTGCAAATTGTACTCCTCATGCGGACAAACGCCATCCGGGTATGACCTCCGGCCCGTTGTGTGTTAAAATACGGGTATGGGCACAATTTCAAAATAGAAATGGTGAGTTAATTTTGGCAAACAACAATCAAAACACGCGCGTGGTCGTCGGCATGTCCGGCGGCGTCGATTCCTCGGTGACCGCGCTCCTGCTGAAGGAGCAAGGCTACGATGTCATCGGTATTTTCATGAAAAACTGGGACGATACCGACGAATTCGGAGTCTGCACCGCGGAACAGGACGCAGAGGATGTCCGGCGCGTTTGCGAGCAGATAGATATTCCTTATTACACGGTCAATTTCGAAAAAGAGTATTTCGATAAAGTATTTACCTATTTCCTCGACGAATATAAGTCAGGGCGCACGCCGAATCCGGACGTCATGTGCAACCGCGAAATCAAATTCGGCGAATTCCTGAACAAGGCGCTGGGACTGGGCGCCGATTATGTCGCCACGGGCCATTATGCCCGCGTCGTCGAGGAGGATGGCGTCTTCAAGCTGCTCCGCGGCGTCGACGGCAACAAGGATCAAACCTACTTCCTGAACGCGCTGAATCAGGAGCAGCTGTCGAAAGCGATGTTCCCGATCGGCCATCTGCCGAAACCCGAAGTACGCAAGATTGCCGAAGCGGCGGGATTGTACACCGCCAAAAAGAAAGACAGCACCGGCGTCTGCTTCATCGGCGAACGTAACTTCAAAGAGTTCCTTAGCCAGTATTTGCCGGCGCAATCCGGCGATATGGTGGATATCGCGACGGGCGAAATCAAAGGCCGCCACGACGGCTTGATGTATTACACGCTCGGACAGCGCCAAGGGCTCGGCATCGGCGGATCCGGAAACGGCGAACCGTGGTTCGTGGCCGACAAGGATCTGGAGCAAAATATTTTGTACGTCGTTCAAGGCGACAAGCATCCGAGCCTGTATTCGACGGGGCTGATTGCCACAGGCGTGAACTGGATCGCAGGCGAAGGGAACGTGCCCACAGAGCCTTTCAGCTGCACCGCCAAGTTCCGCTACCGCCAGCCCGACCAGGACGTTACGCTCGAATGGCTTGAAGACGGCACCGTACACGTGCGGTTCGCCGAGAAGCAAAAAGCGATTACTCCGGGACAAGCCGTCGTGTTCTATCAAGGCGACGTTTGCCTTGGCGGCGGCACCATCGACAAAGTGGAAAAGGTTCCGTTCAAGCTGCCGGCACTCCAAAAAAAATAAAGCACAGACGTTAAAGCCACCCGCCCCCATGTTTCCGGCGGCGGTGGCTTTTTTTCATGGAACGCCCTGCATGCCGAACCTGTTCGGCGGACGTTTCATGACGCCTGTGCAAAACATTCTCTACGACTCCCGCGGAATCCTTCTCGTTGATGAAGATTTCCCCGTAATTCGATCATCATTCCCCGGAAAGGAACTGGTTTCTTCTGCGCTGCTGGTTGATTTGGATTTTCGCCTCGTTGCCCTGCTCGGTCGCCTGGTAGAAGACGCGGCGCGCAATCTCCTTCGGCAAATAATCCTGCTTCACGTAATGCCCCGGATAATCATGGGGATACTTGTAGCCTTCATGGCCCAGCTTCACGGCCCCTTTATAATGCGTATCCCGCAAATGCAGCGGCACCTCCGCCGATTTCAGCTCTTCGATCGCCGACGTCGCCCGCGAAATCGCCGTATAAACCGCATTCGATTTCGGGCTCTCCACGGCAAACAAGATGGCCTGGGCGATGTTCAGCTTCGCTTCCGGCCAACCGTTGTTCCGGTAGGCCTCCAATGCGCTGACGGCCTGGACCATGGCCTGCGGATTCGCGAGGCCGATGTCCTCGCTGCTGGCGGCGATCAGGCGGCGGATGAACACCATCGGGTCCATCCCCAGCTTCTCCACCGCGTACAAAAACCAGAACAAAGCGGCATCGCTGGAGCCGCGGATGCTTTTATGAAAGGCGGAAAGCACGTCGTATTGCGTCGATTCGTCCGCCCGCACGGTCGGACGGCGGATCGACTCCTCGGCGACGCCAAGCGTAATGTGAACGGTGCCGTCGTCCTCCGGCGGCGTCGTCATCGCCGCCAGCTCGAGCGCCGTCAGCGCCCGGCGGATATCCCCATTCGCCATCGTGGCGATATGGTCCAGCGCTTCCTCGTCCGCCTTCAGCTTCATATATCCGAGCCCTTTGTCGGGATCGGCCAGCGCCCGCTTCATGGCGGCAAGCGAATGGTCCTTCGTCAACGGCTGCAGCTGGAACAGGGTGGAGCGGCTCATCAAAGCCCCGTTGACGTAATGGAACGGGTTTTCCGTCGTCGCCCCGATAAAAATGATCGTCCCTTTTTCGACCGCCGGCAGCAGCGCGTCCTGCCGCGAGCTGTTGAAGCGGTGCACCTCGTCGAGGAACAGGATCGTTTTCGTGCCGTACATCGCCTTGTTGCTTTGGGCGCGGTCGATGACTTCCCGCACGTCTTTGACGGAGGCGTCCACGGCGTTCAGCCGGACGAAGTCCGCCTGCGTTTTTTGCGATATGATATGCGCCAGCGTCGTTTTCCCGCATCCCGGCGGGCCGTACAGGAGGATCGAGCTGACTTGGTCCGCTTCGATCGCCCTGCGCAGCAGCTTTCCGGGGCCTACGATATGTTCCTGCCCGATATATTCATCCAACGAGGTGGGACGCATCCGGTCGGCCAGCAGCCTTCCGCCCCGGTCCGACTCCTGCTGGAAAGAAAATAAATCCATCTGTGTTCACGTCCTTGAAAATGAAATGGCTTGTCTCTTGTCCTTTTCAAGCTCTCCCTCTATCATAACATACCGGGCAGGCACAGATCATGCGTTCCGGTCGCCGCGGTACACTTCGAATGCCGAAATGTTCGGCCACCATCTCGATTGCGTGATCGTCAGGCGGACGTAACGGCTTGTAACGGCCGGGAAACGGCAGATCCGTTTATAACCGATCACCGTGCCGTCGTACGCCTTTTTCCACTCGCCGCCTGCCATATACTCCAGCACAAACCGCTCGACCCGCTGGCTGTACCGGTATTCCTGCAAAACGACGTGGTCGAAGGTTTGCTCCGCCCCGAGATCGACCGTCAAACCGGCCGCTTCCGTTCCCTCTTGCGGAGCCCAGAACGTATCCCGGTCGCCGTCCACCGCGTATAAGGCTTCATGCCCTGCCATCGCTTCGCTCGCCTCCACCGGGGCGCCGGCGGCCAGGTTCGTGCGGAACGTTCCCCGGATCCATTCCCCAAGCTCTTGCAGGCGCCGCACGTCGTTTTCATGGAACAGGCCGCGGGTGTCCGGCGGAATGTTGAGCAGAAACGTCGCATTGCCCCCGACCGATCCGTAATACACCTTGATCAGTTCCTCGAGCGGCTTCACCTGATCGTCCTGGGACGCATGGTAGAACCATCCCGGACGGATCGAAGTGTTCACTTCCGCCGGATACCAGATCAGCTCTTTTTCCTTCAAAACGACGTCACGGCTTCCCAGGTCCTCGTCCTCCGAACTGTATCTCTTGGCGAATTCTCCGTCGTCTTCCTGCTGGGAATTTTCCTGGATTTTTTCGTTATCCCGCAGCGATGCGGGAACGACGCTCCATTCCGATTCCCGGCAGTGTCCCGCCTCGTTGCCGCACCAGCGGATGTCGGGGCCGCAGACGGAAATGGCCGCCCCCGGCTGCAGCTCCCGAATGAGCGCGTAATAGGCGTCCCAGTCGTACACCTGGCGTTTGCCGTTCGGGCCTTCGCCGCAGGCGCCGTCGAACCAAACGCAGAAGATGTCGCCGTATCCGGTCAACAGCTCCCGCAGCTGGTTTTTGAAATATTCGTTGTATGCCGGCGAATCGCCGTAGGTCGGCTCATGCCGGTCCCACGGGGACAAATAGATGCCGAAACGGATGCCTCCCCGGCGGCAGGCGTCCGCCACTTCCTTGACGACGTCGCCGCCGCCGTTTTTCCACGGACTACTTTTGACGGAATGCTCCGTATATTGGCTCGGCCACAAACAAAAACCGTCATGATGTTTGCAGGTCAAAATCAAACCCTTCATGCCGGCCGATTTGCACGCTTCCACCCATTGGTCCGCATCCAGCGCGGTCGGGTTGAAGATCGACGGATCTTCCTTCCCGCTTCCCCATTCCTGGTCCGTAAACGCATTCACCGAAAAATGAACAAAAGCATAAAATTCCATCTCCTGAACGGACAACTGTCTTTCCGTCGGCTTCACCTGCGCGGCGTATTGAATCCTATCGTTCATCGCTAGCCCTCCAAATTTTCCTTATGCCGGGATCGTTCCCATCTTTCATTGCGCAAAATCCACTTTATAACATTCTTCTTCAAACGCAGGATACCTGCAAGAAAATTGCAAGTATCCTGCTATAAAATTTCACGTTATTTGTTCAGCGCTGTCCCAATCTTTGCCGATGTCTTGTTGCCGGCCGCAAAATAGCGCTTACATTTTATGCTTTATCTTATATCTCGGGATTTCTCCTCGTCCATGAGTTCTTTCCATGCGCAAAAAAGAAACGCCCGCAGAGCCGGCGGTCGCTGCCGGCGCTCTGCGGGTCGTTCCAGTCCGCACCCATGCTTTATTCCTCATTCGCCTCGTTTGGCCCTGCCTGTGGCGCCGCCTGCATAAATCAGCTCTCCACCAGCTCGCCGTTTTTCATGATCAACCGGTCGTCCAAATAAACGTCCGGTCGGCCGACGACGCAATCGATATGGACGCCGGCCGCAACGACGCCGCCAAACGTATTGTTGCTGCCGAAAGCGACGTGGATCGTGCCGTATACCTTCTCGTCCTCCAGGACGACGCCCGTGATTCTCGCCTTGTTGTTGGTGCCGATGCCGAACTCCCCGAGCAGCCTGCCGTCGCCATCCCCGAGCATTTGCAGCAGCTTTTCGCCCTCCGCGCCGCCGTCGGCCGCTACAAGGCGGCCCTTCTCCACGGTCAAAACGACCGGACCCGCAACCTTGCCGATGCCGGCGATCGAGCCGTCGACGACGATTTTCCCTGCGGCGGAGCCCTCTACGGGCGCGATATACGCTTCCCCCGAAGGCAGGTTTCCCGATTGACCCGGCTCCACGTACATGCCCGTGCTCGGCACCCCGTCGCGGCCGTCGATGGAAAACTCCAGCGCGTGTCCGTCCTTTTCGATGCGTACCTTGCGGGTTTGCGTGAGCATATCGGTCACTTTTTCCGTCAGTGCTTTCACTTCCGTATAGTCTGCCGCGATGGCTCCTTCCAGGAACATGTCCTCGGTAATGCCCGGCATCGTCGCAAGGCGGGCGCCGGCCGCTGCCGCTTGCTTCCGCGCTTGCGTATGCGTCAGCGAATGCTTCGTGATGCAAACGACGACCTGCGACGCCGCCATGGCGGTCGCGATCGGCGCCGGCGGTTCTTCGCCCGATTTGCTTCGTTCCTTCATCACCGTCAGCATGCTTTCGGCTCCGATGCGTTTTCCTGCTTCGTATAGCGATTCCGCGAGTTCCTTTCTCGAATCGTCGGAGACGATCAGAAACGTCTCTCCCGCTTTTAATCCAAGGCAATCTTTCAGCATGTTGATGCTGGTTTCAACGATTTTTTCCTGCATTTGTCTGACTTCCTTTCAACCATTTTTTCGCCGTGTCCCGCTTTGTCGCCCATAAAGGGTCCCTGTCGGTCCTATCATTTCCGAATCAAATCATTTCCGAAACGATTTTCGCCATGATCGCATTGGACAGAATGACGGGCAATCCGGAAGCTTCGGCCATCAGTCTCCGCGCCTCCTCCGTATACCCCATGCAGTCCAGCAAAAGGATATCCGCCTTGCCCTTGAGTCCGGCCGCCGCGGCTTGAAAATCTCCCGGATCGAAAATATATGGCGAGGCGACCCCGTATACCGGGTATAGTCCATAAGGTTCGTATTTCGAGTTCATGGTTTCCTTCTGCTCTTCCAGAGGAACGATCACGCCCAGCCTCCGGTTCCCGACCATCGCCTTGACGGCCGGCGGAATTATATGATCCGGCTCGATCAAATAAGCCGTTCGGGTCGCAAGCCCCGGGAAAACGCCCGTGCAAAGCAGCAAAATATTGGCGACCCCTTGATTCTCCATGTCATAAATCTTCTGCTGCAATATGGGCTGGATTTTGCTGCGCCCCATGATGACCGACTCCCCGGTCGTCAGCCGGGATGTGAGCGTGTAATCCCGGTCTTCCGGACATAAATTGGCGGCAATATATTCTTTCGACAAGCCGTCCAAAACGCCTGCCTGAATCATCTCCACCCGTTCCGGTAAATGCTCCCGCAAAATCGGGGCCACGTCTTTGCGCGGAGCCTGCCCGATCGTAATGACCCCAAGTTTCGTCATGCGATGATCCTCCTCCCCATGTTCGCCAAAAGCGCGTGTTGCGCCAAACGTAAATATCCCAAACGTTTTTTCCTGCGAAAAAAGGGAAAGAACTAAAAGCCCCTTCCCTGTCTCTTCTTATTTTCCTTCCGCGCTGCCTGCCGTTTGAAGCACCTTCATCGAGCCGTAAAGCTTCACGATCCGGTCGTATTCGGCCGCATCGTAAAACGCGCAGGTTCCATTCGTGAATTCCTTGGCAACCTCAACCGAAAAACGAACCGCGGCAGCGATGTCGATTTCGTGGCTGGCGCCCGTGCCGCAGCCCGGAACGACGCTTTGCGCCGTGACCGCGACGCCGACGACCGGAGCGCTCGTCGCAACGGCCGGCTGCAAAATCGAATTGATGTGGTACAGATCGTTCCCGTACGGCGTAATGTCCTGCATCGTAATCGGGAACGTCACCGGCAGCAGTCCTGTCGTCATTTCCATGATCCGCAGCAAATCTTCGCTGACACGCAGGATGTAGCCCTCTTTTACGGTCGGGGAAATCGCGAACCCTTTATGATTGATGACGCGGTTGCCTTTGGTCGTGTCGATCGAAAGCACCGCTTCCATCTCCGGCAATACTTCATGCGCGTTCATCGCGCCGATGTCGACCGGCGAATCCATGAAATCGACCGGTTCATGCGGACGGGTCGGCGCATCCGGGCAAATATGGGTCGTCACGATAATGTCGCCTTTCAAACGGTCGCCTTTCACCTGCATGTCCGCGAGTTTCAGCGCCGCGGCAACGGCGGCCACCGCGCCGTCGGCATCGGATACGAGCCCGATGCGGCTTGGACGGGCACCGATTCCGCCCAGGCGGCCTACGATGCCGAAGGTCGGGGCGCTTCCGCCTTTCGTTTTGCCCTCGGTGCCGGGAATGACGATTTTAATGAAATCCGTGCTCCCTTTTTCTCCCGTTACTTTTTGCACCTCGATCGAAACTTCGGGATAGCCGGCGAACAGCTCCTTTACTTTCTCTCCGGTTACATGGGCGTCGTCCATCGCTTCAAGCGCGGCCATCGTTTGTTTTAATGTCATCGAATCCGACCTCCAGTTAGATGTAAATAGTATTTAGCAAGTTTTAGCGAATCAGAACAGGTAATCCAAAATCGGTTTTTTAATGATATCCTCGACAGGCTGCATCAGCGATTTGTTGCTCATCGTGCTGCTGAGCAGCAGTTTGGCTTTCGGCACCGCGATGACGGCGAGCTGCTGCCCTTTTTCCAGGGCGGCCGTGACGACCGGTCTGGCCGTTTTGGCGTCCAGCGTCATGATCAGGTCCGGGAACGTCGCGTAACGCTCCCCGTCTTTTTCCAGCGTCATATATTCGTTCCAGAAGGTCATTTCGAAGCCGTCGATGGTCACTTTGCCCACGTCGAATCCGCCTGTCGTTTCCATTTCGAATGCAGTCACCTCGCCGGCGGCGACGACCTTTCCGCCAAGCTTGTCCACGACGGCGGCAATGGCCGCCTCGCCTTTCGCCCCAAGCAGCGCTTCGCCGACCTCGATCGCCTGCGTGATGGCGCCCGGGGCGCCGTTTTGCCTCGCGTAAGCGGCCGTTACCGGATTTCTGGCCACCGCGACGAGCCCGCCCGCTTCAACCGAAGCTTTGCGGACCATCGAAGCGGCCTTGCCCAGCGATCCGGAAACGCTGAACTCCAGGTAATTGTCGCCCTTGCCGCCGATGGCCGTCTGATGCGACACGTAATCCTCGACTTCCGTCAAATTCAGCGCGCCCATCGTGCCGGTTGGATGCGCTCTGCCGTTGCAGGCGAAGTCGACGAGCGGAATGCCCGTCATGACCGATTGCAGCCAGCCGTTCACCGTCGTTCCGGCCCCGTTTTCGTTCGTATGGATCGCCGAAATCGGTTTGCCCAGCCCGCGTGCGAGCATTTCCAGCGATCTGGCGTAATGGATCGGTTTCAAATATTTATCTTTCGCTCCGGGCGCGCCGACGAGCGAAACGGTCACGAACGTATCGTCGTCCGCAAATTCGTCGATCGTGCGCAGCTCGGGTTCGCCAAGCTCCAAGGCCAAACGGCCGATCTGCAGCCCCTCTTCGATCCAGCCGCCTCCGCCGCCGCCCAGGACGGCGCCGCCGAACACGGCGCTTTCCACCATCTTTTCGTCCAGTTTGATTCTAGCCATGGAATGCACCTACTTTCTCATTTTGAACATGGAGTTAAAGAAGCTGTAAATCGCGTCTCCCGCGATAAACCCTGCCGCCAAAATGCTCATCGGCGTTTCGGCTTCCTTGCCCTTAACTTTCAGCACGACGATCCGGATCAAAAGACCCGCCAGAACCGCCCAGCAAGCGTTTGGCGTAGAGATCAGCAAACCGGTCGCGAACATGACGCCGATCTGGCGTTTCGCGCCGCCAAGCCATTGCAAAATGGCGCCCGGGATGGCCCACAGCAGCAGCTTCATCGCAACGTCCGGGGAAGCCCCCGCTTGGATCGTCGACACGTATACCGTATCGATCGGCGGAACGAGATTTTGGCCGAAATACGAACGGTAGGTCAAAGCGACAACGATGACCGCTACGCCGAACGCGATCATGCCTGTCATGTACTGCTGTTTTCTGCCGCGAAGCTCAAACTCTTTGTCCTCCCCGTTCCCGCGGAGGATATAACCCGTTTTGAGGTCGTAGCCCATGTCAGCAAAAGCCGGGCCCGTCGCGGCGCTAAATCCTGCGAGCAGCGCCAGCGCCACGGTAGGAAAACCGATCAGCATGCCGAACAGCAGCGTGATGAAAGCGACGGCAAAGGCTGGAAACCAGCCGGAATGCATGGCTGCGATGCCGACGATAATTTCGTGCACGAACGCGGCAAAGGCCGCAAAGACAAGGAATCCGATCAGCATGCCGATCGACATTTTCGTAATGAGACCGCCAATGAGGGCGATGATAAGGGCGATGACGAGGTACGCGGCAAAACCAAGCCCGAGGGCGCGTCTGGCTTCGCCTTCCGAACGCGTGTATTTCTCGGCGTCGGCGGCCTGGTCTTCCTTTTTCGGACGTTTCAAAATGAGGATGGCCGCCTGCACCAGCGCGACGATCCCTGCGCCGATCATGACGCCGTGCGCGATATACAGCTTGTCGACGTCGATGCTGAACAGCGGGTTCGAATATTGGCGGATCAAAAGGCCGATCCCGAACATGCCGAGCGCCCAAATGTTGCCGATAAACGCCACGCCGAACGCGGACATCGAAACGTGGAAATAAGATCCGATCAGGCCGATGACGGTCCCGACCCCGAGCAGTCCCGCGCGTTTGCCGCCTTTATCGCCGGCAATGATCGATTCGGCGGTCGCCACGCCCGGCGCCCAGGTTCCGGAAGCGGGGAACAGCTTCGAATCGAACAGCTTGTACAGCAGCGCCGCATCGACGAACATCGCCAGCGCCGCGCCGATCAGCATCGGGATGATCAGTTTCATCTCGCCCATCACGAACGGGATCCCGATCGGTATGAACAGGCTGTTGGCCGCGCCGAACGTCGCGGAGGAAATGGACGTCTGCACCATGTTTTGGCGATGGATCGATTTATACTTTTTGAATACCGCTACCGGAATTCTTGCGATCAGCATCGCAACCAGCGCGCCGATGATGGCCGTGTTCGGCGTCACGCCGAGCGTGGTCACGATCTGAATGCCGACGATCGCGCCAAGGACGCCGGTAATTACATTGAGGAACAAGCCAAAAGGTTCGAATATGCTGGGATGTTTCTCTTTTTTCTCCGTCTGTCCGATTTCATTCTTGATTTCGCTCATCCATATGCCTCCAATTTGTCTAGGTTGATCACTCGTTTGCAAGCCATCGTCATCAGGTTCGTAACGCTACGGGCGCAAAGAACCAGGCGCCGATGGCCGAATCGAGGGGATTTCAAAGAAAAGTAACGAGTGCCTTCCTCCCCCTTTAAAAGCGGGAAACATAGATATTGCCGACTTTCAACATTGAAGGCCGATAAAATTCATATCGTTTGTCATCCCCGGAATGCGGGGCCCCCTTTTCAAAAAGCGCCGGCTTGTCTATAATAATTCGCGGCCATCAAACCTTCCGATTCGACCGTGTCGATCACCGGCACCTTCAATTCTTTGCGGAGCGTTTCGGCAAACCCGATCGTAGCGAGGCCCGTGCAAGCGAATACAATCGCCCTAGCGCCTTGGGATACGAGGGATTTCGCCGCTTCCAACGCCATGCTGCGGCCCTGTTCCGTCATCAGATCCGTCGTGTTCGTCACGCCTTCGGGACGCCGGTAACCTACGACGAGATCGCCTAAAATGTCGCGCATCACCGGAGGCACGCCTTCGGTGATTCCCATCACCCCTACGGGCAAGCCGAGCGAACGGGCGACATGCGCCGCGGCGCTTCCTCCGCCGATGACCGGAACCGTGACGCGGCTTCGAAGCTCGTTAACGGCAGGGTCCGCGGCGCAGCTGATAATGATGGCCCGGCAGCCTTCCTGCTCCATCCGGACGCCAAGCTCCACGATTTTCGGTATCGCAATCCTCTCGGTTTCGTCGTCATAGATACCTAGCGGCTGGTCGGGAATGCTTCTGCTTAAAACAGGGATATGAAACTGCTCTTGAATCCGTTTTCCATGCGCTTGAACCACTTCATTATCATTTGCGGTAAATACGCGAATTAATCCGATCAAGCCGATCACCCTCTCGTCCCTTTTGATTGATGTCAGGATCGATTTCATCCTTCAGGATTTTGCGCAAATCCCCTTAAAAATTTTTATTAAGTAAGATTTTAATTGTTTTACCCGCGGCGCAACAATGTACCCGGCCAACAAAACTAAAAACGCCCCTTTGTGCTCAGAGCACAAAGAAGGCGTTTTATTCACGGGATTACGCAACGATTTTCGTCATGGAAAGATGACGGCGCCCATCATAGTAAATCCTTGGCATTACAGGAACTCGCTGAGAGCTGACATCGGGTGGCATCTCTGTTATGCATGGTTAACCAAATAATACGCTGAGCACAAATAAAGCTCAAACCGGCTTTGGGCGCTGTTCAAGTCGAGACCCGTCATCGTTTTGATCCGGTCGATCCGGTAATTGACCGAATTGCGGTGAATATACATCCGGTTCGACGTCTCATTCAAACTGCCGCCCGTCGCCAAGTAATGATACAGCGTGCTGACGTAATTGGTCCCGTTCTCCCGGTCGTGCTCCGCCAGCTTGCCGATTCTTTCGTCGACGAACCTGCTCAGCCAAGTTTCATCGGTGGAATCCAGCAGCATTTGCAGCATCTCAACTTCCGAATATAAAAACAGCTGCCGTCTCCGGTTCAAGCGGAAGCCGATCGATACCGCCGTTCTTGCCTCATGGTAGCTGCGATTCGTTTCAAACAGCCGAACCTGGCGGCCGATGCCGATTCGGACCGAATCCCACTGCTGCAGCCAGGATTGCATTTTCTCGTTCCACGGAGTCTGCCTGCCTTTGCCGTTGTCTTGGCGGCTCTCCGCGCCGGAGGACGGTACGGAAGGCAAAAACAATACGATTTTCCCCCCGTGAATCTGGAGCTGGGGGCGGACTTTCCGGACCGCGGATTCTTCGGCCAACAACGATTGAATCGTTTCAGCGATGGGAGAATCCTCGTTATAAAACGGCTCGTCCGCTTCGATAACGGCAACCTCCCATAACCAACTGGGGGACAATCCAAGCTGCAGCCCTTTCGAAGCGGTGATCCTTTCGTCGGCCGGCGGATTCAATAACAACTCCTCAAAAAACGTCCCCCGCAGCCTGCTTTCGGTGTCGAAGGCGATCTTTTCCCGCATCAGCTCCAGCGAAAACACCAGGCGCGCCTGTTCGATCAGCATCAGGTCCAGCTCGTCCAGCTTCCGTTTTTCCACCACGAATTTTCCGAGCATTTTATTATCGACGTTCACTTCCCACTGCCGATGGCTGTCGGAAGGGACATACGGGCTGCCTTCCGGGGAGGAGGCAAGCACGCCGCCGGTTTTATCGACGATCCATATCCGCGATTCGATCAGCTGGGAGACGCTGTCGGCAACGACCTGAATGCCTTTGTTGTTAAGCACGAGTCCCGTCAGCGCCTTGTTGACCTCCTCCGCACGTTTGAGCAGCACGGCCTGCCTGTTCAAAATTTGCTCCATGACGTTATACGTAATATCGATGTAAGCCATTCGCACCGGGAGCTGAATGATCGGGACATGGTATAAATTGCTTTTATCGATCATTTCCTGCGGGATTCGGGGAATGAATCGTTCGGGTTTGATGGCAATGCCCGCCCCGTTGACTTTGGCGAGCTGCTCGATCATATCGGTGAGGAGCGATAGGTTGTCGCGCGCCGGATACCCGGCGGTGAGCACCATTTCGCCTTCCCGGAGCCAGCTCCCGATATCGGGAACCTCCCAAATATCGATATACTGCACGATCCGGTCCAGTCCCTTTTCCCCGCTGATCAGCTTTGCGTTTTGCATGACGGGAAGTTCAAGCATTTCCCTTACGGTCAAGCCTTTTAAACTCATTTCCTCACCTCTCACGGTTCACGGTTATGACGGGATGAAGCTGACACGCCGCTCCATGACCGCGTGATTGTCGTTCCTGCCTTCATTGTACCTTACCTTCCCGCCTTCTTGCCATGAAACGAATCCCGTATCCAGAAGAAGGAAAGAAGCTTTTGCGCCCCAAGGCAGGAGCTTTCGGATACGAACGCAAACGAAAAAGGGAATCCCTAAGTTTCTCGGAAAACCGATCGGGATGCCCTTTCGCAAACGAGGATGTTTCAAATCCTCACTCCATATGATTTTGATGAGCCCGGCGGCAATCAACGGCGTACCGGCACTTTTTCCGCGCCATGCTCCGCACGCTTTTTGAAGATGACCTTCCGGATGCTTTCGACGGACAGATGGAAAGTTTTCGTCAAATATTCGAGCGAGTGGCCGCTGCAATGGAGATTGTAAATCTCCTCGTTTCTGCGCTCGATCATCTGTCTGGTGCCGCTGTTGACTCCCCAGCCGACACGTTCGCTGCTTCTTTTGGGAATGTAGATCAGCTCGCCCTCAATGTGCTTCTGCAGCTCTTTCAGCAAACTAGGGGGAAGCACATCCCTCCCGTTTCGGTAATTCACGATAAACGTCCTCCTTCATCAGATGTTGGTTCCGATTTGCGAATTTTGCGTTGAACATTTTATCGCTCCCTCCTTTCTGTTATGTAGGATATATTTAAAAAAGGTAATTAGGGAGGCCTGCTTCCGGCCCCCCTGAACTTTGCGATTTCCGCTTAGGCGGAAACCACCTCGTTATTTGTGATCAAAATTGCATCAGCTCCTTTCTTTAGGAAGTTGTCGGCCGTCCGACACCTTTATTAACTCATATTTGGAGCTGCTCTTCAAGCGAAAGAATAAGTATATACGTTTTTTACCAGGATTTTTTTGCCTGCGGGATGCCGGGCGCAATGGCTCTTGGCCCTACCAGCCCGTCACCGCGATCTCTTCATCCATGTTTTGCAAATAATCCGGCAGCGGGCCGCCGTGCATCAGCCACAGCTCGTGCAGCGCGCGCGTGCACCCGACGTACAGCAGCTTCGCATCCCAAGCCGAAGCGCCGTAGTGCTCCCCGTCCGCATCCGCCACGATGACCGCGTCAAATTCGAGGCCTTTCGAGAGGTATACGGGGAGGACGGATAAGCCGCCCTCGTACGCCTTGTCGCCGCCGTCGATCAAGTGAAGATCGGGCAAGTCCGGCTGCAACCGTTCGTGCAGCGCCCTTGCGTCCTTCAGCGTCCGCGTCAACACGGCCACCGTGCGGTATTCGCCCGACGAAAGCTTAAGCAGCCCTTCGCGCAGGCCCTTTAATCGCTCGTCTTCGCCGCTTCCATAAGCGATCATGCGCACCGGGTTCCCGCTCCGAAAAACAGGCACCGCAAGCAGTTCGCTGCTTACCCCTTGCTCGAGGATGCGGTTGGCGAATTCGATGATTTCCATCGTCGAGCGGTAGCTCCGCGTGAGCGCAAAATACGCCGTGTCTTCCGGATTGAACCAGGCCCTCATTTCCTCCCAGCCATGGACTCCCCGGTAGGCATGGATGCCCTGGGACAAATCCCCGAGAATGGTAAAGGAGTGGCCTTTCACGAACAAATCGAGGACCGCGACCTGAAATGGCGAAAAATCCTGCGCCTCGTCGATGACGATATGGTCGAACCGCTGTTCTCCCGTGATATCGTTGAGCAAATAATGGATGTACAACAGGGCAGGCAGGTCTTCCTCGCGCAGAATGTCCTTTTTCAAATCCTTTTGCGTCGATTTCAACACGGCGCCCGGAATGCCCGCCAGCAGTTCTTCCGGCCAGCCGGCCTGCAGCTTCAGCGCTTTGAACATTTGCTTGTACAGCACGAGCGGCTCGAACTTCGGCCACTTGGCGGCATATGATTTTTCGCGCTGGGACGCTTTTTTCTTCCGCTCCTTCATCGCGGCGGCCGAAGGCGACTTTTTCAGCTCCATCTCGACCCACCGGTGGATTCTCGCCATCACCCGTTCTTTCCGCTTCGCGAGCGGATACGGCTTATATTCGTCGTTGAACCAGTGGAGAATCGTATCGCGCGCGAGCACGGCGCCCTCCCAAGGCATAAAGTCCGCTTGGGGCACAGAAGCGTCTTCCATCGCCTCGATGCAGGCGCGGATCATGTCCATGAACCGGATCGAGCCCTTGAAGCGTCCGGGAACCTCGTCCGTCACCTCCGGCATTCCCCCGTCCGATTCGAACCAGTAGGAAAGCGTCTCGGACGGATCGGCAAGCGGGAGCTCGATGCCGAGCTGCTTCATGGCCCAATCCGCGAACGTGCTCTGCTGGATGTCCCCGACGCCGAGTTCGGGCAGCACGTCGGAAATGTAATCGAGGAACATATGGTTCGGGGCAAAAATGATCATCTTCTCTGCCGTGACCTGCTCCTTGTATTGATACAGCAAATAGGCGAGGCGGTGCAGCGCCACGGTCGTTTTTCCGCTTCCCGCCACCCCTTGGATGATCAGCGCCGTATTTTTTGCCGCGCGGATGATTTTGTCCTGCTCCGCCTGGATGGTGGAAACGATATCGCGCAGCTTGTTGTCCTTGTTTTCGCCCAGCCGGTATACCAGAAATTCGTCGGATACGGCCGGCTGGTCGCCGTTCCGGTCATACGTGTCGGACACCCGCTCCAAAATCTGCTTCCGGATGACGAGGTTCCGCTTTAAATACACCAGCCCTTCGATCGTCCCTTCGGGCGCTTCGTACGAAGCCGGTTCATCCCCGCCCGTGAAGGAATAAAAAACGCTGGCGATCGGGGCCCGCCAATCGATGACCATCGGCTGCTCGCCGACCTCCTCGTGATCGACGCCGATTTTGCCGATGTAAAGCGGTGTGGGCGCGGCATCCTTTTTTTCCTGAAAATCAAGCCGTCCAAAATAAGGGGCCGCCAGGCTCTTGGCCAAGGACTGCCTTTTTTCCTCGCGCCCGGCCTCGAGCACCTGCTCGGTAAAATCATGCCCGGTATACACCGGGATCGCGCGCAGCCGCTCCAGCTGCTTGTCGATTTCCGCTATCGTTGCATTCAGCCTTCGCTCTTCCTCTTGATAGGCACTTTGAAAAGTTTGCTCCAATTTCAGTTACCTCCTAAAAGTTTTTCCGCCAGCCAAAATGGCCGCGGGAGCCGTTCGTGCGCCGTTCGCCTGCAACCCTGCGATATGTGCGGGGCGAACGCCGCGAACCACCCTGCCCTGGTAAGCTGATGCTTAGTCGTGAGCCATAAGCCCGCTTAGAAAGGATATTCAGTATATCACAATGAAGGCGCATTCTCCAGCGCGGCCCGTTGTGAAAACGGCGCTTTCAAAAGGCTCGGGTCTTTACAATCTTTTTCGAAGCTGTATAATGGGAACCAGCAAAAAACTGCATACGGATAGATAGCACTAGGGGTGCCTTTCTGGCTGAGAGACAAGTAGCGAATGCATGCGCGAACGTTAACCCTTTACACCCGATCTAGGTCATACTAGCGTGGGGAAGTGCGGTGAAACGACTGCTTCGAGGCCTTTCGATCCGAACGACGGAACCGGCCTTCGAGCCGTCCGCGAGCTGCACTCTTTCGGGTGCGGTTTTTTTGCGTGCCGGCCGGCTTGAAGTTGAAAATCGATCAGCGTTCGTTGAAGGAGGAAACGAAGGTTATGACTGAAAATTTGCATAGCGGCATAGATGCGTGCGGGGGATCCGCCGGCGCTTGCGGGACCAGCCGCATCGCGGGCTGCCGCTTTTCGATTTATCCGATGAGCGGCCGTTTTGCCGAAATCATCGAAGAGGCTTTGAAACGGACGAATACGTCCAAAGTATGGATGTTTACGGACGATGTCAGCACCTGCGTCCGCGGGCGGATGTCCCAGGTGTTCGACGTCGCCCAGTCGATGTTCGCCCATGCGGCGGAAAGCGGGGAGCATGTCGTGTTCAGCGGCACATTTTCGATCGGCTGCCCGGGCGACTCCAGCGGCGACGCGTACATGTCGGAGGATGACGTCCGTTTGAACGATGCCCCCTCGGGGGTCGACACGTCGGCGCAGTTCGCCCTTTATCCGATGAACGCGCCGGGATATATGGGCATGATCGCGGAGGCGGTCCGGACGGCTCAAACGCTGGGCACCTTCTCCGGAAGCGTTCATTATGCAAGCCGCCTCGACGGGACTGCCGGCGACGTGTTCCGGACGCTGGAGCAGGCGTTTGCCAACGCTGCGGAGGAAACGTCCCATTTGGTGATGACCGCAACCCTGTCGTGCAACAGCCCTTCCCCGAAGCCTGCGCGAAACCAAGCCGGGGAGGCGCAGATCCGATGAAAAACTGGAAATTGCGCGACATTATCGTGCTGAGTTCGCTGTCGGTCGTTTTTGCCGTCGTATACGTTCTTTTCCTTCAGGTCGGCAACGTCCTGGTCGGCTTGATGGGGCCGATGGGATACGAGGTCATTTTCGGGATCTGGTTTATCGTATCCATCATCTCGGCATATATATTGCAGCGTCCGGGAGCCGCGCTTTTGTCGGAAACGGTGGCCGGAACCGTCGAGCTTCTGATCGGCAATACGGCAGGGCCGGTGCTTATTTTGTCGGCCTTTATCCAGGGGCTCGGGGCTGAAGCCGTCTTTGCGGCGCTGCGTTACCGGAACTATTCCGCCCCGGCCTTGATGGCCGCAGGCGCCGGTTCGGCCGTCTTCAGCTTTGCCTGGGGTTTCATCCACTCGGGCTTTGCCGCGTTGTCCCCGGGCCTGCTGCTGGCCATGTTCATCGCCCGCATCGTCAGCTCCGTGCTGCTCGCCGGCCTGCTCGGCAAATGGATCGCCGACGCGCTGGCCAAAACCGGCGTGCTCCGCAGCTTCCCGATCGCCAAAACTTCGCGCGGTCAGCTGAGTTCCAAGGCGGAGGTTTCCTAATGGCCGCTGTAGACCGCCGACCGGTGCTGGAAGCCGACCGGATTTCCCTGAAGCTCGACGACCATCTTGGGGATGACGTGCTGTCTTCGGTTTCGATGTCGTTATACAAGGGGGAAATCACGCTGCTTTTGGGTCCCGGCGGCTGCGGAAAAAGCTCGCTCGCCCTCTGTCTGAACGGGATATACCCGCATGCGGTGGAAAGCGTCGTTACCGGCAGCGTGAAGCTGTTCGGAGAAACGCCGGACCTTCGCCATCCCGGAAAAACGGCCCAAACCGTCGGCATCGTCTTTCAAGACCCGGACAGCCAGTTTTGCATGTTGACGGTCGAGCAGGAGCTGGCCTTTTGCCTGGAAAACATCGGCTGCCCCCGGGAGGAGATCGGCGGGCGGATCGAAGATGCGCTGAAGCTCGTTCAGCTGAGCGATTGCCGGGAGAAAGAAATCCATACGCTCTCCGGAGGGCAAAAACAGCGCGTCGCCATCGCCGCGGCGCTCGTCCTTAGGCCCAAGGTGCTCATCCTGGACGAACCGACGTCGAATCTCGATCCGGCTTCGGCGCAGCTGCTCGCGGACCGGCTCCATGCCCTCCGCCGGCTGCTGCCGATGACGATCCTGCTGATCGAGCACAACCTCGATCCATGGATCGAATACGTCGACCGACTTGTCGTTATGGACAAGCAAGGAACGGTTCGATATGAGGGGAAGCCGGATGCGTTTTTTATGAATCAAGCACACGAAGCGGCGCAAGCCGGCATTTGGCACCCTCGGGCCGCCACGCTTCACCGCGCGTTGATCCGGGATGCCGGCGTGACCGGCGGCCAAGCGGATGCCGGGGACATCCCGGGCCCGCTGCCGCTTTCCGCCCGGGAGCTTATCGAGGAATGGACGGGCTATCCGGCCCAAATTCAAAAACAAGCGACCCGTTCGCTTCGGGCGCGGCTACAAAAAAACGCGGAACCTGCGCGCCGCGGCGCGGCCGTCTCCGAACACGCAGCCGGCCCCGGCGTTGCCGAACGCATCCTGCTTCGCGCAGAACGGTTGTCCTTCTTCCGGAGAAAACGGGCGGTGATCCAGGAGATCTCCCTGTCGGTCCGCGCGGGAGAGCTTCTGGCGGTTACCGGCAGGAACGGTGCGGGAAAATCGACGCTGTTCGCCGTGCTGTCCGGGCTTCTGGAGCCTTCGTCCGGCAGCGTCACGCTGGACGGCAAACCGCTGCCGGACTGGAAGGAAGCCGAGCTCCGGAGCCGGATCGGCTTTATTTTCCAGCATCCGGAACATCAACTCGTCGCCGATACGGTGTATGACGAGTTGGCTTATTCCTTTCGATTGCAGAACCGCAGCGAGACGGAAATCGGCGAGCGGGTAAACGGCCTTTTGCAACGATTCCGTCTGGAGGGCCGCGAATCCTTCAGCCCATTCTCGTTGAGCCAAGGACAGAAGCGGCGCCTGAGCGTGGCCGCCATGCTGTCGGACGAACAGCAAATTTTGCTGTGCGACGAACCGACCTACGGGCAGGACGCCCACGGGGCCAAGGAGCTGATGTCAGGCCTGCGGGCCCGCGCGGACCAGGGGTTGGCCGTCGTCGTCATCACGCATGACATGGAATTCGTGCAGGAATACGCCGACCGCGTAATCGTGATGAACAACGGTTCGATTCACTTCGAGGGGCCTCCGATCTCGCTCTGGTCCAAGCCCGCGCGATTTCTGGAAGATCAAGGCCTTATCCCTCCGATAGCCGCGCGGTTGCTGCAAGCCATGGAGGTGGGAGATCCATGCTGAACGTCCAGAGCGAAAAATCCGTCCCGGTCCCCCGGCCGCGGCTGCTTCGGCTTGAGGAGCTGAATCCGGTCATCAAAGGCGTGACCGTCGTATTGTGCGTGCTCCCGCTATCGCTGGTATTCGATCCGGTGACGACTTCGACGGCGCTGGTCATGACGCTGCTTGTCACATGGATATTCGGGAACGTCTCCTGGAGAAGATGGCTGCTTCTGTTTTCGCCGTTCCTTGTCCTGGCATGCGGTTATTTCTGGACCGCCGCTGTATTCCCGCGCGAGCAGCCGGAACCGGGCTCCGCGATCCTATGGTCCATCGGACCGGTTCGGGTGACGGCGGCCGCATTTCAGGTGGCCCTGTCGCTCGGATTGCGCACGCTGCTGTATTCCGCGCTATCGCTTCTGTTTATGCTGACGACCGACCCGGTCAAGCTGATGCTCAGCCTGATGCAGCAGTGCAAGCTGCCGCCCAAGCTCGCTTACGGCATTTTGGCGGGTTTTCGTTTTTTGCCCTTGTTCCGCGAGGAATTATCCATCATGCAACGAGCGCACCGGGTAAGGGGCGCCGGACGCATCCGCCGCACGCCCCGGTCGCTGCTGGAGGCGCTCAAGCGCTACGGCATTCCGCTGCTCGCCGGAGCGATCCGCAAATCGGAACGGGCCGCGGTGGCGATGGTATCGAGAGGGTTTACCGGAACGGGCCGCCGCGATTTTTATGACCGGATTCGGGTCACCTGGAGAGATTGGGCATTTATGGCCCTTATGCTGGCGATCGTCGCGTTCAGCTGCGGTTTTTCCTATGCCATGGGGACGCTGCGGTGGTATAACGGGGAACTTTGAGAGGCATTTAAAAAAAGGAAGCCGTCCAACCGGACAGCTTCCTTATCATGTTTGTTTTTGCCGTATGGGTTACGTTCAAATTCGTTGCAACGCTTTCGACCCGACGGCTCCCTTTCCGTTTCCGCTGCCAGGCCGGCGGCGCCTTATCTCCACTCCGCCACCTTCCACACATCGGTCACCCAGTCTTGGTAAAAGGCCGGCTCGTGGGAGACGAGCAAAACGGTGCCCTTGTAATCCATCAATCCTTTTTTGAGCGCTTCCTTCGCCCGGACGTCCAAGTGGTTCGTCGGCTCATCCAGCACCAGCAGATGGCTCGGCGTCAGCATCAGCTCCGCCAGGCGCACCTTGGCCTGCTCGCCGCCGCTCAGCGCCCGGATCGGCTTGCGGATATGCTCCGCCGTCAGACCGGCCATGGCCAGCACCTTCCGGATATCCTTTTGCGTCAGATCCGGCCGCAGCGCCCAAACCTTTTCCATCGGCGTTTCAACGGGCGCCGTATCTTCTTGGCGGTAATAGGCGGCTTTCACCTGTTCGGATGCAAGCAGTTTGCCGCCAAGCGGCCGGAGCTGGCCCAGCAGCGTGTTGACCAGCGTGGATTTGCCCGCTCCGTTTTCCCCGACGATCGCTATTTTATCGCCTTTGCGCACCTTCAGCGACACCGGTTTGAACAGCGGACTGTGATACCCGACCTCCAGCGCCTTCGTCTCTACGATGGTCGTGCCCGCCGTCGCGGCCGGGGTGGAAAACTCGAAACGGGGCGCGGGCCCTTCCACCGGCTTTTCGACCCGGACGATTCGGCTCAGCATTTTTTCCCGGCTTTTGGCCTGCTTGGCTTTACGGATCCGGTTTTTGTCGATAAAAGCCTCCAGCCTTTCGATTTCCTTGCTTTGCTTCTCGTAAGCGATTTGCTGCTGCACCTGCCCGAGCGCCAGCTCCTTTTGGAACTGCCTATAATTGCCCGTATACCGTTTCATATTTTGATGGGCCAGATGAAAGATGACCGTCGTGATTTCATTCAGGAAATGCTCGTCATGGGACACGACGATGTAGGCGTGTTTATAGCGCTTCAGGTAGCCCGTCAGCCATTCGATATGGACCTGATCCAGATAGTTGGTCGGTTCGTCCAACAGAAGCACCTGGGGTTCTTCCAGCAGCAGCTTCGCCAGCAGCAGCTTTGTTTTTTGCCCGCCGCTCAGCAGGCTGACATCCCTTTCGAGCCCAAGCTCCGTAATGCCGAGCCCTGATGCGATGTCTTCGATTTTGGAGGAGATCTGGTAAAACTCGTGATGCTCAAGGGCCGCCTGAAGTTCTCCGTATTTGCGCAGCAACGCATCGAGCTCCTCGCCCGGATCCGCCAGCCGCTCGGCGATCGCGCCCATTTCCTTTTCCATCGCGAACAAGCCCGAAAACGCCCGCTCCAAATACTGCCGTATCGTCGTTCCTTCCTGCAGCTCGATATGCTGCTCCAGAAAACCGACCTGCACCTGCGGCGCCCATTCGATTTTGCCCGCATCCGGCAGCAGGCTGCCGGTCAGCAAGCGGAACAAGGTCGATTTCCCCGCACCGTTGGCGCCGACCAAGCCGGCATGCTCTCCGGGCAGCAAGCGGAAATGAACGTCCCTGAACGTGATCTGATCGCCGTACATATGCGTTAAACCTTCGACATTTAAAATACTCATCGTGATCTCTCCTTCTGGTTTTCGTTGGATTCAAGCGAAAGCCATCCGGAGAAACAGCCATATGAAAATCGCAAACCGCGCTTGCCTTCAAGTTAGGCGGAAATATTCGAATTGTAGAAACGGCTCTTTTCCCTGACCATGAACCCGATGCCGGGATAAAAAAACGGGTAAGGCGAATACACCTTACCCGTCGTTCTATATCAGAGTAAGAAAGGATTCGGAATCATATCAACTGTTCTCGAGATGGCTTGTTAAAAAAGGGCAGACTTCTCCCGTCTTAAGCCAAATCTCTTACAAGAACAGTTGATCTTTCCATGCCTTTCCACCTCATATCGTCAAATTAAAAAGTTCCCCGCGTCCGTTTTTATCGACCAACGATTCGTCGAAAAAACTGCCGCTTCGTACCAAATTATAATGAATCGCCATTCCGGATGTCAACCATGCCGGCAAAGCCTGTTCCCCAAGGCTGACCGGACCGCCCGATTATTCGATATAGTCCTTCAGCCGTTTGCTTCGGCTGGGATGTCTCAGCTTGCGCAAGGCCTTGGCTTCGATTTGGCGAATCCGCTCGCGGGTGACGCCGAACACCTGGCCGACTTCCTCCAGGGTCCGCGTCCGTCCGTCTTCAAGCCCGAATCTGAGACGGAGCACGTTTTCCTCGCGTTCCGTGAGCGTATCCAGAACGTCGCCGAGCTGTTCCTTCAAAAACTTATGGGCGGCGGAGTCGACGGGAGCCATCGCATCATGGTCTTCGATAAAATCGCCGAGCTTCGAATCGTTTTCGTCCCCGATCGGCGTTTCAAGCGATACCGGTTCCTGGGAGATCTTCATGATTTCCCGTACCTTTTCAACGCTGAGCTCCATGGCGCGCGCAATTTCCTCTTCTTCGGGTTCGCGTCCCAATTCCTGCACCAGCTGTCTTGAAATGCGGGTAAATTTATTGATCGTTTCGATCATGTGAACCGGTATGCGGATCGTTCTGCCTTGATCGGCAATAGCCCGCGTAATCGCTTGACGGATCCACCAAGTCGCGTAGGTGCTGAATTTGAAACCTTTCGTATAATCGAATTTATCCACGGCCTTGATCAGGCCCATATTGCCTTCCTGAATCAGATCCAACAGCTGCATGCCGCGTCCCGCGTACCGTCTCGCGATGCTGACGACCAGCCGGAGATTGGCCTCGACCATCAGCTTTTTGGCTTCTTCGTCGCCGGCTGCGACGCGTTTGGCCAAACTCACTTCATCCTCGGCGCTAAGCAAACCGACCCGGCCGATCCCCTTCAAGTACATGCGCACCGAATCGTCGTTTTTCATTCCAGTCGGCAGAAGCTCCGCTTCGGCAAAATGGACGGCCTGCTCCTGATCGTTCGTATCGGCACGATTTGTCTCTAATTCATGTTCCTCGTTCGCCATACGTACGTCCTCCCCCTTTAAAGATCATTTCGACATATCCTGTATCTTCTTCGCTGCGGCCCTCAAATGAATATTGACGCAAATGAGAAAATATGCTATAATGTTAATGACTATATGGTATCATTTTAAGGGTACATTATATAGTATCATATACGTATGTCACATGCAACATGTTTCATTAAATTATGCAAATCATCATTCTTTTTTTCATATAACCGAAACGGACTCTTTCCGCAAGAGACCTGTTTCGGTTTTTTGCTGCGTCATGCCTTTACCGGATCCCACGCCAATACAGCGAGAACGGGAAGGTGATCCGACGCCGCATCCTCTTCGATCGCCTGGGCGCCAACCAGCCTCCACCCGCTGTTTTCATCGAACAGGATATAGTCGATTTTGCCGTCTTCGGCATGGGTAGGCCCGATGTGAGCCGTAGCGTCCGCCATGTTTTCCGCAAAAACGCGCATCGTCGCGGAATCCGGCAGCGCGTTCATATCCCCTGCCAGAATCAACGGCGTTTTGTCCTTGAGCTCATTTTGGATCGCGTTTGCTTGGGCCAACCGGATCTGTTCGGCCAGCTCGGCGTTTTCCTGCCATTCCAAATGCGTATCCGCAAACACGAATGACGGAAGGCCGTGTTCCGGAGCCAGCTGAACGGCCAGCAGCACGCGCTGCTCTCCTCCCGGTTCGTTCGGCAGCGTCAGCGTATGCGCCGAGGCAATCGGAAGTTTGGAGAGAACGGCTATTCCGTATTCGCCTCCGTCAAAAGCGATCGCCTTCGCGAACCGGTGATCCATGCCCGTCAGTCTTCCCAGTTCCGCGGCCTGGTCCACGCCGCCGCTTCTGGACAAATGGCGGTCCACCTCCTGCAGCGCCACAAGATCGGGACGGGTGCCGCGAATCACGGCGGCAATCCGCCTTAGGTCCACGATGCCGTCCATCCCTTCGCCATGATGAATGTTGTACGTCATGACCCGGAGCGCCGGCTTTTCCCCGCCGTCCGGATCTACGATGAACGCCTTTCCGGCGTGCCCTTCGGAAGCTGAATAGCCTGCTTTTTGCATCGGAAGTTCCCCCTCCATCATTCGTTTCCTTTGGCCCGGTAAAACGATTTGTTCTCAAGCGCCCTTACCGGCGCGGACCAGTCATCCGTGGACGGCATCATCGAGATCGCATCCTCCGCCGCCTGCAGCTTGGCATCCATCTGGTCGATCAAGTGCAGCGCAAGCGCCTCGGGAATTTGCGGCAGAACGGAGCTGCCCCATTCCGGCAAATTATGATGCGACAAAATCATATGCTGCAGCAACACGATTTTTTCCGAATTCACGTCCGCCCCGATCGTCATCGCGGCTTCCGTCACCCAACTGGCGGCAAGCGGAATATGTCCCAGCAGTTTGCCGGTGAAGCTGTATTCGCTGACGATGCCCAGCTCCGCCGTCAATTCCTCCGTTTTGGCGATATCGTGCAGGATGATGCCCGCCACAAGCAAATCCCGGTTGAGGAAAGGGCGCTGCTTGCAAATAAACTCGGCTAACTCCAGCATGCGTACGATGTGATAGGCCAGACCGGCGTAAAAAGCATGGTGCATGCCTTTGGCGGCCGGGTAATGCATCAATTTGTCCCCGATTTTGTTCAGGCAGTGGTCGATGATCATCTGGATTTCGGTGTCCTGAATCGTATATGCCGCCGTTTTGATCGCATAAACCAGATCATTGGGCGGAACCGGCGCGGACCGTACGAAATCGGTAATGTTGTAGCCGTCTTCATCCGTTGCGGGCCGGATTTTGTTCACCTTGAACTGCAGCCGCTCGCGGTACAGCTGCACGACGCCGCGCACCTTCACGAGCATGGGAGCAAAAAAGGTTTCCTTGTCCGCCGCGGATGCATCCCAAAATTTAGCCGAAATTTCCCCGCTGGCGTCCGCAAGGACAAGATCCAAATAATCTTTGGGCGGCGTGGAATTCGTCTGTTTGACCATCGCCGTTTTTAATAAATAAAATCCCGTAACTTCCTGTCCTTCGGTAAATGATTGTATTAGCGTCATATGGCATCTCCTCCCCCGAATCTCGTTTGCTTGAAAAAGCAAGGAACCGCCTGCTGCAAGCAAGCGGCCCCGTTGCCTGTACCTTTGCTTCAGTATTACAGCAGGGCATGCACCACAAAGTTGACGACGAACAAAGCGGCGATGATATAAAGCACCGGAGAAACGTCCCTGCTTTTTCCCCGGGCGATTTTGACGAGCGGGTACGCGATGAATCCGAAAGCCATGCCATCCACAATACTGTATGTGAAAGGGATCATCACCATGATCAAAAAGGCCGGAAACGCTTCGGTCATGTCGCTGAAATCCATTTCCTTCACGCTCTGCACGATCAGTCCGCCAATCACGATCAGGACCGGGGCGATCGCGCTGTCCGGAATGTAGGCGAGCAGCGGAATAAAAAAGAACGTCGCCCCAAATAACGCGCCCGATACGAGCGCCGTAAGGCCTGTCCGGCCGCCGGCCGCGATTCCCGCGCTTGTCTCCGCCGAAGCGACCATCGGGCTGCTGCCGAAAACGCCGGCAACGATATTCGTCAGCGCCAACGCCCGCAGGCTTCCCTTGAAATTGCCGGGACGGCCGATCATCCGGGTTTGGGCCGCGATCAGGCCGATGTTTTCGAACACGACGATCAAAAGCAGCAAAAATACCGCGATCCAAAACACGAGGCTGCCGATTCCCGACCAGGAAAGCTGCCCGAATAACGTCCCGTAGGATTCGAACAGGCGGCCAGGCTCCGTCTGCTGCACGGGTTGGACCGCTCCAAGCAGGTAAGCCAGCCCGGTGCCTGCCAGGATCGCGATCAAAAGGCCGCCTTGGACGTTGCGGATAAACAGGATCAGCGCCACCAGCAGCGTAATGCAGGATACGATGACCGAAGGATCGCTGAAATGGCCGATCGTAACAAACGTCGTTTGATGAGCAATGACGATTTTCTCTCTCTATGTCGAGCCCCCGGCAAATGACCCCTCATTGCCGGGCATGAAACAAAAAGGCGTGATTGTCGGTTTTTCTCGACTTTTCACGCCTTTTGATTGTACCACATTCTGGCTTCGGGAAGGGATTTTCTTTACACCCGGATCCCGGCCTTTTTCAGCAGATCCTTGACGGCCTCGCCGACCATGATAAGTCCGGCTACCGGCGGGACAAACGCGTTGCTGGCCGGCGGCTGCTTCGCTTTGCGGATTTCCGGAGCATTTTCGGGCACGATTTTTTCCGTCACGTCCACCCGCGGCTTCATTGGCTCTTCGGTCGAAAAGACGACCTTCACGCCTTTTTTGATGCCTTCCTTGCGCAGCTTGGTGCGGATGACGCGGGCGATCGGGTCGACCGTCGTCTTGGAAATGTCCGCGACCTGAAAGCGGCTCGGGTCCATTTTGTTGGCCGCGCCCATGCTGGAGATGATCGGAATTTTTCGCTTGAGGCATTCCTTGATCAGATGGATTTTGTACGAAACGGTATCGGACGCGTCAAGCACGTAATCCAGGTCGTATTTGAAAAGCTCCTCGCAGGTTTCCTCGGTATAAAACATATTCAAGGCGATCGCTTCGCATTCGGGGTTGATCAGCTTGATCCGTTCCACCATCAAATCCGCTTTTTTCTGGCCGATCGTTGTCGTGAGCGCATGGATTTGCCGGTTAATGTTGGTAATGTCCACGACGTCCTTGTCGATCAGGATCAGCTTGCCGACGCCCGTGCGGGCGAGGGCCTCCACCGCAATGGAGCCTACGCCGCCGATTCCGAGGACAGCCACCGTGCTGTTTTTCATCGCTTCCAGACCTTCCGGTCCTATGGCCAGTTCCGTCCGGGAAAATTGGTTGAGCATAGAGTATGGAGGCCTCCCTTTATTTAAGCATTCACTTTTTTCTCTGCAGGTTTTTTCGCCACTTTGATATGAAGCTGTTCAAGCTGCGACGCATCGACCGGCGATGGCGCGTCCATCAGCAGATCCGTGGCGCTTGCCGTTTTCGGGAACGCGATCGTTTCGCGCAGGTTGCTGCGGCCGGCCAAAAGCATGACGAGGCGGTCCAGGCCGAAGGCGATTCCGCCGTGCGGCGGCGTGCCGTATTCGAACGCTTCGAGCAGGTGGCCGAATTTGTCTTGGGCTTCCTCCGGGGACAATCCCAGTGCCGCAAACATTTTTTCCTGCATGTCGCGTTTGTAGATCCGCATGGAACCGCCGCCGACTTCATAACCGTTCAGCACGATATCGTACGCCTGGGCGAGAATTTGACCCGGGTTCGTTTCAAACAGATGCTGGTCTTCATCGCGCGGACGGGTGAACGGATGGTGGAGAGCGACGTAGCGTTTCTCTTCTTCATCCCACTCCAGCAGCGGGAAGTCGACTACCCAGGCGAATTTGAACTCGTTTTCGTTGATCAGGCCGAGTTGTTTGCCGATTTTCAGGCGGAGTGCGCCAAGCACGTCGGCTACGACCTTTTTATTGTCGGCGGAGAAGAGCAGCAGGTCGCCTTCCTCGGCTCCCGTGCGCTCTCTCAGCGCTTCGATCTCTTCAGGGGTAAAGAATTTGACGATCGGCCCTTTGAATTCGCCTTCCTTGACTTGAATCCATGCCAATCCTTTGGCGCCGTAACGGGCCGCGAACGGTCCCAGATCGTCGATTTCCTTCCGGCTCCACGTGCCGCAGCCTTTGGCGTTCAGCACTTTGACCTCTCCGCCTTTTTCGATGACCGAAGCAAACACCTTGACGCCGCTCGACGCAACCAGATCGCTGACTTGAATCAGTTCCAGCCCGAAACGAAGGTCCGGTTTGTCGGAGCCGTATTTGTCCATCGCTTCGGCGTAGGTCAGGCGTTGGAAAGGCAAAGGAATGTCGACGTTAATCGTTTCCTTGAACAGGCGGGCCATCAGTTTTTCCATCATGCCCAGCAGCTCGTCCCGGCTCATGAAGGACGTTTCGATGTCGACCTGCGTGAATTCGGGCTGACGGTCGGCGCGCAAGTCTTCGTCCCGGAAGCAGCGGGCGATTTGGAAATAACGCTCGATTCCGCCCACCATCAGAAGCTGTTTATACTGCTGAGGGGATTGCGGCAAAGCGAAAAACTCGCCTTCATGCACCCGGCTTGGCACGAGATAATCGCGTGCGCCTTCCGGGGAGCTTTTGGTCAGGATCGGCGTTTCCACTTCGATAAACCCTTCGCCGTCCAGGAAGTCGCGGAAAATCTTCGAAGCTTTCGAGCGGAGCAGCAGCGTTTTCTGCATTTCCGGGCGGCGCAGGTCCAGGTAACGGTATTTCAGGCGAAGCGACTCGTCGACTTCCACGCCGTCTTCGATGAAAAACGGAGGCGTCTTGGCGCCGTTCAGCACTTCGATCTCGGTGATTTGAACTTCGATTTCGCCTGTGGCCAGGTTCGGGTTGATCGTTTCCGGATCGCGTTTGACGACTTTACCGGTAACCGCCAGCACGTATTCGCTGCGCACCTTGTCGGCAATCGCCAGCGCTTCCCCGGAATACGCGGGGTTGAATACGATTTGCACGATGCCGCTGCGGTCGCGCAGGTCGATGAACAATACGCCCCCGAGGTCGCGGCGGGTTTGCACCCAGCCGTTCAGTGTTACGGTTTCTCCGATGTGGCCTGTCGTCAGGCTTCCGCATTGATGGGTCCTAAGCATGATTCTCAAACTCCTTTTATATTTGGTATGCCTATTCGGCGATTTCCTTTAGTTTCGTTGCAAGCTCGCTCAGCTTTACCGTCTGCTGTTCGCCGGTCGCCATCGATTTCAGCGCGATTTCGCCCCGCTGCAGCTCGTCGTCGCCGAGGATCGCCGTCACTTTGGCGTTAAAACGGTCCGCGGATTTCATTTGAGCCTTCATTTTTCTTCCCAGGTAATCGCGTTCGGCCGACAATCCTTCCTTGCGGACGAGATACAGCAGCTTCGTGATTTCCCGGTCGGCCGCTTCGCCAAGCGCGACGAAATAAACGTCCAGCGGTTTAACGGCGTTCAGGTCGATTTCCTGCTTCTCGACGATCAGCAAGATGCGCTCGAGCCCGAGCCCGAATCCGATCCCAGGCTGATCCGGCCCGCCGATTTCGCCCACGAGGCCGTTGTAGCGGCCGCCGCCGCCGATCGTGTCGATCGCGCCGATGCCCTGCGCTTTATATTCGAAAGCCGTATGCGTGTAATAGTCAAGGCCGCGAACCATGCGGTGGTTCACCTCGAAATCCACGTCCATATCCGTCAAATACCGTTTGACCTGTTCAAAGTGGGTCGTGCATTCCTCGTCCAAACTGTCGAGAATCGAAGGCGCGTCGACGAATTTGTCCTGATCGACCTTGCAGTCCAGCACGCGCAACGGATTTCGCTCCATCCGCGATTGGCAGTCCTTGCACAAACGGTCCTTCATCGGAGTGAGGAATTCCAGCAGCTTTTCGCGGTATGCCGCGCGGCTCGCCGGGTTGCCGACCGAGTTGATCTCTACCTTAACGCCCTGCAGCCCTAGTTCCTTGCAGAACTGGTAGCCAAGCGACACCACTTCCGCATCGATCGCCGGATCGATCGCGCCGAAGGCTTCGACGCCAAACTGGTGGAACTGCCGATAACGGCCGGCCTGCGGACGTTCGTAGCGGAACATCGGTCCGATGTAATACAGCTTGCTGACGTCCGGTTCCCCGTAAAGCTTGTTCTCCACGTAAGAACGGACGACCCCCGCCGTTCCCTCCGGACGAAGCGTCATGCTGCGGTCGCCCTTGTCCTTGAACGTGTACATTTCTTTTTCGACGATATCCGTCGTTTCGCCGACGCCGCGTTCAAACAATTCGGTCTGCTCGAACATCGGCGTGCGGATTTCGCGGTAATTGAACCGCCGGCACAAGTCTCTGGCTTTTTCCTCGACGGACTGCCATTTTTCCACGGTTCCAGGCAAAAAGTCCTGCGTGCCTGTCGGTTTTTGGTAAGCCATCGTTCTACCTCCTGCTCCATGTATTTTCCGCAAATTTCGCAACAAAGCTCAACATTTGCCAAAATACGTTTTTGAATGTTTCTTTTCGTATTTAATATCGCTTATCAAAGTACGGGCCAAAAGCCGCCGGGTATGCAAAAAATCCCTCGCCCTGCCGCTTCAATAAGCAAACAGGGACGAGGGATTGGATCGATCAATCTCCCGTGGTGCCACCCACATTCCGGACCCGCTGATATAGCGCATCCGCTCATACGTTTAACGCCCGTTACGCGCAGCACGTCTACTGGCAAGGATATCGCACGGATTCCTCGGTTTTCGACGCGTGTTCTCGGGGAAGTCATTCATCCGGTCATCCATAGAATCCTTCCAGCCTAAGGGATTCCTCTCTGCATGGTGGGGCGCGGACTACTTGGTCCCGTCATCGAATCGATTTTTGGATTATTTTTAGATTGTAATGAACTGCTTTACTAAAGTCAAGGGGCAGGCAAAAGAAAAACCTACAATCCGATTGTAGGTCCAAAAGACTTTATATTAAAAAAGGGGGTCATGCTGTTATTATAAGCAGGCTATATTAAAGGATGATGAAGCTTATATTACAGTTATATTACAAATAAGAAACCGCTTTAAAAAACCCGGCTTTTACTCATTCCTCAAAGATTTCGACGTGACCTCCGTGATTGCGCAGCGTGTTGACGACATTTGCATAATCCACATCCCGCACTTTGCAGGAAAGCACGTATTCAAGATCATCGTAACGATCCGCGTACAAATCCATGGAATCCGGCAGCAGCACGTCTTCCGCGGTCCGGTTTTCCACCGGTGGTTCCCCGGCTGCATAGCCATCCCGATCTCGCGCGCCCTCGTTATCATCGACCGACATCACCACCGGAGGAGTATAGGCCGCCCCGGAAACGCCGGCAGCCGATGCGGAACCGGTCGTCACGCCGTTGCCCGTCATCCCGGCCGGGGCAAACGGGAGCAGAATCCGCCTGTTACCTTCCAGCGCAGTCCCGAGCCGGCCGACCTCCAAATGCTCCGTCTCGATGCCGATCAATTTCGTTTTCGCTTGCTCGGCGTCGTCTTCCGTTTTGAAGTATGCCTGAATTTGTTTCGACATGATCATTGCCTCCTTTTTCTCGAAGGATTCTGGTTTACCTTTATGCTCTGTAATTACCCCAAAGAAAACCGGTGTAACCATCATTTAAAAAAGCAGGGTTCCGATATGCTGGAAGCCCTGCTTTGCATGGGTACTGTTCGATTTTTAGCGCTGGCGGTAAGGCAGCGATCCTTTTCCCTTGTCGTATCCATGCCATAAAGGAAAAGGAATTTTCCCTGCCTGCTCCAGCTTGACCGCTTCCTTCACGGATTCAAGCGGGATGAGCGGCAGCTGCTTTAGGGCAGATCCTTGGAAAGATTGGCGCATAAATAGGACGGCTCCTTCGGATAATGGCTGATGTTCTATATTTCAGCTTTCCCTTGGGGACGCCGGTTTATGCCGTCGTTTTGCTGTCGATGATCAACGTGACGGGACCCCAGTTCGTAAACGCGACATCCATCATCTCGCCGAAAATGCCGGTTTCGACCTGCAGCCCTTTGGCGGACAGCTCGCGGTTGAAACATTCGTACAGCTCAAGCGCACGATCGGGTTTGGCCGCAGCCATAAAATTCGGACGTTTGCCTTTGCGGCAATCGCCGTAGAGCGTAAACTGCGAGACCGACAAAATCCCCCCGCCCACATCGGTGACGCTGTAATTCATTTTGCCTTCCCCGTCCTCGAAAATGCGCAGGCCCGCGACCTTGTCGGCCAAATATTGCGCATCCTTTTCCGTATCTTCATGGGTAACCCCTACGAGGACCATCAAACCTTGGCCGATCCGGCCGGTAATTTCTCCGTTCACGGTAACCTGCGCTTCCTTGCAGCGCTGAACGACGACTCTCATGCTGCGATTCCCTCCGCTTGCTGAATGATGAATGTTATTGAATGATCCGGTGCACGGTATAAACGTCTTTGACGCGTTTGATCCGCTCCACGACCGAATGGAGATGATCCGTGTTGCGGATCAGGATGGTCATGTGGATCAGCGCCATCTTGTTTTTGTCCGAACGTCCGGTGACGGCGGAAATGTTCGTTTTGCTTTCGGATACCGCCTGAAGCACCTCGTTCAGCAGGCCGTTGCGGTCATGGCCCGTAATTTCGATGTCGACGCTGTAATTCGCTTCGATTTCGGTCTCCCATTCGACCTCGATCACGCGGGCTGCATCCTCGCTTTCCTCCGACGCCTGAATGTTCGGGCAATCCGAGCGGTGTACGGAAACGCCCCGTCCGCGGGTAACGTAACCGACGATATCGTCCCCCGGCACAGGGTTGCAGCAGCGCGCAAAACGGACCAGCAAATTGTCGATTCCTTTGACGCGCACGCCGTTGGTCGGGCGGGATCGTTTTTCCGAAGGGGCCTTGATTTCTTTTTTCTCCGTCGTCAGCTCCAGCAGATTGGCTTCTTCCTGCTCTTTGCGGAGGCGTTCCGTCAAGCGGGTGCAAATTTGGGCGGCCGTGATGCCCCCGAATCCGATGCCTGACAGCATATCCTCCACGTCGTTGAAGGCAAACTTTTTGGCGACTTCCAGCAGCTTGTCGTCCGTGGTCCATTCGGCAGGATCAAGCCCGCGGTTTTTCAGCTCGCGTTCGATCATGTCGCGGCCTTTTTCCACGTTTTCTTCGCGTTTTTCCTTTTTGAACCACTGCTTGATTTTGCTTCTGGCATGGGAAGACTGGGCAATCTTCAGCCAGTCCCCGCTTGGTCCGTAGGAGTGCTTGGACGTCAGGATCTCGACGATGTCGCCGGTTTTCAAGCGATGGTCCAGCGGCACGATCCGCCCGTTCACCTTCGCTCCGATCGTGCGGTTTCCGACCTCCGTATGGATCCGGTAAGCAAAATCCAAAGGCACGGATCCTGAAGGCAGCTCAATAACCTCGCCCTTCGGAGTGAACACGAATACGAGGTCCGAAAAGAAATCCATCTTAAGGGATTCCACGAACTCGGAAGCATCCTTCGCTTCATGCTGAAGCTCCAAAATTTCCCGGAAGAAAGTCATTTTATTTTCAAAATTGCCTCCGGCCGGCGTCGTCCCTTCCTTATACGCCCAGTGAGCCGCGATCCCGTATTCGGCCGTCCGGTGCATATCCCACGTCCGGATCTGCACTTCCGTCGGTTCCCCGTTGGGTCCGACCACCGTCGTATGAAGCGATTGGTACATGTTGGCCTTCGGCATGGCGATGTAATCTTTGAACCGTCCGGGCATCGGCTTCCATAACGTATGAATGATGCCGAGCGTGGCATAACAATCCTTGATGTTGTCGACGATGACCCGGATCGCGATCAGGTCGTAAATTTCGTTAAACTGCTTGTTTTTGGACGTCATTTTGTTAAAAACGCTGTATATATGCTTCGGCCGGCCGGACAGATCGCCTTCGATCCCCATTTCGTCCAGCTTTTCGCGGATTTTGGCGATGACGTTTTCGACAAACTGTTCCCGTTCGGCGCGTTTTTTATGAATCAGGTTGGCGATCCGGTAATATTGCTGAGGGTTGAGATAGCGAAGCGACAGGTCCTCCATTTCGCTTTTGATCGCCGAAATACCGAGCCGGTCCGCGATCGGGCAAAAAATCTCGAGCGTTTCGTACGCGATCCGCCGCTGGCTCTCCTCCGACTGGTATTTTAAAGTACGCATATTATGAAGCCGGTCCGCAAGCTTAATCACGATGACCCGGATATCCTGCGCCATGGCGATAAACATTTTGCGGTAATTTTCGTTCTGCTGCTCTTCTTTGGAACGGAACTGGATACGCTCCAGTTTGGTCAATCCGTCAACCAGCATCGCGCAGGCGTCGCCGAACTTGTCCCGGATTTCTTCCAGCGATACGGTCGTATCCTCAACGACATCATGCAGCAGCGCAGCGACGATGGAGGTCGTATCCATCATCAAGCCCACGACAATTTCTGCAACCGCAAGCGGATGCAGAATATAGGGTTCGCCGGATTTGCGCACCTGTCCGTGATGAGCTTGCTCCGCAAATTCATAGGCTTCGCGGATGCGGCTCAAATCCGGTTCTTTGATATAGGCTCCTGCCTTTTCAAGTAATCGCTCTATGCCCATTCTAGTCGTTTCCGTTTCCCTTCTATATGAAATAGAACCCGCAAACGTTTATCCTAAGCAGGTTCCCTGGTCAAATAAGATTTCCTATAATTATGACGCTTGAAAGGCTCCGCGTCAATATTTCTTGCCAGGAACAGGGAGGTTTGGACGGAACATTCCGGTGTTTTTGGTTTTTCGTCAATTTTTATGATCGAATTTGGCCATAATCACATAAAAAATGATTGAAAAATGTCGGCATCTTAGCTAATCTAGTTCATTGAATGCAATTCGAGATACGAAAATATTTCATATTTAGGAGTGAAGAACCTTGCAACGCGAAATTCAAGTCCATGAAAGGCTTCCGCTTGGCCCGGGATTCCTTCTCAGCCTGCAGCACCTGTTCGCCATGTTCGGCAGCACGGTCCTCGTGCCTAACCTGTTCGGCGTCGACCCCGGCATGATTTTGCTGATGAACGGCATCGGCACCCTGCTGTACATTTTGATCTGCAGCGGAAAAATCCCCGCCTACCTCGGCTCCAGCTTCGCGTTTATTTCGCCTGTGCAAGCCGTACTGCTGAAAGATACGGACAACTATCCGCTCGCGCTCGGGGCGTTTATCGTTACCGGCATCATCTTCATCATCGTCGGACTGATCGTGCAATACGCCGGAACGAAATGGATCGACGTCGTTTTCCCTCCCGCGGCCATGGGCGCCATCGTCGCCACGATCGGCCTTGAACTCGTGCCTACCGCTGCCGGCATGGCCGGCCTGATCCCGCAGAACGGGGCTTCGGCGGATTGGTTTAACCCCAACGCCGTGATCCTGTCCATGACGACGCTTGGCGTCACCGTCATCGGCGCCGTGCTGTTCCGCGGGTTCCCGAAGATCATCCATATCCTGATCGGCATCGTTACCGGATACGCGGTCGCTTACTTTATGCCGGGCATGATCAACAAAGGTGCCATCGCCAGCGCGCATCTCATTTCGATGCCGACGATTACCACTCCTAAATTCGATCTGGAAGCGATCCTTACCATCATACCGGTATCGCTGGTCGTCATCGTCGAGCATATCGGTCATTTGCTGGTCACAAGCAACATCGTCGGCAAAGACTTGTCCAAAGATCCCGGCTTGAACCGTTCGTTGCTTGCCAACGGCATTTCGACCGTCCTGTCCGGATTCGTCGGCTCCACCCCGAACACGACCTACGGCGAAAACATCGGGGTGATGGCGCTGACCAAGGTCTACTCGGTGTTCGTGATCGGCGGGGCCGCCGTCATCGCCATCGTGCTGTCCTTCTCGGGGACGTTTTCTTCGGTCATCGCGAACATCCCCGTTCCTGTTATGGGCGGCGTGTCGCTGCTGCTCTTCGGGGTCATCGCCGCTTCGGGCCTGCGTATTTTCGTCGAGCAAAAAGTCGATTTTTCGAAACCGACCAACATGATCCTTGCCACGCTCGTGCTGGTCGTCGGCATCAGCGGCGTGCAGCTCGATATCGGCAACGTCCATTTGAAAGGGATGGCGCTGGCAACGATCGTGGGCATGTTGCTGAGCTTGTTCTTCAAGCTGATTGACGTGCTTGGCCTTTCCAACGAAAAAAACGACGAACTTGTTGAAAAGACTCCAGACTGATTCCAAATAAACAGAGCCGGACAAGCCCTTGTAAGGGGCGCTGCCGGCTCTGTTTTTTATGCTTTTGCCAAATTCGAATGAAACATGCCGGGGCTGGAACCCGATGCAGTCTTAGCCTTCCTCATCCGGAGGATAATAACGGACGCTCAGCCCCGCTTCAAAGGTCCGGTTCCACGGCATAAAGCAGTCCGTTATTTCGACGCGTCCCCCGCTTCCGTCAATGCGCTGCCGGAGCTCATCCGCCAGGCGCTCCCTCACCAGCCGGGCAACTTTCCCCCGCGGCCCGTCCAGCTGAAATCGGCTGAGCCCCATCGCTTCGACTTCGCCTTGATTCAGTTTCGTGCGGACGACGGTGCAGTAACACAAATCCTCCGCGTAGCGCAGACCCAAAAAATCCAGATGCTGCGGCGTCCGGCCGAAACGAAGATACAAAAACGACTGCGCGATGACCGTTCCCAGCGTATTTCCGCTCGTGTTCCAGCCGGCATAACCCGCCAATTCGAAGAGAAGACCTTTGTGCTTCAGCAGCTTCAGCAGTTTGCGATCCGCACCGTTTGCGTAAGCCACATCGGCTACGGCCACGGGTTTTCCTTTGCGGCGAAGCATGTAATCCCCGTATTCGGCCAGTTCGACGATGTTCCGGGATACCTCGTCACTCCAATCGGGCTCCTCTTGAACGGTTGCTTCCGCCATCGTTTCCCCGGGCGTGTTCACGAGCAGCACGAGATCCGCCTCGTCTGCCGAGGACGCCATCAAACCGCCTGCGGCCATGATTTGGCATTTCAGGCTTTCGTGGAGAACGCGGTCCTCGTACAGCGGGGTTACCCAAGCTCCCCGGGTGGCGGCCAGCCTCGCATACACGAGCGGAACGGCGTTCATGCTTTCGTTGACCATTCTGGCCAGCAGCGTGCAGCCGACTTCGTCCGCTCCGGGGTACATGTACGTTTTCAGCTCCAAATCGAGCTCCGAGATCAGGGCCCGCACCTTCTGCTGGTCCTTTGCCGTGTACCCGTAAAGCGCCGCATCGTCCTGCGGGATGACCATAAAATCGATGACGCCTTCGGCAGCGAGCCGAAGCGCGTAGCCGATCGCCCCGATGTTGACGGATCTGCGGCGCAAATAATCCTCCAGAACGCCGGCGGGAAGACGGCTGTCGATCTTCGCCAGCTCCTCCAGTTCCCCGGGGGCAGCGAGCCCCAGCTCCGACCGGTGGCCGATGTATCCTTTCCGGAAAATATCCCGCCCCCAATCGGCGTAATAATCCGGTTCCTCGTCGGAGGACGAATATTGGGGACAGCGCATGATCAGCTGAAAGGCGAATATGTTCAGACCCGGATTGCGCTCCTTCAGCCCCCGCAGTTTTTGCAGACGTTCCCTGAGCTGCGGTTCTTCCATAGGATGCAGCCTGGATGGGACGATGCCGCCGTACAGCAGCGCATCCAGCGCTATGACGGCGCCGTCCGCATCCGCAGTCTGTTCCTCAAGCCAGGCCCATAACCGGTCCGTGTCCCCCGGCCTTTTTTTCAGTCCCATCATCTCCATGGGCGGGCGCGCCATGCGGACGCCGGTTCCCTGCGCCAGCAGGTAAGGAAATTGGTAGTTGCAAGGCCGTTCATCCAGCGGCATATAGACGATTTTGTGCAGCTTCCCCATCGGTTAACAAGCTCCCTTTTTCATATAAAAGTCCATCCCCCGCCGCCTAGCCTTTGATCGCTCCCGCGATGCCCTCCATATAATACCGCTGCGTAAACAGGAATACGATGATGATCGGCAGCACCGAAATCATCGTTCCCGCCGCGATCCAGCCGAAATTATAGGAAAACTGTCCGTTCAGGAACGTCAGCGCCGCGGCAAGCGGATACTTCTGCGGATCGTCCAGCACGACGATCGGCCACAAAAAGTTGTTCCAAAACGCCATCATCTCCAGCAATGAGATCACCGCGATCGCCGGTTTGACGAGCGGCAGCACGAGCTGCCACCATATCCGGTATTCGGAGGCGCCGTCCATTTTGCCCGAATCGCGGATGTCCGTCGGAACGCTCAGAAAGGTCTGCCGCATCAGGAAAATGTTGAACACCGAAACGGCCGAAGGCAGCACCACCCCGAGAAAAGAACCTGTAAGATGCAGCCACTGAATGGTCAAATAGTGTACGATCATGGCCGTCGAAGACGGAATGATCATCGTCGCCACCAGCAGCCCGAAAACGAAATTTCTGCCTTTGAAGCGGAAGGTCGCAAGCGGGTAAGCCGTCAATGCGGATAAAACGACATTGCTGACCACCCCGAGCGCCGCAATGACCACCGTGTTGTAAATGTATTTCGGAAAACTCATGAACTGCCATACTTTCACGTAGTTATCGAAATCGATAAACGTCGGCAAAATGGCCGGAGGATTGGCAAACACGTTTTTGCCGGGCATCAGCGACACGCTGAGCAGCCACAGAAAAGGTCCCATCATAAATAAGGCCAGCGCCAGCAGCAGGACGTACACGACCGCAAGCCGCACGCCCGTCAACCATTTTTTCGCATAAGTCGTGGTCGCCATCAATAGGGATGTACACCCCCTCTGCGGTTAAAGCGGAAGACAAGCACGCTGAGCGCGCCGATCAGGACGCTGACGATCAGCCCCAGCGCCGACGCATACCCGAAGTTGAACTGCTCCAGGCCTTTTTGGAAAATGTAAACGCTGGAGGTTAACGTCGAGTTCCCCGGACCGCCTTTGGTCAAAATGTAGACCTCGTCGAATACTCTGATAGCCCCCATCAGCGAAATCAGCGTGCAAAACAGGATATGCGGCCGAAGCAGCGGCACGGTGATGCTCCAAATCGAACGCCAGCGGCTCGCGCCGTCCACCCGGGCGGCCTCATACAAATCGGAGGGGATGCCCTGCAGTCCCGCCAAATAAAGCATCATGTAGTATCCGAGCCCTTTCCACATCGTAATGAACATGAGGACGAACAACGCGGTGCTGCTGGTCGACAGCCAGGAAACCTGTTCATGGATAAGCCCGATTTTCATCAGCAGGAAATTGACGACGCCGTTGCTGCTGAGCAGCCAGCTCCAGATCAGGGCGACGGCCACCATCGAAGTCACGACCGGGATGTAATAGGCCGTACGGAATATTTTGACGCCGGGTATGTTCCCGTTCACCAAAATCGCCATCAAAATCGATAAAACCTGGATCACCGGCACGACGATGACATACAAAAGCGAATTCCACAGCGAAATCAAATAGTTATGATCCTGAAAAGCCTTCACGAAATTATCCAAGCCAACATAGTGGGTTTCGGAGATGACGGAATAATCGGTAAAGGACAGCGGAATCCCGTAAATGATCGGCCAAAATACAAACACCGCTATTAGAGCCAGCCCGGGCGCCATAAACGTCCAAGCTGAGAAGGCTTCCGAACGCACCCATCTGCGCATGCCGCATTCACCGTCCCGTTTACTTTTTCAACACCTGATTGACCTCCTGCTCCATGGCGTTCAGCGTGGAAGCGATGTCGGCGTCGTTCAGCATGATTTTTTGCAGGCCTCTGGCGATCCCCCCGTTGATATCCGACGCGTTCGGGACGCCGACCATATAATCGACCGCTTTATCCAGGCTGTTGGCCGAAGCGATTTTGGCCTGGGCTTCCAGCGTATTGTCCGACTGCGTAAAAAACGGATCCTTGATGGACTCCTTCGTGGACGGAAGCGTATTGGCCGCTTTGGCAAACGCCGTCTGGTTATCCGCATTCGTAATGAACGCCGCAAACTCCACCGCTTCCTTCGGGTGCTTCGACTTGGCGGGCACGACGACGTTCATGCTGTTCGACAAGCGCACATCGGCTTTGCCTGTCGGAAGCGGAACCGCAACCGTATTTTTGTAAACGTCCGGTGCCGAGGTTTTCAGGAAGTTGATGAACGTCGGGCCTGCGATTTCGAAAGCCACCTGTTCACTGGAATAATATTGGATCTGCTTCGTGAACGGAACATCCTCCTTCATGATGACGCCGTCGGTGATTTTCTGTTTCGTTTTTTCAAGGATCGCTTTCGTTTCCGGCGTATTAAATGCGGCTGCGCTTTTGTCCTCGTTCAGGATCTTGATGCCTTCTTTCGGGAACAGGTTCGAAACCCACTGCGTCGCATATCCCGTCTTCCCCGTTTTTTCCTTGATCTGTTTGGCCCAGGCGATCAGCTCATCCTGCGATTTCGGCGGATTTGCCGGATCCAGGCCGGCCGCCTTGACGATTTTGGTGTTCATAAAAAGAACTTCGGTGCCGGTGTACCAAGGGAGGGCATAGGCTTTTCCGTCGATCACGGTGGAATTGAAGATGCCGTCAAAATATGATTTCTTCTGTTCATCGGTCAAAAAGGAGTTCAGGTCGGTTACGGCGCCTTTGGAACCCATTTGGCTCGCGAATTCCGTGTTCAAATTGACCACGTCCGGACTGGATCCGCTGGCAATGCTGGTAAGCAGCTTGTTGGTAACGGCATCGTAAGGATAGTCCTTCCAGTCGATGGTCACGCCCTCATGGCTTTTTTCGTATTCCGAGATCAGGTTATTGAAATAATCCGTAAAGGTCGGCTGCAGCGAGATCGTCCAAAATTCCAATTTCACCGGCTCGGCTTTGCTGACGTTTTCTTGCGTTTTTCCGTCGCCGTTTTCCTTCGTCGTTCCGCTGCTTTCTATCGGGCTTGCTCCACCTCCGCCGCAGGCGCTCAGCATAAACGACAACAATAACACGGACAACACAATGACAGACATTCCCTTTTTGTTCATTTTCATGTTTTCGGCTCCCTTTCCATGATTGTCGGCAGACATTCCTTTGGCTTGAGGATAAAAACGGCGGAACGGCATCAGCTTTTGGGGTAGGAGAAGAAAATCGGGATGTTCAGAGAATTTCTTCTGTTTATTATAAAAATATGAAGTTTTTATCCTCTCTTATAACACTATTTCGTATCGCCGCCGAGCATTCCAACAATCTGCGTACAACCCGGGGAAAACTCGTCATGCCGGCGGCCATGCCGGCGAGTGGACAACACCCCTACTCCATGTATATTTGCGGCACAAAGCAAAAAATACCTTCAGGTCTGAATCGACCCGAAGGTATTCCTAATATTTCCCGGGAAAACGTGAGTCCCGGACAATCCTTATAAGAATTCGCTATTGGCGATTAATCTTCGTATTCCATGAGGGAGAACACTTCGATCCCCGGCAGCTTCTCGCGTCCGTTCAGAGCCGAAAGCTCGATCAGGAACGCTGCGCCGACGACATTCCCTCCCAGCTGCCGCACGAGGTTGACGGAAGTCGAAATCGTGCCTCCGGTCGCCAGCAGGTCGTCCGCAATCAGCACGTTTTGTCCTTTGCGGATCGCATCCGTATGCATCGCAAGACGGTCTTTGCCGTATTCCAAATCATAACCGACCTCGATCGTCTCGTATGGAAGCTTCCCGCTTTTACGGATCGGCGCAAAACCGACGCCAAGCGCATAGGCCAGAGGAGCGCCTACCACGAATCCGCGCGCTTCGGGACCTGCAATCACATCGATATTCAGAGCGGAAACCATTTGTTTAAGGTCGTCGATGGCTTTTTTGTACAGTTCTCCGTTCTGAAGCAATGTGGTAATATCCTTGAAGCTGATCCCCGGCTGCGGGAAATCGGGAATGACCCGAATATGTTTCTTGTAATCCAAATAAATCTCCTCCTAAGTGTTATACGAAAGGTCATGCGTTTAGCTGGCGCCTTCCAAACGGGATATCATCCAGCTCGTGCATTGGGATGTGCCCGCATACAGCAAATGTTGTTCCATTTCGGCCAGGCTGCCCAATGCGGAGAAATGCGCTGAACTGCTCAGTTCGCGTTTCGGCGGTTTCGGAATGACCACGATATGGCCGTCACGGCGTTCAATAAACGAAAGCTCCTCGAATACGTCCATCATCATCGATACCATACGCAATGTCGCGGAGGACTGCTGGCTGAGACGGAGAAGCGCTTCCTTCTCCCTGATCGGCTCCGCAGCCATCCGCATCAGCAATACATACAGCAGTTTGAATTGGTCCCGGCTCGGCACGGTCAGCTTCTCCGCCTGATTCCGTCCCGAGTGGAGCAGGAACAGGTTGGAGAGGTTTTTGAACGTGGCAAGCAGCGTATCGAGCTGATCCGCGGAGTCGGGCACGTGTATCATAAACAAAGTCGTAATCTGGTCAGCGTCATAGGTATGGGCCGCGTCGTTATATGCCGAAATTCCAGCATTCTTATCATATACCCAAAGGGTGCAATCATTCAAATGCAATTTCGGGGAACTTTCGAGGCGCGGATTAAACACGGCTGCGATCTGTTTGCGGTCCAGCCGCATATGCGGCGATATCCGGTCGTAGATTTGCTGGACGAGCCTCCATGGCTCTTTGGCATCCCTCAAATCGAACACTTGCGGTCCCACGATCCGCATATCCTGCAGCATCAGCTGCGGCTTCCGCGACCCGTTCCATTCGTTGACCGAAACCTCGGCCAGAATGTCCAGGGTCATTCCCTCTTCCAGCACGTCCGCCAAATCTCCCCTGCCGAAAGCCACGGCTTCCATCCGCGCGCCGTCCTGTCGGACGACCAGCTTCAGATGTTTACCGTCTTTCCCCATCTTTCTCGTTTCGACGAGCCGGGTTCCGCGGAAAATGAGCTTCGGCACCGGATTGGCCATGCCAAACGGCGCCAGCATCTCGATTTCGTCGATGACGTCCAGCGGAACGTCGGATAATTTCCATTCGCCGTCCGCAGCCGTGACGGGAATATAATCTTCTTCCGTCATCGCTGCGGCGGCAAACCGGTTCAAAGCTTCTTCAAACGCTTGAAGCTGATCCTTGTGCAGGCTCATGCCGGCTGCCGACGGGTGCCCGCCGTAATGGTCCATCAGGTCTTTGCAGGAGGTGAGCGCCTCGTAAATGTCAAGCCCCGGGATGGATCTCGCCGAACCTTTGCACATCCCGGTTTCGGGATCGATCCCGAGAATAATGACCGGGCGGTAATAACGTTCCAAAATTTTCGAAGCGACGATGCCCACGACGCCGACGTTCCAGCCTTCGCCTGCCAGAACGATCACGTCCGGAACGCTGCCGTCCGTACATTTATGCTGCAGCTGCCCAAGCGCCTCTTCGACGATTGATTCGACGACCTGCTGCCGTTCCTTGTTCAGTTCGTCCAAGGCATGGGACAGACGCTGCGCTTCGTCCGCATCATCGGACGTCAGCAAAGCCACGGCGGAACCGGCATGGTCCAGCCGGCCGCTGGCATTGATTCTTGGCGCCATCCCGAATGCCACGTTCGTGGCCGTAACCGATCCCATCGCAATCCCGCTGACCTCCATCAGGGCGCGAATTCCCGGAAACGAGGTGCGACGCATCGATTCTAGTCCGCGGCTGACCAAAATGCGGTTTTCCCCGGTTAACGGCATCAGATCGGCGATCGTGCCGATCGCAACGATTTCGGTCCATTCCACCGGGGGTTCCCCGAGTATGGCCTGTGCCAGTTTATAAGCTACGCCGACGCCCGCCAATCCTTTGAACGGATAAGGGCAACCCGGCTGCTTCGGGTTGATGAGGGCATACGCCTCGGGAAGCACTTCGGGCGCTTCGTGGTGATCCGTCACGATCACGTCGATGCCAAGCGCGTTGGCATAGGCGATTTGCTCTACCGCGCTTATGCCCGTGTCCACCGTTATAATCAGGCTGACGCCTTGCTGATGGGCCCAATCCAGCGCATGGTTATGTAACCCGTAGCCTTCATTGGAACGATGCGGAATGTAAATATCGAAAGAGGCCTTCAAATGCCGCATGAAAAAAATCATTAATGAAGTGCTGGAAACGCCGTCCGCATCGTAGTCCCCGTATATGAGTATATGTTCCCCCTGTTCAACCGCCTGCCGAATCCGCGGTACGGCTTTATCCATGCCGAGGAGCAGATACGGATCATGCAAAGCGTCAAGGCTGCCCCCGAGAAACATTTCGGCATCGTCCAGGCTGGTGATGCCTCTGGAGGCCAGCAGCGAAGCGGTCAATGGGGATACCGAAAGCTGCTTAGCCAAAGTTCGTGCGGTCTCTTCATGTCCGGAAGGAGTCTGCCACGAATATTTTGATTCAAACAATCGTCTTCACCTTTCTTTCCCTGCCGGCTTGCGCCTTCGATGCGCGATTCAACGCGTTATTGAAGCAGCGTCGGCATGTCATTATCCGTAAGCTGATGATTGGATTTGTACGGATAGCCGGGATCATAAGGAACGACTTGGATATTCACGTCACTGATATGCACGAAGCGGTTCATCAGCAGTTTTTTGGCCCGCTCCGCGATTTCGTTTGCTTCCAGCACCGTAATGCGGGGATTGACGCTGATTTTCAGATCAACGGTTACGTAATGTCCTTGCTCCCTTGCCTTCAAATCGTCGACGGTGATGATGCCGTGTACCCGCTGCACGGTCTCGATGAAATTCAGAGAGTCCTCCTGCTCGGTTTCCTCCACAAGCGAACCGTAAACGGATGTCACGATCATCAGGTACCCTTTGCGGAGCACCAAAGCCGCCACGATCAGAGCCGCAACCGGATCCATGTACATCAGCGCTTTCACCTGCAAACCGTCGCCTGCCAAGGACAAAAAGACGCCGATGCAGACGGTCAATGAAGTATACAAGCTAAAGCGATGTTCTTCGGCATAAGCGGTATGATTCCCGTCGCCTTGCTTTTTCGAATAGCGGTATTGGAATTGAAAAATGGCTTCCTTTACGGCCAACGACACAAAAATGGCGATGAGCGTAAACGATTCCGGTATCTCGATGGTTCCCGAAGCGATTTCCCGAATGGAAGCGATCGCGATCTGCAGCCCTCCCATCAGAACAAGCACCGCAAAAATGATCGCAAACAAAGGCTCCGTTCGGTGCGAGCGTTTCGGCTGCTTGCCTGCGCCCCAAGCTTTGGCGGACATGCGGCGCGGAATGAGCCGGTTCAACGCGGTCACCGCATCGGAAGCGGAATACAACGCATCGCCAAGCAATGCCTTGCTTCCCCCGAAATAACCTAATGTCCCTTTGAGAACGGCAAGCGACAAATCGCCGATCATTCCCGCCCAAGTGACCTTATCGGAAGAATGTGAACGCCCTGTGCTCATGTTTGCCTCCTCTCCGGCAGTCCCAACATGCCGATTCTTTTCTTTGAAATGGATGTCATCCGTACGGTTATGACGCACCTGCATCCGTTTCTTCGAGGTGAATAAGCCATTGATGAGTTCCACATGGAAGATCGAAAGCCGCGTCGCATGGGACGCGGCTTTCACCTGTACAAGAACCTTACGCTTTGGAAGGCTTGACCGCTTTCCGGTTAGGTTTTTGCTTGTACTTAAAGAGCAGCCACAGCGGGCTTGCGATGAAGATCGAAGAGTATGCCCCGAAGATCAGGCCGATGACCATGGCCAGCGAGAACATTTTGATCGATTCTCCGCCGAACAGGAACAGGAAAAACGCGGCGATAAATACCGTAAACGCTGTATACAAGGAACGCATCAGCATTTGGTTGACGCTGTGGTTCAGCAGTTTGGCCAAATCCTCGCGCGTCTTCTGCTTGCCGAAACGCAGGTTTTCGCGGATCCGGTCGAAAATAACGATCGTATCGTTGATCGAGTAACCGATGATCGTCAGCACCGCGACGATGAACGTCAGGCTGACCTCCAGCCGGAAGATGGAGAAGATCGCTACGACCATAAACGCGTCATGCAAAAGCGCGACGATGGCCGCTAACGCGAACCGCCATTCAAACCGGATACTTACGTATATGATGATCCCGATACAGGATATGAGTACGGCATAGATCGCATTCCGGCCGAGCTCCTTGGCCATTTCCGGATCAACGGTGTTGATTTCGAAGGATGCAGACTTGTCCAGCTTCTGAATTTCCGCTTTCAGCTTTTCGTCCTGATCCTCCTGGAGCACTTTCGTGAAACGGATGTTCACCCGCTGATCCCCCGGCGTGATATGCGCGTCTTCTTTGGCGACTCCGATGGCGCTGAGCACCGGCTGTATCTCTTCAGCCGTCACGTTTTTGGACAGCTTCACGTCCACGTTCGAACCCGCGCGGAAATCAACGCCGTAGTTCAAACCGAAAGCGGAAAGCGCAATAATGCCGGCGATCGTCAGCACGATCGAAAAGATAAAGGCCGGCTTGCTGAGCTTCACGAAGTCGAATTCTCTCTTAAAGTGCATTGATCTCACTCTCCTTTACCCCGAACTGCTTCGGTTTTTTGAGCAGCTCGCCCTTGACGAGCAAACTAAGCAGGAAGTGGGTCAAATACACGTTCGTCAAAATGCTCAGCACGATTTCGACGATCAGGACAAGGGCGAAACCTTTGACGGCGCCTGTCCCAAACGCGAACATCACCGCACCGACGATAATCGTCGTAATGTTCGAGTCCAAAATCGTGCGGAAGGAGGATTTGTTCCCCGCTTTGACCGCCGAGGTGATGCTGCGGCCGTTGCGGATTTCTTCCCGAATCCGTTCGTTTGTGATGATGTTCGCGTCGACGGCCATCCCGATCCCGAGAATAAACGCCGCTACGCCCGGAAGGGTCAGCGTAAAGTCGGCCCAGACGAACACCAGGATGAGCAGCCAGGTATGCACGATCAGCCCGAAGCTGGCGATGATGCCCGGCAAACGGTACATCGCGATCATAAAGAGCAGAATGACGATGGAACCGATGATGCCTGCTTCGATCGTTTTTTGCAGCGATTGTTTGCCCAGCGTCGCGCCTACGCTTTGAGAATATTTTTCGGTCAGTTTCAAAGGCAGGGCGCCCAGATTGATCGTGTCGCGGATTTGTTTGGCTTCTTCGATGGAATAACTGCCGGAAATTTGGGCTTTGCCGTCGGTCAGCTCTTGACGGACCGTCGGGTCGGACAGCATGTTGTCATCGAGGAAGATCGCCAGGTTTTTGCCGATCAGACGTTTGGTGACATCCGCGAATTTCTTTTTGTCCTTCACCTTGATATCGATGACGGGCTGGTTGAGTTGGTCGTAGCCTACGGAAGCTCCGTTTTCGACAAAATCGCTGCCGACCAGCTCGACCTTACAATATATATCCTTCGGTTGCGCGTTTTCCGCAGGCGCCTTGCAGCCTTCCGCGCTGCGGAATGTCAGCGAGGCCGGCTCCTTCATTTTCTTTCTGACTTCGGCTTCGTTGGTTACGCCTGCGATTTTAAGGCGAATCCGGTTCGTACCTTCGGTGGTTACTTCGGGTTCGCTGGTACCAAGCGCATTGGCGCGCTTCTCCAGGCTTTCCGCCGTACGCGTGAGGGACTGTTTCGTAATCTTTTGTCCCGCTTCGAGCGGCGAAGCTTCGTACAAAATCTCGAAGCCCCCTTTAAGATCAAGACCGAGCCGGACGCCGTTCAGCAATCCCGGAGTCGACCAGGCCATGATTCCCGCAGCAACGAGCACGACGATGATGAAAGTAGCAATTCTTTTCATGCCGTTCCTAGTTCCCCTTTCGTTCTCAATATTCCTATTATAGCCATGCGTCAAAAAGCAGTCAATTTATCAATATTTGTCGTTTCCGCCCGCCGGGAGGTTTTCCGGAGCTTGAGGAGAGGCCTTATCCGCTTAGCCGCCAACCTGAAAAAGTTCCTCTCCCTTAATCGAAAGAGGAACCTTTATATGCAGATATGGTCATAAAGTTCATAAATGTCGTTACCTTCAGAGAGAGAATATCGTTGGTCAGCTTATACAAAGGAGGAATGCCTTCCTTTTCGTATTTGCTGCTGATGCAGTTCCAGATGTCTTTGCTGGTCACATGTTCATAACCGATAAGCCTGAATTCCTCCGCCTTGCTCCGGCAAAACGCCTCAATGGCGGCATCCATCTCGCTTTCGCTCATATATTCCGGGCTCACTGGCGCACCCTCCTCCCCGTCTCCCTGGTGTCTTCCTGCCAAGTTATACTTTCATACTACCACATTCGACTCCGCATGGTCCCATTCCTTCTTTTGGATTGCAAGACTTTTTCCGGTTTTCGCCAAACCTTCGCGCAAAAATGTCCTGGTATGAATGGACGAGTCCGGCATATCCATATACAAAAGGTCTGTCGCAACGAATGCAGCAGCAAAAGAGCTGGCACGGAAAAAGGGAGTGGCGCATTTGAACAAGCTAACACCTCGCACGGGGACATCGAAAAAGCAGACGTTTATCCAAGGCACGATGATTTTGCTCGCCGCCGGGATCGTCAACAGGATTTTGGGATTTATTCCCCGCATCGCCCTGCCCCGCATCATCGGGGCCGAAGGCGTCGGCATTTACCAGCTCGGATATCCTTTTTTCCTGGTGCTGGTCACCATCATCACCGGCGGGATTCCGCTTGCGGTGGCCAAGCTGATATCCGAAGCGGAAACGGAGAACAAACCGCAAAATTCCGAATTCGTCCTCCGCGTCAGCCTGATGCTGACCGTCGGTTTGGGCATTCTGTTCATGGCGCTTTCCGTCTGGCTTGCGCCCTGGGTGACGAGCCATATCCTGACGGATTCGCGCGTCTACTACACGTTTATCAGCATGAGCCCGATGCTGGTCATCGTTGCCGTATCATCCGTTTACAGAGGCTATTTTCAAGGCAAGCAAAACATGATCCCTTCCGCCGCCTCAAGCATCATCGAAACCGTGGCCAGAATCGGCTGCACGTTATGGTTCGCTTACCTGCTGCTGCCCAAGGGGATTGCTTATGCCGCGGCAGGAGCGATGCTTGGGGTAACGGCCGGCGAATTTTTCGGGCTGCTCGCCCTGTTATGGCAGTTCCGCAAGGAGCGGCCAAAGCTGGCCAAAACCGAAAAAGGCTCGCGCCATCAAGCGTCAAGCCCGGGTTTGTTTTCTCGTTTGATGGGCATCAACGTTCCGGTGACGGCAGGCAAGCTGGTCGGTTCCTTTTCTTACCTGTTCGAATCGATTATCACCGCGCAAAGCCTTGCCATCGCAGGCATCGCCACGTCCGTCGCCACCGCGCAATACGGCGCGCTGCAGGGCATGATCATTCCCGTCCTGCTCCTGCCCGGCGCGTTGACCTCTTCCCTGGCCGTATCGCTGGTTCCATCCCTTTCCGAAGCGGCTGCCCGCAAAGACAGGCTGACGATCCATAAGCGGCTCAACCAAACGATCCGGCTCGCCTTGGTTACGGGCGCTCCTTTCTCCGTGATCATGTACGTACTCGCCGAACCGCTTTGCCGCTTGTTGTACAACAGCACGGACATCGCGGGGATGCTGCGGATGCTGGCCCCTTTTGCGCTTTTCGTCTATGTACAGGCCCCGCTGCAGGCCACGCTGCAAGCATTGGACCGCCCCGGAAGGGCGTTGTTCAACACGCTGGTCAGCGCTTCGATCAAGCTGTTCCTGATCTGGTATTTGTCTTCCCAGCCGGAATACGGCATTTACGGCGCCGTCATCGCGATCATCATCAACAGCATCGTCGTCACCATCCTTCACGGGTTTAGCATCAGCCGGCTGCTCGCGTACCGCTTCAAGCTTTTCGACATGGTGAAACTGCTTTGCGCCATGCTCATCATGGCTGCCCTAACGACGTATGCCTTCCGCCATTTTCCGTTTGCCGGCTTCGGATGGATTCAGCTTTTTGCATCGGCGCTCGTTGGCGCGGCTGCGTTCCTGGTCACGGTTTTTGCCGTGAAGCTGGTCTCGCCGCGCGACGTGAGAAGAATGCCGGTCATCGGCAAATGGTTCGGCTCGGACGAGCCGGGGAAACCTGCGGCATAAGGTTTATTTCGGATCGACGTACACCTTGCCGTTCGGGTCGATCGAGCATAAAAATACGTCCTTGAACTCTTTGACGCCATGCTGCTGAATTTGATGTTTAAGCCAAAACCGGTTTTTTCTCAGCTTCCGCAAATTGTCGTCCTGCACTTTTCCGTCCATGATCAGCGGAACGGGAAGCACGCCGAAACTGAAGGTTCCGGCCGGGGCAAAAAAGAGCTTTTTCGATCTGGATCCGCCGTTTGCCGCAATCTTCCCCGCCTGCCGCGGATTTGCGGGTCGTTTTGTTTCGGGCTGCGCCCAAGCCGTGCCGCCGCTTGCCTGGGGATCGTTCCCGCCAAACGGCTGCCGGGTTTCCTCGCGCGAAGCGGAAGGAGATTTGGGAATGACCGTCAGCTGCCCGGAGTTTTCCAGAATGGCAAATTCGACGTCCGCGATGTTTTGGATGTTTTTCCCGCGCAGCTGGAGCAGCAAATCGTCCAGGTTGTACCGCTGTTTCCGCATCTCCTCCCGGTTGAGCTTGCCCTTGGCCACAAGAATGCTCGGCTCGCCTTCGAACCATAAACGCACTTTCCTGCTCTTCAGGCTGACGATGGCAATGATCAATTGGATGATGACCAGCGTGATCATCGGAACGATCCCGTCGAAAACCGGGCGCTTGATATCTTCCAGCACAAAAACGCCGATTTCGGCGATCATGATGGAAATGACGAGATCGAAAATCGAAAGCTTTCCGATTTCCCGTTTTCCCATAATCCTTAAAGTCAGATAGATGACAAAATACATGAGTACCGTCCGAAATACGGTGACCAAAATGTGAGCAGCCACACCCAAGCCCTCCCTTTGATGCGATATTGTTGGAAGAATATAAGGGTATTTTGGCCTTCGTCCATTTCAGGCATGCACTGCCGCGCGGATTAATAATTGGAAAATTACTTGTACTACCCCGGGAGGCTTGGACATAGATTTACATTAACTTATGGTTTAGGGAATGACGAAAAAATTCCTAGAATGATGAAGGGGGTTCCTGTTATGCACATGATCCGGCGCGTGCTTTCTTTTCGGATTGCAAATCCGATTCTGTCCGGACTCTATTATTCTTTTTTCTGGATGATGCTTGGCGCGCTTGTCCTTTCTCTCCTGCTGTGGTCCAGCGGCATGGACGAACAAAGCCTTTCCCGCTACATTTATGTGGTCCATGCGGTTGCATCGTTGTTCGGGGGAATTGTCGCAGGCAAGCGGGCAGGAAAAAGAGGCTGGTACCAAGGCGGCCTGACGGGCATTTTGTACGGCGCGCTGATCATCATGATCGGTTTTCTCGCGCTCGACAGCCATTTGCAGACGGGGGATCTGCTGCTGCTTGCCACGGCGTTTGCCTCGGCGGCCATCGGCGGCATGTTCGGCGTGAACCTTAAAAATAAGTGAATCGATAAGGCCTCTCCTCTTGAAATATGGTACACTAGGTTCACTTGATTCTTACAAGAGGAGGCTTTTTCTGATTTGATCTACCAATCCATGCAGGGAATATCCATCGCCTCGGCAGTCGCCGTGATTCTGCTGATCTGGCTGGGTACGCTCCGCAACCCGTTCAAAGCGGCCTACCTGTTTATGAAAGAGCTGCTAACTTCGCGCAAGTTTTTGCTGCTGTTCTGCATCATGGTAGGGATTCTTCTGCTGAACAAATACGAGCTGCAGATCGAAGAAAACATGAATTACCATAAAGATTTCACGCCTTGGGTATTCGGCTTGGAAGGACATTTCGTGCAACATTTTCAGGACTTTTTCCACAGCCCGTACCTTACGCCCGTCCTCGTTTTTTTCTACGTGGTGGTTTTTCAATCGCTGCTTGTCGCGTCGCTCGGCGTTTATGTTTCCGATCAAAATAGAGTGTTCGTGCTGGCCACTTGCTTCGCGATTATCATCAACTATACGGTCGCGATTCCGTTTTACCTGTTTTTCCCGGTCAATGAGGTGTGGTCTTACCCGCCATCCGGAGCATCCTTCCTCATGCTGGAGGTCTTTCCGAACTTCGAGCAGGAGTACAGGCCTTTATCCGGCATCAACAACTGCTTCCCAAGCCTCCATACGTCCATTTCGGTGACGATGATGGTTTTGGGATTGCGTTCCGGCAACCGACGCTTCGGCATCATGACGACGGTCAGCGCCATCATCGTGATTTTCAGCATCTTCTATCTGGGCATTCATTGGCTCACGGATATGATCGCCGGCACCATTCTGGGTCTCATCGCTTCCAATGCGGGCATCCTGTTCGCCAAGCTTTCCTTGCGAAGCCAAAACGAATCCCTGCTTCACCGGCAGCGCAAAATGTTTGGCGGATTATAATATCGAGAGCTATACGCTTACACATGATCAAAGAGGCGGCTCCCTGAACGGGAACCGCCTCTTTGGTTAGGCTAACGATGTTGCATCTTCGCTGCAATAACCGATTTCATCCATGCCCTTGGACGCTTCAAAGAAAGCGATCATAGGGATTTTCCCCGTATACCCGCTTCATTGTCGCTTATTGGTCATGATGAAATGAATCCATAAGTAATCTTGTGATTCGTTATGTCGCTGCAGCTTATTTTTCGCCTTCGGCTGCGGTGCTGATCGCATGGCTGATCGAGTTGCGGTCGAACGTAAGCTTCGTAACGTCATTGACGCGCAATACGACCGTGTCGTCCGTAATTTCCATGATCGTCCCGTGAAGGCCCCCGATCGTAACGACCTTATCCCCTTTTTTCAATGCGCTGAGCATCGAGTTCCGGGTTTTCTGTTTCTTTTGCTGCGGACGAATAAGCAGGAAATAAAAAATCGCAAACATCAGCACGAGAGGCAAAATCAAGCTGAGGAAGTTGCTTCCGCCGCCTGCCGCGCCGCCTGCGCCTGCCGCAATTTCAAAACTTTCGAATTTTTCGAACATCCCTTTCCCCCCTTTCATGGATTAACCCCGTCGTTTCAGTTTCAGCTGCTTCCGAAAAACCTTCGGATTAAAAACCTTTATCATTGTCATGAAGACCGTACTGCTCAAAAAACTCATCGCGGAAATCAAGCAGCCTGTCTTCCATGATGCTTTGCCGCACTTGCTTCATCAGGTTGATAAGGAAATGCAGGTTGTGGTACGTCGTCAGCCTGAGGCCAAAGGTTTCGTCGGCTTTGATCAAATGACGAAGGTAGGCTCTTGAATAGTTCCGGCAAGTATAACAATCGCATGCAGGATCAAGAGGGCCAAAATCTCTGGCGTATTGGGCGTTTCGCACGACGAGCCGTCCTTGGCTGGTCATCGTCGTTCCGTTGCGGGCAATCCGCGTCGGCAGGACGCAGTCAAACATGTCCACGCCCCGGATCGAACCTTCGATCAAGGCATCCGGAGAACCGACGCCCATCAAATAACGGGGTTTGTTGTCCGGAAGGAGCGGAACGGTATAATCCAGCACTTCATACATCAGCTGCTTGGACTCTCCAACGCTGAGTCCACCAATAGCATACCCCGGGAAATCCATGGAAGTCAAATCCCGCGCGCTTTGTTTGCGCAAATCCTCGTACATGCCTCCCTGCACGATGCCGAACAACGCCTGGTCATGCGGGCGCGCGTGGCTTTTCAGGCAGCGCTCGGCCCATCTCGACGTCCGTTCCAGCGATTTTTTGACGTAATCGTATTCGGCCGGATAAGGCGGGCACTCATCGAATGCCATCATGATATCGGAGCCGAGCGCGTTCTGGATTTCCATCGCCACTTCAGGAGAAATGAATAACTTGTCCCCGTTCAGGTGGGAACGGAAATGCACGCCTTCCTCGGTGATTTTGCGCATTTCGCTCAAGCTGAACACCTGGAAGCCGCCGCTGTCGGTCAAAATAGGGCGATCCCAATTCATGAATTGATGCAGCCCGCCCGCTTCCCGGACGATATCGTGGCCCGGGCGCAGGAAAAGGTGATAGGTGTTGCTCAAGATGATTTGCGCGTCCATCGCCTTCAGCTCTTCCGGGCTCATCGTTTTGACGGTGGCCAGCGTCCCGACCGGCATGAAGGTCGGCGTTTCGATCACCCCGTGGGGGGTATGGACGCGGCCGAGGCGCGCTCCGGATTGTTTGCATGTTTTAATGTGTTCGTAATAAACTGCTGCAGTCATATAGATACCATCCTCTTAGATTCCGCTCGATCGGACTTAATAAATAAACATGGCGTCGCCGAAGCTGAAAAAGCGGTATTTCTCTTGGATCGCTTCTTCGTACGCATGCAAAATATGCTCTCTGCCTGCCAGCGCGCTCACCAGCATCACCAGCGTGGACTTGGGCAGATGGAAGTTGGTGATCAGGGCATCCACGACCTTGAATTCATAACCCGGATAAATGAAAATATCCGTCCAGCCGCTGCAAGCCTCGAGCTGCCCGCCCGCAAACCGGGTGCCAAGCGTTTCAAGCGTCCGGCACGAAGTCGTGCCGACGGCAATGATGCGTCCGCCCCGGCTGCGCGCAGCGTTTAAGACGTCGACCGTTTCCTGCGAAACGGAATAATACTCCGCATGCATCACATGGTCTTCGACTTTGTCGACGGACATCGGACGGAAGGTGCCCAACCCGACATGAAGCGTCAAATAGGCGATCGTGACGCCCTTGCGCTCGATTTCCTCGAGAAGTTCTTTCGTGAAATGAAGCCCGGCTGTCGGCGCGGCCGCAGAGCCCTCATGGCGGGAATATACGGTCTGATACCGTTCCCGGTCATCCAGCTTCTCCTTGATATACGGAGGCAGGGGCATCTGGCCGAGCCGGTCCAAAATCTCCTGGAAAATCCCTTTATAATAAAACTTCAGCACGCGTTCGCCCATGTCGGCTTCATCTTCGATGACGGCTTTCAGCTCGTCCCCGAAAACGATCGACGTGCCCGGCTTCAGCTTTTTGCCCGGTTTGACGAGCGCTTCCCAGCGGTCTTCGCCGAGGTTTTTCAGCAGGAGCACCTCCGCTTTGGCGCCCGTATCTTCCTTGGTTCCGAACAATCTCGCGGGAATGACCCGCGTATCGTTCAGCACAAGCGTATCGCCGGGATGCAGCTGGTCCACGATATCCTTGAATGTATGATGGGCAATCGCCCCGTTTTGCTTGTTCAGCGTCAATAGACGCGATGCCGTCCGCTCCTTGAGCGGCGTCTGTGCAATCAATTCTTCCGGTAGGTTAAAATCGTACAAGTCTACGTTCATATTGCGTCATTCCTTAGTAATAGTTACGTTCTGGTAATAGTGTTTCAATATATCCTGATAACCATACCCTTCGTCAGCCATCCCTTTCGCTCCCCATTGCGAGAGTCCGAGGCCATGCCCGTTGCCGCGGCCGACGAACATAAAACCTTCGTTTTTGTCGACGCTGCGGGCGCTGCCGTCCCCGCTCAGGATGACCGTTCCGCCGCCCGCAAGGGTGCTTTGGCCGGAAGCCGAGACGACGGCGGCGCCGGACGAACCGGTTTTTTTGGCCGTCGTGCCGTCGGCACTCCGTACAGTATAGCTCCCGGTTTGGACAATATCAAATAAGGTGCTTGGAAGGCTTCCCAGCGCCGAGCGGAACAGGTCCGGGTATTTTACGTCGAGAACCTGGCCGTTGGCCTTGATTTCCGTCGCCCGGCCGGACGGCCCGCGTTTCGTGACGTCCAGCGTCACGATCGGGGAAGGAGGCGGCGTCTGGGTTTTGCCCTGCAGGCTTTTAAGCAGCTCGGCCGACGTGAACGGCCCGCGAACCCAAGAGTACGTGCCGGATTCGTTCACTTTTTCCAGCAAGACTGCCGTATCGCCGGGATTCATTTTGGCGACCGGGCTTTTATCGGACTGAATCAGCGGCAGCGGGCGAACGTTCGTGTCTTTGGCCGTCACGGTCACTTTGGCGAGTCCGCCGCCGGTAAACGTGCCGGTCTCTTTTACGTTGTCTTCGCGCACATAGCCGCTGACGCCGGAAGGGAGCAGCACATGGTACCACATTTTTTGGCCCTTCGTCGCGGCCGTGTCCCCCTCGCTTGGCACGCTGGCGAACGCATCCCCGCCGCTGTTCCACACTTCGGAAGGATCGGCCGACGCGCCGCCGGCGTTGGAGGAAAACACCGCCTCGACCACTTTCCCGTCTTTCCGGATCACTTCGCCGCGGGTTGCGTCGACCGCTTCGACCACGCTCGGGGATTCGGAGGCGACCCCATTGTAAGCCTGGCTCAGCGTCGTGTCGACGACGTCCGCGATTTTAAACTTGCTGCTTTGCCCCACTTGAAACTCCGCATAGCTGCGCGCCGCAACCGCTTGGGCTTTCAGTGCTTCCGCAGGCCACGAGGACGGCACCTCGCCGCCGACGACCGAATAGAGGTACTCTTCAAACGGCAGCTCATTGACAAGCGCCAGTTGCCCGTTCAAAACGCTGATCTCCATCGCCCCGCGGTAAGAACGGTTTGATCTTTCCTTAACCTTCAGTTCCGAGCCGCTGCTCGAAGCCCATGCTTTGGCGTCTTTGCCGCTGACCTGAAAATGCTTGACGGCTTGCCCTTGGCCTACATCCTGCCGGATGATCAAACCCGGAAGGCCGGCATCGGCGTTCGAGAGCGCAAATTGCGGCAATTGCGCCGCCGCGGAGCTTGACAGGGCGGCCAAATCCTGATCGTTTGCCGCTTCCCCGACCCAAACCGCGTAGCGGCTGCCGCCGTCGGCCGTCTGCTCCAGCGCGACCATCGCATCAAACCCGGCATCCTTGATGGAGCTTGCGGCTGCCGCCGCTTGCGCTTCCGTATCGTAAGAACCGGCGGTCAAATGCTTCGGGCCCTTCACCCCGGGAACCTGCCCCTCCAGATAAGCGGCCGCGGTTTTGGCCGTGCGGGCTGCTCCTGTAGCGGCCGCCTGCTCGCTTGCATAAGGCCCGGCATAGAGCTGGTACACTTGTCCTGCGGAGATCTGGGCCGCAAACAGAAACGGCTTGTCCGCCGTGGCCGCCAGTTTTTTGTAGGCCGCGGAGGCGGCCGAAAAATCCCTCGTTTCCAGCACCTTCACGCGAAAGCCGTCGATGCTGAAGCGCGCTTCTTCTCCGGCGGCAAGCGCAAAGGCGGAGGATGGCCCTCCGGCCGCTTTGAATCCTACGGACCAAGCTTGTCCGGAGGAAAGCGTCACTGCCGCCTGCGTGGATTTATACGTGCTGCCTAAATCCATAAACAAACCGACCCGGATCTGGTCGGCCGAAAGAGCCGATGCCTTGCCGGACAGCTGCAAGCCGCCGGCGGCCAGCAATACGGCCAAAAGACCTTTGCCACACCATGTAACTACCTTCGGTACCGTCGATTTTCGCACTCGTTATGTTCCTCCTTGCATCCCATGAAGTCTATATCAAAATGAATGTTAACATCGCGATTGATTTAACGGGGATCGGGCATCGGCAGTCCTAAGTGCTGATAGGCCGCAGCCGTCACGATCCTGCCCCGGGGCGTCCGCTGCAGGAAGCCGATCTGGAGCAGGTACGGCTCGTACACATCCTCGATCGTTTGGCTTTCTTCGCCGATGGTGGCCGCTATCGTATCGAGGCCGACCGGCCCGCCCTTGAAGCTCGTAATCATCGAAGTAAGCATTTTGTAGTCGATTTGGTCCAAGCCGCGCGGGTCGACTTGAAGCATTTTCAGCGATTCTTCCGCGATTTTCGGCGTAATCATGCCGTCCCCCCGCACCTGGGCGTAGTCCCGGACTCTTTTCAGGAGGCGGTTCGCGATCCGCGGCGTGCCCCTGGAACGCAGAGCGATTTCCTCGGCCGCGTCCCCCACGATTTCGATGCCGAAGATATCGGCCCCGCGGGACACGATGTAGCTGAGTTCATCCACGTTGTAAAATTCGAGCCGGCTGACGACGCCGAAGCGGTCGCGCAGCGGAGCGGACAACAGACCCGCCCGGGTCGTCGCCCCGATCAGCGTAAACGGCGGGAGGTCCAATCGGACGGAGCGCGCGCTCGGGCCTTTGCCGATCATAATGTCGAGCGCAAAATCCTCCATCGCCGGATACAGCACCTCTTCCACCGTACGGTGCAGCCGGTGGATCTCGTCGATGAACAGCACGTCCCCTTCCTGCAGGTTGGTCAGCAGCGCCGCCAAATCGCCGGGACGCTCGATCGCAGGCCCGGAGGTGGTGCGCAAATTGACGCCGAGCTCGTTGGCGATAATGTTGGCCAAAGTCGTTTTGCCGAGCCCCGGAGGCCCGTACAGCAGCACGTGATCCAATGCCTCGTTGCGCATCTTGGCGGCTTCGATGTAAATTTTCAGGTTTTCCTTTACTTGGTTCTGTCCGATATATTCGTTCAAATACCGGGGGCGAAGGCTCAGCTCCACCGCCTGGTCTTCCATCATTAAATTTGCCGATATGATCCGGTCATCCATTCCTGTCGCCCCTCTCCCAGCAGCCGAATGCTTCGATTACCCCGCATAAAGCAGCTTCAGCGCTTTTTTCATCAATACGTCCACCGAATCTCCGAACGCCGTTTCATCCTTGATTTTGAGCCATACCCGATCCAGCTCCGCATCCGTGTATCCCAGCGCTTTGAGGCCTTCCCGCGCCTCGGACCAGGCCGATCCGTCACCTTCCTCGGGCTCGGGCACCGCAAACAGTCCGGTCGCCAGCGAAGCCGTGCCGAAGCCGTCAAGCTTGTCCTTGAGGTCCAGGACCATGCGCTGCGCCGTTTTTTTGCCGATCCCCGGCATTTTCGTCAGGAACGTAATGTTCTCTTGGTAAATGGCCGTAACCAGCTGCTCCGGCGTGCCTCCGGCCAAAATGCCCAATGCGACCTTCGGACCGATTCCCGAGACGTCGATCAGTTTGCGGAACAGCCTCTGCTCCTCCCGGGTCGGGAAACCGAACAACAGGATCGCGTCCTCCCGGACATGATGATGGGTGTACACCGTCACGGGTCCTTCCGTTTTGGCGAATACAAAAGGATTAGGGCAGAATACGCGGTATCCTACCCCTTGAACGTCCAGCACGATATATTCATTTTCCAGATGGACCATCGGCCCTCTTAAAAAATCGATCATTTTCGCAATACCTCGTTTATTTTCGAATTTAACGCGTGCGAATGGGCGTGGCAAACCGCCACGGCCAAGGCATCCGCCACGTCATCGGGCTTCGGCACGGCCTGCAGCCTCAAAAACATCCGGACCATTTCCTGAACCTGCTTTTTCTCCGCCTTGCCGTAACCGACTATGGCCTGCTTCACCTGCATCGGCGTATATTCCGCGATGGGCAAGCCGCGCTGGGTGGCCGCCAAGATCAAAACTCCGCGCGCCTGGCTGACGAGCATCGCATTCGTGACGTTCCGGTTGAAAAACAGCTTTTCAAAAGCAACGCATTCCGGTTGATATTTATCGATCAGTTGAATCATGGCTTCGTACACATGCAGCAGCCGCTCTTCGTCGGGCGTGTGAGCCTCGGTCTGAATGCAGCCGTATTGCACCGGGGTCAGCTTGCTTCCGGCTTGATCGATGAAACCAAAGCCTACGATGGCGATCCCCGGGTCGATCCCTAATATGCGCAAATGAATTCTCTCCCCTAAATTGAAAGCGAACATATGTATTCGTTCTATTCATTATAATGTAAAACTTCGTATCAAGTCTATGACCCTAGCAGAAAAACGTCTATCGGCTGGCATTCGGCCGCCGCCAATCATATTTTCATAAAGCAGAAATTTGTCGGACTTCGCGCGGCTTGTCATTTAAAGCGATGCTCTCCGATGTGTTGTACCCCGACAATCGATTACATCTTTTGCAGCGTATGGGCAGAATTGTAGGTTTGCGTCAGTTCGTGGATGAAAGCGACCATTGCGGCGTTCAAAAATTTTTGCTTGCGGTATACGATGCCCACCTTTTTCTGTGGAACGGGATGGACGATCGGGATGATGGCAATATCCGAGTGAAGGATCATGTTCAAATACGATTTCGGCAAAATCGTGCAGCTAACGTTCAGCTTGACCAATTGCAGCATCGAATCCATGGTCGACAGCTCGATGATCGGATGCAGCCGATGTCCGGCCTCTTTGCTGTAAGCGTCCACCATTTGGCGCACCAGAAATTTTTCCGGGAACAGCACCAGCGACTCCAGCGTAAGATCCTCCAGCTTGACGGCAGCCTGGCGGCTCAGCCGGTGTTTGGCGGAAACCGCAAGGCAAAGCTCCTCGGTATAAAGCTCCATGCTGATCAATTGTTCGTCGTCCAATGGCAGAAACACTACCCCAAGATCCAGCTTGTTGTCGATCAGTCCCTTCTTGGTTTCTTCGGTCGCAAGCTCGTGCACGGAAATCGAGATGCCCGGCATTTTTTGATGGAAGGAAATGAGCGTTTCCGTCAGCAAATGGTTGCCCGAGCATCCGATGGTAAGTTTTCCCCTTTGCATCCCCTTGAGTTCGTTAATTTCGGTTTGGGCTTGTTCCAATTCGTGAAAAATGTTTAATGCGTGCTCTTTTAACGTCATGCCGGCTTCCGTCAAATAATTTTTTTTGCCGATCCGTTGGAATAACGGCGTTCCGACCCTTTCCTCCAACAACCGGATTTGCTGGCTAAGCGTAGGCTGGCTGATGCCCAACTTTACGGCGGCCTTGGTAAAATGCAGCTCTTCGCAAACCGCCAGAAAATACTCAAGCAGACGAAAATCCATGGACCGACCCTCCACCATAGTTGATAACTATTATTTTAATTGATAACATTGAATTGACCAATCATTTTTTGTTATCTATAGTAGACATTATTATAAATGTACGATAGGAGCGCATGACTATGAGCGATGAGATCAAAATCCAATTAACCACCACGCCGGGGAACAAGCCGGACAGCAGCAATTTGAGTTTCGGGAAATATTTTACCGACCACATGTTTATCATGGATTACCATACGGAAAAGGGCTGGCATGATCCAAGGATCGTTCCTTACGCCCCGATCGCGTTGGACCCTGCGGCCATGGTGTTTCATTATGGGCAGGCCGTTTTCGAGGGGCTGAAAGCCTACATGACCGACTCCGGCAAGGTGCTGCTGTTCAGACCGGATAAAAACATGGAACGCTTGAACCGTTCGAACGACCGGCTGGGGATCCCTGAAGTCGACGGGGAGTTCGTCATCCAAGCGATCAAAACCTTGATCGAGATCGATAAAAGCTGGATTCCTACCGAGAAGGGCACGTCCTTGTACGTCCGCCCATTTATCATCGCCACGGAGCCGTGCTTGGGGGTACGGTCCTCGTACACGTATCAGCTCATCGTCATCCTGTCGCCGGTAGGCGCTTATTACTCGGGTGGCCTGGAACCGGTCAAAATCAACGTGGAAAGCTCCTATACCCGTGCGGTTCGCGGCGGGATCGGGTATGCCAAGGCCGCAGGCAACTATGCGGCAAGCATCAAAGCCCAGGAAAACGCCAAAAAAGAAGGCTTCTCGCAGGTGCTCTGGCTGGATGCCATCGAAAAGAAATATATCGAAGAAGTGGGCAGCATGAACATTTTCTTCAAAATCGCGGGCACGGTCATCACGCCGGAAATTAACGGCAGCATCCTGGAAGGCGTGACGCGCGACTCCGTCATTACGCTGCTGAAGGATTGGGGAGTTCCGGTCGAAGAACGGAAACTATCCATCGAGGAAATTTACGAAGCCTACAAGCAAGGACAACTGGAAGAGGTGTTCGGTACCGGTACGGCAGCGGTCATTTCGCCGGTCGGCGAGCTCCACTGGAACGAGCATACGATGGCTATCAACGACAAAAAGATCGGCGAGTTGTCCCAGAAGCTGTATGACACCATCACCGGCCTGCAGGCCGGTCAGCTCCCGGATACGCGGAATTGGACCATCACGTTTTAACTTCAAACCGGATAATCGAGTAGAAGGGGGCGGCAAACCCCCGTCCTCTCACACCACCGTACATGCGGGTCCGCATACGGCGGTTCCAAAAGGTTAACGAAGTTCCAAGTAGCGAGAAAGCAAACTTTTCAGCCCTTTCGCTTCCCAATAGGTTGTCGAAAGGGCGTTATTTATGTTTCGGGACATTTCCCAAGCTCCTTTGCGGGAGTTGGCCATCATAAAAGCGGCCCATTCTGGCACGCCCAGGGCGCGGAGTTCTCGAATACGTGTACGCACTCGCTTCCAT
>NZ_BORW01000027.1 GCF_018333375.1 Paenibacillus cookii
CGTGTTACTCACCCGTCCGCCGCTAAGTCTCAGGAGAGCAAGCTCTCCATCAACTCCGCTCGACTTGCATGTATTAGGCACGCCGCCAGCGTTCGTCCTGAGCCAGGATCAAACTCTCCAAGAAAGATGAATCATTCGTCGGCTTTGCAGCGACGGGTGATTCATCGAAAGGTCGAACTTCGTTCGACCGACGATTGAAAATGAGTCAAACTCGGCTGAGTCGATCATTTTCAATCCGCATCTTCGAAAGAGCTCTTAGCTCATTTTGAATCTGACGAGAAATAATGAATTTTTCGATTGAGCAAAGCCTAATCGAAAATTTCATTATATTAATTCTCATTTGTGCTCCGCAAACCATCCAGCCATAGGCTTGGACCGGTTTGCTTCGCGATCGGCTTTGCAAGCAAAGCCTGTATCTCACTCGTTGTTCAGTTTTCAAAGATCAAATCTTTCTCTTTCGTTCATCACCGCATCTCAGCGGCGACTTTTATAATATATCATGTTGCCCATCATTTCGTCAAGCACTTTTTTCGATCTTTTTTTCAGCTCGTTTTTGAGCTTGTCGAATCCTCGTTTGTTGTAAACCCGAGGTTTCATGGGGCGAGTTATAATTTAACACATAAAACATTGAGGAGTCAACCTCTAAATATAAAAAAAGCTAAGCAGCTAAACTCCCTTTATAAGTTCCCCCAAAACGAACGCTCCATGCATAAATAAAGAGGGAGCATTTACCCCCTCGAACCTTTGCGCAATACAGATGACGCTATTCCGCGGAATAGCGGATTGCCGGGCTGCTGTATCCCGAGGCGTCGGACCACACGACCGACTCCTTCGCCAGCGAACGGTTGACCAGCTTGCGCATGACAAGCGGCAGTTCGTTTTTGACGATGTCCAGATCCGGGTGATGAATCAGTTCCTCGATGCTCCAGGGCTGGGACCGGCTTTTCAAAATCTGCAGCAGAAGCCCGGTGCACTCCGCCATTTTCGACATGACGGAAAACTCGCAGGCAAGCAGCACCAGCTCCACGCGCTGCCGGATCGTTTCCTTGCTCTGGGTCAATTCCTCATACAGCTTGTGGATCGCCGTATTCAGTTCCTTCACTTGCTCCCAAACGGCCCGATCGGGCAGCACCCCGCGTTCGATCAGTTCGATCCTTGCCCAATGCCTTAACGAATCCAGCACGGATTGATAGGCGTCGACCTCGTATCCGGCTTGCAAATACCGCTTGGCTTCAACGTATATGCTTAGGAAGCGGGAGAATTCATACAGCATTTTGCGATCCCGCAGCGGCTGTTCAAACTCCGTATATTCCCTGCGGAGCCGGGCCAGTTTCCCGTTCACGTCCCTCACCAGCTCCCCTTCCATAAAGCAGCGGATCAAATCCCCTTTTTCGCCCGCAATAAGCCAGCGCTGAAGGGACTCGGACGAAACATGCAGCGTCTGGCACGGCAGTTCCCCTACAAGCGTATGCTCGACGGCCAATTCCGCCTCCTGTCCTTCATGGACGACGAGGACGATATAGTCGAAGTCATGAAGCAAAGATCCGTCGAATTTTTGCGCTTCCTGTCGATATATGATAGTACCGATGGCATCGGCATCAAAAGACTCTCCATAAAAAAAAGACAAATTGGACAAATCCATGTCTCCCTCCATGCATTCCTTGGCGAAAACCAGCCAATTCAGTTATAATATACTTCTACATGATCCACGTCAGTTCCTTCTTTTTTGCATACAACTAAAATGATGATAGGAGCCAATGATCCATGATCTTCAAAACAGCAAAAATCGTTGCTTTCCGTACCTGGGGACTGCTGCTGACGATCATCGGCATGATGCTGATGGTGCTGGGCACGGCAGGGATCGTCTTCTGGGGACAAGCCGGAAAAATCGTGGCGGCGATTGGTCTCGTCATCGGCCTGATCGCCATGATGGGCAGCCTGGGGATTTATTTTTGGGCCGGGATGCTCTCCACGAGCGTGAAGACGATCGAATGCCCGGAATGTCACAAACCGACGAAAATGCTCGGAAAAACGGACCGCTGCATGTTCTGCCGAACCATCATGACGACCGACATCAATCTGGCAGACATTACGGACGACGAGCTGGAAGAAATGCAAAAGCGCCAGGAAACGCAAGCCGGCCCTTCATCGGCCGTCCATCACCACTAGACGCCGTCTTAGGGCAAGATTTATGAGCGGCAAACAAAAAAACCGGCCATCCTCCAAGGATGACCGGTTTTTTACGTTCGGACTACGCCATTTCGTATTTTAAAGAGTAATCATTCATAAGATACCTGCGTTAAACCATCAGTCGATATCCACGACAAATATGAGTGCGATTCGCATTAGGATGAAATATCCTTCAGCGTATTCCATGCTTCTTCGGTGCCGAAGCTTCGGGTCCACGCGGCGACTCCGGCAAGTTTCAGTTCCTTGGCCAGCTTCACTCTTGCACCGAGCGACGTCTTATCTTCAATCCATATCTTTTTCAAAACGCCGTCTTCCGTATATTCAACATAGTTCTGCTGCACATCCTCAAGGTATTTGGGTTTCAGCTTCTTTTCCGCAAGGATTTCCTTTACGGTTTTCATGCCTACCGCCTTCGACGAGACTTTGGTTTTGCCGTTTTTGGCTTCTTCCGACCAGATCCGGGTATACAGCGGCACGGCCAAAACCAATTTTTCGGGCGGCACCTCATCCTCCTCAAGGATTTTGCGCACGGCCGATTCGGTCCACGGCAAGGACGACACCGAACCCGCTTTCGGGCTTGAAGCCCAATGTTCGTCATAGGCCATCAAAATGATAAAATCCGCCGCTTCCCCCAGCGAACGCCTGTCCAAAAAGCGGGACCACATTTCGCTTCCCGATTTCGGGGTGACGTCCACCGATAAGATCAATCCCTCCGCACGAGCCAAAGGCTTCAGCTCGCGGACGAACTGGGACACGTTTTCCCCGTCTTCGGTTTTGACGTTTTCGAAGTCCAAATTGATCCCGTCCAAATGATACGTCTTGGCAAGTTCGAGGATTTGATTGATGGCGTTCGACCTCGTTTCATAGGTTGCCATCGCGCTCGCAGTGATCTCGGGATCGAAGCTGTTGCTCAGAAGCCCCCACACTTCCATCCCGCGGGCATGGGCTTTTTGCACGTAGGCAATGTCTGCGTTGCTGCGGACGTTCCCTTCCCCGTCGATGATGCTGAACCACGTCGGGCTGACGACGTTGACGCCGGTCATCTGATCGATGACGGCCGGGTCCGGCTTTTTCTGATAAACGGCCTCCCAGGCCAGATTGACCTTTTTGCCCGCCCAGTTGCGTTCGGCTTGCGTAGGCTGCTCCTGAACGGCTTCCACCGTTTTCTTTTCGCCGAGCGCCACCTTGGATTTCGGCACGTAACCGGCATACCCGTTATCCATCTGCACGAAATACCACGATTCCTCGCTCCCCCAAACCCACAGAGTCGTTCCCCCTGCCATGTCCGCCAAGATCGGCTCATGTTTGGACGGTCCCCTGCGAAGCGCCGTTTTGGAACCGGCATCGCCGGCGACTTTGCCCATTTGTACCGTATCCCCGGCTCTCATCAGCAGCACGGCGCCCGTATTCGGATCCTCGTGAACGGTAATCCCGTACAGCTCTTTCAGCGGATGGATCGGCGCATACAACAGGCCATTCTCTTCCTCCGGCGCGAACCGGAGCTGGACCTGCCTGTTATTCAGCCGTGCTTCCTTCTCCCCTGCCTGCAAATGCATCACCTTGGCCGGGGTCGTCAAAATCAGCGACTGCGTTCCTTTTTCGTAACGAATGTTAGGGTCTATGCTCTCCTGCAGCACCGGAAGCGGCAGCTTCAGCTGCTCCCCGGCACCTTCGGCAGGCTGATCGAGCAGCTTGCCTTCAACGAATATGGGCTTGTCCATCCCTCTCCAGTCCGGCTTTTCATGCAGCGGATTCGGGAGAACCTCCATCACCGTCAAATAGGCTCCTGCCGCAATCAGGCACAGTCCGAGAAAAACGGCAAGCCGCCTCTTAGCCGTGGGACGGCGTCTGCGTCTACTTCTACTCAAAGGCTGATCCTCCATCATCGTATAAGTATCGTTGCCAAAAAGGCTTGAAAGCTAAAAAAACGTGAGGACCCATGGCAGGAATCCGCACGTTTTGTCGAAAAGCAGAAAGCTTGAAACGGATGCTTTACTTATTTTTGCAGTTGCTGCAAATACCGTACAGCTCCATGCGCAACCCTTGAATCTGGAAGCCTGTGCTTTTCTCAGCAGTCTGCTCCACGTCCTCGAGGGACGGGTAGCTGAAGTCTTCGATTTTCCCGCATTTCTGGCAAATCACGTGAAAGTGATCCGAAACGTTCGCATCAAAACGGCTTGAATTATCTCCATAAGTCAGCTCATGAACCATACCGGCTTCGATCAGCATCTTCAAATTATTATAAACGGTAGCTACGCTCATGCTCGGAAATTTAGGCTCCAGGGCACGATAGATTTCATCCGCCGTTGGATGGCTCATGGACTCCATGAGGTAAGCCAATATCGCATGACGCTGGGGCGTAATCCGAACACCATTCGTTTTCAATTGTTCCAATGCATGCTCGACTCGCGTTGACATTCTTACCCACCGCCTTAAGATTAAACAAAATTCTGATATTATCGAATGCAACGAAAAAGGTTGTTCACCCAACATTCTAAAATATGCCCTATAACATTATTGTACGTTCATCGTTTCGACTTTGTCAACGAAAGGGCCCGCCCTGAAAGAACTTGGAATAAATGTATGCACCGGCTCAATATTTATTCACGTTCAAATCGCTGTTGCCTTCGATGCGAACCCGATGTTCACCCAGACCTATTGTGCCCGTAATGTTCTTTTTATCCACCGTAAACGCCGGAAACTGATTGTAGATATCGCCATAGCTGATGCTCCCGTCGATTTCGTAGCTTCCCGATTCGGGCAGGCTGACGGTAAGTTCCCCTACCGCGCTGTAAATGTCCCAGTCGCCTTCCACGACGCTGGAACGGGCCTTAATGCCGCCGTTAAGCGACTCCGCCTTCAGATCGGAGCGGACTTCGTCCACGTCGATGTTCCCGTTTTTCGTCTGGACGTCGATCGGGCCCAGCGATTTGCGGACGGACAAATTGCCGACCTGGGTCGAAAGCGTTACGGCATCGGAAACGTCCACCGCCTGCATGTTGCCCTGATTCGTGCTCAAGTCGACGGAACCCATGACGTGATACGCGATGCCTTTTCCGTTCAGCGTGCTGCCCTTGACGTTCCCGGTGACGCGGTTCAACCGGAGATCTCCGTTTGCCGTCTCCATCGATATTTGCTTGATCGCATCCACGTGCTGCACAAGGATGCTGCCGTTCATCGTCCGGAGCGACAGATCAAAACGCCGGTCCTGCGGCAGCGTAATCGTCAGATTCATCCGCGGCTGCCTTTTCCCGGACTGGCCGTAGCCTTTCCCTTTGGTCTGGATGGTAATGGTGTTGCCGCCGCCGACCTCAAGCGCCGATTCCCTCGCGATGGCTTCGGCCTCCGGTCCCGTAATCTGGTCGACCCAAATCTCCGCCTGCACCCCGATGTCCGTCACCGGACCGCGCTGCACGACGATATCGCCGTTGATGTTTTCCACCTTGATGTTTTGCGTCGTTAACGTCACGGGAACGGCAAGCAGGTCTTTTCCGACGCTGCTCCCCTCCTGTTCGCTGTAATCCACGCCGGCCGCGGCCAGATTCAGGCTCACCTTGTTCCAGAGATGCAAATAGTGTTTTTGTTCCGTCACGATAAACACCGAGGCTGACAGCACGACGGCGATCAGCACCCCGCGCAGGTCCAGCTGAAACCGCCGGCCCGTTCCTTGGGAACGGCGCGATATCAGCAGCAAAGCGATATATTCCAGCCCCCACAGCACCAGCGTGAGCGGCCACCATTTCAAAAGCAGCAGCAAACGCTCGGTGCCTTGGAGCGCATCGCCAAGAAGCAGCACGCCGGTTGCGATCAGCAGCAGGACGGCCGTGAATCTTCCCACGCGCATTCGCCGTATCCGGTTCATGTTTTCTTCCCCCGTTCGCTGGCGCCTAAACGCCGCCCTTTTCCCTCTCCCGGCTTTTTGAGCCGCGTTGTTTCCGCAAAAGCCAAATTTCCCGGCCTCCTGCCCACAAGCCTGCGATGATCAGCACCGCCGCCACCGTGATTTTGCCGTAATCCTCCATGTAATACCGGAGCCACCGCGGCTTTTGATAAAAAAGAAACATCAGCGCGCCACCCGCGACGAGCATGATGCCGAAAAGCGCGCTTCGCTCCACGGCGAACGGATTCCGGTAAGGCGAAACCTGGCGTTCTTCCTGCCCATGCGTCCCCACCCTGTAATAGATGACGTAATCGGCCGATTGCAGGACGTCGTATACGTTGTAAAAATAAGTCACCGGGATCACGAGCGCCAGCAAAATGAGCAGCGGGACGTTGATCTGCATGCCGATGGACGAAAAATATAACAACGCCGAAGCGTCCAATAGGAGCGTAAAAATAAAGGCGATGCCTTTGCGGTACAATCCAAGGTAAATATGGCCGAGCCCCGGACAAACGGCCGCGAGGAATCCTGCCGTAAACTTGCGTTTTCGGGAAAACAGGCGGCGGGTCCGGACTGCAGCCTTCTTTTCGCCGCGCATGCGGTTTCTTTTTGCCGTTTCTTCCTTCGATCCGCCGGAATGTTCGACGCTGTGCATCCTCCCGCTCCTTTCACCGTAAAATTCATCGCTGACACGCCGTTCCAGCCCAAAAAAAGCCCACCCTCTATACTATATAGATGATACTACCCTATATAACCGGGACAATAACAGGTAAATAATTGGATGAAGTCCCTGAAAAACCAAAAAAACTCCCTTAACCAGGGAGTTTTTCGGCGCAGTTCAATCGATGGAAACCATGGATACCCCGTCGAGCCTGCGAATGCGGGAAGCGAGCTCCAAAGGATCGAATACCCTTTTGCTGAGCACGTTCAAAGCGATTTCCACCGTGGTCGAAGGCGGCTGAAGCTCGCCGTACGGCACGGTGCTCCGCTCGTTGACGACCGCTTTTTTGACGGTGATTTCCTCTTCCTCCAGCAGGCCGGATATCGCTTCGAGCAGCCCCGGCGCCGAAATCGCGCACACCGAGATCAAATGAAGTTTGCTGCTGCGGATGTAACGCTGCTCCAATTTGTTGAAAACCACCAACGTCAGCAAAATGAGTAACGTAGCCGCAATGGAGGCAAAATAAAAACCTGCGCCCACGGCGAGTCCGACGGCGGCGATGACCCATACCGACGCGGCCGTGGTTAAACCCGTAATCGATTTGCCGGTAAACAAAATGGTCCCGGCGCCCAAAAAACCGATCCCCGTAATGACGGCCGAAGCCAATCTCGCCGGGTCGATCCGGATGTTGACCTCATGCACGAATTCGGAAAAACCATAAATGGACAGCATTATGATCAGCGTCGAACCCATACATACGAGGATGTGGGTCCGGAGGCCTGCCGCATGGTTGGAGCGTTCCCTCTCCAAGCCGACAAGCCCGCCTAACAGCATAGACAGAAGCAACCGCAGCAATATATGCACGTTATCTATATACCATGGATCCGCCAAGAGCCTATCTCTCCCTATCTCACTCTAATAATGCAAATCCGCGGCCATAAGGCCATGAATTAAACCGATACGTCTGCCCGCTTGTGAAATGTCGTCAGTTCCACGCCCGGGGCCACCTCGAACGCCTCGAAAGGAATAAAGCCGTATTTGAGGTATAACGCCACCGCAGGTTCATTTTTGGCGCCGGTGGAGACGATAAACAGCGGAACGTCCGGATGAACGTCAAAAACATGCCGGATCAGGCTGCCCGCGATGCCTTTGCGGAAATGAGCCGGATGAACCATCATCCGCATCAAGGTCAGCGACCCCGGGGTCTCCTGTTTCGTCGCCACCGCCCCGAGCAGCTCCCCGTCCTCGTCCAAGCAACCGTAAAACGTTTCGCCGCAGGTACGCAGCGTTTCATGCGTGTCGAGCAGCGGAGGAATGTCGTAGAAGCCGATTTTTTCGGCCTCCAGCCGGTAGGCAATATGCTGCAGCCTCCAAATTTGGTCCAGCATGTCGCCATCCTGCAAGGAAAGCTTCGTAATCACGGGAATCCCCCTTTTTCAGGCTATACGCCGCAAGTCAAAAAAAGACCAACTTATCAGGCAAAAAACATCCGCCTAATAAAAAAGGGCCTGTCCGGCGGACAAGCCCCAAGACCCGTTCCTCTTACTGATTAAGCACTTCTTCCAGCAACTTGTTGACGATCGCCGGATTGGCTTTGCCGCGGCTCTCCTTCATGACCTGGCCGACGAGGAAGCCGATCGCCTTTTGCTTGCCCGCCTTGTAATCCTCGACGGATTGCGGGTTCGCGGCCACGACCTGCTCGACGATGAACTTGATCGCGCCTTCGTCGCTGATCTGCACGAGCCCTTTTTCCTCGACGATTTGCTGCGGAAGCTTGCCGCTTTCGAGCATTTCCTTGAAGACGGTTTTGGCGATTTTCGTGCTGATCGTCCCTTTTTCGATTAAGCCGATCATCTCGCCCAACCCTTGGCCCGTGATTTTCACCTCGGAGAATTCCAGGTTGTTGCTGTTGAGATAGCCGAGCAATTCGCCCATAATCCAGTTGGAAACCGATTTGGCATCTTTCGTATATTTCAAGCTGTCTTCAAACAGATCCGCGATCGGCTTCGAGGAGGTGATGACCTCGGCATCGTAGCTAGGCAGACCGTATTCGGAGGTGTAGCGCGCTTTGCGGGCGTCCGGCAGCTCCGGAATCGACGCGCGGATGCGGTTTTTCCATTCTTCGTCGATGTATACCTTCACCAGATCCGGGTCCGGGAAATAACGGTAATCATGCGCTTCTTCCTTGCCGCGCATCGTGAAGGTTTTGCCCTGCGCTTCGTCCCAGCGGCGGGTTTCCTGCACGACCGTTCCGCCTTCGTCCAAAATTTCGGCTTGGCGGTATTCCTCGTACTCCAGCCCTCTTTGCACGCCGCGGAAGGAGTTCATGTTTTTCAGCTCGGCACGAGTGCCGAATTCCTTCTGCCCATGGGGACGGATGCTGATGTTGGCGTCGCAGCGCATCGAGCCCTCTTCCATTTTGACGTCGGACACTTCGCAGTACTGCATGATGGCGCGCAGTTTTTCCAAATAAGCGCGGGCTTCTTCCGGCGAAGAAATCTCCGGTTCCGACACGATTTCCACGAGCGGCGTGCCGACGCGGTTAAAGTCCACCAGCGATGCATACCCTCCGTCGATATGCGTCAGCTTGCCCGCGTCTTCCTCCAAATGAAGGCGGGTGATGCCGATCCGCTTCGTTTGTCCGTTCACTTCGATGTCGATCCAGCCGTTTTGCCCGATCGGCTGATCGTATTGGGAAATTTGGTAGGCCTTCGGCGAATCCGGGTAAAAATAGTTTTTCCGGTCGAATTTGCTGACATCGGCAATTTCGCAGTTGAGCGCCATCGCCGCTTTCATCGCGTATTCCACGGCCTGCTTGTTGAGCACCGGCAGCACGCCGGGATGGCCCAGGCAGATCGGGCATGTGTGCGTGTTGGGCGGTGCGCCGAATTCGGTCGAACAGCCACAAAAGATTTTGGATTCGGTCTTCAGCTCCACGTGGACCTCAAGGCCGATGACGGTTTCGTATTTCGAAGATGACATGGTTTAGATTCCCTCCTTTTGAGCCGATTTCTACAGGTTAGGCCGCTGTTTATGATGTTCGGTGTTTTGCTCGAAGGCTCCCGCCACGCGCAGCACCGTGCTTTCGTCAAACGGTTTGCCGATGATTTGCAGGCCGACCGGCAGCCCTTCGGAGAAACCGCAAGGAACGCTGATCGCCGGCACGCCGGCAAGGCTCACCGGAATGGTCAAAATATCGTTCAAATACATCGTCAGCGGATCGCCCACCTGAGCGCCGAGCTTAAACGCCGGCGTCGGAGCCGTCGGCCCGATGATGACGTCATATTGTTCGAACACCTGATCGAAATCGCGTTTGATCAGCGTGCGCGCCTTCTGCGCCTTCAGGTAAAACGCATCGTAATAACCGGAGCTCAGCGCGTAGGTGCCCAGCATAATCCGGCGTTTGACTTCGGGACCGAAACCTTGGCTGCGGGATTCGAGGTACAAATCCAGCAGGTTGCCGGATTGTCCGGCACGGACGCCGTAACGAACGCCGTCGAAGCGGGCCAGGTTGGAAGAAGCTTCGGAAGATGCAAGCAAATAATAAGCGGCGACCGCATATTCGGTATGCGGAAGGGAAACCTCCTCGATGACCGCGCCCATGCCTTCAAGCACTTTCAAGGCGGCTTCGACGCGTTCCTTCACGCCGGCGTCGATGCCTTCGCCCATATATTCCTTCGGAACGGCAACGCGCAAACCTTTCACGTCCCCCGTCAGGGCGCTCAAGTAATCCGGAATGTCGACGTTGGCCGAAGTCGAATCCATGTTGTCGTAGCCGGCAATCGCCTGCAGGACGTAGGCCGCATCTTCGACGTTTTTCGTGACCGGGCCGATCTGATCGAGCGAAGAAGCAAAAGCGACCAGGCCGAAACGGGACACGAGCCCGTATGTCGGCTTCAGGCCGACGACGCCGCAATAGGACGCCGGCTGGCGGATCGAGCCGCCCGTATCCGAACCAAGCGTAAAATACGCCTCGCCAGCCGCGACCGATGCCGCGGAGCCGCCGCTGGAACCGCCCGGAACGCGCTCGAGGTCCCACGGGTTGCGCACCGGATGGAAACTCGAGTTTTCGTTGGAGCCGCCCATCGCGAACTCGTCCATGTTCAATTTCCCGATCGTAACCGCATCGGCGTCCTTCAGCTTGCGCACGACCGTCGCGTCGTACACCGGATTGAAGTTCGACAGGAATTGGCTTGCGCAGGTGGTGCGAATGCCTTCCGTCACGATGTTGTCCTTGATGCCGGCCGGCAGGCCGAACAGAAGTCCGCGTTCCTCTCCCGACGCCAATTTGTCGTCGAGGCGGCGGGCCGTATTTTTCGCGCCCTCTTCGTTTAAGGTCAAATACGCTCCGATCCGTTCATCGCGTTCGGAAATGGCGCGGAACGTCTCTTCCACCAGTTCCAGCACAGAAAGCTCCTTGTTGTGAAGCTTGCTATGTATATCCTTCAAATTTTGATTTAACAGGCTCAAGTTGCCTCTTCCTCCTTTCGTAATGAAACGTTCTATTCAAGCACGGCCGGAACTTTGAACTGTCCGTCTTCCTCTTCCGGCGCGTTCAGCATGACCTTTTCGATCGGCAGGCTTTCGCGTTTCACGTCCTCGCGCATCACGTTGCTGACAGGCAGCACGTGGGTCGTCGGTTCGACGCCGTCCGTATCCAGCTCGTTCAATTTTTCGGCATATTGTAAAATAGCGTTCAGCTGTTCCGTGAACTTTTGCTCTTCGTCCGCGCTCAAATTGAGGCGGGCAAGCTTGGCCACGTGCTGAACGTCCTGATTGGTGATGCTCATAAATCGGATTCCTCCTTATTCCTTCTTATATTAAAGGATTAAAGCCTCGGGATAACGTTTCTAATTATATTGTAGAACCTGCGACAATTCAATGCGGAGCTTGGCTCCCGCCGGAAAAACCGGGCGCTCCCGCCGGATTCCCCGGCAGGCCTCCGCTCCGGTCCGCGCAGCCTTTGCAGGCTCTTTGCCAAGCTCTTCAAACCCGTATAGCAAACGTTCCTTTCCAAAACTTAGGGATAAAAAACATGGGGTATATCATAAGGAACAGATTCGGAATCCACCATGCGGGATCGAATTCGCAGCGGATCGCCCAATAGGAAATGGCCATCATCCCGGAGCAAAACGTCAATACGAGCGAAACCAAGGCCGCCGATTTCCAGGCCGGCGATGGCTTGCGGTACAAATACAGCGCCGTCAATCCGGTTGCCGACACCAGCATGTCGAGCGGAAAAAACGACCAGTTCCAAGCGATCAAAATCGGGTTCCTGTAATCGGAATAAGCCCATTCGGGAGGGATGAGGCCCAGTGCCGTCGCGCCGAAATATAGAATGAACGAAATATCGGTCAACAGAAAAAACCATTTCAATACGCGCATGGAGGGCTCTTTTCGGTGCAAAACGTTCATTGGATCAGATCCCCTTTCCCCGTTCTTCCGCCAGCCCGGAAATGCCCGCCGCAAGCTCCGTTTGGATTTTATTCTCCGAAATGTCCGAAGGCTCACCCGACGAGCGGGCCCCATGGGCGCGATCTCCCAAATTTAGTCCGATGACGCCCAGGATGATTAAGGCAATCGAAACCGCTTTGACCAGCGTCATCGATTCCTGGAAATACATGTACCCGATAACGGCAATCGCTGCCGTGCCGACTCCGGACCATATGGCATAGGCGACGCTGACAGGCACCTGCTTTAGGGCCAGGTTCAAGCTGGAAAAGGCTAATATGTACAGCACGATCATCAGTATGGACGGTACGATTTTGGTAAAACCGTTGGACATCTTCATCGAGACGGTTCCCCCGACCTCCAGCGCAATCGCAAAAATCAAATAAATCCATGACATGCCTTCATCACATCCCTTCCGAAGTTTCGGCTATATCGCATTTTCCGTCCCCTTGCGAAACAATGCCGAATAACAGCATATCGACCATCGCATCAACGGCGCCGACGAGGGACACCTTCGCGTTCACGAGGAAATCCGGGTCAAAAACGGCAAACGACGCTCCGCGCATGCACTGAACGACCGACGGAATGTCCACGGGACGCAGTTCCCCCGACGCGATGCCTTCCTGAAGCAGCGTTTCCACGGTGCCCCATTCCTCCTCCAACAAGCGATCGACCTTGACCCATTCCTGCGGGGCGTGGCGGCGCATCTCTTCAAGCACCCGCGCATCGGCAAGCCGCAGTCCGCTGGGCACGATCGACAATATGGCTTTTAATTTCCGCACGGCGCTCCAATCCGGACGCCCGTAGATGTCGCGCTGGGTTTGCAGCACTTCGTGGATCGCTTCGTCCACGATCGCGCCGATCAGCTCTTCCTTGGATGCGAAATGCTCATAAATGGTACGTTTGCTGATTCCAAGCTCGGATGCGAGATCCCCCATCGTAAATTTGAAGCCTTTGCGATTCAGCAGCGTCAGCGCGGACTGCTGCAATTTCTCTTTCATGAACATCCTCCCGCTTCCATTATCGGTAACAATAAAACTATTTTATTATTTTCAGTACCCAAAAAAGTATACCGCGTTTCATATAAAAAACAAAGCTTCGCTATTTTCATAGCGACATGCATCCGTATCCGGTATCCGGGCCTTTTCCAACTTACAGTTCGGATCCCCCACGCCGGACGGCCATTGTGAAGGTTTAATAAACCATATACACAAAAAAGAGCCGGCATGTAGCCGACTCTTCTAAATCCAGGCCCGCAAATTCACTTGCTTGATGAATTCCGCCTGCGAAAGCACCTCTGGCGCCGATTCCTCTTCTTCTTCCTGTTCGAGTTCGCCGTTCATGATTTGATGGAACAGCTTCTCGTTATATGTCGCAAGGGCGTAATCGATCAGCGCTTCCCGCGTGGTCATCTCCACTTCATGCTGAATGAGCAGCTCTTCCGGCTGCACATCACCCGATGGCACGAAAAAGTTCCGGTTAATCTTAGGTACCCGGATGACGTAATCAAACGCATTGTCCGGATTCCGGTCATAAGCGATCAGATAACCGTATTCCCCAATAGGAAGGTTCTGCTCAAAGGCGTCCGCGACGATCACAATCTTTTCCCCAAGTTGCAGCATCGTCTACCTCCTAGATGTCTATCATTGTTTGTATAGTCTACTAAAAAAAAGTAGGTCTGTCTACACGTAAGCCTGTCGGAAAACGAGGCAAAAGGCTTAATTTCGAAAAAAGCATGTCCGTGAATGCGAATCCGTCCGGAAATAACCATGGCTGGACGCTTCGCAGCCCCAAAAAAGACAACGCGGCCATGCTTCATGCTTCTTAAGCCCGGGTTATCGGAAGTCCCCCTCTTACAACAAGCGAATGAAAATATGAACCTCCGATAGAATAGATTATATAAAATGCAAAAAAAGAACGCAAACCGGGATTTATTCCACAGCTTGCGTGCTTCGCGAATGTAAAGGTAACATTAAATTAACATCATTGTATCAGGGGCGTTACCGTTTGTCCAGCCATTTTTTCCCGATTTCTGTCGAGAAAACGCCTTACGGCTCCATTCAGGACACGTAAGGATTGTGGGCGCGTTCATATCCGATCGTCGTTTTTGGACCGTGGCCCGGGTAAACCTTCACTTCATCCTTAAAAGCAAAAAGTTTGTTTTGGATGGAGTCGAGCAAATCGCGTTCGCGTCCCCCGTACAGATCCGTTCTTCCGACGCCAAGCTTGAAAAGCACGTCCCCCGAAAACAGGTCGTCCCCGCACAAAAAGCTGACGCTTCCCGGCGAATGCCCCGGCGTATGGTACACCGTGAAAGTGTGGCCGATCAACTCCAGCTTCTGCCCTTCGTCCAAGCCATATTCGGCAGGGCCGGTCGAAAGCGGCGGCGACACCTGCGGCCAGTTGAGCGATCCGTTCAGCTTCGGATTTTCGAGCCAATCCGCTTCCAGATCATGCAGGTATACCGGACAGTTTTTTAATTTCCGGATTTCATCCACGCCTCCCATGTGGTCGAAATGCGCGTGGGTCAGCAAAATCGCTTCGATCGTAAGCGGCTCGATTTTTTTGATGAGGGCGCCGGGATTCATCCCCGGATCAATGATGACCGCGCGCCCGGGATCTTCGCCGGTCAGCAAATAGGCATTGGTTTGCAGCGGGCCGAGGCAAAAGGTTTGAATGTTCAGCATATCCGTCTTTAGAACCCCGAAATCAGTTCACGCAGTTCTTTGATGACGGACGCATGATGATCGGTTCCTTCCCCGTAAGCTGCAATGAGCTCTTTCCGGCACTCGGCCATTTTTTCCTGGTAATCCGGCGCTTCACGGTCCGGGTTCTGCTGCTTGAACCGAACCATGATTTGCTGCACGTGCGCGGGACGCGGTCCCCATTTGCCAAGGACATGCCCTTCCGCATCCGTAAAGATGACGACCGGAACGCTCCGTCCGCCCATCGTCAGAAACTGGTCCATCACGTCGAAGTTTTCTTCGAGAATAAGCACTTCGGTCGGAATGCCGGCCGTTTCAAGGGCACGGAACACGACAGGCACGTTGCGCACCACGTCTCCGCACCAGTCCGCCGCCAAAATAAGGACGCGAAGGTCGTCGCGCGATTTCAGGTTTTCAAAAAACTCGCGGTCGCCGTCGTTGTCCCAGGCAAACGCGTCGTACCCCCGTTTGAATTCCTCCTGGTTTTTCTGCATGCCGTCGATAAACTGCTGTGGGGAGAGCCCCGTATTCAGCTTGTCCGCCAAATGGACTGCCATTTATTTCGTCCCCTTTCTGGATTTGGATTTGACCATTTTGATAACAAAATACACGATCAGCAACGCCAGCGCAACGAGCAAGATCGGCGTCACGTACGGCCCCGCCTTCTCGTCCACGTGCTCCCACTGATCCCCGAGGATATACCCGAGGTAAACGAACAGCACCGACCACGGAATGATCGCAAGCGTCGTCAGCAAAATGAAACGCCATACGTTCATCTTGGAAATCCCCGCCGGGATGGAGATGGCATGACGGACCACCGGAATGAAGCGCGCCGTAAAAATGACGCCCGTTCCGTATTTGTTGAACCACTGCTCCGCCGCATCGATATGCTTTTTATGAATAAAAATATATTTCCCGTATTTCTCGAGCACGGGCCTGCCGCCGTAACGTCCGATCCAGTACACGAACAGCTGCGCGATGACGCCGCCGATGATGCCGAACAGCACGGCTCCGATAAAGCTGATGTGGCCCGAGGATACCAAAAAGCCGCCGTAAGCAAGCACGATCTCGCTTGGAATGACTTCAATCATTAAGCCCAGCATGATGCCGAAATAACCCAGACTTTGAATCCAATGAAACAATTGACTGACGATATCCGATATAAAATGCACCCTGGCCCCTCTTTCTATATGTACTTTTAAGTCCCTATCCCCAATCTATTCTAGCATAGGAGCGGACATGACTTCTACATGAGCCCATTTGCGGCGGGAAGGTGTCTTCCCAGCCGTCCGCGGCATATGGTGGGGAATAAAGGAGGTAGGTCAAATGCCGCCGATTTCCCAGAAAAAAGACGCTCCGCTGCCTTCGGCCCGCGGCATCCGCAGAGCCTGCAGCAAGGAGCTGTACCGCACGGTCAAGCGGCTGAAGGTGTACGTCCCGGATGACGCCCTCCGCGAAGGCGAAACCCTTTATTACCGCAAGGTCATCGGCAACCTGATCTGGATTCACGAAAACCGCAGCAACCGGAAGCTGCTGTGCGATTGGTGGGACGAAGCGGTCCGCGCCGAGCTTGCCGCCCTATGGAAGGTAGACGAAGAGCATCTCGGAAAAGCTTTCCGCGAAGCTTTTGGCGGCTGAAGGAAATGGTATACGTTGTTCAAGAAAAGGGCTCTGGGGCGTAAGGTCGGTAGCCCGAGGGCCTCTTCCCGCGGGCGGGTTCATTCCGGCGCATGAAGGGAACGCTCCAGGCTCGCCAGCTCGCGGCCCCACTGCTCGGCTTCGCGGGTGAGGCGGAACTCCCGGTCGTTCCGGACCCGAACCTGGTCCGGGTCCGCGGCGCGGCGCGCGTAATCGCCGTAAAGCTCGAGCCCGGCGTCCAGGACCCGCCGGGCTTCCGCCGCGCTGCCGGACATCCATTTGCGCCGCGCCAGCTTGAACAGCCCCTCAAGGCTTTTCGTCTGCTCCGCCGCATTGTATTTGTCGCGGCGGAACCCCGCCTCCGCCCACGAGACGGCGGCGTACGCATCTCCCCGCTGGACGGCGTTGTCCGCCAGCGCAAACAGCAGGCCGGGATGCCCCGGCGAGTAGGACAGGCTCCGCTTGAGCACCGCCTCGGCTTCCCGGGGCGGCAGCCTGCGCGCCAGCTCGATCGCCGTCCCGGCATCGGCCGGATTCCACTGCAGCGAGGAGCGCAATAGCGCGGCGGACTTGGCCGGGGCCGCTGCCGCCAGCGCCTGCCGATGCAGCCGGTGGGCCATTTCTCCGCGGAAGGCAAGCCACATGCCGGCGCCGGTGACGCCAAGCCAAAGCAGCAGAAGCACCGCCGTTCCGTATGCCCGGTGCCTGTAACCGGATGCGATCGGATCGGCCCGGCGCGCCAAACGGCCTGCCGCCGCTATGGGCCTGGCCAAAACCGCATGTCCCTGATCCTCCCCGAGCTTAGCGCCAGCTTGGATTTCCTCCGCTTTACAGGAAAGCCCCCATGCCGCAAGCAGAAATATCAGCAGCCAAACGAGGCCGAAGCTGAAATCGAGGTCGACGGCCCCGTGCAGGACAAACACGCCGTAAACCGGCAGCAGCTCGCGGCGGCGGCGGACAAGCAGTAGGCCGATGGCGCCGAGCAGCAATAATAAGACGGACGTGCCGAGAACGCCGGTGTTCAGCAGCATGTCGAGGTAACCGCTGTGCACCTGGCTGCCGACGTACGGATTGGACTGGACGGCGCGGTACGACAGCCGCCACGTCTCCCCGCCCTGCCCGAACCAGGGGGCTTGCATGAACAGCCCCCATGCATCGCGGTAGATCGCGCCGCGCGCCGTGGCCGTCCCGAAGTTTCGGACGATGCGCTCCTGCGCCGTCAGAAACACCGCGGCCATCCCCGCGGCCGCGAAAAGGCCGCCTGCCGCCCAGGCCAGGCGGCGGCGGGAAGCCGCCCCGCTGCGCGCGAGGCGGCAAAGCCCCAGGCCGGCAAGCAGGCTGCCGGCCCACGCCCCGGCCAGCGCGAGCAGGCCGGGGGCGGGCTGTACCGCCAGCGCGGCGGCTGCCAGCTGGCGGTACAGCAGGGCCGCGCCGGCGAAGGGCGCGGCCGCAAGCAGCAGCGGCGCGAAGCTGCGCCGCCGCTGCAGGGCGAGGCCGGCGGCCGCGGCCACGCCGGCCGTGAGCCACGCGCCGCGCGACTCGCTGAGGAGCAGCGCGGCGGCGTACGGCAGTAGCGGGAGCGCAGCCCGCAGCAGCCGGATCTCCCCTGCTCCGGGTTCCCGCCGGAGCAGGGCGGCGAGCGCAAAGAGCCGCTCCAGCAGGAAAGCGGCCATCAACAGGCCGAACGTGTTCGGGTATTCGACCAGGCCGGCAAGCCTGGCCCCGCTGGCGCTGATCCCGGCGTTCGTGGTGAACACGACGGCATGCGGCAGCGGAAGGATGCCGCAAACCGCCAGGAGCGCCGAACCGCACAGCAGCGCCCCAGCCGCGTGCCAGGCAGACGCGAGCACCTTTTCCCCTCCCTCGGAGCGGGCGATCCGAACCGCCGAAACGGCAAAAAGACCGTAAAACCCCCACCGCAGCAGCTGGTTCACCGTTCCGTGAACGGACAAGGGCCCCAGCAGCCAGTGAAGGGCATATACGGTCATCAATATAAACGGACTCAGGATCAGCAGCCTTTCCGCAGCGGAAACGGCAGCGGGCGCGATCCGCTTTTCGTTTTCGGATACCGCCAAACGGCGCAATAAAGCCGTAACGCCGCCAAAAAACGGCAGCAGGCCGTACAGCATCCAGGCCGGATACAGATCGGACGTAAAATAAAAGCCGGATTTCAGACAAGACAGGAGCAGCACCGCGATCAGCGCGGCCCCCATGATTCCCAGCACAGAGCGTCTCACGCTCCCGCCCCCCATCGCCTTTTCTTCCTGCCCGAAACGTTCAAATCCTTACTTCCCGTCGGTTTTTCCCGGCAGCAAATCCTCGCACGCTTTTTCCAAATAAGGTTCGGCGTGAAGGAAATCGCGGAAAGCCGTGTACTCGCGCCAAAGCTGCTCCCGGTTGCCGCCTTGGCTTTTGACCGCCCGGATCAAAATGTTTTTCGGCGTATGCTCCAAATCGATGAATTCGAGCAGCTGCGTTTTGTAGCCGAGAATATCAAGCAGCTTGGCCCGGATGCCGTCCGTTGCCAGCGCGGAAAAACGTTCCTTCAGGATGCCGTGCGAAAGCAGCGGCTCCATGACCGGGCTTTCGATCTGATTGAACAGCTCGTGCTGGCAGCACGGAACCGAAAGGATCACCGAAGCGTTCCAGCGGACCGCCTTCTCCAATGCCGCATCGGTTGCGGTATCGCAGGCATGCAGCGTCACCACCATGTCGACCTGTTCCAGCTCGTCGTAGTCGGCGATGTCCCCGACCAAAAACCGCAGGTTGCTGTAATTCAGCCTGTCCGCCAGCCGGTTGCAATGCTCGATGACGTCGGCTTTGAGATCCAGCCCGACGACGTTCAGCGGCCGCCGTTCCTGAATGGACAGATAATGGTAGAGCGCAAAGGTCAAATAGGACTTGCCGCAGCCGAAGTCGACGATCGTCAGCGGGCGTCCCTCGGGCAGCGCCGGGAGCACGTCCTCCACCATCTCCAGGAAACGGTTGATCTGTTTGAACTTATCGTATTTTCGGGCCAAAACCTTCCCTTGTTCATTCATTATACCCAGTTCGACCAGGAACGAAATCGGATGCCCTTCCTCCAGCACGTATTTTTTCTTGCGGTTATGCGCCAAATCGGCGGAGGTTTTGGTCGGGGATTTGGTAAGGATCGATACTTTGTATTTTTTGCTGATCAAGATTTGGTAGTCCGCATCCGGCGTGCAGATCATTCCTTGTCGGAACGTCTGCTCGAACAGGCGCATGATCGCCTCCTCCGCTTCTTCCGCGGGGACGTTCTGGTGAACGACCTTGTTCGGATGCACGTAAGCGAATTGATAATGTATTTTTTTCTTCAGCTCCACCGGCTTGATCTGCACCTTGGTAAAGGTTGCGCCTTCCCGCTTGCGCAGCTGGCTCAGCGTCGCCGTGATCAATGTCGTTTCTTCCGTGATGTCATGGATGAGTTTGCGTAAAGATTCCAAGAGGGTACATCTCACTTTCTCGTATTTTCCAAACGCGGCTTGTTTGCTTTGCGCTGCAGTTCTTCCGAGCCTTCCTGCACTTCCTCCCGCGGAAGCCCTCCCGCTTCAAGCTCTTCGTCGCTTTTCGTTAACAGTCTTTGATAGAAGGCAAAGCCTTCCTCTTCGGTGATTTCCTGCTGATCGAGCAGCCTGTAGAGGGCGTTCTCCGCCTCGTCGTACCGCCCCCGCTCCTCTTCATAGCGGAGCAGCAGCTGATCCGTTTTGGCCGGAATCCTGTAGCCTTTGATCCCTTCCTTCAGCTCGGCCACGCGCTCGGGCAGCTTCAGCATCGTATGGTCCGCTCCGTGCAGGTCGGCATAGAGATACAGATGCAGCGACTTCATAAGGCGGATCAGCCCCTCGTCCTTTTGCTCCATATCCAAGTATACCCCGGCTTCTTCCTGAAGCAGCCTGGCGATCGTTTGCAGCTTGTCGGCTTCGATCCCGCCCCCCAGGCGAAACATCTCTATGATATCCTCAACGGACAGGGAATTCAAAAGCTTCGAGTTCAGGCGGAAATTTTTGCTCAGCAGGTCGTCGATTTCCCACAGAGCCTCGGTGTATTTTTTCTGCTGTTTGAGCCCGAATACCTTGCCGACCATTTCAACCATATCCTCTACCATTTGCAGCAAATAGTCTTTCCTGAACATGACGCTCCTCAACCCTTTCCAAAATGATTAAGCGACAGGCAAGATCGCGAAGCCTCCCTTTTCTTGCCTTCTGGTGCGCGTTGAACCTTGATGCCCGGGAAGACCGCGTCTTTTGCCTCGAGGATCTTTCTTTTTAATGATTGTATGCTATTCGGCATGCCAAAGCCAGCGGCCCGCCCGGAAACGCCCGGGTAAACCGGATTTAAGCCGCTGCCTTTATGGCGCAAAAAGCCGGAGCCCTTTGTTCTTAGGGCTCCGGCTTTTATTTATGGCATGAAGCTGTAACGGGATGAAATTTTCAGCGCATGAACGAGGGCCGCGGGCGCTCAGCTTTCCTTCAAGAAGCTCCGGACGATGCCGGCCAGCTCCTCCGGCGTTTCCATCATGCTCATATGGCCTGCGCCCTTGATCGTTGCTTTCGTGATGTTCGGGCGGTCCGAGGAGAATACTTTTTCCGGAGGGGCAATGCCGTCATGTTCTCCCGCCACCAGCAGGACCGGCAGCGCCGAAGCGGAAATGACGTCCCGGCGGTCCGGCCGCTCGCGCATGGCCAATGCCGCGCCTGCGGCGCCTTGCGGCGGCGTAAGATAGCCGATTTCCTTCGCTTTTTGGATCAGCTCGGGCCGGGACTTCGCCGTGCCTGGCGCAAACAATCCCGGAATCAGGCCGTCGATAAACGCGGTCATTCCTTCCGTCTGGATGGTGCTTACGGCTTTCAGCCGCTTTTCCTTGCCCGCTTCGTCATCCGCGTATCCCGTGGAATGGATGAGGCCGAAGCCGTTTAACCGCGAGGCGTACCGCTGGGCGAAGGAAAGCGTAACGTATCCGCCCATGGAATGCCCCAGCATCGTCGCCTTCTCCACGTTCAGCTCGTCGAGAAGCTTCAGGACGTCGTCCGCCATTTGCTCGATCGAATACGCTCCCAGCGGGGCATCCGACGAGCCGTGTCCGCGCAAATCGGGCACGATGCAGCGAAGGCTGCCGGATAAGAGCGGCACGAGCGGCTCCCAGTATGCGGAGCTGCCGCAGAAGCCGTGGAGCAGCACGACAGCCTCTCCCTCTCCCTGATCGGCATAACAAAGCGTATATCCGTCGCAAACTACTTTATCCATCGTGAAACCCTTCTTTCGTGAGGATTTTTTGCATCCGCTTTTTCGGTTCCAATCCCATCATGCAGCCATATTCCGGACCGGACTCCCATAGATTTAAATGAATGGCCAACCATAGGCCCGGTTGGCGCCCGCATCGGCCGCCAGTCCGAACGCTTCCGCCGCGGCGGAGGCAATCTGGCCGGCCATCGCCATCACATGATGCAGCGAGGTCATCTGCAGCGTGGCATAAGGCTTGGGACCGATCGCATTCACGACCGCGGCGACGCTGTAATTTCCGACGGGCGGAAGCGAGAGTCCCACCGATCTTGCGGGTAACAGCGGCTCGTCCGCAACCAGGAAGCTTCCGACGGACTGCGGCTGTCCCAAGCATGCATCGATCGCGACCACGACATGGCTTTCCGGGATTTCCGCCAAGCGGGCTACCAGGCTGGAGGCATCGCACGGGGACGCCAACGTTCCGATGACATGGGGGAAACCGCAGGCGGAAAGCGCGCTTCCCGTCAGCGGGCCGAGCGCATCGCCGGTGGACCGGTCCGTGCCGATGCACAAAAAGGTCACGGCGGAGGGCTCATGGCGGCTGCGGATCTCCGCCAAAAAAGCGCGAAGCCCGTTGGCATCCGTTTTTTGGCTGTTCCCGCCCTTATCCCGGCCGGAGCGGAAGTCTTGATTCGACAAGGCCTAGTGCCTCCCTTGCAGGTTGATCAACATATTCCTTTTGATTTTACTGCAAAATAGCCGGCAAGAAAAATCATTTTCCTGTGTCGGGCGGCAAGACATGCTACAATGGGTACAACCCGCGATTCCCCGAAGGCAGGGACTTAGCTTCGCAGCCCGTTCTCGCACTTCGAAGAGGCAAGGGAAATGATAAACGGCTGCAACTGAAGAAAAGAAACTGGAAAGGATGAACCTCCCCCATGGATTTATCGCAAAAAACGGCTGAAAATATCGAGTACATGATCGAACAGATCAAAACCAAGCTTCGAATGGCCAGCGGCGCCGCCATGAGCTCCACCGCCTTTTCGGTGGATCAATACGAAGACATCCGAGATGTCTACGAGCTTGTCATGACCAAATCGAACCTCAGCATTTCCGAAGTGGAAGCCTTGGTGTCGGAGCTTGGCCGCTTACGCAGCAAATAAGTTTTCCCCGGAATACGAAAGCCCCCTGTCGATCCTTATCGTTCCAACGTGTACGAAGGAAGGCCGCAGGGGGCTTTTCTACGAGCCGGCTCATTTCAGGGAAGATCCACGAGCACGAATTCCGCGTCCCCGTCGCTGCTCGTCCCTTTGATGTGAAGGTCGCAGTTGTTGCGGATCCGGGCGGCATCCCCGGGTTCAAGCTGGAAAGTGCCGTCATTGCAGCCGATTTCCAGGTGGCCGGAAATGAGGAACAAATAAGTCCGTCTTTCCTCCTGCTGATCGAACACGATTTCTTGGCCCGTTTCCAAGATCGGAATGTAAAGGGAAATATCCGAATGTATCCGGATCCCCTCTTGCCCTTCCGTCCTTCCGGTTACCGCGGGCGCCAGCTTGTTCAAACGTTCCTCCCTGGTGAGCGGGCGGGACGTCCATGACGGCCTGTGCCCCGGTTCCGACGGCAAAAACCACATTTGCATAAACCTGACAGGTTCGTCTTCGGACGGATTCGTCTCCGCATGTTCGATTCCGGTGCCTGCGCTCATCACCTGGACCGTGCCGGCCGGAAGGCGCTGCGCGTTGCCCAGGCTGTCGTTATGTTCAAGCGTGCCGGAGATGACGTAACTGACGATTTCCAAATCATGATGAGGATGTTTCTTAAAGCCTTGCAACGGACTTAAACAATTATCGTTATGCGCCAGCAGGCAGCCGAAATGCGAATTGCTCGGATCATCGTAGTCGGCAAAAGAAAAGCTGAATTCGCTGTGGATCCACCCTTTCTCCGAAGTATGACGCTCCGCCGAAGTCACTACTTTAATCATTTTACATCCACCTCCATGAATGTCTTTCTCAAAAAAGGTTGGTCTTGATTACGTAATTCTTACCCCTAACCTTCACCGCTCAATCACGTTCAAAAACAAAAAAATCCCTCCTGCAATCCGGAAGGGATTTCATGCGGATTCCTATTCTCTTGGGGATGCCTAGCGCGAAAAAAAAACGAATGCGGTGCCGGGTGGCACCTTGCGCAGGCCTCCTCAGGCGTTATACCGATTGTAGCCGGAACACGGCATCGGCATGCCCGACCTTTTTGCCTTCGTCATTATAAATGTCATGCGTAAAAGACTCGCTTAATTCCCGGATGATCGAGTGGTTGCCGTAGCCGATTTGTTCCAGGATGGACTCGACGATCCAGCCCCATTCTTCTTCCGACCCGTCCAATACCTTAAAGGCGATGCCGAGGCGTTCCTTCTTCAGGCCGAAGCAGTACACGCCCTTGAAGCCGCCCTTGGCGACGATATTTCCGTCCTGCAAGACGAGGGAATCGACGCGGCCGCGGCCGCCCACCATTTCCGGATGCAGGTTCATCGCCCGGACAATGGTTTTCACCGCTTCCCTGACGGCTTCATCCGCAATGAGGTCCGGGCAAGCAAGCTTCACGTAGGCCGCGGCCATCGCCGAAAGCGGCAAAGCAAAAACGGGAAAACCGCAGCCGTCCGTACCGAGTTCGATGCGATCCGCGGGAATGCCGCACATCATCGCCACGGTCCCGATGATTTCCTGCTGAACGGGATGCCCCGGGTCCGCATACCCATCCAGCGGGTATCCTTTCATTTTGCAGTAGGCAAGCACGCCGAGATGTTTGCCGGAACAATTATGGTACAAGCGGCGTTTGCCGCCCTGCCGGCGCAGCACCTCTTCCTTGCTTTCTTCGTTCCAAGGATAACTTGCCGCGCAAACGAGCTCCGACTCCGACAGTCCCGTTTTCTTCATGATGCTTTCGAGCACGTCCACATGCTCAGGCTGCGCCATGTGCGATGCGGTCATGATGGCGATCTCCTTGTCGTCCAGCCCGTAATGGGCCGCAATGCCTCCGCGGATCGCAACGATCGCCTGAAGGGGTTTCGCGGCCGAACGCGTGAAGGTTACGAAATCCGGATCTCCCGCGTAAGCCGAGGTTTCCCCGCGATCGTCGACGACGCATATATGTCCATGATGCGAGCATTCCATGATGCCCGCGCGATATTCCTTGATCAATACCGGTTCCATCAAACCATCTCTCCTTTAGCTAATCGCTTATCCATCATACAACTTATTCCGAAGAGTTTGAAGACTGCCGCAATATTGTTCATTATTTTCTTTCGCTACGCATTTCATGATTTTTGTTTCAGGCTCCATAAGACCGTTTAAATACGAAATAAGCAAGGACAAACCCTATCATGGCCGATCTCAAACCATCATCATAAAACAAGGAGTGATTTCGATGAATAAGACGGAAACGGATTGCCAAGTTCAAAGCGGCGGCACCTCTACCTTCCTCAAAGGGGCGCTGGTCGGCGGGCTGCTCGGCGCGGCCGCGGCATTGCTGTTCGCCCCCAAATCGGGCCGCGAGCTGCGGGGCGATTTGTCCGGAACGATCAGCACCATGACGGATAAATCGAAGGAACTCGCGTCCACCTTGGGCGAAAAAGCGTCCGATGTCGCCAAATCGGTCTCTTCCAAAACGACGGAACTGGCCAAATCGGTGAACGAAGGCAAAAACAGCATCATGGAAAGCGTGAAGCAGGCTTCGGCCGATCTGGCGGAGGACGCCAAAAACGCTTCCGATAAAGTCAAAGCGGCGGCGGAGGATGCCTCCCAAACAGCCGCGGGCAAAATGGAATAAACGCCTCCTGCTGCCGAATGAAAGATTCGTCCGCAAGCCAGCCGAAGCGGCTGGCTTTTTCCGCGACCCAAGCGACATTGAAGGCGCCCGCGCGCCGGAAGAAAGCAGGGATGAACATGAGCAAAACAAGCCCGTATCGCGTCGATGAACATCCTTTCGAGCTGAGGCATGAGGTCAAAAGGCTCAACCGGCGGCTGGACCAAATCGCCGATTCGCTCGAAAAGGCCGAAATCAAGGACATTCTTGAAAATTATACGAATCCGAAAAAAAGAATCATCACCAATTTCACTTCGGGCATCGCCCGCGGGCTGGGGCTCTCCATCGGCACGTTCGTCATTTTGGGGGTGCTCGGGTACATTCTCAGCCTGTTCGTCAAAATGCCCGTCATCGGCGAATATATCGCCAACCTGCTGCACTATATCAACCAATATAAACGCTGAACCGGCGACAGGTTCAGCGTTTTTTAACCGGAAAGAGCGGCGCCCGGAATTCCTTTCGGGGCCGCTTTTTCGTGACGCGACCGGCGTGCGAAGTTTCGTGTCCGGATGCCGTCATATTTTGGATTTTCGCCCTTTGACCCTCAGCAAATCCCCGGTCCAGCCCTTGCTGTGCATCCACCAGTACATGCCCAGCGTAAACAGAAGCGTGCCGAACATGACGGACACGAATCCCCAGGGGGTTTTGATCGCCGGCAGGTTATCGAAGTTCATGCCCCATATCGCCCCGACCACGGTGGCCGGCGTGAAGATCGAAGTCACGATCGTGAGGGTCTTCATGATTTCGTTGCCGCGAAACGCGGACACGGCGTCGTCGATGGCAATAAGGGTATCGATTTCGTCCTCGTAATGCCGGAAGGCCCTATCCATCCGTTCCATCCGATGGAGCAGCCGCAGGAAGGGTTTGCTTGACTCAAGCCTATCCAGATACCCCTCCCTGGCAGCCGCGATCAACTCGTCAAAGGGGGTGAACAAATTGCTCCAGAACAACAGCTCGAACCGGGAGTTCAAAATTTTATCCATCAGATGGCGCTGATTGTCCATCTCCATCGCGCGTTCGATGGCGCGCAAATTCATCTCGAAGCGGTCGAGCCCTTGATGGAAATAATGAAGCAGCGTCCTCGCCAATACGAACATGCCGTCGACGGCGTTCGGGCACTGCTGCAGCATCGACGTTCTTTCTTTGGCCGCCATCATCTCCCTGGTGTCCGGATCCAGGTTGATCGTGACCAGCATCTGATCGTTCACGAAAAAATGAAGCCTGTCCACCGGGCCGGCGCCCGTGACCTCGCTTTTGACGGAGTATGGCAGCGTACCGAAAATGACGGCTTCCGCGCCATCGGGAAACCGGACCGAAATATAATTTTCGCTGACCTTCGGAATGACGCGCAGCCACTCGTCGATCGCCGGGGATTCCTCCCGAAGCCTCTGAAGCCATTCATGGGACGAGTCTTCCATGGCCACATCGTACCATCGCCATCCGCCGGCAAAATGGAGCAAGCGGTGCTGTGCCGCATTGGAACCGTTGTTCTTCATAGGCTAAGCGCCCCTTTCGTTAAACTGCGAATAGCAAGGCGTCATCCGCCTTTCGGATATGCAAAAGGACACGCAAGTTCTCGATGGAGAAATCCATTGCGTGTCCTATCTATAACATTCCCGCCATGCGCGCAACCCCAAAAAAAGCTTGTCCGTCATAACGAAGAATTCGACATGATTTCTTTCAATTTTTCGGTGGCCCGCTTCTGGATGCGCGAAACGCTCATCTGCGAAACGCCCAGCTTCTGGGCGATCGAGCGCTGGGATTCTCCGTCCTGGAAAGCCATCAGCAGCACCCGCTGCTCTTGTTCCTTCAGCTGGCTCAACGCTTGCTGCAGATCCATCCGCTTTTCGACCGTATCGTAGTCGTCCGCTTCGGAGCTGATCAGTTCCCCGAGCGTCGCCCCCGTTTCTTCCTGGGACAAAGGGGAATCCAAGGACACATAATGATAGCATTCCCGTCCGGCCAGGACTTCGACGGTTTCTTCCACCGACAGATCCAGGAACTCCGCGATTTCATCCACGCTTGGCGAACGTTCGAGCTTTACCGTCAGCTCATCGATCGCCTGCTGGACCAGCGCGCCCTTCTCCTTGATCCGCCGCGGCACCTGTATGTACCAAGATTTGTCGCGAAGGAAATTTTTCATGTGGCCGATCATGCTTTTCATCGCGTACGGCTCAAACGGAACTCCAAGTTCGATGTCGTATTGCTGCAGCAGGCGAATCAGCGACATTTGGCCGACCTGGTACAAATCTTCGTACAAATCGGGGCGGTTTCGGGCAATTTTGCCTGCTGCGATTTTTACCATAGGCTCATATTTTTGGATTAGAACGGTAGCGATTTCGTTGTCTTTGGTCTGCTGGTACTGCCAAATCAAACCGACGGCCTCGCTCATGGACTCAGGGGGAGTCACTTTATCGTTCATACCTTTTCCTCGCTTCTCGTCAGACGTTTTGCCATCACGACCTTGGTTCCGCGCCCGGCCGCATTTTCGATGCTGACCTCGTCCATGAGCGCTTCCATCAGGTAGAAACCAAGCCCGCCGATTTCTACGTCCAGCAGCTCCTTGTCGTGAAGCGTCGCACTGCCGCTCGTAGAAGTCCGTTCAAAGCTTTCCCCTTCGTCCCGTACCGTAATGGACAACATGTCCTCAAAAACCTCAAACGCCACTTCCACGATGCCGTCCTGCTTGCCGTAGGCATAAAGCACCGAGTTGTTGCACGCCTCCGACACCGCTACCTTCATGTCCTCGATATCCTCGTAAGTGAAACCCATCTTCGAGGCGATCCCGTACAAATTCAGTCTGACGATATCGACGTATTCCGCTCTGGCCGGCAGACTGATCACGACTCTTTGAACTTCAGCATTCATTCTTTTCTTCGATCCTTTCCTATTGGGAATTCTCATTAGGGGCGAAAAACTTGGCGATGCCCGTCATGTCGAACAGCTTCTGGATTTGCGGAGGAACCTGTTCTACCAGGAAGCGGGCTTCCATGCCGTGTCTGGCTTTCAAAATGGAGAGCAGGATCCCGATCCCGGTGCTGTCGATATACTTCAAATCCTTCAGGTTGACGATCAGATCGATCCCCGCGTCCGATACCAACGGCTCCATGACGAGCCTGAAATCAGGGGCCACCGACAAATCCAGCTCTCCGGCCAGATATACGGTGCAAGAATTTCCGTTTTTTTCTGTCGTTGCTTTGAATTTATCGTTTTTATTTGCATTCATAGACATTCTCTCCCGAAAATTGATTTCATTTCGTCATATCCATCGCATGTGCATCCCAGGTCCATACGACCCGATATTTACAAATAACCCGAACCCGCCTGCTTGAATCACTTCCGGTTCATGAAGGCAACGAAAGCGGGTAACGATTCAATATTTCCTTCAGCCTGCTCATCTGCACAGGTTTGCTGATGTAGTCGTCCATTCCCGCTTCCAGGCAGCGATCGCGTATGCCCTCCATCACGTTGGCCGTCATCGCGACGATCACCGGCGTCCGGTTTGCAGGTTTCTGCCGCTGGCGGATTCGTTTGGCCGCCTCGAGCCCGTCCATCACCGGCATTTGCAGATCCATGAAAATGTAATGGTAACCGGGGCTTGCCAGCGACTTGTCCACGGCCTGAAGCCCGTCCTCGGCCACTTCGGCTTTCAGTCCGAATTTGCCGAGCATGCTGACCATCAGCTTCCGGTTTACCGGATGGTCGTCCACGACCAGAATGTCCGGCGGCGCGCTGCCGTCCCGTTTCACCTGCAGCCGAAGTTCGTCGCAGCATCCGTCCAAGCATTCGTCGTATTCCGGCTCCTTGACGACGATGTTGAAAATAAAGGTCGTTCCCTGAACCTCGGACGGCTCGACCCGGATGTCGCCGCCCATCATCTCGACGAGCGATTTGCAGATGGCCAGTCCAAGGCCGGTGCCGCCGTATTTGCGCGTCATGGAGGAATCGAGCTGGGAAAACGGCTTGAACAATCGGTCGATTTTGCCCTCCGAGATGCCGATGCCCGTATCCCTGACGGCAAATTCGATATCGAGGCTCCCGGCTGTCCGCTCCTTCAAAGACACGATTAAATACACGCCGCCCTCGTGGGTGAATTTCACCGCATTGGCGATCAAATTGATGAGCACCTGGCGCAACCGGGCCATGTCGCCGTAAATCGCCGGGGGAATCCTGTCGTCAAGGAAATAGACGAGCTCCAGCCCCTTTTTGCCCGCTTCGACGGAAAACAGGCTGAAAACCTCTTGAATGCAGACGCCCAGGTCAAAGGGATGCTCTTCAAGCTCCATTTTGCCGGACTCCATCTTCGTGAAATCCAGGATGTCGTTGATGACCGTCACGAGGGCATCCGCGCTGCTGCGGATAATCTCGGCATATTCCTGCTGCTCTTCGTTCAGTTCGGTTTCCATCAGCAGATCGACCATGCCGATCACCCCGTTCATCGGTGTGCGGATTTCATGGCTCATCATCGCCAAAAATTCGGTTTTCGCCTTGGCCGCGATTTCCGCGGCTTCTTTGGCCTTCACCAGCTCCTGGTTGATTTTCTCCAGCTCCTGGGTTTTCTGCTGCAGCAGCATCGACTGGGTTTTATGTTTTTTCCCCGTCAAATACATTTCGACGAAACCTTCGATTTTCGATTTCAGGATCTGCGGAATGAAAGGTTTGACCATATAATCGATGGCTCCGGCGGAATACCCCGCGAATAAATGCTCCGCTTCCTTGCTGTTCGCCGAGATAAAGATGATGGGAATGTCTTTCGTCTTATCCCTTTTTTTGATCAGCTTCGCCGTTTCGATCCCGTCCAGCCCCGGCATTTGCACATCGAGCACGATGACGGCAAACTCGTCCTTCAGCAGGCAGCGCAGCGCCTCTTCTCCGGACGTCGCCTTGACGAGGTTGTACCGTTCGCTCTCCAGCACGGCCTCAAGGGCCAGCAAATTTTCGGGATGGTCGTCCACGAGCAATATATGAATCGGTTCTTGAACCCCCATAGAATCCTCCCCACTAACCTATTTCATCTTCCGGTATATTTTCTCCACGCGGTCCATCGGTTCGTAATACTGGCTGTATTCCGTAAATTGGATCGACTCCTTCGAGCCGAGGACCAAAATGCCGGAGCGGCTCAGACTTTCGTAAAACAGCCCATGTACCCGGTCCCGGAGCGTATCGTTAAAATAAATCATGACATTCCGGCAAAAAATGACGTTAAATTCGTTGAAGGAACGGTCCGTGGCCAGGTTATGTTCGGCGAAAATGATGTTTTTTTGCAAAAACGGCTTAAAAATGACCGAGTTGTATTTCGCCGTGTAATATTCCGAAAACGAGCGGGTTCCCCCGGCCTCGATGTAGTTTTTCGTGTACTGTTTCATTTTTTCGATCCCGAATATCCCCTGCTTGGCAATCGCCAGCGAGCGGTCGTTCATGTCCGTCGCATAAATCCTCGATTTGTCGTACAGCCCTTCCTCATGCAGCAAAATCGCCATGGAGTAAACTTCCTCGCCCGTCGAGCAGCCCGCGTGCCAGATACGGATATACGGATAGGTGCGGAGCAGCGGCACGATTTTCTCGCGGAAAAGCCTAAACACCTCCGGGTCCCTGAACATCTCCGTCACCGGGATCGACAACGTCTGGACCATCCGCTCAAAACACGTACGCTCATGAAGCACCCGTTCCTGAAGCGCGGAAATGCTTTTCAGGCCTTCCGAATGGATAAAATGCCATATTCGCCGTCGCAGGGATGGCAGCGCGTAGTTGCGGAAGTCATAACCGTAAAGCCGGTGAACCCCTTCAAGCAGAAGCTCAAGTTCGATATCCTCGCGCTCCCTGTTGCCGCCTGCCGTCAAACGTTCTTCAAAATCTTCCGAAATGCAAATATCCATTCAAGTTCCTCCTGATTTCCCGTATAACACTTTCCATTACCCGCATATCCGGCCTACGAATACAGCCATACCCGCATGAGCGAAAGAAGCTGTTCGGTTTGGATCGGTTTTTTGACGTAATCCGAGGCTCCGGCTTCGATGCATTTCGAGCGGTCCTCCTTCATGGCTTTCGCCGTCAAAGCGATGATCGGCAGCTTTTGGAACTCCGGCTGCTGGCGGATTCGGCGCATCGCCTCGTAGCCGTCCATTTCCGGCATCATCATGTCCATCAGCACCAAATCGAAATGCTCGCCGCTGTTTAATATTTCGATCGCATCCCGCCCGTTTTCGGCAAAGGTGACGTCCATATCATAGCTTTCCAGCACGCTGGACAGCGCAAACACGTTCCGGATGTCGTCGTCGACGAGCAGAATCCGCTTGCCTTCGAACAAAACCTCCTTATTGTGCAGCCTTTGCAAAATTTTGCGTTTGTCTTCCGGCAAATTCGCTTCGACCCGGTGCAGGAACAACGTCGTTTCGTCCAGCAGCCGCTCGGGCGATTTCACGTCCTTGATAATGATGGACTCGGCGTATTTCCGGAGCCTCATTTCCTCCTTGCTGTCCAGGTCCTTGCCCGTGTAAATGATGATCGGCAGGTCCTCCAGCTCTTCGTCCTGCTGGATTTGATCCAGCAGCTCGAAGCCCGTCATATCGCTTAACATCAAATCCAGCACCATGCTGTCGTACCGTTTGTTCCGCAGCTCCCTCAGCGCCTCTTCGCCCGTCGACACCGCCGTAATGACGACATCGTCGTGGTCGATCAGCTCGATGATCGAATTCCGCTGCGTTTCGTCGTCCTCTACGATCAGCAAATGTTTGACCGAATTTTCGGTATACGATTCGATATGCGAAAATGCCCTTTCGAGCGCCGCCTTGGAAGACGGCTTCTTCAGATAGGCGATGGCCCCCATTTTCAATCCCTGCTTCACTTCGTCCACGACCGAAACGATATGCACCGGGATGTGCCGCGTAGCCGAATGGCTCTTCAGCTCGCCGAGAATGGACCAGCCGTCCATGACCGGGAGCTGGATATCGAGGATGATGGCATCCGGCAAATAAGACTGGGCCATCTGCAGGCCGATATCGCCCTGCGCCGCGACAAGGCCCTTAAAGCCGCGGCCCCGGGCCATTTCCAGCAAGATGCCGGCAAATTTCGGATCGTCCTCGATGATCAGCAGCACCTTGTCGTTGTCCTCGATCCGGTCCCGGTCGTCGGCAATCGCCGCCAAAGCCGGAATTTGGTCCTTGGCTTTGCGTTCCGGCTCTCCGGCCGGCGCGGTTTCCCCGGAGACCAGCAGCTCGCCGGCAGCCGCAGCCTCGCTGCGGGCCGACTGGAGCGCCGCTTCGTCCGCTTCGATCGGCAGATACAAAGTAAAGCAGCTTCCCTTGCCTTCCGTGGACTGCACCTCTATGCCGCCTCCGAGCAACTTGGCCAGTTCGCGGCTGATCGAAAGCCCGAGGCCCGTTCCCCCGTATTTGCGGCTTGTCGTGCCGTCCACTTGCTGGAACGCTTCAAAGATAAGCTCCGTTTTGTCTTTAGGAATGCCGATGCCCGTATCCTTGACCGACAAAGCGAGGTAGCTGCGGCGTCCGTCCAGATAGGTGGGCAGTTCAGCCTCTTCCGCCCGCTGAACGCTGAAGGTGACGGAACCGCGGTTCGTGAATTTAAACGCATTGGACATCAGGTTGCGGATGATTTGCTTGACCCGGTAACCATCCGTGACGATCGATACTGGCAAATCCGGGTCCACGTCGAACCGGAGCGCCACCTGCTTTTGCGTCGCGACCGGCATGAAGTTCTGATGCACGAAACCTTTCCATTCCTGAACCGCCACTTTTTCCCGATTGATCTCCATCTTGCCTGCATCCACTTTGGACAGATCCAAAATCTCGTCGATCATCTTCAGGAGATCGGCCCCCGACATATAAATCGTGCGGGCGTATTCCGTCTGCTTGTCGCTCAAGTTGCCTTCCTTGTTTTCGGCCAGGAGCTGGGACAAGATCAGAAGGCTGTTCAGCGGCGTCCGCAGCTCATGCGACATATTGGCCAAAAACTCCGATTTGTACTTGCTCGTTACCGCCAGCTGCATCGCCTGCCGTTCCAGCTTCGCCTTCGCTTCCTCGACCTCGATGTTTTTTTCCTCAAGCTGCTGCATCTGCTCTTCGAGCGCCCGCGTCTTGGCGATGAGCTCCGTATTGAAGTGCTCCAGTTCCTCCTGCTGCCGCTGCAGCAGATCCTCGGATTTTTTGAGCGCTTCGGTTTGCTCTTCCAGGTTCTCGTTCGTGCGTCTCAGCTCTTCCTGCTGCGTTTGCAGCTCTTCCGATTGGCACTGCAGCTCCTCGGTAAGCGCCTGCGATTCCCGCAGCAGCTCCTCGACGCGCAATCTCCGGTTGATATTGTTGATCACGATGCCCAAATGGTCGGCGAGCTGGGAAAAAAGCTTGCTTTGCAGCTCCGAAAACGGCTCGAACGAAGCCACTTCGATCGCTCCCAGCAGCTCGTCCTCGAACAGGATCGGCTGGATCATCAAATGTGCCGGCTTGCCCTGGCCCAAGGCCGACGTCACGGATAAATAGTTGTCCGGAACCGTGGTCGCGATCGGCTTGCGGTCCAGCGCGCTTTGTCCGATCAGCCCCTCGCCTACCCCGACCTTCCCCTTCGTGGCCAATTCGCCTTCGCGGGCATACGTGCCGTTCAGAACAAGCCAGTCCGGCTCTTTTTCTTCATCATGGATATAGATGGCCCCGTACATCGCTCCCAGGACGGGCGTAAATTCGCTGATAAAGGCCTGGGACACCTGCTCCCTGGAATTGATGCCCCGCAAGAGCTCCGTAATCCGGCTCACGTTGGAATTCAGCCAGTTCAAATCTTTTTGGGCCTGCAGGTAGCTCTTTTCCAGCTGTTGTTTTTCCTCGAGATCCTCCGCCATCTCTTTGAACACGCGGGCTACCTCCCCGATTTCATCCTTGGAGGTCACTTTGATCCGGCGGATGGTCCGGATCCGTCCCTTGCCGAAGCTGTCGATCATCATGGAGACCACGTTCAGTCCCCTGGTAATGCTCGGAATTACCCATAAAATGACGGCAAATCCAATCAGCAAACCGGCCGTCATCAAAACGGCCGTGATTTGAATCGATCGGCCGTAATTCGTTTTCGCTTCCGTTATGTCGCGATCCACCTGCATGTCCTGGAACGCCGCAAGCTCGTTGGCGCTTTTCAGCGCTTCTTCCTGCAAGGCAAGACCGCTTGTGTTGCGGTACGCGTTGGCTGCCTCCCACATTCCTTGCGAAACAAGAGACATTTGCTTCTCCTCGTATCGCTTGAAGCCTTCCCAAGCGCTTCTCACCCGGGTCAGCATTTGCTGCTCTTCCGGGGACTCGCTGCTCGCGATAAGCTTTTGCAAACTTTCGTTGCCGCTGTCTATCATGGCGTTGATCTCGTTTTTGGTTTCTTCGAGCGAGGCGGTCCGGTTCAACATCACGTTGACGAGCACCCGCGAAATATTGTTCACTTCGCTCCGCACGCTGCTGGAATATCTGACCTTCAAATACCGCTGCTCATAGATCTCGTCCAGCTGCTTGTTCATATCGTTTAAACGGTTGTAGCCAATCGTCGTCATCACGGCCATAAGGACCATCATGACGCCGAAACCGATAATCAGCTTGGCTTTCAGCTTCATTCCGCGTTTTCCCCCTCTTTTAACGATATCCACACGAGGCACTTGTCGTCTTCCCGCTCCTGCGTGCCGTGGTCTTCAAAAAAAGCCTCGAACATCCGGGACTCGTCCCACCGATGCGAATGGCTCAGGCGGTCGATCAGGAAATCCATCTTCTCTTCATGTTCCCCGTCCACCACCTCCAGCAGACCGTCGGTATACAAGGCGATATGCCCGTCGCCTTCGTAATGAAGCGTTTGCGGTTCAATCTCCATCTTCTCGAACAGCCCTACCGGACAGCATGCCTTGTCAAGCTGAACGACTCCCCCTTCATTCGGGAAAAACAGCGCCGGCGGATGCCCCGCGTTGACGTAATCGATCCTTTTCACGACCGTGTCCACGACGAGATAGATCGCCGTAAAATAGTACTGCACGAGCTGATTTTCGATATGGAGCTGGTTGAACCGGCGGTTCAGCTCCTGGATGACCTTTTCCGGCTCCACATATGTCGTTACGGTATCCTTCAGCACCGACGCGATAAACATCGTAAACAGCGACGAGGAGATGCCGTGGCCCATCATGTCCAGCAGAAGGACGCCGTACCGTCCCCCGCCAAGCGGATACCACGCGTACAAATCCCCGGCAAGCTCGGCGGAAGGCTGGTAGATCGCGTGCACCTCGAAGGCGCTGTCCTCGATCGGGGGGCTCAGCACGGCATTTTGCACCAGCGCGGCCAACCGCAATTCGTCCTTGATCCGCTGATCCCGCTCCTTATGCCAATCGTTTTCCTTTTTAAGCCGCAAGGCCAGCCGGATTCTGGCCATCAGCTCCACCTTGTTGATCGGCTTCGTCACATAGTCCACCGCTCCGGCATCCAGCGCTTCAGCCAATTTTTTCGAGTCGCCCACGGCCGTGACCATAATGATCGGAATGTCCTTAAGATGCTCGTGCCGCTGAATGATCCGGCAGGCTTCGATCCCGTCGATTTCCGGCATCATCATGTCCAGCAGGATGAGGTCGATGTTGGCCTGATGGCCCGCTGCCTGCCTGCCGGAGCCGCTTTCTCCGCGGCCCTCGATGCCCAGCATCTCGAACATGCCGTGGGCCGAGGAGGCCGATGCCGTTTCGCGGTAGTTCTCTTTTTTCAAAATTTCCCGGATAATAATGATATTTGTCGGATTATCGTCAACGATTAATATTCTCATAACATTCTCCTTAACACGCCCGAATAGGTTTGGGTTATGAAATCTCCTGCTACCATACTAACATAATCTAAAAGATAACTTTTCGGCCAACGCCCGGAAAATTCAAAATTTTCCATACGGCGGGCCCGGCTCCAAAAACACAGATAAGGAATGGGACAAAAGACCCCATTCCTTATCTATATTCTGGATACCCTACCCGAAACTTGTATCAAACGTTATACGGTTTTGGCGATGACCAAGACCTTTCCGAGGTCCAGCTCCTTCTCGTAAAACTGGGCCTCCGCCTCCGTGAAACCAAGCGAAGTGATCTTGGCGCGGAGCTCGTCGCCCCTGAGCCGGAACAGATTGGCAAGAGCATCAAACATGCCTTCTTCCTTAATGCCGATCTCGTTCGCATTTGCCGCATCGGCAATCCGTTCCGTCCGGTCGCCGTCATGGGCCAACACGAAGATGTTGTCGCTCATGTAGCCGCTGTTTCGAAGGCGGCGCACTTCCTCCACGGCTTGAACGCCGTTTTCCACGACTTTTGCATACGATCTTGCATGGGTTGATGAATTCATGTTCCTCACTCTCCTTAAGCGTTTTTTTCGTCCGCTCATGTTCCTATTAACCATGAAGGGCGGCGGTGAAACCATTTATTTTTCGAAAATGGGTTTGGTCCGGTTCGCAGTCCTTCCACCGGTCATTCATGGCGGAATTTCTGCCAGACGGAAACCGCGAGATCTCCCCATTTCATCCAGCCCGCATCCTTTTTCTTTTTCCCGCGGGTTCCGTAAGCCGACGCATAGGCCTCGATCGTGCGTTCCTCCGAGTCGGCCGGAGCGGCTCTCAGGGGAGAAGGCTGTTTGATGAGGACTCTTTCGGTTCCCCGCTTGAATTTGTGCATGAAGGCGGCTGACGCCTGTTTGGCGGCAAGCGTAATTTCGCTGAGCGCCTCGCCCAAATGCTTGACCGATTCCATGACGGGGTCGATCTGCTGCATTTTGTGCCGCACGTCCCTCGTAATATCGTTGGCTTCCCTTACGACCTGTTTCACTTCGTACCCCAGTTCGTCCACCGTTTTTTGGATTTCCTGCAGCGTTTGCGTCGTTTTCTCCAACGATTCCTTGGCGGCGAGAAGGGTTTTGATCAAATAAACGACCAGCGCCACAAACGCGGCGGCAATGACGGCAACGCTTACTCCGATGAGCATAGCAAAACCTCGCTTTCCTAGTAGATTGCACGGCTATCCCGTTAGCTCCGGCATAAACCGCCAACGAAGACAACATGCGCTAAGGCGGCTCACCACGCGGCCGAATGTGCTGATATGCGTTAGTTACCCTGCCGGAGGACGCCCGAAACAACGCCTTTTGGTGCACAAAAAGAACGCCAAGCATCGTTATCGGACGCCAGGCGTTTCTTCCATGTACGCATCATGTTATTTGAGCAGGAGCGACGGCAAAGAAAGCCAGTCCAGCTTAAACGTCAGCTTGGCGCCGTCCTGCAGGAATTCGATATGGTCCACCGTCAGCATGTCCGGCAAATGGTCCTTCAAATGGACCGTGATCGTTCCCAGATGAAGCCATGAAGCGGGAATCCGCACGGATTTGACGCTCGTGGATTCATGCTGCAGATCCAGGTTGCTGCCGCTGGCTTCCATATGGAATTTCAGCTCGGCGCCAAACGGGATCAGATTGTCGTATTTGCCGTTGATGTCCGCCGTCACTTCCCGGCCGCTGAAATGAAACTCCGCACCGGTAACGGTGATCTGCTGCGGGATATCCCCCAAATGTTTCACCAGCTCTTTTTTGGCCAGCTCGTTCAGCTCGCTGCCGTTAAGCGTTATTTCGGGCTTGCGCGTTTTCAGCATTTCCACGGCCTTGGCTTTGACGTCTATGTCTTGATAGCTTAAATCCAGTTTCTGATCGGGAGAAATATACCAGATGATGAGGCCGCACGCGATGACGGCAAGCAAAAGCAACGTAACGATCATCCGAAGCAGTACTTTCATGTTCCGACTCCTTTCCGGTTCAAGGCGATCATTCCCGCCTCTCTATTCTCCCATTATACTGAATTCGCCTATCAATCTCGAATCCGGGGTCCGAAACGCCGCCGTCCCTGCGATCAGGCCAAACCTGTCCGGCCGGCCACTTCGAGCCAGCGTCTGGCGATGAGATCATGGCCTGCCGCCGACGGGTGGACGCCGTCATACAGCCAGTATGCCGGTTCGGCCCTTTTCGCCGCTTCGTCGAATGCGTCCTGCAGCGGCACGAAAACCGCTCCGAATTCCTCCGCGAGCTCACGGACGATCGTTTGGTATTTGCCGACGAGCTTTTGCCACTCCTCCCATTTGGCTTCCGTTGCGACTCCCTTGAGAACAAACGGCTCGCACAAAATGAGACGGGTATCCGGCAGCACTTCCTTCGTTTCTTCCAGCAGATGCCTGTATGCCCTTTCAAAACGGTCCGTCACGCCGCTCGGCTCCTCCGACATCGTCCGCCATGCATCGTTAACCCCGATCAAAATGCTGATTACGTCGGGATTCAGGCTGAAGGCATCTTCGTTCCAGCGCGCATACAGATCGGAGACCCGGTTGCCGCTGATGCCCCGGTTGACGAATACCGGATTTTTATCCGCATGGTCGTTTGCCAGTCTGGAGGCGATCAGAAAAACGTAGCTTTGCCCGATAAAGTACTTTTGATAAAGCCCTCTGTCCCGGTTTGCGTCCGTAATCGAATCCCCTTGGAATAAAATAACCGCGTTTTTCTTCGAAATCATTGGCACCATTCCACGCTTTCCTGATTGATTTTTTTCAAGATTGCTATAAAATAATATACCTGAACTTTTGGTATTTTTGATAGATGACCGCCAATTTTGTTGGTTCAATTTGCCAAAGGCGGGTTATTTCTACGATAGGATGCGAATCCACATTATTGAAGGAGGAAAACAAAGATGAAAAAAATGATTGCGTTTGCGGCAGCTTTCGGCCTGATGGCCTCCATGGGCACGGCGGCGTTTGCCGATGCGGACAACTCCGCGGCGGAACAGGCGGCGTCCCCGGTTACCGGCACGTCGACGACGGTCGTGCAGCCTACCAAGCTGTTCGATGAGCCGCTGATCCAGCCGGGCGATCTTTCGAAGGAGAACAACGAACCGATCGTCATTTCCAAAATCACTCCTTTTTTTGCAGATCCTAACGGCCGCATTTTGAACTTCCTGTCTCCTCAGGTCGTGTACAGCACCGGAAAGCATGTCACCGACGTCAACGGCGACGGCCAGTGGGTCGAAATTTATACCTGGCTCGGCACAGCCTGGCTGCATATTCCCGAAGCGGTATAATTCCTAATACATAATAGGAACATGCAGCGCAAAAAGACCGGAGGTTCGCCTGGTTCGCCTCCGGTCTTTTTGCATGGCCATGATGATCGGCATGACGCCAAAGAAGTTATCTGATGATGCTGCCTCCGAAAAGGAAGCGCAGCTTCCATGAATTGCTGAAATCCGTTACGACGACGCCGCCCGCTTTTTGGGAATAGGTGTGGAGAAGCTTGCCCTCCCCCAGATACACCGCCACGTGCGTAATCCGCTCATGGTCTTTGTCGGCGCCGGCGGCCGCCGAACCCGCAGACCCGATATCATTCACGAAAAAGACCAGGTCCCCGCGCTTGAGACAGTCAATATCGTATACCGCTTGGCTGTTTTGTTTCACCCAGGCTCCCTGCTGGCGGGAGTCCATCGGCAGGACGATGCCGGCGCCTTCCTTGAAAATTTGGCGGGTAAACGCCGAACAGTCGAAGGTATTCGTTTGGTTGCGGTCCGAGCCGAATTCGTAAGGGGTCCCCAAATATTTCATTCCCGTTTGGATCACCCGTTCAATGGCCTCGCCGGCCTCCGAGGCGATCAGCGGCGTTGCCTGCGGAGCGCCGGATCCGCTGCCGGAAGGGGCCGCGGATCCCGAACCCGGGGAGGCTTCGCCGGGTACCGTTATGTATCGTTCGTCAGAGCTGGTATAGCCCACTTTGCCTGACGGTGTTTTTACTTTATAGAAATAAGCGGTGCTGCTTTCGAGAATGGTGACCTTATCCCCGTTTTTCAAATATCCGATGACCTGGCCCGACGAGGAAGGTTTGTCCCGCAACCGGACGCTCGCCTGAATGACGCCGGTTGGCGTGACCGCGCTCTTTGGCGCCGAAATCGAAGCGGCATCGGCTTTGGAGCCCGGCAGCAGCGCCGCACCGGGAATCACCGCGGAAACCAGCAGGCAGCCGATCAGGCATTTCTTGATGTTGAACATGTCAATCCTCCTTATGCTGACTGAAAATGGGCGTTCTTGTCCCCATTATAGTCATGCGGAAGGATGTACTACATGCTTCTTTTCTCACAAATTTCCCATTCGTGGTTTAGATATTCACAGGACTAAAGGCCCAAAATTCTATTCCGGTTGAATAACAAAACGCCGGCAACCCGGCGCCCGCATAACTTCTATTTTTTGACGGCACCATGCCGCCCCGGTTCCAAAACATCCAAATCCTTCGGCTCCACATGGACATGGACGTTCATGATATTATGCATATCCGTCAGCCGGTCCTCGATTTCGTCGCTGATCCGATGCCCTTCGATGATGCTCAAATGAGGGTCCACTTCAATCACCACATCCACCAGCACATGGTTGCCGTGTACCCTGGCTTTGACGTCCTTGATGCCTTCCACGCCCGGCGTGCGGCTGATGGCGCTGCGAAGATCCTTCAGCTCCGCCTGGTCGAAGCCGTCGGTCAACCGGTAGGTTGAATCCCTGAAAATATCCCAAGCCGTTTTGCAGATCAACAAGCCGACCGCGATCGCCGCAACCATGTCGAGCCAAGGCAGCCCGAATTGGGCCCCGACGATGCCGACCGCCGCTCCGATGCTGACGAGGGCATCCGACAAATTGTCCTTGGCCGCAGCCATAAGCGCCTGGTTGTTAATCTGCCTCGCCAATCTCCGGTTGTACAGATACACGCCGTACATGCATACCGCGCACACCACGGCAATTCCGGCGGCCCATAGATCGGGCTGCGTCTCCTTGCCGGCAAACAAGGATCGTACGGCATCGACCAACACCTGGATCCCGACCGTCGCCATAATGAAGGAAGCGATCAGCGCCGCGACCGTTTCGGCCCGAAAATGCCCGTAAGCATGGTCGGAGTCGGGCGGCTTCCGGGATATCCGCAGTCCGATCAGCACGGCCAGGGAGGCCACGATATCCGTCACGTTGTTAAAACCGTCGGCAAGCAGCGCGCTGGACGCAAACCAATAACCGCTCGCGAGTTTGAAGGAGGACAGGAGCAAGTAAGCCGCGATGCTGATCCAGGCTCCCCGCTCCCCTTTCCGTATATCGTCATAGATATTCACCAATTTCGAAGCCACCTTTACATGGGTTCCAAAAAGTCTTTTCCTATCCTATCAAATACCACCCGGGTGGGTCTAGAGAAACATAGTTGCAGCGGGCAAAGAGGTTTTATGCGCTACATCTCTTGTGGGGAGCCGCAAAAACGGATAGAATTAGGTACGATAAACCTTAGGGAGGGCCTGCCCATGTCCGAAAGCAAAGAGCAGAAGAAGGTCAGCCTGGCTGACGCCATCCGCGCCAAGCTGGAGCAGAAAAAACAGCAGAACCAATCGTTTAAGCCCGGTGGATTTCAAGGAAATTCCCCGCAGGCGATGAAAAGCCAAAACAATAAAAAGCCGAACAACCAGCGCCGCCGCACCGGAGGCTCTTGAGCCATGGCGGAAAACTCCCCCACAAAGCGAACCCGTTGCAATTATTTTTTTTCGAAGGGCTTTGCGGGGACCCCGAAGTATAGAATTTCTATGAACGAAAAAAAAGCTGCTCCCCGCCGGACAGCCCCTGTTTGAAAACAGAGGACCGCCCGGGCGGGTTAGCAGCTTTTTTCGATATACGGCATCGCCGCCGGCCTACAGGCCGTTCGGATACATTTTTTCGCGGAGCGCCTTGATCTCTTCGCTTTCCAGATATTCGTCATAGGTCATGACCTTATCGATGATGCCGGTCGGCGTAATCTCGATAATCCGGTTGGCGATCGTCTGAATGAACTGATGGTCATGCGACGTGAACAGGATCGTTCCGTCGAAATCGATCAGCCCGTTATTCAGCGCAGTGATCGATTCGAGATCCAAGTGGTTGGTCGGTTCGTCCAGCAGCAGGACGTTGGCGCCGTTCAGCATCATTTTGGCAAGCATGCAGCGCACCTTCTCGCCCCCGGAAAGCACGCTCGCTTTCTTCAGGGCTTCTTCCCCGGAGAACAGCATCCGGCCAAGGAAGCCGCGCAGGAAGGTTTCGTCCTGGTCTTTGGAATACTGGCGCAGCCATTCGACCAGGTTCAGATCGACCCCGTCGAAATATTCGGAGTTGTCTTTCGGGAAATACGCCTGGGAAGTCGTAACCCCCCAAGAGAATTCGCCGGAATCCGGTTCCGTGCGGCCCATCAACACCTCAAACAGCATCGATTTCGGCAGCCCGTTCGGACCGACGAACGCGATCTTGTCGCCTTTGTTGACGACGAAGCTCAGATCGTCCAGCACCTTCTCGCCTTCCACCGTTTTGGTCAGGCGGTCGACCGTCAGCAGCTGCTTGCCGGCTTCGCGCTCCGGTTTGAAGTGGATGAAAGGATATTTGCGGTTGGACGGACGAATGTCGTCCAGCGTAATTTTCTCCAGCTGCTTCTTCCGGGAAGTCGCCTGCTTCGACTTGGAGGCGTTGGCGGAGAAGCGTTGGATGAACGCCTGCAGTTCCTTGATCTTTTCTTCCTTTTTCTTGTTGGATTCGCGCTGCATTTGGAGCGCCAGCTGGCTGGATTCGTACCAGAAGTCGTAGTTGCCGACATACAGCTGGATTTTGCCGAAATCGATATCCGCAATATGCGTACATACCTTGTTCAGGAAGTGACGGTCGTGGGATACGACGATGACGGTGCCTTCATAATCCATCAGGAAGTTCTCAAGCCACTGGATGGATTCGAGGTCCAAGTGGTTCGTAGGTTCGTCCAGCAGCAGGTTGTTCGGGCGGCCGAACAAAGCCTGGGCCAAGAGCACGCGCACCTTCTCGTTGCCGCTCAGCTCTTCCATTTTTTTGTCGTGCAGCTCGCGCGTAATGCCGAGACCGATCAGCAACGCGGCCGCGTCGGCTTCCGCATCCCAACCGTTCAGTTCGGCGAATTCGCCTTCAAGCTCGCCCGCGCGCAGGCCGTCTTCTTCGGAGAAGTCGGGCTTGGCGTACAAGGCATCCTTTTCCTTCATGATCTCATAGAGGCGGCTATGGCCGATAATGACCGTTTCAAGAACCGGATATTCGTCATATTCAAAGTGGTTCTGCTTCAGCACGGCCAACCGTTCGCCCGGTGTCATATGAACTTCGCCGGAATTCGGCTCGATCTCGCCGGACAAAATTTTGAGGAAGGTCGATTTGCCGGCGCCGTTTGCGCCGATCAAGCCGTAGCAGTTGCCCGCTGTAAATTTTATATTCACATCTTCAAAAAGTGCGCGCTTTCCGTAACGGAGCGTCACGCCGCTTGTACTGATCATTAAGCATTACCATCCCTTTCACTAATAGGCTTCAGCACATTATAGCATAAAATGCCCCCGCAAAGGGGAGTTTTTGCCGCTTAGGCTTTACTTGACCCGCATCGTCTCCCCGCATTTCAGCACCCGGATGCGTTCCTCGGCGATGCCTAGCCGTTTCCGCTCGGCCTCCATCCGCTCCAGCGCCTCCTGCGCCGTATCGTCCGCAAGCCGGAACGTGCCGTAATGCATCGGGATCATCGTTTTCGCCCCGACATCGAGAAAAGCCTGCACCGCCTGCTCCGGATTGACGTGCTGCGTCGCCATGAACCACTCGGGTTCGTACGCCCCGATCGGGATCATCGCCGCATCGATCTTGAAGCGGCTTCCGATCTCTCGGAATCCGGGAAAATATCCGCTGTCGCCGGCAAAGTACAGGGTCCGCTTCGGCGGGTCCGGATCGCAGTCCGCCGCAGACCGTGCTTCCGCGGCAGGCTCGAGCACGTATCCGCCCCAATGCGAGGTATTCGTGTCGAAAGGCGTCCGCCGCGTCCAGTGCTGGGCGGGCACGAATGTGATCTTCGCGCCGCCGACGGCCGTCTGCTCCCACCAGCCCAGCTCCATGGCGTTCCGGAAGCCTTTGCGGACCATTTTGGCGCGCAGCCCGGCCGGAACGATCAAGGTCGTACCCTCACGATACAGCTTCCGTATGGAAGCCAGGTGCAAATGGTCATAATGGGAATGCGAGATCAGGATCACGTCCACCGGAGGCATGTCGCCGATGGCGATTCCCGGATCCAGGGTCCTGCGGTCCAGTCCCATCCGGTTGGCCCATACCGGATCCGTCAGCAGGTTCAAGCCCTCGTATTGAATGAGGAACGTCGAATGCCCGATCCACGTGATCGTAGGTTCGCGGCGGTTTCCCTGAAGATATTCGATGTCGGGAGGCACGCTGGGTACCCGGAAGGCGAGATCCTTTTTCTTCCCTCTCCGTTCCTTTCGCCACTGCCTGAACTCCTGCACGGAATGGTCCGTCCGGACATCGTCCATATTTTTATAGCGAATTTTGGGCAAATGTTCTCCCTCCTTCTCCTTCAGGCTCATCCCTTCCATTTTACCCTGAACATGGCGCCTTTTTCCAGCCAAGGCGGTTGACCGAAGCTGCCGCTCTCCTGAAAATTTTGGGGCCGAACCTGCGGCAAAAGGTTTTTGTTTATCGCGAAGTAAGGTACACTTATTCATGAGGCGAAATATTTGATATGGCCGTTACCTTGAAGGAGGTTTGTATCCCATGAAAATAAAATTCATCGAACCGACGCCGAGTCCGAACTCCATGAAACTTCACCTGGATGAAAGCCTGGAGCCCGGAATCCGCAAAACATATACGCTCGAAAACGAAAGATCGGCCCCGGCCTGGATCCGGGAAATGCTGCACATCGAAGGCGTAAAAAGCGTGTTCCACACCTTGGATTTCGTGGCGCTCGAACGCAAAGGCAATGCCGACTGGTCGGCCATTCTCGGGGAGGTGCAGGAACGCTTCGGGCGGGAAGGCGTGCAAAACGCCGCGCTGGAGGACGAAGCGGGAGCCGGCGAGCATTTTGGCGAAGCCGAGGTGCTGGTCCAGTTTTTCCGCGGCATTCCGATGCAGATTCGCGTCAAATTCGGCATGGAGGAAGAACGTCTGGCGCTTTCCCAGCGATTCACCGATGCGGTGATGGAGGTCGCCGCGACGACCATGATCAAGGAACGCAAGCTGAAGGATTACGGCGTCCGTTACGGGGAGCTGAAGACAATCGCCAAAGAGGTTGAGCAGGAGCTGGAAGCGGCATTCCCCGAAGAGCGCCTGAAGCAGGTCGTCGCCCAAGCGATCGCCCATGGGGCCAGCAGCGAGGAATTCGAAGAGCAGCGGCGCGAATTGACCGACGAAGAGCTCAAGGAAGCGATGAACAGCTCGGACTGGCGCGTCCGTTATGCGGCGCTGGACGGCATGACGCCGGCGGAAAAGCATCTTCCGTTGCTCCGTCAGGCTCTCCACGACGAGAAAATGCAGACGCGGCGCCTTGCCGTCGTTTATCTTGGCGACATCCGCACGCCCGAAGCGATGGAGCTGCTGTACGAAGCGCTGAAGGACAGCTCGCCTACCGTGCGCCGCACGGCCGGGGATACGCTCTCCGATATCGGCGATCCGGCGGCAACGCCCGCCATGCAGGCTCTGCTTAAGGACACGAGCAAAATCGTCCGCTGGCGGGCCGCCCGTTTCCTGTACGAGGTCGGAACGGAGGACGCCAGAGACGCGCTGAAGGAAGCGGTCGACGATCCCGAGTTCGAGGTCAGCCTGCAGGCGCGGATGGCGCTGGAGCGGATCGAATCCGGCGAACAGGCCGCCGGCACCGTGTGGCAGCAAATGGCCAAACGCAACCGTTCCTGACCGGCCCGCCGATTTATTGCTGCATTACCATATATATCTATTGTCATACGTTTCGCATTGCTTTACTATAGAAAAGCAATTGAAAACGTAAAGATAACCTCATCCTGCAAAGGTGAGGTAGAGGTTGCGAAAGCGATGAGTAGCTGCAGGGAGGCGCAAGGAACCGCCGACGATCTGCCGTGAAGGGCGCTTTCGCCGAAGTGTGGCGGTCCGTTCCGATCGACGGCCATGCTGGGGCTGTACCCGAAAGGGACAGAACTGTCGCGGCTGAACCGGCATCGCTTAAGAATGCCGTTTGGCCGTGTTGAGCTATCTTTCATGGATGCACGGATGCGGAAGCCAGAGGACAAGCATACAGCCCGCAGGTCATTCCATGCCCTGCGGGCTTTTTGGGCTGGTTTATCCCCTTCCATGATCATAACGAAATCATACAGAAGGGAAGTTTTACACTCATGAGCAGCAAACAACCTGCGAATTCCCTAAGGCAAAGCTTGAAAGCCCGCCACATGACGATGATCGCCCTCGGGGGTTCGATCGGCACCGGACTTTTTCTTGCCAGCGGGAGCGCGATATCTTCGGCCGGTCCCGGCGGAGCCATCCTGGCTTATGCCGCGATCGGACTTATGGTTTATTTTTTGATGACAAGCCTTGGAGAACTGGCGACCTACATGCCCGACTCCGGCTCGTTCAGCACGTACGGCAGCCGTTTCGTAAGTCCCGCTTTCGGTTTTGCGGTCGGCTGGAACTTTTGGTACAACTGGGCGGTCACGATTGCGGCCGAGCTTTCCGCAGCCACCGTCATTATTAAATACTGGTTCCCGAATTCCCCGTCGCTGCTTTGGAGCTTTTTGTTCCTGGCGCTTATGTTCGCCCTCAACGCGTTATCCGCGAAAGGTTACGGCGAATCGGAATATTGGTTTGCGATTATCAAGGTTGCCACGGTCATCCTGTTCCTGGTGCTCGGCGTCATGATGATCTTCGGCATTTTCGGCGGCAAACCCGTCGGCTTCAGCAATTTCAATCTGGGCGGCAGCCCGTTCCATGGCGGATTTTTCGCCTTTATCGGCGTGTTCATGGCCGCAGGCTTCTCGTTCCAGGGCACCGAACTGATCGGGGTCGCGGCGGGAGAAAGCGAAGACCCGCGGCGCAACGTGCCGCGGGCCATCCGACAAGTCTTTTGGCGCATCCTGCTGTTTTATATTTTGGCGATCGTGGTCATCGGATTTTTGATCCCTTACACGAACCCGAACCTGCTGAAAACCGACTTGAACAACATCGGCGTCAGTCCGTTCACGCTGGTATTCGAAAAAGCCGGGCTCGCCTTCGCCGCCTCCGTCATGAACGCTGTCATCCTGAGCTCCGTGCTTTCCGCAGGCAACTCCGGCATGTACTCTTCGACCCGCGTGCTGTACGCGATGGCCAAAGACGGGCTCGCGCCGAAAATATTCGGCAAGCTGAGCAGCCGCGGCGTTCCGATCAACGCGCTGATCATGACCGGACTGATCGGCATGCTGGCTTTCCTGGCCTCCCTGTTCGGGGACGGCGTCGTGTACAACTGGCTGCTGAACGCCTCGGGCATGTGCGGCTTCATTAACTGGCTCGGCATCGCCGTATGCCATTACCGGTTCCGCCGCGCCTTCATCGCGCAGGGGCATTCGCTCGACGAGCTGCCTTACCGCGCCAAATGGTTCCCGTTCGGCCCGATATTTGCCTTTATCCTGTGCATCGTCGCCATCGCCGGCCAAAATACGGGCGCCTTCACCGGTTCGAAAATCGACTGGTACGGTTTGTTGGTATCCTACGTCAGCGTCCCTTTGTTTATCGTGATTTGGCTCGGATACAAATGGGTCAAAGGCAGCAAATTGATTCCGCTGAAGGAATGCGACTTGACGATGCACGAACGGCCGAACCGATAATGAAACGAGAAAGATCCCTTCCGCTTCTGCTGCGTGCAGTCCGGGAGGGATCTTTTTTTAACGTATGCTATTTCCAGGTCACGTATACCCGCAAGTCCTCCGTTTCATCCAGTCCGCTTTCCACGTATGAGATGGAATTGACGCCAAGCCGGTACAGATCCTGCAGATCATCCACCAAAGCTTCCTTGCTTCCGTGATAACGGAACAACAGCGAGCGTCCCCCCTGCTTGATCACGGCCTGCGCTTTGGACCTCAGCTGGGCACTGGAGCTGACGATCTGCGACGGATCGTAAAGCTGGTATTCCAGGTCCCGCTCCAGCTTCTTGTAGAAGCCTTTGCGGCTGTCGTTCTGCCTGATCAGCTGCTTGAGCGTATCCCGGTACGGCGTATTCGCGGCCGGATAACTTTTCGTCCAGGCGTGGTCCTTTTTCATCTGCGCGTCGGTGCGAAGATAATATCCGAATCCGATCTCTCCCTTCCTGTCCGGCGCCGGGTCGTCCCAAGTCGTGTCGAGATGGTACCATTTCCCGTCCAGCAAGACGAGGTTCCATGCATGAAGCTGGCTCACCCCCGTATTCCGCGGCGTGGCCGTTCCCTCCACGATCCGGTTCGTGATGCCCGCATCCTTCAGCATCTTATAAGCTAGCAGGGAGTATCCCTGGCAAACCGTGCTGCCGGAGCTCAGTCCGTCGTAAGCCGTATATTTCTGCAGCGTTTCGTCGTATTTCAAATGAAGCACGATCCAGTCATGGATCGCCTTGATTTTCTCGTGGTCGTTCATCCCCGGCTTGATCATATCGCCCAAAATGCTCCGGACCTGCCGGGAGACATATGCCGTTTGGGCCGCCGTCTCCCGGTAGCTCAATTGAACGCTCACGTTCGCCGACTTCGAGCTGCCGCTGTAAGAATAACCGTAACTTTCGATGGTATAGTTCATGTACGGATCGCTTTCAAGCGCCTCTTCGAGCGCCTGTTTCAGCTGCCCCTTGAGCTGATTCGTTTTCCCTTGATAAACAAATTGAATTTGCCCGAGCCGTTGATTCATCGCGCGCAGCAGCGTGTTTTGCAGCTCCTGGTCGGTTTTGACCACGCTGGCGCCTGATGTCGTCGAGGATGCATAAACCATCTCCCAATCGATACAAAGGGGTATTACCGCTGCGATGAGCGTGCCGGTCAGCAGCATTTTGGCCGCCGATCCCCGCTTCCATCTCATACAGTCCCCTCCCTTCTCTACAATAGGCATATTTGTCCGGGTAACAACGAGCCGCTTTTTAGCCCTCCGAATTGACTCTATTCCTATGATGGAACATATATGACTGCGTATTTGGCTGATCTTTTGCCCGCATCAGGTTATATCCGTCATTCACGGATTCGGCTTAAATGCTGCCTGCACGAAGGCCCTTGCGCTTTCGGCGATCCGGGTCGCGTCTCCCGCCGCCAAGGCGTCTTTCGGCAGCAGCGAGCTTCCGATGCCGACCGCGCTGGCGCCTGCCTCATAATATTCCGCGATATTTTGGAGCGACACCCCGCCGGTCACGATCAGCGGAATATGGTTGAGCGGAGCGCGGATTTCGCGCAAATATCCGAGACCCAGGCTGGCCATCGGAAATAGCTTTACGGCCTCGGCCCCCGCGTGGAAGGCGGTAACGATTTCGGTCGGGGTCATCGCTCCCGGCCAAATGTCGATCCCCTGCTCGAGCGCATACCGGATGACGTGCAAATCCACGTTGGGAGAGATCAAAAATTCGGCTCCGGCCGATACCGCTTCTTCGGCCATCTTCACGTTCAGCACCGTCCCCGCCCCAATGCGAGCTTGGCCGTTATATAACGAGCGCCAATCGTGGATGATATCCAGCGCCCCTTCCGTATTCATCGTCACTTCCATCAGCTTTACCCCGCCGGCGGCGAGGCCCGCCCCCGCCACCCTTGCCTCGTCCCGCGTAATTCCCCTGACGATGGCCACCAGCCGGGAAGATAAAAGCTCGCCCATTAATTTCATGTCGTGCTTGCCCCCTATCCTCTTCTCTATTAAACATAATTCGCAGGCTTGAGGCGGTTTCCCTTCTGTAGGCGAGAAAATCCAAAAGACGTCAACGGTCGGAAAATCGCAACATTTTTCGGCCGTTTGCAGCGGAAATCTCCGGCAAATTCCGGTATAATAGAAATGTTGAGGATTTTGCAAAAATCCGGGTTGTCTGTTGTTCAGCTTGATCCATATTGATGAATGGAGCGAATGTCCGTGACTTACGTGGATACTTCCAATATATCGGCCGAAGTGTTCGTGACCGTGTTGCTGTTTCTGATCATCATTGCGCCTCTTTTCAGCTTGGCGATCCTCCGGTTTTTCCAGGGCAAGAAAAAAGCCGGGCTGCTGCTGATCGCGGCCGGCGTGGCGGTTTACCTTGTTTTTCAGATCGTCATGAAATTTTTATTTTGAATGCGCTCGCTTTTTGAACGTTTGGCCGCGAACGTTTTTCCGATCGAACGAAATATGGCTTTTAAAAAAGGGAATCACGCTGGTTTTCGAACCAAACGCGACTCCCTTTTTTATTGCGGGATCCTTTGTGCCGTTCATCTAAAAAGACCTTTCATCCATAGACTGCTCTACGGATGAAAGGTCTGAGTTTGCCGAACGTTACGCCTGCCCGTTCAAAGCCTTTTCGAACTGCAGTTTGTTCATGCCGAGAATGCGGTGTTCGCCGATGACGGTAACCGGAACGGCACGCATGCCCATATCCCATACCTGCTGGGCGAATTCATCGCTTTGCTCGATGTTGCGTTCTTCGTATTCCACGCCTTTTTCCGCCAAATAGCTTTTCACCTGACGGCAGTGCGGGCAGTTAGTGCTGGTATATACGATTGCTTTTTCCATGGAATGTCACCTCGTCGTCAAATCTGAATATAAAAATCCATCACGTACTGAATATTTCAAGCCATTAAAGAACGGCGGTATGATGCTCCAGGCTTTCGATGTATTTTTCGCAATCCATCGCTGCCATACATCCGCTGCCGGCGGCCGTGATCGCTTGTCTGTAGCGGGTATCCTGAACGTCGCCGCAGGCGAATACGCCCGGAATGTTCGTTTCGGAAGTGCCCGGCTGCACCACGATATATCCGTTGGCATCGGTCGTGATTTGTCCGCCAAGGAAGCCCGTGTTCGGATGGTGGCCGATCGCGACGAATACGCCGCTTGCTTCGATCAATTCCTCTTCGCCGGTGTCGTTATTGCGCACTTTCAAGCCTTGCACGCCGCGCTCGTCGGCGACAACCTCGATCGGCGTGCGGTTGAGCGCCCATTCCACTTTCTCGTTGCTGCGCACGCGGTCCTGCATGATTTTCGAGCCGCGCAGCTCGTTGCGACGGTGAACCAGCGTCACTTTCGATGCGAAACGCGTCAAGAAACCTGCTTCCTCCAGCGCCGAATCGCCGCCGCCGACAACCACGATTTCTTTGCCGCGGAAGAAGAAGCCGTCGCAGGTTGCGCAAGTGCTGACGCCGCGTCCGACGTTTTCCTGCTCGCCCGGAATGCCCAAATATTTGGCCGTCGCGCCGGTCGAAATGATCAGCGTTTCGGTTTCGATTTGGCCGATGCCTTCCACGTCAAGTTTGAACGGGCGTCCGCCCAGTTCCACGCCGTTGACCCATCCCGTGCGGAATTCCGCTCCGAAACGTTCGGCTTGCTTGCGCATGTTATCCATGAGTTCCGGTCCCATGATGCCGTCGGGAAAACCCGGGAAGTTCTCGACTTCGGTCGTCGTCGTGAGCTGGCCGCCAGGCTGCGGTCCTTCGATAATGAGCGGGTTCAGGTTGGCGCGCGCCAAATAGATGGCTGCGGTCAAACCCGCAGGTCCTGTACCGATAATTACGGATTTATACATAAAGATTCCCTCCAAGCTTGCAGTGCCCGGAAAGTAGTCCGCTTCAAAGCGGGACGTTACCAGGATCACTTGTAGTGTACTAATTAAAATGATTATTATTTGATAATTATTATCATATAAATGGACACGAATGTCAATAGAACTAGTATACATGGGTTCAAACCGATTGTTAACCTTTATTTAAAGGGAAAACTCCCGGCCAGACGGCCCGGGAGCTCATTATGCGGGAATTTCCGACATTTATCTCAACAAACGCAGCGCGTTCAAAATGACCAGGATCGTGCTCCCTTCATGCCCGACCACGCCGAGCGGAAGCGCAATGCCCGTCACGAAATTCCCGGCCATCAGCAGCACGATGACGGAGATGGCAAATACCATATTTTGCTTGACGATCCGGCGCGCGCGGCGGGCAAGCTTGATCGTCCCGGCAATTTCCTCGATGTTGTCGTTCATGAGGACGACGTCGGCCACCTCCAGCGCCGTGCCGCTGCCGCTCATGCCCATCCCCATGCCGACGGTCGCCGTGGCCAGCGCCGGCGCATCGTTGACGCCGTCGCCGACCATCACGACATGGCCGTGTTCCTCGCGCAGCTGTTTCACGTATTTCACCTTTTCTTCCGGAAGCAGGTCGGAATAAATCAGGTCGACGCCGATTTGCCGGCCGATCACCTGCGCCGTTTCGCCGCGGTCGCCGGTCAGCATCGCGACCTTCACGCCGATCGCCTGAAGCTTGCGAACCGCGGCGATGGCCTGAGGACGCACCACGTCCTGCAGAGCGACAAGTCCGGCTACCCGCTCTCCGTCCATAACGACCGACACGGTTTTGCCTTCGCCGCCCAGGATGCTCCGCCGCCGTTTCCAACGCTCCGCTTCCGCGCGGTCGTCCAAACGATCCAGCACGTCGGTTTTGCCGATCCGCCAGGTTTTGCCCGCCACGATGCCTTCCATCCCCCAGCCCGTCACCGAAGTGACCGACTCGGCCGGGAGCGTCTCGACGCCCTCGATTTCGGCTTGGCGAACGATCGCTTTGGCGAGCGGATGCTCGGACAGCTGTTCCACCGATGCGATGGCGGCCAGCAGGTCCAGGCGGTCATACCCTTCCGCCGCAATCAAGTCCGTGACCTGGGGTTCCCCGGCCGTCAGCGTGCCGGTTTTATCGAAGGCAACGACGGAGGTCAGCGCCATGTTTTCCATGTGGGCTCCGCCTTTGAACAGGATGCCGCGGCGGGCCCGGTTGGAGATCGCCGACAGCAGGGCCGGCATAATCGAAGCGACAAGCGCGCAAGGCGAGGCGACGACCAGGAAAACCATGGCTTTATAGAAAGACATCCCGAAACTCCAGCCAAGGACGAACGGCGCCCCAAAAATGATGACAAGCGTGGCCGCCACGACGATCCGTGCGTAAATGCCTTCAAAACGCTGCATGAACCGTTCCGATTGCGGAACCTCGTTTTCCGCTTCTTCCACCAGACGGATGATTTTTGCGAATACGGTCGCATCCGAGGTTTGCGTCACTTCAATATACAGCACGCCCTCCCCGTTCAGCGTTCCGGCAAACACCTCATCGCCTTCGGCTTTGTCGACGGGCACCGATTCGCCGGTAATGGAGGCCTGGTTGACGGCCGAGCTCCCTTTCTGAATGATGCCATCCGCAGGAATAAGCTCGCCGGGCTTCACCAAGATCAGGTCGCTCACCTTCAGCTCATCGATCGAAACCAGGGCCATCCTTCCGTCTTCGATCCGAAGCGCCATCTCGGGTTTGAGCGCCATCAAGGAAGAGATATCCTTCCGGCTCCGTTCCATCGTGTAACTTTCCAGCGCGCCGCTTAAGGCGAATATAAAGATCAGCATCGCGCCTTCGTTCCAGTAGCCGATGCTTGCGGCGCCCATCGCCGCCGCGACCATCAGCAGGTTCACGTCAAGCTCCCGCTCCTTGATCAGCGTTTCGACGCCTTCCTTCGCTTTCAGCCATCCCCCGGCCGCGTAGGACATGATATATAAGAGCACCGAAATTCCGGCCGAAACATGGCCGAACGCCCATCCGCCAATCATAAGCAAGCCGCTGAGTATGGCCGCCTGCATTTCCTTGTTCAGCAGCATGCTCCGAAGATCGATGCGTCTTCTGCGGTGCGGATTCGGCGCATTGGCGCTGCCGGATGAAGGAAGCTCTTTTATGGCTTTGGCCGCGATTTTTTGTACATTTTCCATCGTAATCACCTTCCTGTTTGAGAATGAAAAACATTATTACTGCCCTTAAAACAGCACATGCTGCTCCAGACCAGCCGGAGCAGCATGTTTTCATGAAGGACGGGGACCGTCCCATTGAGAATGATAATCATTTTTGCACTAATACAATTATTTTTCCTACATACAACTTTATACTTGCATTATATGCCGGACCGGCAAAAAAGTAAACCCATATTCTGGCCCATTGTTCACGAAAAGACAAAAAAACTGCATACGGGAATGCCGTTTTAGGCAATCACCTTATGCAGTATCGAATTCATCATCCCTTAACCCGCATGGTGCTCTGGGAGCTTGAGGATCTTCCCGCCCTCTGCTGTATTTCCCACTGCGCCGCAGCCAGACGGAAAGCGGGAAGCTGCTCCGCCGGAACGCCAATCTCCGCGAACCCGGCGCGGTAAACCGCCGGCAAATCGGCCGTGTTTCGCAGCCCTGTCGCGCGCAGCAGGAGGCGCGGCCTTATTTTTCGAATCGTACCCGAAAGCGCGGCGATGTGTTCGACGACATCATCAGGCCATGGCGTTTCCGGATCGCTGATCCCGCCGCAATCCAATACAAGCAGGTTCGCGCTTCTAGCAAGGTCGGCCGCCGCGCTGCAGGCGATATCCGCATTCATTAAGGCACCGATGCTGAATGAGACGGCACGGCGTTGATGGCACAACGTCTCCTCGGCCACCCGCTCGATCAATTCATGGGTTTGGTTCCATGCCTCCGGGTCGGACGTATGGGGAACGAGAATTTCGATCCGATGCTCCATTCCCTGCCGGTGGCAAGCCAGCGCGGCTCTGAATAACGCTTCCAGCTGGATGTCCCTTAAATCGGAGAGGGCTTCCTTTTCTCTCGGATGTCCCTTCATAATATCGAGCCCGGAAATCAACGCGACGCGTAAAACCCTCTCGTCCAAGTGATGCAGCACCGTTTCCATATGCCCTTTCCACCGGTACAGCAGACGTTCCCTGCAGGCGATGCTCGGGTGCGGCCGCCCGCTGAGACCGGCATATTGCATGATCCACTCTTCGTAAATCTCCTTCAAATGGCCGCGCGCAAGCCAATCATCCTCCCGCAGCAGCGTCAAACCGGCGGTCCCGGACAACGCTTCGGCCTGTTCCGGCGGATACGTCCAATCTTCGGCAAAAATGCCCATGCCGCGCGCATCGTCGCACCATCCGAGCAAAAGCTCCGGCGCCCCCAGATCGCCCTGATCTCCTGAAAAGGGCTCGGCCTCGCGCAAAAGGCTCCCGATCGAATACGGGTCGGCGGCGCGGATCGCCTCCTCTTTCGTCATGGACTCGATTCGGACCAATTCTACAAGCGACGCAATCTCCGGCAAGGAGCATGCCCGCGCCTGCCCTTCATCCTGCAGGGACATGCCGTCATTTTGCCTGTCAACAGGATAAATCGCTTCCATAAAAGAAGACATCGAGCAGGAGCCGCTTTGGCAGCAGTTATTCTGACACCGACCATTCCTCATGTTTGGCAGTCCACCCTCTTTTCCCGGATAAATGAGCCCGTTTGCAGTGAGCCCTACCTTACACCATATTAGCGGGGGGCGCGAAATATAACCGCAACGGATGACAAGTTCCGAGGCCGCCCGACCCTTCCCGGGCCCAATAAAAAACCGCTCGAAACATCGAGCGGTTGTCTCCTTTTGAACCTCTATATTATGATTGCTGACTGGCGGCGATCGCCTGCTCCAGATCGTATAAAATATCGTCGATCGCTTCGGTGCCGATGGACAGGCGCAGCATTTCCGGATTGACGCCGGCCGCAATCTGCTCCTCTTCGGACAGCTGCTGATGCGTCGTGCTTGCCGGATGGATGATCAGCGACTTGGAATCGCCCACGTTGGCGAGGTGGGAGAACAGTTTGACGTTTTCGATCACTTTGCGTCCGGCCTCTTTGCCGCCTTTGATGCCAAACGTCAAAATCGCGCCTTGGCCTTTCGGCAGGTATTTTTTCGCGAGTTCGTACGAAGGATGGCTTGGAAGACCCGCGTAGCTTACCCACTCCACCGCGTCGTGGTTTTCCAGGAACTGCGCCACCTTCAGGGCATTTTGGCTGTGGCGCTCCATGCGCAAATGCAGCGTTTCAAGCCCTTGCAGCAGCATCCAGGAGTTGAACGGCGAAATCGTCGCGCCCATGTCGCGAAGCAGCTGCACGCGCGCTTTGATGATGTATGCCAGCGGTCCGACGGCTTGCGTATAAACGACGCCGTGGTAGCTTGGATCCGGTTCGGTCAGGCCCGGGAATTTGCCGCTTTGCGCCCAGTCGAATTTGCCGCCGTCGACGATGACGCCGCCGATGGACGTGCCGTGGCCGCCGATGAATTTCGTCGCCGAGTGGACGACCACATCCGCGCCGTGTTCGATCGGACGAAGCAGATACGGGCTTGGGAAGGTATTGTCGATAATGAGCGGAATGCCGTTTTCATGGGCGATTTGGGCCACGGCTTCGATGTCCAGCACATCCCCTTTCGGATTGCCGATCGACTCCGCGTACAGCGCTTTGGTCTTATCCGTGATCGCGGCGCGGAAGTTTTCCGGATTGCTTGCGTCGACGAAATGCACCTTGATGCCGAGCTTCGCCAGCGTGGTCGAAAACAGGTTGTACGTCCCCCCGTACAGCGTGGAGGAAGACACGATTTCGTCTCCCGCTCCTGCGATGTTCAATACGGAAAAGGTAATGGCCGCCTGTCCCGAAGAGGTCGCAAGGGCCCCCACTCCGCCTTCCAGCGCAGCCACCCGCTGCTCGAACACGTCGGTCGTCGGGTTCATCAGACGCGTGTAAATGTTTCCGAATTCCTTGAGCGCGAACAGATTCGCCGCATGCTCGCTGTCGCGGAATCCGTAGGACGTCGTTTGGTACAGGGGCACGGCTCGGGAAAGCGTCGTTGGATCGATCTCTTGCCCTGCATGCACGGCTAAGGTTTCAAAAGATAATGGACGTTCGTTGGACATGGTAAAATCCTCCCTTTTCTCGCATCAATCAATCGCCATTAGCGTCAATTTTTGGTTATATTTTCTCATACTCCCCAGCGTTTGAAAAGGTAAAAAATGATAATTCCTATTAAATTAATGAGAATTGTTTCATTTACGGCCCGAAACGGCCAAAAGACCGGGATTTCCGCGATCGGTTTCCTTGGCTGCATGCAAAAAAAAACAGCCGCTTGGGCGGCTGTTCTAAAAAAAGAACCCTGAGAATATTAGAGAGAGTTGCCGATATCGAATCATGCCATATGAAGCTTTATGCATAATTCTATCGTTTGATTAGTAAGGGCTTATTTTAAATAAGCTTACCTTTCAATAGTGCAGAAAAAATCATAGCGCTTTTGCCCTGCCTTTGTCAAGTCCCGCTCCGCGAATATCGGCAAAAAAGCAATATTTCCCTGCAAGCGCAACGAATCGGCCCGATTCCCGTATTACTGATATATATTGACGTCCGGTCGTGAAAAGGCTACCATGACGACAACCATACAAGCCGGTCCGAAAACATATAAAACCATTATTCCGTTATATGCAGGAGGGTGATGAGCTTGCATTCTTCATCTAAAGAATTGGCAGACCGATATTGTGAACTTATGGACAGGTTACCTCGTCTCATCGATTACACGGGGATTGTCCGGCAGATGAAGTTGAGCACCACCGAAGCGTTTATTCTGCAATATCTGCACAATAACGGCAGCCAGCGCGGTACGGATATCGTGAAAGTGACGGGCCTGACGACCAGCGCAATCACGCAGATTTGCGACAAGCTGGTGCATGAAGGGCTGATCGAACGGAACCGCTCTGAAACTGACCGGCGCTACGTCAACATTACGATAACGGAAAAAGGAATGCAGGTGCTGAAGCAGCTCACGGACTTAAGCGCCGAGCGGATCGTTGAAACGGTGGAACGCTTTACGAACGAAGAGACCCACGAACTGCTTGACGCGATCCGCCAGCTGGGCGAACTGATCGAATACCAGCGGGGAGACGCCATGAAAGCTGCCAGGGGAACCCGATAAGGCGTTCCAACGGGCAGCCGGGTGCACGCAAACACATGCAAAAAAAGAAACACCATTGGATCGATGAGGGCAAGCTGCCCCGGCCAATGGTGTTTTTGGGTTTTACAGGATCCGGCTGCCGAATAAGGAGCCGATCAGTTCCACGGCCAGCTTCGAGGTCTGGTTGTTGCGATCCAGCAGCGGATTCACCTCCACGAAGTCGGCCGAAGTGACCGCCCCCGACTCGCTGAGCAGCTCGAGCAGCAAATGAGCCTCGCGGTAGCTGAGTCCGCCGCGGACGGGCGTCCCCGTTCCCGGCGCTTCGATCGGGTCGACGCTGTCGATGTCGAAGCTGAGATGCACGCCGTCGGTCCCCTGGCCCGCAATCCGGAGCGCTTCCCGAACCACCTGCTCGATGCCGAGCCGGTCGATTTCATGCATCGTGAAACAGGTCAGGCCGCAGGAACGGATAAGCGCCTTCTCGTCCCGGTCCAAATCGCGCGCGCCGATGATGACGCAATGCTCCGCTTTTAAGGAGGCGGCGCCTTCGGCGATTTGTTTCAGCTTCAAATGCGTAAGCCCCAGTCCTGCCGCTAGCGAGATGCCGTGCATGTTCCCCGACGGGCTCGTCGATTCGGTATTCAGATCGGAATGCGCATCGACCCAAATGACGCCCATGTTGCCGTAATGCCGGGTTAATCCCGCCAAGGAGCCGATGGCAATGCTGTGGTCGCCGCCCAGAACGAGCGGAATGCGGCCGTCTGCCACCGCTTCGGAGACCGCTTCGCCGAGCCGGGTGCATACGGCCAAAACCTCCTGAACATGTTTCATTTTGGTCCCGGCAGGCGAGCGGACGCCCTCCGGCAGGCGGATGGACCGATCCGCCTCGACATCGTAACCGAGACCCGCCAATTTTTTGGCGAGTCCGAATTTCATGATGCTGTCCGGGCCGTGTTCGCTGCCGGGCCGGCCTGCGCCGAGCCCGAACGGCACCCGGATGATGGAAATGGATTGCTCAGGCATATGGGTTCAAGCCCTCCCTTGATTGGCAAATACCTCCCCGATCCGGCTCAACGCGAAGTCGAGTTCTTCCTCGGCAATGACCAGAGGCGGCGCCAGCCGGATGGTCGTTTCATGCGTCTCCTTGCACAGCACGCCGATCCGGGCCAAAGCTTCGCAATACGGTCTGGCAGGCACCGACAGCTGCATGCCGATCAGCAGGCCTCGCCCGCGGACCGAAACGATATCGGGATGCAAGATCGATGTAAGCTTTTTCATAAACATGCGCCCAAGCGCCTCCGAGCGCTCCGCCAGCTTTTCCTCCTCCAATACGTCCAGCGCCGCAAGCGCGACCGCGCACGCAAGCGGATTTCCCCCGAAGGTCGAACCGTGCGAGCCGGGCTCGAACACGTTCATGATCTCCCCGTCGGCCGCGACCGCGGAAACCGGCAGGACGCCCCCTCCAAGCGCTTTGCCCAGAATATAGACGTCGGGAACCACGTCCTCCCAATCGCAGGCAAAGGTTTTGCCCGTCCGGCCGAATCCCGTCTGGATCTCGTCGGCGATAAAAAGGACGTTCCGTTTACGGCAAAGTTCATACGCCTCGGACAAAAAGCCTTCCGGAGGAAGGATGATTCCCGCCTCGCCCTGTATCGGCTCGACCAAAAACGCGGCCGTATCCGGCGTAATCGCGGCCCGGAGCGCTTCCAAATCGCCGTAAGGGATGCTTTTGAACCCCGGCGTGAAGGGGCCGAAATCGCGTTTGTACGCCGCTTCCGTCGAAAAGGAGGTGACGGTGATCGTCCGGCCGTGAAAATTGCCGTCGCAGACGATGATTTCCGCGCGGTTCTCCGGAACGCCCTTTACCCTGTACGCCCAACGCCTCGCCAGCTTGAGGGCGGTTTCCACCGCTTCCGCGCCGGTGTTCATCGCGAGGATTTTTTCTTTTCGGGTGACTTCCGCCAGCCTCCGCACGAATGCCGCCAGCGCGTCGCTATGAAACGCCCTTGAAGTCAGCGTGACTTTATCCGCCTGCTCCTTAAGCGCCTGTATGATTTTAGGGTGGCGGTGTCCATGGTTCAGCGCGGAATACGCGCTCAGCAGATCCAGATAACGGCGGCCGGCCGCGTCCTCTACCCATACTCCTTCCGCCTTGGTTATCACGATCGGCAGCGGAAGATAGTTGCTTGCGCTGTGACAGTCCATCATTTGCAGTACCTGCTCCGTTGTTGCCATAGCTGCACATCCCATCATGTGATCTTTTCGCCCTGCTTACGTTCCTATCTTATTGGCGGAAAGCCGGTTTCATGATTCGTGAATTTCAGAACGCAAGCGCAAACGGCTTCGCCGTCTTTGGCGGGAGGAGTTTTACCTATGGCGGATGAAACAGGGTGGAACAAGGTGGAAAGATGATGGGGAACAGCAAAAAAAAGCACCGCCTTCCCCCGCTTGCTTGCAGGTAGAAGACCGGTGCTTTTCCGGTCATGCCCGTCCGCCATAGGGCGGAACGTTATTTTTTGGATTCGAGCGTCTCCAGATATTCGGAAATCTCGGCCGGCGTTTTGGCGAATTTGCTGTGCAAATGGGCCAGCTTTTCGCCGTTTTTATATACGAGAAGGCTCGGAATGCCGCGCACTTCGTTTTGGCTCGTAATCTCCTCGAACTGCTCCACGTCCATGGCGTAAAACTCTTTGTCCGCGTGTTTCGCCATGATGTCAGGCAGGAATTTGTCAAGCGTCTTGCAATCCGGACACCAGCTGGCATCGTATTTGATGACGGTCAGTTTGTCGCGGTTGATCAATTCTTCGTATTGCTGCTGCGTTTGAATTCGTTCCATGTTCTGTAATCCCCTTTACCCAGCGTCTTTTGCGGCTTCATCCGAGAAGCTTCCGTTCGGGAGCTGTCAATGAGTTTCGTCACAGCCCGAACCGTTCTCTTATTTTAGCCTTTTATGGCCGGGTTTGCAAAAGGGCTACATCGCATGCATGTCGTGACCGGGGGACGGCGTCTCCCATCCGGAGGGGCTGTGCCCGAGCCAGGCGGCGACGCATAACACGACGACCGGGAGGACGATGTAGATCATCCAGAACGAGTAGCGCACAGGCGCTCCGGGAGCGGGACTTTGGGCAGACGTGCGGACCGGCTTGACGGCGGCCGCCGCGGGTTGTTCCTCGCGGTGCTTGCGGTCCTGAATCAGGTAAATGACCAGAGCCGTGACGGCGATGTACATCGCATCCGTAATGAACAGCATGGCGTCCCACTGGCGCACGGGGATCATTTCCCCCAGCATCGCCCCGTGAACGCCGCCCATGATGCCCCCGCCGATTCCTTCCACGATGGCAAGCAGTCCGAGCGGCCTGCCGATCATGAACCCGATCGCAAAGCAAAAGACGATCGAAATTCCGGTCGACAGCACCAGATTCTGGGCAAACACCATGCCGAGAATGACGCCGATCGTCAAATTCGACATCAATCCGGTCGTCATCGCGACGACGGTGCCGGTCATATTTCCGAGCAAATGGCGGTTCATCTGGACGTACATGATGCATAACACCGTATAAATGAAGACAATCAGCATACTCATGTTCAACAGCATACGCATGGCTCCTTTCGCCCTGATGCAGCAGCGGAAGCCGCAGGCAGCGCCCCGCATGGGCGCATGCTCCCATCCTCCGCTCCTTCCGCTCGTAAGAAGCTTATTCAGCCGCCGTTATCTTTATGCTGATAACCCGCGTTAGCGGCCGAAGGAACAGCCCCGCTGAAAACGGGCCTTCTGCGCAATGCCATTTTCGTCCCCCGGGCGCCTGGATGCCATGGTTTAAGGCTTCCGCCCGTGCATGCGCCAATACTGGCGCTTTCCTTCGTCGCGAACCGTCACGCCCAATTTCGAAAGCTCCCGGCGCAAGTCCTCCGCGTCCTCTTTTTCGTCTTTGCCGATCGCTTTCTCCCGCGCCGCAAAAAGCGCGTTCGCGCTCGGCGAAAGGTCGGGGCATCCGGGCACCCATCTCGAATATTCGCCTTCGAAAGGGTCTTGCTCCCGCCAATCGTAGCCATGCCGGGTAAACGCCTCGGCCAGCTTCTTCCGCTTCGTCTCCGGTTTTTCCCGGTACAGCACTTGGCCGTCCGTCCCCAGCAGAACGAGCTGCTTATTGTCCACAAATACGGCGGCCACTTCCCCGTGCTTAAAAGACCGCTCCTTGCCGCGGATGCGCAGGTTGACCTCTTGATCGGAAAGGCGAATCTGCAGCGTTTCCCTCATGGCCACGAGCGAGATCCATCCTCCGACCAGGGCTCCGAGCGCAGCCGTGGCAAACGACACCCAGCCCCCTTGAAGGGAAGATACCAATTTGAGCGGGCCCTCGAAAGGAACCCACGGCAATTTTAACGCCCAATGGGCAAGCTTCGGAAGAAACCACCCGACTGCCGCACCCGCCACCGGGAAAAACGTCCAAACAACCGTTTTATCGGTCCGGGTCAGCCCTAATTCCGTAAATTCCATCACGTTATGCAATGACATTTCCCCCTTTTCGGAACACGCTGTTCACCGCTTCCTTCCATATGGTTTCATAGTCCAGTCGGATTCCCATCATCATGTAGCTCGTCATATTATCGATGGCAAGCGCCAGCAAATAGGCTTTGGCTTCCACGTTTTCCTGCGGAATCGCCCCGAGATCGGCCCCATGCTGCAGCAGCCCGCGAAAGCCGTCCAAAAACGCCTGCTGCATCCGGGCGACGCGATCGCCGTAAGGCGTGCCGCGGCCGGCCGTGAGCATGAACTCGTGGAGCAGCCGCATCGCTGCATGCAAATTGCCGTCATCCTCCGGAAACATGCGTAGGCCTCCCTGATAGAGCTTCTCCGCAAAATTTCGTTCGTTGAAATCGGACACGGAAAAATACGCTTCAAAATGATAGTCGCTGAACATAAATTCGAACACTTTTTCGACCAGTTCTTCTTTCGATGCGAAGTGGTAGTAGATCGACGGTTTCGTCATGCCGACCTCGGCCGCGATCATGGCGAGGCTTGTTTTTTCGATGCCGTGCTTCGCAAACAGCAGGGTCGCCGCCTCGATCAGCTGCTGCGAGGTCACTTCCCTTTTTTTCATGATGACCCCCCTTTTTTACCTACCGATAGGTAAAATTTTATCCGCGCCTAAAGATGGCGTCAATAGTCTGTTTTAGGAAAACACCTATTGGCCAAAAACGGCGAATCATGGCATGAATCCTCCGAACGGCTCTTGGGCCGCACGAAAAAAAAGAGGAGCCCCGGACGCGCCGCAGCTCCTCTCCTTCACGAATCAAGGGTAAATCTTCTCCCCGTTTTCCAGCATGCGGATGAATTCCTCTACCTTTCTTGCGCGGGTTTCGGGTTTCTTCGCGTTATGGATGCGAAACGCAATCGCGTACTTGTTTTGGCTGTTTAACGTGTCGTAAAACGCCTTGGCCTGCGGATGTTCGGCAAAGGCGGCCTCCAGCTCCGCCGGCAGCCCGCCGCGGCTTTGCGGCTTGTAGGCCGAATCCCAGCGTCCGTTGGCTTTGGCCGTTTCGATCGCCTGAAGTCCGGCCGGCTTCATCCGGCCCTCCGCGATCAGCCGCTCCGCCTTCTCCCGGTTGGTCTCGGACCAGAGGCTGTCCTTTCCTCTCGGCCCGAAACGCTGAGCCCAGCTGCGCTCGTCGAGCGCCTCCTTGCGGCTGTCGATCCATCCGTAGCAGAGCGCGCTTTCCAACGCCTCGGCGTAGCTGACGGTAGCTAGCCCCGCGTTTTTTTTGGCGATTTGCAGCCTGACTCCGCGCGATTCAAGATGATTCGCATCAAGCCAAGCTTCCCATTCCTGTTGGTTTGCGCACAGCAGCAGCGGCCATTCCGCTTGTCCTCCGGATTTAGCCATCAGGATGCTCCTTTCCGCGTAGACGCGTTTTCACTTCTGAAATACGATGCTGTAAAAGGCTTCGGTCCATGGCCGCGTGCTTAATACCTGAAAACCGGTCTCCTTCAAGATGCGGGCCATATCGGCCGAGGAAACGCGATGGGCTTGCGGCGGCCCGCTCCCGGTGTCGGCGACCTCCCACTCGATGCACAGCGCCTTGCCTCCGGGCTTCAGCACGCGCCGGATCTCGCTCAGCCCTTGCGCAAGCGGCTCCACTTCATGCAGCACCATCGAACAGATGACGGCGTCGACCTGCTCGTCATCGAGCGGGATTTGTTCGGCTTCGCCCTGGATGATTTCGATGTTGCCGTCGAATTCGCTTTCCTCCAAGCGGCTCAGCAGATAGTCCAGCATCTCGGATTGCGCGTCCAGCGCATACACGGTGCCGCTCGTTTTTTCCGCCGCCGGGAACGTAAAGTAACCTGCGCCGGCGCCGACGTCCAAAATATCCTCGCCGCCTTTCAGTTCAAGCAGGGCAAGAAGCTCTTCGGGCGGCAGCTTTTTGCGCCGTTCGGGATTGTCCAGTCTGGAGATCAGCGTCGGATCGAATCGTTTGTCATGCATGGGTCGTCCTCCTTGTCATATTCGGGTGAGTCCATTCTAGCATTTCCCATCAATTGGATTCAATGAACGGAAATGCCATCCGCACGGTCGTTCCCCGCCCAGGCTCGGACTCCACCTGAATCTGCCCCTTGTGCGCAATCACGATCGCATGGGCGATGCTCATGCCCAGTCCGGCGCCGTCGGTCGTCTGATCCGTGCTCGTCCCCCGGTAATAGCGCTCGAACAGGTTGCGCTTCGTTTCCTCGTCCATCCCTTTGCCGTTATCCTCCACCGTGATCCATGCCTGCCCGCCGTCCTTTCCAGTCCGGACCGTAATCTCCGTTCCCTCCGGGTTATGCTTGACGGCATTGGTGAGGATATTGTCCAGCATCCGCCGGAACCATTTCGGATTCGCCAGGATCGCCAAAGCGCCGTCCCATTCCTCGAAGGAAAACGTAGCGGTATCCACCGTGGCGTCATTGACGTAACGGAGCACCGAACGGCGGACGAATTCGTTGAGCTCGATCGGCTGCAGCGGAATTTGGATCGCTTTGTTTTTCAGCTGGAACGTCAGGGAAAAGTCCTGAAGCAGCTCCAGCATAAAATCCCCTTTTTCCCGGATCATGCGGCCCATCTCTTTCAGCTCGGCTTCATTCCAGGCGAACTGCCCGCTTTCGAGCAAATGGCCGTACCCTTGGATGGTCGACAGCGGCGTCCGCAGGTCATGGGATATGCCGGTCATCCATTCTTCCCGCGTCTGCTCAAGCATTTTCCGTTCCCGCTGGGAAGCGTCGAGTTTGGTGGCCATGTCGTAAAACCCGGCGATCACCTCTTTGTAGAGCCTGTACCGCATGCGGATTTTGCCGTTTTTGCGGAACACTTTTTTGCGCTCCTTTTCGGTCAGCGCTTCGCTGTAGCGACCTTGGCTCATGCGCTCGAACCAGCTCGCAAACAGCATCAGCGGCTGTCCGTAGCGGTAGCCGTGCCAAATGGAAATGCCGAACGTCAGCACAAGCACCGCCGCCCCGATCGCCACGAGCACGAGGATCACGTCATGGAAAAACGTCTGCTTCACGAATTCCTTCTCGGGCTTGCCTTGATGGAGCAGCCAGGTATAACCGGTGTTTTCGTCGAAATATACCGATAAATCCACCGGATATTTGCCCGGTTCCACCCGCATGGACACAAGCTCCAGCGCGCCGTATTTGCTTTTCTTCGCCTCGGCCTGTCCGACCGATTGCAGAATTTGCCCGGAAGGGCTCACGACCTGCAAATAATCCTTATCCCCCGTCAGCTCCGCCTTGATCTTGCTCTCCGCTTCCGGACGGATGCGCCCGCTGCTGCCATACTGCCGGAACCACTGCTCTAAACGCTGCGCGCCTACATCCTTCGAGCCCATCAGATACAGGACGGAATGCATCCCGTCAGCCTCGCTCTCGAGCAACGTCTCCACCCGGTAGGGACCGAGACGCCGCGTTTCCTGGATGTGCAGCAGCTCCGCCGCTCCGTAGGAGGTTTTTAAATCCTCCCCCGCGTTCACGTCATAAATGACGTTTCCCGATTCGTTCACGACCTGCAGCCAGTAGCCGCGTTCCTTCAGCAAACCTTGCCAGCGCTTATTCATGCTGACATGGTCGTTTTCAATAAAGGTTTCGGTCGTGATGCCGTCGAGCGCGCTGGTCGAAAACGTCCGCTTCAAATCCTGGTTCACGAGGTAACTGATCAAGGTCAAAAGCAAAACCGCCAAGGTGAGGATAATCATCACCCACAGCAGCAAAACCTGGTACGTAAAATGCAGCGTCAAACGGGTCCGGATCCGCTTCATGCGTCCACCTTCATCAGCTTGTAGCCGAGGCCGCGGACCGTGACCAAAAGCTTGGGATCGCCGGGATCCTCCTCGATCCGCTCGCGGATTTTGCGGATATGCACCATGACGGTGTTGTCGTCCCCCAGCCCGTCGATGCCCCATACTTCCTCATACAGCTGCGATTTGGAAAAAACGATGCCGGGATGCTTGCATAAAAACAGCAGCAGCTGATACGCCTGGGCCGGGCACGGCATTTCCTTGCCGCCGACGATCAGCGTTCCCGCATATTCGTCCAGAACGAACCGCCCGAAATCGTACCTGCCGCGGGATTCCTCCGGTACGGCTTTCGCGGGGGCGGCGGCCACCGTTCTGCGGAGCCTTGCCTTGACGCGGGCGGCGATTTCCAGCGGATTAAAAGGCTTGGTGACGTAATCGTCCCCGCCGGTGGCAAAGCCGGTAAGCACGTCCAAATCCGAGGTCCGGGCCGTCAAATAAATGATATGCGCGTCGGACAGCCGCCGGATTTGCGGACACAGCTCGAACCCGGTCTGATCCGGCAGCATGACGTCCAGCAGGATAATATCGAAGGAATGGCGGGCAGCCAGCTCCAGCGCTTCTTGTCCGTTATAAGCCGCATAAATGTGGCGGAAGCCTTCTTTCCGCAGCACCATCTCGATGAGCTGAACGATCGATTTTTCATCGTCTACAAGCAAAATTTTGGCGTTATACATCGAAAAAACCACCTCAAATAGCATTGTATCAGACCGTTCTTAATTCCAGCTAAACAAAAAAAACGGCGGCTTTAGCCAGCGTTAAGGTTTCCTTTAGCTTCGCTTCATTGGGGGTTGGTATTGTGGTCGTGAGGTGATAACGTTGACGACACGCAAAAGGGTTCGTCTGATCGACGGCTTGCGGGGATTCAGCCTGCTGGGCATCCTGCTTGCCAACATGCTTATTTTTCAATACGGAATGTTCGGAAAAGATATCTTGCATCTATTCCACGTTCCGGCCGCCGACGCGGCGGCGCACAACATTCTTCAGGTGCTGGTCGAAGGCAGCTTTATGCCGATCTTCGCCTTTGTGTTCGGGTTCGGCATGATCAAGATGAAGGAAAGCTTAAACGCCAAAAACCGCAAGGCGGGCTGGCCGTTGGTGCGGCGTTTTGCGATGCTGATCGCCTTGGGCCTTCTCCACAGCACGTTTTTGTGGGACGGGGACATCCTGTTGTTTTACGGCGCGATCGGCCTCCTGCTGCTGATCTTCATGAACCGAAAACCGAAGACGCTGATGGTGTGGAGCATCATTTTCCTGACGGTGACGGGGCTGATCGGACTGGCGCCCGAAGATAAAGCCGACAAAGAAATGCAGGCGATGAACCACCGGATCGAAAATTACGTTCAATCGACGGTTACGCTGTACGCCGAAGGTTCCTATGCGGAAATCAAACATGACCGGAATACGGCCAATCCGCTCGGCAACGACCGCGCGTTCGCCCTGATTATGGTCCTGTTTTCCCCGCTGATGACAGCGCCGATGTTCCTGATGGGGATGTATTCCGCGAAAAAGGGATGGTTTGCCGACCCTGACGAAAACAAAGGCATGTACCGGAGAGGGATGCTGATTTTTATTCCGCTCGGACTCGCGATGAAATCTTTCCATCTGTTATTCCCGGAAATGATCGGTGCGGGCACCGGGGAAATGCTAGGCGGGTTCGCGCTGTCGATCGGATATATCATGGGCTTTTCCTTATGGTACGCCAAGCTGGCCCCCTCCCCTTTAATGGAGCGGTTTGAAGCCGTCGGCAGGCTTTCCTTGACCAACTACCTGATGCAGACGGTCATCTGCACGACGCTGTTTTACGGCTACGGGCTCGGCTGGTTCGGCAAGGTCGGCGTCATCGCCGGCTGCGGGCTCGGGCTCATCATTTACGGCGTGCAGCTGTTCGCCAGCGGATGGTACCTGACACGGTTCAAATCCGGGCCGGTGGAGCGGGTGCTGAGAATGTGGACGTATTTTTCCTTGGACGGAAAAGCCAAGCGCAAAAAGGCCAAAACGATGGCCGTGGAAGCCTAAAGCACGTACAGAGAGAGAAATGGCCGCTGCTTGAGACGGGGTACATCGAAGCGTGCACGGTATGACGGGCAATCGGCGCGGAACGTTCAGTCTTCGGACTCCCGGCGCTGCTCCTGGCATTCAAAGCATTCCAGCGTTTGGTCCTCCTGCACCGTTCCGTTCAAAAAACCGTTCTCGCAATAAATCGCTTTGCCGCAGCCGCGGCAGTTGCCGATGAATTCCTGCATGGATCATGCCTCCGCTCATTGGGGATTAGAAAAAGGTTAGACATCTCGCTGCATGGCTCCATGTTACCATGGAAACGCATGCGGGGGCAGCAAAAAAACGGGCGCTCCTTCCCAGGAGAACGCCCGTTTTTTCTTCATGCATACTGTTCATGCCAACCTTGCTTTTCAGGCGTGCGTCAGCTTCTTCTGACGCGTCCGAAAAACAGCGAAACGATAAACAAAATGAGGAAAATGAAGAACAAAACCTTCGCGACGCCGACGGCCGCCGACACGATGCCGAAGAAACCGAAAATCCCGGCGACAATGGCTATGATCAAAAATAGAAATGCCCATCCTAACATATCAATCACCCTTTTCTATCAAAGTTTGGTGCGATACTTACTTGTAACCGCTCTGCGGCCGATTGAACCGGAAAAAGGATCATAATCATATTCCGGATTTTGTCATATGCTTATTGTAAACGCATTCACAAAGCCCTATTGTAAAACCGTCGCCCGGGACCGCAAGGCAATTTCGACATCGAGTATGTTGTGAGCGACATCCGGCTTCTGCCATTCGGCAAGGAATTCGACCTCGTGCTGTCCGTCGGGCTGCTGGAGCATTTCCCGGATGAGATGAAACCGGAAGTGGCCGACTGGCATCGCCGCTTTTTGAAGCCCGGAGGTTATGCCGTCATGACGACGCCCAGAAACCAGCTGCGCTCCCGCCTGTTCTCCCGGATCATGCCAAGCGGAATAGGCTTATTTAGGTTTGCAACCGGCAGGCGGCATGTCCGCCTTACATCGATTGCCCCGCGTCCACCGTAATGATTTGCCCCGTCAGCGCTTCCTGCTCCAGCGCGGCGCAGATCATATGGGCGATGTCCTCGGGAGATGCGGTTTCCCCCAGCAGCAGGCTGCCCGCCAGCTGTTCCATTTGCCGCTCGCGGCCTTCCCACCATCTCGTCAGCACGGCGCCGGGAGCGACGGCGTTCACGCGGATATGCGGCGCAAGCGCCTTGGCGAGCGAACGGGTCAAACCGTGCACGGCCGCTTTGGAAACCGCATAGGGAAGCGACGACCCCGTCCCCGTAATGCCGGCGATGCTGCCGACGTTGACGATGGCCCCTCTCCCCTGCTTTTTCATGTAAGGAGCGGCTGCCCGCGCGCAGTAAAACATGCCCTTCACGTTGATCCCGAACAGTTCGTCCCACGCCTCGTCGCTGATGCTTTCAAGGTCGTCCATCGCAATATGGCGGGTCACGCTGGCGTTGTTGACGAGCAGGTCGATGGTTCCCCACCGCTGCGCAACGGTTTCTGCCATCGCCTTCACCTCCGGCTCGCGGGAGACGTCCGCCCGAATGGCAAAAGCCTGCCCTCCCCGGCTCTGAATGAGGCGCACCGTCTCCTCCGCTTCCTGTGCCGACCGAGAATAATTGACGGCCACGGACGCCCCGCGTTCCGCCAACAAAAGGGAAACCGCCCTCCCGATGCCCGTGCCGCCGCCGGTAACCAAAGCTTTTTTACCTCGTAAGTCCATTTGGAACCCTCTCCTTTCATTTCATTGGTTTGCGCCTTTGAGCGCTTGGGGCTTCCACGCTTCCGCAATCGCGCCCTCTATAACATCATGCTTCCGGAGCAAGCTGGGCCACTCCGTTGCCAAACGACCAGTTTTCCTGCGTGTTTTCCGTCAAAATGATCATCACATCCTGCGGGCGAACCTTCGCATTCATCTCCAGCAGCTCTGTCATGCGGGCATACAGCGCTTGTTTTTTGCGCAGCGGACGCCCTTCCTTCATCGTGATTTGAACGAACATTTGCTGCTCCGACCTGGAGATGTTCATGTATCCCGTATCGTATAACAATTCGCCCGGCGGGTGCGGGGTAATGACCTGAAAATAATCGTCCTCCGGGACATCGATCGTTTCGACCATGGCCTGATGGATCGAGCGGCTGATCACGGACAGTTCTTCCTTGGATTTCCCGTGATGCAGATCTATGCGTACAAACGGCATGCTCTAACGCCTCCTTGATGATGTATTGCCGGCAAAATCATTGTATCCGATCCCGATCTATCTGTATAATTGAATTATATGAATTAATAATTCAAAAATATTGAACAAATATGGAGGGACCATGGACCTTAAAGCCGTCAAAACCTTTCATCGGATCGTAGCGCTTGGAGGCTTCAACCGTGCGGCGGAGGAACTCAATTATGCCCAGTCCACCGTGACGATGCAGATCCAAAAGCTTGAAGCCGAGCTCGGCGCGCGGTTGATCGAACGCGGCAAAACCTTTGAGCTGACCGAAGCGGGCCGCCTCTTTCTCGAACAAAGCGCGCCCATCGTACGGGACATCGACCAGCTCCAGGACACGATAACGGGGCTCGCCCTCGGGGAAACCGGCGACGTACGGCTCGGCGTGGTCGAACCGATCGCCAGCTACCGGCTGCCGGACATTCTGGCCGGGTTTCTGCGGGACTACCCCAAAATTCGCGTGTCCGTGACGATCGCCAATTCTCCGACGTTATGCCGGCAGCTTCACCGCGGCGAATTGGATCTGGCCTTATGTTCCCCGCCGCCGTTCGGGACGGATCTGCATTTTGAGCCGGTGCTCACGGAGCGGTTCGTCGTCCTGCTCCCGGAAAATCATCCGCTCACGGACAAGCGCGAGATCGCCGTTTCCGATTTGCGGAAACACCGTCTGCTCATCACCTCGGCCGACTGCCCGTACCGCCGCAAGCTCGAGACGCTCCTGCAGGAGTCGGGCGGGCATCCCCCGGATACGGTCGAGATCGGCAGCATGTCGGCCTTGAAATATTACGTCAAAAGCGGCATCGGATGCGCCCTCGTCCCCTGGTCCGTATTATGTCCCCAGCCTGACGGAACGGCGGTCCGGCCGCTGCAGGAGGACCGGATCGATCTCACCTGCGGCATCGTATGCAAGGCGGCCGAGTACCCGCCGCGCCTCGCTGCGGGGAAGCTGTACCGCTGGCTGAAAGAGGAGCTGGCACGGAGCGCGGCCTCCTCCGCCGTCGGCACGCAGCCGTAAATAACGTCGACCGATGCACTTGCACGGAAAAGGGGCTGTCCAATAAGTCCCCAAAATAAAAAGTTGGTCGGAAAAACGTCATGTTTTCCGTCCAACTTTTTTTGTTCTGTCGCTTTTGCAGGAAAGTAGCGAGGCGGATGCCTGCCACCTTCAG
>NZ_BORW01000028.1 GCF_018333375.1 Paenibacillus cookii
ACTGGAGTTTACAGAAATAGCTCTTGGCGGCTTGGGATTTCGCTGTGTTCGGGCAGCTCATCCGGCTATCCCTGCCTCAAATCCAGTTCGTGTACCTTGGCCCGTGCTTTTGCCTCCGGCTTCCTTCAGATTCTGCCTCGCGGCAGACACCCTTGCCCTTGGCTAACGGTAGGCGCTCGCCAGCCCCCGTTCGGGACTTTCACCCTAGAGATGACGCCCATGCTGGGCGTACCGAAAAAGGGCGAGGCTTCCACCCTCACCCTTTCTTTTTGCATAAAAAACCAGCGTAAAAAGCCGCTTATTGATTTGCCTGCAAATGCTCCTCAAGCCGATCCATCGTTTCCGTAAATCCTTGTTCCATTCCCATATCAAGCACCTTTTGAAGCGCTTCGGCGGATTCGTATGCCGCGTGATTCACGAATTTCGTTTTGCCGTCATGCTCTTCGAACGTCAACGTGATCAGAGGGGCCGGCATGCCTTCCGCAACGTTGCCTTCGGCATCGGAGAAATAATCGACATATACGATTTTTTCGTTTTTCACGATATCCTGATAGACCCCTTTGCCCCAGGATTCAAAGCCGTAAAAATCGCCCTGGTTCGGATCGACGCATTTCATGCAATAATGCCAGACGCCGCCCGGGCGGAAGTCGACATGGCAAACCGGGACGGTCCATCCGCGCGGTCCCCACCACTGCTTCAAATGCTCCGCATCCGAAAATGCCTGGAACACCAGCTCGCGCGGCGCATTGAAAATACGCTCAATGAATAACTCTTTGCCTTCCGCTTTCAACGATTGTTTCAACATGCTATTTCCTCCCCAAATGGATTGTTTCCTCCGAATGTTTCTCGTTCGCCTGCTATGGTTATAACATAACCCTTTTGGAATATTCCCGTCAAGGAATATTTTGAATATATTTTAGAAATTTATTTCTTCCGCGCGCAATATACTGTCTATATAGCCAGCATGGCACCGCAGCTTATCTTCATTCGGTTTTTCGAGAGAACCACTGGGGAGGTCGAAACATGAAGGATAAAAATGAATGGTCGGGAGACGTTCCGGCAGCTTTCCATTCGCAGACGGTTGGCGAGGACGGTCCCGTCTTGGAACAGGACAATATCATGCATGAGACGCTGGAAACCTTCATACATAGCAAAATTCCGGAACGGCCCGTGCACGTCAAAGGCTACGGCGCTTTCGGATATTTTCATACCATACATCCCATGGCGGAATATACCAAGCTCTGCTTTTTGCAGCAGCCCGGCCAGCAGGTTCCGGTCACCGTCAGGTTCTCGCTTGCCGTCAGCACGAAGGGCACCCCGGACACTTCCCGCAACGTGCGCGGCTTCTCCACCAAATTTTATACGGAGCAAGGCGTTTTCGATCTGCTCTGCAACCACATCCCGGTATTTTCCGTCCGGGACGCCATGCGTTTTCCGGAAACGATCAACGCCTTCCTCCCTTCCCCGAAAAACAACCTGATCGACCCCGAACGCTTCTGGAGTTTCGTCGCCAGGGCGCCGGAGTCCACGAACTTTCTCGTCTGGCTTTATTCCGACGTAGGCACGGTCAGAAGCTTCCGCTTCATGAAGGGGCACAGCGTCAATACCTTCGTTTGGCGGAATGCGCAGGGCGTCCGCACATACGTGAAGTACCACTGGATCCCTTTCCGCGGAGAGCAGTACATCGATCGGCATGAGGCCGTCCGGCTGGCCGGCGAATATCCCGATATTGCGGGCAAAGATCTGCACGATACGATCGCGGCGGGAAAAACGGTCGATTACGGGCTTTACGTGCAGCTGATGGACCCGGAAGACGCCGCCCGGCTTCCCTACAACCCGCTGGACGATACCAAGATTTGGGACGAGAAGCAGTATCCTTTGAAACCCGTCGGACGGCTGATCCTCAACCGAAATCCCGATGACTATAAGGAGCAGGTGGAAAAAATCGCCTTTTCGCCGTCGAACCTGCTGGAAGGCGTCGAGCTGTCCGACGACAAAATGCTGCAGGGACGCGCCAACATTTATTGGGATTCGCAGCGGATGCGCCTCGGTCCGGATTTCCGCAGGCTGCCGGTCAATCATCAGGAAAACTGGTCCCCGGAAGCGCTCGTCACCAGCGGCGGCGGCAGATTCGTGCAAGGAAAGCTGGTGCGTGCCGACCTGGCCGAACCGGATGATTTTGCGCAAGCCGGCGAGTTTTACCGCACGCTTTCCCAGGTGCAGCAGGACCATCTCGTGGATAATCTTGCGGCCGATCTGGCAGGCATCTCCCCGGAAACGCGGCGCATCGTATTGGGGTATCTGAGCAGCGCTGATCCGGAGCTGGGAGAACGGGTTTCGCGGCAGATCGAAACGTAACTTCGGAACGCAACTTCGGAACAGCGACATGCCCGGATTCTAAGATTCGCGCTCGTGAACATCATTGGGACGGTCGCTTGAGAAACCGAAAAAACACCGGTATCCCCGGTGTTTTTTTGGTTATGCGGATATTCCCGATCCGCGGCGCGTTTTTCGATACAGCACGCAGCGGCAGACGAAGCTTGCGATGCCGGCCAGGGACAGGAGCCCCAGCCATAACATGACGGACGGCAGCGTCATCCATATGCCCTGCCAAGGCAGCACCCTTCCGCCGCCGATGAAAGTCACTATCGGCGATAATAAGGCCAGTATCAACATCGGCAGCAAAGCCCGAATCGCCGCAAAGATCAGCTTCCGGCGGGACATCGCGGCCCGGTTTCGATGCTTGATTTGCCTATAGAGCGAAAACCCTCCCCACAGAACGGTAGCTGCCATCAGCGCCATCAGCACCGTTTCCGCATTCCGGCTGTTCACCGCCGAAACTTCGGCTTTCCCTCCGTCCATGATGTCGGCGATGCCTCTGACAAACGCGGAATAATCGATAAATGCGTTGAGGCCGGCATCAAACATCATCGCGATCCCCAACCGCTGATCCAGATCTATCGTTTCTTCCGACTTATACGTCCAAAGGATGCCCGAATGGGAGATCGTCCGGCCAACGTCCGGCTCATCGGACGCGAGCCATCCCATGCCGTACGGCCCCTGCTCCCCCGCGGCATGGTACTGCTTCAAGAGACCGGGGGAGAGCAGCTTGGCATCGTATTGCGCACGCATCCATTTGGCCATATCCTCGGCCGTGGAAACGACGCCGGCGGGGCCGCCGATAAACCATGAGGGCTCTTCTTTGGCGACCGGCTTGCCCAGCAGCACGTAATGCCCTGCCGGAATGGCCGGATTGGCGTTGATTTGTTCGGTGGCGCTGACGTTGAACGTGTCCTTCATTCCCAGCGGCCCAAAGACGTGATCATGAAGATAGTCGGAAAAACGCTGTCCGCTGACCCGCTCGACCAGCAGCGCCAGCAGCTGGTCGAGCGGATTGTGATAGCTGTATGTTTTTCCGGGATCGGCCGCAAGCTTTACCCCGTTCAGCGAAGAGGCGACCTCCTCCAGCTTCCGGAAGGGGGTTGGCCTCGTCATGTCCGGATTCGTTTTGTCGTTCAAGCCGCTGGTCTGATTCAGCAGATGGCGGATCGTGATGCGGGTCACGCGCTCATCCGCAGGCTTTATATCCGGAACATAGGAGACATACGGCGCATCCAGGTCGATCCGCCCCAGGTCGGCCAGCTGCAGCACGGCCAGCGCCGTCATCGATTTGCTTAAAGAGGCGATCGGCATAGGCGTCGTCGCGGTGATGCCTTTGCCGTCCGAAGCCGTGCCGTAACCTTTCGCATAAAACGTGCCATCTCCCTTCGCGATCGCCAAGGACGCGCCGGGAATATGGTTCAGCTTCATATTTTTTTGAACGTATTCGTCGATCTCGGACACCATCTCCGCTCGGCTCCGGGTTCCGGCAGCGCCGGCGGCGGATGGCCATGCGGCGGCCAAAACGGTCATCATGCAGATGAAGCACGCAAAAATTGTTTGGTTGAGGCGATTCATATCAAGCACTCCTTATCTTGAGATAAGGCTATGCTATCTTACAATTTTCAACGATTTATCAACTCGGCATAAAAACTTGCGGTTACCATGCCGCCGCCAAGGGGACCGTTTGCGGCCCGCAATCCGCCCTGATGTTTCCGGCAAAGCACTGAGCAGATATATAATCCCAATCCTTGATGCCCGCTTGCTTCCGGTCCCTCGCTCCGGTAAAAAGGGAGCAAAGCCTTTTGCAGCGCTTCATCGGAGAACCCCGGGCCGTCATCCCCGACGGTGATCGTCAACATGCCGTTTGCTACAACGTACTCGGCTTCGATCCGGCCGGCGGCATAACGCGCCGCATTGGCCATCATATTTTCGAACACCTGCATCGCAAGATCCGTATCGACAAACACCTTCGCCGAATCCGCGGCTTGGCGCGAGCCGAACGTTTTCCCGTGATGGCCGGCGATCCGCCGGGCGGTGTCATCCAGCTGGCCGGTCAGGAGCGCGAACGCCGTCTCCCGCCGGTTAACCGGTATGTCCTCCAGCTTCTGAATCGAGTTCATGGCCTCTACGTAACGCTCCATCCGCAAAATGTGGGTTTGCATCGTTTGCATCGTTTCCAGAAGTTTTTCCTCGGAGATCTTTTTTTGCGGCAAATAAGCGGCAGTGAATTCAACGTATCCTTTCATGACGGAAAGCGGCGTCCTCAGATCGTGGGCAAAGATGGCATTCAGTTGATTGCGTTCCTCTACCGAACGCCATAGGGCTTTAAAATTGTTCTCCATCTGGCTGCGCATCTTTTCAAACGCCCGGCACAGCTCGCCCATCTCGTCCTTGCCGTCATAAACCACATGAAACCCGAGATCGTTCGCCGATATTTTCTCCGATGCGCTCATGAGCACGTCCAAAGGTTTTTTTAATTTCAGCCGATAAAAAAGACTGCCCATGATGACCAGGCCGATGCCGACCGTCAGCAGCATGGCCGCGATCTGGGCCGGCAAAACCCAATCGTTCCCGTAAGGATGGCCGGCAAAATGCAGCTGAAGGCGGGCGGCCCAATCGAATTCGAACACGATGGCAGTTAAAACGGCGGCCAAGTAGAGGCAATGAAACAGGATAAACGTTTGCAGCATGCTCATATTTTTCAATCGAAAACGGCTGAGGATTTTCGCCATTTGTATCCCACCCCCCAGACGGTTTCGATCCAGCCCTCGCAGCCGTGCTCCTTCAGCTTGTTCCGGATGCGCCGGACGTGTTCCGCGATCACGGAGCTTTCTCCTTCTTCGTCCGGCCCCCAAACCCGTTCGTAAATACGCTCTTTATCAAAAACCATGCCGGGATGCGCGGACAGAAGCTCGACGATGTCGAACTCTTTTTTTGCCAGCGGAATATGCCGGCCGTAACCGTACAGCGCCCGCTCCGAATAATCGATGGCCAGCTCTTCGCTGAACCTGACCGAAGATTTTTGCCGGTTCCTCATTTCCCGGCGCAGGTGCGCTTCCACCCTGGCGCCCAGTTCATGGATGCTGAACGGCTTTTGGATATAATCGTCCCCGCCGGCCTGAAAACCGGATATTTTATCGGCATCCTCCAATCTTGCCGTCAGAAATAAAATCGGGCAGGACACGAAGCTCCGGATCTTCCGGCATAAGTCCAAACCGTTCATTTCGGGCATATTGATATCGAGCAGCACGATATCCGGCTGCTTTTCAAGCTTCCGCAGCGCCTCGTTCCCGTCCTTTGCCGTCATGACGGCGTATCCGTTGACCTCAAAATAGTCCGACAACAGCTTGCGCAGGTCTTCTTCGTCATCGACGATCAAAATATGGTTCATCGTTCCTCCCTGATCCACGGCTCGAAATGATTGCCTAAATCTAAATGCACTTCTTTTATTATAATCATATAGATTCGCTTGTCCGTAACAAGCGCAAAAAGGACAGCTTCCCGGATGGCCCGTTGATACTTGCGCATGATCAGCTCGTATTTGGCCGGATCCCCCGCGAGAATGTCGGACACGATCTGAGGCAACTGCAAATCCTGCAATGTCTCTCCCCCCTTTATATCTATTCCTACGAACGGAACCCGCGCCCATGTGACAGACTCTCCAAAATTAATGAACCGGCCGTACCCGGCGGGGCTTTGATTGGAGTTCTATTCTATCGATGTATTGACACCGTCCAGGAAAACTTTTACACTCGGTCTGGATTACAGAAGCAATGAAAGGAGTCGAAACGATGCAAATCCGCCTCATGAACGAAGAGGATATGGACGCCGTCATCAGCCTATGGCTGGCCGCCTCCGAACAAGCGCACCATTTCATCGATGGCGCCTATTGGCAATCCAAACAGGAGGACATGCGCAGCGTCTACCTGCCGATGGCCGAAAGCTACGTGCTGGAGAACGAAGGGGAAATCGCAGGATTTATTTCGGTCGTTCAGCATCTGCTCGCCGCTTTGTTCGTGCACCCGGACCATCAGGGCAAAGGTTACGGCCGGGCCCTGATGGAATACGTCAAGGAACGCGTTCCGAAACTCGAGCTCAAAGTATACAAAGATAACGAAAATGCGATTCATTTTTATGAACGTCAAGGCTTTTCCGTCTTGGAGGAAACCGTCGACGAGGAGACGGGACAAGCGGAATTCGTCATGGGATGGCAGGCTCCGGAACCATCCTGAATTCATTCCGGCATCCATCGCACGGTCGACCTGACTCATACAAACGAAAAATAACAAGCCGATATCGGTCTAGCTCCGATCGTCGGCTTGTTTTTTGCGTTTTTGCCAAGTCGCCGGCCTCATCGCCTTCAACCCGTCTACGGGGATTCCCCCATCCTCTCCTTCATCGCCTGAACCAGCCCGCCGTAATACCGGAAGGATACGTAACAGGTTTCGCCGTTGGCCATCAGGATGATCCGTTTCCGCTTGTCAATTTCGCGTATATTGTCCAGATTGACGATGTATGCCTTGTGGCAGCGGTAAAACCGGTCGTCCAGCTGCGTTTCGAGCTCCTTCAACGTTCCGTAAAATTCGATCTGCCTGTTTCGCTCATGCAGCTTGATTTTGTGGGGCAAAAACGACGTTTCGAAAAAAAGCACGTCCTCATATTTGACGTTGATGATGGATTCCTCGGTTTCGATCGTCATCCGGCGCGGATCGCCGCCCTTTTTCAAATGCCGCTCATACGCCTTGCAAAGGCAGTCCTCCAGCCTCAAGGCGAATTGGCCGGGGTCGTCCTTGATCATAAAATCAAACGCCTCCACTTTGTATTGGAAGGTCAAATAACTCAGCTCCGAATGGGTGGTGATAAACGCGATCAGGCAATCGGGGTTCCGGTCGCGCAGCATCCCCCCAAGCTGAATGCCGTTGATGTCGGCTTTCAGATCGATGTCCAGCAAAAACAAGGACGGATGGCCGTCCTTCCCGGACTGTTCGAGCAATTCGCGGTAATCCCCCGTCGAGCAGGCCACCTCCATATCCAGCTTGTGCTTGATGATCGAATGCGACACGAGCCGTTCGATTTGTTCGCGCTGCCGCTCGTTGTCCTCGCATATATAAACGTTAAGCATCACGTCATCTCCTCTGCTTTCGGATTCGTTTGTTCGCGGACGGCTGTTCGGACCGCAAGCCGCTGCGTCAATGTCATCGATTCGGGATCGATTTCCGTGTCCAGGATGGCTTCGGGATATTTGCGGTCGAGCAATTCGCGCACGGCGGGCAAACCGATGCCCCGGTTCTCCCCTTTCGTGGAAAATCCCGCTTCAAACATTTTATAGATCGGGGGCGTCCGTTCCGGGCAGCTGTTTTGGACGATAAACAAAACCTTGTCCTTACGGGATACGATCCCCAGCCTGATGATCGGTTCCGTCGTTTCCCGGGCGGCTTCGATGGCGTTGTCCAGCAGGATTCCCATGATCCGGCACAAATCAAGCGCGGAAATGTCCACCTCATGGATGTCTTCCTCGATGTCGACAAACACGTCGATTTGCTCCGCGAGAGCCTTCAACATTTTCGAGGAAATCATGCCCTTGAGCGGCGTGATCTTGATGCGCCCAAGCAGGGACAGCCTCGTGTTCATCTGCAGCAGCTTGTCCGAATAAGCGCATACGTCCCGATAGAAATAGGTTTTCAGTTCCTCGTATTTTTCTTCCTCGATGAACCCCTGCAGGGTCGACAAAATGTTGGCATAATCATGTTTGAATATCCGCATGTCATGCAGCACGTCCTCCAGGGAATCCGCGTATTTTTCAAGCTGCCCCAGTTCCTGCTTCAACTGCCGCTTCTCCATTTCTTTTTTGAACGTGTATGTATATAGCCGGTGGCTTGAAACGATGACCGCCATATAGACGGTCAGCAACAGGGTGTGCAGCACCATGTCCTGTCCCCCGCCGGCATTGGCGAAAAAAAAGAGCGAAAGATAGACGCCGCCCATCATCATGCACATATTGCCGAACGTGATCCATATGCGCTGGCGCAAAGAGAACAGATGCTGCGCCCCAAAGCCGTTCCGGCTCCCGCCGCCCCGAAATAACCTGCCGGCCAGATACGCGACGACCCCGATGAACGCAAACAGGAAAAGCTGTTCCGCGGCCGGGTCCCGGACCTTCAGCATCTCGCCCATAACGATCCGGCTGATTTGCATGGCGAACAGGCAATTCACGAAATTAAGCACGCCGAACAAGGCCGCTGCCGCCGCGTCTTTCGTTTTCAAAAAAAACAGCACAAAAAACAACAGAACAATCCATGCCGTACTAAAATCCATGCCGAGCCACCGGCTTCCGCACACCAAATTCCATTACCCTTGGGTCCTCCCTTTTCGGATTGCATACAGAAGACACCCTGCAAAAACCATCTGCAAGGCCCCTGCAAACCAGATCGACATATAAGAGTATACCATCAAGGGAACCGAGACGGTGACCGAGATCAGCCACAGCATATACTTCCGTTTATGTTCGAACATTTGGCGGGGATGGCTCCAATCGTAATTCGGCCGCTTCATATCGTAATACAGCTTGACGAGCGTCGTTAATCCGAGGGATATCGCCATCATCGCAAGCAGCCCCCAGCGATCCAGGCCGGGCCCAAATGCGCAAACGATGCCGTAGGCAGCGGCATATAAGGGAAACATGATCGCCAAGGCGAATATATATTTGCCGGCGAATAGGCCGCCGCGGGACACGGGCAGCGACAGGAGCAGCTGGCGGTACGGTTTCTCCCAGGAAAACAGCACCCCGGGAGTCGAGCACGTCGACAGCAGCACCAGCAAAAACAGGATCAACTCTACGCCGGCGCGGGAGACCGCGGTGGACATGTATAAGAAAAAAACCAGAAACAGCGAGTATCCGGCATGGTTCAGGAAAAGCACCTTTTCGCCCGCAAAACGCACGAACTCTCTTCTGATCCAGCCAAACTTCATCGCCGATCTTTCGGGCCTGGACCGCAAAAACCCCCGGTCGCCCAAAAAGAAGACCGCGCTTATGCCGCACCAGCACGCTGCCAGCCCGGCGGCCGCGCACATCAGCCCCCCGCCGGCGCCCTCCAGCAACGTAATGTTTCTATAGGAAACGTTTGAGGCAAGAATGGCCAACACAAAGGGCATCACCCGGAGCCCGATATGTTTGATCCATACGACGGCGGCATACAGCAACATCAACGTGGTTTTCCCCACCGGCATGGCGAGCAGCAGCTTGTATTTCCGGTCTTTGAGCTTGGATAAACCGGACAGCAAGGACAAATACAGGGCGGCGGCGGCCGTTCCTTTCAAGAGGACACCGAGGGATCGGGCGTGAACAGCCGTGTATTCCGAAGGAACGACGCAAAACAGGACGACGATGAGCACGAGGATCGCCGCCAATTCCTTCAGCGGCCGCCTCCCCTTGATTTCGTCCAGCAGCAGCACGCGAAACAAGGCGCGAACGTCATTCATGGCCGATCACCCGGAAAAACGCCGCTTTGACCTGCTCTTCCCCATGTACGGCGACGGTTTCCCGTATCGTTCCCTGGTGCAAAATCAAAGCCTCGTCGCAGATCCGGCTAACGATGGGGAATAAATGCGTGGACAGCAGCACGGCATTCCCCCGCTGCGCATAAGCGCGCAGCTCCCCGTAAATCCGTTCGATCGCGACGGCATCCAGGCCGACCAGCGGTTCGTCCAGAATCAGCAGCGGACATTCCAGCAGCAGCCCGTTGATCAGTGCCGTCTTCTGCCTGTTGCCCAGCGACAAGGCGCCGATCTTCCGGTGAAGGAACGTCTCGAAGCCGAAGGTCTCGCATAACGCCGCCAACCGTGGCGAATCCACCGTTTTTCCGTATAAGCGGTGCACGAAATCCATAAAAGCAAGCGGCGACATTTCGTCGAACAAGGCGGGATGATCCGGTATGAAATACCGATAACGCTTCACCCGCTTGTCGTTTTTGCCCGTCAGCTTCTCGCCGCAATAACGGACCTCCCCGCTGTATTGGCCGTGAATCGAAGCCAGGACGTTCAGCAGCGTCGTTTTCCCCGCGCCGTTGGCGCCCAGCAGCGCATATACTTTTCCCGGCTCGATTTCCAGATTCACCTGCCGGATCACCGGCGCATGTTTCGTATACCAACCCGTTACATGCCTCGTTTCAAGGATCATGTCCGCACCTAACCTTCCCGGTCCGGGCTTTTGACCGCGCCGTAAAGTTTGGCCGCCATGGCGAGCGCAACCACAAATGCCGCGGCGGAGAACAGCAGGTTGCTTTTGACCGCATATATGATGCCTGCGCCTCCCCATACGGCGACCATAATGCCATAAAATAACATTTTTTTCTTTTTGGAATTCAGCAGCATCGCAGCTCCTCCTTCGACGTTGGTGCCGCCATTGTAACATCTTGAACGATACTCGCCTGCCGTTTTGTCTTCACCGGCAGCTCATTCGCTGCGACAGTGCTTCCGAAGGGCTCCGGCATGACGTTCAGGACAAAATCGGAGACGTTCAGGATAAGCTTGCCTAAAAATGAAACATATCCCTGATTTGATTCGTCTAATATCTCGTAAACCACGAATACATCTGTGGATCAAGACACAGGAGGGAAACAAAATGAAAAAATTCAAATCCATCACTTTATCCGCTGCGGCCCTGGCGCTGCTGCTGTCGGCCGCTCCCATCTATGCTGCGCCGCAGACAAGCCAGGCCGATGTGCAAATAGCGCAATCCGCCCCTGCCGGGCTGGATCAGGCAACGCTGAACGAATTGACGAAAGTTTTGAATAAGCTCGCCGGAAAGGGCAAGATCGATTTCACGCACGCAGATACCTCCGGAGCCACCTGGATCATCAGCGGCTACGTCAACGGGGCGGTGAAGGCGGAATTCGAGCAGATGTACAATCCGGCCAAAAAACGGGTCGAGTCGACCAGCATCATTTACAAAACTTCCAATACGAACGCCGTGCTGGGAGCGACGCTCGCCAACAAAACGGCCTCGTTCCTGAAAACCTTCGATACCGACCGCAAATTCAAAACGGAAGCCATCTGGCGGGTGTACTCCCCTTATCAGGATAACGTTCCGCGGAACTACTGGGTTCTCTGGGGGAACAGCCAGAGCCTGTACATCGATTTGGATCAAGGCAACCAGATCACGGCCAGCATCACGTATCCTTTGAAGGACATGAAAGCGGCCCTGGTCAACAAGGCGAACCGTTCCCTGAAATCGCTCGGCAGCCACGTGATCAAACCGCTCCAATTTGCTTCGCGCGAGAAAAAGGGGGACAAGGAATTCGTCTGGAACTTCCAGGACAACGAAAATGCCAACCATGTAGCGATCGGCGTCAAAACCGGCAAAGTGTGGGAAGTGGAAAATCTGCATGGCCAGGATTGGGCTAACGACCAGGATTTCGCCAAATCGTTCGCCAAACCCGTGCTCAGCAAAAACCAGGCCCTTGCCGCGGCCAAACCGAAAGTCAAATCCATCTTCGGACTTCAAATGAACGGTTATTCGGTACAGATCAAGAAAAACGAATACACCTTCACCAAAAAAGGCGCTCCGACCATCACCGGAAAAATCAACAAAAAAGGAGCGTTCTACGCCCTTAAGGTAACGCCCGTGAACGGCGTTCGCAACTGATCCCGTCGGAGGAAATAAAAATAAAGTTCTTTGCGGTGAAAGACACCCGGGCCAAGAAGAAATGCAGCGGCCCGGGTGTCTTGGACTTTGCGCGTCGCATGCCCTTGCCGAAAGTTTGCAGGGGTTGCGACGCTTTTGCAGCGTTAGGCCCTTCAGAAGAGGCAGGCATTGCAGGGTTCAAATCGTTTTCTATGGAATGGAGCGTGAATCAACATGTGCGAAAATGAATTATTGAGGCGCCAGGATCAGCTGCAAGCCGAAGCAAACAGGGTGGCGGAAGAACTGGACATGGACGATCTGCTGTCATTAGCCGGCAATCCGGTACGGGTCGGCAGCGCAGCTCTCGGATTAATGGCATGGAGGGATCTGGACATAACCGTGGTCTGCCCCAAACTCGACATGGATCAAGTGGCGGAGATCGCCACGATGCTGATGGTCAAGCAGGGCGTCAGGGAGCTTCGCTTCCTGAACGATACGGGGATCTGGAATACGGATATCAACTACCCCGACGGGTTTTACATCGGATTAAAATACCGGGCCCAAAGCGGCATGGATTGGAAACTGGATATATGGTTCGTGGACGAGCCGGACAAGCAGCCGGACCTGAAGCATATTGAAACGTTGCCCAAGCGGCTCACCCCCGAGCTGCGCGAATCCATCCTGACGATCAAACATGCATGGGCATCGCGCCCCGAATACGGAAACGAAGTGAAAAGCTTCGACATTTATACCGCCGTGCTGGACGATCACGTCAGGACGCTGCATCAGTTCGAGGAATGGCTGAAAAGCAAATCCCGTTCGTAACAACCCGTGATTCAGAAGGGAACAGCCGCAGGACCGGAAAAACCAAAGCGGCGGACGCTAAAACCGGCCATGCAAGCTTGAGGAGCGGCCCGGAAGGGCTGCTTTTTTGCTGTGAAAGCTTAGAAAAAAGCATAAAAAAGCTATCCCTCGGACTTCGCGTCCGCGGGATAGCCTCTTCCTTGCATGAAATTAGCTCTTAACCCCCAACATTGCTTTTGCCTTCAGCTCTTTTTACACCGGCGGCGTAACCCCCATTTGTATCCAACCTTCCTTGGAGGGACCATACACCGCAGGGATGTTTAATCCCGCCTGACGCATAAGCACGGTAACCTGTCCCCGGTGATGGACGATATGCTTGATCAATCCCATAAAGATGGACGCATTCGTTTCCAGTCTGCCAAAAGCGTTTTGCACCTGCTTCAAATCGTCGTCCGTCCATTGTTCTTCAACCGCTTGGGCTGCACGCTCGCTTATCTTTTTAAAAGTCTCGGCGATTTCTTGGGCTGAAGGCACATCATCCGGATTGGGCACCCGCTCGGTCGCAACCCCGAATTCGGTCAAGTAATCCGGGATGTTCGAGACGAAATGCCACGCAATCCTTCCCAGCGTACGCCCTCCGGGATACACCTGCTGCTTTAATGATTCATCGGTCAAGGCGTTCAAAATGTTTTGGGTTAATGCAGCTTCCTTGTTCCATTCCGTGATCAAATCCGAAACCGTCACATACATCATGGATTCATCCTTTCTTGAATGAGCTTCTCGCCGCCGCCTCATCAGCATCGGTCGGTACATTTTCATCATAACCGCTAATAGTGACAGGGTCTGTCATCATCATAATTTTTATTAGCGATTCGGAATGATCCCCTCTGTGGCCACAGTTTCCCGCTAAAGCGGCCAAGACAGTTCAATGCCCTGGTCCTGAAGCAAGCGCTGAAAATCCTCCAGCAGGGAGCCTTGCTCATGAACATCCGAGGGCATCGACCCGCGATTCAGGCAAAATGCAGCCAGCAAACCCGCCGCCTCGCCGATATTCCATTCCACCGGGTGCAGGCGGTAGCAGCCGTTCGTAATGTGGGTCGTCCCGATATTTTTGCAGGCCGGCAGCAGGTTGCCGCCTTGCTCCGGAATCAGGCTTCCCAGAGGAATCTGGAACGGAACGCTTTCCACGTCGATGTAATTTCGTCCCGCCGTGCTCGGATGCAGGTCGATGTGATAGAAGCCGATGCCGACGGAGTCCCGAAACGGCGCGGCCAGCTTCGTGCCCGTACAGTCCGGATTGACGTGCTGCTCCTTGACCGTAAAGCGCGCGCGTATTCGCCGCGATTCCCGAATGTAGACCTGTTGGGCCAGTCCGTCGTCCGTCCCGCACACGTCCGCTCGCAGCCGAAGTCCCGGGTATCCCTGCTTGCCGTCCGGCCTTGGCGCTTCGGTCTGCATCCAATACAGCAGCGAAAGGCTGAGCTGGCGGGCGCCCTCCAAATGGCGGAGCCGCTCCTCCCCCGGGACGTCAATGACCGGGCCCAGCCAATAGTCGTTTTGCGGCCAGTTCACGATCGTGATGTCGCTGGCAAATGCCCCCTCGCGGAAAAGCTCCTTGTCGATGATCCTCCGGTAATTCCACAACGAAAAAAGTCCGTCCCGCGGAAACAGCGCGTATTCGACCTTTTTCAGCGTCCGCGGCTGCGGAGAAAACCAGCTCAGCTGGCGTTCCGGCCAAAAATCCGCCTGATATTGCCGCCAAAACTCGTAATCTTTCGGTTTATCGATCGTATGGTCTTCGCCTTCCAGGTAGTCCACCGCAAAGCAGTGCGTCACCGCCTGCATGTCCATCGGGTCAGCGGCTCCCTCCAAGGCATGCGGTTCCCCGGTTTCAAGCCGGGATTCGGCCCCCGTGACGTAATCGATGCCGGCTAGCGGGAGCAAGTCGCCGCATTCCGTCGCGTCCAGCACGAAACGGCCGGACAAGGCCATTTGGTCGCCGCTGCCCAGCTGCGTAACCGTGACCGCTCTGACCTGACCGTTGTCCGCTTCGCATCCGGTAGCCTTCCAACCGGTAAAAATACGCAGCCGGCCGCTATGTTCGTACGGGGCAAGCATTGCCTGCAGCACGGCATGGGCAACCCTCGGGTCGTGGCTGATTCGGCTGACCAGGGCATTGCCCGGATTGAGCAGCGGCTGGACGGCGGCGTCCGCGGTCAGCGGGAAAAACGTCCGGTAATACCGGCGAACCTGCTCCCGGTAATCGCGATAGCTGCGCGTCGCCCCGAACTGCTCGATCCATTGATGCTCATCCGGCGGTACCGCCTGATTCGTCAGCTGCCCGCCGATCCAGGCGCATTCCTCGGTCAGAATCACCTTTTTCCCAAGCCTGCAAGCCGCCAGCGCCGCGGCCACGCCGCCAACGCTGCCGCCGATGATCACGATATCCGCTGTTTGTTCCTTCATGTTGCCGCCTCCTTTTTTCTGCTTTATTGGAAGTCCGGCGGGCTTTTGCCCGCGTGCTTCTTGCACACCCCCGCAAATAACTAAGGATCCATATTTCTAAGCCGATCCGCCGCCTCATGGACCATTACCCGCTCGACTTGCCGCAGATGGATGCCCGCTCCATTTTCAGCATCTTCGCGGGTCATATTTTCATCCATATGCTCATCCACGAATAGCATGACCTGTTGAATGATTTTCGCCAATAGATTCCGATGGAAAAAACGGTACCATTGTTTGTGGCTTTCTTAAGCTAAAAAACACCCGGCCATCGCATCGATAGCCGGGTGTTGATCGGAAAGCAACGAATCAACTTATTGAACAAGGCGCTATTTTGCAGCCGGTAACGGCAGCGGTTCGGACGGACTCCAGCAGCTTATGCAGTTGAACCGCATCATGAAAATCGGGCGATGCAAAAGTGCCGTCAATCATGTCCCTGGCGAAAAGCTCATGAGCCTTCAAAACATCCAGCATCGGCGAGTGCAGCTGCTCCCCTTCCCCATAAATCGTCTCGAAGCCATCGTCGTCGCCATGCGCCACCAAGTGGCTTGAAGCATACCGTTTTTGCTGCACCAGCAGGTTCCCAAACTGCACATGTCCGACGGAATGGCGCTGTTTCAATCGGATGACGCCTTTTTCTCCTTGGATTTCCATGCGGAAACCGGGATAGGTTCCTCCCTGAACGTGAACCGAAACGGAGGTGCCCCGCTCCAGCGTCCCTTGGATCATGATTTGGTCGGCCGTATCCTTTTCTACTTTTTCACCCGTTTCGAGCACGGTCGCCTCAACATCATGGATGTTCATGATGGCCGTCAGTTCCTTAAAGTCACCGAGCAGACCACGCAGCACATCCAGGGAATGCCCGCCGTTAATCGACAGAAGGGTTGCGCCATGCTCCTCTTTTAACAAATAGGCGCCGTTTCGGTCCGTCACCCTTCCTTTCCCTTGCGTGGACGCATGGATGCTGCAAGATAGAATGCGGCCGAATTCACCTTGCTCCAACCGTCGTTTGACCTCTTGAATGGCTGCCGATTGTCTGGCCTGCAGGCCGATCGCATGATGAATGCCGGCTTGATCGGCGAGCTTCGCCAATTCTTGCGCCTGATCCAACGTCACGGCCAAAGGCCATTCGCAGTAGACATGTTTCCCGGCAGCAATGGCCGTTTTTACGGCTTCGTAATGAAAAGGAACCTTGACGCTCACGATCACCAGCTCAACCTCCGGGCTCTCGCATAATTCCCTGTAGTCTGCAAAAGCGAGTGGCGCCCCTAATGCAGCCGCGCTCTTGACCGCACTCTCCATTCGGGACGTTGCAATGGCGGTGATTTGATGCCGGGTGCTGGTTTGCAGCGCCGGAATATGCGTTTTGCTTGCCCATTGATTGTTTAAGGAGCCCCCAATAATGCCTGTTTTGATGCGCTTATGCTCCATTTTTTATTCCTCCATTCCTTTACGGCTATTCCAAGTGTATCGAAGAAAATCCATCATGAATAATGTATAATCGAGATACAGCTATCATTTTTTTTGATAAGGGGAATCTCATTGGAAATTGAAAATATGCTTGCTTTCGTTGCCGTTGCCGAGCTGAAAAGCGTATCGGCCGCTGCCGCGAGCTTGAATCATCTGCAATCCAACATGACGGCCAAAATTAAAAAGATCGAAAGCCATTATCAACGGCAGCTGTTTCTCCGAAGCGCCCGCGGAATGGAATTGACGCCGGAAGGCGAAAAGCTGTACAAGCAATTCAAAAGAATCATTCTTTTATGGGAAGAAACCGAACAGGAAATGCAGCAGCGGGAATTAAAGCTTCGGATAGGCACGATGCAGTCTGCCGTCGGCACGAATATTGCGGAGGCGTTTGCGAATTTATATCGGAAGTATCCCGCTTTGTCCGTCACGCTCAAAACAGGGACGACCGAGACGATGGAAAACGAGTTGTTGCAGGGTCATATCGATCTCGCTTATACCATCGGCAAATCCGACCGGGCCCAACTTACTTACAAGCCGATCGGAACCGAGGAAATGGTTTTGGCCGGCAAAAACATCGGGTCCAGCGCCAATCTGATCCAAGCCCTTCAAGGCAAAACCCAGCTTATTCTTTCGAAAGATTGCTTATACGCCTCCATCCTGGAGCGCATCTGCGTTGCCAACGGCATCAAACAAGGCCCTAAAACGGAAGTCGGCGTGTTCGAGACGCTGCTTCAGCTAAGCTCATTAGGCATGGGGGTTACATTGATCTCCAAAACCATCGCGCGGCAATTCGGGGTGACGGATTATTTCGAACTCCCGCCGGGTGACCGATACATCGAAAAGTATTTGGTGACCCGCCAAAACTATGAGCTTTCCCCGCTGGAGAGACAGTTCGTCGAGATCAGCCATTTTATATAAAAACAAAGCAGCAGCCTGAACGGCTGCTGCTTCTTTTTGTTTCGACGTATGCGAACCTGTTATCGCGTTTCCTATTTTTAACATTTGTGCGCCGCTTTATTTGATTTGATCGGTACGCAACAATTCATCGACTTGAACCCCTTGATCCGTATGGACCAAAATAAATTGGGATTTGAACGATTTGGTTTTCATGGATCCGTCGTTGTAATAAATGTTGTATGTTTCCCGCGTATACGCTTTAAACCGATCCTCGGACAACCGCTGAATCGAAGTCACCTCGGAAGAGATAAGCTCCTCGTAGATGCCTTTTTTCTGCAAGTAACCCAAATAGTCCTTGGCTTCCTTGTATGCCTTGCCCGACGGATTCAGATACGGCTCCATGACGCTGAAATCATAGTTGGAGGTCGCCCGAACCGCGCTGTTCAAATAACCGACCATGGCTGCTTTGATGGTAATGTCCGGAATGTGTTCCGCGGGATGATCGCCGCTAACTTGAACGTCTTTCTTGGCAGCGGATACGGCGGAATTAGGTGGATTCGGGTTGGTTGCTCCGTTTACCAGCACTTCGCTTTGCGGGGTGCCCGTCAGATTGATCAGTTGCTGGTACTTTTCGAGCATGCGAGCCGCTTCCCGCCGATGGCTTTCATGCTGCTGAAGCTTCTCTTTGACGATCTCGTTATTGTCGGATGCGTTTTGATAGGCCTCGTCGGATAAATTATAATATGCGCTGCTAAAATAAAAGCTGTTATTGCCTTCCTTGATGTATTGTTGAGCCAATCGGCTTTGCCGTTCGGATTCTTCCCCGGCTTCGATCGCCGCCACATAAGCATCGTTGGCCGCCCTGCTCTCCGTCAAATATTTTCCCCGGTATGTAATGGCCTCCAGAAACCGATTATGCGCATTCTTCAAATAATTGTGGACCAGCGTTCCCGCCAGCTCGTCGCGGATTTGGCTGTTTTGACCGATCAAGTCGGATACTTTGGAATCGTAGTCGCCGATGGTCGTGGTCGTGGAGGTCTCCAGCACTTGGATGTCGTCGTCCAGGACGGCGTTTTTCTGCAGTAAGACTTGGATATTGTCGATGTCGCCCAAAATTTGATTCAGCTCATTCGAAGCTTTTGTCATCATTAAGGCATCGGCCGACATTTTGTTTTTGACGCTTGCGTATTTGGGATTGTTGTTTAAATCTTTCAGCTGGTCTTCGAACGTGTTTTCCTTCTTCAGTTTCTGGTAGTAATCCACCAGCTCCGGGAAACTCAAGGATTCATCCGGGGTCGAGTTGATTTTGTCGGCAAACGTCTTTGCCTTTTGCTGCAATGCGGAAAATTGTTCCTCGTAATCTCGTGCTACGCTATAACTTTCATATTTCTGATAGCTAAATAGGCCTATTGCGCCCAACACGCATATGCAAAGAACGGATATCGGGATCCATATCCATAACTTGCGTTTTTTAGGGGGAGCGACCGTCAGCTCGTCCATTTTACCTATACCTCCATACTGGTCATATTTTCCTATTTTACAGGCAACCCGTTCGTGGGATCAATACTTTTTGCGCAAGTTTCGACGTCTGCATTCTGTTTTCCGATTGTGCCGATCGTTTCGCATCGCAGGAAGATTCGCCCGGCCGGTCCATTTTCTTTAAAGTGAACTTTCCGCTCCGGAAGCCAAAAAAATCATCACGGGCCATTCCTAAAATGCTCAGATACAGTATAATTTGGTAGGTAAGCTCTGGTTGTTTGGAATGCGGCAATGTATGGCTTGAAGAAGCAACCCAGGGCATCCCTTTGCAAGCAAACTTCAACGAACGGGGGTTCAAGCATGAACGATTACATAACAAACACAGTAAAAATCGCACATCGCGGCAGGAACATTTTCGGCATTTCCTATATGCCAAAGCATGAAAAAAAGTGTCCCGTCGTTATTTTCAGTCATGGCTACAACGGAACAAATGCCGATTTTACGATGCATGCCGAATATCTGGCGTCCCATGGCGTGGGGGCGTATTGTTTTGATTTCTGCGGCGGTTCCGTGAATTCAAAAAGCGATTCTAAGACGACGGAAATGACCTTGTTTACGGAGAAAGAAGATTTATGCACCGTACTGGATCATGTGAAAACATGGGAAAACGTCGATGCGGACCATATTTTTCTGTTTGGCGGTAGCCAAGGGGGTTTGGTCACGGCGCTGACCGCCGAGGAGCGTATGGATGACGTGAAAGGCGTTCTGTTATTATATCCGGCATTCTGCATCCCGGACCAATGGAACGAAAGATTTCCTACGCTTGAAAGCATTCCGGACACGCAAGAGCTTTGGGGAATGACGCTCGGCCGAGCGTTTTTCGAGACGATTCACGGGTACGACGTATTCGAACATGTAGGTGGATATAACAAAAATGTTCTGATATTTCATGGCGATCAAGATGCGGTCGTGGCGCTTGAGTATGGCGAAAAAGCTTCAAAATTATATCCTCGTGGGAGGATCGAGATATTTCCAGGCGAGGGCCATGGTTTTACGGAGGCGGGAAATCGGCGCGTAGCCGAAATGACGCATGAATTTGTAAAGGCGAATATTTGAACGGTTGCCGTAATTGGATTGGCGATTGATTGCTGCATCGGACCCGAATTGCGTCGCGCCCTGTTGTGTGGCAGTTGTGTTGGGGAAAATGGCGCTGATGGCCGCTAGCGAAAAGGAAAGCAATGGTCGCGGCTGGCACCGATTTCGGGTTTGACGGTGTAACCGCCCTTGCGGGAATGAAGTTTACTTTGAAAGTGGCGGGTTGCGCAGGGAGTTTGCGATCGTGAGGAGACAACGATGATCGTGAAGAGCAAGGCACTCGCGGGGAGTTATGCTGAAGTTGAAGTGTAAGGCGCTCGCGGGGAGTCATGGTGATCTTAAAGATATGTTGATGAATGCGGAGTGAACAGTTCTAACGGTTGCCACTGCGCTTAATGCCAAGAAATTGTTGCTTTTGGAATTTTAACGGTTCTGATTGACGTTATTTAGGCATTATGGAGGAACATCATAGGATAATCTCGTCAATAAGCTCGATGGTAACCGTTAGAATTTGCAGATAGCTATTTTGAGCTACATAGTCGCTGTCACAACCGTTAGAATTTGCAATCGGCCATCCGTGCGGGACTCCTCCCCTGGAGCAAGTGTCCTTCCCCTCAAAAAAGCCCCCCAATGGATGTCTTTTTGGTGTCGTGGATTCTAGAGAGTACGTTTATGAGCGAATCGCAGCATTCTGCCATTTCAATATAGCGGCACGATCCCTGTGAGAACAAAACATGCCCGACCAGGTGCGCTCAAGTTTTATGGAGACTATGGCTTAACCTGACTTTTTTGGCCCAAGATTGGGTCGGGGTCGGTTTCAATGCTCCAATGGAGCAGTTAAGCTTGAATATTTTCCCTTTTAATGGTACATTGTATGCAATTATAGGGTGTGAAGCACATACCGCTTTGTTACGTCATGTTCATGCGAGCATGGATGTATCGGGGCGGTTTTTTATTTTTTCGGATCGGATGTGACATGGAATGAGCAGGTTTGATGAAATCTATCAAAGTTGGATGGAGCAACAGATTGCCGAAGAGAAAAGTCCAAGAAGACGGGAGTTACTCCGGAAAGGATTAAGCCGCGGATCGCTCGATTTTTTGCGTTTGGTCTGGTTTCCGGCCATAGGCAATCTGGATCATTTATACCCCGAATACGAGGTTAGGGATTTTAATAACGGGTATCGCTATCTGGACCTTGCGTACATGCCCGGGAACGTCAAAGGATGTATCGAAATTCAGGATTACCGAAGCCATGCCAGGGATATTGAAGTCAGCCGATTCAAAGATTTATGCATGAAGCAATCCCTGCTGGTTTTGGATGATTGGCTTATCCTTACGATTGCTTACTTATCCATCCGGGATGATCCCGGGGTATGCAAACAGCTCGTCCTATCCTTCGTTGGAAAGTTTCTAAGCAGCGCCGTACCTTTCGGACTCCATTGGGCAGAAGCCGAAACCCTGAGATATGCTCACCGACTGCTGCGGCCATTTACGCCGATGGAGCTGTCAAGCCATTTGCAGCTATCTGAACATCGCACCCGAGTTATCCTCCGCGCCCTTTTGGAGAAAAAACTGCTGGAGGTGGCTAGCGGAAAACAACGATATCGTACTTACCGACTACCCGGCGATCATGTCCAAAGTCCGTTTGATCCGCACCGCTAGTTCAAGGACCTTCCGGTAGGGAAAAATCCCGCGATGAAGACGTTGTTAACGCCCTTTGTCCACAGTGAAGCAGCATACCCGTTAAACCAATGAGCAAATGAAGTGAACGTAAGAAGAAAATTGAACGCAAGGAGATAAATGGACGCAAGGAGATAAATGAACGGGAAAGGTAAGTGAACGGAAGAGATCGGGTGAACCCGAGAAGAAAATTTGAACGCAATGGGATGAAGTAAAGCGATCGATGAGACAAGTTAGCGCCTAGGAGATGAAGGGAAAAGTCGAGGAAACAATTGAACGCGAGAAGATGTAGTCAAGGTGAGCGGACAAGTAAAAGTGTCGAAATAAGTATGGAAATAAGTGTGGAAGTAAGATTCTAACGGTTGCCACATCGGTTAATGCCGAAAAAATGGAGGTTATGAAATTTTAACGGTTCCGGTTGACGTTATTTGGGCATTTCGGCCGAATTTCATACGGTAATTTTCCAAATAAGCTCATTGGTGACCGTTACACCTTACAGAGAACCATTTGAAGCGACATAGGCGCTGTCACAACCGTTAGCAACCGAGAACAGCTTACGCGCAGCGATCTAACATTGTTTGTGCCTCCGCAGACAGTCAGAGGACGATGAACTTCGCCAAAGCGAATGTTGAAATCATCATCCATTCTTATGAAGTTATAAATAGAACCGCAGCAAACTCGGAGCAGGTTGGCGCAAATCTCTGCGCATAATGAAAAAGGCAGCCGCCCAGCAGGCAGCTGCTCCAGCAAGTTATGATAGGGCTGTGCGTTCTTTAGTTTAGTTTTACTCGAAGCTCGTCATCCGGATTTTTGGTGGTGTAGTTCCATACGTACAGGTCCAGATCGGTACCGTTGAAGTTTTTGTACATATCGGTATGCTTGTTGCCCGAACCAAAATAAAACTGCGGAATCAGATACATCGATTCTTTCCCCTCAACGAAATAGGTTTGATTGATACCGCCAAAGCTTGCATCCGGGCTTTCGGATTCGACGTACAGATTATTGTCCTTGATATAATAGGTCCAATAGACCGGATATCCTTCGTAGCTCGTCCGTATCGTCTGCGGCTGTGAGGAAATATCGGTCAGACGGACGGGAACATCGCTGCCCTTATGAACATCCACCCGTTCCTTGCCGATCAGCGTGATTGATGTGTTTTTTAGTGAAGCGATATCCACGGTAATGGAGTCCGTAGGCTCAAACCGGAGAACGGTTTTACCGGCATGGGAATCGCTCTCCTCCAGTCCAACTTCCCCTTCAAATACCCGGCCGCCAACATCCAATTGCAAGGTTTGGTAAGGCATTCGGAATCGGCGGTCCTGATGATTCAGGACGAGCCGGATTTGGGTCGGTGTTACAACCAGTTCACGGATGCTCGCCTCTTCGGGCCATGTATGAAGCGGAATATCCAGGCTTTTTCTGAACGAACCGCTCTCCATCTGCTTCCGGGACAAAGAGAGATTCACGTTCCACGTGCCGTCAGTGCGCCCCTTCTCATGGGTATACACCAAAGCGAAACGGTTCCCTTTTTTCTTCAGCAGCTGCCCGCTAAACTTCTGTTGGCTTGCATACTCCCCGGTCGCACCGCTTGTACCATAGGCGGGGGATTCCGTCTCCCGGATTTTGTTACCGAGGCTGTCGTACGCGGCGATTCTGGCCCAAGTCTGCTCCTGAACCGCAGCGTCTGTAAAGGTTACGGATGAGTTAAGCAGGATTTGGCCCGGAGAGGATGCAAAGGCCTGTATTTTTACCGTTTGGATGCCGTCCTTTTGAATGGTGAATTGCTGGGTGCCCGGATCGTTTGGATTCCAATGGATCTCGTGCTCCAGATCCTCGAGATACCGGACATTCGTCACGGAAAATTGAAGCTTGGACAGTTCCTCTGTCATCACCCAATTCGTCTCAAAATATCCCTGGTACACGCCCTGCTCCGCGTTCCACTTCTGAACATAATGCCCTTCAATGGGGGTGCCGCTGCTGTCCTTGAGGACGATCCGGTCGTATCGGATCTCTTGTCCTCGGGTGGCTTCTTCCGGTTTTAACGTGTACAGGAGGACCGTCCGGTTCTCATCGGTAAAAGCGGTATGCACCGTCAAAGTGACGCCATGATCCGTTACACTCTGCTCCACATACTGACCATAACCGGCCTCAAGGGCTGCTTCAATGCCTGGTTTCTTGGACAGAATACTGCTCCAATCGTATTGAACGGCTGCATAAACAGGCGTTGCGAGAACGGCCACAGACACACCCGCAATGATCGCCACGCTCGTTTTTCGCCGCTGCGGTCTGTGATATGTTTCGTCTACGATCCTCAGTTCATTTTTTTCAATGCTGCTCAGCATTTGATCAAAGTCGGGATACTGCACCGTTTCCGTACGCTTCATATGATTTCTAACGTTGAGCTCAATAGATTCCAAAATGATTCTCTCCCCTCATGATATATTTTTCCTGGCGCTCCAGTTTTTTGCGGATCAGCTTGAGCGCTTTGTACAACCTGGACCGGACGGTATTCTGGGGAATGCGGAGCGTCTCTGCAATTTCTTTAATGGACAAATCGCCGATATATCGCAGCGTAACGACGCTAAGCAGTTTCTCCGGCAGCTGAAGCAGCTGACGCTCCAGTTCATCGTAAGAAAGCTTGTTTACAACGATGCTGTCAACCGGACTTACGGCCCGGCTTTCTTGATCATGAAGCCATTGCAGTTGTCCTTGCTTCTCGTGCTTCGTTTTGTTTTTGCGGATCACGTTGAGGCAATGGTTCATCGTAATACGCATGATCCAGGCCTTCAAATTCGTCACGCTGCTCCAGTCCTGGCGGAACACCGTAACGAATACGTCGTGGCATACATCCTCGGCATCCTGGCTGTTTTTGAGCATATACAGACATGTTCGGTAGACGTCTTTGTTGTACGTATGAAATAGTTCATGCTCGGTCACGCCCGGCTCTCCTTTCTTGTTGGGATATATTATAGACAAGTCAGCGTGGAATCCGGCTCACTTTTTTTTCGGAGTCGGGCAACAGAGGCTGTGGGGCGGCGGATTCGACTTCAACTGAAGGCATATTCAAGTCATAGGGCTCAACATCAAGAGCAGTAGTTTCTTAAGATCAAGTTTTTCGAGTAACTCACTAAAGGGAGCCGCAGCACAAGGAACATGATTTCCCTTTCCGGATCGCGTATGCCGGGCAGTAGCGTGTTCACAAGGCGTTTCCCGTTATAATCCACTTCAATCCATAAAAAACGCACCTATCGGGGAACCGATTAGATGCGTGCATCGCAGTTCGTCATATACAAGTTGGGCATTTTTTTCAAAAACAGCCCCTTTGTCCCCCATTTCATTGAAATGACGCCAAAGAGGGGCTCTAATTAGGCTCTAGAGCTGGATTATTATTTTTTCCGTTAGTATTATTAAATTGATTTTTTTGTCCCCGTTCTGAAAGGTATACTTTGAGCCCAATCGATCGGCTTCTATCCAGCCGCGTCTCTCTATTTCTTTGCGATAATAGTCCGGTAGTCCGTTTTCTTCTTTAACGTTTTTGAAGGCGTACTCTTCCGAGTATTCCTTTTTCTCCTGAAGTTCGGCTGTTTTCGGGACTGGAAAGTCTGGATTTAAGCTTGAATGATTAAAAGGTTCATCTTTTGGGGAACAACCAGTAACACATAAAATAAAAATCAGAAAACATGATATTCCAATTTCTCGAAATTTAACGAGCCGTCGTTCCGGATTTTGAATCTTCGCCAAAAGCTGGCCATATCCGTTCCCCATTTATGTACTCCTCCTTGGCATCGAGACCATTCCATTGTCAAAGCTATTGATACGTTATGCTCGTATAAATGTCTAATTAATATACACATGGGGATTATTTCGGGAAGCAAAAGCACTTGTCGTTCCCATTAATAACGAAATAATCGCAATAATTACAGTTGCTTTATGTAAAACTTTCATTATATCCCTTTTTTAAAAATAAAAAGAAGATGGATGATACCTTCATTTTCTCTATTTTACTGGTAAATATCAAGCGCTCATGTTCCGGGTCCAAGATTATTGTAATCTGTACTTGAATCCAATCCCGGTCCGCCTCGCATTACAGTCCCCCCTTTTTCTGCTTTCCATGTTTAGTTAATCTCACTAAGCAGCTCGTCCGACTCCCCAATAAAAGAGAAGGATGCCATGGAATGACATCCTCCTTAAACGAATGGGCCTATATAATGTTTGTCGACATGATTAAGTTAAATAGATTTAGACTTGCTGCGCCTCGAGCCGTTTCTCGTTCACACGTTCGATCAGCTCGCCGACGACCTCATCCGGAGACCGCTCCATCATCCAGTTTTGCCCGAACATCTGGAAGATTTTAATGACCGGGAAGTCCTCCCAAAATCCCAGGAACTCATCCTGGAGAGATACTTTGTCCTTCACGTGCTTGTTCATTTCATCGATGCACTCTTCCAATACGTCCTTTGCGATCGGGTCGCTCACCCATTCATTGAGCAAGCTGAATTTATGGAACGTGATTTCTTCCTTGCCGAAGTCGCAGAACAGTCGGTTCGTCACTCGGATATCGCGGGACGAGCTGCCTGCGCAGAGTTGGAAATATCCGCTTTCTGCTACCCAGCGATTGTATTTCGTGTTGTAATAGGCAAAATCTCTTTCTTCAAGCTCAAAAACGATCTTCCGCTTCTCGCCCGGCGCGAGCTCGATTTTTGCAAAAGCTTTAAGCTCTTTCTCGGGACGCACCCATTTGCATTCCTCATCATGGACATACAATTGAACGGTTTCCTTTCCGGTGCGCTTTCCGGTATTTTCTACTTGGAGGGAAACGGTAACTCCCTTCTCATGCTGTACCGCTTGAAGATCCGTGTACTTAAATGTCGTGTACGACAAACCATGTCCGAACGGAAACTGCGGAGCCATTTCCTTACGGTCGTAATAACGATAGCCGATAAACAGTCCTTCACGATAATACAGCTTGCCGTTTTCTCCTTGAATCCGCATGTGCGACGGGTTATCCGACAGCTTGACCGGGAAGGTCTCCGACAGTTTGCCGGAAGGGTTCGTGTGCCCGAACAGGATTTCGGCAATGGCTCTGCCCATCCCCTGCCCCGTCAGCCAGGAATGGATGACCCCGGGCACATGCTGCACCCATGGATGCATCGCAAGCGCGTTTCCGCTGCTTGTTACCACGACGCAGTTCGGCTGAACGGCTGCAACGGCTTGGATCAGCTTCACTTGATGCTCTGGGAGGTTAATGCTCTTCAAGTCATGCATCTCGGATTCCGCATATTCCGGCTGGCCGACGAACAATACGGCTAGATCGGATGTCGCCGCCAACGACGCGCCCTCCTTAATCAGGTCCTCGCGAACGGAGTCATCAGCGGGATACCCCTCAGCATAGCTTAGCGTAACCGACTCTCCTGCCAGCTCCTTGATTTCATCCCACGGAATATCGACCCGCGTTGGCGTAACTTCGGCGCTGCCTGCCCCTTGAATTCTTGGCTTCTTGGCAAAACGTCCGATGATTGCAATCGATGGCGCGGATTCCGGCTGAATCGGGAGAATGCCGTTCTCGTTCTTGAGCAGCACGATGCTTTCGGCAGCTGCTTTTCTCGCAAGCGCGTGGTAGTCTTGAACAGCGCCCGAGACCGTTTCTTTTGGAGCTGTCACTCGCTCTACAAGCTTTAGAATACGGGCAACGCTTTGATCAAGCTTTTCTTCGGAGAGTTCTCCGCGCTCCACAGCCTCCACGATTGCCTTCGTATTGTAATGAACCGGCCCCGGCATTTCAAGATCAAGACCAGCCTTAAGTCCGCGAATCCGGTCATTGACGGCGGTCCAGTCCGACAGCACGACACCTTCGTAGCCCCACTCTTCCCTCAAAATATCATGGAGCAAATGCTCGTTTTCGCTTGTATAACTGCCATTGAGCAAATTATATGAGCACATGACGGTCCAGGGATCGGACTTCTTAATGATCCGTTCGAAAGCGCTAAGATAAATTTCGCGGAGCGTCCGTTCGTCGACCTCCGAGCTCGTGACCATTTTCTCGTTCTCCTGATTGTTGCAAGCGAAATGCTTGAGGGAAGCCCCCACGCCTTCGCTTTGGAGCCCGTTGATGAAGGCTGCGCCAAGCTCGCCTGTTAAGCAAGGGTCCTCCGAGTAGTACTCGAAGTTTCTGCCGCCAAGCGGCGTCCGCTTCATGTTGATGCCCGGGCCGAGCAGCAGCTCCACGCCCATTTTCTTGGATTCCTGTCCAAGCGCTACCCCGACTTCATGCAGCAGCTCGGTGTTCCAGGAGGAACCGATGGCCGAACCGGTAGGATAGCAGGTTGCCGGAACGTTCTCGGACGTGATGCCCATTTCTTCATCGCTGTTCGTTTTCCGGATCCCGTTGGTTCCGTCATACATATGCACAGCTGGAATGTTCAATCGCTCGATGCCTTTGGTCATCCACATATTCAATCCCGCACAGAGGGATGCTTTTTCCGTAAGCGTCATTTCTTGAATTAACTCATGAATTGATCGGTTCATTTGTATTCATCCTTTACACATGACTTGTTGTACTTGCTTCCCGCTCTTTCTTCAGTTCTTGCGCATCATACAGCTTGAAGAACGGAAACCATACCGCGAATACAATCAATAAGACAACGGCCAGAAGAACAAGACCGCCGAGCCCGGACATCATGTAGGTAGACAGCCCGATTGGGGTATACCACAATTGAAAGATTTGGCTCGGGATTCTCACCAGCCCCATATCGAGCGCCAAATACACAATGATCGGCGTTATAAGACCATTAATCCACATCGGTACCATGAGCAGCGGGTTGAAAGCAACCGCTCCGTAGACGACCGGCTCGTTAATATTAAACAGGGAGGGGATAATCGTCGCTTTACCGACGGATTTCAGCTTTTGCGATCTGGCAAGCAGGAACCAGACGGCGAGCGGCAAAGTGGCTCCCATACCTCCGATGCCCAGCCATCCGGAGAAAAAGGTTTCAAAAGTATTGATATTAACCGGGTCCAGCCCTTTAGCCACTAAAGAGGCGTTCTCTTCAATGGCGGGAATCCAAATCGTGTACCATATCGGCATCAACACCCACGGACTGACCCCAAAGGAATACAGGACAACGCCGATAAAGTTAAACAATACGAACCCGATGAGACTTTGCCCCACAGCATTAAGAGGTTCAAATGCATTTACGATGAGCGCAAAAATATCAAAGTGCAGCTGGTATACCAGAACCCATCCTGTAGTTAAAATGATCGCGATCGGAATGAGAAAATCGAACCATTCCTTAATGAACTCAGGAAGCGAGCTCTCTGTTTTAAAGAAGGAGAATTTACCGCAGACATTCATGATCACCGCTACGAATATCCCCACAAGCAGTGCTGTAATCATGCCCGTCGCGCCAAAGCGTTCAAGGATAAACTTGACGGTTCCATCCTCGTTCATGGTCGGGTTAAGCAGCATGATGAATAAAGATAAGCCTGTCATTCCTGCCAGCAGCTTGATTTTGTGGCGCTCCCTCTTTTCCATGACCATATAAGGCGTTAAGAAAGCAATGAATAAACCTAGCAGACCGAAGCTAAATGTCGTGATCGGTGATAGATCCGGCATCCCCGGGAAGAACTCCTTTAAAATCGAAATCAACGTAATGATCGAGCCGATAAATATCATCGGAATCGCGACCATAATGGCGTCTTGAATAGATGAAACCCAGACATTGTTCGTAAACGCCTCCAATCGAGGCGCAAACGATTCCGTCATCCATTTCATGAAACGCTTCATCTTGTTTTCCCTCCTGTCATTCTCGTGCGGCTGTACCTTAAGTATAGGGTTTCCATGGGAACGCTTTCTTGTTTTAAGTTGTCGTGTAGAGGGGCATTTTTTGCCTAGTTGGCTTCTTCCGTCCTAGCTTGTGTATCACGCTCGAAAATAAACAGCAAAAAACACCCCTTTTATTAAAAAGGGATGTCTTGTTGATCTATGATTCGATTCATTTCCATCATGCTAATACTGCCTGTCTAACGTTAGCAGCATGACGCCATGAGGCGGGAGATCAATTTCTTTGCGCCAGCGATCCTGCCGGAGAAGCTCTGTCCGAATGACCGGCCCGCTTCGCTTGTGAAGATAGGCGAGCTCCTCCTCCGAAAGGAATTCGGGAGCCCCCATGCGAATCCATTCGTCAAACACCGATCCATGCTGCCGGTCCAGCCGATAACTGGTACATTTAAAGGTCCCGGTAAGCCGGCTTAGCGATAGCTCGAAGTTTCGGTTTCCTTTTTCCTCAAACACATCGTAACGGTTCGTGCTGGACAGTTCGGACCAGTCGCCGCTTGAAAACAGGGGATCCACGTGCACGTAGTGATAGAACAGAAACTGCATGCTGCCATCCCTGGTTCGCGTTCCCACATAACCATCCCCCTGCACCAGAAGCTCGTCGCCCAGCTTTTGCAACAGTTCTAAGGCATAGTAACTCGGCTTTTTGAGCCCGTCCCGGTTAATCAAGCCAAAACCTCCATAGAACGGTGAAGTCGGCACCGTGCTCTCCTCGAAGACGTCGGTAAAGGACCAGAAGGCCAATGCTTTCACCGCGCCCAGCGTGTTCATCGCATGATAAATGACAAAAGGGGCCATAAACATCGTGTCATGCAGCAAGTTGCGGTCGTACATGGAGAAGTTCCATTCCGTAATATGAAGCTCCACGTCGCCATAGGCGGCGGCTTTCATTTTCTCCCGTAAACGGTCAATGCTTTCCCTATAAAATGAAGGAGGCATAATCTTGGTCAGATGCTCCCTTTCTTCCTTAAGCCGAGGGTATTCCGAATAAATATGGAACGAAAAAAAGTCGAGAGGCACTTCTTGTTCCCTGCAATAGTCCATAAACTCATCCGCCCAAGGATCATTCCATAACGAGCCATAGCCCATCGCAGGTCCCCCTGTCCTCAGCTGAGGCCAGACCGATTTGATCGCGCGAACCGTCGATGCATAAAAAGCAAAGTATTCTTCCTTGCTCCCGGCCCAGCACACCCCGGACAAATCCGGTTCATTCCATACCTCGAAATACCAGCTTTCCACTTCCTTCGCCCCGTATCGATTCAGGCAATGGCGCACGAACTCCCGCACCAGCGCGTCCCATTTGGTTTGATCGGCAGGCGGTGAAATATTTCCTCTCCACCAGAAGATTGTTTCCTTGGAACGTGCCAGCTGGCTCGGCATGAAGCTGAGTTCGACAAACGGCTTTACTCCCTGCTCCAGGAGAAAATCATACAGCTTGTCGACATATGACCAATTATATATAGGAGTTCCGTCTTCCTTCTCGCTGTACACCATCATCTCATCGTAAATATGCCGTGGAAACGGATATACCGGAACGGAATATGCCCTTTTAGTTCACGCAGCTGCCGGCGCCAGTCTTCCCTTAACCCTTCGATTGCCCTGCCTGCGGTTGTCGTGACATTCCAGTGCCGTTCATACCTTGCCGAAGGCCCATCGGCTTGGACCTCGACCATCTTCCGCTCCGCCGTAAGCGGGGGTGACGGGTTTAGCGCCTCGAGCTTCGTGTCTGCTCTAGCATCCAGATACCGATATAACGTGCCCATGGCATTCCATGTATCCATCTCATAATAGTCGCCGCTTGAGGACTCGTCGTAAGTTAACGGCTTGCGGTCGGGCCGATCAGCTGCCTGAGCAAGCAAGGCGTCACGATAGGAGCTCGGGGTGCAGCCGTACTTTTCTTTGAAATATTTATTAAAGAGCTTCACGTTGGCAAATCCGCAATCCAAAGCGATTTCCGTGATGCTTTTTTCGCTTCCGGCAAGCTCGGCCTGCGCCTTCTCCAGGCGCACCAACGTCAAATACTTCTGGAAGGGGATGCCGATTTTATCCGTAAAGAAGTGAGAAAAATAATGCAGGCTCAAATGCTCCAGCTCTGCCATGGTCTGCAGCGTAATCTTTTCATTATAATGCTGGTCTACGTACGTAAGGACCCTGTTCAGCCTCTTATAGTCATACTCTCTGCCGCCCTCTTCGGCTGCGGGATTCGTTCCATCCGCAAAATACCGCAGCAGGCAGCCGCACAACGTCTGCAAAATGCCCATCGTGTAGCTTTGATAACCCGGAGCCTTCTTATTGATCTCCCAGACCATCTGGGCGAGATTTTGCTTGATGCTCTGCAGCTGCCGGTTCTGCTCGGGATCCGCAGCAGAATTACACGAGATAAACGCTTGATTATTCAACCATTCGGGACCGAACTGCAGCGTTAACAGCACGTTGTCTTGGCTTGTCCGCTCGATCTGATGCACCGACATGCTGTTCACGACAATGACATCATCTTCATGGAGCGTATACTGTTTCTGATCAAGGTACATGATGACGGAGCCTTGGAGAACGTAGACGATTTCCACCTCTTTATGCCAGTGAAAATGAATATGCTTCACGCTGTTCACGAAAAGCTTGATCGGCAGATCATCCTGATGCTCTATAAATTCATAAAGGTAGCGAATACGCGGCTCCTCCCTTCATATAGCCTATTATATGCACATTTTTGCAAGGTTATCAAAGCTCATAGTCCCCCAAATGGAGGAAAAGGCCCCCTACAAACGTGCGGAAAGTCCTAAAAATCGCTTTTCAGAATCGGGATATATGAGGTGTAAGAAACCCAGTTATTGATCCGGAACGGAGCCTGGCTTCTTCTGTTGAAGCTGCGTTCATTTTCTAGATGCAAGATGTTTCAGTTTGCTTGCGTAGTTCCCCTTGTAGAGCATACTAATGATCTTTCACGCCCTTTTGGTGAAAAAGCAGCTGCGGCCAGCAGGCGGTCGATCGCACCGGAGCGCTCGTCCTGCTTGCGGCATCGCTTCGGCCGACGACGGTTGGCCCGGTCGCCTGTGGCGTGGCTCCTTCCTGCCCGCGCGCCGTCCTGGGCCTGCGCCGATGGGGCAGGCCTCCGAAGCTGGAGGTGGTCAGGCGGAAAACAAAAATAGCGTTGTTGCCGGCTACCCGAGGATCAAGTAAAGATGAGGAGATAAGTTGAACGTTAAGACGCTAGAGAGATACGTGAATCAAGGGGATAAGGTGAGCGTGAGGAGATCGAGTGTACGTGAGCGATAGGGCGAACGCAAAAAAGACTATGGGACGCGAGGAGATACGTGAACACGGGGAGGTAATATGGAATCCCGAAGACGATGGGAGTAAATTTCTAACGGTTGCCACAGCGGTTAATGCCGGGAATATGGAGGTTATGAAATTTTAACGGTTCTGGTTGACGTTATTTGGGCATTTTGGCCGAATTTCATACGGTAATCTTCCAAATAAGCTCATTGGTAACCGTTAGAACTTACAGAGAACTATTTGAAGCGACATAGGCGCTGTCACAACCGTTAAAGAGACCAATTGAACGTCGGAGACGAAGGAACCGCGAGGAGTAAATTTCTAACGATTGCCACAGCGGTTAATGCCGGGAATATGGAGGTTATGAAATTTTAACGGTTCTGGTTGACGTCATTTGGGCATTTTGGCCGAATTTCATAAGGTAGTCTTGCATATAAGCTCATTGGCGACCGTTACAACTTACAGAGAACCATTTTAAGCGACATAGGCTCTGTCACAACCGTTAAAGAGACCAATTGAACGCCGGAGACGAAGGAATCGCGAGGAGTAAATTTCTAACGGTTTCCAGAGCGGTTAATGCCGAGAAAATGGAGGTTATGAAATTTTAACGGTTCTGGTTGACGTTATTTGGGCATTTTGGCCGAGTTTCATACGGTAATCTTCCAAATAAGCTAGTTGGTGACCGTTACAACTTACAGAGAACCATTTTAAGCGACATAGGCGCTGTCACAACCGTTAGCAACCGGAAACAGCTTACGCGCAGCGATCTAACCTTGTTTATGCCTCCGTAGACATTTCAGCGGAAGATGAATTTCTCCATGAACTGCCCGGCGACGCTTGTCTGTCTACCCATATCTACAAATGCTTGTTAACCCACGTCATTCTATCGATGCTTATCTACGACACGATCTACCCCTTACGAAAAATAGCAACGCCAAGCTCATCCGCCCTCCCCTTAACGGCGAGGCCCCCCGTTCCCAGTGCGGGACCCGCTTCACTTGCAAGATTCATCCCTCCGCCCCGAAACAAAAAAAGACATCCAATACGGATGTCTCAGGCTGTCGAGAAACCCCCTGTTTTTTTGCAGGGGGTTTAAAATTGCCTCGTCGGTCACTGAAGTAGGGTTCTCAGAGCGCTTTAAATCGATTTTTATTTTAAAAGATATGATTCCCCATATAAAAAATAGAGTGTCGAAAAGTCCGTTGGACTTTCTCGACACTCTGAGACATCCAATACGGATGTCTTTTTTTAAAATGGAGCCTAGGGGGATCGAACCCCTGACCTCATCGCTGCCAGCGATGCGCTCTCCCAGCTGAGCTAAGGCCCCGTATTCTTATGTATCGCTCTTTTGAAGAGCACTCCTATAATATATCATAGTGGATAGAGTTGTGCAATACTTTTTTTCAAAAAAAGAAGACGCCCCGGCCCTAGAGCCAAAAAGGGCGTCTCCTACCACGGAGTTTATTTCACCGTCCGGTTATACTCCTGGATTTTGGCGGTAATTTCTTTCGCCGCGTCGTCCAGCGCCGCCTTTGGCGTCTTTTTGTTGTTGAGCACCTCTTCGATGGCGCCTTCGACGATTTGTCTCGCTTCCGGAAAAACGCCCATGACGGCGCCCTGGGTAGCCCGGTTCAGCTTCGTTTGATGCAGCTGGTCGATCGCCGTCTGGAATTGCGGGAACTTCTTCAGATTTTCCTTCACGCTGTCCTGTTCATACGCTTTGGTCGTGATCGGGAAATACCCGGTGTTGATGTGCCAAAATGCCTGCTGCTCCGGCGAGGTCAGGAATTTGATGAATTCCCAGGCCGCTTTTTGCTCCTCGTCCGGACGGTTGTTCATCATCCACAAGCTTGCGCCGCCGACGATGACGCCGCCTTCCTTCGCATCTGCCGGTTTCGGCAAAAAGCCCGTTCCGACCTCGAATTTGCCTGTCGTGCCGTCCACCAATCCTTTGAGCGCCGCCGTGGAATCGAGGATCATCGCCACCTGGCCTGCGGAGAACGCTTTTTTCGAGTCATCGGTTTTCCGTCCGAGATTGTTGGCTGCTTTCGTGTCGATCAGATCCTTCCACCACGTCATTACCTTCACCCCTGCGTCGGAGTTCACCAGCGATTCGGTCGCCAGGTCGTCCCGGCCGTTGCCGTTGTTGACGTATTCCGCTCCCTGGTTTGCGAAAAACTGCTCCATGAACCAGCCGTAAATCGCGAAGTTCGCGCCGACCGCTTTGCCCGTTTTCGAAATTTTGTCCGCGGCAGTTTTCAGCTCTTCAAACGTCTTCGGCGGGTTTTCCGGATCAAGTCCGGCTTCCTTAAACAAATCCTTGTTATAATACAAAATCGGATTCGACGTGTTAAACGGCATTGAATACAGCTTGTGATCGAATGTATAGTAACCGCTGATGTTCGGTTCAAGCTGGCCGACGTCCCACCCGTCCTGATCGATAAAGTTTTGCATCGGCGTAATCAGCTTGGAATCAACCATGAACCGGCTGCCGATTTCGTACATCTGCACGACCGTCGGCCCTTCGCTGGTGCCCATCGACGCCTTCAGCTTGCTCAGCAAATCGTCATATGTTCCCTGGTACACCGCTTCCACCTGGATTTTATCCTGCGACTTATTGAAGTTGTCCACCAGTTGATCCACGACCTTCGTCGTCGCACCGCCCATGGCATGCCAGAACACGACCTTTTGCGCCCCGCTTTTCGTTTCGGCGCCTTTCGTGCCGGGTTCGGCCGCTTTCGGCTCTTCTTCGCCCATGTTCACGCTGCAGGCCGCCATCAGCAGCATTACCGCTGCCAGCATCAAACTTACAAGCCTCTTCTTCCCCATAGTCTGCATCATTCCTCCCCTTTTATTAAAAAACCTGCCTATTGCCTTGTATGACAAGCCCCGCCGCAAATCCAAGGCCGATCACCGCTTTTATCCCTTTACCGCCCCCGCCGCGATGCCGCGCACCAGCTGCTTGACGCCTAAAGCCAGCAGGATGAAGGACGGCAGCAGCACCAGCGTCACCCCGGCCAAAATCAAATTCCAGGACATGACCTCGGCATGCTGCAGCATCGCCACCCCGATTTGGACGGTCCGCATGGACGCCCGGTTCGTAATGAGCAGAGGCCAAAGATAATGGTTCCAATGCGTCAAGAACACGTAGACCGAAAGCGTGGCCAGCGCCGGCCTGGAAAGCGGCAGCACGATCGAAAAATATTGCCGCAAATGCCCGCATCCGTCGATTTTTCCTGCGTCGAACAATTCGCGCGGCAGCTGCAGAAAAAACTGGCGGAGCAGAAACACCCCGAAAGCGCCGGCCATGAAAGGAACGATCAGCCCCTGGTAGCTGTCCATCCAGCCCCAGCTTTTGATCAGCAAATAGTTCGGAATGATCGTCACTTCCCATGGAATCATCATCGTCGACAGAAACATCGCAAACAGCGCGTTTTTGCCTTTGAAACTCAGGAACGAAAAAGCGTACGCCGCTAGGCTCGATGTCACGACCTGGCTGATCATGACCGCGGCCGATACGATAAAGCTGTTCAATATGAACCGGACGATCGGAAATCCGGCGATGGCCTCCTTGAAGTTATCGAGATGGAAACGGGTCGGAAACAACGGCGGCGGAAAATTGGATACTTCTTTTTCGGTCATCAACGACGAAAACACCGTAAAAATAAGCGGATACAACACCATCAGCGCCAACGCGGCAAGCAGGACGTACAGCAGCAGCGCAGTCGTTCGTTTCGCAATCATTGATAGTGCACCCTCTTTTCCAGAACTTTAAACTGCAGCACGGTCAGCGCCAAAATAATCAAAAACAGGATGAGCGCCTGCGCGCTGCCGATCCCGAAGCGGAAGTTCACGAAGGCGTCCTGGTAAATGGAGTAGACGATGACGTTGGTGGAGTTGATCGGACCGCCTTTGGTCAGGATATGAATTTGGCCGAAAGCCTGGAAAGCTCCAATCACCGAAACGATCAAGGCGAAAAAAATCGTCGGCGACAACAGCGGAATCACGATCCGCACAAACGTGCGTACAGGTCCGGAACCGTCGATTTTAGCGCTTTCATAAAGCTCCTCCGGAATGCCTTGCAGCCCGCTGGACAACACGATGTACAGAAAACCCATGTTCATCCAAACAGTCATGATGGAAATGGAAATGAGCGCCCAGGCCGGGTCGGTCAGCCACGGAATCGGGCCAACGCTTATGAGGCTGAGAAAATAGTTCAACATCCCCGCCGTCGGGTGAAACAGCAAAAACCAGATAATGGATCCCGTACCGACCGAAATGACGATCGGCAGCGAAAATATGAATTGGAAAATTTTCATTCCCCGCAGCTTGTTGTGGGTGATCGCCGCCAAAAACAAGGACCAGATCAGCGAAGTCGGCACCGTGTACAAAATAAACAGAAGCGTTACGCTCAAATTGGAATAAAGCTGGCGCGATTGGAACAGGTTCACGAAATTTTCGAACCAGACGAACTCGGCCACCTGTCCCCGAGGATCCGTAATCGTCATGCTCAAATAAACGGATTTCAGCATCGGGTAAAACAAAAACATGATAAATAAAATGATCGAAGGCGCCAAAAATGCGTAAGCCAAGACATGCTCTTTCCAAACGTTCCGTTTGGACATCCTGCTTTTAGGATTTTTTACATTTAAAACGCTTTCAAAATTAGACAAATCGATGACCCCTCCCATGTCTCCCGATGTATTTTCGTCATAACCAGCCCATATATGTTATTATCTTACATTTGATATTTTGCCGTTGTCAACGAATTTTCACAATTTATTTTCGAACAACCTTGACAAAATTAAAATAAATTTCAGAACTTTACAACGGCACATAAGTAAAGAATTCACCCAGAATGCCATGCCATGTTTTTGCCGGTAACCCCGGAAAATAAAAAAGACGCAAGCGGCTTGATGTCTTCCACCTAGCCGTTTGCGCCTTCGGACATCCGGTCAGTCGACCGAGTCGGGCATCGTATTCTTCGAAAGCAGCCCTTTCAGCTCTTTCATGAACATGTTGATGTCTTTGAACTGCCGGTATACGGAGGCAAAACGCACATAAGCAACCTCGTCCACCGGATACAACTGCTCCATGACCAGCTCGCCGATGTGGCGGCTTTCGACTTCCGCTACCGCGGTGTTGCGAAGCGCTTTTTCCACCTCGGACACGATGGCTTCAAGCTGTTCCACCGATACCGGGCGCTTCTCGCATGCGCGGATGAGGCCGCGCAGCACTTTGTCCCGGCTGAATTCCTCGCGGCTTCCTTCTTTTTTGATGACGATCAGCGGAGTTTCCTCCACCATTTCGAACGTCGTAAAACGCCTGCTGCATTTTTCGCATTCGCGTCTGCGGCGGATCGATTTGTTGTCGTTGGCCGGACGGGAGTCCAGCACCTTGGTGCCTGCGTAATCGCAGTAGGGACATTTCATGCATACTCACTTCCTTTACCTTGAGGGTGGATGGGATGATACAAAAAATTACTTATAATTTCCAACTGAAAAACATTTAAAAAAAGTGATGAAGTTTGAATCTTTGAGACATACTACTTTTACAAACAGCAAGGAGGTGAACATCAATGGCTCAAAACAACAACTCCAACAACCTGGTAGTACCTAAAGCTACTGCAGCCCTGAACCAATTGAAATACGAAGTTGCTCAGGAACTGGGTATCTCCATCCCGCAAGACGGATACCAAGGCAACATGACTTCCTATGAGAACGGTTCGATCGGGGGACTCATCACTAAACGTTTGGTGACCCTGGCTGAACAACAACTGGCTGGTCAATTCCAATAATACATGCATCCAAAGAAGTATTGGGGCAGCCGATGAGGCTGCTTCAATACTTTTTTGCCGTGACGGGAACGGAAGCGTCAGAGCAAAACCCCGCTCATGGAGTTCCTTCGGATGGCTTGTCCGCCCCAAATTCAAAACTCGTTGTATATCCGCGTATATTGATTATAATAATAAATCACCCGCTGAACATAGTGCCTTGTTTCGCCGATGGGAATATCTTTGACCGATTCCAGCGTTCCGTCCCAAACTCCCTTTTTCAACCACCCGTCCACCTTGCCCGGTCCTGCATTATAGGCCGCGATGACGGCGATGCGGTTCCCTTTGAACTGGTTGCTCAAATTTCTCAGGTACCAGGTTCCGATGGCAATGCTCGCCTCCGGTTTATGTTTGATATGGTCCATTGTGACTTCCGGCAGCTTGGCCTGCTCCATGACCCACTGGGCCGTGTCGGGCATCAGCTGCATCAAGCCGAGCGCTCCTTTTTTCGATTCCTTGCCCAGCTTGTAGTTGGATTCCACGCGGATGATCGAGGCGACCAAAAACGGGTCAACGTCATAGCGCTCCGCCTGCTCGCGAATGTTATCCTTGTAATAGATCGGGTAAAACCAGGACATCCAGTTCGTGCTGAAAAACAAAACCGCGACAAAACCGATGAACAGCAGCAGCAGGACTCTTTTTTTGCGCAAAAATCGAACAGCCTTCATACATATCCCGCTTGAAGCCAGAACCGATCCACTTGCCGCTCCGTTTCCTCAGCGTCTCCGCTGTTGTCGATCACGATATCGGCCTTCCGCTTCTTTTCCTCAATATCCATTTGCGACCGGATCCTTGCCGCCGCTTCCTCCGCCGTCAATGGGTTTCGCCGCATCAATCGCTCCAGCTGAACGTGCTCCGGTGCATAAACCACCATGACGCGTTCAAACATATGTTCAAGTCCCGATTCGTATAAAAGGGGGATGTCCACGACCACCAGCTTGTCCGGATGTTCCCGCTGCAAATCGTCCATCCGCCCGCGGATCTCCTTCCGGATGGCAGGATGCGTGATGTCATTCAGAGCTTTGCGCTGGGTAGGGTCGCGGAATACGATGTCCCCAAGCTTCTTCCGGTCGAGGGTGCCGTCCTCAAGAATAACGGCTTGTCCAAAATGCTCGGCAACCGCCGCCAAAACGGGATGACCCGGGAGCATGACTTCCCGGGCGATCGCGTCGGCATCGACAAGCAGAGCCCCTTTGTTGACAAGGAGCGCGGACACGGTGCTTTTTCCTGTTGCAATACCTCCGGTTAACCCGATATTCATGTGCAAAACCACCTCATAACAGCTTTATTATTCCCATGGCGATCAATAACAACGCCGGAAGCGCGGTAAAATGCCGCATCCATGATCTTGCCGCGAATTTAAAGCCGGTTTTCATGCCGACCACCAAAAACGTTCCGCTGAACAGCGCGATGACGAGCGCGGTCCAAACGGGCGAAAATCCTAGCAATGCAGCGCCGAGTCCGGCCCCGAAAGCGTCCAGCGATAACGCAATGCCAAGCCACATCGCCTCGAATCCCGAAATGCTGCCCGATTTATCGATATCCGCCGAAGACGGCGTCCGCAAAATGCGGATGACGAGGCCCAGCTTGCGGATTTCGAGCGAAAATACCGTTTGCTCCGGCATTTCCCTGGAAGCCGTCGGCAACGCGGCCCCGCTTGCATGGCTTTGGTCCGACGCTTTGATGTTTGCCGTATGTTTATCGTCAGGTTTGTCGTCCCGTTCCTTTTCCTTCTGAATCACCAACTGGATCAAGGACCACGACCCCATGATGATCAAAATGACGGCCCCGACAACCGAAGCGGCGTCCGGTGACACGACGCGGGCCAAAAGCACGCCGACCTGCATCGATATATAAATGATGACTCCGGAACATATGGAGATGATGACGACGGACAACGACGAAATTTTCATCTGCCTCAACCCATATGTAATCCCGACCCCGAAACTGTCCAAACTTAATGCAAACGCAAGCAGGAGCAGCGAAAAGACATGACTGAGCACCCCTGGTTTCCCTCCCCTTGTCGAAACGGCCGATCCCGAACCCGCGGCTCTGAATAAGAACCGGGGTCTTGAAGCTTCCGTTTTCCCTGAAGTCCACTACGGTCTCAGTATATGGGAGGGACAAACAAGGAGTGCACGCCCATGCTTTTATTTAATTCAGGGTCTGGCAGACCGGGCAATAATGCGTGCCGCGTCCGCCGACCACGGTCTTTTCGATCGGCGTTCCGCAGGTGACGCAAGGCTCGTTTTGGCGTCCGTAAATTTTCAGTCGATGCTGGAACATCCCCATCTCCCCTTGCCCGTTGACATAGGATTTGATGGAGGAGCCGCCAACCTCAACCGACTCCGCCAGCGTGGCCACGACTGCCTGGTGCAAAGCTTCAAACTGCTTGTCCGTCAGCGTGTTCGCCGGCTGCTCGGGGTGAATCCCCGCGCGGAACAGCGACTCATCCACATAGATATTCCCGATGCCGACGACATATGCTTGGTTCAGCAGAACCGCCTTGATTTTCGAAGTTTTTCCTTTTAGCGCTTCTTTAAACTTCCCGGGGGTAAACTCCGGATCCAGCGGCTCCAAGCCGAGCTTGTTTAGCGGCGGCAAAGCAAACTCTTCCCCCGGCTGGAATAGGTGCATCGTTCCGAACTGGCGGACGTCCTTGTAGCGAAGTTCGGTCCCGTCGTTAAAATGGAAAATGACATGCGTATGTTTTTCCACGGGATCGGAGCCGGCGTACACGCCGTATCGCCCCTCCATCCGGAGATGGGATACCAGGACCAGGCCGTCCAGGAGAATCCGCAAAAATTTGCCGCGGCGCTCCACGCCTTCGATCCGATGTCCTGCCAGCATAAAAGCAAACTGATCTATATCGTCAGGGCGCTGGATAATCCGCGCCAAATTTACGGTAACCCGGTCAATGACCTTGCCTTTGACCAATTGATTCAACGTTCTTTTGACTGTTTCAACCTCCGGCAATTCCGGCATGATGTCTTCACCTCATCCCCATTATAACGGATGCGGGGCCGTCATGGGGCATTATTTCGCTTCGTACCAATTCATGCCATAGCTGACTTCCGCTTTTAACGGCACGGACAGCTTCAGGGCGTTTTCCATCGTTTCCGGCACGAGTTTTTTCATCAGCTCCAGCTCGTCTTCCGGCACTTCGAATACAAGTTCGTCATGCACCTGCAGCAGCATGCGGCTTTTCAGTTTTTGCTCCGCCAAAGCGGCATCCATATGCACCATGGCCAGCTTGATGATGTCCGCCGCGGTTCCTTGAATCGGGGTGTTCATCGCCGTACGCTCCGCGAACGAACGCAGATTGAAATTGCTTGCGTTGATTTCGGGCAGGTAACGCCTTCTCTCCAGAAGCGTCTTCACGAATCCGTCCCGTTTCGCATCGCGTACGATCTCGTCCATATAGCGCCGGACGCCGCTGAACGCATCGAAATATTGGTCGATGAAACGCGCGGCTTCCTTCCGGGTGATGTTCAGGTTTTGGGACAGGCCGTAATCGCTGATGCCGTAGACGATGCCGAAATTGACCGCCTTGGCCGAACGCCGCATATTGGCATCCACTTCGTCCGCGGTGACGCCAAAGACGTCCATCGCCGTTTTCGTATGGATGTCCATGTCGTGCAGGAACGCTTCTTTCAGGCCTTCGTCGTCGGAAATATGGGCAAGCACGCGCAGCTCGATTTGCGAATAGTCCGCCGCCAGGATATACCAGCCCGGCTCCGACGGCACGAACACCTTGCGGATTTTCCGGCCTTCCTCGAGGCGGATCGGAATGTTTTGCAAATTCGGAAACTGGCTGCTGAGGCGGCCCGTCGCCGCGATGGTTTGGCGGTAATAGGTATGCACTTTTCCCGTTTCCGGCGAAATCTCCTTCAGGAGGCCCTCCACGTAGGTCGATTGCAGCTTGGCGATCGTCCGGTATTGCAAAATGAGACGCACGATATCGTGGTACGGCGCAAGCTTTTCAAGCACCTCGGCATCGGTGGAATATCCCGTCTTCGTTTTTTTGATGACCGGAAGGCCGAGCTTCACGAACAAAATTTCGCCCAGCTGCTTCGGCGAATTCAAATTGAATTCGGTGCCGGCGATCTCGTAAATATTTTTGACGAGCTCGTCGATCTGCGCCTCGAACTCTTTGCCCAGCTCCGTCAGATCGTCCTTGTTCACCGAAATCCCCTGTTTTTCCATGTCGGCCAAAATGCGCGACAACGGCATTTCGAGGTCATGGAACAGCGATGCCATTTCGTTGCCCTCAAGCTCTTTTTCCTGCAGCGGGATCAGGTCCAGAATGGCCGCTCCCTTGGCGGCAAGATGTTTGCTCAGGACCTCCGTCTCGGGCACCTTGTATTTTGCGCCTTTGCCGAAGACGTCCTCGTCGGACGCCAGCGTCTGCAGCCCGTATTTGGCGGCCAGCGCATGAAGGTTTTGATTGGACTCGGTCGGGTCGAGCAGGTAAGCCGCCAGCTGCACGTCAAACGATGCCCCGGCAAACGCAATGCCTTTCCAGTGCAAAGCCAGATCCGTCCGGTGCAGGTCATACCCGCGTTTTGGAACCCCGGCATCCGCAAGCCACTTTCGGACAGGCTCCGCGGCTGCGGATTTCAAAACCTCAAACGGTACGTAGAAATGCTTCTCCGGACCGGAAAAAACCACGCCGACCACATCGGCATGATGGGGATTTTCCCCGTTTGTTTCCACATGCAGCGCTTCGATGGCCCCAAGCGCTTCGTTCAATTCGGCGATCCGGTCCTCGGTCAAAACCACAACGTTCACTTCCTTGGCCGGAGCCTGCTGCGGGCCGGACGGGTCTGAGGCGCCGTTTCCCTTGAACGACAAACGTTCGAGCAGCGATTTGAATTCCAGCTTCGCCAGCGCAGGGCCTGCGCTTTCTTCCTTTAATCCATCAAAGATCATGTCGTCGAACGACTTGTCCAGCGGCACCTCGCGGTAAATCGTCGCCAGCTTTTTGCTGAGGACGGCATCCTCCGCGTGGGTTTCGATTTTTTCCTTCATCTTGCCCTTCAGCTCAGCGGTGTTCGCGAGCACTTCCTCGACCGATCCGAATTGATGAAGGAGTTTGAGCGCCGTTTTTTCCCCGACGCCCGGGATGCCGGGGATATTGTCGGAAGCGTCGCCCATCAGCCCTTTCAGGTCGATGATCTGCAGCGGCTTCAGGCCGTATCTTTCCTGAATCTGCTCAGGCGTGTACGTCTCGATTTCCGTTACGCCCTTGCGGGTAAGACCCACCTGGACTTGGTCCGATGCAAGCTGGAGCATATCCTTGTCTCCGGTGACGACGAGAATGTCGTGTCCCGCTTCCTCCGCGATCCGCGACACGGTGCCGATGATATCGTCCGCTTCGTAACCTTCAAGCTCAAACTGCGAAATGCCGAATCCCTGCAGCAGCTCCTTCAGCAGCGGAAACTGTTCGGACAGCTCCGGGGGCGTCTTTTCGCGGCCGCCTTTGTATTCCTGGTATCCTTCGTGGCGAAACGTCACTTTGCCCGCGTCGAAAGCCACCATCATATGCGTCGGTTTATGGTCCTCGATCAGGCGAAGCAGCATATTCGTAAATCCGTACACGGCGTTCGTGTGCAGTCCCTTGGTGTTCGTCAGCGGGGGCATCGCAAAAAATGCCCGGTAAATGATACTGTTTCCGTCGATCAGAATCAGTTTGCTCATACAGCACCTTCCCTTTTTTAAACTTCCTTATTTCGAAAAAAAATGACCCGTCGGATGTATTTCAATGAAGACGTACCGCTTGGTTAACGGATTGATCCCTTGCTTGATTTACCAGCGATTCGAGCGTTCGATTTCTTGTAAGCCATGCCTTTTAATATCTTAACACATGACCCTGTATTCGAGAAAAAAATCGGGGGCATAAATAGAAAAACACCGGCAAATTTCCGATGTTTTCATCCATTTCAATGTTGATAGCCAAATTGCTGCCTTCTATGCGTTAAATAGCGTTTTACCGGTTCAAATCCGGGCGTTTTCCCGTCACGAGATACACGGCGCTTTCCCCGATGTTTGTCGCATGGTCCGCGATCCGTTCGATATAACGGCCGACGAGCGTGAGCAGCAACGCTTGGGACAACGAATCCGGATTGACTCTCATATGATCGTATAATTCCGTTAAAATGCGGCTGTACAACAGATCGACCTGGTCGTCGTCCTGCGCCATTTTGTAGGCAAGGTCGGTGTTTTCGTTCAAGTAGGACGTGATCGCTTCCTCGATCATCACTTTGACGATTTCCGCCATTTGCGGAATGTCGATCAGCGGCTTGATCAACGGCTCGCCCTGCAGGCGCAAAGTCACTTTGGCCACGTCAAGGGCAAGGTCGCCCATGCGTTCAAGATCGCTGGAGATTTTAAAAGCAACCAAAATTCTGCGCAAATCCTTCGCAACCGGCTGCTGGGTAACGATCAGGCGCGACCCGATATCCATAATTTCCTCTTCCATCTGATTGAGCAGCACGTCCGCCTGCACGATTTCCTGCGCCTTTTCGCTATCCTGCGTCTTGAGGCTGAGAACCGCTCCGTCGAGCGCCTCAACGACATGCTCCCCCATTCGAACAAGCAGCGAACGCAGCTGGTCCAGGTCGTGATCCAATTCTTTTCTCCGAATCATGGCCGATGTTTCCCCCTATACAATTTTATTGACGTTGTTTTCTTCTATATCAGCCGAATCGCCCGGAGATATAATCTTCCGTTCTTGCATCCCGCGGATTGCTGAACAGCGTTTTCGTCTCATCCGCTTCGACGACTTCCCCGTTCAGGAAAAAGACGGTCCGCCCGGATACGCGGGCAGCCTGGTGCATGTTATGAGTCACCATGACGATGGTGTATTTTTCTTTCAGCTCCTGCACCAGCTCCTCGATTTTCAACGTGGAAATCGGATCGAGCGCGGACGTGGCTTCGTCCATCAGCAAAATATCGGGGTTAACGGCCAGCGCACGCGCGATGCAAAGACGCTGCTGCTGCCCCCCGGACAAGCTGAGCGCGGAACGCTTCAAATAATCTTTGACCTCTTCCCACAACGCGGCTTGGCGCAGGCTTTCTTCCACGATGCCGTCCAGCGTGCTTTTGCTGCGGATGCCGTGGAGGCGCGGGCCGTAGGCCACATTGTCGTAGATCGATTTCGGGAACGGGTTCGGCTGCTGGAATACCATGCCGACGCGCTTGCGCAGCTCTTCCACGTAGACGTCCTTGGCATAAATGCCGACGCCGCCGATTTTGATGGAGCCTTCGATGCGCGTGCCGGCAATCATGTCGTTCATCCGGTTCAGCGTGCGCAGCAGCGTCGATTTCCCGCAGCCGGACGGGCCGATCAAGGCGGTGACCGTATGTTTCGGGATATCCAGATTTATATTTTTCAAAGCATGGAATTGTTCGTAATATAGATTCAAATCTTCGATTTCGATAATGTTTTCCATGTATAATTCAGGTCTCCTTCGTTCAATGGGATGTCCTGTCGATAAGCCGTTGGGGCAGTTGGACCTGCAACTCCATTTCATTGTATAACGGTTATGTAAAAGCTGTGCGCCGCGATTGTAAACGCAGTGTAAAATGTAAAACCGAAGGATTCCGTTTTTCCCGCTATTTCAGTCTAATGTCCGCTCCAATTCCTGTTTTACGCTGAACGCCTGTTTGGCCGTATCCTGGGCGAGCCGGTATACCGATTGTCCCGTCTTTTCGACCTGATCCGTGGCTTGTTCAAGCTCCCCGAATATCCGGCTGCCCTCGGACAACCGCTTCGCTCCGGACTCGATCCGGCGGACTCCCGTCGCGGTCAGCGTCCCGGTTTCCCCGGCCAGCTCGCTGATGGATTCGAGCAGCTTCGAAATATCCGCGGCAAGCTTCCGGGTCTGGGAAGCCAGCGACCTGACCTCCGCCGCCACGATCTGGAAGCCCCGGCCCTGGCTGCCTGCATGGGCGGCTTCGATCGACGCGTTGATGGCGAGCAGGCCGCTTTGATCCGCCAGGTCGGCGATGCCTTTCGTCAGCGCGGAAATCTGCCCCGCATGTTCGATGAGGCGCTCCGCCTGCTCCTGATTGCGGTTCATGAGGGCTACGGCCTCGGCGTACGATTCGCCCGCTTCGTTCAGCCTCCGCCGGCCTTCCGCCGTCCATTCCTTCATCCGGAGGCATTCGGTTAACGTCAGGTTCGCGGCCTCTTCCACCTCGGATAAGGATTTTTCCATCCCGCTTACATGCCCGTAATTTTCAAGGACGGTATGCTTTCGCCGCTCTTCCGCTTCCTCCTGCAGCTCCCCGGACATTTTCATCAGGTCGAGCACCGTCAGCACGCCCGTGAACCGGCCGTTGTCGGTTACGATCACGCAATCGTAAAATCGCGACTCCGGTCTTGCCAAAGCGCTTCGGATCATCAAGGCCGGATCGTCATGGATGTCCAGCGCGAGAATTTCTTTTTCGCCAAAATCCTTTACCGGGCGGCGAAAATACAAATCGGCGGCAAAACGGCCGGTCAGCCTCCGGTAAAACGCCTCCTTCATCAGCAGTCCTTCCGGGCGCATCCCTTCCCCGCAGATCACGACGCACGGAAGATGCGGCTGCTCCTTCAGCAGGTCGAAAGCTTCCCTGCAGGTCATGTCCGGGTCGACCCCCGGCACGTCTCGCAAATATCCGGCAGCGGACCGTCCGGGTCCCTTTGTTTTCGATTCGATGGACGCTGCTGTTTTGGCGGTTGCGGCACGGCCGTTCCGTGCGCTCCCGGTACCTCGCCGATGAAGATCGTTTTCTGTCTTGTTCTCCATGTGCAGCGTGCTCAAAATTGACTCCCCCTAAATATGGCTGTTTTAGCTGCATCATACCGCGGAAGGATTAACGGAGAATGCAGGAAGGATTCGGGGATTGTAAATTCCATAAAAAAGAAGCCCCCATCATTGCGGTTGATGATGAGCGCTTCCTTTGTTGATGACAAGTTTATATCCGACCCCGCGGATGGAGTCGATGTGCACGGATTCGGGTTCCAGCTCCAGCTTTTTGCGGAGCGAGCTGACATGGACGTCCACCGTGCGCTGGCCGCCGATGTAATCGAAGCCCCATACGGCATTCATCAGATCGTCCCGGGTCAACACGACGCCCGGCTTGCGCGCCAAGTAAAGCAGGACCTCAAATTCCTTCGGCCGCAAACTGATGCTGGTCCCGCCGAGCAACACTTCGTATTTCTCAGGGAAAATCTCCAGCTTGCCGAGACGGATGGCCGAGTCCGAGGTTTGCGGCGCAGCCTCCTCCTTCACTCCCGATACGCGTCGCAGCACCGTGGCGACTCTCGCTAGCAGCTCGGACACGCCGAACGGCTTGGTAATGTAATCGTCGGCGCCGAGCTTCAAGCCCTGGACGACTTCTTCTTCGGCATTTTTGGCGGTCAAAATAATGACCGGCGTCGCGATGCCTTTCCCGCGCAGCTTGCCCAGAATGTCGAATCCGTTCATTCCCGGCAGCATCAAATCCAGCACGATCAAATCGAACGGCTCCTGCACCGCGCGCTCGAAGCCGGTCGTCCCATGATCCGACGTCGTCACTTCATACCCTTCCTGCGTCAGATTGTAGGACAGCAATCTGGCGAGCGTCGGTTCGTCTTCGATAACCAGCAAACGCTGTGACATGTAATGTACCCCCGCTTCCATATACAATGGTTTCTGCTTTAGCAAGTCCATTGTATCATTTCATTGTAAACGCTGTGTAAAGTAACGCAAAAAGAGACGACCACGCTTGCAGCCATTTTACATTCATTTTATTCCTGCAGCATCGGCAGTTCAACCGTAAAGGTCGTTCCGATGCCCAGTTCGCTGTCCACGGAAATATCGCCGTGATGCAGCTCCACCAGGTGCTTCACGATGGACAGCCCTAAGCCGGTTCCGCCCGAGCTTCGGGATCTCGCCTTATCCACGCGGTAGAACCTCTCGAAAATGCGCGGCTGGTCTTTTTTCGGGATGCCGATGCCGGTGTCGGTCACCTTGATCACGACCTTTTCCGTTCCTTCGGCATCCTGCAGCTCGCGGACCTTCAGCTCGACCTTGCCGCCGTCCTGCGTGTAGCTTACGGCATTGGACAGCAAATTCAGCAAAATTTGGCGCAGCTTGTCTTCATCCGCTTCGATAAACAGCTCCTCGGGAATGTCGGCATGGAGCGCAATCCTTTTTTTCTCGGCCACGGTCGCCATCGTATCGATGATCGATCCGCAAAAGGAAGCCAAATGAACCGGCGCGTAATCCATCGGAGACCGCCTGGATTCGATTTTGGACAAATCGAGAATGTCGCTGATCAGCCGGTTCAACCGCTCGCTTTCGTCATAGATGATCTGCAGGAAGGATCTCGCGGTTTCCTCGTCCTTGACTCCTCCGCCAAGCAGCGTCTCGGCAAATCCTTTGACCGCGGCCACCGGCGTCTTCAGCTCATGCGATACGTTCGCCACGAATTCGCTTCTCATGTTCTCAAGGCGGCGGATCGCCGTAATGTTCTGGAGCAGGAACAACATGCCTTTAAAACGGTCGTCCTCCCCGAACATCGGCACGCCGTCCAGTTGAAGGATCGTTTCCTCCGGCTGGTAGACGATACGTTCCTCATGGATGAAATCCCGCTGCCCGATCCCGTCCTGAATGAGGCGCGTCAGCTCGTAATACTGCTTCATTTCCGTGACGGAACGGCCGGTTAACTGCCCGCCTTTCAGATGCAGCATACGCTCTGCGGCCGGATTGATTAAAGCCACCGTGCCTTCGGGGTTAACCAGCAATATGCCGGTAGTCATGTTGTCCAGTACGCTTTGCAGCAGGTTCTCATTGTCCCGGATCGTCTGCAGCTGATTTTGCAGGCTGTCGGCCATGCCGTTGATCGCTTTTGCCAGCTCGCCGATTTCGTCTTTTCGCGTGATGCTCACCCTGGCGTCGTAATCCAGCTTCGAAATCCTTCCCGCCACTCTCGTGATTTTTTCCAAAGGGGACGTCAGTCCGGCCGCAACGCGGTAGCTGACAACCGCCGCCACAACGAACAAAATGGCCAAACCTCCGGCCATCAGCGTCCAGCCCTTCCGCACGCCCTGATCGACGAACGCCAGGCTGACCGACAGCCGAATGAAGCCGTCATAGTCTCCGGCTACGACAGGAACCGCAACATACAACATATCTTCCTTTAACGTGGAGCTATGCCTGATCGCATACCCCGATCCCTTTCGGGCGGCATCGACGATCTCTTCGCGTCCGCCGTGGTTGTCCATTTGCCGCGGATCGCTCTCCGAATCCCCGATGACCGTGCCGTTTTTCGATATAAAAGTGACCCTGGAGTCCGTCAAAGCCGCCAGCTCCCTGGCTTCGCGGGTATAATAAGCCATGGCGTCCCCGCCTTGCGTCGGGCGGAAATCGAAGGTCCGGCTGAGCAGCTGGATTTCCCGGATCATGTTTTCCTCCAGCGCCGATATATGGGATTTCTCGAATACCCGGGCCATGGTCAATCCCGCCCCGGCCATGGATATCCCGATCATGACCATTAAAATCAAAGTAAGCCTGATGCGAAAGGGTCTCATGTCATGTCTTCCTTTTCATGGATTGGCATCAATTCCTTCTCTTATCCTATCCCGAAATCTTCCCAATGAAAAGCATTCCGTTTCGGGTAGCCCGCCGTCCGGGCATAAGAGTATAATAATAACCGAATGTTAAGGCTGGATTAAATTATTAACCTAAGGAGCGTATTTCTTTGGACTTTCCGATGACTGCTTATTTGTACCGATTGCAATACATCCGGCGCTGGAGCCTGATGCGAAACACAAGAACCGAAAACGTCGCGGAGCATTCGTTCCACGTATCGCTGTTAACCCATCTGCTGTGCCTGATCGGGAACACGTATTTCGGCCGGAATTTGAACGCGGACCGCGCAGCCACCCTTGCGTTGTACCATGACGCCGTCGAGGTATTTACCGGCGATATCGCGACGCCCGTTAAACATAACAATCCCCAGCTGCTGGCGAGCTTTCGCGAAATGGAGAGCATTGCGGCGCAGCGGCTGGCGGCGATGGCTCCTCCCGAGCTTCAAGGGGAATACGCCGCCCTGTTCCGCCAAGATTCGGGCGATGAGGAGCAGCGCCGGCTGCTGGGGTATGTCAAAGCCGCCGACAGTCTGGACGCCTATCTCAAATGCGCCTTGGAGGTCGCTTCCGGCAATCGCGAGTTCGCCGTAGCCAAAGAGCAGACCCTGGCCAAAATCAAGCAGCTTCAGCTGCCCGAAGCCGACTATTTCCTGGAGCATATGGCTCCGAGCTTCGACATGTCGCTCGATGAGCTGTCGCAGCTTGTGCCGGATTCGGAGTGACTTTCGAACAACGTTGCGAAGGAAACCGGAAACCGAACGCAAAAAAAGGTTGGGCGGATCTTACATCCGCACAACCTTTTTTGTTTTTTCGAGTACGCGATTAGCCGTTGACGATCTCCCCGCCATTGACGTGGATGACTTGGCCGCTCACGTAGGAAGAATCGTCCGACGCCAGATAGACGTACGCAGGCGCAAGCTCTTCCGGCTGCCCCGGACGTTTCATCGGCGTATCTCCCCCGAATTGGCTTACCTGCTGCTCGTCGAACGTGGACGGGATGAGCGGCGTCCAAATCGGTCCGGGCGCCACCGCATTGACGCGGATGCCTTTCGGCGCCACATTCATCGACAAGGCGCGCGTGAAGCTGACGATTGCGCCCTTGGTGGAGGAGTAATCGATCAGCGTCGGGTTGCCTTTGTAGGCCGTCACCGATGCCGTGTTGACGATGGCGCTGCCGCTCTTCAAATACGGCATCGCCATTTTCGTCATAAAAAACATGCCGAATATATTCGTACGGAACGTGCGCTCCAGCTGCTCTTTCGTAATATCCTCGATTTTCTGCTGCGGGTGCTGCTCGGCGGCGTTGTTGACCAGAACGTCCAATCCGCCCAGTTCCTGCACCGTCTGGTTCACGGCGTTTTTGCAAAACGCCTCGTCGCCGATATCGCCCGGAATCAGCAGGCACTTGCGCCCTTCCTGCTCGATCTGCCGTTTCGTCTCCTCCGCGTCTCCGTGCTCGTTCAGGTATACGATCGAGATATCCGCGCCTTCTTTCGCGAACGCAACGGCCACGGCCCGTCCGATCCCGCTGTCGCCCCCGGTGATGATGACCTTTTTGTTCTTCAGCTTTCCGGCGGCGACGTAATCTTTCGGCTCGTATTTCGGCCGCGGATTCATTTCCGATTCGATCCCCGGCTGTTGGTTCTGGTGCTGGGGAGGCATTGTTTGTTTGCTTTGCTGATTTCCTGACATGATTCATGCTCCTTTCCGTGCTGATCTTGGCTTTGGGTCCATTTCTGGCACACAGGATACCATTCCCATATTAGGATGCAAGTAAAACAAACCCTTTATTCGTCCGACGCTATTTACTTACCCTATGATCCGGATCAATAAACACCGAAAAAAACCATCCTTCCCGCCACGGAAGGATGGTTTTCGTTTATTTCAGCAAGTTAGTTCGAGTTAGATGATGTGGTTGTACACCATGAAAAACAGCATCACAAGCACGCAAATCGCCAGCAACGCGCTGAGCGTGCGGATTTTTCCGGTTTCGACCGAAATGTCGCGGTTATTTTTAATCCCGTCCACGGCAAGACGAAGCGGTTTGCCCATCATGCCGCTGATCGCTCCGATCGCCAGGAACAAAATAACGACAACGATCATCCAAGGCACGGAGTATTCCCCTTGGCTCATCAAATATCCGCCGGTAAGCAATTGAATGATCAGCGCGATTTGCGCGTACGTGTTTAATCCGCGGATGGCCGTCGCGCTGCCTTCCTGGGCAGACAGGGACAATTTGGTCACTTTTCCGACGACGAACGGCAAAATCAAATAAAATCCCAGAGCAGCGGCGCCAATAATATGTATGAATAACATTACCATTGCCATGAACAATATCCCTCCACTAGTGTCTATGATTTAGATTACACTCAATATCATTTTACACCAACCAAAAGAAAAGAAAACCTCTAAATCGTGAACAAAATTAGAGGTTTTCTTAAAAATGATGCATGCTTTGCAAGCGGTCCGTTACGCGTTCACCACGGCGATGACGCTGCGCACGGAATCTGCCGATTTGTCGAGCGCCGCTTTTTCTTCGGCCGTCAGCTCCAGCTCGAACACCTTTTCGATGCCGTCGCCGCCGAGAATCGCGGGAACGCCCAGGAACAAATCGTTGTAGCCGTATTCGCCTTCGAGGTAAGCGATGACCGGAATGATCCGTTTTTTGTCCTTCAGGATGGCTTCGGCCATCTGGACCAGGGAAGCCGCAGGCGCATAATATGCGCTGCCGTTGCCGAGCAGGTTGACGATTTCGCCGCCGCCCACGCGGGTCCGCTGCACGATCGCCTCGATGCGGTCCGCAGGGATCAGCTTGTCGATCGGGATGCCGCCGACGTTCGAATAACGAACGAGAGGGACCATGTCGTCGCCGTGTCCGCCAAGCACGAAGCCGCGAACGTCCTCCACGGATACGTTCAGCTCCTGCGCGATAAACGTGCAGTAACGGGCGGTATCCAGCACCCCGGATTGGCCGATGACGCGGTTTTTAGGAAAACCGAGCGTTTTGTACGCGACGTACGTCATGGCGTCCACAGGATTACTCAGGATGATGACGATCGATTCCGGAGCGACCTTTTTTACGTTTTCGCAAACCGATCTCATGATGCCCGCATTCGTGTTCACGAGATCGTCGCGGCTCATGCCCGGTTTGCGGGCTACGCCGGCCGTGATGATGACGATGTCGGAGCCGGCCGCGTCGTCGTAGTTCGAAGTGCCGATAATCTGGCTGTCGAAGCCCTGCACCGGACTCGCTTCGAGCATGTCGAGCGCTTTGCCTTTCGTCGGGTTTTCCAATTGAGGGATATCCAGCAATACCACGTTTCCTAGTTCTTTTTGAGCCAGCATTAAAGCCGTAGTCGCGCCGGTGAACCCGGCGCCTACAACCGTAATTTTTTTACGTGCTAATGCCATGTACCTCACTCCTACATGTTTTTGATGACTTCATCTGCAAACTCGGAGCATTTCACTTGGGTTGCGCCGTCCATCAGGCGGGCAAAGTCGTAAGTAACGGTTTTGTTGTTGATCGAAGTTTCCATGCCTTTGTAGATCAGGTCGGCCGCTTCCTGCCATCCGAGGTGCTCAAGCAGCATAACGCCGGACAGGATAACGGATCCAGGGTTCACCACGTCTTTGTCCGCGTATTTCGGAGCCGTGCCGTGCGTAGCTTCGAAAATCGCATGGCCGGTTACGTAGTTGATGTTTGCGCCCGGAGCGATGCCGATGCCGCCGATTTGGGCCGCAAGCGCGTCGGACAGGTAGTCGCCGTTCAGGTTGAGCGTAGCGATAACGTCGAAGTCGGTCGGACGAGTCAACACTTGCTGCAGGGCGATGTCCGCAATCGCGTCCTTCACGATGATTTTGCCTTCGGCTTCCGCAGCGCTTTGAGCGGCATTTGCGGCGTCTACGCCGTCTTTTTCTTTGATGGCGTCGTATTGGGCCCAAGTGAACACTTTATCGCCGAATTCCTGCTCGGCCACTTCGTAGCCCCAGTTTTTGAACGCGCCTTCGGTGAATTTCATGATGTTGCCTTTGTGAACGAGCGTAACGCTCTTGCGGCCGTGTTTGATCGCATATTCGACCGCGGCGCGGACGAGGCGCTTGGAGCCTTCGGAGGAAACCGGCTTGATGCCGATACCGGAAGTTTCAGGGAAGCGGATTTTGTTGACGCCCATTTCTTCCTGAAGGAATTTGATGACCTTTTTCACTTCTTCGGAGCCTTCTTTGTATTCGATCCCTGCATAAATATCTTCGGTATTTTCACGGAAAATAACCATGTCGACTTGCTCGGGATGCTTAACCGGCGAAGGCACGCCGTTGAAATAACGCACAGGACGCAGGCAGACGTACAGGTCGAGCTCTTGGCGAAGCGCCACGTTCAGGGAACGGATGCCGCCGCCGATCGGCGTAGTCAAAGGTCCTTTGATGGCAACGATATATTCACGGATGGCTTCCAGCGTATCGTTCGGCAGCCATTCTCCGTATGTATTAAAAGCTTTTTCGCCGGCGAATACTTCATACCACGCGATTTTTTTGGAGCCGCCGTAAGCCTTGTCCACCGCAGCGTCCAAAACGCGTTTCGATGCTTTCCAGATGTCGCGGCCGGTGCCGTCCCCTTCGATAAAAGGAATGATCGGGTTGTTAGGCACCTGGAGCTTGCCGTTTACGATTTCGATTTTTTCACCCTCGGTAGGAAGTGCGAACTTTTCCAATTTCATTATGAACATCCTCCTTCGTTTTCATAAACATGATTTCTGGATCCATAGACAGCCGCATAGGGGCTCCGAAAACGCGCGGCATGCGGCGCTTCGGTCCCCTGCATCATCTTTTGCCCGTTAAGCGCGTTGTTCCACCGGCACGTATTTCTGATCGGTCAAACCGACGTATTCGGCACGCGGACGGATGATCCGGTTGTTCTCGTATTGCTCGAGAATGTGCGCGGTCCATCCGGACACGCGGCTGATGGCAAAAATCGGAGTAAACAACTCGTGATTGATCCCTAGCTGAGTATACACAGAAGCGGAGTAGAAATCCACATTTGGACGCAAACCTTTTTGGCTCGTGACCAGGTCGTCGATCTTGACGGACATTTCGTACAGCCGCGTATCGCCTTTCATTTCGCCGAGCTCGCGGGACATTTTTTGCAAATGCTTCGCGCGCGGATCGCCGTTTTTGTAGACGCGGTGGCCGAAGCCCATGATCTTGTCGCGGTTTTCCAGCTTGTTCATGATGTACGGCTCCACGTTTTCGATCGATCCGATTTCGTTCAGCATTTTCATGACGGCTTCGTTGGCTCCGCCGTGCAGCGGCCCCTTCAAAGCGCCGATCGCCGAAGTCACGCCGGAATAGATGTCTGAAAGCGTAGCCACGGTTACGCGCGCGGCAAACGTGGATGCGTTCAGCTCATGGTCCGCATGCAGCACAAGCGCCTGATCCAATGCTTTCACCGAAACCTCTTCCGGCTTTTCGCCTCTCAGCATGTACAGGAAGTTTTCGGCAATGGACGCCCCGGCCAGCGGCGCCACCGGCTCCTTGCCGTCGCGAATGCGCGCCAGCGCGGCGATGACGGTAGGCAGCTTCGCCTGAAGGCGGATCGCCTTGCGTTCGTTCGCCTCACGGCTCATGTCATCGGCTTCCGCGTCGTACAAGGCAAGTGCCGATACCGCCGAACGGAGAGCAGCCATCGTGTTTGTATCTTTAGGATATGATTTCATTTGCTGGATGACTTGATCCGGAATGGTAGCTTCGTTGCTTAAATCCTGTTGGAGCTGTTTCAGTTCTGCCTCGTTAGGCAGCTTTCCGAACCACAGCAGATAGGCTACTTCTTCAAAACTTGCGTTCTGCGCAAGGTCATCGATATTGTAACCGCGGTATGTGAGCACACCGTCCACGATCGAACTGATGGAAGAAGCTGCGGCGACAATTCCCTCAAGGCCTTTCGTAGCTGTCATCGTACATCTCTCCTTTGTAAAACGGATTTTAAAACGGATCAAACGAGCCGTGAAAACATTTACATTTTATTCGAAAGAAAAAAGACGGCCGTCCGCCATTCTACCTGACAATGAAGGGCGCCAAGTAATGGAATCACTATTATCATAAAGTATTTTGTCGGATATGTGAACATAAGCGCCCCCGATAAGAGCATCAAATTGTTTTATCAGACACATAAAATAATTTTTATCATGCAGCCAAAGGCTGCATTTAACGGCGATAAATCGTGATTTTTCCGTCTTTCATTTTCCGCTCGAGCCATCTCAGGATCAGGAAACGGTACAGCGGGCGGGTCAGCGGGAACACCATCGTGAAGCCCACGATGTCGGTAAGGAACCCCGGAACGACCAGCAAAACCCCCCCGATAAACACGCATAACCCGTCGACGAGGTTTCTCCCCGGGACCTGCCCGGCGTTGATCCGGGCGCGCGAATCTTCCAGCACCTTGCGCCCTTCGAAACGCATCATGACCATCCCGATGACGGAGGTTACGATGGTTAACAGGAACGTGTTGCCGGCTCCGACCCGGCTTGCCACCAGGTCAAAGCCGTAAATTTCGGCAGCCACGACGATCAACACGGCAAGCGGCCATTTCCACATTACGAAACGCCTCCCCTGGCGAGCGCCCTCTCCAATGCGGCATAAAGCTCCGGAGCGCTTTTGTCCAGCCTGACGGGCTGCCATTCGCGGCTTACCCATACGTGGCTCGTCGAACCCGACACCAGCAGCTCTCCGGGCAGCTCCTGCCCCTCTGCGCAGGCCATGGCGTCCCATCCGCCGCGTTCCTCGGCCGAAAGCCTTCTTACCTCGTATGCATATTTGATCCTCAATTTCGAAAAGGAGGTCATCCGCGTAAAAATCGTAATTTCATCGTCATAGCGGGCAGGCTGGCTGAATTTCATGTCGAGGTCCGTGACGGGCAGCAACACCCCCTGCTCCTCCATGCTACGGTATGTAATGCCAAGCTCGCGGATCATTTCGGTCCGTCCGATCTCAAACCAGTTCAAGTAATTGGCGTGGTAGACGACGCCCATCTGGTCGCTTTCCTGATAGCGAACCCGGATGGTCGTGCGGTACCAACGGCTGAGCTTGTCTCCCATGTCTTTTCCCATGTCTGCCAAAGTCCCTTCTTTGAAAATTCATGCATTGTTTCCAGTATAACATAGGGCTTCGCAACTCTCGAATTTGCGGCAAAAGACACCCCTGAAACAGCGCCCGTTAGGTATTTTGTTCCATTTCATCTCCATATTATTCAATAATACCCAGGCTTCCCGGAACCACAAAAAAAGCTGCGCAGGAATCGTCCTGCACAGCTTTTCAAACGGTCATACGGTATTTTCTAAAACCCCGGCAGCTTACTCGTTCGGGATTTGGCTTACTTTCACCAGGTTCGTCGAACCGGATTGTCCAAGCGGAACGCCCGCGGTAATGACAACCAGATCTCCCGGTTTTACCAGGCCGGATTCCAATCCGCCCTTCAGGGAGTATTCGAACATTTCGTCCGTGGAGCTTGCCGTTTTGCCTTGGATCGGCGTTACGCCCCAAGTTAAAGCCAGTTGGCGAAGCGTACGCTCTTTGGTCGTTACGGCGATGATCGGAGCCTGCGGACGGTATTTGGACACGACGCGGGCCGTCAAGCCGGATTCCGTGGAAGAAATGATCGCTTTTGCGTTCAAATCGAGCGCAGAGATCGCCACCGATTGGCTGATCGCTTCCGTCACGGTCGTTTCCTGCGCGATTCTTTGCTTCAGGAAAATTTCGCGGTAATTCAGCGCGGACTCCGCTTTTTCCGCGATGCGGGACATCGTCAGCACGGATTCTACCGGATATTTCCCTGCAGCCGTTTCGCCGGAAAGCATGATGGCGTCGGTGCCGTCAAAAATGGCGTTGGCCACGTCGCTCGCTTCGGCGCGGGTCGGACGCGGGTTGCGCTGCATGGAATCCAGCATTTGCGTCGCGGTAATGACCGGCTTGCCTGCAAGGTTACATTTCTCGATCATGCGTTTTTGCACCAAAGGCACTTCTTCCGCAGGAATTTCGACGCCGAGGTCGCCGCGGGCAACCATCAAACCGTCGGAAGCTTCGAGAATTTCGTCGAGGTTGTCCACGCCTTGCTGGTTCTCGATCTTGGAAATGATTTTGATATGGCTTGCGTTATGCTTGGCCAGCAAATCGCGAATTTCTTGAACGTCGCTTGCTTTGCGGACGAAGGAGGCTGCGATAAAATCGATGTCCTGCTCGATCCCAAACACGATATCGTTGGCGTCTTTTTCCGTGATTCCCGGCAAGGAAATCGCCACGCCCGGCACGTTAACGCCCTTCTTGGATTTGATGGTGCCTCCGTTGACGATGCGGCATTTGATCTCGGTGCCTTCGATGCCGACAACCGTCAGCCCGATCAGACCGTCGTCGATCAAAATGGTGGAACCGACTTCCACGTCGTTAGGCAGGTCCTTGTAAGTAATGGAGATGCGGTCCTTGTCTCCCAGAATTTCTTCCGTCGTCAGCGTGATGTATTCGTCTTGAACAAGCTCGATCGGCTCTACGGCCAGTTTGCCCGTGCGAATTTCCGGACCTTTCGTGTCCAGCAGGATCGCTACGGTTTTGTTAAGCTCCTTGGCAGCCTGGCGGATGTTTTTGATCCGGTTGCCGTGCTCCTCGAAATCGCCGTGCGAGAAGTTCAGACGGGCGACGTTCATGCCTGCGAGAATCAGTTTTTTTGTGTTTTCCAACGATTCGCTTGAAGGTCCGATGGTACATACGATTTTAGTTTTGCGCATTTGGGTCTCCTCCGTTTTTCATAAAAAATCTCTCTATCCTAAACATCTATAACCAAAAACTTAATTTACTACAAATTTAAGGCTTTGTATAGGAACTTTGTCATATCTATCTTTGACAAGAAGTGCCTATTCTATTGCTGTGGCAGCCGAAGATTGCTCAAATGCGAATTTTCCGATTTTGCGGAATTTCCGGTATCTGTCTTCTTTCAAAGCTTCGCTGTCCATGCCGGACAATTCCTCCAAATGCCGGATCAGCGCCTCTTTGATCGCCGAAGCCGTCCATTCGTAGTTTTTGTGGGCGCCTCCGACCGGCTCGGGAACGATCTCTTCGATCACTTCGAATCCAAGCAGGTCCTTGGCCGTAATTTTCATCGCCTCGGCGGCCTGATCGGCCTTCGAAGCATCCTTCCACAAAATCGACGCGGCTCCGTTCGGCGAAATCGCCGAATAAATGGCATGCTCAAGCATCAGCACACGGTTGCCTACGGCCAAAGCAAGAGCACCGCCGCTTCCACCTTCGCCGATGATCACACAAATGACGGGAACGCCGAGCGCGGCCATATCCCGCAAATTGCGGGCGATCGCTTCGGATTGTCCCCTCTCTTCTGCTGTATTGCCCGGATACGCGCCTTTGGTATCGACGAACGTAATGATCGGGCGTTTGAATTTGTCTGCCTGCTGCATCAGCCGCAGCGCTTTGCGGAACCCTTCCGGATGCGCGCTGCCGAAGAAACGGGCAATGTTATCCTTGGTATCCTTGCCCCGCTGCTGGCCGATGACCGTCACCGGTTTTCCGTCCAGCTTGGCGAGACCGCCAACGACGGCAAGATCGTCGCCGAACAGCCGGTCGCCGTGGAGCTCGATGAAATCGGTAAAAATAAGCTGAATCAGGTCAAGCGAGGTCGGACGCTGCTGATGTCTGGCCACATGCATTTTCTGACTCGGAGAAATGTTGGAATAAATTTCGTGTTCCAGCTCCGCATAACGTTCTTCCAGCCTTGAAATTTCGTCGGTAAAGTCGATCCCCTTGTCCTGTCCGAACTGCTTCAGCTCGTTGATTTTTTGCCGCATCTCGACAAGGGGTTTTTCAAAAGGCAATTCTCCCGCCACTTAGTCCCCCCCTTTCACGCTGTGCATCTCAAGGAGCTTGTACAGCATGGAACGAAGCTCTTTGCGATGGACCACCAGATCGAGCTGGCCGTGGGCCATGTTGAATTCCGCGGTCTGAAAATCATCCGGCAGCTTCTGGCGGATGGTCTGTTCGATAACGATCCGTCCCGCAAAACCAAATAGTGCTCCCGGTTCTGCAATGATGATGTCGCCAAGCATCGCAAAACTGGCGGAAACACCACCAAACGTAGGATCCGTGATCACGGAAATGTATAGACCGCCCTTTTCGTTGAAACGCGCCAGGGCAGCGCTTGTTTTCGCCATCTGCATCAGGCTGAGGATGCTCTCCTGCATGCGGGCCCCGCCTGAGGTCGAAAAGATGATGAGCGGCAGTTCTTTCTCCGTCGCGACTTCCACGGCCCTCGTAATTTTTTCGCCGACGACGGAGCCCATGCTGCCGGAAAAGAAATCGAAGCTCATGACGGCCACGACAACAGGCAGTTCATCGATCGTTCCTTGCCCGGTAACGACCGCCTCGCGCAGGTCGGACTTCATTCTCTGCTGCTCCAGCTTCGTCGCATACCCCGGGAATTCCAGCTCATCCACCGATACCATGCCGCCGTCAAATTCCTGAAAGCTTCCTTCGTCCAGAAGCATATGGATCCGTTCCATGGCGTTCAGGCGCATATGGTACCCGCAGCTTGGGCAAACCTTCAAATTTTTCTCCAGCTCTTTGCTGTATTGAATCGTACCGCACTTCGGACATTTATTCATGAGCCCTTCGGGAACTTCCCGCCGGGGTCTCTCGCTTTCGCCAGGCTCGCCGCCTCTTCCTACACGATCTGAAGGAATGGTCGCGTACTTCCTTTTTTTCTGAAACAAGTCTTTAAACACAACTACACCTCTCCAGCCGTTTATTTACTCAGCCGCATCAATCGTTCAACCAATCTGAAACGCCGTTTACATTTATCCCGGGAGATTAAGGATGCAATATAGAATTCAGCACTTCCTGGACTTCCTCCAGCTCCCCGGAGGGAACCAGAATTTCAAATTGCTGCTTGGATAAGTTGACCGGACGGCTTTTCACCAAAAATCCTTCTTCGGTTAGCTTGGCCTGGATCATTTCCGCAACCTTCGCGGTTGGCGCGATATAGATGACCGTCCACATGCCTTTCGTCAGCCCCCTAATCTCATGTTTCTTTAGCCCGCATAATGAAACAATGATAACATAACTCTGTTTTTTCCCGCAAGAAAGAACGGTTCGGCGGATCAAGGGGCGTCGAAAGGCCCGGGCTTGTTTCAGGAGCCGGACAGGCCGGAGCCGGGATATGTTTTGGCGCCTTCATGCCTGTGGGCGATGCGGGCCGACGCCGCCGCGGCAAGCCCTGCCACCAGATCGTCCAAAAAAACGTGGATTTCGCCCTTTTTATCGTTCAGCTCCGCGATGATCCCGTTTTTTTCTTTATCCAAATATCCAAAGCTCGTCAATCCGATCATACCATACACGTTGGTGATGCCGACAGCCAAAGTCTCGTCGACGCCATACAACGGTTCATCCGCCTCCATGATGGCCTGAAGCGGCTGAGGCAGCAGCCTTTGCTCCGCCAGCTCGTCGAGGGCGATCCCCGTAAAAAGCGTATACTGCACCTCCCGCTTCCCAAGCACGGCTTTGACGCTTTCGATGCAATCCTGCACCGTCAAAAGAGGGTGGTAAGCCAGTTGGAGCTGGAGCACGATCTCCGCAATGTCCTCGACCTTGACTCCACGCCGGTTCAGCATGGCTACCGCTGCTTCATACGACATCCGTCATTCCCCCCGCATACGCCGCCGGGGCCCGATTTTCGAAAAAAAAGCTCCCGGCGCTTCAAAATGTTGTCCCCAAAAGGGTGTTTCTAAGTGTATGCGGAAACGTCCGGAAACGTTCGTAAAATTGGGGTGAACGCCGGCGCAAGCGGGACATCGGCCGACCCGGGCAGCGCCTGATCGGAAGACGGCGGAAGACGCATGGTCCCGTTGACCGAATGTTTAATTATTTGATCCGGACCGTCCCTTCGCCGAGCATCCGCTCCATCTCGGCAATGAGCCCGGACGAAGGGTCGATCCGGTAAGCGTCGCTTAAAGCCAGCAGCTTCTGGCTTTGTTCATAGAACAGCACGGTCTGCGCCGGGCCCGGATGCTCCTGCAGGAGCACCTTCAAGCGGACAAGCAGGTCGGGATTCTGCTCCGTCTGCGGCGTAATTTTGACGAATACGCGCTGCGAAGCGGTTTTCCCCTGCCCCGGTACAGCCGGCCGGTTGTCCGGAGCGGCGCCGCCGGTCCGCGGCTCCCCGGGGGCGGGCGCCGGCTTTCGTTCCGGCCGGAAATAGCTCTTTGCCGGGGCGGACTTGGCCCGGGAACGTCTCGCCAGCTGCGCGAGCGCCGCTTCGTCCAGCGGCAGCACGTCCTCGGCCAGCAGCTTGAAGCCCTCGTCCTGCTGCTGGACCTTGGCGCGGAGCGCCAGCAGCGCCCCTTTGCCGACATGCTGCGAGCAGCGCCTCCACACTTCCGGGAACAGCACCACTTCGCAGCGCTCGATCTGGTCCTCCACTTCCATGAAGGCCATCGCTTTTCCCTGCTTGGTCGTAATGGTTTTGACCGAAATGACCATGGCGGCGACGATCGTTTGCGATTCGTCGGCCGCCTCCGCCAGGTCCATCAGGCGGTCGACGCCGGGAACGTCCAGCGCCGCATCGTAATCGTCGAGCGGATGGCCGGACAAATACAGGCCGAGCAGCTCCCGTTCGAGCTCCAGCTGCTGTCCGGCCGAAAACGGCGGGATGTCGGGATATTCGATATCCCAGTTCGGCGTCTCGACAAAATCAAACAGCTGGATCTGCAAATCTTCGCGCTCCTTGCGCCATTTCACCGCCGCTTCGACCGTTTCGTCGAGCATGGCGAGCAGCTGGGCGCGATGGCCGGGCAGCGAATCGAACGCGCCTGCCTGGATGAGCGATTCGATCACCCGCTTGTTGCACACCCGCAGGTCGATCCGACGGCAGAAATCCAGCAGGCTTTCGAAAGGTTTTTCTTCCCTGACGAGCATCATGTTTTCGACGGCCTGCGTGCCGACGTTTTTGATGGCCCCCAGCCCGAAACGGATATGGCCCGGGCCGTGCTGCGAACCCGCTTCGCCCGCGACCGGCGTAAAAAGCACGCCGCTTTCGTTGACGTCCGGCGGCAGCACCTCGATGTTCATCCGGCGGCATTCGAGCACGTATTCCGCGACTTTGCGGTGGCTGCCCATGACGGCCGTCAGCATCGATGCCATGAACTGCACCGGGTAATGGGCCTTCAGGTATGCCGTCTGGAACGCGAGCACCGCGTAGGCCGCGGCGTGGGCGCGCGGAAAGCCGTAATCCGCGAAGCGCACGATCATGTCGTAGACGCGGTTTGCGTCCTCCTCGCTGTATCCCTGCTTCAAGCTGCCGGCGACGAAATGGCTTCGCTCCTGATCCAGCACCTCGCGTTTTTTCTTCGATACGGCGCGGCGGAGCAAATCCGCCTCCCCGAGCGAAAAGCCCGCCATCAGCGAGGCGATTTTCATGATTTGTTCCTGGTACACGATGATGCCGTAGGTATCGCTCAAAATCGGCTTCAGGTCCTCATGGGGATAATCGACGTCCACCAAGCCATGCTTGGACTGGATGAACTTCGGAATAAACTCCATCGGACCCGGGCGGTACAGCGCCACGACCGAAATGATGTCCTCGAAAACGGAAGGCTTCAGCTCCTTCAACACCCTGCGGATGCCGGCCGATTCCAGCTGGAAGATCCCCGTCGTTTCCCCGCTTCCGAGCATGTCGTACGTTTTTTCGTCGTCGTCGGGAATGCTTTGGAAATCCGGGACTTCTCCCGTCATTTCCCCAATCCATTTCATGCAGCGTTCGATGATGGACAACGTCCGGAGTCCGAGAAAATCCATTTTGAGCAGCCCGATGCTCTCCAGGTTTTCCATCGAATACTGCGTCAGCGCCGCTTGTTCGCTGCCTTCCTGCAGCGGCACCGCATCGGTGAGCGGATCGCGCGATATGACGACGCCCGCGGCGTGTGTCGAAGCATGGCGGGGCATCCCTTCCACCTTCATGGCCATGTCGAGCAATTCGCGGATTTTCGCGTTTTGCTGCGCGTAAGCCTGCAGCTCCCCGCTCATCTCGAGCGCCCGCTTGATGCTGATGCCGTGCGCGGACGGGATGAGCTTGGCCGCCTTGTCCACTTCCCCGTAAGGCACGTTGAGCGCCCTGCCGACGTCGCGCACCGCTGCCCGCGCCGCCATCGTGCCGAACGTAATGATTTGGGCCACATGCTCGTGGCCGTATTTGTCGGCGACGTAGCGGATGACCTCGTCGCGCCGCTCGTCGCTGAAATCGATATCGATATCCGGCATCGTCACGCGTTCCGGATTCAGGAATCGTTCAAAGAGAAGATGATATTTGATCGGATCGACATTGGTGATTTCAAGCACGTACGCAACGAGGCTGCCTGCCGAGGATCCCCTGCCGGGCCCCGTCACGATGCCCTGGCTGTGGGCGTAAGCGATAAAATCCCATACGATCAGGAAATAATCGCTGAAGCCCATGCTTTCGATGACGCCGAGCTCATAGTCCAGGCGTTTGTCCAGCTCCTCCCGGCCTTCGGGCGAGGTCCACATCTCCGTTTTTTCATAGCGTTTGGCCAGGCCTTGGCGGCACAGGCTGCGCAAATACGCGGCCGAATCCATGCCTTCGGGCAGCGGCCGGTATTCCGGGAGAATGGACCGCCCGAATTCCAGCTCGAGGCTGCATTTGTCCGCGATCGCGGCCGTATTGGCGACGGCCTGCGGCACATGCGGAAACAAGCGGGCCATTTCCTCCCCGCTTTTTAAGTACAATTGGTCCGTCTGGATTTGCAGCCGGCCTTCATCCTCGATCGTTTTGCCCGTCCCGATGCAGATCAGCACGTCCTGCATGGCGGCGTCCTCGCGTTTCAAATAATGAACGTCGTTGGTTACGGCCAGCTCGATGCCAAGCTCTTCCGCAAGCTCGATCAACTGCGGGTTGACGCGCTTTTGTTCGGGCAGCCCGTGGTCCTGAAGCTCCAGGTAGAAATCTTCCCCGAAAATATCGCGGTAACGGATCGCCGCCTTGCGCGCTTCTTCCGTCCGTCCATGCAGAAGATGCTGAGGCACTTCGCCGCCGAGGCAGGCGCTAAGGCAGACGATTCCCTCGTGATGGGCCTTCAAGGCATCCATGTCGATCCGCGGTTTATAATGGTAACCTTCCAAATGGCCGATCGAGCACAATTTCATCAAATTCCGGTAACCGGTCTCGTTTTTGGCCAGAAGGATCAGATGGTAAATCGGCTGGTCTTTGCGGCTGCCCCGCTCCTTGCGCGAGCCGGCCGTAAGATAAGCCTCGCAGCCGATGATCGGCTTGATGCCGGCCGCAACGCAAGCTTTATAAAAAGGCACGGCGCCGTACATGACCCCGTGGTCGGTCAGCGCCAGCGCCTTCATCCCGTATTCGGCGGCCCCGCGGACAAGGTCCGAGATCCGTGCCGCTCCATCCAGGAGGCTGTATTCGCTATGCACATGAAGATGCACAAATGAACTCATAACACTTCTCCTTTTGGTCCGCTTGGGATGCGGAAACCGTCATCCCTTTATATTATTTTATCATAAACGCCAAGGCACCGCCCATAGAATGGAATAGAGACCATCGGACAGGCGGTATGCCCGTACCCCTCTGAAAGGAATGGATATGATGAGTACCTTTTTATCCAAAGCGATTCTCGATTTTTTCATCGCCTTCGGCATCGTCATCGGGGGGGCGATGGTGGGAGGCGTCGGAGCGGTCATTTCCCTTCAGCCCCCCACCCAGACGATGCTCGACGTGGCGGACCGGATCAAGATTTGGGCTCTCGCCGCGGCCATTGGAGGCACGATCGATCCGATGCGGGTCATCGAAAGCAACGTTTTGGGAGGAAATCTGTCCCCGGCGATCAAGCAGATTTTGTTTCTGTTGTCGGCCTTTCTGGGGGCCCACATGGGTAGCGAGCTCGTAAAATGGGTCTGCGGCGGTAAAGAGTAGCCATGAGGATCCCCCCATTCAACCGCTACCGCCATATTTCGCAGATCGCCGCCGTATTCGTTTTGGGCGCCGTCGTCGGCGCGGTCGTGTACAACGCCATTTTTCAGAACAGCTACAATTTGCTCTGGCTGTCGAATCAGGACTTGGAGAGCCAGCTCCAACAATACGATGACGATATTAAAACGTTAAAGAAGTACAGGCATCAGCAAACGGTCATCCGGGAGATCAAAATCCGCAGCGAGCAGCAGGAGCCCCCGCTCGATCCCGTCGTGGAAAAGGCCATCATCGTGAAGCTCGGGGACGATTTGGACGTGCTTCGCGGCCAGAACGTGTTCGAAATCGACACGTACAGCAAATTCGTCCGGAAGCTGCTCGACAAAAAAATATACCTTGTCCGCGAAAAGGAATATACCGTCGAAATCAAAACGCTGCTGCTGATGGAAGGGATGCTGCAAATCTGGGTGGAAATCCATCCGGTCAAAGTGCGAAATCCATAGAATCATGGTACAATGATCCTCATTAGGATTTAAAAGGGGATGTAAGCGACTGATGGTTATTTTCCTCCGCTATTTGCTTTTTGCGCTGCTGGTCGTTTCCTGCATCGGCGCGGCTCTGTACAGCAGCCGCTCACGGCGCGCGAAAGGTGCCAGGGAACGCGGAATATACGGAGCCGTCATGAATATTTTCATGGGGATCATGCTGGTCGTGCTGGCGCTGATTGCCATGTTCATGTTCAGGGGCTCGACGGTGGCCGTCATCATCGAAGCGGTGTTCATGGTCCTCGGGGCATTCAACATTTTTGCCGGCATCCGCAACCGCAGCTATTTTGGGCGCATGAAATCGAACGACGCGGGTTAAACGGGCCCGTACCGCAAAAAGCCGGACGCTCCATAAAGGTGCGTCCGGCTTTTTTTGCTGCGCTTTTAAAACCGTCCCTGCAGCCCTAGCCGTGTTCGATGGACTGCAGCGTCAGGACCGCTTTGGCGACCAAGCTGTCCATGTGCGTCATTTCGATTTCCATCTTGCACGTCCGGCGGCTCGCCTCCAGCAGGCGCGGCATGACGGCGACGGGATCTTCGATCTGGACGGGCCGCACGAAATAGGTGGACATGTTGTCGAGCACGAAATCGTTGCCCGTCATGTCCTTCGCGGCGCGCAGCGCGGCCTGCGTCATGACCGTCGTCAGGATGCCTTCGGAAATCGTCCCGAGATCCGTCGCCATCTGCGGCGTAATGAAGCCGTGGAAAAACAGCCGCCCCTCTTCGTCCCGCTCATCGGCGAAACCGTTCCAGATCAAATGATCGAACGTCTCCCCGAGCTGCGGCTGCTTGCGTGCGTCGCGCATCGCCTGCAGCACTTCCTTGCGCGAAACGGTGGCCACCAGCTTGCGGTTTTTGTCGATGATCGGCAGGAAGTCGATGCCTTCCCACATCATCAGCTGCGCCGCCGACGCCAGCGAGGTTTGCAGCGTCGCGGTCACCGGATTGCGGACAAGCACCTTTTCAATGCTTTGCTCCGGCGGCAGGTTCCTCAGATCGCTGCGGTTGACGATGCCGAGCACCCGGTTCCATTCGTCGACGACCGGCAGCCGCGTATCGCCTTTTTGCTCGGACAACGCCAGGCTTTCGCCCGCCGTGCTGGACAGCTTGAGCGCGTGGATTTTCGGCTTGCTGCCGACGATATCCTCGACGATCATGATTTTTTTCTTGATCAGCCGGTCGAAAATCGCCCGGTTGATTAGCGACGCCACGGTAAACGTATCATGCCGCGACGAAAAAATCGGCAAATTGAGCTGATCGGCCAGCGCCTTTACCTCTTTGCTCGTGCCGAAACCGCCCGTGATCAGCACCCCTGCTCCCTGCTCCAAAGCCAGCGTGTGCGCGTTCTCGCGGTTCCCGACGATGAGCAGGCTTCCGGCGTCGATGTAACGGGCCATGGCATCCACCTTCATCGCCCCGATCACGTACTTATGCAGGTTTTTATGCAGGCCTTCGGCCCCTCCGAGGACATGTCCTTCCACGATTTCAACGACATCCGCAAAGGTAAGCTGCTCGGATATGTTGCGCGGCTTCTTTTCGACCCGGACGGTGCCGATCCGCTCCTTCGTCACGACGATGCCGAGGTTTTCCGCGTCCTTGAGCGCGCGGTAAGCCGTTCCTTCGCTGACGGACATTTCCCTGGCCAATTTGCGGACGGAAATTTTCGTGCCGACCTTCAGTCCTTCGATATGCAGCAGCAGCTGCTCGTGTTTCGTAATCGCGTCATCACGGCCTTCCAAGCTGTTACACCCCCATCACTTCAACTGTACTATTCTGTATCTATATCATAGCATTCCAAGGCGCGCAAAAAAAGGGGCTGTCCAATAAGTCCCCAAAATAAAAAGTTGGTCGGAAAAACGTCATGTTTTCCGTCCAACTTTTTTTGTTCTGTCGCTTTTGCAGGAAAGTAGCGAGGCGGATGCCTGCCACCTTCA
>NZ_BORW01000029.1 GCF_018333375.1 Paenibacillus cookii
GATTGCTCCGTCTTTCATTACCGCTCCATGCGAAGCGATAAATTATCCGGTATTAGCTACCGTTTCCGGTAGTTATCCCGGTCTTACGGGCAGGTTGCCTACGTGTTACTCACCCGTCCGCCGCTAACCAAGAGCGATCCGAAGATCGCTAAGGTCCGCTCGACTTGCATGTATTAGGCACGCCGCCAGCGTTCGTCCTGAGCCAGGATCAAACTCTCCAAGAAAGGTCGAACTTCGTTCGACCGACGATTGAAAATGGGTCAAACTCGGCTGAGTCGATCATTTTCAATCCGCATCTTCGAAAGAGCTCTTAGCTCATTTTGAATCTGACGAGAAATAATGAATTTTTCGATTGAGCAAAGCCTAATCGGAAATTTCATTATATAAATTCTCATTGTTTGCTCCGCAAACCATCCAGCCATAGGCTTGAACAGGTTTGCTTCGCGTTTCGGTTTCGTTGCCGAAACCTCATATCTCACTCGTTGTTCAGTTTTCAAAGATCAAACATTTCGTTTTCGCCGCCGCCGTTGTGTTCAGCAGCAACTTTTATAATATATCATGTTTTGTTTCTTAATGCAAGCTTTTTTTGAAAGTTTGTTGAAAAACATTTTAAAAGCTGCATTCTATTTCATCATGTCTTTGTGAAGACAAGAATTAATATAACACAGCTTCGTTAAGTATGTCAACTATTTAATTTGAAGATAAAACTTCTTCAATGTACAATTGGGGTTTTTGCGCTAAATTAATAATTTCGCCGCCAATGGACACCATAGGACGCGTCGGTTGATTTCGGTCCGTAAACACGATTTCCCCGATTTGATGATTACTAAGCCGTACCTTTGTGCCGTTGTGGAACTCCGTCGCCTTTTGGATAAATATTCGGACGAGCGTCGGATCCAGCTTGCCGAATGCCTCGGAATGAATTTGCTCCAACACGATGTACGGCGACTGAGCCTTCCGGTAAATTCGGCGAAGAGTCATGGCATGGAAAATATCCGTGATCCCCACGATTTTGGCGTAGACATGGATTTTGCTGCCCTCAAGCCGAAGCGGATAACCCGTTCCATCGATTTTTTCGTGATGCTGAAGCGCCGCAAGCCTGACGCCTTCGTTGATGGCTTTGACGTTTTTTAGGATTTGGTAGCCGTATGCCGTATGCCTGCGCATCTCCTCCGCTTCCGCAACGGTCAGAGGACTGGGTTTATACAATATCGCCGGATCGATCTTGGCATTTCCGATATCATGGAAAAGGCCCGCAAACGCGGCCTGCATCCAATCCTTCTGCTGCAGCCCGCTCCATTTGGCAAGCAAATACGAAGAAAGTGCGCATAATACGCTGTTATGGAATATATAGTCATACTCATTCATCGTTCTTGGGACGAACGTCAACGGATTATATTCCTTGATATGTCCGATAGCCGCTTCGAGTTGGTTGCGAAGCTCATATATCGGCAGCCCCCCGGCAATAACGGATTGATGAGCGCTTTTCATCAACGAAATCAATTTTTCGTATTCCTCATAAAAAGAGGCCATTTTGGTCGGCAATGCCGGGTCGTCCACTGCCCGCTCGTATGCGGCCGCGACCTGGCCCACAGCGTTTGAGAATCCGTTTTGGGGTTCCGCCTCCCCCATATCCACTTCGACCTGCGGCACCATAAAAGCACGCAAAATATCCAAATCGCGCGGGAGGAGAACCGTGCCTTTGCGCATCAGCAATCCGCCCAGCGGTGTATGTACATCTTTTTCTAGCTTGATACCAGGTTTCAATTCGGAAATAGATATGCTGGCCATAACGATGATTCCCTCGCTAACTTTTATCCATGGATAATGGCAATATACTCCATTATATTACGTAAAGCAGGTCTGTACAATCTTTATTAACAGTTTATGAAACGACGATGTTCCCCTTTTTTGGCATAAATGAAAACAATGAGTTTTTTTTATATCCAGATGGTTTGAACAAAAAAAGAGCACAGCTTCTGATCGCTCAAAAGCCATGCTCTTTCGATTATCGTTTACGCTTCATCGGAGGAATCGTCCGCGTCCGAATTCGCTTCCTCTTCTGCTCCATTCGCCGGCGCTTCCGCGTCGGACGAAGGATTCATTCCGTTCTCCTCGGACTCAACGCCTTCTTCTCCTTCTTCCGGCTCCTCGCTCTTATCGACGCGGCATACCGTGGCAACGGTATCGTCCTCGCGGATGTTGATGAGCTTCACGCCCTGCGTATAACGGCCCATAATGGAAATGCCGTCGATGCTGGTGCGGATCAGGGTACCGCTCGACGTAATGATCATCAGATCCTCATCCGGTTTTACGACCTTGAGGCCTACGACCGGACCGTTTTTCTCGGTCACGTTCAACGTCTTGATCCCCTTGCCGCCGCGTGTTTGCGAACGGTAATCGCTCAGAGGCGTCCGCTTGCCGTACCCCTTCGCCGTAACGATCAGCGTGTCCAGATCCTTGTCGACGACGTCCATGCCGATGACATGATCGTCATCATCCAGCGTGATCCCTTTGACGCCGGTTGCGCTCCGGCCCATGGAACGAACGTCGTTTTCCGAGAACCGGATCGACATTCCCTGTGCCGTCGCCATGATGACTTCCTGCTGGCCGTCGGTTAATTTGACCTCGATCAGGGAATCATCTTCACGTAGGTTGATTGCGATCAAACCGCCTTTGCGGATATTGACGTAATCCTCAAGCGGCGTTTTTTTGACGATCCCGCTCCGCGTTACGAAGAACAGGTATTTGTCGTTTTCGAACTCTTCCACCGGAATGACGGCATTGATCGTCTCTCCCTGTTCGATCTGGATCAGGTTGATGATCGCCGTGCCCCGGGCGGTTCGGCTAAGCTCAGGAATCTCATACGCTTTAAGCCGGTACACCTTGCCCCGATCGGTAAAGAACATCAGGTAATGGTGGGAGTTGGTGACGAACAAATGCTCGACGAAATCCTCGTCCTTCGTATCCATCCCCACGACGCCGCGTCCGCCGCGTTTTTGGCTGCGGTACGTATTGGCCGGCAGCCGTTTGACGTAGCCGGTATGCGTAATGGTGATGACCACTTCCTCGCGCGGAATGAGATCCTCGTCCAAAATGCTCTCTTCGCCAATCGTAATTTCGGTACGGCGCTCATCGGCGAAACGTTCTTTGATTTCGATCAGCTCGTTGCTGATGATTTCCAGCACCAAATGCTGGTTGGCCAAAATTTCTTTATATTCGGCAATCTTAACCATCAGTTCCTGGTATTCATTTTCTATTTTCTCGCGTTCCAGTCCGGTCAGGCGCTGCAAACGCATCTCGAGAATCGCTTGCGTCTGCTCGTTGCTCAGTCCGAAGCGTTCGATCAAACGATCGCGGGCGATATCGGTCGTTTGCGAGGAACGGATAATCGAGATGACTTCGTCCAAATGATCCAAAGCGACGCGCAAACCTTCGAGAATATGGGCGCGCGCTTCGGCTTTTTTCAAATCGTATTCCGTCCGCCGGCGAATAACCTCGACCTGATGCTCCAGGTAGTAGTTCAAAACGTCCCTTAAGCTCAGCACCTTCGGTTCGTTTTTGACGATCGCCAGCATATTGATGCCGAACGTGGATTGCATCGCCGTATGCTTGTACAAATTGTTCAGCATAACGCTCGGGTTCACGTCACGGCGAAGTTCGACGACGACCCGCATACCGTTACGGTCGGATTCGTCCCGCAGGTCGGTAATGCCGTCCAGTCTTTTTTCGCGCACGAGTTCCGCGATTTTTTCGACCAGACGGGCCTTGTTGACCTGGTACGGAAGCTCGGTAACGATAATCCGCGCCTTGCCGTTGTTCTCTTCAATCTCGGCTTTGGCACGCATCGTGACGGAGCCGCGGCCGGTTTCGTAAGCCTGGCGGATGCCATGGCGTCCGAGGACATAACCGGCGGTCGGGAAATCCGGCCCCTTAATATATTCCATCAATTCCAGTGAAGTAATGTCGGGATTTTTGATCAGGGCAAGCACCCCGTCAATGACCTCGCCGAGATTATGCGGCGGAATATTCGTCGCCATCCCGACGGCGATACCCGAAACGCCATTCACCAAAAGGTTCGGATACCGCGCAGGCAGCACGACGGGCTCCAGCTCTTCACCGTCATAGTTTTCTGTAAAATCAATGGTTTCTTTGTTAATGTCGCGCAGCATCTCCTGGGCGATCTTCGAAAGCCGTGCTTCGGTATAACGCATCGCGGCCGGAGCGTCTCCGTCGATGGAGCCAAAGTTGCCGTGCCCTTCGACAAGCATATAGCGCATCGAAAAATCCTGGGCCATGCGGACCATTGTCTCATAAGCAGGCGCGTCACCGTGCGGATGGTACTTACCGATGACCTCGCCGACGATTCTCGCCGATTTTTTAAACGGCTTATCCGGCGACAAGCCAAGCTCCGACATCGCATAGAGCACGCGCCGGTGTACCGGCTTGAGTCCATCGCGCACATCCGGCAAAGCCCGGCTCACAATGATGCTCATCGCATAGTCCATAAAGGACTCGCGCATTTCCACACCAATGTCCCGCTCCTTAATCTGGGGATTTTTTTCTTCCGCCATGGTGGACCTCCTCCATTTCCCTCAACAAACAAGCATACGGCCTATATAGAATCAACGAATCTTTTACTTCCATACGGGCATAAAACGGCAAGCCGCAATCCGCCGGCGAACGGGGAAAGCAGTACCGCTTCATGTGCCAAAATAGATAAAAACCACTAATCTTTATTATATTACTTTCACAAAAAGAGCACAATTAAACGTTTGGCCTTGTCTAGATGACCGGTCGCCCAACTTGCCTCTGTTCTGGGGATTCGCCCTACCCTCTTCCTGCCCGGGACATATACTGATAGGCAAAAGGATTTATGTTTCGGGAGTCTAAAATTTCAATTATCCATATCTTCATATTATACCATTCATTTGCTCCCTTGTCCTATGTTTTACGCATTCCATGAAGCATTTTACAATTCTCGACCGCCTTTGTTCCCCCTGCTTCCTACTACAACCTTCACGGAAAGGATGCGATGACTTGTCCATACAGCGTGTTTCGAGCAAATGGGCCAAAACCAAGGTGCTGATGCGCAATAAACAAACTGCGGCCTATATTCCCCTTACGATGAAATACTCGCAGGATGCGCTTAACGAAATGCTGAAAGACGAAACGATGGTGTACATCAAACCCGATGTCGGGACGTACGGCAACGGCGTGATGTGCGCCGAGCGTTTTACGGAAACCGAAGATTCCGTAGAAATCCAAAACGGGACATCCGTCCCCGAACGATACAGGCTTCATTACGGTACCAGCATCGAGGAATTCAATTCCTTAAATGACCTTCACCGTGCCGTACGCAACCAGATCGGCAAAAAGGTTTATCTTATCCAGCACGGCATTGCCAAACTTAAACACAAGGACCGTTCTTTCGACCTCAGGGTCTTGACGCAAAAAACGCCTCATGGCACCTGGGAGTCGACAGGCGTAATTGCTCGGGTGGCGGCCAAAAACAAAGTCATCACCAACTACCACAGCGGCGGCTCGGCAAAACTTCTTCATGAGGTGCTTAGCGATCATGCTTCCCGGCAAGAAATCAACGCGCTTGAAAAACAGCTGTACGCCCTGGGCGAGGATACGGGGAAACAGCTGCAGAAGGAATACCCGCGATTAAAAGAGCTCGGTCTGGACATCGCCCTGGACAAAGACTTGTATCCATGGATTTTGGAGGTGAACACGCTCCCGGCTATTTTTCCGTTCAAAAAGTTCTTCAAGGACAAAAGCGTGTACCGCCGCATCGAGCGATATGCGATCGCTTATGGGCGCATTTCCGCTCCCAAGGGCCGACGCAAATCGAAGGCATAAGCAAAAATACGCAAAAAAAAGAAGGAGCCGCGCGGGCTCCTTCCTGTCTTGATTTAAATATCCAGGTTTTTGACGTGTTTGGCATGCTCGTGGATGAAGTCGCGGCGAGGTTCGACGTTATCCCCCATCAGGGTATCGAACAAAATATCCGCCTGCATCGCATCCTCGATCGTCACCTGCAGCATGGTGCGGCTATCAGGGTCCATCGTCGTTTCCCAAAGCTGTTCAGGGTTCATCTCGCCCAAACCTTTGTAACGCTGGATCGTATATTTCGCGTTTTCGCCGAAGGAAGCGATGATTTCGTCGCGCTCCTTCTCCGAATTGGCGTACCGAATCGTTTTGTTGCGCTCGATCTTGAACAATGGCGGCTGCGCGATGTACACGTACCCCGCTTCTAGCAGCTGCCGCATATACCGGTAGAAGAACGTCAGCAGCAGCGTACGGATGTGCGCTCCGTCGACGTCGGCATCGGTCATGATAATCAGCTTATGGTAACGAGCCTTCGAGATATCGAAGTCTTCATCGCCGATCCCCGTCCCCATGGCCGTAACCATGGCGCGAATCTCCATGTTGGACAAGATGCGGTCCAGTCTCGCTTTTTCCACGTTCAAAATTTTACCGCGAATCGGCAAAATCGCCTGGAAGTGCCGGTCACGGCCTTGTTTGGCCGAGCCGCCGGCGGAGTCGCCTTCGACGATGTACAGCTCGCAGATCGATGCGTCCTTGGAGGAGCAGTCGGCCAGCTTGCCCGGCAGCGCGCTGATTTCCAACGCACTTTTGCGGCGCGTCAGTTCGCGGGCTTTGCGGGCGGCTTCGCGGGCACGGGATGCCTGCAGCGCTTTTTCCAGGATCCGTTTGGATACGGCAGGGTTTTCGCCCAAAAACTCCTGCAGCTTCTCGGAAAACAGGGATTCCACGATGCCGCGCACTTCGCTGTTGCCCAGCTTGGTTTTGGTCTGGCCTTCGAACTGGGGCTCCGGAATCTTGACGGAAATGATGGCCGTCAGACCCTCGCGGACGTCGTCGCCGGTCAGGTTGCCGTTGCTGTCTTTAATCATGCCGCTTTTGCGGGCATAATCGTTGATGATCCGCGTCAGCGCGCTCTTAAAGCCGGATTCGTGCGTACCGCCTTCATGCGTGTTGATGTTATTCGCGAAAGAATAAATATTCTCCGTATAGCTATCGTTGTACTGCAGCGCGATTTCGACCTGGATCATGTCGCGCGCGCCTTCGACGTAAATCGGCTGCTCATGGAGCGGTTCCTTTTTCTCGTTCAAATATTTGACGTATTCGATAATCCCGCCCTCGTATTTGAAGTAGTTGGAAGCGCCCGTCCGTTCGTCCGTCAACGTCAGGGCAATGCCTTTGTTCAGGAAAGCCAGTTCTCTGATCCGGGTAAGCAGCGTGTTGTAGTCGTATTCCGTGGTCTCGGTGAAAATTTCCGGATCGGGCAGGAACGTTACCGTCGTACCGTGATCATCGGTGTCCCCGATGATTTTGATATCGTATTGAGGAACGCCGCGATGGTATTCCTGCTGATAGATATGGCCGTCACGCTTGACCTGCACGACCACTTTGGTCGACAGCGCGTTCACGACAGACACGCCCACGCCGTGCAAACCGCCGGAAACCTTGTATCCGCCGCCGCCGAATTTACCGCCTGCATGCAGAACGGTCATAACGACTTCAAGCGTGGATTTTTTCATCTTGGGATGTTCGCCGACCGGAATGCCCCGCCCGTTATCGACGACGGTAATGCTGTTATCCTTGTGAACGATGACCTCGATGTGATCGCATATGCCGGCCATCGCTTCGTCGATACTGTTGTCCACAACTTCCCATACGAGATGGTGAAGGCCTTTGGAGCTTGTGGACCCGATATACATACCTGGACGTTTGCGGACGGCTTCCAGACCCTCCAGAACCTGAATCTGACTCTCATCATATTGCGGTTGATTCATAGACATGCCTGTCACCTACTTCTATAAATTCTAAATCTGCTGTTGCGAGTACAACTGCATGGAAAAGGAATCTCCTGCTAGGGATATTGCAACATCGTAAATAAAAAATCGCGCTTTATCGCAGCAAAAACTCTCGTGCGAAACCGTCTTGCCGGATTCAGAGAGTTCAACCCATGATTTTCGTATATATTAAGCGTTGGCCACAAATACCTTCGCCCGTTTTTTGAGTGTCGACGAGGAAATCGGGGAATAATAAACCGTGCTCTTCGTGATCACGATCGACTTGGGCTCCTCTTCGCCGATGAACTCCACGTTTTTGTGCTCGCAGGCGTGACTGACAAACTGCTTGGATATTTTTGAGGATTTCTCGATCGAAACGTCGAAAATGGCGACCAATTCCGCGGAGCGGATAATTCTTTCGCCGCCCAGGTGAATATACATACTCCCAACTCCTTAAGAGCCAATCCGTCCGTCGTGGACGTGAAAAACGCTGGCCTTTTTCAGTTTATCGGTATTCAGGCTCTCGATCCCCGTCGCCGTGATAAAGGTTTGCACTTTGGTCTGAAAGGTTTCGATCAGCTGCGTCTGGCGGTAAGGATCCAGTTCGGACAACACGTCATCCAAAAGCAGGACGGGATATTCGCCGATCTCTTCATGGATCAGTTCGATTTCCGCCAGTTTCAGCGACAGTGCCGTAGTGCGCTGCTGCCCCTGGGATCCGTAGGTCTGCACTTCCTTGCCGTTGATATAAAAGGCCACATCGTCGCGATGAGGCCCGGCAAGCGTCATCCCGCGCCGAAGCTCCTGATCTTTCAGTTGTGATAATTTTAACATAAATTGTTCGAAAAGATAAGCTTCATCTTCCTCCGCCTCTTCGCCAAACGACGGAACATAGACAAGCTTGAGGTCCTCGCTGCCGTTCGTAATGCCGTGGTGGATGGACTCGGCCCATTTTTGCAGCTTTAAGATAAATTGTTTCCTCTTTTTGATGATTTTAACACCATGTTCGGCAAGCTGCTGGTCCCAGACCTCCAGAAGCCCCTGCTGCGGCTTGTCCTTGCCCCACATTTGCTTGAGCAGGTTGTTCCGCTGGTTCAGCACTTTCTGGTACTGCTGCAAATGGTATAAATACCCCGGTTGAACCTGTCCGATCTCCATGTCAAGAAAACGCCGGCGTACGCCTGGCGTTCCCTTTACGATTTCCAGGTCCTCGGGCGCAAACATGACGACGTTCAGCGATCCGATGAAATCGCTCAGTTTGCGCTGCTCCAGACCGTTGATTTTTGCTTTCTTCCCTTGCGGGGATAAATTCAAGTCGAGCGTCAGCTGTCCGTATTTCCGTTCCACCGCCGCGGAAACATGCGCGCTTTTTTCCTGGAAGGAGATGAGCTCGCGGTCTCTCGAGGTCCGGTGGCTTTTCGTTAAGGCCAGAACAAAAATAGCTTCAACCAAATTGGTCTTCCCCTGGGCGTTTTGCCCGATCAGCAGATTGACGTCGCTGAAGGAATCCAATCGGAGCTCTTCGTAGTTGCGGTAATGCTGCAGGCTGATGCTTTTTACAAACACGTATGCTTCCTCCCCATCTCCCGCCGAATCGACCCGCGCCGGAGCACGTCTTTATGAGGAGTATATCAGGACTCCCTGGATACGGTAAACTCGCCGCAATCCTCTACGCTCACCCGATCGCCCGGATACAGCTTGCGCCCCCGGCGTTCCTCAGGCTCTCCATTCACAAGCACATGGCCTTCCGCAAGAAGGGCTTTCGCCATCCCGCCTGTGGATATGCAATCGGCCAGCTTCAAAAATTGATCCAGCTTGATATATTCACTGTGGATAAATATTTTTTTCATCGCAAACGCCCTTCCTGTTGATAACTTTGGCTGCTTTAGTTCGTTGTCCGGTAAGGCAAAATGACGTAAGAGCTTTGGCTGTCATCCAACGGCTTGAGGATAATCGGGCTCATCATGCCGGTAAAGGCGATCATCAGCTGTTCGCTTTCCACGATTTTCAGCACGTCGAGCATATATTTGGAGTTAAAGGAGATGCGCAGCGGCTCGCCTTTGAAGTCGATGACATCCAGTTCTTCGCGCACTTTCCCGAGCTCGGACGAGCTGGACGAAATTTCGATCCCGCCGTTTTCCATCGTCTGCAGGCGAACGATGTTCGTTTTTTCCTCGCGGGACAACAAATAAGCGCGGTCGATCGACTCGCTCAATTTTTTGGTGTCCAAAATCAGTTCTGTTTTGTAGGTTGTCGGAATAATTCTAGTAGTATCCGGGTAAATGCCATCCAGAATACGGGAATAGAACAGGACGCGGTCCAGCTTGAACAGCACCTGGTTGTCGGCCACGACGATATCGATCAGCGTGTTTTGGTCCGGAATGATTTTGCTCAGCTCGTTCAGCGTTTTGCCGGCAATGACGACATTGCTGAACTTCACGTCATCCGCTCCCTCCAGGTGGGCCGAACGCGTGGCAAGGCGGTGGCGGTCCGTCGCCGTAAATTTCAGGTCGTTATGGTCCAGGTTCCAAAGGACGCCGGTCAAAATCGGAGTCGTCTCCTGCGTGGAGATGGCAAACACCGTCTGGCGGATCATGTTTTTCAGCAGCGCTCCCGGGAGGGAAATCGTCTGGTTGCCTTCGATGTCAGGCAGCACCGGGAATTCCTCCGGATCCAGCCCGACCATTTGAATTTCCGTCGAACCGGAAGAAATGAAGGTCTGGAATTGCTCTTTGACCTCCATTTGGATTTCTTGGGAAGGCAGCTTTTTGATGATTTCCACGAAAAACTTGGCAGGCAAAACGACGCTGCCGATTCTCTCCACCTGCACGATCGTCCGGTCGGCATCTTCGGCTGGAATAAACGATTGAATGGAAATGTCCGTATCGCTGGCGGTCAGCGTCACCCCTTGGTAGGTCACGTCCAGCTTGATGCCTCCGAGAATCGGAATGGTAGTGCGGCTGGAAATCGCTTTGGATACATGCTGAATGGATTCGTTAAGGACGTTTTTGAGAATGCTGATTTTCATCTTTTCACTCCTAGCAGGAAATTTCGGCTGGCAGAGGCAGCATGATGTCCGTTCCTCTTTTGCGCAGCTTTTATGGTTATATTTTTTATATTTAAAACATAGTAATAGCAGTAGGGGCGCTGAATATGTGGATAAGCCCACGAAACCTCAACAAATTAAGCCTATCCACATGTGTATAGATTGTGCATAGGCTTTGAACTTGTTCAGGTCGGATTTTTGATTTTTTCTGTAATGTTATTGATCACTTTAAACAGATCCTGGTCGGTTTTCAGCGACTGGGATATTTTTTCGTGCGCATGGATCACCGTCGTATGGTCCCGGCCTCCGAAAGCTTCCCCGATTTTGGGCAGGGAAAAATCCGTCAGCTCGCGCGAGAGATACATGGCGATCTGGCGAGGGAAGGCGACGGCTTTGGTTCGTTTGCGCGCCTTAAAGTCTTCCAGCTTCAAATTGTAGTATTCCCCGACTTTCTGCTGGATGTCCTGGATGGTGATCATCTTCGGACGGCTGGAAGGGATGATGTCCTTCAGCGCTTCGGCAGCCAGGTGCGTGGTGACGTCCTGATTGGTGAGCGACGAATAGGCGACGACCCGGATAAGGGCGCCCTCGAGCTCCCGGATGTTCGTGTCGATCTGGTTGGCGATGTACATCATCGCTTCGTTCGGGATGTCGAGATTTTCGGCCTTCGCTTTTTTGCGCAAAATGGCGATCCGCGTTTCCAAGTCCGGCGGCTGAATGTCGGTGATGAGTCCCCATTCGAAACGGGAACGCAGCCGGTCTTCCAGCGTCGGAATTTCCTTCGGCGGCCTGTCGCTGGAGATGATGATTTGCTTCTGTTCCTCATGCAGCGCGTTAAATGTATGGAAAAATTCCTCCTGAGTCGATTCTTTCCCAGCCAGGAATTGAATGTCGTCAATCAGCAAAATGTCTACGTTGCGATATTTGTTGCGAAAGCTTTCCGCCCGGTTGTCCCGGATGGAGTTGATGAATTCATTCGTGAATTTCTCCGAGGAAATGTACACGACGCGGCTTGCAGGGTTATGTTCCAGAATGTAATGGCCGATCGCATGCATCAAGTGCGTTTTTCCCAGCCCGACCCCTCCGTACAAAAACAAAGGGTTGTATGCTTTGGCCGGCGCCTCGGCGACGGCGAGCGATGCCGCATGGGCGAACCGGTTCCCGGATCCGATCACGAACGTATCGAAGGTGTATTTCGGATTCAGCATATGGGTGAATGCTTCTTCTTGGGTCACCTGAGGCATTGGAGCGGGCTGCTGGGGAACGACTTCTGCAGGCTTGTTCTCTTCGATGACGAATTTCACGTCAACCTGTTTGCCAAGCACTTCATAGATCGTCGAGCTGACGAGCTTGGTATAGCGGCTTTCCAACCATTCAACAGCAAAGGTCGTAGGCGCGGAAATGACAATGGAGTGGTCATTCATTTGGATCGCTTTTGTTGCTTTAAACCAGGTGTCGAAGCTCGGCTTGCTTAGTTTGGTATGAATAATAGATAGGATTTGCTGCCATAATTCGGAAGTATGGCTGTCCACTAACTGTCACTCCTTTAAATCTTCCAAATGCGGCATTGGCCTCCGCTACTTGAGTGGAATTGTCGAAAAAAAATGAAACATGAAGTATTTATCCCCAAGTTTCACGGTCTGGAGAAAATAAAAAAAGTGGATAAATTAAAATTGTTCACAAGTTTATCCACAGCCTGTTAATAATATTATGGGTGAAAACAGATATTCACAACCAAAAGTAATATAATCATAGCAAAAGAATCCCTTTTTATCAATGTATGCGTCCATTTTATCCACAAATTCAATAAGTTGTGTATAAATCATATTCACAACACTATATATTGTTTATAAATTGTTTAAGTTTCGACAGTATTCCTAAAAACGGAAAATCGGTTGTGCACAGGTTGTGCCGGAAAAAGGGAAGTCGAGGCGATTTATGTGAACAAGTGGATAAGTAAGGTCTGTGGATTTTTACATGCTGCGACGAAAGATGCCTGTGGAAAACCTTGCTGTGCCCCTCCAGCCGAAATTTGGGGGAGCGGTTTGAAAGGGAGGAAACGTTCGTCCTGTGGATGATTCTTTTTGGACTGAGCTTTTATAATGAAATACGGATGGTCATTGTGGTCATTGCCCCGGATCAGAAGTAGAGTTCCCGATTTTGGGCTTGGCGGCATGCTTTAGTTCGGTTTGGAGCGGATGAACCTCTAAAAAAGAGGAAGAAGAGCGGTCGAAGGGAGAAAAAGAACGACCCAAAAGGCGGACAAGCCGGATTCGGCCGAATTTCGGATGCGAAAAGGGGAAGGGTTCAGGTTGACTTTTGGCCCTTGACATGGTTAAATGTATAAAGGCATTTTCTGTGTGAATGAAAATGAATTAACCATAAAGGTTATTTTAAATCCTGTAAGGGGGTGCGCAATACATGAGACCTACATTTAAACCAAATGTAAGCAAACGCAAAAAGGTACATGGCTTCCGGAAAAGAATGAGCACGAAAAACGGCCGTAAAGTGCTGGCAGCTCGTCGTCAGAAGGGCAGAAAAGTATTGAGTGCGTAAATTTCGTGCATAAAGACCACCGCGGTGGTCTTTTTTTCTTCAATGAGATGGACATTCCAGGATCGGAGTGCGGTTTTGGGGCAGGAATCCGGCAGAAGCACCCGAAAAAGAGGGAGAAACGATTTTGCCGCTTCCGGTTTATCGGTATGGCGGAATGCCAATACTGGTAAATGCGTTTTTCTTTTGGATCAGGATGCGGATGCGGTCGTGCCGGCCGGCTGCCGGCGCTTGAAATTGCTGAAAGCGTTTCGTCCGAAGCCGCGGTTCGCCGTCTGTTTTTTCCTACTATTATATGAAGCAAAAATTTTCAATAGGATGGAGGCGGGGGCAGTATGCGAAATGCGCCCCGTTTTCCGGGCCAAAGGGATCGGTTGTATCCCGAATCGCAAGATTGATGATAAGAATCGAAAAAGATGTTTTAAGAGGATGGTATTGGTCTTCAGCGAAGGCAGGGGGCGGTTCGTTTGCCGCCAAAAATGCTTTCGCCGACGATGGCCCTCGCTTTCTTAAATTTCTTCATGCTTATTATCAAGAAATGACCGCCTGAGCATACCGGGCGGAGAAGCAGGCAGGGGATCGGGTTGCATAAAAGTTTACGATTACGAAACCGCGCGGACTTCAGTCGCGTATATCGCCATGGGAAGTCTTTTGCGAACCATCAGTTCGTCGTGTATTGGTTCCGCAAAAAAGAGGTAGAGAAATTTCGCGTAGGGATTTCCGTCAGCAAAAAGGTGGGCAATGCCGTTGTCCGCAACCGGATGCGCCGGCTCGTGAAAGAGATCGTCCGCCACCATGAGGACCGGCTCATCGAGCATGTGGACCTTGTTTTTATCGTCCGCAAAGGCGCGCTGGATTTGCCGTACAAGGACTTGGAAAAATGCGTGCTGCACGTGCTGCGCAAGGCGTCGCTTTTAAAGCCTCCCGGCCATTGAAAGCTGGTTTCTTTGTCCAATTGTTTATGGTATGATTTACGTTGAACGGAAGTGTCCAGAGAGGGGTTATGAAGTGTCGCTATTCAAGACGAGACGAGGCAGGAAATGGATCCTCCTCACGGCAGTGTTGCTGCTTGCAGTCATGGTATTATCGGCGTGCGGTTCCAATTCGGTAACGTATACGACCGAAGACATGAAAACCAGCGGCAGTTTCTGGCAAAGAAACGTCGTTTATTATTTTTCGTTAGCGCTCGATACGTTTGCTCAGTGGTTTAACGGCGAATATGGACTGGCCGTCCTTGTGATGGTGATCATCGTGCGGACGATCATTTTGCCGCTGTCGATCAAACAGGTTCGAAGCTCCAAGGCGATGCAGGCGATTCAGCCTGAGCTTGCCAAAATCAAAGAGAAGTACAAAGACAACCCGGAAAAGCAGCAGCAGGAAACGATGCGCTTGTTCCAGGAAAACAAGGTCAATCCGATGGCGGGCTGTTTGCCGCTGATCGTGCAAATGCCCGTATTCATCGCTCTCTATAACTCGATTATTCACAATAAGTATTTGTATGAACATTCTTTCTTATGGCTCCAGCTGGGTAAGCCGGACCATACGTTCATTTTGCCTCTCCTTGCCGCAGCGACGACGTTCCTGCAAACCTGGATGATGCTTAAGATGAATCCGACCCCGCAGCAAGGGGCCATGCAGTTCATGATGTTCGTGTATCCGGTGTTGATTTTCTTCATGTCTTACCAGTTCCCGTCTGCGCTGCCTCTGTACTGGTTCTTCAGTAACCTGTACACGATCGTGCAGAACTACTTCCTCTACCGCAATAGACCGACGGCGAACGTAGCGGCCGTGTCCTCTGACGGCGGCAATGCCAGCGGCAAAGGCGGCAAGAACAAAAGCCAAGGCAACAAAGGAAACGCGGGAAAAGGCAAAAAGGGGGCCAAAAAGTCTAAATGAGCAAAGTCGTCGTATCAGGAAAAACCGTTGAAGAAGCTGTAAGACAAGGGCTGGCCCAGCTCGGGGTAAGCCAGGACCGGGTATCGGTCAATATCGTAACGCAGCCGTCAAAAGGATTCCTGGGACTGATTGGTGTCAAGGAAGCGAAGGTGGAGCTGACGCTGCTGCCCGAGCCGGAACCCGAAACCATTCCAGTCGAGACGGCAGCATCCTTGCCATTAGACCCGGCTGAGCCGGAGGCCGAACAAACAAACGCCGATCCAGATCCTTATGAAGAAGCCGTGCGATTCATTCAGGATGTCGGCAAAAGCATGGGCCTGGACGTCACCGTCGACGTGCAGCATGCGAAGGATGTCACGACGCTTCATATATTCGGGCCCGATTTGGGCCTGATCATCGGCAGAAGGGGACAAACCCTCGACGCTTTGCAGTATTTGGCCAACATCGTGGCCAACCGCTATTCGGGAAGTTACATCCGCATCGTGCTCGATGCCGAAAATTTCCGCGAGCGGCGCAAAAAAACGCTGGAGGAATTGGCTGACCGGCTTGCGGGCCGCGTCATCCGTTCCGGCAAGGAAGTCGTCCTGGAGCCGATGTCTCCGCAGGAGCGGAAAGTGATCCACGCCAAACTGCAGGATCATCCGCAGGTGAAGACATTCAGCAAAGGGGAAGAACCGAACCGGCGTATCGTCATCACATTAAAGTAACGGGAGTTTCAAGGAATCCCGGGGACTTATAGATTGTCCTAAGACGTGCATGATGTGCAATGACTTTATTCAGCTGATGCAGCTGATGAAGTCATTGCTTTTTTCGTAGATAAGGAGCTCTATCCAGGGTCTTTATGACTCGCGATTCGGGTAGAGTAGAGGTAAGGGCAAACGATCCGTACGAACAATATAAAGGAAGAGGTGAGTAACGTTGCTAAGCGATACAATTGCAGCGATTTCGACGGCGGTAGGGGAAGCGGGCATCGCGGTCATTCGCGTGAGCGGTCCTGATTCCATTGCCGAGGTAGACAACATTTTTCGCAGCAAAACGAAGCTGACGGAGGCGGAAAGCCACACCGTCCATTATGGGCATATTGTGGATCCGGAACTCGGAGAACGGGTGGAAGAGGTGCTTGTTACGGTCATGCGGGCTCCGCGTTCTTTTACGACGGAAGACGTGGTGGAGATCAGCACGCATGGCGGCGTCATTTCGGTGAAAAGGGTGATGGATCTGCTGCTACAGCAGGACATTCGGTTGGCCGAACCGGGCGAATTCACCAAACGCGCCTTCCTTAACGGACGCATCGATCTGTCGCAAGCGGAGGCGGTTATTGACCTGATCCGCTCGAAATCGGACCGGGCGTTTTCCGTGGCGCTGAAGCAGGTAGAGGGGCAGCTATCGGATCAAATCCAGAAGCTCCGCCATACGCTGGTGGAGACGCTGGCCCATATCGAGGTCAACATCGATTATCCGGAGCATGACGTCGAGTCGTTGACGGCTGAATTCATCAAGGAAAAGAGCACGGAGGTCATGCAGGGCATTACGAAGCTGCTGAAGACGGCCGAACAAGGGAAAATCCTCCGCGAAGGGATCACGACGGCGATCGTCGGACGCCCGAACGTGGGGAAATCTTCGCTGCTGAATGCACTCGCCCATACGAATCGTGCCATTGTGACGGATATTCCGGGGACGACGCGGGACGTCATCGAGGAGTTTGTCACGATCAACAACATTCCGCTGAAGCTATTGGACACGGCCGGCATTCGCGAAACGATGGACGTCGTCGAACGGATCGGGGTGGAGCGCTCCAAACATGCCGTCACCGAAGCCGATCTCATTTTGCTGGTCCTGAACGGCAGCGAGCCGCTGCATGAGGACGAACTGGAATTAATGGAACAAATCCGCGGTAGACAATCCATCGTCATTATGAATAAAATGGACTTACCTCAACAGCTGGATAAAGACGTGCTTTTGCGTTATTATCCGGAGGATTTGATCGTTCCGATGTCCGTCAAAACCCAGGAAGGCGTCGATGCGCTGGAATCGGCCATTTCGCAGCTCTTTTTCAGCGGCAGCATCGAAACCGCGGACCTCACGTATGTTAGCAATGTACGCCATATCGCCCTGCTGAAAAAAGCCTATAAATCGCTTCAGGATGCATACGATGCGGCCGAGCAGCTAATCCCGATCGACATGATCCAGATCGATGTCCGGCTGGCATGGGAGCAGCTTGGCGAAATTATCGGGGATACGGCGTCCGAATCGCTTTTGGATCAAATTTTCTCGCAATTCTGCTTAGGCAAATAAGGATGGACGACATCCTGAACATATATCGGATTTTCTCAATCTGCATTTTCAAATTTAAAGGAGGTTTTTCATATGAGTTTTGATGGTGGCAGCTTTGATGTCATTGTCATCGGCGCCGGCCATGCCGGCTGCGAAGCGGCTCTCGCCGCGGCCCGTATGGGTTGCAGCACGCTGATGATCACGATCAATCTGGACATGGTTGCGTTCATGCCGTGCAATCCGTCAATCGGCGGACCGGCCAAAGGCCATGTCGTTCGCGAAATCGATGCCCTTGGCGGCGAAATGGGCCGCAACATCGACAAAACATTCATTCAAATGCGCATGCTGAATACAGGGAAAGGACCGGCGGTTCACGCGCTGCGCGCTCAGGCGGATAAATTCCTGTACCAACACACGATGAAAGAAACGATGGAAAAGGAACCGAATTTGACGATGCGCCAAGGCATGGTCGAAGAACTGATCGTGGAGAACGGCGTATGCGTTGGCGTCATTACGAAAACCGGTACCGCTTATCGCGCCAAATCGGTCGTATTGACGACCGGCACGTACCTGCGCGGAAAAGTCATTATGGGTGAAATGACGTACGAAAGCGGCCCGAACAACCAACAGCCTTCGATCAAATTGGCCGAAAACCTGCGTGATCTTGGCTTTGAGCTTGTCCGCTTTAAAACAGGCACGCCTCCGCGCGTGCACAAGTCGACGATCGACTTTTCCAAAACGGAAATTCAACCCGGGGACGAAAAACCGAAGTTTTTCTCTTATGAAACGGAAAGCTCCGACAACGAACAGCTTCCTTGCTGGTTGACCTATACGTCGCTCGAAACGCATCAGATCATCAACGCCAACCTGCACCGGGCGCCGATGTTCTCCGGCATTATCGAAGGTACGGGACCGCGTTATTGCCCGTCCATCGAGGATAAAATCGTTCGTTTCAGCGATAAGCCGAAACATCAGATTTTCCTTGAGCCGGAAGGCAAGAACACGTCTGAATATTATGTCCAAGGACTGTCCACCAGTATGCCGGAGGATGTGCAGCTCGCGATGCTGCGTTCGATCCCGGGACTGGAAAAAGTGGAAATGATGCGCAACGGTTATGCGATCGAATACGATGCGGTGGTTCCGACCCAACTGTGGCCATCGCTTGAAACGAAATTGATTCCGGGACTGTTTACGGCCGGACAAATCAATGGTACTTCCGGTTATGAAGAAGCTGCGGGGCAAGGAATCATGGCGGGCATCAATGCAGCACGCCGCGTTCAAGGCAAGGATCCTGTCATTTTGGACCGCTCGCAAGGTTACATCGGCGTGTTGATTGACGATCTCGTCACGAAGGGCACCAATGAACCTTACCGTCTGCTTACTTCGCGTGCGGAATACCGCTTGCTTTTGCGTCACGACAACGCGGATTTGCGCTTGACGCCGCTGGGACATGAAATCGGCCTCATCTCCGAAGAAAGATACGCCAAGTTCCTGGATAAGAAACAAAAGGTGGAACAAGAAATCGAACGTTTGAAGGCGACCAAGGTCGGACCTTCGCATGTGAATGCGATGCTCGAACGGGTAGGCTCGGCGCCGATCCAGGATGGAAGCAATTTGCTTACCATTTTGCGCCGTCCGGAAGTCAGCCATGACGATATCGAAGAAATCTCGCCTTCTCCGTTTGACCTTACGGAAGAAATGAAGGAGCAGGTAGAGATTCAAATCAAATATGCCGGATATATCGAAAAACAATTGATTCATGTGGAACGCCTGAAAAAGATGGATAAGAAGAAAATTCCGGAGACGATCGATTATAACGAAATTGAGGGTATCGCCATCGAAGCGCGGCAGAAGCTGTCCAGCATCCGTCCGCTTTCCATCGGCCAGGCTTCCCGCATATCCGGGGTTACGCCTGCGGACATTTCAATCCTGCTGGTTTATCTGGAGCACTATAACCGGGTAACGGCTGCAAGAGGTTAACTATGGATCCAATACAAGAAGCTTTTGCGTTACGTCTTCAGGAAAAAGGGGTCGAGGTAACCTCGGCCCAACTGGAACAGTTTGAAACTTATTATAGAGAGCTTGTCGAGTGGAACGAAAAGATGAACCTGACCGGCATTACCGATCGCGAACAGGTCTATACGAAGCATTTCTATGATTCGATCTCTCTTGCTTTTTATATCGATATGAACGACGTTCGTACGATGGCCGATATCGGTTCCGGCGCAGGTTTCCCCGGCATTCCGCTCAAAATTTGTTATCCGCATGTGCAGCTGACGATTATCGATTCGCTGAACAAACGGATCAACTTTTTGAAACATGTCGTGCAGGAAACGGGCCTTGAGCAGGTGCAGCTTTTGCATGGAAGGGCCGAAGACTGGGCACGCAAACCGGAACATCGGGACCAGTACGACCTCGTCACCGCGCGTGCCGTCGCCAAGCTCGCCGTGCTTAACGAATTCTGCCTTCCTTATGCGAAGGTGGGCGGCGTGTTTACGGCGATGAAGGGAAGCAGCCCGGATGAGGAAATCCGGGAGGCATCGCGCAGTTTCAAGGAGCTTAAAGGCAAGCTGCAGCGGGTAGAGCGTCTTACGCTTCCGATTGAAGAAGCCGAACGGCATATTGTCGTGATCGATAAAACGGCGGCGACGCCTGGCAAATATCCGCGTAAAGCGGGTACGGCTTTGAAGACTCCTTTGTGAACCGACAGCATCTAAGTATAAAGACAACATCAGGAATGATTTTTCGAGGAATGTTTCACGTGGAACATTCCTCTTTTTTTTATGCCGGAATAGGCAAGGGACGGTGTGGATGACGCCCTTGCCCGGCTGCCTGAGGGCAAAAATGGTGAACGACGGATCTCTTCCCGTGATGTGCAGCATGCTTGGATATGCTCACTTTTGTATTGAGACCTCATTGTTGTTCCACCCCATTGGGGAATACGGGCAAAGACCAGGAGCCGCTATAATGCCAATTCTGGCCTCCTAGAAGATGTGTGCTTTTCCAAGGAGGAGGTGCATGGCTTGAGGAATGCCCCGGGTTGGCATAACTTCTTTTCAAGTCCATTTCTGAGTGGGCATCTTGTCCGCAAGAGTGCGTATGAAGTGGCGTTTCTGTCGCGGACATGCATCCTTAAATAGGAGCGCCGTCGCTGAAACGTAAAAGGACTTCCAATGATGATTCCATAATTTCACCCAATCGAGCGAAGAGGGGACGTGCATGTGAAAGGCGAACATTTTGTGCACAGGTGCAGCTTGGAATAGGCTGGCGTAGAAAGAGCCTCGGGTGTTGTTTAAAAGGTAAATCACAAGAGAAGCAAACGATGTTTCCCTAAGTTAATAAGCCATTCGTCAAATGATGTTTGAACAGTGAAAAAGAAGGGATGGTTTGAGGGAGGGAATGTTCGAAATATCCGAATAGCGAGGCGTTTGATTTCGATATCATCATCTTCCTTTTCCACTCTATCTTGTTCGATATCTATTTTGTGCAGCTATCAAACCAAGCGCAAAATTGTGGGCATATAAAACCATTAGACTTCGGATGTTCCCTTGCTCTCGATTTGATTGGCAGCCGGGATGGGAATCAAGTTAGCGGTTAGATCTGGGTTGGGCCGGGGTTTTAACTAAAAGGACAGAGAGTGGCGGTTGTTGCACAGCCTGGGATGGTTCCCCACAGATCAAAGAACTGAGCCAAAGCAAATCGAGGCGGATGGGAGGCGATCCAGGCCGGGAATGCAAGCAAACACTTTGCGTTTTTATCCACGGATTGACAGCATTCAACCGTAAAAAATAACTGATCGGCAGGAAAAAAAGAGGACTTTGGAGAATAGGATTATATGAAAAAAAGTGGTAGAATAGAGAGAGTTACCATAGTTGAAAGTTTGGGTTCAAGCAGCCCATAACATTCCTCGCCTTATAGCCGAAGTTCGCAGAATCAACCGGTCGTTTTCGACGGCTTCAAGCAGGGGGCAACCATTGCCCACGATTCTGGGGAAGCCCGGTCGAGGAAAGTTATCCCCGTATCGAAACGGTAGGAAACAGGGTGTACATAACGGGAGTTGCATTCGTACGCCCGGCTCTTGTTTTAATTCTATTTCGTGTGAATGGATCATGCGATCACCGATGCAGCTTGAGAACGGTCCCGTGGCATACGCTGAATGGCTGGGAAATAAACCAAGTTGATTTGTTTTAGTCATGTTGACCAAGCGCTTTGCCAAGTGCTATTACGAAATTAGGTGGTAATATACGGAATGAAAGAACAATTTTCTAAATTGTTTGGTTTGACGGAGCGAAACCATAGTGATGAAGTGAAACAAATTCCGGTCGGGGAGATCGTCAGCAGCCCATACCAGCCCCGTACGATTTTTGACGACGAGAAGATTGACGAGCTGTGCCAAACGATCAAAACCCATGGCGTCATTCAGCCGATCGTTGTTCGTGTCCGCAATTCCAAATATGAGATCATAGCCGGTGAACGGCGTTGGCGTGCCGTAACGAAACTCGGGATGGAAACGATCCCTGCGATTATTCGCGAATTTAATGATTCCCAGGCAGCTTCGATCGCGTTGATCGAGAACCTGCAGCGGGAAGGATTGACGGCCATTGAAGAAGCGGTAGCTTACCAGAAGCTGATCGACATTCATCAATTGACGCAGGAAAGCCTGGCGCAGCGCCTGGGCAAAAGCCAATCAACCATCGCCAACAAAATTCGGCTGCTACATTTGCCTGAGGAAGTAAAGATGGCTCTGATGGAGCGCAAAATTTCCGAACGGCATGCGCGGGCCTTGTTGTCCTTGGATACGGAGGAGCTCCAGCTGAAGCTGCTTGCCGAAATTATTGCCAAAGAGTTGAACGTGAAGCAGACGGAAGCCAGGGTGGCTTTTTATAAAGAAGCTTCAAAAGTCAAAAAATCCAAGCGCATTTCCTTTACGAAAGACGTGCGCCTTGCGTTAAATACGATCCGCCAGTCGATCGATATGGTTACCGATTCCGGCCTGGCCATTAAAACAACGGAAAATGACCACGAAGATCATTACGAAATCGTGATACAGATCCCCAAACGTTGATCGGAGGGGGATGACTGCAAGCGGCTGGTCAGGCCGCTTTTTTGGAGCAATGCGTTGTTTTGGGCCGCAGACGTAGATCATTATCGTTAGCCAGGACAGGGCCGTGGGGAAGGGTTTGTTTACAATACGCGTACCCTATAGGGGAGACTTAGGATTCGTTTCCAAAGAATCTGAATATCCCATGGCCGATTTATCCAGAGCAAACAGGTTCTTAGGATTGATATCTACATGCGGATCTCCAAAGTTGTTGGATTGCGCATCATGCCAATTTAGGTTTGCGGGTTGACTGCCCGGTGTTAGAGCAAACGGCTTCTCGTCCAGGAGCGGTTTGCATTTTGCTGTATTGCCGATCGATTTGAGGGAGTTGGAGGGCCATCTGCCGAAAACTCTTCAGGAAGCGATACGTGATTTGCGGTATAGGGTCCCAATCGAATTTTATAGGCGCATCATCCGTGTTATGCATGCATTGAAGCAGATCAAGTTGAAGAAACCGATACTTGTGGTTCAGGCTCAGGTTTTTCCTTTTTGCAAGAAAATGTACTCGTGCAGGGCGAAGCCGTTTCAGCTAGTACCTGAAAGGGGAGCGGACATTCGAACGTCGGTTCCGAATCGCGTTTTCTTTCAGGAGGTATGCAGCCGATTGTTTTGCTGTGTAACATAATCCCGTGACCTACAAGAAGAGTTTTCATACACAATGAGGTGAAATTGAGTGTCCAAAATCATTGCCATAGCAAATCAAAAGGGCGGGGTAGGGAAAACCACAACCTCCGTCAATCTCGGAGCAGGCTTGGCTTCGCTCGGCAAACGAGTGCTGCTTGTAGACATTGACCCGCAAGGCAATACAACGAGTGGCGTTGGCGTAAATAAAGCCGATGTGGCCAACTGCATCTATGACGTCATTATCAATGAAGTTCATCCTAAGGAAGCGATTCTTGAGACACAGGTTGAAGGGCTGCATATCATTCCGGCGACCATTCAACTGGCAGGCGCGGAAATCGAATTGGTTCCTACCATATCCAGAGAACTTCGTTTGAAAAAATCGCTGCATCTCGTGAAGGCAAACTATGATTACATCTTGATCGATTGCCCTCCGTCGTTGGGGATTTTGACGATTAACTCGCTGACGGCAGCCGACTCCGTCATTATCCCGATTCAATGCGAATATTACGCCCTCGAAGGGTTAAGCCAACTGCTCAACTCCGTTCGGCTTGTTCAAAAGCACTTGAATACGTCGCTGCAGATCGAAGGCGTGCTTCTGACGATGCTGGATGCCCGCACGAATCTCGGCATACAGGTCATAGAAGAAGTGAAGAAGTATTTTCAAGAAAAAGTATATAAAACGATTATTCCTCGAAACGTCCGCTTAAGCGAAGCGCCTTCCCATGGTCAATCGATTATGACTTACGATCCTCGTTCCAAAGGTGCAGAAGTATATTTAGAGTTGGCAAAGGAAGTGATTTCTTATGAGTAAACGGTTAGGCAAAGGACTCGATGCCCTCATTCCTTCCCTTTCGATCAACGACGATGACAAAATTGTGGAGATCCCGCTTAGCCAACTGCGTGCAAACCCTTATCAGCCGCGCAAAGACTTTAACGAAGAGTCGATCCAGGAACTGGCGGAGTCGATCAGGCAGCATGGCGTCATTCAGCCGATCATTGTCCGGAGCGTATTAAAAGGCTATGAAATCATTGCCGGAGAGCGGCGTTTTCGGGCATCGCAAATATGCGGGAAACCAACCATTCCTGCGGTTGTCCGGACGTTTAGCGATCAGCAGGTCATGGAAATCGCGCTCATCGAAAACCTCCAGCGTGAAAACTTGAATGCCATGGAGGTAGCGGTAGCCTATCAAGGATTGATGGATCAGTATTCCTTGACGCAGGAAGAGCTCTCGCTGAAGGTGGGGAAATCCAGATCCCATATCGCCAACTTTTTGCGGCTGCTTTCGCTTCCCGAAGAAGTCAAAGATTATGTTTCACGTGGAACATTATCGATGGGGCATGCCCGTGCCATTGTCGGATTGAAAGATTCGGATCTCATCAAACAGCTGGCGAAACAATGCGTGGCAAACGAATGGAGCGTTCGCGATCTGGAGGAAGCCGTTAAAAATCTGGATCGTAAAGCGGCCGATAAAAACAAGGTCAAGGTGAAAAAACGCGATCCTTATATTGACAGCCTGGAAGAAACGCTGCGCGAAAGGTTCCGGACGACGGTCAAAATTAAGCAAAACAAAGACAAAGGTAAAATCGAGTTGAACTATTACAGCAAGCAGGATCTGGAACGGCTGCTGGAGCTTTTGCAATAAAAGTAAATTTGTGATTGCGCCAAGATGACATGTCCGGCTTTATTCCTGTATAGGGAAATGGATATGTCTTTCTCTTTTTATAGGGATGGGGCAAAGCGAATGTTTAAGAAAGATGCTCTAGTTTCACCGCTAACCGTGGTTTGATTATTACGGTGGCAATAGTCGTGATAGGAGATTCCCGCAACCGATAGTCCGCATAAATGATGGGGAGGTGGATGTAGTATCATGGAACCGTTTATTTATTTGGATCATGCAGCCACTTCCTGGCCGAAGCCTCCCGAGGTGTTGCAGGCGATGCAGAAGGCGATGGAGGAGGCGGCGGCCAATCCGGGGCGAGGCAGTCATCAGATGGCGGTAAAAGCGAGCAGGGTGCTGTTCGAAGGCCGCAAGATATTGTCCCAACTGTTTCAGGTTCGTAACCAAAATGACATCATATTTACGTATAATACAACGGAAGCGTTAAATTTGGCGATTAAAGGCTTGCTGAAATCCGGGGACCGGGTCGTGGCGACGATGGTTGAACATAATTCCGTAAGGCGCCCGCTCGAATATTTGAAACGGGTGATGGGCATTCATGTGGAATATATTCCGGTGAACGGTCAAGGACAACTGGATATGGCCAAACTGAAAGCTGCGCTGGAAAGCCGCCCAAAATTGGTAATTAGCACGCATAGTTCCAATTTGCTTGGCAGCATTTTGCCGGTTGCCGAGATCGGGGAGCTTGCCCGTCGTTTTGGAGCGGTCTATTTAGTGGATGCGGCTCAAAGCGCAGGCTGCCTGGATATTGACGTATCCGCCATGAATATCGATCTGCTGGCCTTTCCCGGGCATAAGGGATTGCTGGGACCGCAAGGAACGGGAGGGTTATACATATCCCCGTCGATTGATTTGGAGCCGCTTTTACACGGAGGGACCGGAAGCCAATCGGAGGAAAAAGAGCAGCCTGCGGTCCGCCCGGATCGTTATGAGGCGGGGACGCCGAATACGGCCGGCATTGCAGGGCTAAGGGCCGGCGTCGCAGAGGTGATGAGGCAGACGCCGCAGCAGATATATCGGCATGAATGGGAGCTTGCTCAGCGGATTATCGAAGGGATTCGGGGCATTCGCCATCTTCGTATATTGGGACCCGAAGCGGGGCAACCGAGAACCGGAATCGTATCATTCGTTTCCTCGGAGAAGGATTCCAGCGAGATCGCCTTCCGGTTGGACCGGGAATACGGAATCGCCGTAAGAGCTGGGATGCACTGTACGCCGCTGGCGCATGAAGCCGTCGAGACGCTGCAGACGGGGGCTGTCCGGATCAGCGTTGGCGTCACCACGACGCGGCGGGAGGCCCATGCGGTGATTGATGCCGTTAAGGATATATGCGGCCAGCGGCCATAGGTTTGGATCAAAAATAGGCGCAAGGAACGGTATGGAAAAACGATTGTGATCAAGAATGAGGAAAAGGAATGAAATCAGCAATGTCGGACTTGAATAGTTTAATTTTAGAACAGTTGCAGTGGTTTATCGGCGGAGGCATACTCCTCATTTTGATCCTGCTCGTAATGGTATTGACGCAAGGCGCGAAGCTTAGAAAAATGCGCCGGAAATACGACCTGATGATGGCAGGCAGCGGTGTGGAGAATTTGGAGACGCTGCTCATCGACCTGAAAGTGCAAATGGATTCGATCGAGGACGAACATGAGCTTCAGCGCAAAACGCTGGAAAACGTCCTGGCCAAACTGCAGCAGGTCAAAGGGAAGATCGGCATCAAACGGTACAATGCATTTAGCGGTCAAGGCAGCGATTTGAGCTTTTCGATTGCGATTGTGGACGAAAAGAAAAATGGAGTTGTCATCTCGGCCCTTTACAGCCGTGACAGCTCCTATGTATATGCCAAACCGCTTGCGGCAGGCGAATCGTCGTATGCCCTGTCTCCCGAAGAGGTAGAGGCCATCAGTCTAGCCTCGCAACAAGCGTAGAACGGGATTTCCATTCCTGGATCGCCGAATGCAGACTGGACGCAATAATCTCCGATAGACGAACGACCAAACTTAATCGCGTGTTTTGCAGCACGAAATATTCCATGAAGCCGCCGACATTAACGATACCCGTCAAATGGATATCGCCAACCGGCGGTAATTCTTTATGTACGCCTGCGCCGGGCTTGAGGGGGCCGCTGGCGACTTGGATGCAGCCGACGCTCGAGGATTGCCCGAGGCAAGCATCGATGCCGATCACGAATGGACGGTCGTGAAGGGCATAAATGGTCGAAAGCGTTTCTTGCAAATTGACGGCATGGACGGGCTCGTCCAGCGTGCCGTAAAGATGGAACCAGGGGCTTTTGTAGCGGGCGAGGGCCGTGCCGACCAAAGGGCCCAAGCAATCCCCGGTAGAGCGGTCCGTGCCGATGCAGACGACCACGACAGGTTGTTGTTCTTCGGCCTGGGACAAATAAAACAAAAGACGATGAATGATAGCGGAATGGATTTCAGGATCGGTATGTGGTATTTTTAAGCATGAGAGCTGCTGGTTCTGGGATGGTTTGGGCAGCTGAGTCATAGAATCTTCCTTTCAAATGCGATTGGTAGTATCTAGTATATGGACGGCTGCATGTTTTTATACTTCCTCGGGACAAGCAATTTATTAGAACGAAAAGGCGGGCAATAATGCAATGGAGTCATGGATGTTGATGGCCTTCGATTCGACGCAGCAGGCTCTTCGGGCGGAAATGCTGCTGGAATATGCCGATATTGAAATCGATTTATGCCCAACGCCGAAGACGATTACGGCGGGCTGTGCGTTATCAATCCAATTTCCGAAGGAGGAGCTGGCTTCCGTACAGCAGATCGTTGTACAGGAGCAAGTGGAGATCAGAGGAATCTACTATAAAGACAATCATGATAGATATATAAGCATCGAGGGATAGGAGATCGATTAAGATGATGAATCCACAATGGCTCGAAACGGCAAACAGCGAAATGGAAGGGGCTGTGGATAAAGCGTTGAAGATTAGCGATAAGTTTCTTGACTGGATTACGAATGTGGATATGTGGACAAATGTGATGTTTTCAGGCATCCGCATTGTCGTGTTATTTATCGTGACCCGGATCGCCATCCGAGTCGTTTCCAAAATTATCGACCGGTCGCTGGAACGCCACCAGCAGAGCCGGATCAATGTCAATCCGCGCCGGTTTGCCACCGTCGGGGAGCTTCTGAAAAATATAACGGCCGTCACCTGCAATTTCGTCATGGTGCTGCTCATCTTGTCCGAGTTCAACTTCAAGCTGGGGCCGTTGTTGGCGGGAGCAGGAGTACTGGGCCTTGCCATCGGTTTCGGCGCACAGAGCTTGGTGAAGGATGTCATTACGGGCTTTTTCATTATATTGGAGGATCAGTTTGCGGTGGGGGACGTCATTCAGACGGGAACCTATAAAGGTACGGTTGAGGTCATCGGCCTGCGTTCCACCCGCCTTGTGAGCATGAACGGCGAAACGCATATTTTGCCTAACGGGATGATTACGAGCGTGACGAATTTTTCCCTTTCCAATGCACTGGCGATGGTCGATTTGCCGGTCAAAAACGAACGTTCGCTGGAGGACACCGTCGGCTTGATTAAGCAGTCGCTGACCGGCGTGCAGGAGGAAAACCCCAATATCATTGCGGTGCCCGACGTTCTCGGCATTCAGTCGATGAGCACCAGCGAATACGTGATTCGCATCGTGGCGCAGTGCGAGCCGAATACGAGGGCGGAAGTGGAACGCGATATTTTGGAACATATCAAACAAGCTTTGGAGGCCGAAGAGGCACAGAAACAAGCGTTAAGCGAGATGGCGGCTTCGAAAGAATAAAAAGGGGAGGCATGGTCAAATGGAACGGAAAGTGTTTCAACTCGGCGATATCGTGCAAATGAAAAAAAATCACCCTTGCGGCAGCAACGAAATGGAAATCATTCGCATGGGGATGGACATTCGGATCAAGTGCGTCGGATGCCAGCACAGCGTTCTGATTCCCCGTGCCAAGTTCGAAAAAAACATGAAAAAAGTGCTCCGCTCCAAAAATGCAGGCGAGGAATCGCAGGAGTCGAACGAAAAGTAATCTTTTGTAAAACAGCTATTGCATATTTTGTCCTCTTGTGATAGAATAAGTTTTGCTGCGGAAAGGTACCCAAGAGGTCTAAGGGGGCTGACTCGAAATCAGTTAGGCGTCGCAAGGCGTGCGAGGGTTCGAATCCCTCTCTTTCCGCCACATTCCCTTTTTCATCAAATATACTTCATAGATTAACGTAATTGGACAAAACCTTTGGCCCGTCATCGCCAGAGGTTTTTTACGTTGTATGGGGTTGTGCAGGCGAAATGCTGACACTTCAATAAAACACCAAAGGAGAACCCGAAGGTCCTCCTGTTTGGCAGACGGCTACTCAATGGATTTTGGAATTCGTTCTACAACAAAACGTCATTGAAACTTCGGATAAAGCCGCGGAGCAATCTCCATTGCTCCAGACAAAATGTCTTTGGCACGTCCCCTCGCTTCTTTTAGTTATGCTGTTTCAGACTTCCAGTGATTTGTTACGCAGCTCAGGCCCAACGGAACCACACCTCTCTCGTAACCGTCTGATTGTATCATCTGCATTTCGGGAGCGGATTATGCATCCGCGTCTAAAAAATTTTTAGTGGACCCGGGCTTTGGTTTTCTTTTTCCACTTCCGGTCTTTGTTGGTCGTTTCCGGGAACGTCTCGCCGCGCTCCATCGTAATCATTTTCGGATTCTGGATTTCGGTATGGAAGCTGGCTTCCCCGACCTCCATATATACCCCAGGGTTCGGCGCCTTGTCGCCAGGCTCGAATTCGGTTTTTTCACCCATGGCACAAACCTCCTTATCGAAATGAAAAATGGACTGCTTCTGTAGTGTTTACACATCGGGGGGAATCATGTGCCCGTTAATTTTGCCAATTCAGGCATGCTTGCATTAGGGCGGGCGTTTTGATATATTAATATGGTGCGAGTTTAGACTCGCTCCTTGCTCCTGACGCGATCAGGGGCCGAAGTCCATAAGGAGGTGAAAAATATGCGCAAATATGAAGTGATGTACATTATTCGTCCGGACATTGAACAAGAAGCCGTTCAAGCTGCAGTCGAAAAATTCCAAGGCATCATCTCCAACGGTGGGGAAATCACGAAGCACGAAGTGATGGGCAAACGCCGTCTTGCGTATGAGATCAAGAAATTCCGTGATGGCACTTTCGTTCTGGTAAACTTCACTGCAACTCCTGAAGTTGTTGCCGAACTCGAGCGTATCATGAAAATTTCCGACGAAGTAATTCGTTATCTCATTACTCTTGACGTTGCTTAATCCAAGCTTTGGCTTGAAGTGATCCATTCGATCGAAGGAGGGGATAGGATTGTTGAACCGTGTAATTTTAATTGGCCGATTGACCAAAGATCCTGAGCTTCGCTACACGCCCGCAGGGGTTGCGGTAACGCAGTTCACGCTGGCGGTAGACAGACCGTTTACGTCGCAAGGCGGAGAGCGGGAAGCGGATTTTATTCCAGTGGTGACTTGGAGACAGCTCGCTGAGACCTGCGCGAACTACTTGCGCAAAGGCCGTTTGACGGCCGTGGAAGGTCGCATCCAGGTACGGAATTACGAAAATAACGAAGGTAGACGCGTATACGTCACCGAAGTCATTGCCGATAACGTACGTTTCCTGGAATCGAACCGCGAAGGCGGCAGCGGCGGCGGCCAAGGACCGCGTGAAGAGTCCTCTTTCGGAGGCGGAAGCCGCGAGAATAACAATTACTCCCGGAGCAATTCCAATCAAGATCCTTTTTTCGATGACGGAAAACCGATAGACATATCGGATGATGATTTGCCATTTTAAATACGGAAAGGACTGAAACAGCATGGCTTTTAAACAAAGAGAAGGCGGAGACAACGATAAAAGACCGGCTCGCCGCGGCGGCCGTAACAAACGTCGTAAAGTGTGCTACTTCACTGTGAACAAAATTACTCACATTGATTATAAAGACACGGATCTGCTGAAAAAGTTCATTAGCGAACGCGGAAAAATTTTGCCTCGCCGTGTAACCGGCACAAGCGCAAAATACCAACGCATGCTGACGATTGCGATCAAACGCTCCCGTCAAATCGCATTGCTGCCATACACAACGGAATAATTCCGTTTTGGCTATAGAAGGGCCAGTATTCTGGGTTTACCAGGATTCTGGCCTTTTTGATTTTATTTTGCCTCTGAATACCGCGTAATGATCTACATAAAGTCAATCTCATGGTGCGCGTCATTGGAAACTTGTGTAAATTTTTAAATTTCCCGGGCAATGACGATTGAACGTCAAGGCTTCGCAAGCGGGGTTCTTCAAAAGGCAAAAACGCATGCTAATTGGCTCCAAAGATGCCCAATCGCCAGATGGAGGTAGAGAAGAAGGAGATCCGCCTGCCCTATGTTATAATAATGATGATCAGCGCATGTTCAAATGGACTCGTCGGCAGGAGGGAAGCTTCATGGGAATCGGCAGAATATACAGAAACTATTTTAAGAACAATATGTTCATGAAGATCCTTCTGATCTTCACTTTCATCGCCATTGTGACGATTGTAATATTGTCATACCTGATGATTTCCTCCTTGTCGCAGTCGATCGTAAATAAAGAATTGGATAACCAAAAAGCCGCCATGGAAAGCGTAAGCAGGTACATCGACAATCGGCACCGTGCCATAGAGAATATAGCAAGGGACATGTACCGAAACGAAACCTTGTTTTCCAATATCTCGTTTTTAATGGAAAACCCTTATGCCGAATACGTGCAGCACCGTATGGATCAGTTTAATGTTCAATCGAACGGGGATTCGACGGACGCGCTTCAATATTTTCAAAATATCATGGACGAAAACGGCGATATCCGAAACCTGATGCTGTACGGGTCGGAACATCAGTATCTCTCTATTTTCAAATCGAACAAGCAGTTCAAGCAGCTCTCCACCAATTTCGCCAATTCCTATATTCCCGAGGTTATGGCCATGGAAACGAAAGGCATCGCGGCTCCGAACGTTTGGGTTCGCAAAGCGGCCGATCAATGGGATAAGGAATTATATGCGATTAGAGTGCCCATTAACAACAAGCAGCTGAAAAATGCCGGCCAATTTTTGGTTTACCTTGATTCCAACAGCATTTTGAATGCGCTTGAAACCTATAAAAACGGCTACAAAGGAAGCATCGTCGTCCTTTCTTCGTCGGGAGACGTCCTTTTTGATTCGGAAGGAAAATATTACGGCAAAACCTATCCTTACGTCGACGTCACGGATTCGCTTTTTGATGATCCGCAGGCGGGACTGACCCGAAGCGGGGAAAGCATGTATATTAACAAGCTGATATCCGCCGAAGGGGGATACGTGGTCATTGGCGCCGTTCCGAAAAATGAAATCGCATCAAGTTATTCGGGCGTGCGGCAGACGATCATTACGATCAGCGCGATTTGCATCTTGTTTGCGGTTCTTTTCCCGGCGTTGTTCATCATCAATTTTGCCAATCGGACCAACCGGATCATCAAATTTACGCGGAAGGTAAAAAACGGCGATTTTGCCGCCAGAATCGACGATCCGCGCGAGGACGAGCTGGGGCAAATCTCGCGGAGCTTCAACGATATGCTGGATGAGCTGAATGCGTATATCGAACGGGTATACAAGGCGGAAATCAAACAGAAACAGACGGAGCTTGTCGCGCTTCAGGCCCGAATCAACCCTCACTTTTTGTATAACACGTTGGAAGTTATCCGGATGAGGGCGATTTCCCAGGGAGCGAAAGACGTCGGGGAAATGATCTATAGCTTGTCCGTCCTGTTCAAAAGCCTGGTGCAGCAAAAAAGGAATTACACGCTGAAAGACGAGCTGGAAACCTGCCGTCTATACCTCGAGCTGTTCAGAATACGGTACAAGGACAGGTTTGATTATACGATCACTTATGATCCGGAGCTCGCCGATAAATCGGTCATGAAGCTATCGCTCCAACCGATTATAGAGAACTATATCATTCACGGCATTCGAACGGAGAGGTACGATAATCGCTTGTCGGTCGAGATCAGGGAAGAAGGCGATATGCTCATCGCCGAAGTGTGCGACAACGGAAAAGGAATCGAGCCGGATCGCTTGAACGAAATTCGGGAGGAGCTGGAGAAACCGGAGGAAAGCGGCAAAATGTTCGGACTCCGAAGCGTTCATAGCCGTCTCCGTTTTCTGTACGGGCCTGCATACGGAATCGAGATTCAAAGTCGGCCGGATGAGGGCACGGTCATTACCGTGCGTTATCCAAGCCGGGAAGGAACGGATGCTGAACATGTATAAAGTATTTATTGTGGATGACGAACCGTTCATCATTGAAGGATTGTACGATATTTTGGATTGGGCGTCGTTCGGCCTGGAAATCGTCGGGCATGCGGAAAACGGACGGCAGGCGCTGGAGGCGCTGGCTTCGATTCCCGCAGACCTGCTGATTACCGACATATCCATGCCGGTGATGGATGGCCTCAGCCTCATCGCGGAAGCCCGGAAGCTTCATCAGGAGTTAAAGGTGATCATCCTCAGCGGGTTTAATGAATTCGACTACCTGAAAGAGGGTATGAAACTGGGCATCGAAAACTACCTGCTGAAGCCGATCAACGTAGAGGAACTGGAGTCCACGCTGCGCAATACGGTCGAAAAGATGAACAGCATGAAATCCGACGAGCTGTACGATGCCTTCGATATGCAAATTTTGAAGGACAATACGCTTTACCGGTGGTTGACGGGACAAATCGGCGAGGCGGAATTCCGGGAACGGGCCGATTTGCTGGGGCTTGATCTGATGAAGCCGTATTTGATCGTTGCCGTTATTCGGACGAACGGGGAGACGACGGAGGGCTTGAACCGGATCGGCGAGCGTTGGAGCAAATCGGAAGGGATTACGTCTTTCCGCGACGTAGACGGCGACCTGGTTTGGATCGGGTGCATGCAGCATTGGACCGAAGGGAAAAAGAACTTTATGGAACGGCTTGAGCGTCTTTCCGACGAATATGCGCCATTAAGCGTCCCTGTCCGAATCGGGGTAGGCAGCGTGGTGCAGCTTCCGGAGGAAGCTTCGCTCAGCTATAGGCAGGCTAAAAAATCGCTGGAGTATTTTATGGTGTATCCCGACCGCTCCGTTTTGGATTACGGGAATCTTGAAGGAAGAAGCGATGGCGGCGATGGCCGGTTGTCCATCCACTGGGAGGAATACAGCAAGCTTATTTTGGCCAGGGATCTTGAGGGGTTGGAGCGGAGAATCAAAGCGGATTTACTGCAAATGCAGGGGATGGAGGGCATTCGGCCGGAAGACCTCCGCAACGCCGGTTTGGAGCTCGTCATCCGGTTCAAGATGGAGCTGGAGCAGATCAAGCATACGGACGAGTCGGATATCTTTAAACAAGCGCTGACGGACGTCCGGAACAGCGGCACATTCGACGAACTGGCCGCTTCGCTTCAATCGGTGGCCAAAGCAACGGTGTCTTCGCTGCTGCAGGACGTCAAGAACCCGGTGGTCAGCCAGGTGCTCAGTTATATTCACGGGCATTATGCCGATGAACTTTCGCTGAAAACGCTTGGCGCGCAATACCATATCCATCCGGTCTATCTGGGACAGCTTTTCCATAAGGAAACCGGGGAGTCGTTTGCGGAATACATCAACAAATACCGGATCGAAAAAGCGAAGGAGCAGCTGAAAAACACCAACCTGAAGGTGCACGAAATCGCTAGGAACGTAGGCTATTGGGAAACGGGGTACTTCTATAAACAATTCAGGAAATACGTCGGGATTTCCCCGACGGATTATAAAAGCTTGGGGTGATCCAAGCCGCATACTCTGGATGAAAATGGACTTTGCATCAAAATTCGGGTCCGTTTTCATTCAGAGTATTTTTGTTTGTTTTCAGGAAAATTAAGAGCGTTATCATCAGCGGCGGAGCGGGAATTAAAAGCGGTTTCAGCCGAATTGACAGAATCATGCAAAATTCGAATCTTTTCTTTAATTTGTACCCTGATTTATTAGATTTATCTTCTTTTTGAAACTGCTTTCATTCGGTAAGGTTAACTTAGTTAGTACAGACAAGCCAGAGCGCTTAAATAGAGAAACGCATCTGGCGCCCGCCCGCGAGCCGGGCCGGGAAGAGATGCTTGAAGCATTCAAAAGGGAGGATTTACACATGAGCAAGAGTAAAAAAAGCTTCTCGTTCGCACTGGCCATGTTGACGGCCTTGACGCTTGTCCTCAGTGCCTGTGGGGGAGGAAGCAACAGCGCCGAAAGCGATTCCGCCTCCGGAGGAAAAGATTCCGAAAAACCGGTCAACCTGATCTGGTACACCATCGGAACGCCGCAAAAAGACGTGGACAAGGTCATGGCGGAAGTGAGCAAATATACCAAAGAAAAAATCAATGCAACCGTTACGATGAAAATGGTCGACTGGGGCGATTACGCGCAAAAAATGCAGGTTAACGTAGCATCCGGCGAACCGATGGATATCGTGTTCACGGCGGCGGGCGGATTCGATTACGTGCAAAACGCAAGAAAAGGCGCGTTCATGGAACTCGACGACCTGCTTGAAAAATACGGACAAGGCATCAAGAAAACGATCGATCCTGCTTTCCTGGAAGGCTCCAAGGTCGACGGCCACAATTACGGCATTCCTGCCAATAAAGAGCTTCCTCAACAAGAAGTATGGCGCTTTAACAAAAAGCTGTTAGACAAATACAACTTCGACATCACGAAAGTAAAATCGCTCGACAGCATCGAGCCGCTTCTGAAGACGATCAAGGAAAAAGAACCTGGCGTAACGCCGTTCGCCATGGACAAAAACTACGTTCCTTACGTTCCTTACGATTACGTCATTCAGAACCTGCCAATGGCGGTCAAACTGGACACGACCGATTATAAAATCGTGGACATTTTGGAAACGCCTGAAATGAAGCAAGCGCTGACTACGATGCACAAGTATTACCAAGCCGGTTATATCGCGCCTGAAGCCGCAACGACAGGTTCGACGAGCGACTTGATGACATCCGGCAACTGGTTCATGGACCGCGCGCAAACCCAGCCGCTGGCCGACAACAGCTGGTCCGCAAGCTACGGATATCCTGTCGTTTCGTCGCCGGCAAGCGATCCGATCATTACGAACACTTCCGTTCAAGGTTCGATCATGGCGATTTCGGCCAACTCCGAACATCCTGAAAAAGCGATGGAATTCCTGAACCTGCTGAACACGGATCCAGTGCTTCGCAACATGGTCGACTCCGGCATCGAAGGCGTTCATTACAAGAAGGTTGACGACAAGCACATGGAAAACCTTCCGGAATCGAAAAACTACGACATGCCGTCTTACTCTTTGGGCAACAACATGCTGCTTTACCTGAATCCGAATGATCCGGACGACAAATGGGATCAATTCAAGAAGTTCAACGCATCGGGTAAAAATTCTCCAATTCTGAGCTTCAACTTTGACAGCACGAAAGTCGCAACCGAAATGGCTGCCGTTCAAAACGTGAAAGAACAATTCTGGGCATCCCTGATGACCGGTACCGTAGATCCTGAAACCTACCTGCCGAAAGCAATCGCTGCCTTCAAGCAAGCCGGTCTTGACAAAGTCATGGCCGAAGCCCAAAAACAGCTCGACGAATGGAGAGCCGCAAATAACAAGTAACAATTGAACGACATTTTTGGGATCGGGCGGGTGATGATTTCGCCCGATCCTTTTTCATTTTTCAACATTCAGGAGGGAACACGATGGCTGCATTTTTTAAAAACCTCTTAAAGAACAAAGTCATGCTGTTTATGGTGCTGCCCGGTGCGATATGGTTTTTCTTCTTTTCCTATCTGCCGCTTGTCGGTACGATCGTCGCTTTCAAGCAATACCGTTTCAGCCGCGACGGCTTTTGGGCCAGCATCTTCAACAGCAAATGGGTAGGCTGGGACAACTTCAAGTTCCTGTTCAGCACAAACGATGCTTACACCATTACGCGCAATACGTTATTGTACAACATCGCATTTATTATTATAGGACTCGTGCTTTCCGTCGCGATGGCCGTTTTGCTGTCCGAGCTCGTCGGCAAAACGATGGCCAAAATTTATCAAACCGGCATGTTCCTCCCGTATTTTCTTTCCTGGGTCATCGTCGGCTATTTTGCGTTCAGCTTCCTGAGCATGGACCGCGGCATGCTGAACCAGATTCTAGGCTGGTTTGGCGCAGAGCCCGTTCAATGGTATTCGGATCCTAAATATTGGCCATATATATTGATCTTCGTCAGTTTGTGGAAGTCGGTCGGATATAACAGCGTCGTGTACCTGGCTTCGATTATGGGCATCGATAAATCCCTTTACGAAGCGGCCATGATCGACGGCGCCAGCAAATGGCAGCAAATCCGCAATATCACGATTCCGATGCTTTCGCCAATCATCATCATTATGACGCTGCTTGCGGTAGGCCGCATTTTCTATGCCGACTTCGGTCTGTTCTATCAAGTTCCGAGAGACTCCGGCACGCTTTACTCGGTGACGAACGTAATCGACACGTACGTATACCGCGGTCTGAAAACGACAGGGGAAATCGGCATGAGTACGGCTGCAGGGCTTTACCAATCGGTCGTCGGTTTTGTTCTTGTCATCGTCTCCAACTTTGTCGTGCGCAAAATCGACAAAGACAGCGCCCTGTTCTAAAAGATTTGAAAGGAGTGTCAGAATTATGGCGAAGGTCATCAGAAAAAAACGGGATTTTCATCATGTGTCCCCCGGTTGGAACGTCGTTCTCAACATCATCGCGGGATTGTTCGCCTTCATATGCGTCTTTCCTTTTTTGTTCGTCGTCATCATCTCTTTAACGGATGAAAAAACGCTGGCAACGGACGGCTACCGCCTGCTTCCGGCCAAATGGAGTCTGGAAGCCTACCGGTTCGTATTTCAAAGCGGGGATACGCTGCTCCGTTCTTACGGGGTAACGATCCTTGTCACTGTCGTAGGCACGATCGTCAGCTTGATCCTGATTTCGCTTTACGCTTATGCGATTTCGCGGAAAAGCTTCCGCTACCGCAGATTTTTCTCCATATTTGCCATTTTGACGATGCTGTTCAACGGCGGCATGATTCCGACTTACATGGTCGTATCGCAGTTGTTGGGTCTGAAAGACAGCCTATGGGCCCTTATCTTGCCGCTGGCTATGAATGCTTTTTATATCATGATTCTTCGGACGTTTTACAGCACCAGCGTTCCCGAGGCGATTATCGAGTCGGGACGGATCGACGGTGCGGGCGATTTCTATATCTTCTTGCGCATCGTGCTGCCTTTGTCCCTGCCCGGCCTCGCAACGATCGGTTTGTTCAGCACGCTTGGCTACTGGAACGACTGGTTTAACGCTCTCTTGTACATCGACAATCCGAATTTGGTGCCGCTGCAGTCGATGCTCATGCGGATCGAATCCAGCATTCAATTCATTCAGCAAAACTCGGCGAACACTTCGCTTAGCATGGCGGCGCTGCAGTCCATTCCGCAGGATACGTCCCGGATGGCGATGGTCGTACTGGCCACATTGCCGATCATTTTTGCATATCCGTTCTTCCAGCGTTATTTTGTTCAAGGCTTGACCGTGGGTGCCGTAAAAGAATAACAACATCACTAGAAACGGATAGGGAGAGTGGAGATGTTGCTTTATAAGGACAAAACGAAATCGGTTGAGGAAAGGGCAGGGCATTTGCTAGGCCTGATGACTTTGGAAGAAAAGGTGGGCCAGCTGGTGCAGCCGTTCGGCTGGCAAACCTATGAATACAAAGACGGCGCCGTGACTTTGACGGAAACGTTCAAAGAGCAGGTGAAAAACGGCGGCGTAGGCTCCCTCTACGGGGTGCTGCGCGCCGATCCGTGGACCGGCGTCACATTGGAAAACGGACTGTCGGCCAAAGAAGGCGCCGAGGCCGTCAACCGGATCCAGCGGTACGCCGTGGAACATTCGCGTCTCGGCATTCCGATCCTGATCGGGGAGGAATGCTCGCATGGGCATATGGCGATCGACGGCACGGTATTCCCGGTGCCGCTGCTGCTGGGCAGCACATGGAACGTGGAGCTGTACCGCGAAATGTGCCGCGCGGTAGCCGCGGAAACCCGCGCCCAAGGGGGAGCGGTAACTTATTCGCCGGTGCTCGACGTGGTGCGTGATCCGCGTTGGGGACGAACGGAGGAATGTTTCTCCGAAGACCCGTACCTGATCGGCGAATTTGCGGCCGCGGCGGTCCAGGGGCTTCAAGGGGAGCGTCTGGACAGCGACGGCAGCGTAGCGGCCACGCTGAAGCATTTTGCCGGATACGGCAGCTCCGAGGGCGGACGCAATGCCGGCCCGGTGCATATGGGCTGGCGCGAGCTGCTGGAAGTCGACCTGTATCCGTTTAAAAAGGCTGTCGAAGCCGGAGCGGCGTCGATCATGCCCGCTTACAACGAAATTGACGGCGTGCCGTGCACGGTCAATACCGAGCTGCTGGAAGAAGTGCTGCGGAAGCAATGGGGATTCGACGGCATGGTCATTACCGATTGCGGCGCGATCGACATGCTGGCTGCGGGGCACGACGTGGCCGAAGACGGCCTGGACGCATCGGTGCAGGCGATCGAGGCGGGCATCGACATGGAAATGTCCGGCGAAATGTTTGGGCGTTACTTGCTTGAGGCTCTTCATCAAGGTCGGCTGAACGTCGAAGTATTGGACCGCGCGGTGTTTCGGGTGCTGACCCTGAAGTTCAAGCTTGGTTTGTTCGACAATCCTTATGTGGATCCGGATCGGGCCGCGCGCGTCATCGGCAGCGAAAAGCACGTAAGTTTGGCGCGCAAGCTTGCCGAAGAAGGCATCGTGCTGCTCAAAAACGAAAACGGAGCGCTGCCGCTTGATGACCGCTGCGGGAAAATCGCGGTCATCGGGCCGAATGCCGATGCCGGATACAACCAGTTGGGCGATTACACGTCGCCGCAGCCGCCGGAAAAAGTGGCGACGGTTTTGAAGGGAATCCGGGCAAGGCTAGCGAAAGAGTCTGAGCGCGTGCTGTACGCACCCGGATGCCGGATCAAAGGCGAAGACCGGGAGGGCTTTGAATACGCGCTCGCTTGCGCGAAGCAAGCGGATACCGTCGTGATGGTGGTTGGCGGTTCCAGCGCCCGCGATTTCGGGGAAGGGACCATCGACCTGAAAACGGGGGCTTCGAAGGTTTCGGACAACTCATGGAACGACATGGACTGCGGCGAAGGGATCGATCGCATGACGCTCGGCCTTGCCGGCGTGCAGCTGGAGCTGATGCAGGAGATCCATAAGCTCGGCAAACGCTTCATCGTCGTTTACATCAACGGGCGTCCGATCGCCGAGCCGTGGATCGACGAGCATGCCGACGCCATTCTGGAAGCATGGTACCCCGGACAGGAAGGGGGGCATGCGGTGGCAGGCATTTTGTTCGGCGACGTCAATCCGTCCGGCCGACTGACCGTGTCCGTGCCGAAACATGTCGGACAGCTTCCGGTTTATTACAACGGCAAACGGTCGCGCGGCAAACGGTATTTGGAGGAAGACTCGAAAGCGCGGTATCCGTTCGGATACGGACTCAGCTACACGACCTTTGGTTATGACCGCCTGAACATCACGAAGGATTCCATCGGAGCGAACGAATCGGCGATCGTATCGGTGGATGTGACCAACACCGGCAGCATGGCCGGAGCTGAGGTTGTTCAGCTTTACATCTCGGATGTCGTCAGCAAAGCCAGCCGGCCGCTGATGGAACTGAAAGGGTTCGCCAAGGTTGAGCTTGCGCCGGGAGAAACCAAAACGGTTTCTTTTGAAATAGGAAAAGAGCAACTGCAGTACATTGGGCGGGATCTGGAACCCGTTGTTGAACCGGGCCTGTTCCAAGTCCACATCGGAAGGAACGTAAACGATACGCTGAGTACGTCTTTGACTGTACGGGAGGATGGATGATGGAACGGATCAGACGTTTTATTCGCGAACTGTCGGAAAACCAGTGGCTCGAGCAAATGGAGTACCGCCACTGGGAAATTACTCGTTCTTATTATAAGCTGCCAGGCGAATACGAGAATTCGGCCCCTTATCCGGAAGGGCAGGGATTGAACTCGTTTCCGAGCAAGCAGGGGACGACCTACTTTTTTAAAACCAAGCTGCAACTACCGGCCGAATGGACGCAAGAGCCATTTGGCCTTGTGTTCAAGTCGGGCGGAGAAGGATTGCTCCGGGTCAACGGAGCTTCCTATCAAGGGCTGGACCGGAACCATACGTACGTTACGCTGGACCCGCGCGTCGTCGGCGAATCTCCGGAGCTGGAAATCGAGCTGTTCGATCCGGTGCCGGAGCCCGTGGATCCGCTGAACCAACAGGCCGTGATACAACCCCCGATCACTTCGATCATAAGCCAACTCGTCAAACCGAATCGGGCGGTACAAAGCTTGATGTATACCGTTACGATCGTTCGGGATTCCACCGCGCTGCTGCCGCAGGAGGACTTCCGGCGGGTAAGGCTGATGGAAGCGTTGTACCGGGCCATGGACCGGTACGTGAACCTGGATGCGGCTGCGATCCGCGAAGGCAGCGGGATTGCCGACATCGAAACCGAGTTAAGACGGGAAGTCCGGGACATCGGCGGAAACGCCGAAGGACTGGAGCATATGATCGGCCAGTCGCACATCGATATCGCCTGGCTGTGGCCCGTGCGGGAAACGGTGCGCAAGGCCAGCCGGACGTTTTCGACCGTGGACAGGCTGATGGAAGAATATCCGGAGTACCGGTATGCGCAAAGCCAACCGCTTCTGTTCGCCTTTTTGAAGGACAACGATCCTGAGCTGTTCGAGCGGGTGAAGGCCCGCGTAGCGGAAGGGCGTTGGGAACTCGTCGGGGGCATGTGGGTCGAGCCCGACCTGAATCTGCCGAGCGGCGAATCCCTGATCCGCCAAATGTTATACGGACAGCGGTTTTATCAGGAGGAATTCGGCAAGACGTCGAACATCGAATGGCTGCCCGATACGTTTGGGTATTGCGCCTCGCTGCCGCAGATTTTAAAGCACGGAAAAGTGGATTATTTCATGACCACCAAGCTGGGCTGGAACGACACCAACCGGTTTCCGTACGATTTGTTCCATTGGGTGGGCATCGACGGGACGCCGATTTTGTCTTATCTCAACCATGGCGTCAATGAACACACGCTGCCGAAAGACATCCACGAGCATTGGCAGTCCTACCGGGAGAAGTCCAAGCATAACGAGCAAATGCTGCTCTACGGACATGGAGACGGCGGAGGCGGCGTGACCCGCGAAATGCTGGAATACATCGACCGGTCCGAGCTGATGGTTGGACAACCCGCAAGCCGCTACAGCACGGCAGCACAGTTTTTTGAACGCATTACCGAAGCGAATCCCGCGCTGCCGACGTGGCGGGGCGACTTATATCTCGAACTTCACCGGGGAACCTATACGACCCATGCCCGCAACAAACGGAACAACCGGAAAGCGGAAGCGTTATACCGGGAAGCGGAGCTATGGAATTCGTTGGCGCAGCCGGACATGGCCGCATCGAAGCGGGAAGCCGCATTGCAGCAGCTGCATGAAGGCTGGAAGCTGATTCTGTTGAACCAGTTCCATGACATCATTCCGGGCTCGGCCATTACGGAAACGTACGAAACCTCCGATAAAGAATACGGAGAAATTTTTAATAAAGGGAAGTCGGGGCTGCAGGAAGGCGTTCAGGCAATCGCTGCGGCGATCGACACGACCGGGCAGGATGGAATCCCGTATGCCGTGTTTAACAGCCTGGGCTGGAGCCGAAGCGCCACGATCCGCATTGAAACGCAGCAAGGCGCGTTGGAGGCTTATGACGAACAGGGCGCAAGGCTCGAAACCGACCGGGTCGAGGGCGGCATATCCGTTTACGTGCCGGATATTCCCGCATTCGGCTATAAAACCGTTTGGCTGAAGGTGCCGCCGGAAGCATTATTCTCTTCAGAAACGGAAGACGCTGCAGCGTTCGGGGATACATGGGAAACTTCCTATTATCTTGCCCGTTTTAACGAGCGCGGCGAGATGATCGGGCTGTTCGACAAAAAAGCCGGGCGGGAGATCGTCAAGTCGGGCGAGAGAGCGAACCGGTTCCACTTTTTCCATGACCGACCGACGTTATGGGACGCATGGGACATCGATACGCGGTACGAGCAGCAGCCGGCGGGAGAAGCGGAGCTGCTGGAGAAACGGCTGGTAATCTCGGGACGCACCAAGGACGTGCTTCGCTTCCGTTGGCGGATCGGCCAATCCGAAATCACGCAGGACGTCATCTTTTATCATCATGATCCGCGGATCGACTTTCAAACGCATGTCAGCTGGCATGAAGCGCACAAGCTGCTGAAAGTGGGCTTTCCGATCGACGTGGTGACGGAAAAGGCGACCTACGAAATTCCGTTCGGATCGCTGGAACGGGCGACGCACCGCAATACCAGCTGGGAGCAGGCCCAGTACGAGGTATGCGGGCACCGTTTCGTGGACGTATCCGAGCATGGTTATGGCGTCAGCCTGTTGAACGACTGCAAATACGGCTATGACGTTCAGGACAGCACGATCCGTTTGTCGCTGCTGCGCGCGCCGAAATGGCCGGATGCAACCGCCGATCTCGGAGAGCACGACTTTACGTATTCGCTGCTTCCGCACAGCGGCGACTGGAGAGACGCCCATACGGTCCGCCATGCGGCGGAACTGAACCAAGAGCTCCCCGTGCTGCCGCTGCAAGCAGGCAAGAAAGGGACGCGCCCTGCCGCGCAGTCCCTCATATCTTTGGATAGCCGGCATGTCGTGCTGGATACGGTAAAACCGGCGGAAGACGGAAACGGCGCGATTCTGCGGTTCTATGAATCTTCCGGCGGCCGGGAGCAGATCGAACTGCAATGGCCGTATGCTTTTGAGGAGGCCTATCTTTCGAATGCGCTGGAGGAGCCCGTTCAGAGGCTGGAACCGGACGAAGGACGTCTGACCTTGTCTTTTGCTCCGTTCGAGATTAAAACGGTACTCCTCCGATAACCGATTCCGATAGGATATACCGTGTTTTTCAATCCGGGTTCCCGCAGGGACTATGCATGGTCTTGCGCGTCTTCACCCGCGGGAATGCCGGTTTTATGACTTTTTTCGTTAGCCATCAAACCGTGCTTCATATTTCATTTTTGCTTACAAAGGAGCGTTCTTCAATTGGAACAATTCAGACTTCCCAAAATACCGATGCCTAAGCTTGAGCTGCCGCAGGCTATTCAAGACGTAATCCAAGAAGCCGAAGAGAAGCTGGCCCACCGGCCCAAGCTGCTTCAGCTGTTCAAAAATTGTTTCCCGAATACGCTGGAAACGACGACGAAACTGATGGACGATGGAACGACCTTCGTGATCACGGGCGACATTCCCGCCTCCTGGCTTCGGGATTCCGTCGAGCAAGTGATTCACTACGTGCCGTTTGCCAAAAATGACGCCGATCTGCAGCGCATCATCGGAGGATTGATCAAACGCCATATCCACTACGTTCAAATCGATCCTTACGCGAATGCCTTCAACGAATCGGCGAACGACTGGCATTGGAATACCACCGATAAGACCGAAATGTCGCCTTGGGTGTGGGAACGCAAATTTGAAATCGATTCCCTGTGCTTTGTCATCCGTCTAGCCTACCTGTATTGGAAAGAGACGGAGCTTACCGATATTTTCGATGCCAACTTCAAAGCGGCGTTGCGTAAAATCGTCGACGTATTCAAAACCGAGCAGCGCCATTTTGAGCTGTCGCCGTACCGTTTCACGCGGAACAACGGCATTTTGACCGATTCGCTGCGCAACAACGGAATGGGGATGCCGGTGAACTACACGGGCATGATCTGGTCCGGATTCCGCTCCAGCGACGATGCCTGCGATTTCCATTACAACATTCCGGGCAACATGTTCGCGGTGGTCGCATTGCGCCAAATGCAGGAATTTGCCGAATGGGTATTCCGCGACATGGATCTCCTTGAAGAGCTCAAGGAGCTTGAAATCGAAGTCAATCACGGCATTCAGCTGTACGGCATTTACCGCCATCCGGAATTCGGGCCGATTTACGCCTATGAGACCGACGGCTTCGGCAACTACTGCCTGATGGACGACGCGGGCACGCCGGGACTGATGTCCATTCCTTACCTGGGCTACACGACGGCCGACGATCCGATTTACCAAAATACGAGACGGTTTGCCCTCAGCAAGGAAAACCCGTTCTATTTCGAAGGCAAGGCGGCCAAAGGCATCGGCAGCCCGCACACGCCGGAAAATTATATCTGGCACATGGCCTTGTCCATGCAGGGATTGACGGCGCAGACGGCCGAGGAAAAACTGGAAATGATCGCAATGCTGGAAGCAACCGACGCGGACACGGGCTTTATGCATGAAGGTTTCCATGCCGACGACCCGACCATCTTCACGCGGAAATGGTTCGCCTGGTCGAACAGCCTGTTCTCGCAGTTGGTTTATAAAGCGATGAAGGAAGGATTGCTATGAGCCAAAACCGAATCATCATTTTTTGCGATCCCGATTTCCCGGCGGCGGGCCTGATCCCGCAGGCCGGGGCGTTCGGGAAAACGGAGGGCGTAAAAGTCGTCGGCGCCGCAGAGCTTGCCGATGCCCTGCGCGGGCTTGAAAACGGCTGTTTCGTCAATTTGCACGCCCCTTATTTTCCAAAATCCGCGTGGACGGAAATATCGGCTTTCCTTCATCGGGGGGGAAGTTTGATCAGCGCGGGAGGGGCGCCTTTTAAGCGTCCGGTTTCTTTGGAGAACGGATCCTGGGTTCCCCAAACGGAACAGACGGCGTACCATCAAGAGCTGTACATTCATGAAGCTCTGCGGGTGGATACGGCGAAGGTCGCCTCGTTTGCGGCCTCGGACAGCATTCCGCTTCTTGCGGGACAAGAAGTGCTTTTCGAATTGGACGATGTGTGGAACCTCGTGCCGCATACGACCAAAAGCAGCGACCTGCCTCACCAGATGGGATCGGCGGGCCCGATGAGCACGCAGATTTATCCGCTGCTGAAAGGGGTCAGCGCCGAAGGGCGCGAAATCGCCGCGCCGGTCGTGCTGTGGGAAAACTCCCGCGTCACGTTTGCCGGTTCGCGCTGGATGTTTGTTTTCCTGCCGCTGAAGGCGGCATTCTGGGACAATGGCGGCGCAGAGCGGTTATTGGCATGGGCGCGTTTTTGCGCCAAAGGGGTCACCGAGCTCTCGCTGAAGCCGAATTATGCTTCCTATGAAACGGGCGAACACGCCGTGCTGACGCTTCAGACGCAAATTTTGCAGCGCGGTGACGAGCGGGCCGAGGCTCCCGAAACATGGAGCTTTGCGCTGGAAGTCCGCCATGAGGGAGACGGCGGCGAGGTTTGGAACCGCCAATTCGAAGCCAAAGTGAGCAAAGAGCAAAATTTTGTCCGCATTCCGGTTCCGCTGGACGTTCAGAGCGGATTGTACCGGATTCGCTGCCGCGCGGAAGGTCCCGACGGCGAAGTGCGGATATTGCGCCAAGGCTTCTGGGGACGCGACGACCGTTTGCTGGCCGGAGGGGAGCCGATCAGCCGCAGCCGCGACTATTTCGTCAAGGACGGACGGCCTTTGCCTGTCGTGGGCATGACGTACATGACCTCCGACGTGGCCCGAAAGTTTCTGTTCCTGCCGAACGTAGACGTTTGGGAGCGGGATATGGCCCAAATGGCCAAAGCCGGCATCAACTGGATCCGTACCGGCGTATGGACGGCATACCGGAATATCATGCAGGTTGACGGACACGCGTCGGAAGAGGTTCTGCGCGCGATCGACGCCTTTTTCCTGACGGCCAAACGCCACGGTCTGCAGGTAACCTTCACGTTTTTCTCCTTCACGCCTGAGACTTGGGAAGGGGTCAATCCTTATCTGGATCCGCAAAGCGTGGAGGCTCAGAAGAGATTCATCCGCAGCATCGTCAGCCGCCATACGGCGACGACCCATGTGGATTGGGATTTGATCAACGAGCCTTCGATGTTTGACCCGCCGCGGATTTTCTCGGAAGGCCCGCGTTCCGCAAGGGATCCGTTCGAGCGCCAGGCGTTCGTGAAGTGGCTGAAACAGCGTCACGGCGATATAAGAAGCCTTCAGGAGGCCTGGAACATGTCGCCGGACCAGCTGCCCGATTTCGAGTCGGTGGTCATTCCCGAAGCGGAGGACATCAACTTCGACGTACAGGATATGCATAAGGCCAAAAAAGGAACCAGATGGCTCGATTACTGCCTCTTCTCGATGGATATGCACAATGTTTGGGCAGAGCAGCTCGTTGGCACCATCAAAGAGCTGTGCCCGAACCATCTCGTGACGGTCGGCCAGGACGAGGCGCTCGGCGCTCAGCGTCCTTCGCCGTTTTTCTACGAGAAAGCCGTTGATTATACGACGGTGCACTCCTGGTGGCTGAACGATTATTTGGTTTGGGACGGCATTTTCGCCAAAACGCCCGACAAGCCGAACCTGATTCAGGAAACGGGCATCATGTACGTGGAAACGCCGGACGGACGCGCCAAGCGCTCCGAAGCGGAGCTGCGCAACATTCTGGAGCGCAAATACGCGTACGCCTTCTCGACGGGGGGAGCCGGAGCGATTCACTGGATTTGGAACACGAACTTCTATATGGACAACGCTAACGAGTCGCATATCGGCGCCCTGCGGGCGGACGGCACGGAAAAGCCGGAGGCCGACGTCTCTTATGATTTTGGCCGGTTCATTGCGGAAACGCGTGACTTGTTCACGGACCGCGAGCTTGAAGATGTCGCCGTCGTCTTCCCGTATTCGAATGATTTTTCCAACCGGGCTTTGGCGTTCCAATCGACGACCCGCCTGACGCGGCTGATGTCCTATGATCTCAAAATTCCGTTCCGAGGGGCATCCGAATATCACTTGGACGCGCTGCGGCGGCAAACGCCGAAGCTGATCATGGTACCAAGCCCGCATAATATGGACAGCGGCGCTCTGGAAGAATTGATCGCCCTCGTCAAGGAATCGGGCGTAACGCTTCTCGTGACCGGACCGCTCGGCCTCGATGCCTACTGGCGGCCTAGCGACCGCATGGACGAGGTGCTTGGCAAACGCAAGCTCGCCAACGTCCGCAGGGAGGAAATGCTGGGTCTGGGCGGCCGTCCGATGGCCGTTTCTTTCGGCCACCGGCGAATTGCGGAGGTCGTCAAGGAAAGCCCGGCTGATGCGGATGGAATCCAAGGATCCATGGACCATGTCGTCGACATGCCGCTCGGCAAGGGACGCCTGATCTGGAGCAGCCTTCCGCTGGAGCTGAACGGCCGCGACGAGCCGATCGTGGAGCTGTACCAGTATGCGGCCGAAGCCGCAGGCGTGGGGCAGGACATGCATTGGATTGCCGGCGGCGAGCTTCCGGGGGTATACGGACGGAAATTAAGCTTTAAGGAAGGGAACCTGTACGTGTTCGTCTCCGAGTTCGGCTGGGATGCTTCCGTCAAGGTTCAGGATCCGCGCACCGGGGCAGCTTATAGCTTTACGCTGGAAAGCGACCGGAGCGTATTGTTTGCCACGGACCGGGAAGGCCGCATTACGGCGGTGTACCGTCCGGACGAAGTTCCCATCCGCACGGAAGGCGTTCAAGCATAAAGGCTTTGGGATGAGATAGGCCTTGCTCCAAAGTCGGCAGACGAGGATGGACCGAGTTTGCTGCAGGGCCGCGGAGGCTTTCGGGTATGGAACAGCTGTCCTCATATGGTGGACAGTTGTTCTTTATCCCGTTTGGACGGCTTAAGGCGCAATCATCGTGTGTCGTTTTGAAACGACGCACCTGGGGATGAATGTGACCGTAATAAGATTTTGCGGAAAAATCGCAGGTTTCCCTATACGATGAGGACATATTTAAGTATAATATGTGACGTGGCAAGACGATGGAATATTTTTGACTTGAACGAAAAAAGGGAATCATTCCCTGATTTGTGATATAGAGCATAACCTGTCATTGTTCGTGTGGAATGGACAGTCGAAAGGCTTCCGTACGGTTCGAAAGAAGCCGGCAATGCAAGCGATCATTATAAAACGAAACGTATATTGGACAAGCACATGATCTCATTACGGGGATTCCTCGGCCGGTCGGCCGCATGAAGCGGCAGGCCCGGACTTACAGAAAAGGGGATTGACTTTCATGACTTCACAACCAAAACGAACCGCGCATATCATTTCGCACACCCACTGGGACCGGGAATGGTATTTGCCTTATGAAAAACACCACATGCGCTTGATCCGCCTGATGGACGTGCTGATGGATACGCTGGAAAAGGACACGGAATACAAGAGCTTCTACCTGGACGGACAAACGATCATTTTGGAGGACTACCTGCAGGTGCGTCCGGAGCAGAAGGAGCGCCTCGAAAAATATATCCGCGAAGGGCGCATTTTCATCGGCCCGTGGTATATCCTGCAGGATGCGTTCCTGACGAGCGGCGAGGCGAATATCCGCAACATGCAGGTCGGCCATAAGGATGCCGCGCGTTACGGGCAAATTTCCAAAATCGGTTATTTCCCGGACACGTTCGGCCTTGTCGGACAAACGCCGCAGCTCATGCGCCAATCCGGCATCGACAATGCGGTGTTCGGCCGCGGCGTGAAACCGACGGGCTTCAACAACACGGTGTCCGATTCCGATTACGAATCCTCGTTCTCCGAGCTGATCTGGGAAGGCCCGGACGGCTCCCGCGTGCTGGGCATCCTGTTTGCCAACTGGTACAGCAACGGCAACGAGGTTCCGGTCGATCCGGAAGAAGCCAAGGCATTCTGGGACAGAAAGCTGGCAGACGCCGAGAAGTATGCTTCGACTCCGGAACTTCTGTACATGAACGGTTGCGACCACCAGCCGATCCAAACCGACCTGGCGGAGGCGCTGGAGACGGCCCGGAAGCTTTATCCGGATACGGAGTTCGTGCACTCCAATTTCCCGAAATATCTCGAAGCCGTGAAAAAAGCCAAAGAAGGCGAGCTTTCCGTCGTTCGCGGCGAACTTCGCAGCCAACGCACCGACGGTTGGGGGACGCTCGTCAATACGGCTTCCTCGCGCGTGTATCTGAAGCAAATGAACCAGCTCGGACAGACGCTTCTGGAAAAGGTGGCGGAGCCGCTGGCATCGTATGCCCGTCTTGCCGGACAGGAATATCCGCATGACATGCTGACGTATGCTTGGAAAACGTTGATGCAAAACCATCCGCATGACAGCATTTGCGGCTGCAGCGTGGATGAAGTGCATCGCGAAATGGTAACCCGTTTTGCGAAAAGCCGCGACGTCGCGGAATCGATCATCGACGAGAGCAAGCAGGCGGTCGCCGATGCTGTGAATACTTCGGTATTCGGCAGCTATGGGGAAGATGCTGTTCCGTTTGTCGTGTTCAACACGACCGGATGGAAACGCAGCGGCACCGTGTCCGTCGATCTGGACGTCAAACGCGTATACTTCCGTGAAGGACACTCCTTCGAAGACATGAGAAGCCAAATGAAGGACTTTGACCTTGGCTTGCGCGCGGTCGTGGATGCCGACGGCAACCCGGCAGCTTTTACGCTCGAGGATCTGGGCCTTCGTTTCGGTTATGACCTGCCGGACGATAAGTTCCGTCAACCTTATATGGCCCGCGCCGTCCGCGTGACGTTTGAGGCAAGCCAAATCCCTGCGCTCGGCCTGAAAGCTTATGCGCTCGTTTCCGGAGAAGCGGCGACAGGGCTTCAGGTGCAGAAGGATTCCCTGGTCAAAGGCGGCAACGTCATCGAAAACGGCATCCTGCGGGTGGAAGCGGCGCCGAACGGCAGCCTGTCGATCACGGACAAGCGCACCGGCCGCGTGTTTAACGATCTGATGATCTACGAGGACACCGGCGATATCGGCAACGAGTACATGTACAAACAGCCGGAAGGGGAAGAGGCCCTGACGACGAAAGATCTCGCGGCTTCCATCCGCGTCGTCGAAGACACGCCTTACCGGGCCGTCCTCGAAATCGTGCATGATTGGGAGATTCCGGCGTCCGCCGAGGAGCTTCTCGACCGGGAGCAGGTGGAACTGGTTTATTACCCTGTGCGCAAAGCGCAGCGCGTGAAAGAAACCGTTCCGATGAAAATCCGCACGTTTGTCAGCCTGGAGCGGGAGGGACAAGGCGTTCACATCGAAGCCAGCTTCAACAACCAGGCGAAGGACCATCGCGTGCGCATGCTGATGCCTACCGATATCGAGGCTTCCAAATACCAGGTCGACTCGATGTTCGAAGTGGCGGTACGCGATATCCATCCTGCGAAGGAATGGGAGAACCCAAGCAATACGCAGCACCAGCAGGCCTTCGTCGACGTCAGCGGCGAGGGGGCCGGACTGACGGTCGCAAACCGCGGCTTGAACGAATACGAGGTTTTGCGCGACGGCCGCAACACGATTGCCGTTACGCTGCTGCGCTCGGTGGGCGAGCTTGGAGACTGGGGGCATTTCCCTACGCCTGAAGCCCAATGCCTTGGCGAGCATACCGTCCATCTCGAAATCATCCCTCATAGCGGCGATGGAGTCGAAGCGGGAGCTTACCAGGAAGCGTACCGGTTCCAAATCCCTTGGACTGCCGCGCAAACCGGGCAGCATGAAGGCGCCATCGACGCCGTCCATGCGCCGTACGCATGGGAAGCGGACAACGGCTTGGCATTTTCGGCCTGGAAGGTCAGCGAGCATACCGGCGACGATATCCTGCGCTGGTACAACATGAAGCGCGAGACGGCAGACTTGAAGCTCGAGCTGACGCAAGGCACGGCTTCCATGTACAAGACGACGATTTTGGAAGAGGACAGCAGCGACAAGCTGGCGACGGCTTCTGCCCGCGCAGAGCTTACCGCAGGTCCTTGCGAGATCGTCACCGTCGGAATCAAGCGTTCATAGATCGGCAAAGCAAGAGGGTCAGGGACATCCCTGGTCCTCTTTTTTATGATCCTGTATCTGTGATTTGTTCATGAAAACTATAGCGTCATTGATCCATAATTATATTATATTTCCAATATTTAAACCTTCTTGGATCTCTTCTTAAGTCCCATTCCCTGTCTATTCATCTTTGAAAACTCGAATTTCCACCCCTGTACACCCTTCGACTTTAACGTTAAAAAAACGACATGAGACGACCCGGATTTTTATCGAAAAACCCTTATTTTACAGGGTTTTTTCACATTTAAAAAAATTGATAAATTCGCACAAAAAAGATATTGACTAGGCATAAGTTTGCACGTATTATTTACATTAAATTTACGAGGAAAAATTACCCATTGTAATTTAATCCTTCCATTCTTGCTGTTTTCAATTGACCGATGGTCATTTAATGCATTAATGCTTTATTGCAAGTATGCAGGCGAAAGGCGGCAAGAAGCAGATTCATCGTCCGAAAAGGAGTGATCGCACCGTTTGTTTGCAGTACCCGTTTTTGGAGTTTCACTAAATCTAAGGGGGATTTTATTTTGAAGAGAAAGCTTTCGATATTTCTATTGACGCTTGCGATGTTTGGCGGATTGTTGGCTGGATGCGGGGGCGGCGATGAGAAAGCGGCAGATCCTGCGCCGACAGAGCAAGGAACGCAAAATAAAACCGACGACTCGAAAAAGACCGATGATACGGCCAAAACAGACGATACCGCAAAAACGGATGACGACAAAAAGGACGATGCTGCGGCAACCGATCAAAACGACGGCCTGTTCCCGGCTTCCGATCCGGCTTCCAGCCCGGCAGCGGCCATGAACCGGAAAGACACGCTGATCGTGGGCATGACAGCGCCAAAGGGAATTTTTAACCCGTTCTACGGAGAAACCGCTTATGACCAATACGTCATTAAGACCTTGTTCAGCAGTTTTTTGGAAGTACAGAAAGACGGAACCTATGCAAATTCGCTTGCGGACAAGGTTGACGTATCGCCGGACGGCCTGAAGTATACGTACCATCTAAAACCTGGCGTTAAGTATAGCGACGGAACGCCGGTAACGGTTAAAGATTACGTGTTTGCGCTTAAAGTGTTTCTTGACAGCAGCTATGACGGCCCGTCCGACCTGCTCAGCCTGAAGATCAAAGGCGGACAGGAGTACCACGACGGCAAAGCGAAGGATATTTCGGGGGTAAAAGTGATCGACGACAATACCGTCGAAGTGACCGTTCTGGAACCGCAGGCGATGACGAAAAACGACTTGGGTACGGTTTACCTGGTACCTGAAGCATACTACGGGAAGGGATACAAGCAAGGCAACACCGAGTCGATCAAAGCGCTCAACAATAAGCCGATCGGCAGCGGCCAATACGTGCTGACCAAATACGCTCCGGGCCAGGAGGTTGACCTTACGGCGAATCCGAATTATTTCAAGGGCGCGCCGAAAATCAAAAACGTCGTCTTCAAAACAACGACCGAGGAAACGAAAATGGCCATGCTGCAATCCGGAGAAACCGATATGGACATGGTCACCGTCAGCGAAGATAACGTGGAGGAGCTTATCTCTTACGGCTTCCTGGACGTGAACATCTTCCCGACGAACGGTTACGGATACATCCAATTCAATCATAAACTAAAGAAATTCCAAGACCTGAAAGTGCGTCAAGCGCTCGTATACGGCCTGAACCGTGCAGAGATCGTCGAAGGCGTCTACGGCAAGTACGCCGACGTCATCAATATTCCGCAGTCCAAGGTATCCTGGGCGTATACCGATGAAAACATCGAAAAATATGAATTCAACCTCGATAAAGCAAAACAATTGCTGGACGAAGCCGGATGGAAGGTCGGATCGGACGGCATCCGCGAAAAGGACGGGGAAAAATTGAAGATCAATTTCTCCGCGACGGCCGACAACTCGGTTGTAAATGCCATCATTCCGATCATGACCCAAAACTATAAGGAGCTTGGCATCGCTTTGACGTCCGAAACGCTTGATTTTAATGCCATCATGGACAAAAAGGATAAAGGCGACTACGAAATGTTCTTTGCGGCATGGGGACTCACGCCCGACCCGGATACGACGATCTTTATTACGAACGGGGCCCAGAACGAAATGGGCTATTCCAATAAAAAAGTCGACGAGCTGATGCTTAAGGCGAAGGTCGAGCTGGACCAAAACAAACGCAAAGAGCTCTATAAAGAGCTGTATCAAGAGCTGAACCGCGACCTGCCGATGATCTTCATGTATCAGCGTAGAGACATGTGGCCGATCAATGCCAGAGTCAAAGGCTTCGATCTTTCCCCGTACAAAGATTTCTCTTACGGCCTTTATAACGTGGAGTTGCCGCAATAAACGATGGAATGCATGATGCTCGGCTCCCGGCTTTCCGGGAGCCGGGCATATCCACATAAAGCCGGGAGGAATCGTTATGAAGCAGTACATTATCCGGAGGCTGCTGCAGATGATCCCGACCCTCATCGGGATATCCATCATCGTCTTTGCCATCTCTTCCCTAGTACCCGGAGATTACATTACGGCCCAGAACAACCCGAACATGACCCAGGAAAAGGCGCAGCAGCTTAGGGAAATCTACGGACTTGACAAGCCGGCGGTACAGCGTTACTTCATTTGGATCGGCAACATGCTGACAGGGAACATGGGCGATTCCCTGGTTCACAAGGAGCCCGTCACTTCCGTCATGAACAATTACGTATGGAACTCGTTTATCATCGCCTTTTTCAGTTTGCTGCTCGCATGGATCATCGCGATCTTTGCCGGCGTATTTTCGGCCAAATTCCAATATTCCTTTTTCGATAAGATCGTAACCCTGCTCGTGTTTCTATTCATGTCTCTTCCATCGTTCTTTTTGGGGCTTTTGCTCATAAAAACGCTTTCATTGGAATTGAAGCTGTTCCCTGTAGGCGGCATGACGACCGCGGGGCTTAACGCCGAGGGATGGGCATATATTTTGGACGTTCTAAAACACGCGGTTTTGCCGATCATTGTGTTGACGATGCTCAGTACGGGCAGCCTGACGCGTTATTTCAGAACCAGCATGCTTGAAGTCATCCATATGGATTATATTCGGACGGCACGGGCCAAAGGGCTCCACGAACGGGTCGTGATCTTCAAGCACGCCCTTCGCAATGCCATGCTGCCTGCGATCACGCTGTTGGGCTTTGAGCTTCCATCCCTGTTCGGCGGTGCGATTATCCTTGAAAAGATCTTCATATGGCCGGGGGTGGGGCAGGTATATCTCGAATCCATCAGTATGCGGGACTATCCTTTCATGCTTGGCTTCACGATTTTCATCGCACTGCTGACCCTGCTCGGAAACCTGTTGTCGGACGTGTTATACGGGGTCGCGGATCCAAGAATTCGGCTAAAGTGAGGGGGGAGAATCCATGTCCGTTATTGATGTAGCCAAAACAGACCCTACCGCCGGCAAAGCCATAAAAGCGCCCGCCTCTCCCTGGAGCATGGCCCTGCGGCGTTTTACCAGGAACAAACTGGCTCTGATCGGCTTTATCATACTCGTCATCATGTTTGTCGTTTGCTTTTTCGGCCCGCTTTTTTCGCCTTACGAGCTTGAAGATTACAAAATTTCGATGAAAAACAAACCGCCAAGCGCGGAACATTGGCTCGGCACAGACAATCTCGGCCGCGACATCCTGCTTCGCGTCATGCTTGCGGGGAGAATATCGCTTTTGGTCGGACTCATATCTACGACCATTTCGGTCATCGTCGGCGCAACGATGGGTTCCATCGCCGGCTTTTACGGCAGGGTGGCCGATACCGTCATTATGCGGATTACGGATATTTTCATGGCCATGCCGACCTTGCCGATCCTGATTATTTTGGGCGCGGTTTTGTCCGATTTAAAAGTCGATCCGAAATACCGTATATTTTTTCTTATGCTGATCATCGGCATTCTGGGTTGGACAACGATGGCGCGTTTGGTTCGCGGGCAAATTCTTTCCCTGCGCGAAATGGAGTACATGCAGGCCGTCGATGCACTGGGAATCCGGGACCGCCGCAAAATATTCAGGCACTTGCTGCCCAACACCGTTCCGATTATCATCGTTGCGGCCACGCTTAGCGTAGCCGGGGCGATTTTGTACGAATCCGTGCTGAGCTACCTGGGCATCGGCGTCGTTCCGCCGACACCGTCATGGGGCAATATGATATCGGCTGCCAACAACATGATCGATTTTCGAAAGAGGCCATGGCTGTGGATTCCTCCGGGCATGTGCATTCTTATCACGGTTGTAGCGATTAACTTAATAGGTGACGGGTTAAGGGATGCCTTAGATCCGAAAACGAAAAAATAGGGGATTCGAATATGGCGAAAAATCTGGTTGAATTTCGAAACTTGCAAACTCATTTCCGCACTTCCGCCGGCGTGGTCAAAGCGGTCGACGATGTCAGCTTTACGATTCGCGAGGGGGAAACCTTATGCGTCGTCGGCGAATCGGGCTGCGGCAAAAGCGTGACCGCCATGTCGATGATGCGCCTCGTGGAATCGCCTCCAGGGAACATCGTCGGCGGTGAAATCGTTTTTGAAGGCAAAGACCTGCTGAAACTGAACAACAACGAAATGAGAAGAATCCGCGGCAATGAAATCTCAATCATATTTCAGGAGCCGATGTCATCCTTAAACCCGGTCCTTACGATCGGCGAACAGATCACCGAACCGCTGATGCTCCATCTGATGATGGACCGAAAGGCCGCCAAAAAACGGGCTATCGAGCTGATCCGTCTGGTCGGCATCCCAAGGGCGGAGGAAATCTTCCATTCCTATCCGCATGAGCTTAGCGGCGGCATGCGCCAGCGCATCATGATTGCCATTGCTCTGAGCTGCAACCCGAAGCTGCTGATCGCAGACGAACCGACGACGGCTCTGGACGTGACGATCCAGGCCCAAATTCTCGATCTGATGCGGGATATCAAGAAAAAACTGAATACGTCCATTATGCTGATTACCCATGATTTGGGCGTCGTCGCGGAGATGGCCGATTTCGTTGTTGTCATGTACGCAGGCAAAGTCATTGAGGAAGCGCCGGTCGTCGAATTGTTCAAAAACCCGAAACATCCGTATACCCAAGGGCTTTTGAAAGCCAAGCCGGTCATCAACCAGACGAAGGAGAGGTTGTACACGATCCCGGGTCAAGTCCCCAATCCGATCGAGCTCGGAAGCAATTGCCACTTTCATGACCGCTGTGCCTTTTGCATGGACATCTGCAAAACGAAAGAACCGCCCCTCCGCGCCCATGAATCGGGCCACAAAACGGCATGCTGGCTCTATGAGGAAGAGGGGAGAGGGTAAGCGATGGGCGAAGCGTTGATCGAAGTCAAAAACCTGAAAAAATACTTTCCGATCACCGGCGGCGTATTTCAGCGCACCGTCGGGTACGTCAAAGCGGTTGACGACGTGTCCTTCGACATCCGCCGCGGCGAGTCTTTCGGGCTGGTAGGCGAATCCGGATGCGGGAAAAGCACCACTGGCCGCACAATTCTCCGCCTGCACGAAAAAACCGCCGGCGAGGTTAGGTTTAAAGGCCAGGATCTGTTCGGACTGCCCAAAAACAAGCTGAGGGAGCTGCGTCCGGAACTGCAAATCGTATTCCAGGACCCGTTCAGCTCTTTGAATCCCAGGATCAAAGTAGGGGAAGCCATCGGGGAGGCGCTGCTTGAGCACGGCCTGATCGAGAGGAAAAAGCTGAAGGAAAAGGTCGTCGAAACGCTGGAGATCTGCGGGCTGGCAAGCTATCATTACGACCGTTTTCCCCATGAGTTCTCGGGCGGGCAACGGCAGCGGATCGGGATTGCGCGGGCGCTCATCCTGAACCCCGACTTTATCGTCGCGGACGAACCCGTCTCGGCACTGGACGTATCGATCCAGGCGCAGATCATCAACCTGCTTAGCGATTTGCAAAAGGAGCGGCAGTTGACCTATCTCTTCATCTCCCATGATTTGAGCGTCGTCGAGCATTTATGCGACCGGATCGGCGTGATGTATTTGGGCTCCATGGCGGAAATGGCGGACAAAAAGGCGCTTTTTTCAAACCCGCTGCACCCGTATACGAAAGCCCTGCTCTCGGCAATCCCGATCCCCGACCCGACGCTAAAGCGGGAGCGGATCGTTTTGCAAGGCGACATCCCAAGTCCGGCCAATCCGCCCTCGGGATGCAAATTCCATACGCGCTGCCCGTTGGCGTCCGATATTTGCAAAAAGGAAATCCCGGCGTTCCGCGAGGCCGAACCGGGCCACTTCGTGGCATGCCATTTTGCTTGACCCATTGAACTTATCGAATCTTTCTTTCCAAGAAGAGATTCGGTAAGTTTTTTGGTATTTTTAGGAGCATAAGGAAAACCGATCTGTTATGTAAATACTGATAAGGCAAACCCTAAGAACAGTTGAAAATCGTAAGCAATTCCATGAAATACAATAATTACATTTCGATGTATTTATTCATAATTATTCCATTGACAGATGAATCTGTTTCCAGTAAATTTGATCGTATTATATCGAATATTTACCATGTCAGATAACCTGACAACTAAATTGAAATCCGGACGGCGTTCAACCGTTGTAAGCGAATTCAATTTTTCCATCACTTCCGAACAGGCCATTTCTTACTCAGGCATCCTCTGCTCTTTAACATTAAAACCCGAAAAGAAATGGTTTCTATTTTCACGATAAACCCATTGTTGCCGCTTGTTTTGCGTCATTAAAAAAATTAATCCGATGTGCCTAAAAAAATATTGACGTGAGTTTAATTTACACGTATCATTACATTAAATTTATGTAGGAAGTTTTACCCAGCACAAATCGACACCCTTTTTGCTGATTTCAATTGACCGATGGTCATTTAAAGCATTAATGCTTTATTGCGTTATTAGGTATCCGTAATTATGTCCGGGTTGTTCACAATTTTCATCTCTCTCCCGGAGCGGATTCGGTGCCGCAATCTCCTAACATTTGGATATATTAATTTTTTAATATATTGCTTCACCTGTTGCCGTCACCCTGGCTTTTTACATGGCTATAACACTAGAGGGGGAAATGCGTTAGGCGTAATTCGGGGCAGTAGAACGAATTTAACACAGGTGTAAAAGTCCCTGATAGCCGGCGGACAAGCTTCGCTTGGACTATTAGTCGGGCTTTTGGGATGTTCCATGCAGCAATTGCAGGTATCCATCATTTTATTTTCAAAGGGGAGGAATATGGTAATGGCAAGTAAGAAAAAGTGGTTGTCCTTATTGGTATCATTGTCTGTTGTCAGTGCTCTGTTCGTAGGTTGCGGCGATTCCAAAACCGCCGATGCGCCTAAAGACGAGCTGAAGAAAGAAGAGCCGGCAAAAAGCGAAGGTGACAAAAAAGAAGAACCGGCGGCCGGCACGCCTAAAGACGGCGGCACGCTGACTTTCGGAAGCACATCCGACATCGTTAGCGTTAACCCGATCTACGTGCAGGACACGGCTTCGGGCGACGCTGAGCAATTTTTGTTCGCTAAAATTTTCGACATCGACCGTTCCGGTAAAGTGGCCGTTGAGCCTTGGTCCTTGGCTGCAGAGCCAATGAAGATTTCCGAAAACGGCTTGGAATACACCGTTAAACTGAAAGACAACGCAAAGTGGAGCGACGGTCAGCCGATCACTGCCGACGACGCTGTTTTCACGATCGAAACGGTTCGCAACCCTAAAGCGGGCGCTCCTGGAATCACGGGATTCGACAAAGTGAGCAAAGTCGAAAAAGTTGACGATCACACGTTCAAAGTGACGCTGAAAGAAGTATATGCTCCATTCCAATACGTACTTGCTATGGAAATCATTCCGAAGCACGTCCTCAAAGACGTGAAGCCGGAAGAAATGCAAAAATACGTATACGGTACCGATCCTGCCAAAACCGTTACAAGCGGCCCTTGGAAATGGACGGAGTGGAAACAAAAAGAATATTTGACGTTTGAAGCGAATCCGGATTACTGGGGTCCTAAGCCTCACATCCAAAAAGTCGTTTACAAAATCTATGCTGACCAAAACACGGAAGTCCAAGCCCTCATCAAAGGCGACATCGACCTGGCGAACGGCGTTCCTGTAACTCAGCTGGAAGTGCTGAAAAGCAAAGACAACCTGTCTGTCGATCCGACTCCAGGTCCTCAATACGAATACATCGGCCTGAACCACAAAGCCGACAACTTCAAAGATAAATACGTTCCATGGTCCAGCCCGAAAACAAGACAAGCGATGGCATACGCCCTCAACCGTCAAGGCATGATCGACAACGTTCTGAAAGGCATCGGTTCGGTTATGGACGCACCGTTCCTTCCAGGTTCTTGGGCAGATCCGAAGGAAGCCGCTACCCACTATGACTACAATCCTGAAAAAGCAAAACAATTGCTTGCTGAAGACGGATGGAAGCCTGGCAAAGACGGCATTCTCGAGAAAGACGGACACCGCTTCTCCTTCGAACTGCAATACAACGCCGGCAACAGCCGTCGTGAAGGCGTGGCAACGGTTATCCAGCAAAACCTGGCTGACGTAGGCATTGAAGTGAAGCCTAAAGCGCTCGACTTCTCCGCATGGGTTGACCAAAACCTGAACCCTGGTAAATTCGAAGCCGTTCTGATCGGCTGGTCCCTGAACAATCCGGATCCGGACCAAGAAAGTATCTTCGGTTCCAAGTTTACGCCGCCAACCGGCCAAAACAACGTATGGTACAACAACCCTGAATTGGATAAGCTCTGGCAGCAAGGCACTTCGACTGTAGACCAAGCAAAACGTGCCGAAATCTACAAAGAAGCTGCGAAAATCCTGTCGACTGACCTGCCTTACATCTTTATGTACCAATATGGTGCACCAACAGCAATGTCCAAGAAGATTAAATTTGCAGAAGAAGACAAACCAGAAGCAACGCTTGCTTACGGCTACTTCTTCCACGCAATCAACTGGTGGATCGACGACGCAAAATAATAAATTGGATCACAATTTAGGGGCGCAAACGTGCTAGAGGGGAAGACATCTTCCCCTCGCCCTTTTTTGCGTTTTCGGATGGTTGCGGTGTCGCGTACGTTTAATTTTAGGAGGATCAATTATGACTGAATATCTCATCCGCCGCTTGCTGCAATCCATATTGGTATTGTTTTTGGTTTCGGTGGCTGCATTTGGCTTGATGCATGCTGCACCGGGCGGTCCGACCCAAATGATGATTTCCCCGGGACTTTCGCCTGAGACCGCAGCGATTCAAAAGCATAACCTGGGTCTGGACAAACCAGTACCTACACAGTACGTCATTTGGCTTAAAAACATGTTAAAAGGCGATATGGGATATACGTTTAAAAACAATGTTCCTGTTGGCGACGTGATTTGGCCTGCCGTAAAAAACACGCTTGTCTTGATGTCTTTTTCCTGGGTTTTAAGTTTGATCATCGCCATTCCGTGGGGGATTTATAACAGTACCCGCGAATACGGCTTGTCTGACCAGACGGCCAACTTCGTCACTTATATCGGTTTTGCGATGCCGACCTTCTGGTTCGGTATCATCTTGCAGGAGTTTTTCTCGTTGAAAATGGATTGGTTGCCGCTCTCGGACATGTATTCCATGGATAAGCAAGGGAATGTCGGCGACTTATTTATGCACTTGATTTTGCCTTCAACCGTGCTGGTTCTCGTCAATTTGGCCGGTTATGTCAAATACTCCCGTTCAAGCATGCTGGAGGTATTGGAGCAGGATTATATCCGTACCGCTCGCGCGAAGGGTGTTCCTGAACGTAAAGTTATTTTCCGTCATGCGCTCCGCAATGCATTAATTCCGATCATTACAGTATTAGGTATGGACCTGGCAAGCCTCGTCGCGGGGGCCACCCTTACGGAAAACGTATTTAACTGGCCGGGAATGGGGCGTTTGTTCGTCGATATGGCAAGGTCCCGCGAATATTCAGTGCTGATGGCCATTACGATGATTACCGCCGTGGCGGTGGTGCTTGGCAACCTGATAGCTGATATCCTTTATAAATTGGTAGACCCACGAGTTCAAATCGGACGCAAAGGAGGAAAAGCCTAATGAGTGACATGAATGCCGCAACCGCTCCGAACGTACAGCCGGCAGAGCCGATGGCACCGGAAAACGCACCGCTTCCTCCTAGTAAAAAACCGCCAGGACCGTGGAAGCTCGTGTGGCAGAAGTTTTCGCATAACCCATACGCAATGACAGGTCTTGTCGTTTTATTGATTTTTGTACTTGTAGCCATTTTCGCCAAACAGGTCGCCCCGTTTGATCCGGCGAAAGTCGACATGATGAATTCCAACTTGAAGCCGGGATCGGGCAAGCATTTGCTTGGAACGGACGAGCTGGGCCGGGATATTTTCTCCCGCCTTGTTTACAGCAGCCGCATCTCGCTTATGGTCGGTTTTTCCGTCGCCATTATCGCCGTGTTTTTAGGCTCGTTAATCGGCGCGATTTCCGGTTATTTCGGCGGTTGGGTCGACACGATTTTCATGCGTCTGATCGACGTCATGATCTCGCTGCCGGGCTTGTTCATCAACATCTTGGTTATGGCTATTTTCGGAACAAAAATGATTTACCTCATATTAATATTGGCGCTGACAAGCTGGACCGGGGTTGCCCGCCTCGTGCGGGGACAATTCCTGCAGCTGCGCGAAATGCAGTATGTCGAAGCGGCCAGAGCCACCGGGGTATCCAGCTGGGGCATCATTTTCCGGCATTTGCTGCGCAATGCAAGCTTCCCGATTATCGTTAACGCCACGCTGATGGTCGGCGGCGCCATCTTGTCCGAATCCGGTTTGTCGTATTTGGGCCTCGGTATCCAAATGCCGCAAACAAGCTGGGGAATTATGCTGAGCAACTCGCAGGAGTTCATGCTGATCAATCCGATGCTGGCCGTTTATCCGGGCTTGTGTATCCTGATTGTCGTGCTGGCCGTTAACTTCATTGGCGACGGGATCCGTGACGCCCTTGATCCAAGACAGAAAAAATCCCGGAGGAGGTTAGCAAAATGGCGGAAAAACTTCTCGAAGTCCGGAATCTGACCACAGGCTTTTTGACGGAAAAAGGTTTAGTGAAAGCAACGGATCGCATCTCTTTGGCGATCGAAAAAGGAAAAACGCTTTGTCTCGTCGGCGAGTCCGGCAGCGGCAAAAGCGTCACCTCGATGTCGATTATGCGTCTGATCGATTATGCCAACGGCGTCATTCTGGAAGGAAGCATCAATTTTAAAGGTGAAGACCTGGTCAAGAAAAAACAAGAGGAACTGAGAAGCATCCGCGGGAATAAAATCTCGATGATTTTCCAGGATCCGATGTCGGCGTTGAATCCCGTGTTTACGGTTGGAGAGCAAATCGCCGAAAGCTTGCGCCTTCACCAAAATAAATCCAAGGACGAAGCATGGAAGGAAGCCATCGAGCTGCTTCGCATGGTCGGCATTCCTTCGCCGGAAATCCGCGCCAAGCAGTATCCGAACCAGCTCTCCGGCGGGATGTGTCAGCGCGTCGTCATCGCCATTGCCCTCGCTTCCAAACCGGAGCTTCTGATCGCCGATGAACCGACGACCGCGCTGGACGTGACGGTTCAGGCGCAAATTCTGGATCTGCTGCAGGACTTGAAAGAAAAGCTCGGCACATCGATCCTGCTCATTACCCACGATATGGGCGTAGCTGCCGAAATGGCCGACCATATCGCGGTTATGTACGCAGGCGCCATCGTAGAGCAGGGAACGGTAGAGGAAATCTTCTCGAATCCGTCCCATCCGTATACGGTTGGCCTCCTGCAATCCATTCCGGGATTCGAAGGCGAACGCGGCGGCGAATTGTACACGATCAAAGGTACGATTCCGGCGCTGGGCAACCTTCCGCAAGGCTGCCGCTTTAATCCGCGCTGCCCGCATGTGATGGACAAATGCCGCCAAGTCGAACCCGGAGATATCCAAGTCGGTGACGAGCATTACGCAAAATGCTGGCTGTTCGAAGAAAACGGCAAGGCAGCCGTAGCCGGGAAAGGGGATAACATCCATGGCTAAAAATTTGGTGGAAGTCAACAACGTCAAAAAATATTTCCCGATCCATAAAGGGCTGCTGAACCGCGTCGTCGGCAACGTCAAAGCGGTGGACGACGTATCGCTCACGATCCGCGAAGGCGAGACTTTCGGCCTGGTAGGGGAGTCCGGCTGCGGCAAATCGACGCTCGGACGGGTTATCCTGCGCCTGCAAAGCGCAACGGAAGGCTCCGTGAAAATCAACGGCCGCGACGTTCATGCGCTGAGCAACCGCGAGCTGAACAAAATGCGCGAAGAAATGCAGATCATTTTCCAGGATCCGTTCGGATCGCTGAATCCCCGTTTCCTCGTTAAGGACGTCATTGGCGAACCATTGAAGATTCATACGAAAATGTCCGCCAAAGAAATCGATGCGCGCGTCGTGGAACTGATGGAAATGGTCGGTCTGGATCCAACGCGCCGCAACCGTTATCCGCATGAATTTTCCGGCGGTCAGCGCCAGCGGATCGGGATTGCCCGGGCTATCGCGCTCAAGCCGAAATTTATCGTTGCGGACGAAGCGGTATCCGCGCTTGACGTGTCGGTGCAATCGCAGGTCATTAACCTGCTCATGAAACTGCAGAAGGAAATGGGACTGACATTCCTCTTCATCGCGCACGGCTTGAACGTCGTTCGCCACATTTCCGACCGCGTCGGCGTCATGTATTTGGGTAAAATGGTGGAAGTCGGCGAAACGGAAAGCTTGTACGCGGAGCCGCTGCATCCGTATACGGCTGCTCTGCTGTCGGCTATACCGAAGCCGTCGCCAACCAAAAAACGCAGCCGGATCGTGCTGCAGGGCGACGTTCCATCCCCGGCCAACCCGCCGTCAGGATGCCGCTTCCATACCCGTTGTCCGTTTGCTCAAGAAAAGTGCAGCCAGGTCGAGCCGAAGCTGCAGGAAGTGAAGCCGGGCCGCGAGGTGGCTTGCCACTTCCCGATCGGCGTTGAAGGCGGCTCCGACATGAGCAAATTAAATCGTTAATCGAAACACTACTGTCTGACAAAACGGCTAATCAAGGAAGGATTGGGGTCCTCCTGAGCGTTTATTGAATACGAATGTTCATCAGCAGCCTTGTGCCGGATAACCGGTACAAGGCTGCTTTTTTGCCTTTCAGGTATGCCATACCCGCCGAATGCTTTGCATTGCGGCCCTGCTCATTCCGTTAGTCTTTTTCGGTTACCGGTTGTTCACGGCAAAACTGCACATTTTTAACGGCAAAGGAACCTTTTTTTCCTGAATCGACACCGTTCTGCGGTTTCTTTTTGCAAAAATACCGTTTACAATGTTAATGTCGTTTATCTTTGCCTAAACGGATCGCCCTTTCATCGAAATGCGTCATTCTTCCGGGATCCGTTTAAATAGGAAAGGAGGCTGGAAGGTTCCCGTTTTTGTTTGAGTTAGGACTTTTTATTCTAATCAAAGAAGGAATCATTGAATGAAAAAGAGAACAAAAATATATATATCCATTGCCGTGATCATTCTTCTGGTTGCGGGGGGCTCTTATGTGTTCCGCAAGCAGCTCGCGGTGATGGCCTTTGATTTATTTCTGTCCAAACAGGTGGAGAGCTCGCTCCAGAAATCGTATCAGCCGCTGGAGTCGAGGGACAACGGGCCGACCAAACCGGCCGAACCGGTCGTGTATCAGAATAAGCCTTTTTCGGTCCTGCTGCTTGGTTCCGACCAGCGCAAGGACGAACCGGCGCGTTCGGATACGCTGATTTATGCCGTCGTGCGCCCGAAGGATTCGAAAGTGCTGCTGATCTCCATCCCAAGGGATACGTACACCGAGATCATCGGCAAAGGGAAGAAGGATAAGATTACGCATGCATACGCGTTCGGCGGACAGCAAATGTCCAAGGATACCGTCGAGGCGTTCCTCGATCACGAGGTGGACTATTACGCTACGATCAATTTCCAAGGTTTGAAGGATGCCGTCAATGCGCTTGGCGGGGTGGAGCTGCCGATCAAAAAGGATATCGTGAACAAAGGCCGCGACCATGAGAAATTCACCATTAAAGCCAACAAGCCGATCTATGACGGCGAGGAAGCTTTGAATTACGTGCGCTACCGGGAGGACAGCGATTTTAATCGCACGAAGCGGCAGCAGGTGTTTTTGGATGCGGTAGCGAACCGGATGCTGCGCCTGAATCAAATTTCCAAAATTCCCGAGCTGCTCGACATTATGGGCGACAACTTCCAGACGGATATGCAGCCCAAATTCATCATCGATCTGGCCAAACAAATTTTGACCGGATCGGAAGCCCAGTTTACAAGCTATACGATCATGGGCGAAGGCATGAAAATTAACGGAATATATTACGACAAGCCGATCCCCAAAGACGTGGACAAAGCGAAAGCGCTCATCGACAGTTGGGAAAATCCCGACACGCCTTCCGACCAGCTGATGCTGCCGGACGATGACACGACGAAAGAGGACGGCACGGCAAAATGAGAACAGCCTCTTCAGGGCGTTCCCTCGCAAGATAAAATGCAGCAAAGGTCATGTACCCTTTTGAATAAAATCGGCAGCCACAGGTGCGGCTGCTGATTTTGTGTCCTCCTGAAACGATCGCAGGGTTACGCCGTAAGAAGACGAGGGAAGCTGGAAGAAGCTGCAGAGGAGGATGATCCGACATGAACATCGCGTTTTTTCTGCTGCCTAAACAGGAAGTGGTTACGGTAACGACGGACTCGACGTTGAGGCAAACCCTCGAAAAAATGGAATACCACAGGTACACGGCGGTGCCGATTCTGGGCAAGGACGGAACTTACGCCGGAACGGTGACCGAAGGCGATCTGCTGTGGCATATGAAAAACTCGGGGGGGAAAATCAATTTCGAGAATGCGTCCAAGTATCTGCTGAAGGACGTACCGCTTAAAATGAACAACAAACCGGTGTCGATCGACGCGAATATGGAGGACTTGATCAATTTGGCCAAAGTGCAGAACTTCGTGCCGGTCGTGGACGACATGAACCGCTTTATCGGGATCGTCCGCAGAAGCCAGATTATCGAATACTGCGAACGATTTGTGTCCAAAGAATCAGTCAATTCGATATAAGTTTTCGTTTTAGGAAATCATATTTAGGGCTTGCTGAATAATCAAAAAATCCTTATCTCACAAGGGTTTAGAGGCACTATTGTCGAATTCATCTGCAAAGAAAACACGGAAAATCGGTAAAAAACCTTGCAGATGGAGTGAGCGAAAGTG
>NZ_BORW01000030.1 GCF_018333375.1 Paenibacillus cookii
TCTGTTCTAAAATTCTGCAAGTCTGCCCTTTTCTTCATCCATATAATACCATTTTCGAAAATTACCCCTTAACGACAGTGAATATGCTATCGCTTCTTCTCTGAAACGGAATTATGCAAAACACTCAGATAAAAAAGCGTGATCTTAAACGAAAAAAAGGCGGTGCCAACGATGAACTTTGAATCGGTCATGCAGGAGCTGGAAGCTCTCGGCAAGGAGCGGCTTAAAAAACAGTATATGTCCAATGGAGCGCGGGAACCGCTTTTTGGCGTAGCGACGGGTGCCATGAAACCGATGGCCAAAAAGATCAAAATCAATCAGCCTTTGGCCGAGCAGCTATACGCCACAGGAAACTACGACGCCATGTATTTTGCCGGCATCATTGCGGATCCGAAAGCGATGACCGCGGCGGATTTTGAGCGCTGGATGGAGGGAGCTTATTTTTATATGCTTTCCGATTACGTCGTCGCGGTGACCTTAGCCGAAACGGATATTGCGCAAGAAGTCGCGGATCAATGGATCGAAAGCGGCGAGGAATTAAAAATGTCGGCGGGCTGGAGCTGCTATTGCTGGCTTTTGGGAAGCCGGCCGGACGCCCAGTTTGCCGAAAGCAAAATGGCCGGCATGCTGGAGAGGGTGAAAAAGACGATTCACGATTCGCCTGAACGAACGAAATCTTCCATGAATAATTTCTTGTATACGGTCGGGGTATCCTATCTTCCTCTTCATGAACGGGCGGTCGAAACCGCAAAGGCAGTAGGGCCGGTGGAAATGAAACGCGATTCGAAAAAAAGCAGCATCCTGCTCGCTTCGGAAAGCATCCACAAGGCGCTGGAAAGAGGACAGCTTGGTTTTAAGCGCAAATATGTGAGATGTTAAACATCCAAGCGAAGTGTTTATGCTATTGGATGGATCGCAGGAAACACGCCAATTGAAATACGTTTCGTTAAAAATATGGAATATGCGAGAGAGCGCCTAATTGCGTTCTCTTTTTTATTTGCCTGCAAGGAAGTTCCCAAGGCTCGGTTTCCAATGCGAATGGCAAGGGGAACTTACGGGAGCCGTTTGTTTTTGAACAAACATCCTAAAATTTCCATCATATATATCTAAAAAATATATTTATTTATTATATTATTTTGATATAATAAAACCGATCAAACGAATAAGGAGGAAATTTATTATGTTGAAAAGCGGAAACGTGACGGTGATGGCAGCGGATATGAAAAAGGCGGTGCAATTTTACGTCGATACTCTGGGACTGGAGCTGCAGCATGAAGGCGATGGGCATTTTGCCCAAGTCGCAGCGCCGGGATTAACGATCGGACTGTTGCACCTGGCCGGAGATCATGGTTCCGGGCCGGTTAAATCGGGCAGCATGTCCATTGGGTTTGAGGTGGACGACATGGAGTCAGCCATCCAAACCCTGAAATCCCGCGGCGTTGAATTCCATGATGCCGTAGAAGGCCAAGCGGCCCAAGTCGTGCACTTCAGCGATCCGGAAGGGAATACCCTCTACTTGGTTTGCAATCGTTAAGCCGAAGGGAGAAAACTTGAACATAAGGAGGCATCTTTCGCATGGCCTCGAAAACCAATGTCAACATCGTCGTCGCCGGACTGCTGGCGGCCATGTTTATCGGCGCGTTGGACGCGACCGTTGTTGCCACAGCGACCCCTCATATGATCAAGGATTTGCATGGCGAAACGCTGTTCAGTTGGGTGTTTGCGGTGTATACGTTGACCACTTGCGTGGCGACGCCCATTTTCGGCAAGCTCGCCGATTTATTCGGGCGCAAAGCCGTGTTTGCGGCCGGCATCGGATTGTTCGTGCTCGGTTCCGTATTATGCGGGATGGCACAGTCGATGACGGAGCTCATAGGGTTCCGGGCTTTGCAAGGATTCGGAGCCGGGGCGCTCGCCCCGGTATGCTTTACGATCATCGGCGATTTGTTCACCGGAAAGCAGCGCGGCAAGATGATGGGCGTCTTCTCGTCCGTTTGGTCCGTCGCAGGCCTGCTTGGCCCGCTTATCGGAGGTTATTTCGTCGATCAGGTGTCGTGGCGATGGATTTTCTACATCAACGTACCGATCGGCCTCATCGCCCTGCTGCTGGTCGTCGCATTTTTGCATCAACCGGTTGAACGCCAGGCGAAAAAAATCGATTACCTCGGCGCGCTTATGTTTACCGTTGCCTTCTCTGCGCTCCTCTATGCGCTGCTGAGCGGCGGGTCAGAGCATTCGTGGGATTCCCCGGTGATCATGGGGCTGCTTCCGGCATCGGCCGTATTTTTCATGCTATTTCTCTGGATTGAAAAACGGGCTGAAGAGCCGATGATCCCGTTGTCGATTTTCCGCATCCGCGTATTGAACATCACCAACATCAGCGGTTTCCTGACGTTCAGCATCACGACGGGGCTTACGGTTTACGCGCCGATCTGGATTCAGTCGGTGCTCGGCAACTCCGCCACGGGCTCGGGCCTGATCGCCATGCCGATGTCGCTGGCCTGGCCGCTGGCTTCCAACGTCGCCGGCAGGCTTATGTACCGGGTCGGAGCGAAGGCATCGATCGTGTTTGGCTCTTTGCTGGTCATGGCCGGCTCCATCTGGCTGATTGCGCTTCAGTTGGACTCGCCTTACGTATTTTGGATAGGCATCCTCGTTCTAGTCGGGTTCGGCATGGGTTTTGTCGCGACGCCCTCCACCGTTGTCGTGCAATCGGTCGTCGGCTGGGAGCAGCGCGGCGTCGCCAACGCTTCCAGCATGCTGATGCGTGCGCTCGGGCAAACGATCGGCATTGCGGTATTCGGCACGATTTACAACCAGCATGTCAACGCCATCGGCTCAAAATCGGAGTTGGTTGCGGGTATGCATGCCATTTTTATCGTCATGTCGGGCATTGCGATTGCAAATCTTCTCACCGTGCTGTTCCTGCCGAAACACCGCCAGGGGATGGCGCAGCAGCATTCGGCTTGACAGATGGGCGAACGGGAGTTGGCATGAACCGGCCGCAAACGGATGCGGCCCGGGACAGCCGCGGTCGCCGCGGCTTTTCTGTTTTTTCAGGCAGCCGTATGTTATACTGTTGATTGCTTAAAAGCAGTAGAACTTACAAGGGAGGCCATTCGTTTTGTACGAATTGTTCATACTCGGCGAATTGATGAATAACCCGATGCACGGCTATTTGCTGCATCAGATTTTGAACGGAATTGTCGGTCCTACGCGAAAGGTGAGCTGGGGGGCTATATATCCGCTGATCCACGGCATGGTGGCGGACGGGCTGATCGAGCAGGTTCCCGATGAACAACCGGAGGGCGCCCGACAAGGAAGAGGAAAAAAGATCAAAACCTATAAACTTACGGACGAAGGCAGAATACGTTTTTTTCGGTTAATGGAAGAACCGATTCCATATTCGCCGGATTACGAGCTGCATTTTTATACGAAACTGAAAAACTTCGGATTGATCAGCAAGGAATTGCAGTTTTTGATTTTGCACCAATACAAGGACTACCTGCGGTACGAAATTCGCCATGAGGAAGAGCGGTTGGAGTATGCGAGCCAAGACGAGCGGATTCCCCAAGGGGAACAGCAGTACATTCAGCTTTTTTTCCGGCATCGGTTGGAAAAGCTGCAATTTGACGAACAATGGGCTATGCAGTTAATCCACAGCCATCGGACGGATGGACAAGGGCTTGAGCGGGATTAGTTTATATCGGCGATCCTTTTTCGGAAATGTCGTCGTGAACGTTCAGGATCGCGTTTAAAGTGGAGTTCGCGGCCCTTCGGCGTGAATGGGAGTTTCAAGGACCAATTCCAATACTTTACAATTAATAGAACATCTATGATAATAATGGTATATACTAGAATTTGAGAGGTGTTCTATGAATCAGGTTTATATTACAAGCGTTGGCAAATTCCTGCCGGGATCTCCGGTAAGCAATGATGAAATCGAGGATTATATCGGCAAAATCGGGGGCAAACCTTCCAAAACCAAACGGATCATTCTGGAGAAAAATCAAATCAAATACCGGTATTATGCGATGGATAAAGAGCAAAAAAGTTTATATTCGAATGCCGAAATGGCTGCTTTGGCGATTCGCGACGCGCTGGAACGGAATACGAACGTAACGGAACGGGAGATCGGGTTTCTGGCGGCCGGGACGACCAGACCCGATTTGCTTTTGCCCGGGTTTGCAAGCATGGTGCACGGAGAAACCGGCTTGCCCGCGATGGAAATTGCCTCGCATTCCGGCTTATGCGTAAGCGGAACCCAAGCGCTTAAAAATGCATACGTACATATCAAATCGGGCGAGCATGACGCCGCCGTCTCTTGCGGAAGCGAGTTTTACAGCCGGGAGTTTAAGCATACGAAGTTTGAAGCGCAGGGGATCTACACCAACAGCCGAGTTCCGTTCGATACCGATTTTTTGCGGTTTATGATATCGGATGGAGCAGGGGCGGCCGTCTTGCAGAACGCCCCGAACCGTACGGGCTTATCGCTGCGCATCGATTGGATGGATAACAGGTCCTTTGCGAATCAATACGAAGTCTGCATGTATTCGGGCATGAATAAAGAAGACGGACTGTCGTCCTGGCATGATTACCCTTCGATTCATGAAGCGGCGGACCGCGGAGCGCTTAATTTGCGGCAAGACGTCCGGCTGGTTAATGAAATCGTCAAAGTAGGCGTCTTCCGTTTCCTGGAGCTGATGGAGGAGGGGCGATTCGATCCGAAGGACATCGATTGGATGCTTTGCCATTATTCATCGCATTTTTTCAAGGATGAACTGTTCCGGATGTTTGAGCTTGGCGGCGTGAACATTCCGGAGGAAAAATGGTTTACGAATTTGTACACGAAAGGGAATACGGGCGCGGCTTCGATTTATATCATGCTGGAGGAGCTGTTGAACGAAGGGCATCTTGCCGAAGGGCAGCGGTTGATGTGCATCGTTCCCGAAAGCGGAAGGTTCCAGACCTCGTTTTTCATGCTGACCGTCGTGGGGCCTTCCCCGGAAGCCTAACGGGCGCGTACAGGTTTGACGGGCGGCCGTCTACAGATCAAGCATTCAAACATAAACGTAAGGCTCATTCTGCGTTCTGCAGCGTGAGCCTTATGTTTGTTCGGGCGCTATTTATGTTACCGCAAATTGGGGAGGGATCCCTTCCTCGGTATAGAAGCGGACCGTTTTTCCATTCTTTCGGGCGTACTCTATTTCTTTTTGCGTGCTGCTGCCGATGTATCCGCCCGCGTCAATCACGAAGATTTCGTCGGAAAGATCGATTTTTTTCAGATGGATCGTTCCCAGCAGTTCGGCTTGTTCCTCCGTTAATGGATAACCTTCGCTCTGTTCAAAAAAAGCAACGCTCATGACGATGTTTCCCTGCAGCGTGAGGTAAGCATTGGCCTGCTCGAATTCATTTTTGAATTTGGTTGAACCGCATAAAGTAATGACCTTCATCTTCGGATCCTCTCCCAATGATTGGCTGCGTTAGTTTCCGCTAAGCTGTCCATATCTATATTACCACATTAGAAATTGATCTCCGCCTTTGTTACAATAATCATCATCAAGAAGGAATGCTTTGAAAATCGTTTTCATAGGGAGGTTTTCCAACATGCCCGCGCAATCGCTGCACAAGGGGCAACCGGTCATCGAGCGAAAAATCCGCTATGATGCAACCGTTGCCTATCATGACTGCACACTTTTGAAGATGGAGCTCCCGAAGATCGTGCTGCTGCACCAGGTAGACAAGCCGTTTACGATGCCGGCCGGCGCAAGCGAACTCACGATACCGGAAGGAACGTATACCTTTGCTTATTATTGGATCGATCGGCCTTATAACCTGTATTTTTGGAGAGACGGCCAAGGGAACTATCTCGGCTCGTATTTTAATCTGGTAAGGAACACGACCGTTACCGATGAGGCCGTATCCTTTGAAGATTTGATCATCGATCTGCTGGTCCTTCCGAACGGGGAGCATTTCGTTTTGGACGAAGACGAACTGCCGGAGCCGCTGCATCAATTCGAAAACGGTTTTGTGCATGAGGCGCTCCATGCATTAATCGGCCAGAAGGATGCCATCCTCGAAGATGCCAAAAAGGAAACCGAACGGCTAGGAGGAGAAATTGATGGCTGAATCCTATCATGCCGTTCCCGTCATTTGCAGCGGTATCGCAGCTGTCCGAATGGCTTCGCATTCCAAAATGAAGGAGGAGCAACCGTGCATACGTACATATACATGGTAAGGCATGGGGAATCGCCCAAAACAGACGGAACGGAGAGCACGCGAGGGCTCACGGAAAAAGGGCGGTTAGACGCCCGCCGGGTCACCGAGCTTTTGCGGGAGGAAGGCATCGGCGTATTTGTTTCAAGTCCGTACGCCCGCTCGGTGATGACCATTCAGGAGTTAGCCGACCAAGCCGGGAAGGAGATCATTTTATACGAGAATCTTAAAGAACGGAAATTTGACGCCGGAGAGCACCGGATTTCCGATCGGGAGCTGTATCCTTTGCTGGACCGGTCGTTTGCGGATCCGCATTATGCGTTGCCGGGAGGGGAATCCAACGCGGCTTGCCAGAAGCGGGCGATCGGCGTTCTTCAGGAAATTTTGGAAGTTTACCGCGGACAAAAGATAGCCATTGGCACCCACGGCGCCGTGATGACGCTGATGATGGGGCATTACGACAGCCGGTTCGGTTTGGAGTTTTTGCTCCAATTATCGAAGCCGGATGTGTACCGGATGCAATTTGACGATCAGGAACTGATAGAGGTAAAAAGATTATGGGCTGAATCCGCGAATGTTTGAAAAACAAGTATTCGAAGGCAAAAACGAGCGTGAATCGCGAAAGGAGAAATCGTCTTGGAAGCTTCTGAGCAACTCCACCCAAACATTCCTTGGCAGCGGTTAACGACCCCCTACGGGAGAGGGACGGACATTCCGCGGCTGATCGAGACGGGACAATTTGAATCCTTGGCCGAGCTGGCCGAACATCAAGGCACGTTATGGCAAGTTACGCCATGGGTGCTGCTTGAACTGCTGCGCGGTCTTGAGCTGCGGGGTCCGAAGGAGGCCGCTTCGGGTGAAATCAGGGTGTGTTTGAATGTCGCTTCCGCGCTATCCGATCAGGATTTGGGATTGGAACATCCGGTAACAAGCATGAACGAGCTGTTGAACGAGAAATATCTTTGGCCTGAGGACGAGGAGGAAGACGAACTGGAATGGGAGAGAGGAGAACCGACCGGGTACGACCCCGAGGCGTTTTTCAGCTATTACTATTACAGCGATTTCTTGTTGAAGCAGGCGAGACCCTTGTTTGAGGATATCATGCGCGTCAATTCCGACCTTGCGCCCGAGGTACTGGAACTGCTGGAGCTTTTGAAATAAATGAATGGCTGCTTTTAAATTGGCATGATTTAATTCAAATGGGCATTCTCAAGCACGAATACAACGGCGAAAAACTCAAGTGATAGGGGGAGCAGGTTATGCCTCCCTATTGTTTTCTTTAGCGCTGGAAAAAGCTAAGGAATTCGGCATTACGAAAGCGATTATCGCATGCGACGACTGGAATGCGGCTTCGGAAAAAACGATTTTGAAAAACGGCGGGATGCCGGACGCAAGTTTTACGGAAGCAGACGGGAATATCGTGAAACGGTTTTGGATCGAAACCTGATCTGTTCGAAAATCTTTCATGCATGTACGGCAGAAAAAGAGGGGAGGGTCCCATCTTTTTCTGTTGCAGATAATCCAGCGGTTAGGCGGATTCCCGCTACGCGGGTAAGACGCTCTCTTCCAGCGGATGTAACCGACGATCGCTCCCTCACGCCTTATGGCTGCCAATTTACGTTAATCGTTGCGGTGCCGCTTGGCGGATAGCGCATCCCATACGCTCATCAGTTGAGTGATGGCAGCGTCAATGGTTTCGTATGGGACACCGTCCCGGGCTTGCAAGGAAATTCCTCGAAGAAATGTTTCAAATAACGTCACCAGCATGGGGATATCCGTTGATTCGGGCAGCTCCCCGTTGACAACGGCCCGTTCGATGCAATCTTTCAGCCAACCGTGAACCTTTTCCCGTTCTTTGGCCAGAATCTCCTGAATGTGATGGTGCCCGGGAGAACAGTTTACCGCGGACAAAATCAACAGACAACCCAAAGGATGGGAGTGCTCCGTCTGCATCCGCGCCGATTGCCGCAAACCCTGCTCCATGGCTGCTCTCGATGTCAAGCTCGTATCCCTGAAACATTCCGACACTTGTCCGTAAGTAGAGAGATATTTATCCACCGCTTCGCGGAACAACGATTCCTTGGAATCGAATGCCGCGTAAAAACTCGCCGCCGATATATTTCCCATCGCAGCGCGCAGCTGGGCAAGTGAAGTGGATTCATAGCCGTGTTCCCAAAAAAGTACCATCGCGGCGGCGACCGCCTCGTCACGGTTAAATGCGCGTGGGCGTCCCGTTCGGGGCATAAGAAGACCTCCTTTATTTTTTATATATTAATCGATCCATAAGTCCTTGACAAGGGAGCGAGGTTGAAATTAATATATGGAATGATCGATTCAGAATTCGTCATAAGCGAGGATGTTGCAAAAACTGAAGCAATTCACAAATGGTCTTTCTTCATTTAAAGAAAGGGATGTGTTGACAGATGATAACGTTTAGAGATAAAACCTATCGCTGCACCTCCGAAATCGTCCTCAGCTTAGTCAGCGGCAAGTGGAAAATAGCTATTTTAAACGAACTGGCAAAGGGGCCGATCCGGTATAATGAGCTGCGGCGGCTGCTTCCCGACGCGACGCAACGCATGCTTACGATGCAGCTAAGAATGCTTGAAAGCGACGGACTCATTAGCCGCAAGGTGTATCCGGTGTCACCGCCGAAAGTGGAATACGATTTGTCCGAGTTGGGCAAACAACTGGCTCCCATGCTCTTGGTTTTGTGCGATTTTGGCACCACTTATATCGAAAGCTACCCCGATGAAGTATCGCGCACCAATCAAAAGCATGCCTAAGAAATGAATTCAACGCGGCTTAGTTGTCCGTTACCTGTTCATCATACCTGATTTTGATTAGCTGAAGGTACTGGAAGTTGAAGAGGTACCCAAGAAGGGTACCTCTAAACCTGATGTTCCTATATCACATGCTTTCTCCGTATTGGCCGCTTAGCTCGGTTTCCTCTTTAAATGCACTTGCCCTGCGGTCTCCCCGCTCCAAACGATCGTTGATAAAAGCCAGCACGGCTGCCAAGACGGCAACGATTCCCCCGGACCAGGACAGATCAATGAGCTTCATATTCGTCGTGACAAATCCGCCCAAAGCCGATCCCATCGCAATGCCAACATTGATGGAGACGGAGGTCAAGGACGAAGCCAAATCCCTGGCTTCCGGAACATGCCGACCGGCCCAATCAATGAAGTACAACTGCATCGTTGAGTTCATGAGGTAAACGACGAGAGCCATGCATGAGATGCTGATCAGTCCCCCGACAAGTGAGCCGGATGAGACAAAAAGCGACGCGAGAATGACGGCTTGAGCCAGGAATACGAAGCGTATTTTTCCCGTCCCATGACGGGCCGCCAGCTTTCCGCCAATTAACGTGCTGAAGATGGACACGACGCCATACAGCAAAAAGACGAGGCTGATATACTGTGCCGGAACCAACAGCACATCCTGAAGCAATGGGGCTAAATAGGTATAAACGCTATAAGTTGCTCCAATGCTTAACGCAGGGATAAAGAAAGCAAGCACAATTCTAGGATAGGCGAATAATCTGAGTTGTTTTTTGAGTGAACTCCGAGCGCCTTTTAGACCCTTAGGAATGGTTGCATAACTTGCCAACAGAGACACGATTCCCAATAACGTGGCAAACCAATAGGACAAATGCCATCCGCCCCATTGCCCGATGGAAGTGCCGAGGGGGACGCCGAGAACGCTTGCCACCGTAAAGCCCGTAAAGATGATGGAGATCACCGACCCTCTTTTTTCTGGAGGCATCGTTTCGCTGGCCACCGCCATCGCGAGTCCAATCAAGACGCCCGTAACCACGGCCGTGATCACTCTGGACGCCAGAAGCAATCCGTACGATCTCGAAATAGCCGTTATCATGTTCCCGGCGATAAATACGCCGATCAAAGCAAGGATGAGCGGGCGCTTGGAGAACCGGCTGAATAATGCCGTGAAGATCGGCGTACCTATGGCAAAAGACAAAGCAAAAGCCGATACCAGGGAGCCTGCGGCCGAGATGGCGATCGTCATGTCCTCGGCCACTTCGGTTAATAATCCGACCATCACAAATTCACTGGTTCCCAGTACGAAGGTCAATAAAAATAAATTGAAAGTCAACAATTTTTGCTGCTTAGTCACGGTAAGTCTCCTTCCTGCTCCTGATCCGGATGACTGAATTTCTTCTTGTATATTTCGAAATAGATTGATGTAGGTCTGCTGCTGCCGAATATGGACGTCAACAGTCATCTTCCTAAGGCCTGGCCGTCAAATATTTCGTACGTGAAGCCTAATGGACTTACAGGACTAAAAATTGCGTTCCGAACCCTTTGCCGGAAACGTAAGCGGCCTCCAGTTTATCCTGATCCCCACGGTCCAATAAAACCACATTTTCGGGATACAGCTTTCCCAGCAAAGCCCAGACAATCAGTTCATTTCCGCCGGACGGAATAAAATGTATTCCATCGGCATTCGTCACGAGTCCGGAATGCGAGAGAATGTTCATCGCGCGGTGCAAGCTGATGGAGGTTCGCTTCACAGCACCGGCATTGTCGCTTTCCTGCGGCCGATATAAAAAGCGATGTCCTCTAAAAAGCTGGCCGAGATCTACCGTAAACTCGCGGTCGTCCATTTCGAAGCTGAAACGCAGCGTCGTTCGATCGGCACCCGTATTGGGCAGCAGCCGGGCAATGGCGGGTTGATCGTCTTGTTCTTGGGAAACTGGAAGCGTATCTTCGCTTACCGGCGTACCTTTTCCAGCCTCGGTACGCGGCGCGGCATAATAATCGCCATATTCATAATCGAAGGAAACACTGGCCAAATCATGCGTTCCTTCTGCCGGTATCGTTTGTACCGGATGCCACTTGAGAAGGTACCGCGCCGCCGTCCCGGCAGATTCCCCCAAGCCAGCCGGCAATACGGTTCCCAGACGGTATTGAAAGCCGTAACCGACGGTGGCCAAACCCGAGCCGAGTACGCTTTGCGCATAATGGACAATCGATTTGTGCGTCAACTTTTTCCCGAGCAATTGAGTTAGGAAGACCTCCCGGGCTGGTTCCAGAAAGCGCAGTCCTTTGAACTCCGCATATTCTTTAACTTCAAACGGAACTTGTTCCCAATTGGCAAACGGAAGCAGGGCATCCCGCAGCAAAACAAATTGGTGCAGGTATTCATTATAAATCTGCATGATCCTTGGGCCGCCGAAGGGTCCCCAAACCTGAGCGGTTGCCTGGGGGATCAGGGCATGACCATAGCAGTGGCTTCGAAATTCCAGCTTTCCTAACTTTTCCGGCCCGTACTTGGCCAGCGTCTTCTTTTCGGGATTGTATTCACGGGCCCAGCTTACCAATTGCTCGCCGATTCGCGCCGCCTGAGACGTAATTTCGGCTCCGGCTCGATCCTCAAGAGCCAATGGCCCCAGAGGCAGGGAGGATACGCGTCCCGAAATCTGCAAATTGGCCTGAAGGCTGTCCAAGAGCACCATCGGATCGCCGTTCACCGGTTCGCCAAGCTGAACCAGCATCGCCTCAAGCATTTTGTCCAGCTCCATCACGATCTCTTTTGCCCGATATATGCCGGCAGGCAAATTCCAATCCAAAGCTTCGTTCATGCCCTGTCTAATCGAGTCGCCAGGATATTTGCCAATGAGAGGCTCAAGGTCGATCGCCTTCCCCCATACGATCCGCTTATCTTTCAAAGTCAGTTGATATTCTTGCATATTCTCGCACCCCGCACACCATTTTTTTTAAACGACCGTGCCGTTCGTTGGAATCTGGATCGATCGTTCTGTATGTAGGTTATCAGGTTCTATTACGCTTGAGTAGTACGCACTATTTTGTATGATCCGATCATTTTTGTAAGGTAGGATACATTTTGATACCGGGATTAAAGGCGACCGCACGCTATGGATCACCTGGTTGGGTTTACGCTCTTGTTATTGCTATTAGAGGGGAGGGAGCTTATGGGGGAATGTAATTTTTGGGAATACCGTTAGGTCAACGGAAATAAAAAAAGAGGGGAAAGGTCCCCTCTTTTTTTGGCTGAAGATCAGCCTGTGGCGGTTTGAACGGAGCGATGAGCGGTTGCTCACGGAACGGACGTCATATAGTCGCCTTTTCCAATGAATGCAGCTGCCTATCCCTCACGCCTTATGGCTGCCAATTCACGTTAATGGTCGCGGTGCCGCTGGACGGCGCGGTGAAGGTGTGGTTGCTGCCGCCTTCCCACGTGACGGTGGAGCCTTGTTTTTTCAAAAACTTGAACTCGATCGTTTTGCCGGCCGGAACGCTGACGTCATAATACCAGTTCGGATATTGGTAAACGACCTGGTTGTACATCGGCCCGATCGCTTTTGCCGGGTCCCAGTTCCCCAGCTCGCTGACATTGCCCGTCAGATACACATTTTGCCCAAGGGCCGTCGTCGCGTTGTTGACCACGAAGCGGACGCTGACCTGGTCTCCGGACAATACCTCGAAGTTGTCGTACACGTTGCTTGCCGTTCCGGCGGCGTTTGCGACTTTAATGTTGTAGATGCCGCCTGCGACGGCCGGAATTTTCACTTTGATCTGCGTGTCTTCCCAAGACGTGATGTTGGCGCCGCTCACCGCCGTCGTGCCGAAGTAGACGGTGCCTTTGCTAGAGCCGAAGCCGCGGCCGTCGATCGTGATCGTCACGCCCGGCTTGGCCATCATCGGCCCGACATGCCCGATGGTCGGCGTCGCCGTTGCCGCGGTGTACTGCCACACCGCCGTGCCGCCGGCCGCAAGCGTGAAATTGGAGGCGGCTCCGCCGGAGCCTACCGTTAACGTGTTGCCGTTCAGAAGGCCGCCAAGGACGTCATTGTAGCTGCCTTGCGGCAGGGAAGTGACAAGTCCCGAAATGGAAGCCGGCGCGTTCAAATTGCGGTTGACGGCAACGACGGCAACGTTGCTGCCGAATTTGCGCTCATAAATGAGCACGTCGTTGTTGATCCAGCGCTCCTGCGTCGATCCGTAGGCGATGGCCGGGTTGGACTTGCGCAGCGGCGCCAGCTTTTGAATGACTTGATAGGCGGTCGTCGACGTGGAGAAGGAAGGGATCCGCGCCCGGTTGTCCGGATCGGTCCCGCCCGACATGTACTGCTCGGTGCCGTAATAAATGGCGGGGACGCCGCGCGAGGTCAGCGTGAACGCCAGCGCTTGCTCCAGCTTCCGGCGGTTTGCATTGCTTGCGTGGAAACGCTCCATGTCATGGTTGTCGATGAACGTCACCTGATCATCCACCTGGGCGTAATCGGCTGCGGAGCCCTCCAGCATCGCCTTCAGTCCGTACATATTGTCGGTGTTGTCCCGGAACACCTGCCGCACCTTTTGGGCAAAACGGAAATCAAGCAGGCTCATGCCGGATTCGTTGGCAAACTTATGGTTTTCCGGGCTTACTTCGTTTACGCCCAGGAACCATTCGCCGAAGGTAAAGACCGGCTTATAGTTGTTGACGGCAGCCATAAAGCTCTTCTGCCAGCCGAACGGCATATGCTTCACCGCATCCATGCGGATGCCGTCGATGCCGAGATCCAGCCACATTTTGATCGCGTCCTTCAAGTAGACGTCCACGGTGCTGTTGTTATGGTTCAGATCGGCGAGATCGTACAGGTTTTTGTAGATGCCGTTTTCGGTCGTGGAAAAGTCCGTGCCGCCGTTATGGTGGAACAGGTTCTGCGTATCGTTCGTATATCCCCCGAGCAGCGTGCCGTTATCATACAGCCGGCCGTTTTCCGCAAAGGAAGGCTGGTCGGACGAGGCGGGCGACGTATGGTTCGGGGCGAAGTCGATAATGACTTTGATGTTTTTGGCATGCGCGGCGGCGATCAGGTTCTGGAAGTCCGCAATCGTGCCGTAGGCCGGATTCGTCTTCTTGAAGTCCCGGGCCCAGTAGCCGTGATAGGCCGTGTTGTTGACGCCGGAATAATTGATGATGCTGTAGATGTTTTCGACCGGCTGGGAGATCCAGATGGCGGTAACGCCCATCCCGGTCAGGTAACCGTCGTTGATTTTGTTGATGATGCCCTGCCAGTCGCCGCCGCAATACAGCCGGAGGTTCGTGCAGGTTCCGTCAAACGCCGCGCCGGTCGGATTGTTGGCGGGATTGCCGTCCGAAAACCTGTCGGTGAAAATTTGATAGATGACGTCGGTGCTGAAATTTTGCTTGTTGGATACCGAGGTATCCGGCGCGGCCTGGGCGGGGCTGAAAAGCCCGAACGCCAGGGATAATCCCAGGGAAAACGCGGCAGTCATTTTCAGAAATTTCTTCATGTTATACCTCCTATGTAATTATTTGAATTCCAGGCTTGTCCGCTGTCGCCGGATCACCTCCTAAAAAAGGGCGACAAAAAACCCCGGCTTCTCCATCGAGATACCGGGGTTGTTCCATACCGGGTGTGCGGTCAAGGAATGCATGGCCCTTAAATTATATCGAGTATTGCGTTCCTCCATCATTGTAGATGAAAGCGAATACAACTGTCAATAAATAACAATAAAAATTTTTTGGGGCGCTTTTCCGACGATTTTTTTCTAAGCGTAGATATCGGGCGCAATGTGGGAATACATAAAATGTACCTCCAAAATAACAAATCGCGGCGAGGTTTATGATATGAAGGAAATCACTCTCTCTTCTTTGACTGTTGAGCTGATTGTCGGATTTTTTTTGTTGTTTATCGTCGTGAAAATCGTCGGAAGAAAGCTGATCCGGCAGATCACGCCGTTTGCCTTTATCGCGTCCATCGTGTTTGGGGAGCTGCTTGGCAACGCCTTGTTTGAACCCGGCATCGGGCTTATTCACATTTTATATTCCATTTTCTTATGGGGATTGCTGCTCATTGTCGTGGAATACCTTGGACAAAAATCGTTGTTTTTCCGCGGGATGTTCGAGGGCAAGCCGTCCGCGCTCATTAAAAACGGCGTCGTGGATTATGAAGCACTGAAAAAAAACCGGATGAACCTCAATCAGCTGCAAAGCCTGCTTCGCCAAAGCGAAACCTTTTCGATCCGGGAGGTGGCCTTTTGCTACCTGGAGGTGGATGGTTCCCTCAGCATTTTGAAAAAGTCCAAATACCAGAAAACGACGCAGGAAGATTTGAAACTCCAGGAAACTCCCGTTTATGTCCCCGTCACGCTCATTCGCGACGGAAAAGTATTGTGGGACGAAATCCAAGACGCGGGCTTTGACGAAACCTGGCTGCACAAACAGCTTCAAACCCAGCATATTTCCGATTATCGAGAGGTTTTGATCGCCGAATGGCTGGAGGGGGATGGCATTTTCGTCCAAACCTACGCCGGCGGCCGAAGCCGTTAAAAAAAATCCCTGTCTTACTTCGGGCATCCTCTAGGTTATAATGGAACCGAAAGCAGAAGAGGAACGAAGGGGATGGGGAAAATGACTTATCACATGCTGTGCCTGGACATCGACGGAACGCTGCTGAATTCGAACCATGACATTTCTGCCGGGACGAAGCGGGCCATTCGCGCCTTGCCCGGCGACGTTCGGGTCGTCCTGGTTTCCGCAAGGATGCCCAAGGGCATTGCGTTTATTCACCGGGAGCTGGGTCTGGACACTCCGATCATTTGCTACAGCGGCGCATTGGTTGTCGAAACGGAGGAGGACGGCTCCTACCGGTCGCTTTGGAACAAAACGATGACCATGGCTCAAATCGAGAACATATACCGGCAGGCGAAGCTCGGACGAATCCATGCCGGGTTTTACAAGGACGACGACTGGTATGTCGACCGCCTGGATGAGTGGGCGCTTCAAGAGCGGGATATCGCCAAAACCGATCCGTCCGTCATCGACTTCGAAGCCATGTTCCGTTTGCCGGCAAGTTCGCTTCACGGGGCCCACAAGGCGTTATGCATGGGCGGGGCGCAAGAGATCGGGGCACTGGAAAACTCTTTGAAAAAGCAGTTTGCGGAAGAGCTTGCCATCTACCGGTCCAAACCTTCCTACCTGGAAATTATGGACCGTTCCGTTTCGAAAACGTCGGCCATCCGGTTTTTGCAGGAACGATGGGGCGTGGCGCGGCAGCAGGTCATCGCGGTCGGAGACAATTTCAACGACATGGACATGCTTGAGTACGCAGGCGTTGGCGTAGCCATGGGAAACGCGCCCGAGTCTGTAAAAAACGCGGCGGATGAAGTCACGTTGTCGAATGATGACGACGGCGTAGCCAAAGTTATAGAAAAGTATTTTCATGTCTAGCGGCCAGCGGGGGTGTCCTCCGGATGAACCAGGGGCCAGTGCTTTAAAAAAAGCTCCCCTCAATCGCTATAATACGACAAAAGGAGCAAATTTTGACAAGGTATTACCTTTGGAGTATTATGGAAACGTTATCAGTAGTTCTACATACCTATATCATCGTTAAGAGGGGAGAAAAGTTAAATCATGCAGCCATCCCATCGGCAGGCAAGCAGCCAAGCCCGGACGAGCAGTACGCCTGCCGGGAAACAGGGCCGTGGTCCTGTTGCCGGCAATCAGAAGCAAGCACCGCAGGCCGGCAGGCCGATCCCCGCAACCAAAAAGAAAAAGCCCCCCAAGGACAGGCTGGGGCAAGCGGTCGTTTCGCTCATCTTTGGGATTTTCGGGATTCTCATGTTTATCATGTCGTTGTTTGCGATGGATTTAGGATCCGGATACGAGGCTCCAGCCGGCGCCATGTTCATGATGCTCTTGTCTTTTATCGTCAGCCTGATCGGTTTTGTGCTTGGAATCCGGGCCAGCGATCGCCAAGCGGCAGGGGGATGGCCATCGCAGGCATCACCTTAACGGCGATTCCCGTTGCGCTGATGACGATCACGATCATTTTGGTCTTTGCGATCATGTATGTCGGGAGTCAGGCCACGATTGGTTAAAAAGGATGTCCTCACGGGTGTTTCTTGAAGACTCCTTCAAAACAAAGGGGCCGTTCGGCCCCTTCCTCAAAACGCTGCACTCGTCCCGGAAAAGGCTCGGCGGACTACGCGGAGACTTTCCGGGCGATCAATTTCGTCATGGCGTGCTGGTGCGGAACGCCCGATGAATTGCAGTCGAATACGACTTCGGAGCTTTCATGCAGGAACCAGTCGCGGTAATGTCCGATTAATTCGCCGGAATGCCATTTGTGGGCATTCGTCTCTTTTTCCGGAGGCGGGGCAATAAAGGGTTTATGGACGAAAACGTTAAAAACATGCAATCCGTTTTCGTTGGTGAATCTCTTGTAATTATCGAAAATTTCATCCCGGAAGTCCGGTTTGATATAATGCAGCACGCCGCTTGAGTATAAAACGTCGAAACCGGAATCCAACCGGAAATCCATTATATCGGCCTTAAACACGTTGACGTGGACGCCGGTTTTTTCGGCGAGCCTTTTCGTTTTGGAGATTCCGGCATCCGTAATGTCGAATGCGGTGACGTCGTAGCCGTTTCTCGCAAAAAACACCGCGTCTTTCCCTTCGCCGCACCCGATGTCGAGCAGCTTCAAGCGCCTGGTCGGAGGCATGAGCTGCAGGACCTGATAACATGCGCTGTTCGGTTCCAGACCCCAAATGTAATCCGGCGTTTTGTATTCCTCTTCATAAACCGTAACCGCCTTGTCGTAAGAAAGGTAGCCCAGAAGCTTGTCGATGCCGACCTGCAACGTTGCGGACAACTGGGGCAGCAGGGAAAGCTCGGGCAACGACTGCGCATTTTCCCATTTGGATACGGCTTGAAAGGAGAGGCCAAGCCGTGCGGCCAGCTCCTCTTGCGTTAATCCCCGTTCTTTCCGGTATCTAACGATGTTTCTCGCCAAAGTTTCTTTCAACATATGTCACGCTCCTTTATGTACCACATTGTAGCGGCGGGCATTGGAGCGGACAATAACTTTGAAATTGACTTTTTCCCCGGTTCAACCGCCGGTTGAGCCAGCCAGCCCCAAAAGCTCATTTCGAGGCGCTCACCACCCGGTTCCGGCCTTCCCTTTTCGCTTGGTATAACACATGGTCGACCGATTGGAACAGCTCGCTGATCAGGGTCATGGAGCCCGGGATCAAATCGAGCGGGAAACGATCGACGGACAACAGCCCGATGCTTACCGTCACGGATAATGCGTTTTTCAGGCCGGGCACCATCATTTTATTCGCTTCAACGGCCGCACGAATCCGCTCGGCCAGCTCCAGCGCCGCTTCCGAACCGGTAAAGGGGAGATAGACGATGAACTCTTCGCCGCCGAAGCGGGCCAAAATATCGGTATCCCTAAGGGTTTGCTTTATGACGTTGACCGTGCTGCAGATGACCTCATCCCCGGTCAAGTGCCCGTACCGGTCGTTGATCAGCTTAAAAAAGTCGATGTCCAACAACAGGATGGAAAAGGGGATATGCCGTTCGATATGATTTCTGACTTCTTGCTCTAATTGCTGGGTTATGTAATTTCGATTGAAGCAGCCGGTCAGGCCGTCCGTAATTGCCATTTGCTGAAGCTTCTGATTCGTGAGGTGCAGCTCCTGCTGCATCTCGCTTAACGTTTGATTGCGTTCCTGCAGGATCTCGTTTTGCTTTGCCGTTTCTTCGATGAGCTGGCGCAGACGGCTTCGGTCCTGGAAAGTTATGATCCGTCCGACGCGCGTCCCGCCAACGACGATGGGCGAAACATGGATATGAACATGACGCCTGTCGCCCTTTTCGTATAAAACGTCGATTTCCGGGCTCTCGAGCGGATCGTTTTTGTATTTTGCAATGAACGTGCCCGACGTGCCGGTGCCTGCATCCGGCAAAATAGCCGCGATTTCAAACCGGTCGCCGATGTGCAAATCCAAAAAGGCAGGCAGCGAACGGTTCGTCTCCACGATGATTTCGTTATCGTCCAGAACCAGGATGCCCAGATTGATGGTATTGATAATGTCTTGGTGGGCGATTTTCAGCAAATCAAAAACCTTGTCCCGATGTATGGCGACGATAAAAAAGACAGCCGAAAGCAAAATGCCCGCCGACGTCAGCCCGGGAATGACCATGGAGGAAACGCGAAAGACGACGTTCACCAAAATATCCGCGCCAATAAACGCCATGACGACGACCATTCCGCGGAGTACTTGCGTGACCTGTTTTTTGATCCGGTCTGCCCGGCTGGCCGACAATGCGGAATGAATCACCCACAGCGAAACGACCCCGTACCCGATCAGCACCAAAGACGTCAGCCAAAAAAGCGGTCCGTAACTACGTTCGGCGTATTGGCCGTGCAGCGGCTGCACGAACATCCCGTTCGGATTCGAGATGACGATGGCTGCGGCAAGACATGCCGGAAGGGCGATCAGCACGGGAAGTCCTTTGCGGGCGGGCAGCGTCCTTTTCGTCAGCAGAAGGGTAAAAAACAGCCACCCCACCGCCAGCAGCGCCAGATCCACGAAAGCGATCTTCACGTATAATAGTTGGAGCCTCGGGGAATCCGTCACCTGGATGGCGAATTGGCAAAGCGGCCATAACGTCATGAAGAAATGAAACATGAGATAAACCTTATGCAGGACGGTGATCGTGACGGAAATAAATACATACGCAAGCAAAGCCAATAAAAGGATGCAAACGATTAAATCGATCCATGCCATCACACGATGTACACCTCGAATGTGTTAAAGTAAAGTCGACTCATTCATTCTAACACGGAAAAAGATAAACGAACAAAATATTTCAGGATAAGAAAATTTTAGATAAGGAGGCGCTAGACCGGCCTTCTTTCAGGCGTACGGGGAGACCGACGAAGAGACGAAGCTGTTGGCGCGGCTCATCGGGGTGTTTAAAAAAACGCGCCAAACCGGGCAGCGTTTTTTTGGCTTTTAGGAAAATCAGATTATGCTGAATCTAGTTTGAATGGCCTAATCTACTCAAATATGAAGCAGCTGAAGGGTGAACTTCCACCGCTTTATGTTACTTTTGCAACTACTTTAGGGGAAGGATTGCTTGTTATAATAAAGATTGTGTCCCATTTTTTGGAAACCTGCCGTTTCATGCGCATATCCCTATAAAAAATGTTTGTGGAATGAGGTAATTTTTCGTGACAATGATAGGCATCGATTTAGGAACAACGAACAGCCTTGCGGCCTGCTGGACGGAGGGCGGACCTGTGATTATTCCGAACGTGCTCGGCGAGCGGCTAACGCCGTCCATCGTCAGCGTGGACGAAAACGGGGAAATTTTGGTCGGGCAAATCGCCAAGGAACGGCTGATTACCCACCCCGAGCTGACGGCCGCGGCGTTCAAAAGATATATGGGGACGGAAAAGGTGTTCCGTCTCGGCAGATATTCTTTTTCGCCGGAAGAACTTTCTTCTTTTGTCGTCAAAGCTTTGAAGGCGGATGCCGAAGCCTATCTCGGACAAGAGGTGACGGAGGTGGTCATCAGCGTTCCAGCGTATTTCAACGATACCCAGCGCAAGGCGACGAAGCGGGCCGCGGAAATCGCCGGGCTGAAGGTGGAGCGGCTGATCAGCGAGCCTACGGCCGCCGCCATCGCGTACGGGCTGCATCAACAGCAGTCGGAAACGAAGTTTCTCGTATTTGACCTGGGCGGAGGCACGTTTGACGTGTCGATTTTGGAATTTTTCGAGGGCGTCATGGAAGTCCAGTCGATTGCCGGCGACAATTATTTGGGCGGCGAGGATTTTACCGAGCTCCTTGCATCCTGGTTTGCGGAAAGGCACGGCATCGACGTTCATGCCTTGGAAGCGAAGGAACGATCCGCGCTGTTCAAACAAGCGGAAGTATGCAAGCGCGGCATCGGAAACGGTACATACGGGCAAATGAGCTTTACTTGGGACGGGAAGGAATACGAATCGACCATCGACCGGAACGAATTCGAGAAAATCGCCGGCCAGCTGATGCTTCGGCTGCGCCATCCGATCGAACGCGCGCTGCGCGACGCCTCGCTTACGCCGGACGAACTCGATGCGGTCATTTTAATCGGCGGAGCCACGCGTATGCCGGTCATCAAATCGGTCGTCAGCCGCATGTTCGGCAAGCTGCCGTTCAATCAGATCAACCCGGATGAGGCGGTGGCGTTGGGCGCGGCGATCCAGGTGGCCCTCAAGCAGAGGGACGAGGCGCTCAAAGAGGTCGTGCTGACGGACGTATGTCCTTATACGCTTGGCATCGAAACGACGAAGCCGCTGGGCGGCGGCCAATTCGACAGCGGCCATTTCAGCCCGATCATCGAGCGGAACACGCCGATTCCGGTGAGCAAGGTCGAAACCTACAGCACCATCCACGATCAGCAAAAAAGCATTCGCGTCGTGATCTACCAAGGCGAAAGCCGAAAAGTGGACAACAATATCCGCCTTGGCGAGCTGGAGGTCCAGATCCCGGCCGATGAAGCGGGGAACCAGTCGATCGACGTCAGGTTTACGTATGACATCAACGGAATTTTGGAAGTCGAGGTTACCGTGCTGAGCACAGGCCTCAAACAAAGAACCGTCATCGAAAAAAATCCCGGCAAACTGTCGCAAAAGGAAATCGAAGAACGGCTGCAGCAGCTGAAAGACATCAAAATCCATCCCCGCGAACGTGCGGAAAACCGGCTGCTGCTGGCCAAAGGGGAGCGGCTTTACGAGGAATCGCTGGGCGAAAGACGCTCGGAGATCGCGTTTTTGCTGCAAAGATTCGAGCAGGTGCTTGCCTCCCAAAACGAGCAGGACGTCAAAAAGGCGGCGGCGGTCTTAAAGAAACAGCTGGAGGAGCTTGAAAGGTGGCGTGACTATTAATGCAAGTTTGGAATATCCTCGGGATCGAAGCGACGGATGATACCGCCAAGATCAAAAAGGCTTATGCGGCCAAACTGAAGCAGCATCATCCCGAGGACGATCCGGAAGGGTATCAGCGGCTCAGGGAGGCATATGATTTCGCCCTGAAGGAAGCAAAGCGGCACCGGAAACAAGCGGCAAGCGCGGCTTCCGCGGAACCGGAAGGGCTGCGGGAGGAAGACGGGACATCCGCTTTTTTTGAAACGGAGACGGAATTGGAGCAGCACCATAAAGCCTGGCATGGGGAGATGTTCGACCTGGACGAAGACGGACAGGAGGAGGTTGGATCCGCTTCCGAGCCCGAGACCGAAACGACGTACGTTCACCGCCGCGTTGCCGATTTTGGCCAGCCCCTGCCCCGCGAGCAGGCCGATCCGGCGGAATCCTTCATGGAACGGATCGAACGGCTGTACGAGGATTTTCCTTCGCGGATCGATCCGAACCGGTGGATGGAGGAGCTGAATTCCGACGCCATCTGGAACGTAAGCATCCAGTCCAATGTATCCGGCCGGCTGCTTTATTTCATGGATGATCATCATTTTGTGCCCGAAGCCGTTTGGACGATGCTGGAAGGCACTTTTCATTGGAGCGAAATGGCTGCGGAGGATCCGGAAGAGTTCAAGGACGAATTTCCGAACGTATACGCCTATGCGGTGGAGAAACCGTCGCTGCTGCATTTGGGATATTCGGCGCTTTTGCAGGCACAGGATGCCGATGTGGAGGATTTTTTGTGGTTGCGGGAAAAAGGGCTGCTGCTGATGCTGGAACAAGATTACGAGTCGGCGGCGGAGCTGCTTGAAGAAGCGGCAGGCATGTTCGGAGCGGATCCGGATGTCGTCCGGCTGCTCACGGAATGTTACGTGCAGACGGGAGAGCGGGATAAAGCGCTTCAGGCAAGCAGCGAATTGATCCGGCTTCAGCCTGATGAAATTGACGGATACCTGCACCGGGCACGGCTTTGGCTTGATCAAGGCAACCTGAACGAAAGCCTCCAGGACGCAAACCGCATTTTGGAGCGCAACCCGTCCAACAGGTTGGCGCTTTCCATCGCCGGGCGCTGTTACATGAAGCTTGGAGAGCTGGATAAGGCGTACGGCATGTTCAAACGGATCGCGGACGAACAGCCGAACGATATCGAAGCCGTGTTGGCCCTGGCGGACATCGACATGCAAAAGCTGGACGCGCTCAAGGCCCGGCCTGCCGGCGGCAAACAAGCGGAACGGAAAAAGCTGCTGCGGGCGCTGGGCAGCAAACCTCTTGGCCTGCGGCTCAAGCAGGGCGCTTATTTTCTGCTCGCGGGGAAATGGGTCAGCCTGGTCATCCTTATCATTTTGCACCTTTATGCGGCATCCTCTTTTGCGAAGTACACAGGGGAAAGCCTGATCGGTTATTTCGCCCATGCCGATAAACCGCTCGAAATCCGAACGGTGGCTTCCGTCGACGAACTCGGCCGGCTGCCGGCGAAGGTGGACGGCGTTCGTTTCACGCTTGAAAAGGCGCAATATACCGGCGTGGTTCAAGTGACGACGAAGGAAGAGGATGAAGAGGATGAAGGGGATATCAGTTATTTGAAAGAAGAAGAAGCGCAAAAGCAGGGAACGGATTCGGTTATAACCGGATATGTATTTGTGGGCGAGTTGAACGGCAAGCAGTTGATCGTCCTTGCGAATCAAAAGCAGGCCGAACAGATGGGCGGCCGGGGCAAGATCGAGCTGGAAGGAACGGTTCGCGATACGGATGCGGATATCGTCAGCGAATACCAAACATGGAGAAGCCATATGGCCGAAGCCGAAGCGGCCGCGGCGGCATTGCCGGAAAAAGACGAAGCGGACAAAATCAAGAACAGCCTTGAACGAATGAAAAAGGTACAGATGAATCTACCGTTTATGTATCCCAAGCCGGAAACCTACGTCGATGCGGTTAAGACGCCGACAAGCGACGGTCATGTCCGCATCCCCGTAAGGTTTTATATCCTGTTCTTCATTATGGCGTTGTTTTACATCTCCGTCTTTGCCGAAATTCGAAGAATATGGCGTTTTCTGCGTTACAATTAAGGCTTGAAGGGAGGAATGGGCTTGCAGCAGACGATGGAGCTTGCCGGGGCTTTGCAGCCCTATGTCGATGCGATGACGGCGCTGTGCATCGAAGGGCGTTATGCCGACTATCACGTTCAAAACCCGAACAGGGTGTTTTCCAAAACAACGGATACCCGCAATACGTTAAAATTATGGAAAATCGAAAATGCGGACGGATTAAAAGAAGCGCTGGAGTGGTTTTTGGCGGAAGGAATGAGGAAAGAGTTCGCGGATCTGGGCGGTACATTGTCCGTGCTGAAGGCTGAAAAGCGGGCCGGATATATCGAGGAAACGCAGGACCCGGTCCTCAGGCATAAGCTGTCCGTCGCCAACCAATATTTGGGGCGGCTGCCTGCCGGGGGGATCGCGGCGTACGATTGCAGCTGGGGCGTGTTTATCAGCTGTGCCGCGCGGAAAATGGTTTATTTGACCGAACAGGAGCGGTGGGATTATGTCGCCCGATTCGTCGCGCTCGCGAAAGAAAACTATTCGGACTGGAACGATTACACGGCGGGTTTTGCGGCCGGGGCCGCCTATGCTTTCGGGCAAAAAAGAAGCAGCTATATCTCGGACAATCAAGCCGTTTTCGCGAAGCTGCTGCGGTCGCGCTTTAGCCCGTTCCGGAAAGTGCAGCTGAACTAAGCGATCACACATAAAAGAATCCGTTCCCCTTGAAAGGCGGTCTTTGCAGCGCAAAGAGACCTAAACATCGAGGGGCGGGTTCTTTTTTATGTCACGGGCTGAACCCTATGAAACCGCATAGCGAACTATATTACATAAAGTTTTCTCTATAAAACAGGACTAGATTGGAAAACATCGCCATATACATGGTGTTGGACATGCTTGGTGATCCATTTTACGAGTCTGGGCTGCATGGCAGCAACATTTTTATTAGAGGAGGCTGTTTGGATATGGTATATGCTGAACCGGGACAAAACGGATCGAAGGTCACGTTTAAAAAACGCTACGACAATTATATTGGGGGCAGATGGGTTCCTCCCGTTCAAGGCCAATATTTTGAAAACGTTTCGCCGGTCAACAACCGGGTGTTTTGCGAGGTTGCCCGTTCGACGGCGGAAGACATCGAGCTTGCGCTCGACGCTGCGCATGAAGCAAAAACGGCTTGGGGACGGACTTCCGCTTCTGAGCGTGCGAATATGTTAAACCGGATCGCGGACCGGATCGAAGACAACCTGGAGCTGCTTGCGGTGGCCGAAACATGGGATAACGGCAAGCCGGTCCGGGAGACGCTGGCAGCGGATTTGCCGCTTGCGATCGACCATTTCCGTTATTTTGCCGGCTGCATTCGGGCGCAGGAAGGAACGCTCAGCCAAATCGACGATGATACGGTGGCCTATCATTTCCGTGAGCCGCTCGGGGTCGTCGGGCAAATCATCCCGTGGAATTTTCCGCTGCTGATGGCGACTTGGAAGCTTGCGCCCGCGCTTGCGGCAGGCAACTGCGTGGTGCTGAAACCGGCGGAGCAGACGCCAGCTTCGATCATGGTGCTTATGGAGCTGATCGGGGACCTGATCCCGCCGGGCGTCGTCAACGTCGTGAACGGGTTCGGGCTTGAAGCGGGCAAACCGCTTGCATCGAACAGCAGAATCGCCAAGGTTGCTTTTACCGGCGAAACGACGACAGGGCGGCTGATCATGCAGTATGCCTCGCAAAACCTCATCCCGGTGACGCTGGAGCTCGGCGGCAAATCGCCGAATATTTTCTTTGAAGACGTCATGGCCAAGGACGACGCTTTCTTCGATAAAGCGCTTGAGGGCTTTACGTTGTTCGCGCTGAATCAAGGGGAAGTTTGTACCTGTCCGTCCCGCGCATTGATTCAGGAATCCATTTACGATGCGTTCATGGAGCGGGCGCTCAAGCGCGTCGCCTCGATCAAACAAGGCCATCCGCTGGATCCGGCGACCATGATCGGCGCGCAGGTCTCTACCGAACAAATGGAGAAAATCCTCAGCTACATCGACATCGGCAGGCAGGAAGGCGCGGAGTGCCTGATTGGCGGCGGCAGAGCTTCGATCCCCGGGGAGCTTTCGGACGGGTACTATATCCAGCCGACGGTTTTGAAAGGGCAAAACAACATGAGGATTTTCCAGGAGGAAATTTTCGGACCGGTCGTCGCCGTGACGACGTTCAGGGATCGGGAAGAAGCGCTTGCGATCGCAAACGATACGCTTTATGGGCTTGGCGCAGGCGTTTGGACGCGAGACGTCAACACCGCGTACCGGGTCGGACGCGAAATTCAGGCCGGCCGCGTCTGGACGAATTGTTATCATGCGTATCCGGCTCATGCGGCGTTTGGAGGTTATAAGTCGTCCGGCATCGGCCGAGAAAACCATCGGATGATGCTGTCCCATTATCAGCAGACGAAAAACCTGTTAGTCAGCTACAGCCCGAAAGCGCTCGGATTTTTCTGAGCCTGAGGAGCCGAAGATGACGCAAGGGAACAGCGAAGTTCGCAAGGTCGTTGCGACGGAGGCCGCATTGGAACTGATTGAACGGCTTCGCTCGAAACACGGGCCGGTTATGTTCCATCAATCGGGGGGATGCTGCGACGGAAGTTCCCCGATGTGCTTTCCATTAGGCGAATTTATCGTCGGCGACAGCGACGTGCTGATGGGAGAGATCGGGGGCGCTCCTTTTTACATGAGCAAGGCCCAATACGAGTATTGGAAATTTACGCAGCTCATCATTGACGTGGTTCCGGGCCGCGGCGGCATGTTTTCGCTGGAAGGACCGGAGGGGCAAAGATTTCTGACCCGCTCCCGCGTTTTTACCGAAGAGGAGCAGCGAAGATTGAAGCTTTTGTAAAGCGTCGTCAAAGCTTGCAAAGCGCTTGCAATCCATGACTCGGATCCAAGAGGACGAGCGGTCGACAAAAGCGGTTTTCTATGATATGGTTACCGGTAGATAAGGCATTTCGTTCCATGGAACGAAATGCCTTATCCCATATTCGGTTTTAAATGACATTAAATGTATAAAGGGCGGTGATGTGATGGTGCTCGTGCTTCCCCAGCTACGGGGGGCGAAATCCGTAGTCGAATAGACGATTGATTTTGGAGAGCATAAATGACCAATGATAAGAGGAGAGTTGTTAAAATGAAAACATGTTTTCAAGCTCTGCAGCGCACGCCAATGAATCGGACGGGCCTCAAACGTCTACGGAACTCGGGACGGCTGCCCGCGAACGTTTTCGGTTCGGGTGCAAATCCTGTCCATATCCACCTGTCCGCAAGGGAATTCGCAAAATGGATCCGAAGCGGGGGAGACGGTCTGGTCGAGCTGAATCTTGAAAATCATGGACCTATAACCGTTTTTCTGGAAGCGGTGCAACGCGATCCGGTCACGAGGGAATACATTCACGCCGATTTCATCCGCGTCAAGGAAGACGAACAAGCGCAGACGCAAGTCAACGCCGGGTAGACCTCATTTGGTCCTGTCCCGGTCGGGGTTTTTTGAATATAGCAGCACAAGAAGGCCTTCCGTACCGGGGGGCCTTTTTTAAAGAGCTGGAACAAGTCATGGGGGGATGTGGAGATGACGTGGGCCTCGATCAGAGGCGATGCTCAAATTTTGAACAAGGCAACTGCCGCCGGAGCTCTTGGCCCGGATCGTTCAACTATAACCGTTTTCTCCCGCCTGCCGGCAAAAAGGCTATGTTAATCTAAAGGTATGACTACCGGTTACATGAACCGGATCAAAAACCGAGGAGATGGACATGTACAATCAACCAACAGCTTTACGCTCCGTATTGGCTCCCGAATATTTGGAGCATTGCTTGAGCCGCCTATATGATATCGGGCCGTGGAAGCAATGCCTGTTTTGGTTAAGAGGTTTGAATGACACTTACCGGATCGAAACTCCCGACGGGTTTTATATTTTGCCCGTGTACCGTTCCGAAGTCAGTGAAAGCGACGTGAACTTTGAAGTATCTCTGCTAACCGAACTCCGGAGAATGATGGATGCGACAACCCATGTATCAGAGCCTATCCCGAAAAACGATTCCACTTTGTATACCGTTTTGAATGCGCCGGAGGGGGAGCGGATCACGGTCATTTTTCGTTATTTGAAAGGCATTGAACATCCGCTTGATGACGAAGCTTCCTGCTATGCCTTCGGCCGATCGGCCGCTGCCTTGCATGCTGCCATGGATCTGGTCACCATCGCGCAGCCACGGTTTGCGTTAGATACCGATTTTCTTATTCAACAACCGTTAAAACGGATTTGCGAATACATAGGGTTAGAACATCAAGCTGTTCCTTTTTTGCGGGAATTTGCGGTTTCACTACAAAAACGCATCGAAATTGCAGCTGCATCCGGTTTGGATTGGGGGCTGTGCCACGGCGACATGCACGGCAACAATAACGCCTTTCTAGAAGGAGAGCAGTTCACCCATTATGATTTCGAGTGGGCCGCAAAAGGGTGGAGGGCGTATGATCTTGCGCAGGTGAAGGCAAGGAAACGCCAGTCGCCGGAAAAGCAAGATGCCTTATGGAATTCGCTGATGAGAGGTTATCGATCGGTCAGGCATTTCTCAGACGAAGACGAACAAGCCATCGAGTTGTTTATTATGGCAAGGCGGTTTTGGGTGATGGGATTGGATGTCGCCTTTATCCATCAGGATACGGGTGCCCTTGATTATGGCGAAGCATGGCTTAACGGCTTTCTTGAGGAATTCAGTCACGCGGATCATCGGCAAAATATCCGGCAACAAATGATGAATGCTTACATAGTCTTAAAAGAATGACGCAATCACACCGTTAAGGAGCGAGCTAAGTATGCAAGCGGGATTTTGGGTTAGGCTCGGAGCGATGTTGCTGGATGCCCTCATCGTCGGATTGCCTTTGGTCATCCTTTCTTTGCTGATTACCGGCGGAAGACCCTATGAAGAATATGTGACCAATATATTGTCCTTTTTGTATTCATTGCTGGTGCCTGTTTTTTGGGGCGGATATACCGTCGGTAAGCGGATTTGCGGGATCAAAATTAGAAAAGTGCAGGACCATTCCCCGCCCGGGATCGGAACCATGCTGCTGCGCCATGTCGTTGCAGGCATCATCTACGGCCTGACGTTTGGGATCGGCACGATCATTAGCGCGTTCATGGTTGGGCTGCGGGAAGATAAACGATCGATTCACGATTTTATTGCCGGGACGGAAGTCGTGCATGATGATTTTTCGTAGACCGACAATTTTGATTGAGCGATAAGTTATAACGGCATATCCAAGGCAGCCGATTTCCATCGGCTGTTTTTTTACGCCCGTGGTTTTCGGCGGTGACGTAGCTTTGCCGCGGCCGGCCGAGCCCGTCCTATGTGCCGATCAAGAATCTGTGGCGGGCAAATATGCGGCCCGCGACATGATGATCACACTGGACGTTTCCTTTAGAAACAAAGGACTTTATCTTACCGTCCCTAAAATGTACGGCGTGGAATATACTTTCAGGCTCATTCCCGTAAGCCGGGATTCGGCCCAAGCGACGTCTCTGACCGAAATGATTCATGAGCAGCTTGTGTTTCGTTTTTCGGCATCCGGCGGGGCGGAGCACGTTGAATATACCGACGATGTCGGCAAAAAACGGCGGCTGTTCAAGGTTGGCTCCTGATTTTTTTCTGAAAAAAATGCCCCCAATGCGTTCCTACCCCGAAGATTCGGTACTCCGAAGGACTTGCCATCGTGTATAATTTTGGTAACAGATTCCTGAAAAAGGCGGGAGATCCGAGCATGATGAACGGGGAGTACAGGCACAGGATCGATTCGGTGATCCGATATATCGAAGAAAACGGCAGCCAAAAATTGACGCTGGAAGATCTGGCCCGTGCCGCGAATTTTTCAAAATACCATTTCTCCCGCATTTTTACGGCCATGACGGGCGTAACGCCGGTGGCGTTTTTGAACCGGAAAAGGCTTGAGAAGTCGGTGCGGCTGCTGGGGGAAACGAATATGACGGTTTTGGCGATCGCGGGCGAATGCGGGTTCGAGTCGCTGTCGGCATATCACGCGCTGTTCAAAAAGCACTACGGAACAACGCCCAACGAGATGCGCAAAGCACGAACCCAATACAGCAATATTTCGCAATGGGCAAGCAATATGCCGGAGGAGACCGCGTCCGGAACGGCCTACAATGAAAACCGTAAGAGATCATTGCTAGGAAGGACGTGGGATCGGATGATCGCCATAAAAGAATTACCCCCCCTTAACGTCGCATATGTCCGCCATGTGGGAAGCTATCTCGACACGGGCGCCGCATGGGACAAACTTGGCCGTTGGGCCTACGAACGGGGGATAACCCCGCCAAGCCAGCATTTTATCGGCATTTCGCTGGATGACGCCGGGCTGGTGGACGAATACGCCTGCCGGTATGACGCTTGCGTCACGTTGCCCGAAGATTGGACGCCGGATCCCGCGGACCCGCAGGTGCAGTATAAGTCGCTGTCCGGGGGTACGTATGCGGTTTACCCTTTTTACGACACCATCGATAAATTCGTGCTGGCGTATCAAAACGTATTCGGCCTTTGGCTGCCGAACAGCGGCTATGAAGCCGACGACCGGCCATGCCTGGAATTTTGCCTGAACGATCCTGCGCGGGATCCGGAGGGAAAATGCAGGGTGGACTTGTACGTGCCGATCAAAAAATAAAATTTAAAGACATTGCAAGGCAGAACGCCTGCAGCTTGGAGGAATGAAAATGAATTTCGAGGCGGCATTCGGCCGGTTTCCCGTGATCGCGTCAGACAGGCTCGTGTTAGGCAAAATCGGAGAGGAGCATTTGGAGGAACTGTTCGAAATCTATGACAATGACAACGTTTTTACATACTGCGGCATCATTCCGAAGCATAACAAAAACACGGTCAAATCCATGATCGGACATTTCGAACGGGATTTCCTCAAAAAAAGCCGGATCAAATGGGGCATTTTTGCGGTGGAGGACCCCGGCAAGCTGCTCGGCATCATCGAAGCGTTCGATTGGAACCAGAAGGTCAATTCGCTTTCCGTGGGTTATTTTCTGGCGGAACGGCATTATGGAAAAGGCATTGCGACGGAAGCGCTGCAAACGCTCACCCGGTTTTTGTTCGAGGTGGCCCTCGTCAACCGGATCCAGGCCGAAGTGATGCCGCCGAACGAAGCTTCCAAAAGGGTGCTTGCCAAAAACGGGTTCCGAAAAGAAGGATTGCTGAGACAAGCGACGTTATGGTCCGGAAAAGGGGTCGTCGACCTTGAAATTTACGGCAAATTGAAGGAAGACGCCGCGAAAGAACCCGGATGGGCAAAAATATGACGTATCAACGCCGATTTTGTGCTATACTAGAGATAACTTCAAGCCGTGTGTGACTGGCGTAACGTGGGGAACCACGAGGGAGCACATGGATCATAACAGCCGTACGCCTGGGCGAAAGTATTTGGAGGGGATTCCTTTCCGAATGCTTTTTTTTGTTTGAAACCAAAATCGGAGGCGACAGAAATGAGCATGCTGCTAAAAACGAAACCGCTGGCGAGCGAGGTGTCGGAATCGATCATCGAAGAGGTGAACCGCTTTAAGGCAAAAGGGATTCACCCCCGGCTGTCTGTCATTTTGGTAGAAGGCGATCCGGCATCGGCATATTACGCGAAAGCAAAAGAGAAAAAAGCCCAACAGCTGGGCATCGCGTTCGACCTGATTTCGTTTACGCCGGAGGTGACCGAGCAGCGCCTGCTGGACGAAATCGAAAAATTGAACCAAGATCCGGCCGTGCACGGCATCATGCTGGAGCTGCCGCTCCCCAAACATATCCGCCTGCAAACCTGCTGCGACGCCATTCGACCGGAAAAAGACGTCGACGGCATTTCATCGGCGAACAAGCTGGCCTGCATGACGGGGGCAACCGGCATTTATCCGGCAACGCCGCAGGCATGCATTCGGATCGTGAAACATTTCGGGTTTTCGCTGCAAGGGAAAAACGTGGTGCTGGTCGGGCACGGGGAAACCGTCGGAAGGCCTTTGATGCAGATGCTGCTCCGCGAAAACGCGACCGTCACCGTTTGCCATTATTACACGCAAAATCTCGCCAAACATATCGCGGGCGCGGATATTTTGATGACCGCCACCGGCTGCGCCGGACTGATTACGGCCGATATGCTGCATCCCGAGCTGGTCGTGATCGATGCCGGCATTTCCGAAACGCCGAGCGGCATCGTGGGAGACGCGGTTCCCGAAGCGGTGGAAGCGGCCAAAGCGGTAACGCCTGTACCGGGCGGAGTGGGGACGTTAACGACCGTTCTGTTGTTCGAAAATTTGTTGCATGCCATCCGGCTGCAGCAGCCATCGAAAGAGGTGTAGCGCATGAACGGACAAAATCACGTTTTTGATCAGCCGATCCGCGAATTTTTGCATTCGGCCGCTTCCAGTGCGCCGACGCCGGGCGGGGGAAGCGTTGCGGCATTGGCTGCGGCCCTGGGGGCGTCCATGGGCTCCATGGTGGCGAACATTACGAGCGGACCGAAGTTTGAGCAGGTGCGGGAACAAATGGCGGAAATCGTGAAGCTGATGCAGGACGCGATGACCGAAGCCGAAACCTTTTTGAAAAAGGACATCGAATCCTTTAACGGTTACATGGCCGCGCTTGGGCTCCCCAAAGCATCGGAGGAGGAAAAGCGGCAGCGCTCCATCGCTTTGCAGCAAGCGGCGGTGCAGGCGGCTTCCGTGCCCCTGCATCTCATGAAACGCTGCCTGGAAGTCATGTCGGCGCTGGCGTCGGTAACCGAACAAGCGAATAAAAACGTCATTTCGGATCTTGGCATCGCGTTGCTGATGCTGGACGCTGCGGTTCAATCGGCGTGGATCACGGTCGAGATAAACCTTGGCAGCATCAAGGATGCCGGCGTGCGGGCCACGTTCCAGGACACGGGGGCGGAGCTTTCTTCCCGTTCGGCGGGCATAAAAGATCAAGTATTGGGACAAATCAGGGAGAGGTTGGCATAGACCTATGAAAATTGAGCCATGGGAGCAGCTCATTCGTCATATCGAACCGGAAGCAAAGCTGCTGCGGGCACAAAAGCTTCAAGGCGGCGTTTCCGCCCAAGTAACGAAGCTGGAAATCGAACTGCCCGAAGGCGTCGTTCGGAAGCTGCTTGCGCGTCGGCACGGCGAAGCGGACCGCAGTCGAAATCCCCATATCGCGCGGGAAGAATACAAGCTTCTTCAGCAACTGACTGCGGCGGGGCTGCCTGTTCCGAAGCCGCATGCCGTGCTCAGTTCGTTCGGCGATGCACCGCTGATCGTCACGGAATTCGTGGAAGGCGAAGCGATCCTGTCGCTGGATCAGATTCCTGATGCCGAGCAGCAATTGGCGGATCGGTTGTCGGATATCCATCGGTTACCATGGGAACGGTACGCGCTCCGTTTTCTCCCGAAACAGGGGGATCGGTGTTCCGCCAAACTTAAGAACAGGCCCGGTCAATTGGATGATTCGTTGTGGGAAGGCAGGATCCGAGACAAACTGGAGTCGGTCTGGCCCTTGAAGCATACGAATAACGAAGCGTTACTGCACGGGGACTTTTGGCCGGGAAACGTCATTTGGAAGGATGGAAGCATCGCGGCGGTCATCGATTGGGAGGATGCGGCGCTGGGCGATCCGCTGTTCGATCTGGCAAATGCCAGGCTCGAACTATTATGGGCCTCCGGTATCCGAGCGATGGAGAAGTTTACGGAGCGGTATCAAACCCGCAATCCTCATCTCGATTATGCGGGGCTTCCCGCGTGGGATTTATTCGCTGCGCTGAAACCCGCCTCGGCGTTATCCGATTGGGGGCTTGCACCCGACGCCGAGAGGCAAATGCGCGAAAGGCACCGCCTGTTTGCCGAACAAGCTTTGGCAAGGATTTTGGGCTGAAAGAAATGCATTGACGCAAACGGATTAGCAAGGACATCGAAACTTCGTGTTTGATAATGTCAAAAAAGCGGCATGTTTCACATACTATTCGTTAAGGCGCATGATTTGCGCATGGAATGAAAGCGACAGGCGGTGCGTAAATGAGCACAACTTTTTTTCTTGTACGGCACGCCATAAAAGAAAAAGCCGTCGGAGACGTTCCGCTCACCCCTAAGGGCGTGCTGCAAGCTCAAGCGACGGCCGGCCGTTTTTGCCATTTGCCTATCTCAGCCGTCTATTCCAGCCCCCTTCGAAGGGCGCAAGAGACCGCCGGATGCATTGCCCAAGCGACGGCATCGGCCGTCCGCGTGGACAGCCGTTTGAGGGAGCGCGCGAATTGGGGGGATTTGCCCGGACAAAGCTTTGAAGCGTTTGTCGCCATGTTGGAGCGGTGTACGCGTGATCCGGAATATTTGCCGCCCGTCGGGGATTCGGCCAAGCAAGCGGGGGAGCGGTTAAACTCCTTATTATCGGAACTGGCCGCGGAGCACTCCGCTGAAAGTCATATTGTATTGGTCACGCATGGAGGGTTGATCACCGACTTTTTGGTGCATGCCTTTTCCGAAGAAGCTTTGGAGGTTTGGCATCCGAATTTCGTTGCCGTCCAAAGCGAGTTGATTCCCGAATGCTCCGTCACGACGCTTATATATGAACGCGGGACTTATGCCATTGAGGACTTTGCATCCGTCGATCATTTGAAATCAGTCCGCTAACTTGAAATCGGCGTTATTGAACAACCGGCAATCCGCCGGTGTTTTTGTTTTTGAACAGGAAAAATGGCGGAATTCGCGCAGAGCGTTTATCCGAAAACGCCGCCGTGGCTGTCAGAAAGCGTTCAACGGGCAAACCGCCTGCTGATAGAGGCTTTTAAATACGGACATAAAAAGGGGACGAACCGAACCGCCGGGTCAAGGAATTGACCGCTGCCGGAGACAAGGGGCCGCTGACCGATGCTCACATGCAAGGAAATCCGGAATAGCGATGATGGCGCTGGGAATGGACTTCGCGGTTTCATAGAAAAAAAACCGTCCCGACGGATGAACCGATGAATAACGGCCGGGGCAAGGGCACTTTTGTTCAAAGTGTCCGTCTTTCGGGCCACAGTTGACGAGGCGGGACGGTTTTCTTCATTTCGCTGTCAACGGCGGCCGTCGGCGATGACCTGAGGCGCGCTGTTTTTCAGCAGGATGTTGCGGTACAAATATTCGAAAATGAATTCAAACGCTTCCAGATGTTTTTTCGCTTCAAACGCGTTTTGCCCCCAGGCGTAGATGCCGTGGTTGCGCAGCAGAATGCCCGGCACGTTCGGATTCAGCACGTCTTCGACGCGTTCGGCGATCGACGGGATATGGGCGAAGTTGGGCAGCACCGGAATGGAAATCGCCGCATTTTCCTCCCAAATGTTAAACGCTTTGATCAATTCGATGCCTTGGGCCGGCACCGCGCCTTGATCGCCGAACCATTCGCTGATCAGGTTGTTGAAAACCGTGTGGACGTGAAACACGGCGCCGCAGCCGGTCAGGCGGTAAATATCGCAGTGGATCTGCGTTTCCGCGCTGGGCTTCAGGCTGGTCGTTTCGACGGCCCGGCCGCTTTTGTCCACGAACAGGAAATCCTCCGGCGTGCTTACGGACTTGTCTTTGCCGCTGGCGGTGATCGCAAAATAAAACTGCTCCGGATCGAATTCGCCGACGCGGACGGACAGATTGCCGCTGGTTCCCGGAAACCAGTTTTTGGCCGCGAACTGCTGCTTGATTTGCCGAAGCTCGTCCAGCGCTTGCTGTTTATGCTCCAGGCTGATGTTCGCAAACGTCATAAATTACCGCACCCCCTGTTGTCGTTTCTGCTTCATATCGTTCATGATATCGAAAAAGTCTTGGAATGGTACGTGCTTGACGCCGAGCTCGGCGCACTTGTCGGTCAGGATGGAGCGGGAATAGACCAAATCGGCGATTTTGGCCCCTTCGAAATCCGTCAGGCTGTCCCCGATCAGAATCCGTTCGTACCGGTCCTCCGGAAAACGGCGCATGACCGTCGTCTTGCACATGCCGCAGCCGTTCCGGCACGGCTCCTGGCATGGATGAGGCCACAATATTTCGATATGGTCCCCGCTAAAATCCGCGCTGTTGCAGAAAATATGGCCGCTTGGGATATCAAACGGCGCCAGCAGCGGGTCGATGAAAAAATCCATGCCGCCGCTGGTGACGTAAAAATCGATGCCTTCCTGCTTCGCGTAGCCGAGAAACTCGCGAAATCCTTCGCGAATGCCGGCGCGGCGCACGACGAAATCCACGATTTCTTCCTTTTTGCCGGAAGGGAGGAGGGCAAACATGGCGCCGACGCCTTCGCGCAGCGAAATTTCTTGGTTGACGGTCCGCTGCATGATCGCCTCATAACCTTCGGGCTTGAACTCTTTCATGATGGCGACGATGTTGTCCGAAAGGGTAATCGTCCCGTCGAAATCGCAAAAAATGACGGTTTTTTTGCCTGATTTCATCGTTCTCCCCCCCAAGCTTCAAGGGCTGCCTTCAGCTCGGGATGGCCGTCTTCCGCGTAATCGGCCAGGCGAACGGAACGCTGCGCGGCTTCGATCGCCTGCACGAAAGCGCGTCCGCCGGCTTCGGTCCCCATCGGATGCCCGTGAATGCCGCCGCCGGCATTGACCACGACGTCCTGGCCGAAGTCGCGCAAAATGAGCGGGACGAGTCCCGGATGGATGCCCGCGGAAGGCACCGGCATGCTCGCTTTGACCGGCAGCGCGTCCGTCAGCAGTTCGTCGCGGATCGCCATGTTTTCATCGCGCGGCATCGTCACCGACCCGTAAGGCGAAGGGAACAGGACCAGGTCCGCGCCGGCGAGGCGCATCAATTGCCCGAGCAGCACCGAGGCGGAAATGCCGTAGTGGGGAGAAGGATAAAAAGCGCCGGCCATGGCCGGATGTGCGGCAATCGGCACGGTAATTTCCGGATCGGAACTCAGCTCATGCAGGACGTCGTATCCATACGACAGCACGTTGAAAAGGAGAGCGTTGGCGCCGGCGTTGATCGCTTTAAGCGCCTGGGATTTCAGGTTCGACGTATGGCCCGTCAAATTGGCGGCGTACAGCAGTTTTTTGCCCGTCGCGCGGCTGGCTTCCTCTGCGGCTTTCAGGCAGACCTCGACGCGTTTTTCGATCGGCGTCAGTTCGTTTTCGAACAGGATTTCGTCGTCCTTGATCAGGTCGACGCCGCCGAGGGCCTGCTTGACGAATTGGTCGCGGAGCTCGTTCATGTCGAGCCCGATGACGGACTTGAAAATGCTCATGAGCAGCGGGCGGTCGTGAACGCCCAGCAAATCGCGAATGCCCCCGATGCCGAACTTCGGACCGGAGAAGGCCGAGAGATATTCGTCCGAAAACCCGAGACGGTTCAGCTTGATCCGCCCGTCCATGGAGATTTTGCCGAAAACGGTGACGAGCAGCGCCGGAATGTCTTTGCTGAAGTTGACGTCCGGATAGGCGATCGTTACGTCGGCGTAACGTTCACCCGGCTTTGTGCCTTCCGGTTCATGGACTTCGACGTTCAGCACCTGGCCGAGATGTTTTTGCATCGACTCGCGTTTGGCTTGCGGAAGCTCCGTCCAACTGCCGACGGTCATGCCGACGGCGATGGACTCGGCTTTTTTGCGAAAATCCGCTTTGTCGTCGTACAAGCGGTATGTGGCCGTGCAATAACTCATGAAATTCCCTCCTTCAATGCAGCTCCCATTTCCCTTGAACGTTCCGCGCAGCGGGCGACCGCAGCGATGACCGTTTCGAAGAAGTCGCCTTTGTCGAGGACTTCCAGCGCGGCTTGCGTCGAGCCGTTCGGCGAGGTGACCTTTGCTCTCAATGCCGCCGGTTCTTCGCCGGTCACCTGTACCATGCGGGCGGCGCCAAGCACGGTCTGCACCGTCAGTTCGCGGCATTGCTGGGGCGTAAGCCCTCCGCGGATGCCGGCGGCCATCATCGCTTCCATCATGTAATAGATGTAGGCCGGTCCGCTGCCTGAAATTCCGGTCAGAATTTCGAGCTTTTCTTCTTCGACGATCGTGACGGTGCCGACCGCGCCGAACAACGTCATGACGGTTTGGCGCTGCTTGTCGGTGATTTCCTTGGAGTAGGCGATGCCCGTCGACCCGAGGCCGATGGAGCTGGACGTATTCGGCATCGTGCGGGCCACCGGCTGTTTGCGGCCTAGCAAATCCTGCATGGTGCGGATCGTAAGACCCGCGATGACCGATACGATCAGCGTGTCGTCGGAGAGCAGCGGCCCCAGCTTCTTCAGCGCCTCCGCCGCGTCCTTCGGTTTCATCGCAAGGACGATAACCGGCGCATGTTGCAATATCCGGGGCAACGCCTCCGCATCGTTGCTGACATTCACGCCGTATTTCTGCTGAAGCTCATCCAGCCGGCGGGAATTGCTGCGGTTAAGCATCGTAATGTCGGCCGCCTGCACCACCGATTTGTGGATCAGTCCCCGGACGATGGCTTCGGCCATCGATCCGGCGCCGTAAAAGGTAATAGGTTCCGCGATCATCGCTTGCTGTTGACTCATGTTATATCATCCTCCCTGCGGTGTATCGAATGGGCAGCCGGACCAAAGCCGCGGGATTAGCCGCGAATTTGGCCGCTGCCGTGAATGACGTATTTCGTTGAAGTCAGCGCAGGAAGTCCCATCGGACCGCGGGCATGCAGCTTTTGCGTGCTGATGCCGATTTCCGCGCCGAAGCCGAATTCGAAGCCGTCCGTAAAGCGGGTGGACGCGTTGTGGTAAACCGCCGCCGCGTCAACCTCCTGCAAAAACCGGCGGGCATGGTCTTCGTTTTCCGTCACGATGCATTCGGAATGCTTGGTGCCGTAACGGGAAATGTGGTCCATCGCCTCATCGAGCGTATCCACCGTTTTAATGTTCAAAATATAGTCATTATATTCGGTGGCAAAATCCTGTTCCGTTGCGGGCACGGCCCACGGCACCAGCTTCAGCGTTCGTTCGCAGCCGCGGATTTCCACGCCCGCTTGCCGCAGCGCCTCCGCGAGAGGGGCCAGCCGATCGGCAGCAAAGCGGCTGTTGACCAGCAGCGTCTCCATCGAATTGCAGACGGAAGGGCGCTGGACCTTGGCATTGATGGCGATGGCTTCGGCCATGGCGCCGTCGGCCGTTTCATCGATATAAGTATGGCAGATGCCTGCCCCGGTCTCAATGACCGGAACGGTGGCGTTTTCCACGACATTGCGGATCAGCGCCTGCCCGCCGCGCGGAATGATGACGTCAAGCAGCCCATTCAGCTTTAGCATCTCGTCGACCGAGGAACGGTCCGCGCTTTCGATCAATTGGATGGCATCCGCGGGCAGCGCCGAAGCGTCCAGAGCTTCGTGAAGCACCTCCACGATTTTGCGGTTGGACGACAAAGCCGACGAACCTCCGCGAAGAACGACCGTATTGCCCGCTTTCAGGCACAGGCCGGCGGCGTCGACGGTCACGTTCGGGCGCGCTTCGTAAATAATGCCGATAACCCCGAGAGGGACGCGGAGCTTGGAAATTTTAAGCCCGTTCGGGCGTTCGAAATCGTCCAGCACGTCGCCGATGGGATCGGGAAGCGATATGATTTGCTCCAGGCCTTCGGCAATCGCTTCGATCCGCTGCGGATTGAGCGCCAACCGGTCGAGCAGGGAAGTGGAGATGCCCTGGGCTTGGCCGCGTTCCAGGTCTTCCCGGTTGGCGGCGATGATGTCTTCCCGGCGCCGGCGAAGGGCGTCCGCCATCAATTGAAGGGCCTCGTTTTTCTGCTGCGTGGTCATCCGGTTTAATGCCGCAGCGGCGGCACGCGCTTTTCCGGCTTTTAATTTGACTTCACTCATGAAACATCCTCCTTATTTAAAGTAATGGAATACGCAAAACCGGCTATGACACTTGTCGGCCGCGATTCATGATGCCGAAAGGATACGGCTATTTTAACGTGATCCATTCGTCCCTGTGGATCACTTCGAGACGATGGACCATATCCAGCGTTTGAATGACTTCGGCGCTGCTCATCCCTTGGATGCGCCGCAGCTGTTCGTCGTCGTAATTGACGATGCCCCGTCCGAGCACGGTGCCTTCGAGGCTGAGCACTTCCACGACGTCCCCCGCCTGAAAATGCCCCTCGACGACCTTGATGCCCACCGGCAGCAGGCTGTGGCCGCCGCTCACGAGCGCCTGCTCGGCCCCGGGATCGACCCGGAGGGTGCCGAGCGGGGTCGACATGAACCCGAGCCATTGTTTTTTCACCGGCAGCGAGTGGAGGGTCGTATCGAAATACGTTCCTTTGCCGTTTCCCGCCACCGCCTGCCGCAAATCCCCGCGGGAATCCACCTTGCCGACGAAGACGGGAACGCCGCCGCGCATGGCGATTTTGGCCGCGTCCACTTTGGAGCGCATTCCGCCCGTTCCGACGGAAGAACCGGCTCCTCCGGCGATGGCGTAGATCTCTTCGGTAATTTCCTCGATATGATCGAACCGGACCGCATTCGGATGTTTGCGCGGATCGCCGGTATACAAGCCGTCCATATCGGTGAGGATGAGAAGGTTTTGGGCTTTGACCAAATTGGCTACGAGAGCCGATAACGTGTCGTTGTCGCCGAACTTCAGCTCATCCACCGAAACGGTGTCGTTTTCGTTGATGATCGGGATCGATCCTTGCTTGAGCAGTTCCTCGATCGTCATGCCGGCATTGTTCATCCGCTTCCGGTTGCCGAAGTCGGTACGCGTGAGCAGGATTTGCGCCGTCGTAATGCCATGGGCGGCAAATGCCTGCTGGTACGCCTGCATCAGCAGCGCCTGTCCGACCGCGGCTGCGGCTTGCTTTTCGTGCAGGAGTTTGGGGCGGAATTGATAGCCGATGGCCCGAAACCCGGCGGCCACCGCCCCGGAGGTCACCAGCAGCACTTCGGCGCCTTCCTTTTTCAAAGCTGCAATTTCGTTCGCAAAAAACGCGACGGCATCCCGGTTGAGTCCGCCTTCGGCGGACGTCAGCGAGCTGCTTCCTATTTTGACGACGACGCGCGTCGACATCATTCATCACTTCCATTTCATTAATTTCGCATCAGGCGCCGGAAACATACCAACGTAAAGTCGCGAAGGCGATGGAGAATGCAAAAAAGACTTTCGTCCTTGATTGCAAAGGACGAAAGTCTGAGCTTCCGCGGTACCACCTTTATTGATGACATAAATCATCCGGCTTTAAGCCCTGTAACAGAAGGCACTGTCCCGCAGGGGATGCGGGCCGTTCAGGGGTAGGTTTCGGAGGGCACCCGGGTAAATTCTTTCAGCCGCTGGAATTTACTCTCTGTTTGCGCGGATGGTTCCTCTTACTGGTCCCGTCGTCACGTTTCATTGGTATGGAAAACCCGTTATTTCCACTTAGAATACCACGGAAATGGCAGGTTTGCAAAATAAAGATTTATGCGAACAGGCCCAGCCCGCCGATGCGCCGGGCGGCTTCCCGCAGCCTGTCCTCGGATGTGAGCAGTCCGACGCGCACGTAGCCCTCGCCGTGACCGCCGAAGCCGATGCCGGGCGCGACGGCAACCTTGGCTCGCTCGAGCAGAAGGTCGGCAAACGAAGCCGACGTATGCCCTTGAGGCACCGGCAGCCAACTGAAGAAGGAGCCGCTTGGTTTCTCGGCTTCCCAGCCGATTTCGGCGAGCCCTGCGAAGAAAGCATCCCTGCGGGATTCGTAACGCTGCACCAGCTCGCGGACGCATTCCTGGGAAGCCGTCAACGCTTCGGCCGCCGCTGCCTGGATGCCGCCGAAAAGGCTGACGTAGATATGGTCCTGAAGTTGGTTGATCATCGAGACGACTTCGCGGTTGCCGAGGGCAAAGCCGACGCGCCAGCCGGCCATATTGTACGTTTTGGAAAGGGTGTAAAACTCGATGCCGACCTCTTTGGCGCCGGGCGCCTGAAGGAAACTGACCGGCCGCCGGCCGTCGAAGCCGATGGCGCCGTACGCGAAGTCGCTGGCGACGACGATGCCGTTTTCCGCGGCGAATTTGACCGTATCCTCGTAAAACGACAACGGCGCCGTGGCGGAAGTCGGATTGTTCGGATAATTCAGGAACATCAGCTTGGCCCGGCGACGGACGGACTCGGTGATGCCGGCGTAGTCCGGCAGGAAGGCATGGTCTTTTCGGAGCGGCATGAAGGACATTTCGGCCTTCGCAAGGGCGACCCCGGACCAGTAATCCGGATAGCCGGGATCGGGAACCAGGCAGAGGTCCCCCGGATTAAGCAGGATTTGCGGGAGCTGCACCAGGCCGGTTTTGCCGCCGAACAAAATGGCGACTTCTGTTTCGGGATCGAGCGAGACGCCGTAATCCTCGAAATAGCGTCTGGCGATCGCTTCTTTTAAAAAGCCGTATCCCGTAAAGGGAGAGTATTTATGATATACAGGGTTTGCCGCCGCTTCCTGCAGCGCTTGGACGACATGGGGCGGGGTCGGCGTGTCCGGGTTGCCCTGTCCCAAGTTAATGACGTCATGGCCCGCGGAAATTTCGCGGTTCACCTTTTGCACGAGCGTGGCGAAAAATTGCGTCGGCAGCTGCGTCATCACGTCCGCCGGTTGGATATGAAAAGCCGATCGATATTGCGCGGGGTCTGTCGATTTCATCGTATGATCACTCCGGTTTCCAGCATCGAATAGAATAGATTTAATCTAACATGATTTATCCGAGCTGTATAGAGGGAATAGCCATCCTGCACCTGCCCTTGATGAATCGCTCCGCTGCATTTATGATGGAAGACAACGCAGGCGGGGAAGCTCTCCCGCCCTAATCCTAACGCGGAGGGCAAGGAGGAGAAACATGACACAGAGAGGAAAAACATTGGCCGTGGCGCTCATCCAAGCCGACATCGAAATCGGCCGCCCGCAGGCCAATAAGGCTCACTTGGGGGACTTGATGGAAAAGGCGGTTCAAGGCGATCCGAAGCCGGACCTGCTGGTGCTGCCGGAGATGTGGAATACCGGGTACGCGCTGGAGCAAATACAGGAGATCGCCGATCCGGGCGGGGAGGACACGAGGGAATGGCTGTCGTCTTTTGCAAGGAGACACGGGGTCATGATCGTCGGGGGGTCCGCAGCCGTCAAGATCGAAGACCGCATTTACAACACGATGTACGCATTTGACCGGACCGGACGGCAGATCGGGGCATATTCGAAGCTGCACCTGTTCCGCCTGATGGACGAGGAGAAACATTTGACCGCCGGAAGCGCGCTCGTGAAGCTGGAGCTTGAAGGCCTGACGGCCGGCGCATCGATCTGCTATGACATCCGTTTTCCGGAGCTGGCCCGGAGCCTGGCGCTTGACGGCGCCAAAATGCTGATCGTGCCGGCGGAATGGCCGCATCCCCGCCTTCGCCACTGGCGTACGCTTTTGGCGGCGCGGGCGATCGAAAACCAAATGTACGTCGTCGCCTGCAACCGGGTGGGCAGCAGCCGGGGCACCGACTTTTTCGGCCATTCGATGATCATCGATCCATGGGGCGAAATCGTCGCCGAAGGCGGCGAGACGGAGGAGATCGTCACGGGCTGCGTTTCGCCGGAGCTGGTGGACGAGGTACGGGGACGGATTCCTGTATTCGCGGATCGGCGGCCAGAGTTGTACGCGGATAGAAAACGGGGGGCGGACATCGACCAAGGTTCGCAGCCGCAATAAATAAAAAAGGAACGAGCCTTTTGAAACGTTTCATCAGGCCCGTTCCTTTTTATTTGACCAATTCCCGCATCGTTTCCCGGAATGTCTCGATAAATGCTTCTGCCGCTTTGGACAGATAACGTCCGCGCCGGTAGGCGATCACCAGCGTCCGGCTGGGGACGGGCTCCGCGAGCGGAAGGTACACCGGAACGAATTCGCTTCTCGACGATCGGGAAATGAACCTTGGCACCAGCGTGATGCCCATCCCGGTCGCGACCAGCGACTGGATCGTTTCCATGTTGCTGCTTTCGAACACCACCTTCGGCTCGAACCCGGCTTGCTGGCACAGGTCGAAGGTGATTTTGCGGAAACCCTGGCCTTTTTTCAGCACGATAAACGATTCCTCGCTTAATTCCTCGATGCGCACGGGGAGCGGTTTGCCGTGATTCGTCCTTTCCGCCAGAGGATGCCCCTCAGGCACCGCAAGGTCGATGTCCTCCTCTCCGATGACCTCGTAAGCAAGGGAAGGCTCCAGAAGCGGCAGCGCAAGCAGGCTCAGGTCGGTTTTGCCGCCGGCGGTAAGTTTCTCGAGATTCATGGATGAATCCTCGAGAAGCGTGATTTCGATTTCGGGATACTTTCGCTTGAACGAAGGAAGGACATGGGGCAGCAAATGCGCGCCTGTAATCGGCATGCTGCCCACGACCACCTTGCCGCCCCGCAGCTGCGAAATGTCCGACATTTCCTGGCGAAGCAGCTCCACCGCGTCCATGATCTTTTGCGCCTGTTCCATAAATGAAGCTCCTGCATGCGTCAGCTCGACCGTGCTTGTGTTCCGCTGAAAAAGCAGCACGCCGAGTTCCTTTTCCAGCTTGGACAGCTGCTGGCTGAGGGAAGGCTGGGCGATGTGCAGCTTTTCGGCCGCCCGCGAAAAATTGCGCTCCGCCGCGATCTGCAATGCGTATTGAAGTTGTCTCAGTTCCATGTTCACCGGTCCCATCGTCTTTTGAATCATTCGAAATACGGATGTCCTTCTAATAGTTATTTCCTATTACGTTTATAGATATTATATCTTGGAACTATGAAGAAACCAATGCTATATTTATTTCATTCAAGTCGCGCCGCTGACCCGGCGGCAGACTTAACCAAGGACGTTATAACCACGATGAGGTGAAAAAGATGAGTAAAAGAACAATGTTTGAAAAAATCTGGGATAACCACGTGATTCATCAGGAAGAAGGCAAGCCAAGCATCCTCTACATCGATTTGCATCTCGTCCATGAAGTGACTTCCCCGCAGGCGTTCGAAGGACTTCGCCTCAGCGGCCGCAAGGTCCGCCGTCCGGAGCTGACCTTCGCCACGATGGACCACAACGTGCCGACGAAAGACCGTTTCAACATCAAAGACCCGATTTCGAAGCAGCAGATCGATACGCTGACCCAAAACTGCCGCGATTTCGGCGTGACGCTGTACGATCTCGAAACGATCGACCAAGGGGTCGTCCACGTCATGGGTCCCGAGCTCGGACTGACGCATCCGGGCAAAACGATCGTTTGCGGCGACAGCCATACCTCCACGCACGGCGCTTTCGGCGCCCTGGCCTTCGGAATCGGAACGAGCGAGGTCGAGCACGTGCTCGCAACGCAGTGCCTGCAGCAGGCCAAAGCCAAAACGATGGAGGTCCGCTTCGTCGGCAAACGCAAACCGGGCATTACGGCTAAAGACATGATCCTCGGCGTCATCGCCAAATACGGAACGGACTTTGCGACGGGCTACGTCATCGAATATACGGGCGAAGCCATTCGCGAGCTGACGATGGAAGAGCGCATGACCGTGTGCAACATGTCCATCGAGGGCGGAGCGCGCGCCGGCATGATCGCGCCGGACGAAACGACGTTCGAATATCTGCGCGGCCGCCAGTACGTGCCTGCGGGCGAAGAATTCGAAAAGAGAGTGGAAGAATGGAAGCAGCTTGTCACCGACGAAGGGGCGACGTACGACAAGGTCGTGGAGTTCGACGTTGAAACCTTGATCCCGCAAGTGACTTGGGGTACCAGCCCGGGCATGGGAACGGACATCACGGCAAAAGTGCCGGTGCCTGCGGAGCTGCCGACCGAAAACGAGCGGAAAGCCGCTGAAAAAGCGATCGAATATATGGGACTCGTTCCGGGTACGCCAATGACGGACATCGAAATCGACTACGTGTTCATCGGCTCCTGCACGAACGGGCGTATCGAAGACCTTCGCGCCGCCGCCGAAGTGGCCAAAGGCTACAAAGTTTCCGACCGGGTAACGGCCATCGTCGTGCCGGGCTCCGGACGCGTGAAGCTGCAAGCCGAGAAGGAAGGCCTCGACAAAATCTTTATCGAAGCGGGCTTTGAATGGCGCGATGCCGGATGCAGCATGTGCCTTGCGATGAACCCGGACGTATTGCAGCCTGGGCAGCGCTGCGCATCGACCTCCAACCGGAACTTCGAAGGACGTCAAGGACGCGGCGGACGTACGCATCTGGTTTCCCCTGCAATGGCTGCGGCAGCAGCGATCAAAGGGCGGTTCACCGACGTTCGCGACTGGAAATTCAAAACTGAAGTGGTTAGCTAAGGAGGACAACGAACATGGAAGCTTTTACTAAATTGACCGGACTTGTTGCCCCGGTAGACCGGGTAAACGTGGATACGGACGCAATCATCCCCAAACAATTTTTGAAACGGATCGAACGGACCGGCTTCGGACAATTCCTGTTCTATGAATGGAGATTCGACGAGCAAGGAAACGACATCGCCGATTTTTCGTTGAACCAGCCGCGCTACAAGGGCGCTTCGATCCTGATTTCCAGAGCCAATTTCGGCTGCGGCTCTTCCCGCGAGCATGCGCCTTGGGCGATCCTGGACTACGGCTTCAAATGCATCATCGCGCCGTCGTTTGCGGACATTTTCTATAACAACTGCTTCAAAAACGGAATTTTGCCGATCAAGCTTTCCGAAGAGCAGGTGGAGGAACTGTTCCAGCGCACCGCGGCCAATGAAGGTTATGAGCTGAACGTCGATTTGGAAAACAAAACGATCACCGACAACCAAGGCCTGCACATCGGCTTCGATCTGGATGAGCATCGCCGCCAGTTCCTGCTCCAAGGCCTGGACGACATCGGTTTGACGCTGCAGCATGAGGACGAAATCGCCGCTTATGAGCAAAAGCATGCTTCGCGCCTGTTCGCTTAAGCAGCGGCGAAGTTTATCCGATTTGGGCCGTCTATCAGCTCGGCCTGCAAAGGCTCCTATTTTCCCTCAGGAAATAGGAGCCTTTTTTTGCGGCTTGCGCGAAACATGTCGTCATGGAAAACGCAAAAAGCCCGAAACCCCGCCATGATCCTACGCACGGTCGATTAGGCTGTTTATATGGCGGATTTTGCAACGACGGAAAATAAACAGGCAAAAAATGAAAGTTCGGCAGGAAAAAGATGGGTGGATGGCGAATATTGCCTGCATAGCGAAGATTATGAACATTTTTAGATAGATTTGTTTCATATTGCCTGTTTACCGGCAAAAAAATCAGATTGGCAGAGGTGTACAATGAAGAAAATCGGATTTTTACTGTTTTTGTTGTCGTTATTGATCCTGTTGGTTCCGCTTCAGAACCAGGCGTCGGCCAGCGAAGCGCGCGTCCACATCTTTTTGGACGGCAGCGAGCTGAACGTGTCCAAAGACGCCAAAGTAACGAACGTGAACGGAAGCATCATGGTTCCCTTTCGCGTGATCGGGGAGAATCTCGGCTTTGACGTGAAATGGGAGCAAAAATCGAAGAAGGTTCTGATCAGCAAAGACAAAACGTCGATGGAACTGGCCGTGAACCAAAAAAACGCCACGGTAAACGGGAAAAAGGTTAAGCTGGACACCCCGCCGCTGCTGGACAAAAACATCGTAAGCGTACCCGTCCGTTTCGTGAGCGAACAAATGGGACTCCGCGTGAGCTGGGATAACGCCGACAAGGCGGTGTACCTGACGACGGCCGAAGCGCCGCCTGCCAAGGATAACGGAACCGGGGCGGGCGCGGGAGACGTGCCTGTGCCTCCGCCGGTAACCCGGCCGGATTCCACGGGAAATCCTTCGGACGGGCAGGATGAGGGAACGGGTCCTGTTACGACGACGCCGGCCGCCGGCCAGGCGCTCATCAACGGTATCAGCTTCAGCGAAAATCGCCTGATGGTCTCTACGCAAGGCGGAGCGGTGACGCCGAAAGTATTCACGATGTCCGGGCCCGACCGGGTCGTCGTCGATCTGCCGAACACTTCCTTTTCGCCGGATTTTCTGGGCGGACAAGCTGCCGGCGTGGGCAACCAGAGTGAACTCGAAGTGAGCGGTTATCCGGACGTGTCGAAGATCCGTTACTCCCAGTTCAGCAGCAATCCTGCTACGGTGAGGATCGTCATTGTTTTGAATTACGCGAAGGATTATGCGGTATACAACGAAAATGAAGGGCCGGATTCGGGATTGCTGATCGTAGACTTGAACAAAACGGGCAGCGCCGAACCCCCTGTAACGCCTCCGGTCGGCGGCAACGGCAAAAAGGTCGTCGTCATCGACGCGGGCCACGGGGACCAGGATCCGGGCACAACGGGATATTCGAAAACCAAAGAAAAGGATTTCAACCTGGCCGTCGCCTTGAAAGTAGGGCAGCTGCTGGCCAACGAACCCGGCATCGATTATGTGCTGACCCGCAGCGACGATACCTACCTGAAGCTTGCGGAAAGAGCGAAGATCGCCAACGATTTGAATGCGGACGTATTCGTTTCCATACACGCCAATAGTACTGGCGATAAATCGACAGCGGCCAACGGCACTGAAACATACTACCAACGGGATGCAAGCAAGGAATTGGCCCGAGTGATCCATAATTATGTGAGCAAAGCCACCGGCCTGAAGGATCGAGGCTATAAGTACGGGAATTTTCATGTCATCCGGGAAACGAAGATGCCGGCCGTATTGATTGAATCGGGGTTCATCTCCAATCCGAAAGACGAGGCGGCGTTGTTCAGCGAAAGCGTGCAAAATGCCATCGCCCAGGCTATTGTGGACGGAATCAAGGAATATCTCGGCATTCAGTAATAAAGACGTTTTGCAAGGAAGAAGGAGGCAGTTAAGTGAATAAAAAGCTATTAAGCGCGGCGCTTTTGGCCCTTGTCATGGTGGCGGGAGCAGGCTGCGGCCAAAAACCGGCGGCAGCGCCTGCCGCGCAGGAAACCACGCAGCAGCCCGGCGATACGTCCGTCAACGCGGCCCAGCCCGATCCAACCGATCTAACCGATTCGACCGAACCTGAACAGACAGGGGACGGACAGGAAGGGAAGGAAACGGCGCCGAACCAGACCGATAAGCCGGACGAGTCGGACAAGCCGGACAAGCAGCCGCAAAAGCCGGAGGAACCGTCCGTTCAGAAGCAGACGATCGAAGTCTATTATACGGACCCGCAGGAGCTTGAACTGAAAAAAAGCGAAAAGGAAATCAAGTTCGGCCAGGAAAACGATAAATACAAAGCGGCTTTTAAGGCGCTGCAGGAAAGCGGGGACGCCGATTTGATCCCGCTGTGGGGCAAAATGGAGCTGAAATCGCTGGAGTTCAAGGAAGGCATGGTAACGCTTGATGTTCATATGCCGGATGAAGCCCGCCTTGGCGCCGGCGGCGAACAGTTTGCCCTGGATGCGCTGACCAAAACCATGTTCCAATTCAAAGAGGTGGAATCGATCGAGCTGCTCGTGGACGGGCAAAAGCTCGAAAGCCTGATGGGGCATATGGATCTGGACCATCCGATCAAGCGAAACGGGAACTAATCCGCAAACGCAAACACGACACGAAACGAAGACCGTCTGTTCGGGCCCAGGCCCATACCGGCGGTCTTTTTGTTTATGCTTAAAGAGTTCTGCGGAAGAGGCACAAAAGCATCGATTTGTCTACCTTAAGCCATAGTTAAAGTTTTGCATAAAGAGGAATATATTCGCAACTTTTCGCAGCTTCCGACGTCTAACTTATGTCTGGTGATGTCGAAGGATAGCCAAAGCCGAAACGTCAGAGCTAACGACAAAAATTTAAGAATGGAAGGGTGAAGGATGAAAAAATTTGGTTTTATGGCAGTGCTCCTCTTTGTCTTCATTTTGGCGTTTCCTCACAATGGACAGGCTGCGGCGGGAAGTGCCAAAATTGTTCTGGACGACAAAGAACTGAGTCTGTCGGGAAATGCAAAAGTGGAAAATGTAAATGGCAATGTTATGATTCCATTACGTGTCGTCGGAGAGAATCTGGGGTTTGACGTCGCATGGGAAAAAAAGACGCGCACGGTAACCATACAAAAAGATTCCAAAGTCATGAAGCTGGTCGTCGGCCAAAAAACGGCCGAAGTGGACGGCAAAAAAACGTCCATGAATATCGCCCCCATTTTGCGCACGGACACGGTAATCGTGCCGATCCGCTTCGTCAGCGAAGAAATGGGTCTCACGGTATATTGGGACAATCAGAAAAAGATCGTAAACTTATATACCCCGAATTTCGGGAGCGGAAACGGCGATGCGGGAACCGGCGCCGGGAACGGAACGAATCCGGATGCCGGCAGCGGAGCCGCCGCGCAGGTTGACGGCATCAGCTTCAGCGACAACCGGCTGATGATCGCCGTTACCGGGAAAGCGAAAGTGAACGACTTTAAAATGAGCGGACCGGACCGCATCGTCGTCGATCTCGAAAATACGGGATTTTCGGACACGTTCAGCAGCGCGTCCCTGGACCAGAACAAAACGGGCTCCCTGGACGTCAACGGTTATCCGGATGTTTCAAAGGTCAGATATTCGTTATATAACAGCAATCCTTCAACCGTTCGGATCGTTATCGATCTGAATTATTCCAAAAATTATAAGCTGACGAACGACAACGGTTTATACATCGTCGATTTGAACACATCAGACAGCGGCACGCCGTCCAAACCCGGCACAAGCGGGAAAAAGATCGTCGTCATCGATGCCGGACACGGCGACCATGACCCGGGAACGACGGGCGTGACAGGCAAAAAGGAGAAGGACTTTAATTTGGCGATGGCCTTGAAGGTCGGCAAAATTTTGGAGCAGGATTCGAACTTCGAAGTGGTCTTGACCCGGAGCGACGATACGTTCCTTGAACTGAAAGAACGGGCGAAAATCGCCAACGACTTGAAAGCGGACGTGTTCGTATCGATCCACGCGAACAGCGCGGGTTCCTCGGCGGCAACCGGCAGCGAGACCTACTACCAGCGGGAAGCCAGCAAAACGCTTGCGAACGTGATGCACAAGCATTTGGTACAAGCTACCGGCTTGAAGGACCGCGGCGTGCGTTACGGCAATTTCCATGTCATCCGCGAAACGAAAATGCCGGCCGTTTTGCTTGAAGTAGGATATTTGAGCAACAAAAACGACGAAGCCGCCCTCTTTTCGGAAAGCTTCCAGCAGCGTGTTGCCCAAGGAATTGCAGATGGAATCAAAGAATATTTGGGTGTTCAATAATGAATGTCCCTTTTTAGGAGGCGGTACAGAATGAGCAGAAAAATTTGGTGTGCAGGCATTTTGGCTTTGGTGATGGTCGCCTCGGCCGGCTGCGGCCAAAAGCCGACATCCGCACCGGAAAGCGGACAACAACAACAGGAGACCGTTTCGGGCGAACAGCAGCAGCAAACGACGGGAAGCGGCGGCGAGAGCGTCAGCGAACCGAAGACCGAAGAAAACGGAAACGGAAGCGGAAGCGACGCGGGCAAAGAACCGTCCCAGGGGAACGTTTCTCCGGGCAAAGAGGTTTCATCGCAAAAGCCGCCGGAGTCGACGGCCAAAAAAGAAACGATCGACGTGTATTACACGGACCCGGAAGAGCTCGATCTGAAAAAATCCCGGAAGGAAATCAGCTATAAGGACGAAGCCGACAAATACGCGGCAGCTTACAAAGCGCTGCAGTCGAGCGGCAACGCCGACCTGATTCCGCTTTGGGGGGAAATCGAACTGAAAAAGCTTGACTTTAAAGACGGGCAAATCACCATGGACGTTCATATGCCGGATGAAGCTAGGCTCGGAGCCGGCGGCGAACAATTCGCCCTGGATGCGCTCACCAAAACCATGTTCCAGTTTGACGAAGTCAAGTCCGTGGAGCTTTTGGTGGACGGAGCCAAGGTGGAGAGCCTGATGGGCCACGTCGATTTGGAACATCCGTTGACAAGACATTGAAAATATTCGGATAAAAGCAGGAGATTGCGTTCTTCTTGTCGAATAGCATCATACGTCGCGATTTTTTTGAAGATCATCGGAATGCGCAACCGTTCGGCGAAGCCGGACAAGCCGATGATCGCAAGAAAAAATTCCGCTGAATGCAGTCTGTCTTCGTTGAAGATGCTCACGATACGATGATAGACGGTTTTCTTATATGAATTGAACTAAAGTTTGCGCTCCGGGAGCGGCCGGGTTTCGGACAGAAGCCTGGGCGGGAGCGCAATCTCTTTAGTTCTTTTCTTGTTATTTTCAGGGTTATACCGGTAGCGGTACGACCGTCATTTCGAAAGGGGAAAAGTAAAGAATGGTCAAACGGCGCAGCAATTCATCATCTCATTCTAAAAAAGTAGTTTCGGCCGTCATCGCAGGCATGATGGTCATGGGTTCCGGAACGGCGGTGTTCGCCGACAACGCGTCCAATAATACGGCAGCCCAATCCACTGCGGCGAGCGCGCTGTTCAAAGACGTCAAAAGCGGATACTGGGCCGAAAAACATATTTATAAGCTGGCTTCCCAAAGTATTCTCCTCGGCAACAACGGACTTTTCCGCCCCAATGACAACGTCACGCAGCAGGAAGCGGTCACGATGGCAATCCGCTTTGCGGGGCTCGAAGGCAAAGTCGACAAAAACGCCTCGGTGGCGCTGCCGGCGAACATGCAGGTCAACAATTATTTCAAACCGTACGTCGCGCTAGCCATTCAGCAAAACTTGCTGGATAAAACGAGCGAAAACGCGGCTTCCGACTCCAAGCAGACCTGGGGCGAACGCAAGGCAAGCCGCGAATGGATCACCGAGGTTTTGATCCGCGCGTTGGGCAAAGAAAGCCAAGCGGCGGCGCTTGCAAGCAAAGCGACCAATTTCGCGGACAACGGCAAAATTTCCGCAGCCAAAAGAGGTTTCGTCAACGCGGCTTTGGAGCTTGGGCTGACCAACGGCGTGGAAGGCAACCGCTTTGATCCTCAAGGCTCCGTCACCCGCGCCCAGCTCGCAACGTTTTTCAGCCGGGCCGAAGCTTATAACGACGTGAAATATGCCAACACGGCGGAAGGCGTCGTTACCGGGCTCAGCAGCAACAAGCTGGAGCTGTACGTCGATGGGGCCATCCGTACATATGCATTGGACAATTCCACCATGTACTTCACGAGCGCTTCCGAAAGCAAAATCAGCTTTGCCGACCTGAAGCCATACACGAAAGTGCTGGTCATCGGCAGCGGATCGAAGGCGGCTTACGTAGAGGTGACCGATGCCAAAGAGCAGCTCGAAAGCGTAGAGGGCACGTTCCAGAAGCTTTCCCCGGGCAACATTTTGTGGCTGGAAACGAACAGCACCTTCAAACCGTTCACGTATGACGAAAGTACGGCGTTCCTGGATCAAAACGGCGCCAAAATCGATCCTTCGGCCCTCGTCGCCGGCAGCAAAATCGTCATCCGCCAAGAGACGTTCACGTCGGCGAAAAAACCTGTCATCGTTCAGGTGAAATCCGGCGTCGTCAACAAAAACGGAACCGGCACGCTGCAGAGCGTGGATACGGCGACCAAATCCCTGGTCATTAAAAATTCGTCCGGCGACCTGGAAAGCTACACTTGGGACGACAGCCTGGTCGTCAAATACCAAAATCAGCTGCTGTCCCCATCCGAGCTGAAAAACGGCGCGGTGATCAAATACACCGTGAAGAACAATGTGCTCGAAACGGTGGAAGTAACGCAGAGCGTGGAAAGAACGATCCGCGGCACGTTGTATGAAGTCGGGGCGAACAATGCCACGATCACCTACAAACGCGACGGCGGACAGCTTGAAGTGAAGCTGCTTGCCGAAAAACCGGAGATCTTCATCAGCGGAATCGCCGCGCCAACGCTCAGCGATTTGAACGCGGACGAGACGAACGGCGATCAGGTGGAAATTACGCTGAATCCGCAGGATCAGGTAACGAAAATCCAGGTATTGAACCGCCAAATGGAACAGAAAAAAGGGGCGACGGTCGTTCAATACGAACCGAAATCCAGAGTGCTGACGCTGATGGATGCCAATAAAAAGCCTTACGTCGTAACGCTTGACGAAAAAACCAAATTGTCTTACAACGCGTCCGAACCTACGCTGGACGGCATTGCGCCATACCTGACGAACGGCCGGAAGGTCAATATCACGTACCTGTCGAACCGGGCGCTTTCGATCGACGTCATTTACCAATATGAAGGCAAAGTATCCTCTTTGAACTTGACGACCAAAAAGCTGACGCTGCTCGGGGCGGACGGCCAAAGCATCACGCTGCCGTTCAACAATCCGGTCGTTTCGGTATACGGAAAAAGCAGCGGTTCGCTCTCCGACGTTAAAGTGGGCACCGACATTGCGGCCGTGCTGAATGCGACCCAGGACGCGATTCAGACCATTCAAGTCAAAACCAACGTGCAATTCGAGCTTCTCGGCGTGGATTATGCCAACTCCCGCGTAACGGTTAAAAAAGACGGCGTAACCAGCCAGTTCTATGTGGACAAAACCGCGCTGAAGGACGAAAACGGGCAGGCGATCACGGTTCAGGACCTGCGTGCAGGACAATTGCTGAACGTGACCTTCAACGGCACCGAACCGGCATCCGTTCAGCTGGTGAAGCTGACTACCGGCGAGGTGACCGCGGTCAATTCGTCGTCGACGCCAAGCATTACGGTCAAAACGTATGGCGGAACGACGGAAACGTTCAAGCTGGACAGCTCCTCCAAAATCATGAACGATGCCGGAAGCGCGCTGAGCATCACCAACGTTTCGGCGGGCAACCGCGTCGAGGTGCGCAAGGATGCGGACGGAAATTCGGTCGTCAAAGTGCTTTCCGTAGCCACCAAAGCATTTTGGAAATATGACAGTTATGCGAAGGAAATATATGTGAAACGCCAAAATGTCAATGACGCCAACCAATTCCCGCTTTCTCCGGCTGCATACATCCATCAGGGAGATACCACATTAACCGTGCAATCCCTGAAAGAAAATGATAATATTGTTTTGTATTTAAGCAATGGAACGATTGTCGAAATACAGAAACAATAGTATGCTTTGGGAATGGTCATGAGATACACCGTCTTGATACGGGGAGTCTTACCCGTATCAAGACGTTTTTTTTGCAGGAGGTACAAAAGCGATGAAGGCAGCCACCGTACGACATATACTGGATACGATCGGCGAAATGTTTCCCGACGCTCATTGTGAATTAAACCACAGCAACGCTTTCGAATTGACGATCGCCGTGCTGCTGTCGGCGCAATGCACCGATGAGACGGTAAACAAGGTCACGAAGGATTTGTTCCAAAAGTACAAGTCCCCCGAAGATTACGTTGCCGTTCCGCTGGAGGAGCTGGAGCAGGACATCCGCAGAATCGGACTCTACCGGAATAAGGCGAAACATATCCGCAATTTATGCATGCTGTTAATGGAGCAATACGGCGGCGAGGTTCCCAGCGAACACGACGAATTGGTCAAACTGCCGGGAGTGGGCCGCAAAACCGCCAACGTCGTGGTTTCGAACGCGTTTGGCGTTCCGGCCATCGCGGTGGACACGCATGTGGAACGGGTCTCGAAACGGTTGGCACTGGCCAATTGGAAGGATTCGGTGCTGGAAGTGGAAAAAAAGCTGATGAAGCAGGTGCCGCGCGAAGAGTGGACGCTGACGCATCACCGGCTCATTTTTTTCGGCCGTTACCACTGCAAAGCCCAAAACCCGAAATGCCAGGTTTGCCCGCTGCTTGACGTATGCCGCGAAGGGAAAAAACGTATGAAGACGTCCCAAATCAGAAAAGATAAGAAATAGCAATAAAGGATAGGACCTACAAAGATGGAGAAGGATGGGATTATACATGAAATGCATCTCAGTGTATACAGACAATTTTGAACTGTTTTCCGATATTATGGACCAAGTGATGGAGACCGAGCTGGCCGAAAACGAAGAAAAAGAATTCGAGGGCGTGACCGTCAGCCACTCCGGCGACGTCCCGGAGCATTATTTGGACCGCATGTCGGTGAAGCCGGAGGTTGTCGTCATGAAGGACAAGTCCCGCGGCACGACCATTTTGCAGCATGGCAAAGTATTCGAAATTCTCGTTCCGGAAATCGAAAACGCCAACGCTTAAGGTTAGCGGCGCACAGTTGAATCAATGGCTTGATACCATAAAACCGAAAGGAATTTCGGTTTTATTTTTTTGCCCGTCGCCGCCCCAAAAGGGGAGGCCCCCGGCGAAAAATGTTTCTCATTCCGCTGCCGAAATGTTAAAATGTAACTATTTGAGGAATCTGGAAACGGATCAACAGGATCATTCCGGAGTCACTGACAGAGCTAAGGGGAGAAACGCAGTATGTCGACATCGAGTCCGACCATTCAATCTCATACGGAGTCTTTGCAGGATTTGCAGCAAACATTGGACGGCTGGGGAGACCGCCAGTCGGCCCAATGGGTAAGCGATTTGATACGAAAAGCTGCGGCAGGGGAGATGACGATCGCGTTTTGCGGCCATTTTTCCGCCGGCAAGTCCAGTCTGATCAACTCCTTATGCGGCAAAAAGGTGCTGCCGTCGAGCCCGGTTCCGACGAGCGCCAATGTCGTTTCGATCCGCAACGGCGAGCCGAAAGCCTTGATTTATCCGGCAGCCGCGGCTAATAAGGCAGGGCAAACATCCGAACCTCAAACGGTTTCCCTGGACGAATTATACGCATACTGCACCAATGGCGGCTCGTATTCCTCCGTCGAGGTGTGGGACCGGATTCCGCTGCTGGGCGAGCGCGGCGTGCTCATGGATACGCCCGGGGTGGATTCGACGGACGACAGCCACCAGAAGGCGACGCATTCGGCGCTGCATCTGGCGGATACGGTGCTGTACGTCATGGACTACAACCATGTGCAGTCGGAAAATAACCTCGCTTTCGCCAAAAGCTTGTCCGATTGGGGCAAACCGCTGTATCTTGTCGTGAACCAAATCGATAAACACCGCGAAAGAGAGCTGTCTTTTGAAAGCTATCGGGCCGAGGTGGAGGCTGCGTTCAAACGCTGGCAGGTCCATTATGTGAGCCTGCTGTTTACGTCGCTGAAGGAACCGGAGCATCCGTACAACCAATGGAAGCAGATCAAGGAACTGGTCGAACGGTTGATCGAAAAGCGGGAACCGATCCTAAGCTACAGCCTGGATTGCTCCGCCCGCCATATCGCCGAGCAGCATGTAAAGAAATATGCGGATTCGCTCGAGGAAACGAAGGAGCGGCTGCTGGAGGAAATGGGCGGCACCGAAGCGGCGGCGAAGCTGGAGGCGGAAATCTCTGGCTACCGCAAAGAGCTGGAGCGGCTGAAGGAGCTGCCGCAAACGGAGCGCGAGCACATTCGCAAACAGGTCGATTCGCTGCTCGACAATGCCAACATTACCCCTGCGGAGCTGCGGGATTTGGCCGGCGCGTTTTTGGAAAGCCGGAAGGCCGGGTTCAAGAAAGGGCTCTTCTTCAGCGGCGCCAAGACGGAGCAGGAGAAGCAGGAGCGGCTGCGCAAGTTCGCGGTTGCGCTGCGGGAGCAGACATCGGCGCAGATCGAGTGGCATTTGCTGGAGCTGCTGAAGCAGTGGAGCAAATCGCTGAATGTCTGGACGGAAGGGCTGCAGGCAAAGCTGCAGGCGACGATGCCCGAGATCGGCGAGGGCATGCTGGAGAGTTCGGTGAAGCCGGATGCGGTCATGTCCGGCGAATATGTTTTGAATTACTGCCGGATGCTGTCGGCAGACATCAAGGGCATGTACCGCCGCGCCGCGGTGAACGCGGCGGAGGACGTGCTGGCGGATGTGGCCGCATCCGCCAAAGAGCAGCAGCAGCGCGTGATCCGCGACCTGAACGCGCTGCTGGAGAAGTCCGCCGCGATGTCCCGCTATCAGGAGCTGGAGCGGGACATCGCGGCGCGCGCGGCAGCCGCCGAGGCGCTGCTGCCGGCGCGCGTCACGCTCACCCCCGGCTTCCTGCCGGAGGTGAGCGCCCCTGCCCCTGCGGCTGCGCAGCCGCAGGGCATGGACGCGGGCGCGCGGGAGACCGCGCCCGCCGCCGCCCCGCGCAGCGGGGCGGAGCCGCTTGGCGGCGCGGCCTTCGGCCGCCGCCAGCGGCTGGACGCCGCAGCAGCCCGCCTGCAGGACGCGGCGGCGCTGCTTGCGCGTTATCCCGCGCTCGCTTCCGCCGCGCGGGGGCTGAAGAGCCGGGCCGAGGCGCTGGCCGGCGGCTCCTTTACGATGGCGCTGTTCGGAGCGTTCAGCGCCGGGAAATCGTCGTTCGCCAACGCCCTGCTCGGCGAACGCGTGCTGCCGGTATCGCCGCATCCGACGACGGCGGCGATCAACCGCATCCTCGCCCCGCAGGACGGCTTTGAGCACGGCACCGCCCGGGTAACGATGAAATCGCCGGCCGCATTCCGGGAAGACCTGGAATATTCCTTCTCCGTGCTGCAGCTCGGAACGCCGCCGGAGGAAGGCTGGATCCAGGCCGTCGAAGGGCTTCAGCCGGAAGGGATCCATCCGGCCGGGCTGCCGCATTACGGGTTCCTGAAAGCGGCGGCGGCAGGCTGGGAGGAGACCCGGGCGCTGCTCGGCACGGTGCAGACCGTGGATTTGGATCGCTACAAAACCTTTGTCGCCGACGAGACGCGCTCCTGTTTCGTCGAGCGGATCGATTTATATTACAGCTGCCCGCTGACGGAGCAGGGAATCGTGCTCGTGGATACGCCGGGCGCCGATTCGCTTCATGCCCGGCATACGGGCGTCACGTTCCAATACATGAAACATGCGGACGCCATCGTATTCGTGACGTATTACAACCATGCCTTCTCCAAAGGCGACCGCCAGTTTCTGGCCCAGCTCGGCAGGGTGAAGGACAGCTTTGCGCTCGATAAAATGTTTTTTATCGTCAATGCCTCGGACCTTGCGTCCTCGGAAGAGGAGCTGGAGCAGGTCGTCAAACATGTCGAGGGCAATCTGAAAGCGCGGGGCATCCGGCTTCCGCATATTTACCCGGTATCCAGCATGAAGGCGCTGGAAGGCAAACTGGCGGGGGACCAAAGGCTGTATGCGGAATCGGCCTTTGAAGCTTTCGAAAACGCGCTTGGCGCATTTGCCGGCGAAGAGCTGCCGAAGCTGTCTTTGGCCGGCAGCCTGCAGGAGATTTCGGCCGTGCGCCGGCGGGTCGCCGAGTGGGCCGGGTTGGCCCGCCAGGACAAAGGGGCCCGCGAACGGCGCCGCCTGCAGCTGCAGGAGGTCGGCCGGCTTGCCCTGAAGCGGATCGAATCTTTTGCCGGCCAGGATCTTTCCGGCGATATGGAGCAGGAGACGCTGGAACTGCTGTTCCATGTTAGGCAGCGGATCGGTTTCGGTCTCGGCGAGTTTTTCGCCGAAGCTTTCCATCCGTCGGTCCTCCGGGAAGATGCCGGCCAGTTGAAACGGATTTTCGAAGGCTGCGGGCGCGAGCTCGAACGGACCATCGTCCGCGAGCTGGAGCAGGAGCTGTGGGCGACGACGCTGCGCCTGGAGAACAAGGGCAAGGCGGTGCTGCGGACCGCTGCCGAAGAAGCGGTAAACGACATTCGGGAATACGACGCCGCAATGATGCTGACGCCGCCGGAGGAATCGGAATGGGCTTCTCCGCAGTGGGAGGAAGCAGGGGCGGTTCATTTCGTGGATTGGAACGCCTATTGGCCGCTCTTCAAATCGCCCAAACATTTCTTCGAAGGGGGCGGCCGGGAAAAGCTGAAAAACGCCATCGAACCCGTGATCAAAGAAGCTTTAAGCACGGAAGCCGCCAAAAAACAGGAGCTCCTTGTGGATTTCTACGGCAAATTGGCGGCCGCTGCCCAGTCCAGGCAAGCGGAAGGACTGCGGGAACAGCTCAAGGAAGCGCTGGAAGCGGCTAACGCATCCTTGGCTTCCGGGGAACAGCCTGAAGTTTGGGATCGTTTGGCGGCCCAGCTGGAGGAAATGGAACAAAACATCCATATATGACCGGCAAATCCGGTGGGAGAAAAAAGGAAGCGTCATCGATAGGCGCTTCCTTTTTCGTGTTTTTTAACGGGGGAGCGGAGAGACGAACCTTACACGGTTGAAACGCATTTTTCGAAAGGAAAGAGACCGTTTCGGGGACGGATGGCCCAATGGTTAACCGCGGTATTTCGCTTTTTGGAAAGCTTTTGCCAGCTGGAATGATCTTCTTGTTGGGTTCGGCAGAGAACGCGAGGATTTTCAATGATTTGATAAGTAATTCAGGATTAAGCCGAGGTAATGACCATTGATTGCCAATGCCGCGAGAATATGCCCGGTTATCCTCTTTGCCGCCTTTGGAAGAGGGTGATAAACTTCAAAATATTCGACGTCACTTCCGGGAAAAAATGCAAAAACGAGGGGAAACGGCCTGAAATCGCCGTTCGGTCGGCAGGATCCGCTTTGAAGGATATCGGGATAGGCGAATAGGCACGCATTCCGATAGGATCAAAACGGCTTCCCGCGGGGGAACGGGTACCGAGGAAGGCCTTTCGCCGGATGGATGCAATCCGGAACGTGAAGCGATCAAGTTTTGAGATGATATGAAGGAGGAGAACCATGAATGTTCTCAGGCAAATGCAGAGCTTTTTTTGGGAGAAGAGAAGTTTTTTATATTTATCTATACTCTGCCTCGCCATAGCTACTGCACTCGGGCTTGTAACCCCGAACCTGCTGCGCACGCTGATTGACGATGCCATTCAGAAGCAGCACTTTGAGAAAGTCCCCGCGCTTGCGCTGACCGTTATCGCGGTCGTGTCTTTGAAAGCGCTAATGCAATTTTTAAGCGGTTTCTTCGGCGGAAGAATGGGGAACTATTTGGCTTACCGTTTGCGGAACGGATGTTACGAGAAACTCCAGGTTTTGTCTTTCCGTTATTACGACAAGGCCAGAACGGGGGACCTGATGTCCCGTCTGACCGGGGATCTCGAAGCGATTCGCCAGTTTATCGCCTTCGGCATTCCGCAAATTTTGAATACGATTCTGATGGTGGTTTTCGGCGCCGTCGTCATGCTGTCCATCAGCTGGCAGCTGACGCTCATCACGATGATCAGCATTCCGTTTTTGGTGATCGTGGCGCTGAAGTTCGAAAACAAAATTCATCCGGCTTTCCAGGAAATGCGTCTTGCGCTCAGCGCGCTGACCACGTCGGTGCAGGAGAACATCACGGGCGTCAGAACCGTGAAATCTTTTGCGCGCGAGCCTCATGAGGTGGATAAGTTCTCCATCCGCAACGAGCGGTACAAAAACAACCAGATCTTTGCATCCGGTTTGTGGAGCAGCTATTTTCCGTTAATGGAGCTTTTGGCCTGCATCTGCGTCGTCATCCTCCTCGGGGTCGGCGGCTCGATGGTCATCCGCGAATCGCTGACGCTCGGGAGCCTGGTTGCGTTTTTCAGCTTGATCTGGTACATTATCGGCCCGATGTGGAACATCGGTTATTTGATCAACAACTACACGCAGTCGGAAGCTTCCGGGGAACGCGTCATGGAGCTGTTGAACCAGCCGATCGACGTGAAGGATAAGGAAGGGGCCATCGCGCTGCGCGCGGAGGACGTCAAGGGGCACGTCACTTTTGAAAACGTAACCTTCGCTTACGGGAACAAGCTTCCGGCGATCAAGGACATCAATCTCGATGCGCCTCCGGGAACGGTCATCGGCCTGCTTGGCGGAACCGGCTCCGGCAAATCGACCATCATTCAGCTGCTGATGCATGCCTACAACGTGGACAGCGGCCGCATCAAGCTGGACGGCGTCAACATTAACGATATTCAGGTGCACAGCCTGCGCAGCCAAGTGGCGTCCGTGTTCCAGGAAACGTTCCTGTTTTCCTCCAGCATCCGCAACAACATCGCATACGGCATGAAGGACGTATCGATGGACGAGATCATCCGGGCGGCGAAGCTGGCCAAAGCCCATGACTTTATCATGGAAATGGCCGAAGGCTACGACACGATCGTCGGGGAACGGGGCATGGGCTTGTCCGGCGGGCAGAAGCAGCGGATCGCGATCGCGCGCGCCCTGCTCAAAAATCCGAAGATCCTGATCTTGGACGATGCGACAAGCGCCGTCGACATGGAAACCGAACACGAGATTCAGGCGGGATTCCAGGAGGTCATGAAGGGGCGGACCACGTTTATTATCGCCCACCGGATTTCCTCGCTCCGGCATGCCGACGAGATCCTCGTTTTGGATGAGGGCAAAGTCGTCCAGCGGGGCAAACACGATGAATTGATTGCGGTTCCTGGCCCATACCAGGACGTATACCATATACAATATGCAGACCACATTGCCCGGATGAATGGGGATGCAGGAGAGCAGGTGAGCTCATGAGTACGGCTTTTAACGCAGAGAAGCGTTCGCATCAAGAAGCGGGCAAACCGAAGGGCAGCGCCTCCGGCAAAACCGGGGAACGCTTCGTGTACCAGGACGACGAAGTCATCGAAAAACCGTTTAACTGGTCGCAGTTGACGAGATTGTTTTCCTACATGAAACCTTATGCCAAACAGCTGCTGCCGCTGGTCATTCTGATGATGGTCCTCGGCACGGTGACGAAACTGACGGTTCCGTATCTGACGAGTATGGCGATCGACAAGGCGATCGCGCCCACGGACGGCAGCTCCCCGAGCTTGACCTGGCTTTATACGATTACGGCATGCGTCCTTGTGCTTTATATTATTCAGTGGCTGGCGAGCACGTTCCGCATCAAATTTACGAATATTATCGGACAACGCGTCATATATGATCTGCGGAGCGATTTGTTCAAGCATATCCAGAAGCTGTCGTTCAACTTTTTCGATAAACGTCCGGCGGGATCGGTGCTCGTGCGCGTCACGAATGACGTCAACTCGCTGCAGGAGCTGTTTACGAACGGCGTCGTGAACCTGATGATCGACTGCGTGCAGCTGATGGGCATCGTCGTCATTTTGCTTCTGATCAACTGGAAGCTGGGGCTGGCGGTCATTTTGACCGTGCCGATCATGTTTTTCATATCGACCAAACTGCGGATCAAAATACGCCGGGCTTGGCAGGACGTGCGGATGAAAAACTCGCGGATCAACTCCCACTTGAACGAATCGATCCAAGGGATCCGCGTGACCCAAGCGTTTACGCAGGAGCAGGAAAACATCAAGTTCTTTGACAAAATGAACATGGACAGCAAAAAATCCTGGGACCGGGCTTCCGCCCTCAACCAAGGTTTCGGGCCGCTGATCGAAATTACGGGCGGGATCGGTACGCTGATCCTGTTCTGGTTCGGCGCTTATTTGATCCAGCATGACCAGTTGACCGTCGGCCTCCTGGTCGCCTTTTCGAGTTACGTCGGCAGCTTCTGGGAGCCGATCAACCGTCTCGGCCAAATGTACAATCAGCTGCTGGTGGCGATGGCTTCTTCCGAGCGGATCTTCGAGTTCATCGACGAGAAGCCGAGCATCGACGATAAGCCGGACGCCGTGCCGATGCCGAAAATCAAAGGCTACATCCGGCTGGACAACGTCGTGTTCGAATACGTCAAAGGCCGTCAGGCGCTGAAAGGGATCAACCTGGACGTCAAAGCCGGCCAAACGATCGCGCTCGTCGGGCATACCGGTTCAGGCAAAAGCACGATCATCAACCTGCTCAGCCGGTTCTACGACATTTCCGGCGGGAAAATCACGATCGACGGCATGGATATCCGCGACGTGAAGCTGGAAACGCTGCGCAGCCAGATCGGCATCGTCCTTCAGGATACGTTTATTTTCTCCGGCACGATTCGCGACAATATCCGGTTTGGACGATTGGATGCGACCGACGAAGAAATCGAAGCGGTGGCGAAAGCCGTCAACGCCCACGAATTCATCGAAAAATTGCCGGGGGGCTATGATACGGAGGTCGAGGAACGCGGCAACATGCTGTCGATGGGGCAGCGCCAGCTGCTGTCCTTCGCGCGCGCCCTTTTGGCCGATCCGCGGATTCTCATTTTGGACGAAGCGACGGCGAGCATCGATACGGAAACGGAGCTGAAAATTCAGGAGGCGCTGAAGGTGCTGCTGGAAGGCCGGACTTCGTTTATCGTGGCGCACCGTCTGTCGACGATCCGCCACGCCGACAAAATCGTCGTGCTGGATCACGGGGAGATCAAGGAAGAGGGCAACCATGCCGAGCTGATGCGTCAGCGCGGAACGTACCACGGCCTGATCGAAGCCCAGTTTAAATTCGTTTGATCCGGAAACGATTTGGAACATTTCACAACAAACTTCTGTAAAATCAATGAACTTCCTCACCGATTCGACAGCCTTAAGGCCTAAAAATGAGGAAAGTTTGTGAACATTAGAGGAAAATGTCGGAGCACTCTTGCAATCTTTCTCCTAAACCCCGAAAATAGTGATTGAGGTATACAGATGTGGTATACACTAGTAGGGGGGAATAGGGAAGTGGTGTGGGGTGCTCCTTTTTCTGCACAGGCCAAGAAAATGCTGCTGCTGGGCAGCGGCGAATTGGGGAAAGAAGTAGTACTGGAAGCCCAGAGACTGGGCGTAGAAACCATTGCCGTGGACCGATACGAACATGCGCCCGCCATGCAGGTCGCGCATAGGTCCCATGTGATTGATATGCTCGATGCCGATTCCCTGAAACAGATAATTCATCAGGAAAAACCGGATCTGATTGTACCTGAAATAGAAGCAATCGCAACCGAGGCGCTGCTTGAGCTGGAGGAAGAAGGGTACCGCGTCGTTCCGACGGCACGGGCCGCGCGCCTGACGATGGACCGCGAAGGCATCCGCCGTCTGGCCGCCGAGAAGCTTGGCCTGAAGGTTGCGGATTACCGTTTTGCCGATAGTTTGGAGGAGCTCAAGAAAGCAGTGGCTGTTTTGGGAACGCCATGCGTGGTCAAGCCGATCATGAGCTCATCCGGCAAAGGCCAAAGCGTGTGCCGTACGGAGGATGATGTTGAAGCTTGCTGGAACGCCGCCATGGAAGGCGGACGCGCCAAAAACAGCCGCGTCATCGTCGAATCGTTTGTTTCGTTCGAAAGCGAAATCACGCTGCTGACCGTACGCTCTGTAAGCGGCACCACCTTTTGCAAACCGATCGGCCACATTCAGAAAGACGGCGACTATGTTGAATCCTGGCAGCCTCATGAGCTCAGCCCGGATCAATGGAAGGAAGCGGAGCTCATCGCGAAAGCCATCACCGACGAGTTGGGCGGTTATGGCGTTTTCGGAGTCGAGCTGTTTGTTACGAAAGATGGAATCATATTCAGCGAAGTTTCGCCACGTCCGCATGATACCGGGATGGTGACGATGATCACCCAGGATTTATCGGAATTTGCCCTGCACGTCAGAGCGATTCTCGGACTTCCGATCCCGTCGGTCGAATTGCTGACGCCGGGTGCTTCGGCAACTTTGAAAGCGGACGACGCAAGTACGAATTTTACTGTTGGAGGCATAGAGGAAGCGCTCAGCCTGCCGCGGACCCAAGTCCGGGTGTTCGGCAAGCCTGAGACGAGAGCCGGCCGAAGAATGGCTGTCGCCTTAAGCGCTGATGGGGATCTTCAGAAAGCACGGAATACGGCGAAACATGCCGCCAGTCTTTTAAAAGTGGAGGAATATGATCATGAACAGTAACATTCTGGCACCCGCCCTGCAAATACGTTTCTCGAATTGCGACAGCGACCTCGAAGCCGTCGTGGCTTTGATGCGGGAACTGAATTATCCGACGACCATTAACGTGATGCGCGAGCGGATCGAAGCTTCCGAGAACAATCCGAAGCTTTGCACGATGGTCGCCGAGCTTGACGGCAAGGTCATCGGCATGGTTGCGCTGAATCAGGTGAAGTCCTTTGCGAGAAACGAGACGGCGACGCAGGTGTCGGCTCTGATCGTGGCCAAGGAACACCGCGGTCAAGGCATCGGCAAAAGGCTGATCCGCAGCGCGGAAGAGTGGGGCAAAAAGCAAGGAAGCCAAACGCTTTTCCTGGTGAGCGGCAATCGGGTGGAAAGAGCACCGGCGCATGCATTTTATGAACATATCGGTTTCGAAAAAATCGGATATCAATTCGTGAGAAAACTGAACTAATTCACTATACATGATGATACGCTCGTCCCGTTTCGGGACGGGCTTTTTTGTCGTTTGACCGCGAATTCCAGCAAAGCCCCCGCTTTTCGTATCAAGCCTGAAATCGGATTTCTGGAAATTCACTTCCAATATTTGTGGCCTACACAAGGAATACAAACATGTTACAATGTGGGAGTAAGAAATGACAACTTTGTAACCGGAATGGATCGGTTCGAGCAACAACACCATGAGAAGGAGATATATCCATGAAGAACAATAAAGTGATGAAAACATTGGTCAGCACGGCATGTGCCGCCGTTTTGGCGGTGGGTCTGATTGGAGCAGGTCCGGCATCGGCAGCGTCTGCCCAGCAAAATTCCGTACCGGCGCCAAGCGGCTTCCAAAACCTGCAGGATCTGCAAAGCTATGTGGAGAAATGGCTGCAAAATAACGGCGGTTACGCATTCAAATATCAAATCCAGTTCCCGGGCGCAGGCCAGGCAACGAACCCGCAGCCGACAACGCCAACACCTTCGAAACCGGCGCCTTCGAAGCCGGAAACGTCCAAGCCGCAGCCTTCCAAGCCTGCACCGTCGAAGCCGAAAACGTCCAAACCGTCGACCGGAACGTCTTCGAACCCATCGGCTTATGCTGCCGAGGTCGTCAAGCTGGTCAACCAGGAACGCGCCAAAGCGGGCTTGAAGCCGCTGACGGAAAATGCGAAATTGTCCAATATGGCGATGGATAAAGCGAAGGACATGAGCAACAACAACTACTTCGACCACAATTCCCCGACGTACGGCTCTCCGTTCGACATGATGAAAAAATATGGCATTTCTTTCAGCTATGCGGGCGAAAACATCGCTAAGGGCCAAAAAACCCCTGCAGATGTCATGAAAGCCTGGATGAACAGCGAAGGACACCGCGCCAACATTCTGAACGGCAACTACACGACGATCGGCGTGGCTTACTACAACGGGTACTGGGTACAAGAATTTATCGCAAACTAATTCTAATATTATATATCGTAAGCTTGCGGTTTAAAGAAGAAGTCCGTTTCCTGATGGAACGGGCTTTTTTTATTTAGGCTTTAGCCAGTTGAGCTCGCGAAGCGTGCGAAACAAAAAACCACCCGCTATGCGGGTGGAGGGAACGAGGGTTTGACCAACAAGACCATCCCGATAAAATTGAGATGTTCAGGCTCAATT